>NZ_BNAO01000003.1:331807-429941 GCF_014653435.1 Alishewanella longhuensis | reverse complement strand
TAATGGCAGCCAGGTGCGCTGCCTGCACAGATTTAAGCAGTAGCGTTGATCCAAAGCGCATGCCATCACTTAAGTCAGTTAAGATAAATACTGGCCGTTCTTTTTCTTCCCGAAATAGCTTGGTATGCACCTTACCGGTGCGCGCGGTGACCCGCCAATCAATAGCCCGCACATCATCACCAGGTTGATAATGCCGTACTTCGTCAAACTCCATACCGCGGCCTTTGCTTTTGGCCAGATAACTACCTGCTAATTTACTCTGAATAGCAATAGTCGGGCGCAGATCTAATAGCTGTGTATGGCGTTGATACCAGAGTAGCTCTGGCAAAGCCAAATTAACGCCATCGGCTTGCAAGGTGTTTAACCACTGCGTCGTAGTAACTTCAGCCGGTACGGCTGTCTTTGCGTGTTGCATGATCATTAAGGCACGGCAACCTGTTGCAAGATTTCATCCAATACCTGATCGGTACTGATGCCCTCTGCTTCAGCGGCATAGGTGAGAATCAATCGATGACGCAGCACATTATGAAACACCGCCTGAATATCATCAGGGGTAACAAAATCGCGGCCATTTAACCAGGCTCTTGCTCTGGCGCAGCGATCCAGTGCTATGGTGGCGCGTGGGCTGGCGCCATAGCCTATCCAACTCGCCAATTTTGCACTGTAGGCGGCAGGTTGGCGACTGGCCATAATTAACTGCACAATATAATGTTCTAAACTTTCTGCCAGATGCAGTTTTAAAATTTCCTGGCGAGCGGCAAAAATATCATTTTGGCTAATTTGCGGGGCTTTTGCCATGGCATCATGCCGAGCTTCTGCTCGGGTCAGACGTAATATTTCCAGTTCAGTTTTGCTATCTGGGTAGTCAACTTTTAAGTGCAGTAAAAAGCGATCTAACTGTGCTTCAGGCAGAGGGTAAGTACCTTCCTGCTCCAACGGGTTTTGAGTTGCCATCACTAAAAATAACTCGGGTAGCTTATAAGTGTTGCGGCCTACCGTCACTTGTTTCTCGGCCATGGCTTCTAGCAAAGCCGATTGCACCTTGGCTGGGGCCCGGTTAATTTCATCGGCTAAGATGATATTGTGAAATAAAGGGCCAGACTGAAAAGCAAATTGTCCGGTTTCAGGCCGGTAGATGTCGGTACCAGTCAAATCAGCAGGTAGCAGGTCTGGCGTAAACTGGATACGGTGAAACTCGCCTTCTACGCCATGCGCCAGGGCATTAACGGCGCGGGTTTTTGCTAAACCTGGAGGCCCTTCTACCAGCAAGTGGCCATTGGCCAACAGCGCCAGTAAGATGCCTTCGGTGAGTGCCGGTTGCCCAAGAACCTGACTATCCAGATAAGATTTTAGTGATGCAAATGCCTGAACCATAGTTATTTGTCTTTTTAGTGATTAATTAAGTAATTTCTGTTTAGCAAGAGCCTGTATCCTAACAGCTTTTCAAAACTTGTGCTTCAAAGCTGTTTGGGTAAAGCAGCTAGGCTTTGACGGTGAGTCCTTTATAAGGTTCCCTGCATCAGAAAACAAGAGGTTTGAATAGTGCGGACTTTAGGCTAAGTTTTAAAACAACTGTTTTAATTTTGGCTGACAGTGGTTACAATCAATTAAGATATCAGAGGTCAGACCTGTGATAATGCCTAACACAGCTAACGAGGATAACTATGGCCGCGCCAATAAATCTAACGACTCGCCAGGGCGAACGAATTGCTATCGTTGCCGGGTTACGTACACCTTTTGCTAAGCAAGCGACTGAATTTCATGGTGTCTCAGCATTAGACTTAGGGAAACTAGTCGTCAATGAACTACTTATTCGTTCTGAACTAGACCCTGCCTTAGTAGAGCAAGTGGTATACGGTCAGGTTGTGCAAATGCCGGAAGCGCCCAATATCGCTCGTGAGATAGTGTTAGGCACCGGCATGCAGGTCCATACCGACGCTTATAGTGTAACCCGGGCTTGCGCTACCAGTTTTCAATCGGTAGCGAATATTGCCGAATCAATGATGGCCGGCATCACGCAAATCGGCATTGCCGGTGGCGCCGATTCCAGCTCAGTGCTGCCGATTGGTGTCAGTAAAAAATTAGCCCGTGCACTGGTTGATTTAAATAAAGCTCGGACCTTTGGTCAAAAATTAGCTATTTTCCGTCGCTTAGGTTTAAAAGATTTATTCCCGGTACCGCCGGCTGTCGCAGAATACAGCACAGGCTTGTCGATGGGTGATACGGCCGAACAAATGGCAAAAAGTCATGGCATTAGCCGGGCGGCACAAGATGAAATGGCGCATCGCTCGCATAGCCTGGCGGCCGCAGCTTGGCAGTCAGGTAAGCTAGCTGGCGAAGTAATGACCGCGCATGTTGAGCCCTACAGTCGCTTTTTGCAGATGGATAACAACATCCGGCTTGATTCCAAACTCGAGTCATATGCCAAATTAAAACCGGTATTTGATCGGGTACATGGCACCGTCACCGCCGCCACCAGCACACCGCTGACGGATGGCGCCTCTGCGGTGCTGATGATGACCGAAGGCCGCGCTAAGGCACTTGGCTATAAACCGCTGGGGTATATCCGCAGTTATGCTTTTGCCGCTATAGATGTGTATGACGATATGTTGATGGGGCCGTCTTATGCTACACCACTGGCGCTTGATCGGGCAGGACTAACGCTGGCCGACTTAACGCTAATTGAAATGCATGAGGCCTTTGCAGCACAAGCGCTCGCTAATATGAAAATGTTTGCCAGCCGTAAATTTGCGCAGGAAAAGCTGGGACGGGATCAGGCCATTGGTGAAATTGATATGGCAAAATTTAACGTCAACGGTGGTTCCTTGGCTTATGGTCATCCGTTCGCTGCCACGGGTACTCGCTTAATCGTGCAAACATTAAATGAATTGAACCGCCGCGGTGGTGGTATTGGATTAACCACCGCCTGCGCGGCAGGTGGCCTCGGCGCTGCCATGATAGTGGAGACAGAATAATGAGTGAGCAACTAGCGCAAAGCTTTACCTTAAGTGTACGCGAAGATAAAGTCGCCCTGTTAACCATGGATATTGCGGGCGAGAGCATGAACGTGCTTAAAGCCTCCTTTGCCGATGAAATTGAGCAGATCTTAAAGCAGATCGCCAGCGACAGCACCATTAAAGGAGTGGTCTTTATCAGCGGTAAAAAAGATTCCTTTATTGCTGGTGCCGATATCAGCATGCTGGATAGCTGCACCACGGCAGAGCAGGCAGAAAATATTGCTAAAATGGGCCAGCAAATGTTTGACCGGCTAGAGCAATTGCGCCTGCCGGTAGTGGCAGCTATTCATGGCCCCTGTTTAGGTGGTGGTTTAGAGTTGGCAATGGCTTGTCACGCCCGCGTTGCTACCAGCAGCCCGAAAACGGTATTGGGATTGCCAGAAGTGCAGCTGGGTTTACTGCCTGGTAGTGGCGGTACTCAGCGCTTGCCTAAGTTAGTCGGCGTGCAAAAAGCCCTGGATATGATTTTGACGGGCAAACAACTGCGCGCGGCTCAGGCGAAAAAGCTAGGGTTGGTAGATGAAGTGGTACCAGAGAGTATTCTACTTGAGGCAGCGGTTAAAAAAGCCCTGGCCGGTAAGCCCAAAGCAGCACCTAAAAAGCTGAGTTTAATTAATAAGCTACTAGAGCAAACTGCACCAGGGCGGAAGCTTGTGTTTAACATGGCAACTAAGCAGACTCTGGCGAAAACCCATGGCAACTATCCGGCAGCGTTAAAAATTCTTAACGTGATCCAAATTGGAGTAGAGCAGGGCTATGTGAAGGGCTTAGCCGCTGAAGCCAAAGCTTTTGGTGAGCTTTGCATGAGTGAAGAATCAGCCGCGCTACGCAGTATTTTCTTTGCCACGACCCAAATGAAAAAAGAATCCGGTGCCGGCGATGCCAAACCGCGCAAAGTGCGTAAAGCTGCGGTATTAGGCGGTGGCCTGATGGGTGGTGGTATTGCGAACGTTACAGCGACCAAGGCCGGTTTACCGGTGCGGATTAAAGATATTTCGGAGCAGGGCATTAGCAACGCGTTGAAATATAGCTTCGATATTTTAAATAAAAAATTTAAAAAGCGTTTTATCAGCAAAGCTGAGATGCAGCAGCAATTGCTAAGAATTACTGGTACTACCGATTACAGCGGTTTCCATGATGTCGATATGGTGGTCGAAGCGGTATTTGAAGATCTGGAATTGAAACAGCGAATGATTGCCGATATTGAGCAGCACTGTGGCGAACACACCATTTTTGCTAGCAATACCAGCTCTTTGCCTATTCACAAAATTGCGGAGAAGGCGAAGCGGCCTGAGAATGTGATTGGTCTGCATTATTTTTCACCGGTAGACAAAATGCCACTGGTAGAAGTGATCGCTCATGATAAGACCTCGCCGGAAACTATTGCCACCACGGTAGCTTTTGCCCGTAGACAAGGTAAAACGCCGATCGTAGTAAAAGATGGGGCTGGCTTTTATGTTAACCGTATTTTAGCGCTCTATATGAATGAAGCCGCTAATATTCTGCTAGGCGGTGAGCCGGTAGAGAAAATTGATAAAGCCTTAGTGCAGTTTGGCTTCCCGGTTGGACCTGTCACTTTGCTAGATGAAGTGGGTATTGATGTTGGTGCTAAGATTTCACCTATTCTGACTACCGAGTTAGGTGAGCGTTTTGCTGCGCCCGCCGCTTTTGATAAACTATTAGCGGATGGTCGCAAGGGTAAGAAAACTGAAAAAGGGTTTTATCTGTACGGTAAAGCAGCGAAAAAAGGCAAAAAGCAGGTTGATGAGTCGGTGTATAGCGTATTGGGTGTCACTGCCGCACCTGCACTGAATGCCGATGAGATTGCCAGCCGTTGTACCGTACAAATGCTTAATGAGGCGGTGCGCTGTCTGGACGAGGGTATTATTGCCTCAGCCAGGGATGGTGATATTGGTGCCATTTTTGGGATCGGCTTCCCGCCATTTCTGGGTGGACCATTCCGCTATATTGACAGCCTGGGCGTAAATAACCTGGTGGCCACTTTGCGTCAGCTAGAGGCGCGCTTTGGTACCCGTTTTACACCTTGTCCGCTGTTATTAAAAATGGCTGAGCAAGGTGAGCGTTTTTATCATTCAAGCTAAATAGTGGTCATAAACATCGATTAAAAAAGAGCCTGCGGGCTCTTTTTTATACTAAAGAATAATGTTTGGCCGTCTAGATTTCTGATATAATGCGTAGCAACTTTTACGTTTACATTGGGTTGTATTCCAAGGGGGTTTAGGTGTTAATGGTGCCTGTTATTTGGTTAATGGTTGTCATTGGGGTTTATATTGCTGCGTTACGTAGCGGCATGCGCGCGCTACAATGGGCTGTAGCAGCGCTATTTACAGGCCCCTTGCTGTTACCCTTATTTAATAGTTACAAACGCTTGGCGATTCACCGGGCTCGTGTTAAAAATGCCAGTCTTTTTCGACCTTAGTGAGCTAGGGCATGTCCTAGGCATTACTTAACTGAGCCGTGGTAAATTGTTGTTGTAGCAGGCCGACCACAGCCTGTAGCTCTTGATTGTACTGGTTATCAGTTAAGTAAGCGGCATAGAGCTCCAACGCTATAGTTGGCATTGCGCTGAGCTGTCGCAAGCTGCCTTGTGCAAGGTGTTTTTTTACCATCATTTCTGGCAAGTAAGCACTGCCTGGAGCCTGTAACAACCAGCTGAGCGCTAAATGGGCGCTGGAACAGCGTAGTTTTACTGGAGCCTTTTCAATAAAAAAGCGGCCATGCAGGGTCTCAAAGGTGCTACCCCAGTCTACATAGCAATAGGGCTGTGACGTTAAGTCTGTCAATCTCTCATCAGTGCAACTGGTCACAGCAATCAGCTGTACTTCGCAAAGCTTCTCTATGCTAATCTCATCAGTCTTCGGTGGGTCGAATAAAATGGCTAAATCTAACTGATGCTCGAGGAGCTGCCGGGTTAATGTCTCGCGAGTAAGATGATCTGTGCGCCAACTCAATTCCGGTTTTTGCTGTTGTACGTCGATAAAAGTGTTGAGTAGTAATGCATCCCAAATGGTGGTGGGCGCGGCCATAGCGAGTTGTCTGGGCTGCTGCGCGCTAAGGGCAACATCGTGCCGGGCCCGTTGTAATGCGCTTAACACCGTTTGTGCATGAGGGAGCAAGCGCTCGCCAGCTGCGGTCAACTGAATGTTATTACGATACCGGACGAAGAGGTTCACCCCAAGTTGTTGCTCCAGTTGGCGGATCCTAAAGCTGACTGCCGATTGGGTTAAATAGAGGTTTTCTGCTGCCTTGCCAAAATGCCGGGTACGTTGCACTTCCAAAAAGGTTTTCAGTAACTCTGTATCCAAAATGCATCCTTATTTATTTTTATCGTAACAATAAAAAATTTTTGTTTTACGACAGGAATTTTGTTAACCATACTCCGCACAGTTTAAACTGGCTAGCTTGATATTCAACGACATGAGAGGAAAAAAGTGATGCAGCAAAGTTTTGTCGCTAATCGTCGCTTTTTCGATGACCGGAATTTCCCACGTGGCTTTACCCGGTCCGGGCGCTTTACTCTGGCAGAAGGCAATTTGCTAGAGAAACATGGTTTAGCAATGCAACAACTGGAGCAAGGATTAAGAGAGCCCATTAATGAGGAAGAGCAGCGTTTTCTGCTGGTCTGCCGCGGCGAATCTGAGGCCACTACAGTATTTGAGAAAACCTGGCTTAAGTATAAGCAGCGCTTGGCTGAAAAGCGGAAATTTCATACGGTGTTCGGCAAAAAACGTATTGCCGATGGTTCCGACGATTTCTCCTACGTAGAAACCGACACTGAATAAAAAAGGCCCTAACGGGCTTTTTTTATTAAACTGAAATTAATGGCTGGCGCTGTTTTTTTTGCGCCATTAAAAAGGCTGCGAAATCGTCAGCAGACAGCGGTTTACTGTAATAGTAGCCCTGAATAATTTCACAGCGCAGTTTGCGTAGTTGCTCGAGCTGCTCGTGTGTTTCGACCCCTTCGGCGACAACGCTCAAACTTAAGTTATGTGCAATGGTTACAATGGTATCTACCATATTACGGCCGCGTGCGCTGCTCATATCATCAATAAAAGCTTTATCTATTTTTAGTGTGTTAAGCGGAAATTGCTTAAGGTAAGCTAAAGACGAATAGCCGGTGCCAAAATCATCCATTGCCAAGTGAATACCACGAGCGCGCAGCTTTTTCATTGTATCAATAGCAAGTTTTGGCGACTCCATGACTGTACCCTCGGTGATTTCTAACTCCAGATGGTAAGACGCCAGGTTGGTTTGTTGCAGAATATCGTCAATTTGATCACATAAAAATGGCAGCATAAACTGCTTTGCTGAAAGATTTACGGCGACCCGACCATGAAACAATCCTTGGTCTAGCCAGCGTTTCACATCCAGACAGGCTTTACGCAGCACTACGGTACCAATATCGACGATTTGCCCCGTTTCTTCTGCGACGGGGATAAAGCTACCAGGGCTAATCAAGCCCCCTTTGGGCGTGATAAAGCGCACCAACGCTTCCATACCGACAATTTTGCCGGTCAGTAAATCCATTTTTGGCTGATAATAAACGGTAAAATAATCTTCTTTTAAACCATGGCGGATCAAATTCTCAATTTGTAGCCGCTTTACTGCCTGCTTATTCATGGTGTCGTTAAAAAATAAATAACGGTTAGCGCCCGCATTTTTGGCGTGGTACATGGCAGTATCTGCATTGCGCAACAGGGCTTGCGGATCTTTACCATCTTCCGGGAATAAGACGATACCGATACTACTGGTAACGACTAACTCATGCTGATCAACCGCAAAGGCTTTATTGATTTGTTGCAGTAGTAGCTTGGCTACGCTGGTAATAGCATGAATATCGTTGGTATTGTCTAGCAAAATAGCAAATTCGTCTCCGCCAAGACGGTATAGTTTTTGCCGGAATACTTTATTGTTGTGCAAGCGCTCAGCCAATTTACATAACAGGGTATCGCCCAGTTCATGGCCGAGCGAATCATTAATTTTTTTAAAATTATCTAAATCAAATACCAGCAAGGCGTGTTCGGTTGTATTCGTCACCAGGCTGGCCAGTTTAGTCATAAATACGGCGCGATTAGGTAAGCCAGTCAGTGTATCACTGTTGGCTAGGCGGCTGAGTTCAGCTTCTCTGCGCTTGCGGTCTGATATGTCTGAAAAAACGGCAACATATTGAGTAATTGAGCCTTGTTCATCCTTAATCACATCAAAGGTCAGCTCTGCCTGATAGTAATCACCATTAGTTTTCAGTTCACGAACTTCGCCACTCCACCTGCTGTGTTTTACCAAGGTTTTTTCGATATCTTGCATAAAACGGGTTGGGTAAAGCGTAAGCGTAAAGCGGCTTTGTAATACTTGGTCCCGTTTTTTGCCAGTAAGACTACTGTATGCCGGGTTGACTTCAATGATATTAAATTTGGTGTCACAGATGACAACGGCATCAGAGATATTCTCTAAACAGCGTGAGAATAATTGCATGCGCGCTTCAGCCTGCTTGAGTTGACTGATATTTTTCAACGTGCCGGTCATGCGACGGGCTTTACCTTCGTCGTTATAAGCAACGACCTTACCGCGGTCTAATACCCAGAGATAATTATCTTTTGCTGTCAATAAACGATAGCTAGCTTCAAAGAAAGGGCTGTTACCGGCAAGGTGTTGTGACAAGGCGTTAGCAACGCGTTCTACATCTTGTGGATGGATCAGGTTTTTGTTGGGTGGAAAATCTTTTAAAGCAACCTCAGTGGTGACGGCTTCTAACCAACTGCTTGAGCGATAGACTTCACCGGACTCCAGATCCCAATCCCAAAGCTCGTCGCCACTGCCCCAAATGGACAAGCGTAAGCGTTCTTCACTTTTGGCTAATGCTTTATGGTACCTGCGCATTCGCACCAGGCTAAATTGCGCCAGCAGTAACGCTGCAATAGCTAATGCTAGTAAGCTATATAGCATAACTGGTTGGATTTGTTGCCAAGAAAACACCGCCGCGGCAAGTGGCCACGAAAAAACAGCCAGTGTGATTAGGCTAAAGAGCAAGATTATTAGATAGCGCACATTATTATTTTTATATACTGCAAGTTAGCTTAACTTAACGAAGATTGGCAAGGCTGTCAAAAGCAATTTCAACTACGGCTTAATATTTTAGTGAGTTGATTTTTATTCATCGTTTTTACATAACTTTGCAATGGTGCTGGGTCAGTGGCTAAAAATAAGACGTCGTAGTCTGCTGCTAATAATTTTTCCAAAAAGTCGATGAAATCTTGCTTGGCTAAGGTTTGCAATGCTAGCTGAATTTGGCTGGTTAAGCTAAATTGATAATCGCCTTGCCCCAAGGCCAGCCATAAGCGTTTGGCACGGGCACTTAAACTGGTGTCGCGCTCGGCCAGCTGTGCTAACAAACCTTGTTTAAAAGTACAGAACTCGTCATTTTTCAGTTGTTGTACCTGCTGCAAAAATTCCCGAAAGAACGTTACCGTTGCGTGGTATAGCGTCGGGGCAGGGTGATTGGGTGATTGAATATAAAAAGCTAAGCCAGGTAATGTATTGATAGGCACATAACCCGTACCCACTAAATACCCCAGCTGTTGCTCGGTTCTAAGTTGGTGAAAATAACGTGGTGACATTACGTGATTGGCTAGCATAAAACAGGCCATTTGCCCGGCGCTTTTTTCTTGTGCTGCCAGATAGATAACCAAGGCATGATCACTTTGCTCATCATTAGCACTTTTCAGCCATACCGGACCCAGATTGGCAATGCTATGCTGGCGGGCCGGTATAGCACTGCCATAGCTTGCCTGTTGCTGCTGCCATTGCTGTAATAATAGTTTTAAGTATTCAGCTGCGGATGCTGGCCAGTTGCCAACCAATAAGGCTTCGAGATGTTGATGTTGTAATAATTGCTGTTGAAATTGTTGGAAATGCGCAAAGCTTAGCTCTTGCAAGGTACTTTCTAACAGCGCTAGCTCTGGATTTTGCGGCTGTAACAAAGCGGATAATTGGCTAAATAACTGGGCAACAGGTTTATTTTTACTGCTGTTTTGCCAATGCCGGCAAAGCTGTTGTTTAAGCTCTGTAAAACGTTGTTCGCTAAAGTTGGGATCAGGTAATTGTTGTAGAATATCAGCCAGCAATTGCAGTTGATTCGCTGTAAGACCTGAAGTCTGGATGCTCACCCCCTGGCGATGTACATGGATATAGTAATTTAATCCCGCCGTGGTTGCCGCATAAAGTTGCTGGTTAAAACGATCTTGCACCAGCTCCACCCAAAGACGACATGCGGCAAGTTGTACAATAGTTTGACAACTATTGGGTAAGGTTAGCTGCAAAAAGATATGGCCTTTGGGGGTTTGAAAATCAGTATCTGCTTTATGCCAGATGCTTAGTGAGGTTTCATTAACGAGCTGTTTTGCCACCGTCATATGAGCTGATAACGGTAATAAGCTGACTTCGGTTTTTAAGTAGCGATTAGGGGCTGGTAAACGCAGCGCTGTTTTAGCTGCTTGCGTGCTAAGCTGCAATAACCAGGTTTGGGGTAGTGACTCAATACTATAGGGGGTGTGGTACCAACGCGCTTCTTTATTAGTGGGCACATCATCAGCGATGAGCATTAGGCGCATATTATCACTGCGCAAATAGCCAAGCAGTTGTTGATATAATCCCTCTGGAGGCAGCTCCATCCGGTAATCACCATAGATGATATCGGCAACCGGGTAGTACTGCATATTCAGCGATAGATCGGTGGCAGTTTGCAACGCGGTGGTCGGTTCATAAAATTGAAACGACCAGTTAAGTAAGCGTTGTCGTTCTAAAAAGAGGGCTTCAGGAAAGGGCGCCTCTGTTAGCAAGCGCAATTTACTAAACAGTGCCGCAACAATATCCCGATAGTGTGCTTTACCCGCCGCCGTCAGCTCAAAGGCTACGGTGAAATCTTTATAGTTACTACCATCTATACCGCCACCAGCACTGAGCTGATTAACAAGTTCACGACTTTTCAAATACGCTAGTAGCGAATGCTCGCCTTCATCACCCAATAAATGAGCAATAAAACTCACCAGCTTATAGGGATACCAAGGATGGATATCCGGCATGGCAAAACTAACAACCAAGCGGCTGCTACTCTTATGAGGCTTGATATTAAGCTGTATTCCTTGCTGCTCCGCTAAATAAAGCGGCGTCGTTAAAGCGGGCTTAGCCGGCAGATGCTGCGGTAAATCTGAAAAATAATCCGTAGCCAGCTGCGCTAACTTGGCCAGTGGTTGATTCCCCACCAAACACAGAGTCATCCTGTTGGCACTGTATTGCTCTTGATAAAAGCGCTTTACGGCCTGCTGCAGGCTGTCATTGGGTAAATCAGCCAGTGTTTGTGCGTTACCGACAGAGAATTTAGCAAAGGGATGTGCTGGGTTAATGCTTTCTTTATGTACTTGATAAATGCGGCGACTATCGTCTTTAAGCTTCATCGAAAACTCAGCCTCTATCGATTGCCGTTCTTTTTCAACATAACTGGCGGTAAACAGGGGCGCGCTAAACATATCTGCAAATCGGGCAAGGCCGCCATTAAAGCTATGATGTTCAATATCAAAATAAAAATGGCTATGCTCAGTGCCTGTCCAGGCGTTATGGCTGCCACCATGCTCACTGATAAAGTGCTGAAAATCTCCGGCATCAGGATAATTTTTAGACCCCAGAAATAGCATATGCTCTAAAAAATGTGCCAACCCTTCACGTTCTGAAGGATCATCAAAATGACCAACATTAATCGTCAGTGCCGCCGCGCTTTTTTCGCTATCAGCCTGATGTACCAATACCACCTTCAAGCCGTTTGCTAGCACCAGGTATTGGTATTGTTTTGGATCATTTGGGCTTTTAATGAGCTTAGCGTGCTGCAAAGGGGTTCCTTAATTTATCCGGATGCTTATCAGACCAAAGTTTGATAGCGATAAGTAATAACCAAGCGCTATCTTATGCTTTAATAGCAGTTACACTGTCGAAAGACTTTCTTTATCATAGCGCACTATTTTCACCTGTCGCATGCTTATTTGATAAACAGCGGACGGAACGGGACAGACACAGCAGTATGGTAACATTTTTATGATAAACGTCGTCATCATGCGACATGGCGAGGCACAGCCCCTGGCAGCAACAGATAGCCAGCGCACGCTCACTGAACATGGTCGTCACGAAGTGCAACAAATGGCGCTTTGGTTCTCAGAGGCCTACCCTGCTTTTGATTATGTCTGGGTAAGCCCCTATGTTAGAGCCCGTGAAACGGCAGCGCTGATGTTAGAGAGATTACCGCAAGGTGCCAAACTTGAGGTTTTGCCTGAGTTGGTGCCAGAGGCTTCTGCAGTAAAACTGCAGCAGCGACTGGATCTGTTGCTCGCCGCAGAGCCCGATGCCAGAGTTTTGATGGTCTCTCATATGCCATTAGTCAGCTTTTTAGTCGAAGCGTTTACCATGCCGGGGCAAGCACCTATTTTCAGTACTGCGTCACTTTGCTGTATTGGTTACACCACGGCACGAGGGGGCAAGCTACTTGAACGCAACTCGCCGTTAGAATTGAGTTTATTGCAGCCGGTATAGTATTAGCGTCTGGTAAGTTCGCGAAATTGCTGTTCGGTGCTTTGGTTAATTTTCAGTAATAGCAACAAGGCGCCATGTTTACCCCAACTGCGTGGGGCGGTGTGAAAAGCCCGCACATTGGGGTGCTGAATAAGCCAGTTTGGTACCTTGCGGGCTAAAATCCCCAGCCCTTTACCATGCACCACACAGGCGCAGTTAAGTTGCTGTTGCTCACAGTAGTTAAGTAAACCGGCCAGTTCGGTTTTCGCTTGTTGCGCCGTCATGCCATGTAAATCCAGCACCACTTGCGGTTCAAGTTCACCCCGGCGTAAGCGCCCGGCCAAATGCGGATCATCGCCATTTTGCACATAAGATAATGTACCTTGAGTCTCAGCAAAAACTTCAAACTCATCAGAAAAAAAGAACAGCTTTTCAGCAGTTGAGCTGTTACTGGTCGCTGCAGGGCGTTTTTGCTTGCTGCGTTTCACAACTGGCGCTATCTTGTCTTGCTCAAGGGGGCGGGTGCCGGCAACAAAGTCGCGAAACAGCGCCAGATCGTCCGGATCCGGTGGGCTAGTTTGCAATTTTGCTACTGTGTGAGCAGGGGAGTGCTTTTTCTGCATGCGCGAACGTCTAATCAATATTATCTAAATTCTGGAGTGCAGCATACCATGACTGAGCAGCCGCTATCACCTTTTGATCCTGAGCAACTACAGCATACGTTGACCGATTTGCTTACGGTGCATGATTGGCTGCGCTGGGCCGTCAGCCGCTTTCATCAGGCGGGTGTGTACTTTGGTCATGGTACTGATAATGCCTGGGATGAGGCTGCCGTACTGTTAGCGCATGTCTTATATTTACCCCCTTTGACCGATGATAAGTTATTGAGCGTTAAGTTAGATAAGGCTGAACGCCAGGCTTTTGTTGCAATACTACAGCAGCGTATTGAGCAACGTATACCGGCAGCTTATCTGACGCATCAGGCTTACTTTTGCAATTTGCCTTTTTATGTTGATGAGCGGGTGCTTATTCCACGCTCACCTATTGCTGAGCTGATTAACGACAAATTTGCCAATGTATTACCTGCGGGCACTGCACCAACACAGATTTTAGATCTGTGCACTGGCTCGGGTTGTATTGCTATTGCTTGTGCCTATGCCTTTCCAGACGCGCAGGTCGATGCGGTAGATATCAGTGAAGAGGCGTTAACGGTAGCCGACCTGAATATTAGCGAACATCAGCTACAGGAGCGGGTCTTTCCAGTATTATCCGACGGTTTTAGCGCCCTTAACGGCCAGCAATATGATTTGATTGTTACAAACCCGCCTTATGTCGATGCTGAGGATATGGCGGACCTGCCCGATGAATACCGCCATGAACCCGAGCTGGGTTTGGCCTCTGGCCATGACGGTTTAGCCTTAACCCGGCAAATTTTGCGCGATGCGGCTTCGCATCTTAGCGACAACGGCATTTTAGTTTGTGAAGTGGGCAATAGTATGGTTGAATTGCAGTATAGATATCCAGACGTCCCATTTCGCTGGTTAGAATTTAAAGCTGGCGGTTTAGGGGTATTTACACTGAGTAAGCAGGACCTTATCGACAATCAGCATTGGTTTGAATAAAACCTGCGCTTGGTTTATGGCGCTGGTAGCAAAGACGGAGCCTAGCCAATAAAGGTTCAAGCATAAAGATGACAGGAAATAGCGATGGCAGGTAATAGCATAGGGCAACTGTTTAAAGTCACCACCTTCGGCGAAAGCCATGGCCCGGCGATAGGGGGCATCATTGATGGTTGCCCGCCAGGGATGACACTCACTACAGAAGATTTACAACTGGACTTAGACCGGCGTAAACCGGGGACCTCGCGCTATACCACCGCCCGACGTGAAGAAGACTCGGTCAAGATCCTCTCTGGCGTCTTTAACGACACGACTACGGGTGCCAGCATTGGTTTATTGATTGAAAACACCGATCAGCGCTCGCAAGACTACTCCACTATACAGGCCCAATTTAGACCTGGGCATGCCGACTATACTTACTGGCACAAATTTGGCTTGCGTGATTATCGTGGTGGTGGTCGCTCGTCTGCGCGTGAAACCGCTGTTAGGGTAGCGGCAGGCGCTATCGCGAAAAAGTATTTAAAAGAGCACTGTGGTATTGAAATTCGCGGTTATCTGGCACAGCTTGGGCCGATAAAAGCTGAGCAATTACAGTGGGCAGAAGTTGAAAATAATGCTTTTTTCTTTCCAGATCCCACTAAGCTAGAAGCGCTGGATGACTATATGCGCCAGCTAAAAAAAGCCGGTGATTCAGTTGGTGCCCGCGTTAATGTGGTGGCAACAGGGATGCCGGTGGGCTTGGGTGAGCCCGTATTTGACCGTTTAGATGCCGACGTT
The DNA here is from genome assembly GCF_014653435.1 of Alishewanella longhuensis. Lineage (GTDB taxonomy): Bacteria > Pseudomonadota > Gammaproteobacteria > Enterobacterales > Alteromonadaceae > Alishewanella > Alishewanella longhuensis. Next base: position 414,955 of record NZ_BNAO01000003.1, on the reverse strand, counting down.
GCCCATGCCATGATGAGTATTAACGCGGTAAAAGCGGTGGAGATAGGGGATGGTTTTGCGGTGGTGGAACAATTGGGCTCTACTGGGCGCGATGAACTAACCCCAACGGGGTTTAGTGCCAACCATGCAGGCGGCACCTTAGGCGGTATTTCCAGCGGTCAGGATTTACTGGTCAGTATGGCGCTTAAACCCACCTCCAGTATCAGTATTCCGGGTAAAAGTATCAATACGGCGGGGGAAGTGGTTGATATCGTTACTAAAGGCCGGCACGATCCCTGTGTAGGTATTCGTGCGGTACCGGTAGCCGAAGCGATGTTGGCTATCGTGTTACTCGATCATCTGCTGCGCCACAGAGCACAAAATGCCGGTGTGCAGGTGAGTACGCCGGATATTGCCGCCATAGCACGACAACAACAGCTAGATTAACGAGAAACCTTTGCAAAGATTATCTGCTAAGCCAGCCTTGTCGCTGGCTTATTTCGCTTATTTTGGGGTACTGGGCATTTTTGTGCCCTATTTTGGTTTATTTTTGGATGGCCGGGGGTTCGACTCTGCGCAAATTGGCTTATTACTGGCGCTGGTTACCGCTACCCGTATTGTCGGTCCTGCCCTGTGGGGAACGCTGGCTGACCGTACCGCAGAACCACTGCGTATTATGCGTTTGGGAGCCGCTATAGCCATTCTGGCCTGGTTTAGCAGCTTTATTGATGCCGGTTTTTGGCCGTTACTGCTGGGTTTTGCCTTTTTTAGCTTTTTCTGGACCGCCATTTTACCGCAATTAGAAGTCTGTACCTTCCATGCTTTAAATGATGATGCCGGTGCCTATAGTAAAATTCGTACCTTTGGCAGTGTTGGCTACATTATTTTAGTGATGCTTGGCGGCTGGCTTTATCAGCAGTTTGGTAGCGAGTTTATGCCTGCTACTGCCACCTTGTTTTTGTTATTACTGTTAGTCAGCCTGTTAAATTTGCCTGCTATGCCGGTTGCACCAGCAAGTTTACAGCGCAAGATGTCTTTTACTGAACTGTTTTCCAGTAAGGTGCTCTGGCTCTTTATGGGGGCGGCCTTTTTATTACAAATGAGTTTTGCTCCTTTTTATGGTTTTTTTACGTTGTATAGCCGTGATTTAGGCTACAGCGGCACGGTCACCGGGCTTTTTATCGGCGTAGCAGTGTTAGCAGAGATCGTGGCATTCTATTACGCTGGTGCTATTTTAAACCGCTATCGTTTTCGTAGTTTGTTGGCACTTTGTTATGGTTTAACGGTGGTGCGTTGGTTAATGGTGGCCTTTTTAGCGCATTCGCCACTGGCTCTGGCGCTTAGTATGCTACTGCATGCTGGTAGCTTTGCTATTGCCCATAGCTGTGCCATGCAGTTTATTCAGCAGTTTTTCCCAAAAGCACAGCGTGGTCGCGGGCAGGCGTTTTATGCCGGTATTATTTATGGCGGCGGCGGGGCGCTCGGGGCATATATTGCTGGTATTAGCTGGCAGAATGGCGTGGGTGCCAGCCAAACCTATGTGCTGGCGGCTGTGGCTGCCTTTTTTGCGATGCTGTTAGCCATTAGCTTACCGCGACAAATGCCGCGGGCAGACTAAGCTTTATATTGCGAAGGATCGCGAAGCGTCAGGCGTCAACGGCTAAGCCAGTTTAACAGTGCGCGAAACAGCGGGCGGTTAAAAGGCGGATAGATAAAGCGGCTGCTGCTAAAGCGGCCTTTTTTATGGATAGCTTTTAAGTGCGAAAAACGCTTAAAGCCCTCGGGGCCATGATAGTGCCCCAAACCAGAAGGGCCCACCCCGCCAAAGGGTAAATCATCCTGTGCTACATGTAATAGCGTGTCGTTAATACACACGCCACCCGCCTGAACTTGGGTAAGTACCTGTTGGATCAGCTTTTGCTCATCGCTCATCAGATAGAGCGCCAGTGGTTTTGGTCGCTGCCGAATATAGGTCAAGGCCTCTTCCATACTGTTGTAAGGAATAATGGGCAATACCGGGCCAAAGATCTCCTCCTGTAGTATTAGACTGTCAGCAGGGGCATTTAACACCAATGTGAGTGGCATTATCCTGTTGCTGGTTGTATCAGCTTGAGCACAAGGGATAAGTTCAGCACCTGCAGAATGCGCCTGTGCCAGTAGCTTTTGTAGACGTTGATATTGCCGCTCATTTATCACGGCGCTGTAATCTTTGCTATTTGGAAAATCAGGGTAAAACCGCTGAAAATCTGCTTGTAATTGCGCAACCAATGCTTGCTGCATGGCTTGTGGCACTAACACATAATCTGGCGCCACACAGGTTTGACCGGCATTGGCTGTTTTACCAAAAAGTAAGCGTTCACTAATACGGGCAAGGTTTGCATCAGGCGCTATTAACACTGGGCTTTTACCGCCCAGCTCTAGGGTAACAGGAGTAAGATTGACCGCTGCCGCTTGCATCACTTTATAACCTACCGCTGTTGAACCGGTAAAGAGTATGTGATCAAAGGGCAGTGCCGCAAATTGAGCGGCAACAGCGGCATCGCCTTCGATAACAGTGACGCAATCGCCCAGCGCCTGTTGACAGAGGGTGCGTAGAACAGCATTGGTGGCAGGAGTAAACTCAGAGAGTTTTAGCATAGCCTGATTACCGGCGGCAATGGCAGCCATCAGCGGCCCCAGCGCCAGAAAAATAGGATAATTCCAGGGAACTATTATGCCGACAACACCCAATGGTTGAGCCAAAACACTATTACTGGCAGGAGCAAAGGTGTAGTGCACCCGGCGCTTTTCTGGACGCATCCATTTTTTTAGGTGCGCTAATTGATATTTTAATCCTTGCAGACATGGCGTTATTTCTAACAGACGTGTTTCATCGACACTACGATGACCAAAATCAATTGAAACGGCCTCACATAAAGCAGAGGCGTGCATTTTTAACGCCAGGGTAAGTTGTTGTAGCCGTTGTTGCCTGAGGCGGAAACTTGGGTAGGGCTCTGCATAAAAAGCGCGCTGTTGCTGGCTAAACTGCTCGGTGATAGACGGCATAAAGTTTCGCTTCTGATAACTAATACAGGCTCTAATGTAGAGCAGTGTTGTTGCTGTTGCAACAGCCCTATTGGCTGTTCGGTTGGTTATGCCTGCGTTGTCAACACTGGGCAAGGTGCTGCTTAGCAGGTACAATGCGCGCATTGAAAATCCAGCTTGTAATCTAAAACAAGCCGTTTGGACACGTATCGGTATGACAAAGCAGTTTCGGTTAGGACTTATTATTAACCCGCTTGCCGGTTTAGGGGGCAGCGTTGGTTTAAAAGGTAGCGATAATTTAGCAGATCAAGCGCTGGCGCTAGGTGCTCAGCCCATGGCAGAACAGCGTGCAAAAATTTGTTTAAGCCAATTATTGCCGCTGCGCGATAAGGTACAGATTGTCACGGTAGCCGGTGAAATGGGCGAAGCGTTGTGTCGGGAACTAGGGTTTGACTATATATGTTGTTACACCCCCGAAAGAATACCTACACAAGCCGCTGATACCGAGCAAGCCGCGCGTGTCATGGCTGCAGAAGGTGTCGACCTGTTACTGTTTGCCGGTGGAGATGGTACTGCCCGCAATATCTGTAGCATAGTGGCTGCGAGCACCACGGTACTGGGTATCCCCGCAGGCTGTAAAATTCACTCTGGCGTTTATGCCATTTCACCGTTAGCCGCAGGTAAACTATTAGCAAAGCTAGTTGCCGGTGAGTTGGTTAGCCAGCAAGAGGCTGCGGTAATGGATATTGATGAAGCCGCCTTTCGTGACGGTGTGGTGAAGGCGCGACGCTATGGTGAAATGCGGATACCCGCCGAACTGCGTTATGTACAAAGTGTTAAAATGGCGGGTAAAGAATCTGAAGAGTTGGTGCTGGATGACTTAGCTGCCTATGTGGTGAGCCAATTGGAAGATAACGTACGTTATGTGATGGGATCCGGTTCTACCGTCGCCGCCGTGATGGCTGAGCTTGGCTTAGACAACACCTTATTAGGTGTCGATGTCGTCGAAAATGGCCAATTGCTGGCTAAAGATGTCACCGCCAGCCAATTACTCGAGTTGGTAACAGGCTATCCCAGCAAACTCATCATGACGTTAATCGGTGGTCAGGGCCATGTGTTTGGCCGCGGTAATCAACAACTATCACCTGCGGTGATTCGGGCGATAGGCCGCGATAATATTCTGCTGTTGGCCACAAAAACGAAATTACAACAACTCGCAGGACGGCCACTGTTAGCCGATACCGGCGAGCCGGCATTAGATCGTGAATTACAGGGGCTGCTCAGTGTACTGACCGGCTACAACGACTATGTGATGTATCGCCTTGGCTATGAGGATGACCATTAAAATGAATGATAATACCCAAACTGAGCGTTTTATTCAGCACGCGGCAGATTATTTTGATCAACTTGTACCTGTGGCGACCGACGACGAACTCTTTGCTGCTGGCTATTTGCGCGGCCATGTTGATTTAGTCGTCGGCACTTTACAGCTAACGGAGCAACCCTTTAGCACTGCTACGCTCATTGCACAGGTTGAGCGAAGCTTATCTGATGCTGTTGAAAAGGGTGAGCTCACAGCGTTGGATGAGCTGCAAGTTCGCACCGTTTGGCAGCAATTACAGCAGTCAGACAAGACTTTTGCTGCCTAATAGCGTACTATAAGTTTAATTTTTAACCCTGCTGGTATCTTGTTTCACCAGCCAAAAATAAGTGGACCTCATGTCAAAATTTACCACCTTAGAACAACACGCGAGTTACGGTATTGGTTTACAAATGGGCCAGCAATTAGCTGATCGCCCCTTTGATGGTTTAGATATTACGGCAGTGGCAGCAGGTTTAGCTGCAGCTTATAACGAGCAAGCACCAGAAGTGACAGACGAGCAAATTCGTGCCGCTTTCGGTGTGATTAGCGAGCGTATGCAAGCTGCTGAAGCCGAGAAAGCAGAAGCTTTAGCCGAAGCCGGTGAGCTGTTTTTAACTGAAAATGCTAAGCGTGCAGAAGTAACGGTAACAGCGTCTGGCTTACAGTATGAAGTTTTGGTTGCTGCTGAAGGTGAAAAACCAACGACAGCATCTACAGTACGTACCCACTACCACGGTACTTTAATCGATGGTACGGTGTTTGACAGTTCTTATCAGCGTGGCGAACCTGCCGAGTTCCCGGTATCGGGCGTTATTGCCGGTTGGACCGAAGCACTGCAACTGATGGCGGTAGGCTCTAAGTTACGTCTGTTTGTACCTCATAACCTGGCTTATGGCGAACGTGGTGCTGGTAATGCCATTGCCCCGTTTAGCACCCTGGTCTTTGATGTAGAACTATTGGCCATCCTGTAAAGGCTAATATGTTGCAGATTGAGCCGGACTAATGTCCGGCTTTTTTGTATAGCATTCGACTATCATCTAGTAAAATTATTTGCTGTTTGAAAGCGCTTTTTTATATTTCCATTATAATCAGATAGATCGCGATAACAATAAACAGCTTACCGAGAGCACTCTATGGCAAATTTAACTATCCAAACCCGAATTTTACTGCTGGCTTTATTACCCAGTACTTTGTTAGCAATTCTGCTAGTGAGTTTCAGCTTGTATCAGACTAAGCAACTTGGGCAGCAAGGTGTTGAAAGCTTTGAGGAAATGTTCCAGCAAAATCAACAAGCCGTTATTAAGAACTACTTACAACTTGGAAGGAGCGCGATAGCACATCTTTATAACGCACCTGATGCCAGCACTAACCCAGAAATTAAAGCTCAGGCACTCGATATTCTGCGTCAACTTCGTTTTGATGATAGCGGCAGTATGGGTTACTTCTTTGTGTATGATCAGCAAGGTATCAATCTGGTGCATGCCGCTAATCCGGCATTGCAGGGACGAAACCTGATGGATTTGAAAGATCCTAATGGCGTTGAAGTGATCCGCGGTTTATGGAACGCCGCCCGCAGTGGCAAAGGCTACCTCTATTATCACTGGAATAATGCTGAGACCAGCACCACCGATCCGAAACTCGGTTATGCTGAAGAGCTTAGTAAATGGGGGTTGATGCTGGGTACCGGTTTTTGGATAGATAGCTTAGATAAACAAGTTGCTATTATGCAAAACAGAGCGGATGAGTCTTTGACGACCAGCTTATGGAGTTCAGTAGGTGCGGCGACTATTGCACTAATTGCTATTATGTTATTGGCGCTGGTGGTGGTTCGCAGTATTATTTTGCCACTAAAATCGGCAGTAAGTGCGATGACCGATATTGCAGAGGGCGGTGGTGATTTACGGCATCGTTTAGCGGTAGAAGGACATGATGAATTATCACAGTTGGCGCAAGCTTTTAACCGCTTTGCCAGTCAGGTGCGCGATTTGGTTGCTCAGGTAGCAGGTTCTACTTCAACACTTAATTTAAGTGCGAACGATCTTAATAAAATTATGCGCCAGGCTGAACAAGGCGTGCAACGCCAGCAGTCAGAAAGTGATCAGGTTGCCACCGCGATGAACGAAATGGCGGCCTCTGCTACAGAAGTTGCCGACAGCGCTATGCGAGCGTCCAGTGCTGCCGCTGACGCTGAAGACCTTGTCGGTAATTCTAAACAAACCTTGCTAAAAACAGTGCGGGTTATCGATGGTTTAGCTGAGCAGGTTACTCATGGTGTATCGGTTATTGCGGATCTCAGCAAAGAATCTGACAGCATTGGTGGTGTGCTAGATGTTATTCGCAGCATTGCAGAGCAAACCAACTTACTGGCATTGAACGCAGCCATTGAGGCAGCGCGTGCCGGTGAAGCCGGTCGGGGGTTTGCGGTAGTCGCTGACGAAGTTCGTACTTTAGCCAGTCGTACGCAAAAGAGCACTCAGGAAATTCAGCAAATGATTCAACGGCTGCAAGCGGGCATCAAGGGGGCTATTGAGCTGATTAGTAACTTAAAGCAAAGCAGTCAAAGCAGTGTGGATGAGATCCGCCAGGTAGAGCTGGCGCTTAATCAAATTAGCACTGCAGTGAACACCATTAACAATATGAACGCGCAAATTGCCACAGCAGCAGAAGAGCAAACTCATGTTTCAGGGGCAATTAATGAGAACGTGCATCAAATTGTGGTGGTAATAGAGGAAACGGCTGAGGGTACCCGAAGCGCTTCTGCTACCAGCGAGCGATTAAATGCGCTGGCTACCGAGTTAGATCAATTGGTCAGTAACTACAAGGTCTGATCATGCTTAATGACGTAAACCCAGCTAACCAGCTGGGTTTACGGACATCAGATTACATATAAGGGTTTTTATTAGGTTTAGTAAATTGACTAAATAATACTAACAAACCCACCAGCGCATAGGCCGCTAAAATAAACCGACTCCACTCTGCCATCGTGAATCCTACAAATTGCCAATCGACTCCACCACAGGTACCGGTTACTGCAAATACTGCAGAAAACCATTTGTCTAAAGCCAACCAAGCTGGAAAATCGGCAAATAAAGCACAGGTAGTAAAACCACCGCTAGCAAGAATTTGTTCGATGTTTACCAGCTCTTGTGCTTGCAACGTGCCATAAATTGCCGCGGCTAACCAGGCTAAAATACCCATTATGCGCAGTAAGCTCTGACGTGGAGCACATGCGACCAGTATGGCTGCCAGTAGTACCCCAGCAAAGGCGGCTCGCACATAAATACATTTAATACAGGGCTGATAGTTGAGGCTATATTGAAAATATAAGCCTGTTGCCAGCAACAACAGGGCAGTTAAAGCCAAGAGTAGCCAAGGCCAACGTTTTACGGATAGAGATTTTAGCGCTCGAAACATAGCGATTTCCGCATGATATTGTTCAGGAAAGTCGACTAATCTAAGGTATTTCAAGCCAATACACAACCTGCTGTATGCTGCTCAAGTAAAGCGAATTTTACACGGTGACTTGTTAACTGCTTTGGCTCTGGTACAATCAGTGAATTATTTGCTGATATTAATGAGACGGATCGCTCCGCATGACCAACCTGATTAAAGCGCAAAGCCCTGCTGGCTTTGCAGAAGAGTACATTGTTGATTCTATCTGGAACGGTAAATTTGCCCCAGGTTCAATTTTACCAGCCGAGCGTGAATTGTCTGAGTTGATTGGCGTAACACGCACCACTTTGCGTGAAGTGTTGCAACGTTTAGCCCGCGATGGTTGGTTAACCATTCAGCATGGTAAGCCAACCAAAGTAAATAATTTTTGGGAAACCTCGGGTTTAAATATTCTGGAAACGCTGGCGCGTTTAGATGAAGAAAGAATGCCTGATCTGGTTGACGAACTGTTATCCGCCCGAACTAATATCAGCGCGATTTATATTCGTGGCGCAATAAAAACGCATCAACAACAAGTAATTGATGCGCTTACTGGCGCAGAAGCCTTGGCTGATACACCAGAAGCCTTTGCTGAGTTTGATTATAATTTAAACCATGAACTAGCCTTACATTCGTCTAACCGCATTTATGTGTTAATTCTTAACGGTTTTCGCGGTTTGTATAACAAAATTGCTCGTTTTTATTTTTCGCACCCAGCGGCACGTGAACTGGCACGGCGGTATTACGAGCAACTTAAGATGCTCGCCCAGGCCGGGAAACATGATGAAGTTGTGATGGCTGTGCGTAAATATGGTATTGAAAGCGGCAAAGTATGGTTAGAGTTGCGGCCACAGATCCCGCGCGATCTGATAGAGTAATTCCTGTTATGTTAAAAAAGGCCGCACATACTGATGGTATTGCGGCCTTTTTTATTTTTAAGCAAGCGCTGGGCGCTACAGACAAAGTGTTATAAGATATAGCTAATAGTTATAAAGCGTATTTGCGACCGGAAAAGAGGAATAAATATCATGTCTGCGCCTATTCAACGCGGTAGAACGCTCAGTGAAGTATACCTGGATAATAACGCTACCACGCCGGTACTTGCGAGTGCCGCGGCCGCAGTACTGCAAACTATGCAGCAAGATTTTGGTAACCCAAGCAGCAGCCATAGTACAGGCATTAAAGCTAAAGCTGCGCTGGAGCAAACCCGCAGTTTGGCTCGTTTGTTGTTAGGTGCTGATAATGGCGATATTATTTTTACCTCGGGAGCCACCGAAGGGATTCAAACCTCAGTTATCTCAGCGTTGCAAGCTATCCGGGCACATGGCTTGGCCGGGCCAGAGACGTTATTACTGTATGGCGCGACAGAGCACAAAGCCGTACCAGAAAGCTTAAAACATTGGAATACGCTGTTACAGGTAAATGCCACTATCGAAGCTATTCCTGTGCTCGATACTGGTTTGCTGGATTTAGATGCATTAAAAAAGCTACTGCCACGGGCGGCTTTGGTTTGTACTATGGCTGCGAACAATGAAACCGGCGTACGTCAGGATCTGCAAGCATTAGAGCAATTAATTCGCCAAATAAAACCGGATGCTTATTGGTTGGTCGATTGTGTGCAAGCTTTAGGTAAAATGTCATTGCAGCTTGCTGCTACAACTATCGATTATGCCCCTTTTAGCGGGCATAAGCTTTATGGCCCAAAGGGGATCGGTTTTTTATACGTTAGAGCCGGCGCTCCGTACCGACCACTGATTACCGGTGGTGGACAAGAGGGGGGGTTACGCTCTGGCACGGAAAACTTACCCGGGATAGCAGCATTAAATGCCATTTTTAGTGAGCTGTTAAAAACCGGGCCTAGCCAGTTTTGCTCAGAAGAGGTGCTGTGGCATTATCGAACGGAACTGTTAACGGCATTAAAAAAAGTGTTTCCTGCTTTGGTGTTAAATAGTGATGCGCCTTTCGTTATTCCAACCACTATTAATTTCTCGGTACCAGGTTTTTTTGCCAAGGATATCCTGGATTTATTCGATGCGGCAGGTATTAGGATCAGCTCGGGTTCTGCCTGTAGTTCAAAGGTAACCGGCAGTTTTGTGCTCGATGCAATGGGATTGGAGCGTTGGCGTAGCGAAGGTGCTATCCGTTTATCTTTTGGGCCAGCAATGACTGCAGCCGAATGTGCTGAGGCCTGTGCGCGGATCAGTAGTTTGGCGGCGGTAGTGCGTGAGCATTGTTTGGTGTTAACGGATACGGATCCACTGAATGTGCCCAGTGCTGATGGCTTATATCAGTTTAAATATGATGCTTGTTGTAGCTATCTGCTTATTTGTGCGAAAAGCCGCCAGGCAATTATTATTGATCCGGTGTTGCCGCTTGCCGAGCGTTTTGTCAATATTATTCAAGGGCAGGGATTGTCGTTGTTAGCGGTGTTGGATACACATTTGCACCAGACAACAAACCAGGCATCCGTTCTGCTACGCCAGTTACTTGCGCTTACAGCCCAGCAGGATCTGCTTGGTTGGCCTGTGGCACTAACTGAACTGCAGTTAGGATCTTACCAGTTAAAACGCCTTGCTACGCCAGGACACAGTGAGCATGCCTTTAGTTTTTTGCTGCATCATCAGGGTAAACTAAAAGCCGCCTTTGTTGGTGATCTTATATTACCGGGCGGCTTAGGACGTACTGATATGCCAGGGGGTAACGCCGCCGCCTTACAACAAAGCTTGCGCACACTAACACAACACTTATATCCCGACACCTTGCTTTTCTCCAGCCACGATTACGCACAGCGTTTTGTTACGACCTTGGAGCAAGCGGTGCGGGAAACCCCATTATTAGAACCTATTTTGGCTGGCAGCGCTTTAGATGCTTGGCAGCAAACCTTAAATGAGCAAGCGTTAGTATTGCAACAAGCCAGTTCGCACCTTTGTGGTTTGGTCGAAGTAAGTCCGCAGGACGCCATTGCTTTAGTGCAGCCAGTGGCGTTGATGCAACTGCTTGCGCAGCAGGATCTTATTGTGTTGGATGTGCGTGAGCCATACGAGCAAAGTGCCGGTGCCTTGATCCATTACCTACCCACAGCGGCTGAGGTATTGCAAGTTCCGTTATCGAGGCTTTGTAACGCAGTACTAGATGGCAAATTACAGCCAGAACAACCGTTACTCTTGGTATGCCGTAGCGGTAATCGTAGTTTGCTGGCTGCCAGGGTGTTACGTCGTTTAGGTTTTAGTCAGCTCTGGAATTTACAGGGTGGGGTAGCACTGCTGAGCTAAAAAGCACAACTCAGTGCTGGTTTGCAGGCTAAAAAAAAGCGCCGATAAAGTGTCGGCGCTAACGCTGCATCATCTAACAAAACACTAGTAAAAAAACTGTTGAAGTGGATTGAGTAAGCGCACCAAGCCTTTATTAAACTTCAATGGTGCACTTAATACCGATAAGCACAAGCAATCTTCATCCGCTTTGGTGTGTGGAGTATGGGTGTCGTCGGGAGAGTTAATTAACAAATCACCTGCGCCGTACTCGCCATTTTCATCGCAGATACGCCCACTTAACACTAAGGTTAACTCCATGCCCAAATGGGTATGGTTCGGTACTTCAGTGCCTTTATTTATGTATAACAAGGACACATGTAATTTATCGCCAGCGGGCAATTTTGCCGTTGCAATACCACCTAATTGCAACCACTTGCCATGTTGCTGCGCCATTCGGCTTAGTGCACGTGGAATTTTAAATTCGCGATTGTTAATGGTTACAGTAACCATCTCGCCTTGAACTCTTTTAACCGGCTTTTGTTGCGGAGCTTGCTCGGTAATAAAAGCCAGCATCTGCTCGAATTCGGTTTCATTATGACTTAATGCCGGCTCTAACTGTGCTAACTGGCTGCCATGATCATTATGCAGATCCTGACACAAGCGTTGGCAATGCGGGCACAAATCAATGTGTGTTGCTACTGCTAAGGCGACATCAGCGGATAACGTGCCTTCTACGTATTGTTCCATCAGCATCATGCCTGGATGATATTTAACTGCGTGTGTCATCTAATGCCTCTCTCAGCCGATCCAGAGCCAGTCTGATCCGTGATTTTACTGTGCCAAGTGGAATGTCTAACTCATCAGACACTTCCTGATGGGATTTTTCTTCAAGATAAACTTTTTGCATTACTAAGCGTTGTGCCGGCGGTAAACTGTCGAAATGCGGTGCAAGCTTTTCGCTTAGCAGCATGGTTTCCCATTTATCGCTGCTAGAGTCTTCTTGCTCCGGATAATCGCCGTCTGCCCATAGGTCGTCTGCGCTAATATCGTCTTTACGACTCTGCTTCTTACGTAGCATATCAAAACGTACGTTTCGTGCGATAGTAAAAATCCAGGTTGAGGCACAGCCGCGGCTAGCGTCAAACAAACTGGCTTTTTTCCACACATTTAACATGGTGTCTTGTACCATTTCTAATGCTTGCTGCTCATTGCCAAACATTTTCATACCAAAGGCTTTAAGCCGTGGTGCGAAGTAGCTAAACAACTCAGCATAAGCTGCTTTATCTGCGTTTACCGCAACAAAAGTCAGTGCATCTTCCCATTGGCCACTTCTAATATGTGGCTCGGCACTAATTGTCATACGGTCTGGCATCCTCGTCGTTACTCGCGAGTTATCATGATGCCCTGTCAGCGCGGTAGATTCCAACATATTTGTTCTTTCCCGGCGTTAAAGTGCTTGTTTTCGACTGTCACTTTATACGCGGACTAATTCTAGCTGGTTTAACTTTTTTTAAAATAAAAAATCGAATGATTTTGGCGATTTTTTGCGATTTATTTTCTATAAAATGCAAGTAATATAGCGACCATTGAAATCGCCAAAGGAGGCAATTTATGAAAAATGTTTTGGTTATAAAAAGTTCAATTAGTGGCGACAACGGCAAGTCAAATCAACTGATCGCGCATTTGTTAGCGCAGGGCGCTGCTACTAATGTTTCAGTCACTGAAATCGACTTAAATTTGAACCCGCTACCGCATTTAGAGATGAGTGAAATAGCGAGCTGGATGACAGCTGCCGCTGACAGAACAGCAGAGCAGCAGGCTTTGGCTGCGCACTCGGACGATCTTATTGCTAAAGTTACCGCAGCTGATGCGTTGGTTATCGGTGTACCTATGTACAACTTCGCTTTACCAAGCCAATTGAAAGCATTGTTTGATCGCCTGGCTCGGGCGGGCGTTACCTTTAAATATACCGAACAGGGGCCGGTAGGTTTACTGGCAGATAAGCCTGTAGTCTTTGCTCTGGCCCGCGGCGGCATTTATGCCAATAGCCCGGCAGACAGTCAGGTACCTTTTTTAAAGAGTTTCTTTAATTTTATTGGTTTAACGCAGTTGCATTACGTCTACGCGGAAGGCTTAAATATGGGGCCGGAATCAGCAGAAAATGCTTTAAGCAAAGCCCAAGCTGAGCTGTCGGAAATAGCGAAAATACTTTTTGCCTAAATTAGGTTAGCGTGTTTACAAAACCAGCCTTGGCTGGTTTTGTGCTTTTTAGCGTAAAGTAGCAGCATTGCACCGCATTGGGTTGCGTTATTTTGTTGAGCTTTGTATAACTTAGCCGTCTTTTGCAAAATAAGTATAAAACTATGAAAATCTTCCACAAAGCATTAGTCGCGCTGAGTATCAGCGCATTGTTCTGGCAAAGTGCGCCGCTTGCTGCCAAGGCTGAACCCCAAACCTGGAAACAAGATACCCTAACAATAAGCCAAGTATATGAAACTGATCCAGCTATTCGCTTAACCATGGAACAGATTATGGCCGATCCTGACTGGCTTGGTAGGCAACCTGAGACGGCATTCTGGGCACCAGATAGCAGTACGGTGTATTACCAGCGTAAACGCGAGGGTAGTGAGTTACGTGATTGGTTTGCCAAGCCTTTAGAGACAGAGGGAAACGGTGAACTGGTTAAACTGGCGCATTGGCACCAGATGGGGGCGCAGCAATTGGTATATAGTGCTGATCGTTCTAAAGCGGCCTATGTATTTGAAGGTAATATTTTTGTATTACAACAGGGCGAGTTATTACAGCTAACACGCACTAACAGCAGCCAAAGCCGGCCGCAGTTTTTACTGGATGGCCGTTTAGTTTACCAGCAAGGCTGGGATTTTTTTGCGTATGACTTTAGCACAGGCAGCCATACTGAGCTGGTCAGTTTAAAAACAGACGATGCACCTAAAGCGCCTGCGGTACCTAATGGCTATCTGGCGCAAGAACAACACAAGCTTATTGAATACGTCGCCCTGCAGCAGCGTAATCAAAGCGAGCGTTTTGCAGCGCAGCAACAATTACGCGCTGAAAATACCAGCATGGCAACGGCTGCTATTTACCTTGGCAAAGGACAACAAATTGTTGATGCCAGTTTATCCCCCAACGCGAATTTTATTATTCTGGCAACCCGTAAACAAAGCCCGCGTAATGAAAAAGATATTATGCCAAATTATATTACCGCTAACGGTGATATTGCTGCGCAGCCAGTTCGCGCCAGGGTGAATGATTTTAAACCTGAACCGCAAAAACTGATACTGATTGATTTAACCAACGGTAGCCGGCATGAGCTTAGCTACACGGCATTACCAGGCTATAACGAAGATGTTTTGGCTGAGGTAAAAGCAGAAAACGCTAAAGCGCGTGGTGAGCGTTATAAATCGGAAAAAGTTATTCGTGATATCGGCCTGATGACCGACTGGTATTGGAGCCAAAGTGCAATGCGCTGGCATGCCAATGGAAACCAGGTCGCCGTAATGCTAAAAGCGTTCGATAATAAAGATCGTTGGATCGCTACTGTTGACCTAAAGCAGAAAAAGTTGCTGCCGCAGCATCGTTTACACGATAAAGCCTGGGTTAATTATGCTTTTAATGACTTTGGCTGGTTAAACAATAGCGAAACGCTGTATTTCCTATCGGAAGAGAGTGGCTATTCTCACCTTTATACCAAAACGCTTAACAGTAAAAACGCCAATAAGTTAACTGCTGGCACCTTTGAAGTGAGTAACCCTGTGCTAACGCACGATGACCAGTATATTTATTATACGGCCAATACGACGCATCCTGGTATCTACAATGTCTATCGTCAGGTACTGGCAACAGGTAAAACTGAGCAACTGACTAATTTATTGGGTAGTACAGAGTTTACGCTGTCGCCGGATGAGCAAAAACTATTGCTGCGTCATTCCACTAATCTGATGCCGCCTGAGTTGTTTGTTGCGGATGCAACGCCCGGTGCCAGTATTCGGCAGTTAACTAATACTATCTCAGCAGAATTTCGCCAATTACCTCTGCTTGCGCCGCAGGTTGTCGCGGTGCCATCCAGCCATAGCTCACACCCGGTATTTAGCAAAGTATACTTACCAGAAAACTACCAGGAGGGTGAGGCACGTCGCGCAGTAATTTTTAATCACGGGGCAGGCTACTTACAAAACAGCGATCTGGGATGGTCAGGCTATTTCCGTGAGTTCTTATTCCACAATCTGTTAGTACAGCAGGGCTATGTGGTCATGGACATGGACTTTAGAGCGTCAAAAGGCTATGGCCGCGACTGGCGTACTGCCATTTACCGCCAGATGGGAACACCAGAAATTCAAGATTTGGTAGACGGTGTTGATTGGCTGGTAAAAAATGCCAATGTCGACCGGAAGCGGATTGGAACCTATGGTGGTTCTTATGGGGGCTTTATGACCTTTATGGCATTATTTAAAGAACCTGATCTATTTCAGGCAGGCGCAGCTTTACGGCCAGTCAGCGATTGGGCCTATTACAACCACCCATATACTTCGAACATTCTGAATACACCAGATATCGACCCAATCGCCTATGAGCGTAGCTCACCCATATACTTCACTCAGGGACTAACCAAGCCCTTATTAATCAATGCCCCGATGGTCGATGACAACGTGTTTTTTCAGGACGTAGTGCGTTTGGTACAGCGGCTAATTGAACAGGAAATCATTCACTTTGAAACAGCAATATACCCGGTAGAACCGCACGGCTTCCGTCAACCAAGCAGCTGGTTAGACGAATATCGCCGCATCTACAAACTATTCGAACAAAACCTCTAACACCTATCCACACAACTCCGGTACCGGTACGACCTCTGAGCTCTTACCCGTACCGGAGAGCGGTGTATAACTGAGTGTGGTGTATAACTATTTATCCACACAACTCCGGTACCGGTTCGACCTCTGAGCTCTTACCCGTACCGGAGTTGTGTGGATAACTTTAGTGGTTTGGCCAATGGCCGTTACTGCTAACGAAGTCTGTGTCGGCGACAAAAGTGAGTGGTTGTTGATTGTATGGCTGGAATAAACTCAGTTCTGCTGCGTGAAGTAACAGGCGCGGCGCTGCTTGATGCACTGATTCAGGGGCATAAAAAGTATCTCCCAGTATTGGATGACCCAGTGCTGCCATATGTACCCGTAATTGATGTGAGCGACCGGTAACGGGTCTCAGCTCTACTAAGGTACGCTCAAGATGATCTTTGCTACTCTCCTGCAACACGCGGTAAGCGGTTTCTGCCGTTTTTCCCTCTGCGTGCACTTGCTGGGTAGGGGGATTGAGCGGATCTGCTCTAAGTGGCAGCGTTATAATACCTTCCTTGCTAGTCATCAGGCCCGCAACCACCGCCAGATAACGCTTTTTTACCAGCCGTTCTGCAAACTGACGTTTTAGCTCACGCTCCGCTTTACGCCTTAGGGCAAAAACCACCACCCCTGAAGTGCTAAGATCTAACCGATGTACCAACAAAGCTCCAGGGTAGGCTTGTTGCACCCGGCTTAGCAACGAATCCGCTAATGCCTCACCGCGACCAGGGTTAGTTAAAATACCACTTGGCTTGTTAACTACGAGTAGATCTCTATCCTGATATAGAATGACCAGCGGCAGTTGTGGTGGGTTATATACAAAAGAATTTGCCATGATAGGGTGGAAAACCTTTGCTGATGATTTTTGCAGGCAGCTTAGCGGATTTTTGGCTGCTGACAATGCTTTTTTACGGCATAATGCCGGGTGTTTGAGTAAGCATTGAGAATTAGTATGTCTACCGCTTTAGATGATCTGGTTATTTTGCCTGCCAGCACCCAAGCCTATGAAATTCATTATCAGGATGATGTGCTGCTTGTCGTTTCTAAGCCAAGCCACCTGTTGACGGTGCCTGGGCGACATCCAGAAAACAGGGACTGCTTAATTAGCCGGGTACAGCGTGAGTTTCCTTCGGCACAGGTTGTGCATCGTCTGGATTACGATACATCAGGTTTAGTTGTCTTGCCTTTAACGAAAAAAGCCTTGTCTGAAATTAGTAAACAATTCCAGGCACGCACGGTGCATAAAGAATATCAGGCGCTTGTGACTGGGCAAGTTCCATTGGCAGGTGAAATTGCGTTGCCCATAGCTGCAGATGCTGATAACAGGCCCTTGTATAAAATTTGTCAGCATACAGGTAAGCCCTCACTTACTCGTTATCAACGGCTAAGTTATGATACTGAGCGCAATGTTTCGCATGTACTATTGCAACCTGTCACGGGCCGGTCACATCAATTACGTTTGCATTTAGCGGCTATTGGCCATCCAATCATCGGGGACACATTGTATGCCGCAGGGCCCGTAGCGCAAGCAGCCAGCCGTTTGCTGCTCCATGCCTGGCAAATTAGCTTTAAGCACCCACTAACAGCGGTTTCACTCAAGGTAACACTGCCGCCGCTATTCGAGCACTAGCGGGTAGCGGCTGCATTAATACGCTGACACCTTGGGCCGCAGGATAAACGCTAAAAGTAATTGGCAGAGCTGTACCTGGCAAGGTAAAGCTCAGCTGTTCAGTTTGTTGCTTATAGAAAGAACGTTGAATGGCTGTAATTAACGGGCTAAAATCTTTGCCTGCTACATAACAGACTTCAGAGAGTAACTTACCGGGCCCTGGTTGCTTACAAGCCGCTAAAAGCTCCGCTGCACTTTGATTTAAATAAGTAAAGCGAAAATCCTGATCAAGAGTAAAGAAACCATCAGTAATGCTCCCTAACGTTTGATAGAGTGATTGTTTTAGCTGATCGGCTTTTAGCCATAATGCCTTTTGTTCGCTAATATCCATGGCGGAGCCAAACCAATACATTACCTCACCGTCATCATTAAAAATGGGCGATGCAGAGGTAAGGTGCCAAAAATAATTGCCATCTTTGCTTAAGATCCTAAACTCTACCTTATAAGGTGTTTTAGTTTTAACAGCATGTTGCCAAATCTCGATGGTAGTGGCGCGGTCATCAGGATGTAAAATATCCAACCAATCGGCCACAATCGTTTTAGTGTCACGGCCGCAAAAGTTAGCAAAAGTAACAGAAGCAAAGTCGACTATCCCTTCAGCAGTTGCTGTCCAAACTTTCACTGGTAAACTATCGGCAAGTTGCATAAAACGCATTTGTTGCTCAGCGAGCAAAGAGGCCTTTTGGTAATTTTGCTCAATATTTTGTAATAGCCCCCTTATCAATTCGGGGTTGTTAGGGTCTGGATACGCTACAATTTTCACCCAGACAGGGCTGGCGGCCTCTTGATGTAATTTAGTTTCTAGCGTTGTGGCTTTTTGCTGTGTGACACTGAGCTGCAAATTCTGTTTAATAAAACGTTGAGACTTCTCATCAAAGCAGCAAATAAATTGCTCTAGTGTGAGCTCTTGCGCAGTGATCCCCAGCAATTGTCTGCTGGCTTCATCCAGCGTGACTATTTTTCTATGGTCATTCAAATACCAATGACTTAATGCCGCCACAGCACTCGCTAAATTTAGATCGAGCTTGGACTGTTGTTCTTGCAAATATTGCCGCTTCTGCTGCTGTTGTGCCTTAATCGCCATTAGCCCCAGACACCATAACAACAGTATTGCCAGTGTTGCCAACAAACGATTAGCCAGAATATAAGCACCAGAAAAGCCCTCTGGTGCAGCTGGAGACACCAAATAACCCAGCCAGAGACTGCATATTGAGAGTACACTTATCGTATGCAGTAATCCCAGGCGACCGGTAAGGCTGGCTAATACAACTAACGGGGTAAAAAGCACACCATGCGCAAAACCTAGCTGGGTTTGACTATCGGCAAAAAACACCAAAAATACCGCACTAACCAATAAGGGGCTAGTGGCACGATGGTACTTGAAAAAATCACTAAACGCCGGCATTCATACCCTGATCTATCTGAGTTAGTAATATCACAATCCGTTGCTAAGCTTAGTGAATTCAAACGACGAAGCTGATGGAGTTACCTCTGTTTGAATTTATGCTACCGGCAACAATATTGTTAATCTCGCGCGAGAGTGCGCTTTCGGTTGAAGAGTCTTGCCTTGGTGTTGCTGTGTTCACTGCTTCATCAATAGCTTTATTTAAACGTTCACTATTATTTTGGGCTGATAACTCTGTTTGTTCAGCAGCTGACAGGTTATTTTTGAGTAAGCTTGACTCTGCGGCAGCTTGTGCAGCCTCCGCATCTAATCTTTTGGCTGTCGCTTCAGCCTGACGGGCTTCTCGTCTTTTAGTTGCGGCCTGCTCTTCCAAGGTTTTAGCTTGTTGTTCAGCTTGCTGCGCCTGGCGTTCAGTTTGTTGTCGCAGCAAGGCATTAACTGGCATGGCACCCGTGTTGATTGTGGATATCATTGCTGTTTATGCTCCAACCCAAGGCTACAAGATGTAGCCGTAACACCTTAAATATAGTGTATTGGGAGACAGATGCAAGTTGGGTTTGTACTGATACGTAAACGTACGTTAGCGCCCCAAATCGGCAGGCAAGTTAAGTTTCCTATGGGACAGTTGGGTTAAATAGAAAAGACCTATCACCGTCTGCGTGTGTGTTAAATGCTTTGATGCTCTGGCAGTTAATACACTTAAACCAATAGGATACTATTAGACTATAGCCACATTGACCTGACTGCCACCGCTTCTTAGTATCTGCCTATATTTTTTTCAGGTATTACCTTAATGTCAGATGTAAAAAGCTCAGGTTATCAACGTAAGCATAAATCCCGCCAATTGTTTTCTTCACGCGCTGACTATCTGGAACATGAACTGCAGGCGATGGCTCCGAAGCGCTGGCGTCCTAACTATCCTTTTCGGGATTACCGCTTCGAATGGGAAGATTTAGTTCCAGCAACTGCTGCTACTATCGGTAAAATTGTCATGGTCGCAGCGATAGTCGCGGCCTTTGCAGCTCCGCTAGGCTTATCAGATGCTTTTGTCATTGCGAATGTGCGTTTTGAAATGCTAATCGCAGCTGTGTTTTTTGTGATTTTATTCTCTGGTTTCTTAAATCCTAATGCCAATTTAGCCGGCACCCATGGCCCACTAATTCCGCTGATTCCGTTAATAGTGGCCTCCGGTGGTCACCCGATGGCGCTTGGTATTATGATCGGTATCCTCGGTTTTATTTTAGGCATCACCAAAGGCGGGAGTTTACTAGCCAAGCTTACCAGTAACGGGGTTTGCGGCGGCTTATTGCTGTATTTGGGCTTTATCGGTTTAATGGCACAAATTAAAAACTTGTTTAGCTGGGCGAATGGTTTTGAGATGGGGTACATTGCTTTTGTGGTGATTTTGTCTGTTATTATCCTCTATGCCTATCTGGAGCATATGCAAAAGCGCTGGTTAGCCATTCCACTGGGCTCGGGTTTAGCCGCGGCCATTGCCTTGGCGTTGGGGGCTCCTTTTGAATTTACGACCACACCGGGTATGCCGAACCTAAACCCGGCCTATTGGTGGGGCACAGATAGCGGCTGGCAACTAGGACTACCAGAGTTATCCCACTTTCTCGCGGTTGCCCCTTTTGCTGTGCTTGCTGTGGCTATGTGGTCGCCCGATTTTCTTGGGCATCGAGTGTTTCAGCAGTTAAATTACCCGCCTAAAACCGACAAGGTTTTGATGAATATTGATGACACTATGTGTGTTGCTGCGTCGCGGCAAGTGGTGGGGAGTGTGCTTGGCGGGGGAAATATTGCTTCATCCTGGGGGACTTATATTATCCCGGCATCTATTGCTAAAAGGCCTATTCCGGCTGGCGCGGTGCTCACGGGGATCTTATGCATCGTTGCTGCGCTTTGGGGATATCCTATGGATCTGGCAGTATGGCCACCGGTATTAAGTGTTGCGCTAATGGTAGGGGTATTTATTCCGTTGCTGGAGGCCGGTATGCAGATGACACGGGAAGGTAAAACGACTCAGTCAGCCGCGATAGTAATCTTTTCATCTGTGCTGGTTAATCCGGTCTTTGGTTGGTCACTCACTGTACTGCTAGATAACCTGGGTATTATTGGTTGTAAAGAACGGGGTAAAACGCTGGGACATATTGGCCGCTGGATAGTCCCTGGTATCGTTTTTCTGGTGCTTTGCTTGGTTATGGCGGCTATTGGCATGTTTCCGGGGGTGCCGCCTTTTTTACCCTCATTTCGAGGCATAGCGTAGGGCTGTTAATCTGCCCAGCGTGCTTTAATTTCAAGAATTTTGGTGAGCTCTTGCTCCAGCAAGGGGACGAGATCCGGGTCAAAATGTTTGCCAGCTTGCGACTTTATAAAATCTAAGGCCTCTGCAACAGGCCAGGCTTTTTTATAAGGTCTCTCGCTGGTTAATGCGTCAAAAACGTCCGTTAATGCTACGATACGTGCTTCAATAGGAATAGCAGTGGCTTTTAAGCCATGCGGATAGCCACTACCATCCCACTTCTCGTGATGATAACGGGCAACACTAGAGGCCATTTGCATCAGTGTTGAATCACAATCACCCAAAATTTCAGCACCAATTAGCGCATGTTGGCGCATAATCGTCATTTCATCATCGGTCAGCTTGCCGGGTTTAAGTAAAATATGATCAGGGGTGCCAATTTTACCAATATCATGCATTGGGGCTGCGTGTAACAACTCCTCTGCCCATTCTGCTGAGAAACCTGCAGCCAAGGCAATAACTTGAGCATAATGGCTCATCCGTTTTACATGTAAGCCCGTTTCATTATCTTTATACTCAGCCGCACGGCCAAGGCGCTCAATCACCTGCAATCGCGTACGTTTTAATTCTTCCGCATGGACCAATGATAGGTGTGTCTTTACTCTGGCGCGCACTATCGCTGGACTTAAGGGCTTGGTAATATAATCTACAGCTCCTACTGTAAACCCTTGTGTTTCATCCAGCTCAGCTTTTAACGCTGTGACAAAAATTACCGGTATTTTCTGCAGCTTTACATCTGCTTTTAGTAAAGCACAGAGCTCAAAACCTGTCATATCGGGCATCATGACATCAAGCAAAATCAAATCGGGAGTTTCTTTTTTTAGCAGTTCCAGCGCTTGCTTGGCATTGGTTGCAAACATGAGTTGGTAGTGATCCTGCAGGATTTGCTTCAGAACACGTAAATTAAGGGGTTCATCATCAACCACCAGGATCCGTGCAAATGATTTGCTGGTAAGATCAGCTAACATAGGGACTGCTCTAATTCGGTTAAAAGGGCTTGAAGTAAGCTCTGTGCTTGTTCAAAATCAAAGGACTCAGTGGCATCTATAATGGTTACTATTTGTTTAGTATGGTAGCCATTGTCACTATATTGCCGCAGCTGTCGTAATAAGGCATCATCAAAGTTAAAACTACTTATTTGCGCGGTAAGTGTTTTTAACAAAGTGGGTAAAAGGGTGCTATCTTGCTCTTTGTCTAATCGCTGTGTGGGTGCATGCAAGCTATTAATCATTTTTCGGCTTTGCTCCGCTTTTACACAAAGTTGTTTCACCCGCTCTCTGAGTATGGCTAAATCTGCAGTTCTTAAAGCTTGCTCCAATAGATGGCAGCAGTCGGCTAGTGCCATTAAACTTAGGTTGCCGGTTAGGCCTTTATAACTATGAGCGATACGCTGTAAGGCTGCCTTGTCAGCCTCGGCTTCAGCGCTTAATATATCTTCGCATAAATGCTGCAATGGACCATTCGCAAACCGCTGTAGTTCTGTGTAGTGCTTTTCTGTGCTCCCCCACAATTTTTTTCCCTGTTCAAAATCGATAATAGCAAAGCTTCGAGGGGAGGCAGTACTTGCCACATTCAGTAAGTCGATATTGAGTACCCTGGCAATTTCACTAAACAAGACATCGGTATCAATGGGTTTAGAAGCGAAGCCATCCATACCTGCTTCGATAACAGCGTGACGGTCTTCTGTCAATGCACTGGCGGTAAGTGCAACTATAGGTAGACGTGGTAACCGATGTGTAGCTTCATATTCTCGCCTCAGCCTGGTAGCCGTCAGCCCATCCATTACTGGCATTTGTACATCCAGCAACACTATGTCTGGTTGAATTTTGTCTAACTGTTGTAGCACTTCTTCGCCATTAGCAGCGGTAGTTACCTGATGTTTGTCACGTTGTAAAATGGCACTCAGTAATTCTAGATTTTGCGGAATATCATCGGCAATTAGAAAATGCATTGGGGGTAGTTTATTTAGCGTTGTCGCCATTTCAACGGCTTGGCCTGCTGCTAGAGGAAGAAGCACAGTAAAGGTTGAACCTTGGCCCAAGGTACTGCTGACGTTAATCGTTCCCCCCATTAGCTCTACCAATTGCTTACTAATAGTGGTACCTAGACCAGTGCCACCAAAGCGGCGGCTCATACTGGCGTCAGCTTGGGTAAATGGCTCAAAAATACTGGCCAAACGATTATCAGCTATGCCAATGCCCGTATCGGTAATGGTAAAAGCAATCTTGTCGGCAACCGGTGCTACGTTTAGTGTGACGGTACCTTGCTCTGTAAATTTGATAGCATTGCCTAGAATATTTAATAAAACTTGCCGGATCCGCGGTGCGGCACCGAAATAAAAGTGCGCTAATTTCGGGCTTAACGAAAAATTTAATGCCAACTGTTTATTGCGGGCATTTACCCAAAGCGTAGAGACAACATTATCGATCAGTTCGGTAAGATTAAAATTAACTTGTTCGAGCTCCAACTTGCCTCTTTCCAGCTTTGCACTGTCTAAAATATCATTAAGTAGCACGAGTAACGATTTTGCCGATTGATTTACTGTTTGAATATAACGTACCGCATCTGGTGAATCGGGGTTTTCCAGCAAGAGATCTGTAAAACCAATAACGGCATTAAGCGGGGTGCGGATTTCGTGGCTCATATTGGCCAAGAAGGCTGTTTTTACTTCAACCGCTTGTTCTGCTTTTTGTTTGGCTTGCTGTAATTGTTCTTCAAATAAACGCCGCTCAGAAATATCCATAATAAAGCCGTCCAGAGCCTGGACGTTGCCCTGATCATCGAGCAGGGCATCACCTTGCTCTAATAGCCAACGAATACTGCCATCTTTGTGACGGATCCGATACTCCAGCATAAAGGTCTGTGTATGGTTAATGCCTGCAACTAAAGTGTGATCTTCCGCCAGTATTAAGTCGGTCCAGTTGCGTTTGGGATTCGGTAATAAAAAATCAGTAGCAGGGTAACCGCATAAGCTTTCTACGGCATCACTAATAAAAATCATGCTCCAACTGTTATCTGGCAAACAACGAAAGGCTGCGCCAGGGATATTTTGGATAAGCGAGCGAAATTTTTGCTCACTTTCTTCCAACGTTTTCGCGGTGGCCAGTTGTTTTGAAATATCACTTAAACAGGCAACATAGATAGGGCGCTCATCTAAAGTACTGCGGCTTAACATTACTCGCACCGGATACTGCTGTTGCTCGTCAGTCAAGATCCATAGTTGCCGCTCGGCACCGGTCAATTGAGATACTTCGTTATGACTAGCCTGTGCTAACAGTTGTTGATATTCAGCAGCATAGGGCGCTGGTAATAATTGCTTAAAATGTCGTCCGGTGAGACTGCCGGTTTTCACTTTAAATAAGGTTTGTGCCGCACTGTTACTGTCAATCACAATGCCTTTGTGATTAAAGGTCAAAATAGCATCTAAGGCAGTATTCATAATGGCACTGAGACGAGCGGCACTGTTCTCAAAGCTATGTTTAGCATGATAGAACTTTAAGACGGCTTGAACTAACAACACCAACAGTGTCACCACGACACTAATAGAAGTAACAATAAGTGCTATTTGCTGGCTATTTGCCTCTTCCCCAGTTGCAGTAAAGCCTGGCGGAGCGACAAAGCGCGCCGCTAGCATGCCAGTATAGTGCATGGCACTAATAGCCAGTCCCATCACTAGGCCACTTAATAAATTGAGTTGCCAGCCAGCTAATTTAGCTTG
Organism: Alishewanella longhuensis; assembly: GCF_014653435.1. Taxonomy (GTDB): domain Bacteria; phylum Pseudomonadota; class Gammaproteobacteria; order Enterobacterales; family Alteromonadaceae; genus Alishewanella; species Alishewanella longhuensis. Next base: position 389,956 of record NZ_BNAO01000003.1, on the reverse strand, counting down.
CAGACTTTGCACGCCAAATCGGATCCAAAGTGCTAAAAATGCCATGACGACCGCAACAATAATAGATAAGGCGAAAAAGAGTGGGTCGTAACGTAGTTGTACAGCCATTTGCATCGCCGCCATACCAGAGTAATGCATAGCGCCTATGCCAGCGCCCACTAATACACCACCAATGGCTAATTGTATTAATGCTATTTTTTCGCGGACAAGGAGGTTTAGGGCTACCCAAGAGGCTAAAACACTCGGTAGCAATGACAATAAAGTAATACCGCTTAGGTACTCAACCGGGGTACAAAGCTGAAATGCCAGCATGCCGATAAAATGCATCGACCAGATACCAATACCCAAGCTGATACTGCCAGCAACCAAACCAAGTTGTTGCTGCCAACGAAGTGGGTTTTGACGGCTAAGTTCCACAGAAAATAGAGCGGCGGAAGAAGATAAAATGGCTATTACTAAAGAGAGCACTACTAAAGCACTGTTATAGGTGCCCATCAGCAAAGTGCTATCAGTGGGAATACGAAACAGTTCAATTAGCAAAATAATCTAACCTATCACGGCAGCAAGTTTTGCTTACAGCATAACTTAATCAGCAAAACACAGCGAATTTTTCACGCTGCAGCAACACCGTTAGATTATCCACACAACTCCGGTACCGGCCCGACCAGTTTATCCACACAACTCCGGTACCGGCCCGACCAGTTTATCCACACAACTCCGGTACCGGCCTGACCAGTATGCCTAATTATCCACACAACTCCGGTACCGGTCTGACCAGTATGCCTTAGTTACCATAACAACTTTTTCTCAAGTTCAATTACTAACATTACACATACAGCCCCAAGCAGTGCCCAGCCCCAGTGCACCAGCTGCAGGGATGTGGTACCAAACCAGTTCTGCATAAAGGGCGCGTAAACAAAGCCAAGCTGCAATAGCACTAAAATGGCGATGGCTAACCAGGCAATAAGGTTGGTGAATAAGAGTTTCGGATGCAAACTAAAGCTACTTAAATGCCGGCTATTAAGCAGATAACCGGCCTGAGCCACAACCAAGGCGGTAACGGTAATGGTCCTGGCATAAGCCAAATCAAAACCTTCACTTAACGCCAGTTGAAACAGTAGCATCGCACAGCCACCAATTAGCACTGAAACTAAGGTAATACGCCTTAAAAAAGCGCCACTTAATAGCGCTGCTTTCGTTTGCCGTGGTGCTCGTTGCATCACACCCGGTTCAGCGGGTTCAAAGGCCAATGCCAGTGCCAACGTTACTGCAACAACCATATTAACCCAGAGAATTTGCACCGGAGTAAGCGGTAGCGTTAAGCCAAATAAGACGGCACAGAGCATGACTAACCCTTGCGCACCATTAGTCGGTAGGATAAATAAAATGGCTTTGCGTAAGTTATCATAAATAGTGCGGCCCTCTGCAACGGCAGCGGCGATGGTACTAAAGTTGTCATCGGCCAGTACAATATCGGCAGCCTCTTTACTGGCCTCAGAACCTTTGATGCCCATGGCTACGCCAACGTCGGCTTGTTTTAGTGCCGGCGCGTCATTTACCCCATCACCGGTCATGGCCACTACTTCGCCTTGTTGCTGTAAGGCTTGCACCAAGCGCAGCTTATGCTCTGGGCTGGTGCGGGCGAAAATAGTGCCTTTTAACGCCATCTCTTGCAGCTCTGCGCTAGAAGCTTGTTCAACTTGTTTGCCGGTATAGACCACTAGCTCACCGTGTTGCGCTAACCCCATGGCTTCGCCAATAGCTTTGGCGGTTCCGGCATGGTCACCTGTGATCATTTTCACTTTAATCCCTGCACCCTGGCAGGCGGCAATTGCCGTTATCGCTTCAGGTCTGGGGGGATCAATAATGCCGATAAGGCCATAAAAACATAGCGCTTCTAACTCTTTTATGCCTAATTCATTCTGTTCAGTGCTTTTACCTGCTGCGGCTAATACCCGTAAACCTTGTTGACTCAACACTTCAATTTGTTTTAGCCAAAAGGCTTGATCCAGCGGCTCAATTTCGCCTTGTGCCGATAGTTGTGTTTGGCAACGCGGTAATAAGCGGTCTGGTGCGCCTTTTAGTAATAGCTGTTTGCTGCCGTCAGGCCTTTGCTCCAAGCTAGCCATAAACTTATTTTCAGATTCAAACGGGATCACCGCCAATCGCTGATAGCGTTCACGTTCAAATCCTGTTTTCTCTGCCAAGCAAAGTAAGGCCCCCTCAGTGGGTTCGCCATGCACCTGCCATTGCTGAGCTTTTTGTTGTAGCTCACTGTCGTTTGCCACGGCAATCACTTCTATCAATGCTTGCAACGCAGGATGCTCTCCAAGAGCAACTGGTTGGTTCTGATGCAAAATGTCACCCGTCGGTTCATAGCCAATACCATTAACCTGATAATGCCCCTGTCTGGTAACCACATCTTTAACTGTCATTTCATTGCGGGTGAGAGTCCCGGTCTTATCTGAGCAAATTACCGTTATCGCACCCAGAGTTTCTACGGCATTTAACCGCCGGGTAATAGCATTGCGTCTAGCCATTTGTTTTACGCCAAGTGCCAGAGTAATGGTTAAAATAGCGGGTAACCCCTCAGGTATAGCTGCTACGGCAAAGCCAATAGCGGCTAAAAATACGTCGACTGGGGCATAGTTATGTGCCAGTAAGCCGATAGCTAGCATTAGCACCGTCAAGATAGCGATAGCCAACGCAAGGTAGCGACCAAACTGGTTCATTTGCTTGGTAAGGGGTGTTTCTAAACTTTGTACATCAGAAAGTAGCGTATTGATCTGGCCAATCTCTGTTGTAGCACCAGTGGCGGTCACAACCCCAATACCCCGTCCAGAGGTTACCAAAGTGCCGGAAAAAGCTAAACAACTGCGATCGCCTAAAGGTGCATCTGTTGCAACGGGCGCGGTTTGTTTCGACACGGGCATCGATTCACCTGTTAGCGCCGACTCTTCAATGCGCAGTTCAGTAGTTTCCAGCATGCGTAAATCAGCCGGCACTCGATCACCAGAGCGAAGTTTCACAATATCACCAGGCACTAAAACGTCAGCTGGCAACTGCTGCCATTGCCCATCGCGGCAGACATTGGCGTTTACCGATAACATCTGGCGAATGCCAGCTAAGGCTTGCTCGGCTTTTCCTTCCTGAATAAACCCGATAATGGCATTAATCACCACCACAGCGAGTATTACCACTGTGTCCAGCCAATGACCCAAAATAGCTGTAACCAAGGCGGCAAATAGCAAGACGTAAATTAAGGTATCGTGAAAATGCTTAAAAAAACGATAAAGCAATGAGGGGCCCGGCGCCTGCGGCAAGGCATTTTCACCATAATGTAAAAAGCGTGCTTTAGCCTCCTGAGTTGATAAGCCAGCCGCACTGCTACCTAATTCGGCTAGCGCCTCATCAGCATTTTTGTTATGTACCTGGTATTGCGGTTTATTCATAGGTTCAGCTCAGTTTCTCAACTTATAATCATAGTATGCCAGGAAGCCTGCGTTACACCCTGCGCTATATCAAGCCACTTGTCCACACAACTCCGGTACCGGTTGGAGGTCTTACCTGTTGAGCTTTGATTTGAAAAATTCACTTATTAATCTAAATTTAATCTTTATTAACAAATGTTTTTCATTATGGCTAGAAAACCTCGCTCATTTATTGATGGCATGCCTTATCACATTATTAACCGTGGGCATAATCGTATGCACTGTTTCGGATCTGAAGCAGATAAGCGCGTCTTTTTCAAAATGCTTTGTAGTAAGTTAGAAACCTTTGCAATCAAGTTACATGCATTCGTCTTGATGTCTAACCACTATCATCTTTTAATTACACCTGAAGACGGGGCTGAAGTACCGCATTTTATGCAATGTTTAGGACGCAAATACGCCGCTTACTACAACACCATCAATCAGCGCACAGGCACAGTATGGGATGGTAAGTATTTTGCCAGCGTTATTGAAAGCGACTATTACCTGCTCGCGTGTTATCGCTACATAGAACTAAACCCGGTCCGGGCTGGTTTAGTGAAGACTCCAGGTGGTTTCGAGTGGTCTAGTTTTCTCACTAATGCTTGCGGCAAAAATTCGACGGTAATAACACCACATACAACATATGAGGCTCTTGGGGCTACCTCATTAGCTCGCTTAAAAGCGTACAATCAGTTATTTACTCAACCCATGAGTGAAGATGAATTATATGATATCCGTAATGCCCTGACTAAGAACAGCATAAAGCCGCGCCCTCAAAACAGGTTAGACCGGTACCGGAGACCTGTGGATAAAGTGGTCGGGCCGGTACCGGAGTTGTGTGGATAAGTTAGCCGAAGATACCGCGGGTGTCGATGACGACTTTTGCTGCTACCTCGTTGATATGTAATGCTTTGAATTGGCGGTGGTCGACCAGCACAACCAGCACATTGGCTCGTTCTAATGCTTGGGGTAGGGTAGTTAACTTGTCGTTATGCTGGCTAAGACGCTTCGGTAATTGTTTGATATTGGGTTCAACTAACAATACCTCACCCACATTATCATTAATTAAGTGCTCAGCAATATCCAAGGCCGGGCTCTCGCGTAAATCATCAATATCGGCTTTAAAGGCTAAACCCAAACAGGCGATAACAGGGCGTTTAAATTGGTCTGCCGCCGCCTTTACCTTCTCAATAACATAGTGCGGTTTGCTGTCGTTAATTTCGCGGGCCGAACGAATTAACTTAGCAAGCTCAGGCGCTGAATCAACAATAAACCAAGGGTCAACTGCGATACAGTGACCGCCCACGCCAGGACCTGGGCTTAAAATATTGACGCGAGGGTGGCGGTTTGAAAGTTTAATTAGCTCCCAAACATTAATTTTTAGCTTGTCACAGATAAGTGATAATTCATTGGCAAAAGCAATATTCACATCGCGAAAGGCGTTTTCTGTCAGCTTGGCCATCTCGGCGGTACGGGCATGGGTTTGTAAACATTCACCCCGAACGAACAGCTCATACAAAGACTTGGCTTTTTCGGCACAGCGTGGCGTAATACCGCCAATAATACGGTCATTACTTACCAATTCCTGTAACACTCTGCCCGGTAAAACGCGCTCTGGGCAATGCGCAATAAAAATATCGGCAGCATCAGAATGGTCCATCGGAACCTTTAAATCAGGCCGAAGCTCATTTAGCCACTGAGCGATTTGCTCGGTTGTGCCAACAGGTGAGGTTGATTCCAAGACAATTAAATTACCTTTTTCAATTACCGGAGCAATATTTTCGATAGCAGTACGAATATAGCTAAGATCAGGTGATTTATTTTCTTTAAAAGGAGTGGGTACCGCAATCATAAAAGCTTGTGCCGGCTCAGGTATAAGCGAAGCACGTAACTTACCAGTTGTTACCGCAGCCTGCACTAACATATCTAAATCCGGCTCTACGATATGTATTTTACCCTGATTTATTGTGTTAACTGCGTGCTCAGAGACATCAATACCCACCACCTCAACACCGCGCGAAGCGATTACTGCAGCAGTAGGTAAACCAATATAGCCAAGACCAATTACCGACACTTTAGAAAAAAAAGCTGACATCATATCCCCTTAGTAGGATTTAGATTGTAATGTGCTCATCTTAAGGCTGCGAAAATGAATATACAATTTACATATAGAAAAATATAACAAACTAAAAGTGAGCGCTAAAACCCAAAGCAACCGCTAAGCAGCAAAAAAATCGACCTATCAGTACAAAGTAACGCAAAACATACGCTAGCATAACATTTACAGCTTTGTGGTGTTTCTGCTATTCTCGGCCAAAAATTTAAATGTAAAAAAATGAAAATATCAAAAAGCTTTTTTAACATTCTGCTGCTACTTATCTTAAGCCCCGTCTCGGCAGCGCCATGGTTCGATAAGTCTGACCGGACTGTTATGGACAGTCTGGACTTATTGGTTGCAAGCCAGTTGATAACTACTAATTTACATCAAGAACGCATTTTTATTGCTCCAGTATCAGAACAGCTTTTTACATTGCAAAAGCAGGTGCTAAGCGAAGAAGAGCAGCGCGCGGTTGATAGACTACTGAATGCCATAAGGTACGTCGAAGGTAATTATAATCATTATTTTAGCGCGGGATATACCAATTCAAACAGCATTTGGGTTGCTGGTCAGCAGTCGCAGTTTGCACGCTACAGTGCAAAGCTCGGAACAGAGTGGTATCAAGGAAATTTTGCAGTAGGTCTATTTGCGCAGCGCTTCGAAAATACATTAACAGAAAATTATTCGTCACAACATTTTGCCGGCAGTTATCTGGCTTATGCATTCCCCAAGCTTTCCATTAGCATAGCTCAAGAAAACTTGCATGCAGGCCCTGCTGCATCAGGACTGCTAAGCTCTAATCGGTTTTATACGCCGCCAATAACTTTGCAGCTAAGTAATGGTAGACAACCTTTACATAATGCTTTTATTAACCATGGCTGGGACCTAACTTTAGGTCATTTTGATAAGCATGGATTAGGACAATTACAATTTGTTAAAGCCGCTTCACATCATGTGTTGAACTTTAGCTCACAAATTTCGGCTGAGCTTGCACAGGTTAAAACGCAAAACATTATGCAAAACTGGCAAAATAACAAAGCAACTTATGTTAATTTTACGTTTACCCATGCAATTAACACAAACAAACAAGTTTACAGTCGTTTAGATTACCAAACCACTAACGCAGCATTGGCATTAACTGCTGGCTTCAAACAAAGCCTCTCGATATTCGATGGCTCGTTATCAGGTTTTATTGAAACGCGCTTATTTCAGGCCGATTACCTAGATTGGCAATTTTTAGGGCATACTAGTGATGCTCAGTACCTAAAGTCAGATAATAGTGTTGGCCTTAATTGGTTTGAGAGCACTGGTGCAGCTATAAAATGGCACGTGAGCTTTCAACGATGGGATATCCCATTCTCTGAGGCAACAAATAGTGTACAATCGGTCGTCACAAGCTCAATCCCGTTATTTTCTGGCTTGCTTAGTGCAAGTTTGAAATGGCAAAATAAACTTCCAGTTGCAGTAGACGGTCATTCAGCACTCGATGCTGCCTTCAATTGGCAAGTACGCTTTTGACGCATTTTGTCTTTCGCAACAAAACTTTGGTTATGGAGTCTCCAGTGTTTAAATTTTTTACTGCATTCTTGCTAGCGTTCTGCATAGGAACGGCTTTTGCCAATACACCGTCTCCAGAAATGCTAGCGCAGCTCAAAAATCTGCCGTTAGAGCAACAGCAAGCACTGGCAAAGCAGTTTGGGATAGACCCTAACACTCTTATCAATCAAAATACGCCAGAAAACCCTGCGAATACAGTGCAAGTTTTACAACCTAAAGTCATACCGGGTGAACAAAGCCGGCAACGCACACAAGCCGTCAGAACGGTAAACACTCGGTTTGGTCTCAATATTTTCAATCCAGAAATATCAACTTTTGCACCGGTAGATAACGGTCCTGTGCCTGATAGTTACATTCTCGGTGCGGGTGATACTATTTTACTGCAGTTTTTTGGTAAGCAAAGTTCAAGTCATTCTTTACAAATTGACCGCGACGGTCAGGTCGTGGTGCCAGAAGCCGGCGCTATAGTGTTAGCTGGGCTGTCATTTGGCAATGCCAGGCAGCTTCTTATCGATAGGATTCGCCAGTCGACTATAGGTGTTGAAGTAGCAGTATCTATGGGGAAAATGAGAACCATAAACATTATTATGGCAGGTGAAGCCAAAAACCCTGGCATGTATGCGGTATCTGCGCTTACAACTGTAACGCAAGCTTTGTTTGTCTCTGGTGGGGTATCAGACATTGGTTCTTTGCGTAATATCAAAGTGAATCGTGCGGGCAAAACTGTTGCAGAGTTTGATCTATATGAGTTGTTATTGCAGGGATTAAACTCCAAAGATATACATCTTATGCATGGCGATGTGGTCTTTATAAGCGCATTAGGGCCAACAGTAAGCATTAATGGTGAAGTTCGCCGTCCTGGCGTTTATGAAATTAACCCAGGCGACACAATTCAATCGTTATTAAGTCTTGCCGGTGGCGTTAATGCTAAAGCAAACACCGCCAATGTGAGCTTAGAAAGAACAGACGGCAAATCAAAAAATCTTCTAAGTTTACAATTGAGTAATTCTCAGGATATTACTCAGAAGTTACATAACGGCGATAAATTGATGGTTCACCCATTAGAGGCCCGTTTTAACAATCAAGTGACGATACTGGGCGCTGTAGCACGTCCAGCCGTATATGCCTGGCAGCCTGATATCAAGTTGCACCATCTTATTCGTAATATATGGTCAGATTTACTGGTATCAACAGATTTACAATCGGCAATCGTTGTGCGCAACAATCCAAATAGCCGCATGCACGAGGTGTTTAGTTTCAATCTAATCGACAATATTAAAGACCACGCTGGCATTATTAGGAACGAGTTGACCTTGCAACCAGACGATATTATCTTGATCTTCCACCACGGCAGTGAGGGGTACAATCGTGCACAACTAAACGAAAAGCTTGCAGAGGTACTGCAAGAAGACTTCACCAACCTCTTTAATAGCCCCGCTACATCAGGTGATTTCTTTACAAAAGCCTTTAGTGCTATTCAGGAAAAGTCTCAGGTTGTTTCTGTTCCGCAGCAATCTGTTAGTAACGTTTTGATAAGCCAAGATGAGCTAATAGAACGAAGAATCAATGAGCTGCTATCGCAAGTCTATTACAATGAGACACAGATAGCACTGAGTCAGCATCTTACCCGACAAGAGCTGTTGTATCCGTTGTTACAAATGTTGAAGCGGCAGTCAAATCACAACAGTCCCATGCAAATCGTATCCGTAACCGGCGATGTAAAAGTGCCTGGCGAGTATCCGTTACTAAAAGAGGGTAATATAAAAGCTCAGCTGGCATTGGCTGGAGGTTTAAACGCTTCGGCTTATTTACCACGTGCCGAACTCAGCCGTTTTGAAGGCTTTAGTTTTGAAAGTAACTCGGTGAAATTTAACAATGTGCCAATTCAACTTAACGCCATACTTAATGGCACAGAACCCGACATTGTATTAAGAAGCCGTGATCGTTTGAATGTCTTCAGCGCGCCTTCATGGGACGAAACTCGAATTGTTAAGCTTCGTGGTGCTGTGCGCTTCCCTGGTGATTATCAAATCGTTAAGGGAGAAACATTATCGCAACTTATCAATAGGGCTGGTGGCTTTACTGACGATGCTTATTCTTTTGGTGCTATTTTTACCCGCCAATCGATAAAGCAGCAACAAAGAGAACAGCTAAATAAATTATTAGAGCAGGTAAAATCGGATATCGCTACTAAGTCTATTTCTGCACAAATGTTAGCAACACCGCCCCAGCAAGCGATTGCTCTGGTAAACGAAATTGCTGATGCAGAACCAGTTGGCCGCGTAGTGTTAAGTGTTGAGCGTTTAATGGCTGGCGATGTCAGTTCTGACATTGTTTTAGAGCATAACGACAATTTCTTTGTACCCAGGCTGAATAACACCATTACCATCATTGGTGAAGTGCAACATACTGGCACGCACTTATTTAATGGAACTTTTAGTGTGGAAGATTACCTAAAATTGTCAGGCGGATTACGTAAGCGGGCAGATAATGATCGTTTATATGTAATAAGAGCTGACGGCTCAGTGCTAATTCCGCCACGCAGTCGTTGGTTTAGCGCGCAGGCTACTAATTTACTGCCAGGTGACACCATCGTGGTACCGGTTGATATTGAATACAAAGATTCACTGAGCTTATGGTCGCAAGTTACCCAAATTTTCTATCAAAGCGCGGTAGCCTTGGCAGCAATTTCAAGAATTTAATTAAATAATTAGCAGCTTGAAAAATAGGCGAGCTGCTGTTTTTATTGAGGTTTTTATGTTTTTTGACAGAGTATGTAAAAGTGAAACTCACACAGTAAACAAACGAAAAAAAGGTTTTACGCTTATCGAATTGCTAATCGTTATCGTGATACTGGGTTTACTAGCTTCTCTGGTTGCTCCCACTATGTTCTCAAAAGTAGATTCATCCAAAATTAAAACAGCAGAAACTCAGCTGAGGATGCTAGAGAGTGCATTAAACACCTATCGCTTAGATATGGGGAATTATCCTGCATCGTTAGACGAATTACTGAAAAGTGAGAATCCCAAATGGGATGGTCCTTATTTACCTCGTGAAGTACCATTAGATCCTTGGGGAAATCCTTACCACTATGTGCTTGGTGGTGAAGCAGGGAAGTCTTTTACCCTAAGTTCACTTGGCAGTGATGGTAAAGCGGGTGGCGAAGGTGAAGCAGCTGATATTACCCTATAAAAGTAGTTTTTCGGAAAACTAAATGACTGTAATAGATGATTTTTTTCAGCAACAAGCGCTCACGGGCGAAGACATTGCAAAAGCACGTTTATATCAAGAGAAACATGGCGGTAGAGTAGAGCTCATCCTGAACAGAATGGGCGCTTTATCTTCTGAAAAGCTTATTGAATTTTATCATCAGGTGTTTGGTACAGCTCCAGTAACCAAACAATCGTTGCAGGCAATTTTGGTAAACGACAAGCTTAAAGAACAAATATGGGCTGAGTATAATGCTCAATTGTTGTTCGAATTAGCGCAAAAAAATATTTTGCTTTGCAAACAGCATGACGATGCTCCCATCACACTAATATCTTCTCCACAACTTGATTTTTGTGAAATAGAAGCAGTAGTTGAAAAGACAGGTTTAACGAGCTATCAGTTGTTAGTTGCTACCGATGAGCAATTTAAACAACTCAGCGAGGTTTTACTGCCCCCTGTTGAAGATTCAGGTACAGTAAATTTATCTATTCTCGAAGAAGATCGGCTGCGTGAGTTAGCGTCAGAAGCGCCAACGGTCAACCTATTAAATAACCTAATTATTAAAGCTCTCAGACGCAGAGCGTCAGACATGCATATAGAACCGATTCGGGGTGTGGCTCGGGTACGCTACCGTATAGACGGCGTATTGCATGACGTTGAAACTATTCCGCAAAACATGGTGTTACCTATAGTCACCCGTTTAAAGCTCTTGTCAAAAATGGACATTGCTGAAAAACGGCGGCCGCAAGACGGAAAAATAGAAATGAAGATTGACGCCAAGTCAGTCGATATACGCGTTTCAGCGTTGCCTGTTGGTGATGGTGAAAGTATAGTCATGCGGTTTTTGTTAAAAGAATCATTGAGTTACGATATTAAAAATCTGGGTATAGAAACAGATGTTGAGCAAAGTCTATTAGCCGATATCCAAGCTACTTCAGGTGTTATTTTGCTCACAGGGCCAACTGGCTCAGGTAAGACAACCAGCTTGTACTCATTTTTGTCGTTGCGTAATGAAGAAGATGTAAAAATTATTACTATAGAAGATCCGGTAGAGTATCAATTATCCGGTATCAATCAGGTACAAGTGCAAACCGATATTGGCTACACTTTTGCGTCTGCTCTGCGCAGTGTTGTTCGACAAGATCCAGACATTATCATGGTAGGTGAAATTCGGGATCATGAAACTGCCGCTATCGCGTTGCAGTCGGCGTTAACGGGGCACTTGGTATTTAGCACCCTGCATACTAACGATGCCCCAAGTGCTTACACGCGCCTGCTAGATTTGGGCGTTGAGCCTTTTTTGCTTAGTGCCGCTGTCAAAGTAGTTGTAGCACAACGTTTAGTGCGACGGCTATGCCCAGTTTGTGCTCAACCTAACCCCAGCTTATTGCAACAGGTGCAAGTGTTAGATAAACATCACATACTTAGCCAACACTACGAACATGCAAATTGCAAAGTAGCAGCAGGTTGTGAGCACTGTAACCATACTGGTTACAGTGGGCGTGTTGCTATTATTCAATATTTAAAATGTGACAACGAATTAACGTCGTTACTTGGCCATGCAGACTTTTTAGATGCAGCGGCAACACTTAACAGGCAACGTGGTTTACGTAGTTTATTAGAGGATGGTCTACTTAAAGTGCTGAAAGGTGAAACAACCTTAGACGAAGTATTAAGGGTTGCGGGTTAATGCCAATATATCATTATAAAACCTACAACCAAAGTGGTACCTTGGTTAAGGGGAAAATAGACTCAGCAAACGAAGATGAGGCTAGGCGAAAACTCACTGCAGACGGTCTGTTAATCGTTGAGCTTTATCAGCAAAGTACGGCAACCGATCTAACCTTATTTGCAAATACTAGCTTAAATAAAAAAGACATAGAACTGTTCACAACAGAGCTAGCTTTGCTATTTCGCTCAGGTATTAAGCTCGATAAAGGCTTACAGATATTGGGTGAAAACCTAGCTAAGCCATATTTGCAAAGTTTTGTGTTAAATGTGGCTCAATCGGTTCGCAAAGGCAATAGTCTCTCTCAAGCACTGTCTGAGTACAGTGTATTCGATAACTTGTACATTAATATGGTGAAAATTGCCGAGGAGACAGGAGATTACCGCAACGTATTTGAAAAACTTGCTGAAGACTTGAAAAATGAACTTGCCCTCAGAGAGAAGGTTATTCAATCCTTAACTTATCCTGCAGTTATATTATTTGTCTGTGTAATGTCGCTACTCTTTATCTTTAACTATGTAGTCCCTAACATGACTGGCCTGTTTAACGAGCAAACAGACTTACCCGGATATACCGTTGCCTTACTTGGTATTAGTACTTTTTTTCAGCTCTATCAATTTCACCTTTTCTTCATTATTGCCGTTACAGTGTTTTCACTATGGTATTTTAGAGAACAACCCTTTGCAAAAAATGTGTTTAAAACTTTAAGAACATTGTCACCGGTAAATGTTTTGATAGAACAAATAAAGTTTAATTCAGCAGTCGCATCCATGCTTAAAGCTGGTATAAAAGTAGATAAAGCGCTGAGAATGGGCGCAGAAGTATTAAGAACGCCAGCATTAAGCCAAGAAGTGATTATTTGTGTAGAGAGTATCAGACGAGGAGAATCTCTTTCCGAAAGTCTAGGCTTAAGCCAACTTTATCCGCCTTTTTATAAGTCACTTTTGAAAATCGGCGAAGAGAGTGGTCAACTAACCGAAGTTTTTAACGAGATCGCAGACCGTTCCAGGCAAAAATTCTATGCTTGGGTTGCAAAATTCACCAGTTTATTAGAGCCGCTATTGATCTTAGTCATGGGGGGTATTGTTGGTAGTGTAGTGGTCATTATGATGCTAAGTATCTCATCTGTAACCGATGTTGGATTTTAGTCGCGATGCGGCAGCAAGCTTTTACACTAATAGAGTTACTTATTGTTATTATGCTGATGGCTTTACTCATGTCTTTAGTAGGACCTGTCGCCATAAATCAATACGAGCGAACGCGCTTAGTAGAAGAGCGAGAGCACTTTTTACGTATTGTTGAACGTGCGAAAGCCGACGCGTTAAACCGACGCATTTCACATACGCTCAATTTTTCTGAAAATCAAATTAGCTTTTCGCAGCATACTGAAACGCATGTTCATACTTATCAATACCTGACATTTGGCAATGAGAAACTTACTGTAAATGCGCATGGTTATTGGCAGCCAGAAACGCTTGACTACCTGGAGCTTACCAGGCAAAAAACACTGGCGTTAAACCCACCAGCTATCGAACTAAATTAAGATGTCTATACCAAGCAACATCAAACCAGTTCGGCCTAAAGTCACTTCCGGCTTCACTTTAATAGAAGTGTTACTGGCTATGGTTATTATGGCTTCGGTCATTACCGTGAGTGCGGTAACCTTACAACGCTTTAGCCAAAACAACCATAAAGCCGCTGACTTGGTTGCATTAATCGCCGTAAAAGAACTAATAAAAAATAATATTAAGCATCAACTAATTGTAAGTAATGAAACAGGCGGTGAAGGAGTTTTTAACGAGGTCAGCTACAAATGGCAAGCAGAAACTGTTGCTTTTAAAGCGCCACCGCCAAGGTTTCAGGAAGGCGGTTCGCAAAGTTACCAACCGCGCTATCGCTTGTTAAATATAAACCTGAGTTTGCAGCATAATGGAACAACACACCAAGTTGAATATCGGGAACTTACATGGGCTCCAGACCTATTTTTAACCGTTCAGTAAAACAAAAAGGCTTTACGCTAATCGAGTTACTGATAAGCATAAGTCTGTCATCCTTGCTTTTAATTACTGCGGCCTTTGCATACAGTTTTTTTCAAGACAGTTGGCGCAGGAGTATGGGAAAATTTGAAACTGCTGTTGCAGACTACCAGCGTTGGCAAATTGTGCTAGACGTGTTAAATGCTTCTCAAGTTAAAACGGTTTACAGGAATCAACCTGTACTTCGGGCGGCAGAAAATAACACAGGTTACTATTTTTTAGGTGAGGAAGGGGGCTTTACAGCCTATTCAACGATAAGTGTGCAAGATCCTGCGCGCACCAGTATTTATCGGCTCTTTAAAGAAGAGGATCCATTTAACCCAGGCAAATGGCGCTTGGTATACGAAGAAGCCATATTAGTTAATCAGTTACTACGTAGTGCAGATCAAAACTTGCCATTTAATTTTAGACGCATTTTAAAAAGTGGTTTATCTGACATAGAGTTTTTATATTACGGCTATACCTCGTTAGAAGACAGAAACTCAGCCAGATCAGAAAATGCTATAGAGGTAATAAAACCAACCTGGCTGCGTACTTACGATGGTATGACGATAAATTTAAATCCACTGAGTGTAAAAATAAGCATTGAACAACAAGTGATTGTTATAGACATTCCCGACACACTAGATAGATCAATAATGAGCATTTACAGCGATGTCTAACGCACAAATAAAAGTTGCTTTAGCCCAGGTGCAAAAAGGGATAGTGCTATTTCAAGTATTGCTAATAACGGCAATAATCAGTGTCTTTGTATTAGTCGCCGCTGCTTATAACAAACAAGTATTAGAGCAAGCGTTTGCCTATAAAAACGTATCAGATAGCAGAGATAGGCTTTATAGTGCCGCAAACGAAATGTTATTTACGTTTCTCACCGAAAGTTGGTTAGACAGTGGTCCCCTCGCTGCAACACCAGGCTTAAACTATTACGGCAAACCTTTTCAGTTTCCCGCATTTTATGCTAACAACACTGCCGCAACAGAGGACACTAGCACACCAGAAATACTCGTT
The DNA here is from genome assembly GCF_014653435.1 of Alishewanella longhuensis. Lineage (GTDB taxonomy): Bacteria > Pseudomonadota > Gammaproteobacteria > Enterobacterales > Alteromonadaceae > Alishewanella > Alishewanella longhuensis. Next base: position 374,845 of record NZ_BNAO01000003.1, on the reverse strand, counting down.
AGTCTGCAAAGCGCCGATAGCTTACTTGATATTAAATTTAACCATGGCATTCTCACAACTTTACTGCAGCAAAAAGGCTTGTCGGAATCTGCAGCTCGGCAAATGACGGCTACATTAGAACAGGCCCAGCAATTTATTACCGAAGCTGGCGGAGTAAACAGTATTAATGATGCCTATCCGTATAAGCCGTTAGAGGCCTATGCTGAATTAGCTTCATTACCTGGTTGGTCTATGGAAATAGTGACGGAACTTTTACCCTTCATTACACTCTACGGCGTTAACGCAAATCCGTTTTGGGCACCCGACGATTTACTACCAATATTATTGCCAGCAAACCATGCGGAGATACTTATACAAGATAGGCAAAACTTACAGTATAATGCCGCTCGTTACACGGCTGTTACCGGGATAGATGGCGACGAAATAGTGGGTTTTTACCCAGATAAAAATTTAAGAATCGTAGTAAGTGAGCCAGCTCAATCAACCTCATTAACGCTCGAAGTTAAAATAGAGCCTTATGACCGTAATCCCGTTACGCTTTATCTATACAGCAAATCGGCTGGTTTTTTCGTTAATAAAAATGAGCAATAGGCAGGTTAATCAGTAAATTGTATGAAAAACATTTTTGCACTATGGCACAAATTTTCAGCTTGGCTAACAGGCAACACCCTTGGGTATCTTGATGCGTCAGGCGTGTTTTATCGCTTAGAGCCAAAAGCTCAGCTACAATGGCTATCCACTAACCTGACTATTGCGACTACTCACGCAAAATTACCGCCATTAGTTTTGGTGTCGAGGCACTGGTACTCGGAGCAGAAAAAAAGTTATCCGGTTAATAACAAAGCAGATGTTATAAAAATCGCCAAACAAGAATTTGGTAATAGCTGTCAGCTCTATCTGGGCGATTACACCGATGGTAAACGCGATGTTTTGGTCATACAGTTTAAACCGGCCTTATTAGACTTTGCTAGCCAGGCAAAATTAATTATTCCCGAAACCTTGCTGATTAATAAGCATTATCCGAAATTATTGGTATCGGCAAAAATGCGTGACCAGGCCTTTGCGCAAATAACAACACCGGATGGTCTATGGCAAAGCATCAAGTTAAGCCCTTTATTGCCAGATACGGCAAGAGCAGCAATTGCCTTGGGGGCGCCAGCAGACGCTGTATTGCAAAACATTACAGAAGATGCGCTACGCCTGAGCCTATTTAAGCTGTTTAAAGGTTTCTCCTTTGCTGAATTACAACAACTTGCCAATATTGCCAACAGTAGTGAAAAGCAAAAGCCTTGGGCAGCCTTTGCTGGCGTATTGTTGTTCAGTGGCTTGGTGTACTTGTCAAGCGCGGAGCTATATTTGCGCAGCCAAATTAGCAGCTATCAGGCACAACTGAGCAGTATCTCGCTTAACATAGATGACGCGGTAGCTACCCGCAGCCAGTTTGAAGAGCTTACCCGTAAGGTTAACCAATTTGACGCCAAAAGAGCTGATCATTACAACGCCTTGGCGGTTTGGCACATTTTAGCTGAGCTTATTGCAAAAGAGGTCGGTTTTACTAATACCATCTACGATGGCAAAGTATTAACCCTGTTTGGCCAGGCTCCTGAGGCGGCAGCAATACTAGAGTGGCTGCATGCTCAACCATACATTTCAGATGCTGACTTTACTAACCCGGTACGCCAGATAAGAGCCGGCGAAAGTTTCTCATTAAAGTTAACGGTGGAAGGGCAACGTTACGCCCAGTGGTTAGAGCAGCAAGCTACTGCAGCAACTGCCGCAGCGGAGGCAGCTATGTTGCCGCCAGAAACCCAGCAAAAGCAAAATAACACTGAACAAACTGCTGAGGTAGCAAGTGAAAAATAAAAAAGCATTGCTGTTTTTATTAGCCTTACTGGCTGTAATAAAGTTTGTAATTCAACCGTTATTACAGCATCAGCAGCTGCTAAGGCAAGACTTACAAATGGTAATGAGCCAGTTAGAGCGTGCTGAACGCACCTTAAAGCTAGCGCCGTTGCAGCAAGAGTTGCTAACACCATTAGAGCAACAATTAAAAGAACAACAAGGTTTATTTCCCCGTGCTAACAACGGGCCATTATTTCGCTTGAGTATCCAGCGAATTATTAGCACTAATTTTTCTGCAAATAAACTTGAAGTAAGTAACTTTGACTGGCTACTTACCACGGATGACGGCCCCTTTGAAGTGCATCAGTTAAGGTTTAACAGCACCGGTCATCCGGCACAGCTTTTTAAAGCATTTAACGAGTTTGTAGTCGCAAACGAATCGATCGAAGTAGTAGAGTTTACCTTTGCGCAACGCGCCCAAGCCAACAGAATTTTATCCGAAGTAGCAACCCTAACCTTAATGCTCAATGTAACTGCAATAAAAGGGGGGCAATAACATTATGGATATGGCAAGTTTCCGGACACAGTTACAGCAGTTAACCCAATTTCCGTACAGCGTGTTGCTGGGTGCAACTTGCTTAATGTTAGTGATTTTCTTTGTACAGCATGTTTATGTATCGCCGCCAGACAGCACCCCATCAGAACGCGAGTTTAGTTTGCCGGTAGTAAAACCATTAGCAAAACCTATGCTAAGCGAGTCGCTGGCATCATGGCAGCAGCAAGCTGTGGCGCAAATCACGCCTGAAACGCTGGCTACCGAGCCTGAGGGGGCGACCAAGCTAGAAAACCAGCATTTGCGCATAAGAGGGACTTGGTTAAATTCGGCAAAACAGGCTGTTGCATTATTTGAAATTATTGAAAACAATACCACACGTTTCGCGCCTTACACTCAGGGCGAGCTGTTTGGTTACTATAAGGTTGCGCAAATCGCTAACCAACAGGTAAGCCTAGCCGATACCCGTGAACCAAACGCTGAGCCTATTGTACTCGTTGTATTTGAACCTATTTCTAACAGAGAATAATTATGATTAATTATGTCAGCTCGCTGCGGCTAAGCGGTGCCATTGCGTTAACCTTTTTATTAGGTAGCTGTGCCTCACCGGATGTGTCTTTACGTCTTGATCCAGGTAAAATGGCAGACGAACGCCCTATCTCAGAACAAGTTAGTGATGATTACGAGGAGGCACCCGCGGCGCAAACCGGCTTTAACCGGTTAAATAGCCTAATGACGAGCCGCACAGCTACCCAGCGCTCGGCTGATTTAGCGAATAACTTTGCCGCCAACGACAGCCACCAAATAGCGTTAAACCAACTGCCATTGCCAGACTTTATTCAATTGGTTTTTGGTCAGTCGTTAGCGATTAATTATGTTATTGCGGAAAACATTCGCTCACCACAACCTGTATCGTTAAATGTTTCCGAGCCTATTAGTAGCAGAGAGTTATTTCGTATTGCTGCACAAACGTTGGAAAAACAGAACTTATCGATAACCCTGCGCGACAACGTATACTTTATCCACCCTCGCGATAATAAAACGCGTAACGATGTGATCATTGGCTTTGGGCGTGCGGCACAAGATGTACCCGATACCCATTTACCTATATTGCAAATTGCGCCCTTGCGCTTTGGCGCAAAATTAAGTTTAGAGCGCACCCTGCGCGCGCTTAGCGGCGCCACTATTACTATGGATAACGAGCAGAATGCCGCCTTTATCGAGGGTAGCCGCGCAGAAATTATTCGTACGCTCGATTTAATTAACCTTTTAGATATACCCTCAACCCGTGGCCGCTTTATTGGGCTTACCGAGTTGGTGTATGTAACTCCCGATGACTTTATTAAACAACTTACCGAACTATTACAAGCCGAAGGCATTACTGCTAATACCCGCGCTGCGCAAGGCGGTGCCTTATTAATGGTGCCCATCAGCCAATTAGGTGCTGTAGCCTTGTTTGCTGGCGACGAATTTGTGCTAGACCGGGCAGAGTACTGGGCCAGACAACTCGATAAGCCGGCAAAAGGTGATCAAAAGCAGTTCTTTTTATATCACCCGCGGTACGCTAGGGCAGCCGATTTAGGTGCGTCTTTACAGCCGTTGTTAGGTAATGTTAACACGAGTGCGCAGGGCAATCAGGCACGCGATACACGTACCGCGCAAGCCCAGCAGTTAGTGCAAGCCCTAGCCGGTGGCGATTTACGCTTAAACGTAGATGAACGCTCTAACACCCTGATGTTTTATGGTAATGGCGCTTCTTATGCCGCCTTAAGACCTATTATTAACCGCCTAGATACCATGCCCAAACAAATTTTGTTAGATGCGGTTATTGCCGAAGTTACTCTTACTGACGAATTTTCCATGGGCTTCGAATTTGCCATCCGTAATGTATTAAGCGGTGAAGGGCGCAGCATTAACTTTGGCACCCTAGGCGCGCTGGGTGTAAGCGAAATGAGTGGCTTAAAAATTACTGGCATAGGTAGTGCCAAGCAATTTGTGGCGGCTTTATCGGCCTCGACTAACTTAGTAAATGTATTATCTAACCCTACGTTAGTAGTACGAGATGGTGTAGCGGCTAGCATTACTGTAGGTAACGACATCCCAACCATTGGCTCTACCACCACCAATCCCAATTTTGACACTCAAACCATTAATGTGGTGTATCGCAAAACTGGGGTGAATTTAAATGTGCAGCCTAATATTAATGCCCAGGGCCTGGTGGTACTGCAAATAGATAAGCAAATATCGAATATTGCCAGCGGTGGCCCCAGTGTGCAGGGCTCGCCCAGTATTTTTGAGCGTAATATTAAAACCGAGGTTATTGCTACCAGCGGCCAAACGATTTTGCTAGGTGGGCTTATTTCCGAAAATAATACCAGTGGCAACAGCTATGTGCCTGGTTTTGCATCAATTCCGCTTTTAGGTAAGCTATTTCAGGGTGAAAATAAGCAAAAGCAAAAAACCGAATTGGTTATTTTTATTACCCCCAGAATTATCGATACCGTAGACGATTGGTATCAGATAAGAAAAAAATTCGCCGAGGGCTTGACAAGCCTAACACTGGACGAATAAGTTACTCAACCATGCAATACGGCGTTAATAACTCGGGTAAAGCTATTGTGTTTTGCCAATTAACGAATAAACGTTATTGTTAAGGGTGTTTAACACACAAAAATCTTTTTCTATGATTGACATAGTAAGAGAGATTCATAATAATCATGGCGACAGCTTTAAGTTGTTTACGAGATTTGGCAAGAAGCTAATAATCTCAATTTCATGAAATTGGAGAATAACATGACAAAAACGTTCAAAAAGTCTTTGTTAGCACTAGCGGTGGCCGGTTTTGCTGGTCAAGCTATGGCAGCAACGGTTGATAACACTGCAGTAGTGGTTTCTACTGAATACTTACAAGTTGCACCAACTGGTACTTTAACTTCTAACGACCTTAACGTAGTGCTTGGCGCTGAATATACGTTAAATGACGTTATTACTATTACTTTCGCTGCTGCGCCAACTAACCAGTTACCAGCTAACATCACTGTTACTGGTCAAGATCCTGTTTTATTCCCTAATGGCCTTAAAGGTATTACTTTAGGTAAATTAAACCAGACTGGTAACGTTGTTACTTACCGTGTAACAGATATCGCTGGTGCGCCAAGTCAAAAAACTACTGGTCAAACTATCCCATTTAGCACTGTTACTTTCGAGCGTTCTGCTGTAACAGCTAACTCTGGTATGCCAGTAACCTTTACTGCACAGTTAAACAACAATGCTAATGCTGGTTCTTTAGAAGGTGCTGCGCAGGATAACCTGTTCAACCTGAAATCACAGTTTACTGTAGCTGCTACCACATTATTTGATCAAATTATCGATGTTGAAGCTGATCGTTTAGTGTTCGTTAACGCTGAAACTGATGACACTGGTGTTTTTGCTTTAACTGACAACGGTGGCGGTTTCGACTTTGATGCTGACTTAGACTTAGTTAAATATACCGTAACAGGTAACTTTGGCTGGATCGTAAACCCAGCTAATGCTATCGCTAACGGTGTTATTGATATCACTGGTTGTTCTGGTTTAGCTAATGCTGTTGTTACTGCTTCTGCTATCACCTTTAACTGTGATGACTACGGTTCAGTAACTGTGGATATCGACACAGCGGCTAACGGTGGTGCTTCTGTATTACCAACACAGCGTTTCACTTTAGCCACTGAAGTAACTTACTCTGACGGCCCTGCTACTGCGTCTAAAGTGGTTGCAGCTGCTACTGGTTTAGGTTCATGGGGCATCAATGCTTCACAAACCTTTATCCCTTACATGCCATTCAACCGTACTGGTGCTAATGCCACTTCTGGTATCAGCCAAATCATCACAGTAACGAATACTGCTGATGTTCAGTCTGTTGCTAACAACGACACTGATTACGCTGCAGTAACAGTAGACGTATTGTTAGAGAACGGTACTGTAGTTACCTTAACTAAAGACGATTTAATGGTTCAGGCATTACCAGGCGTTACTCGTATCGCTGGTCAAATCCGTAATGCTATGGCTGCTAAAGGCTTAACAGACGGTGGCGCTGCTACCCGTTATGCTGGTTTAACAGTATTAGTTAACGCTTCAGCTTCTGATATCCAGGTTTACTCTGCTTACAACGTAGGTGGCAACGACCGTGGTTGGGTACAGAACGATTCAGTTGTAACTAAGCAAGTTGCTGGTTTACAAACTCAAATCGACGAACTGAACAACGTAAGTGCTGGTAACGTTGAAGCTGCAGTTGCTGCTGCTCTGAACACGTACGGTGCTTCTACTGCTACTAACGTAACTGACGCACAAGTTGCAATCGAAGCTATCCTGGCTACTTTAGCAACTCAAGCTTCTGTTGACGGTTTAGAGAACCTGTCTGTTGCAGATATCCAAGGTCTGAACTTAGCTACTTCAGCTAACGTATCTGATACTCAGGCTGCACTGGAACTTGTATTAGCTACTTTAGCTACTCAAGCTTCTGTTGACGGCTTAAACAACCTGTCAGCTGCTGAAGTTCAAACTGCCGTATGTGCTGCTGTAGCTGGCGCTACCAACGGTACTGTTGACTTGAGTTCTGTTGTTGGTGACGTTACAGGTGGCGAAGCTACTGCTTCAGGTAATGCTGCTGCTGCATTAAGCTTCATCCTGAACTGTAACCCATAATTAATCTTAGTTGATTATACCAAGCCACCTTCGGGTGGCTTTTTTATTTTACTAAACCCCTTGTTTCTATCTAACAGTTGTGGCTTAATTATTGAGCTACTAGTAAACCGATTCATCCAATTTCATTTTTTATACCCAATCTATATTGGGTATTTTTTTGTTAATATCTTTTAAATGTACCTATTATATTGCCTGCTGCAATCCGATAGTATTAATGTTAAGGTATTACTTTAGAATGGAGTTTCTGATGAATAAATACTATCCCGCCTTTGGGCTTACAGCCTGTTTGCTTACGCTAATTTTACTTGCTGCCTGCAATGGTAATGACATCAGCGAAGCACCGCCAAAAACTACTTTTTATCGTGTTGAGTTTAATGTGGCTATTGGAGGCGCACTTACACCTGCTAGCGGTAGCTTTAGTGCCGGTACTCGCTTAACAATTACTGTGAATGTTACAGAGGGCTATGCGCTAGACAGTATTACCGGTTGCAATGGCACCTTAGAAGCGCTGCTTTATACCACAGCTGCGTTAACACAAAATTGTACTATTACTGCATCTTTTATACTGCTACCTGTGGCACCAACTAACTTAACCGTCACAGCCGCTGAACAACAACTTACTTTTTATTGGGACACCGATACAACAGTAACTGACTATACCCTTTATTATGATGAGGAGCCGGTGGTTGATGATCTGGGTTTAGTAAATCGTCATTCGCTAAAGAACATTACCTCTTTACAGCCACCTTTTACCTTAGCCAATTTAACCAACAATCAGGTGTATTTTGCCGTGATTACTGCCCGCAAAGGGGCCTTTGAAAGTGCCACAAGCCAACAGGTTTTTGCCGTTGTTAATCCGCTTTTTACGTCTGTTGGTGGGTTAAATGACACTGGTTTGACACTTTGTGCAGATAGTCGAGGGACTATTTCAGCCTGTAATGCAGATTCTGTTGTAAATCAAGATGCACTAATTGGGCGTGATGCAGTGATTGGGCTAGTAAAGCAGGGTAGTGGTAGAGCAGGTTTTGACTTTACCAAGCTAGATGAGTTTGGTGCTATCGTAGCACAGAATGCACCAGATTGGCGCTGTGTGCGTGATAATCATACCGGGCTTATTTGGGAAGTAAAAACGCAAGATGGTAGTATTCAGGATCAAAACCTTAACTATTATTGGTATGAACCTGATGATACTTTAAATGGTGGCAACCCAGGTTACGAGAGTGATTTTAGCAAAGAAAGAAACACCCTTTATTACAGCGGGCTGATTAATGAGCTAAAACTTTGTGGCGTTGCTGATTGGCGCTTACCCACACCAGAAGAGTTAACTAGCATAGTGGACTATAGCTTTTATGAACCCGCAATAGATAGCAATTACTTCCCTAATACTCTGTCTAGACCCTATCTCACCAGTCAAGCTCACCCCCTGCAGCCTGTGGGGGTTCGAGCGGTTAATTTCAGATTTGGTAGTATTGTAACTATCGATAAAATAAGCCCTAGCTTGGTTAGGTTAGTTTCAGGCCCTGTTCTAACAGAAGAAAATGGCCAATAGCGGAGTAATACGATGAAACCTTTTATTTTTAAGCTTTATGCTGTGTTATTGGCTTTATTTAGCATGTGCTCTGCTTATGCGGCGTTATGCCCTAATGAAAATCAACAAGTTAGAGCGACCACACCAACCGAAGACTTTATTTTATTCGAAAATGGTACCGCTATTCATAAGCGGACTGGGCTTATGTGGATGAGATGTTCTAACCAGCAAGTGTGGGATGGCGCTAAATGCATTGGAAACAGTATAGGAGCAACGTGGGCCAATGCATTGGTGATTGCAGAGCAATCTGATTTTGCAAGTTACACTGATTGGCGTTTACCCAACATTAAAGAATTACAAACGATTATTGAGGCACGCTGTTTACCTGGCGGGGTAAATGAAGTGGTATTTCCCATTGCCGATAGGGTGTACTACTCAGATCCTGATGAGGAAATTTGGCTTGGTGGCAATAATTTTTGGTCTGCCACCACTACTGTTTTTCCTAGTGCTTATGGGCCTAGTGCTTGGATTGTCCACTTTAATTCTGCTAGTACCAGTTTTACCCGCAAAGGAACCGTAAGATCTTTCAGGTTAGTAAGAGAGGTTGCCTCTGAGTAGCCCGTTAACCGGGGTTAACCGCCAGTAAATTCTGGCGGTTGCCAGCACAATCCGCTACAATCTCCTACCTTTTAAATTGCCCTGTTAAACTTTTCGCTAACGGTAGTTCATGAAACGATTAATCTTAAAGCTTTTGCCTCGTAGTTTAGTGTTTAAGTTAAAGCACGCTAAAGAAACGTTAAACGTGTATTTCATTAGGTTTTTTGCGGCTAATTCCGTTTTATCCTCTATCTATTTTGCGTTTTTTAGCAATAAGTTTGCGCGTGAGCATCGCGCTGTGTTGCTCGGTAGATTGGAATACCATCATTCATTAAAACAAATTAAACAAAGCTGCGTTTTGCTTAGGCGTAATATTCATCGTTTAGAAAAGGGGCTGATAATGCAGCCTCGTAGGCCAGTCTTTGCAGAAGCCTATATTCAGGAAACGGTTACTTGTTATAGTGATGCTATTAAGAGCTCTGAGCTATGCCATGAAGAAAAACAATGGGCTACCGACGTGCTTGCTGAGTTTTTTTCTGTAACAGGAAATAGTACTATTCTGGATAAAGCGCGCGAGCGATTTACTAGCTTAGCGCAGACGGGCAAGCGAAGCAGTGTGCCTTATCCGCATTCTGCTTTACCTGCTTCTCCGCTTAATTATGATGAGTTGATCCAGTTATTCCGCCGTCGTCGCTCAGTAAGGTGGTATCAAGAAAAGGCCATCCCCGCAGAACTGATTCGACAGGCCGTTACCGCTGCCAGCCTTGCGCCCTCCGCTTGTAATAGACAGCCTTATCAGTTTTATGTGGTTAATAATGCTGAGAAAGCCGCTAAGGTTGCCGAGTGTGCTATGGGTACGGCGGGCTTCTCGCATAACATTCCTTGTATTGTTGCTGTTGTCGGCGATTTAAGCGCTTATCCAGCCGAACGTGATCGGCATGTTATTTATATTGATGGTGGTTTAGCCGCCATGCAATTTATGTTAGCTTGCGAAACCTTAGGGCTGTCTAGTTGCCCAATTAATTGGCCTGATATAGAGCAGCGCGAAAAAATGCTTAGCGCGCAATTGGGGCTTGAATATCATCAACGCATTATTATGTTAATTGCCGTAGGATATGCCGAGTCTGAAGGTGGTATTCCATTTTCGCAAAAGAAAACGGATAAGTTATTGGTTAAGGATATTATTTAAGTATGTTAATTGAGATTAAAGGCGTGCAGTTTGTTAATAAAGGCGCAGAGCTAATGCTGCAAGCTGTGTTACAACAAATTCAGCAGCACTGGCCTGATGCCCAACTGGTTTTAGCGCCTAATGCTAACTCTTCTTATCTTAACCGCGCCAAGCTTGGTGCTTACCAAAAGTGGTCTATCCGTAAAAATATTATTGATTTAAATGGTCTTAGCTATGCGTTACCCAAGGCTTTTCGGCACTGGCTAAAGCGTACCTGGGGTGTGGTAACCGAAGCCGATATTGATGTGGTATTGGATGCTTCTGGCTTTGCTTATGGCGATCAATGGGGCTTTTTATCCACCAAAGCCATGGCCGGTGAAGTTGTTCGTGCCGCTAAACACGGCAAAAAATATATTTTTTTACCGCAGGCATTAGGCCCTTTTACCCGTGAAAAAGATATGCGCTACCTAAAACGTGCCTTACCTAAAGCGACGTTGATTTGCGCCCGAGAAGAAAGTAGTTTTAATCATGTAAAGCAGCTAATTGGTGAAACAGCAAACTTGCAGCGTTTTCCCGATTTTACCAATCTGGTAAAAGGAATTATTCCTGACTATTACACTGATGGCCTTTCAAAGGTATTGATTATTCCAAACTCCAATATGATTAGTAGTCGTAATCAGCATGGTGCTTGGCAACAGACTTACTTGGATATGCTGGTTAATTCAGTGCAGGTTATTCGTAAAATGGGGTTAAAACCTGTACTGTTAAATCATGAAGGTGAGGCAGATGGTACCATTTGCACTTTGGTGCAACAGCGTGCGGCAGGTGAGCCAATAGAGCTTATCACCGAGCAAGATCCGCTAAAAGTTAAAGGTATTATTGGTGCAAGCAAAGCGGTAATATGCTCACGGTTTCATGGCTGTGTAAGTGCTTTATCACAAGGTGTGCCTTGTCTTGGTACTAGCTGGAGCCACAAATATGAGCGATTGTATGAAGAGTATCAATTGTCTACTTGCTTGATCGATGCCAACATCACTATTACTGAAATTGAGGATAAGTTGCACGCGGCTATTGCTGGTGTTGATGCGCCTGATGTTATAAATTCCCGCAATGCGTACAAACTACAATCTGAAGCTCTTTGGAACACAATACGGTCTATAATCTAGATTAGATGGAAGTTTTATGAATACTGAGCGTGAAACCGTTACGATAGTGGAGTTCTTCCAGGTTCTTTGGGCTAAGAAACTGGTAATAATTGCCATAACGGCTATGTTTTCTGTGGCAGGTGTACTTTTTTCGTTAAGTTTGCCTAATATTTACATGTCACAAATTAAACTTTATCCGTCTGAAGAGAGCCGTGGTGGTGGTCTATCAGGAATTGCTTCGCAATTCGGCGGTATTGCGGGTCTTGCTGGGTTAAGATTGCCAGGCGCTGAAGTTGATAAAGCGACGCTAGCTTTAGAGTTAGCGCGCTCCTATGATTTTATTACTAACTTTATTAATAGACGCGAAATTCTTGTCGATTTAATGGCTGCTGATTCCTGGCATCAGCAAAACGATACGCTTACTTACGATCCTGAAATTCATGATATAACCGCAGGCGTATGGTTGAGGGAATCCGATACTAAGCCGAGTAAACCAACTGATTGGGAAGCCTTTGATTACTTCTCTAAAAACACCTTAAGAATTTCTGTAGATGACAAAACCGGTATCATTACTATTGGAATGCGGCATATTTCACCTACTATTGCGTTTAAATGGGTAAACTGGTTTGTGGATGACATCAATGAGCACCTAAAAGCAAAAGATGTCGAAGAAGCCATCAGAAGCAAAACCTATTTAGAAAAAGAGCTTGCTGCGAACAGTTTAAGTTCTTCACAACAAATTTTATCGACGTTAATAGAGAAACAAGTGCAAACACTGATGATGGCTAACGTTCGCGAAGAATACGTATTTAAAGTGTTGTCGCCAGCTTATGTGCCGGAATTAAAAGCTGCGCCTAGTCGGGCTGTAATATGTATTCTCTTTTTTATGAGCGGCTTTATCTTGTCGAGCATAGGAGTCGTTTTCTACTCAAGCTTTAAAAGATGACAACTGTTTCTGATATAAATACCATAAAATCGAAAGAGACAACCTTAGTCCAACTTTGGTTGTTTTTTTATGTATTTTCTTTCTTTATTCCTGCTATTAATTTAGACATTGGATTTTCTTTGAAAATTTTCATGCCTTTGTCTGTTCTAACGTTGCTAGTTTTTTTTAATCGCTTAAAGCTTAATATTAATACTACAGATTTTCTTTGGGTGATTTTTATTTGTCTTGGGTTTGTCAGTGTCTCTCTTTCTATTGATTTAGAAAAAGGTTTTCGGTTGTCGCTTGGCGCGTTAATTATATATTTTTGTTATTTGGTTTTTCGTTCGTTTCTTTTTTATTGCGTAGAAAGAAATATAAAGGTTGAAAGTGTCTTCTTAGTAGTCGCTTTGATTTTTTCAAGCGTTTCTTTAATCTTATACTTTATTGGTTTAAAGTCGATAGGTATTAATGTTTTAAGCTTTGAAGGTCAAAGAGTCTATGGTGTCTTAGTGGATAGGGCAATTCCGCGCTTGATCGGTGTTGTACAAGATCCTAATATTTTTATTTATTATGCTTCGATTTTTATTTTCTACTTTGGTTTAAAAAAGCAAAAAGCGTTTCTTGATATATTGTGTTTAGTGTTGTTGGCACTATGTTGCTTACTCACAGTCTCTCGTGGTGGCTTATTAGCTCTCATTCTTGTTTTTTCGTTGGTTTTTATTAATTCATTTTTCCGTTTCCTTCTAAGGCCAAAATTTACACTTTCTTTTTTTGCTGGATTGCTTTCTCTTATTGTCTTTATTTATATAGCTGTTTTATTCTTGTCTAGCGTTGATGATGTTATTTCTATTATTGAACGGCGTTTATCGTCAGCCGCTTCTGGTAGTGGTAGATTTGAAATCTGGATTAACGGTCTGTCGCTTTGGCAGCAATCACCTCTATTTGGTATTGGTTGGCACAATTTTTTGTATTATAACTCCAATTTTTTTATGCGTGATAATTATGCTCATAATACTTTCTTGGAAGTGTTGGTAGAAACAGGAATTGTCGGTTTTACTATCTATTTTCTTTTCTTCTTGTCTTTTTTCTATTCAATTCTTAAGGTGATCAATTCGGATTCACGCAAAATCTATTTGCTATTTACGTTTGTTGCAATGGTTTTAATGTTGAATAATTTATCGCTTATTATAAGTGAAGCAACTTTTTTTCTAATGGCTGTTGTTTATATGTCTTTATACAAAATTAAACTCTCTAAATCATGAGTCAGAATTTATTTGTAGTTGGCCCATTACTTAGCCAACATATTCAAGTGTGGTTTAAACACTTTACCACTACTGCAAACGTAACGGTGTTAACAGTACATGAAGGTGGTAAACCGCTGCCTGAAGCTATGCAGAAAAAAGTGTTTAGCATTACCGGTACGCGGCTAGATTTTTTTCTATTTGCCCCTGTCTTTTGGCTGCTTTGGTGGTGGCATCGTCCTGTGGTAACCAATTTTCATTATTTAAGCTCCTATGGGTTACTCAGCTTACTGTTACCCAAGCGTAACTTGGTGCTTAATGTGTGGGGCAGCGATGTTAATTTACCCTTTAAGAGTAAAAATAAGTTAAAACGTTTTTTAATTAAAAAAGCCTTGCAGCGTTATAGTTGGATTAATGCCCCCGCTGAGCATTTAAAACAAAAGCTTATTGCCTTGGGGGCGGCCGAAGAGAAAATTGAAGTATTTCAATATGGTGTCAACGTTAACGATTTGCCTATTAAAGCTAAAGCAACCGACAAAGCCGAGCTGATTGTGGTGTCTAACCGCAATTGGCAAGCACTGTATCGGATAGAGTTAATCGTGGCGGCTTTTTGCTTATGGCAGCAGCAACCCGATGCACCGCCGGCTTTATTACATTTGTATGGCACTGGTGATAACGCCGATATAGCCCGTGTTAATGCCACCTTAGCCCGTTATCCCACAGCAGCAAGTCGTGTAACAGTAATGGGCTATACCGATAAAGATACCATGTTGCAGCAGATGGCGCAGGCCGATATTTTTGTGTCGGTGCCAGAGCGTGATGGCACGCCATTGTCGTTATTAGAGGCTATGTATATAGGGTTATTGCCAGTAGTGTCGGATATTGATGCCAACCATGAATGGTTAGTGGCCAACTCGGCACTATGGCTAACAACCTATCAGCCAGCAGCACTCGCTGCTTTATTGGCTCAGGCGGTAACAACCTTGGCTTCTTCTAATGAGTGGCAAGCAGTGAACCGTGATAAGGTTGCTAAGCTTGCCGATGTAAATCAAAATTTGCCGCGTTTTTATGCGGTGTTACAACGCTATATTGGAGATAAGTAGTGCCCACTATTTGCGTGTACATACCTACACATAACCGCAGTGTTATGTTGCAGCGTGCTTTAACCTCTGTGTTTAATCAAAGCTTACCGGCCAGTGAAGTGATAGTGGTGGATGATGCCTCTGCCGACGATACCCAAGCTGTACTGGCCGATTGGCAAAAACGCTATCCAGAGCTTAAGGTGATTCAGCATACCCAGCCACAAGGGGCCTGTGCTGCCAGAAATGCCGCTATACAGGCTGCAACTGCAACCTTTATTACAGGCCTAGATGATGATGATGAATTTGCACTCAATCATTTGCAGCAGTTATATAATGCATTTTTGCCATCCTATGCCTTTGTGTCGGCCTCGCTGATAGAAGACACCGGTGCTGGCCGTATAGTGCGCGCCACTACCACAGGTGAGCACGATTTAAACAGCTTGCTACATTATAATAAATTTACCAATCAGGTATTTACGCTTACCAGCCGTTTAAAAGCGGTGCAGGGGTTTGATCCTGCTTTTCCGGCCATGCAGGACTATGATACCTGGGTGCGTTTAGTGGCCCAATTTGGTGCTGCCTTAAAAATCCCCGCAGCGACTTATATTTGGCATACCGGGCATGAACAAAATCGGATTAGCCATTCTTCAGAAAAACGGCTTAGGGCGTTAGTGCTGTTTTTAGAGAAACATCAGGCTTTGTTAATGCCACAACATAAAAAATCGCTAGAGCTAATGCGCATTAAAATGGCTGGCGAAAGCTTGGGCTTTTTGCGCTGTATTCGCTTAATAAATAAAGGGAACTGGCGGGCGGCTTTGGCTTTGCTGCTTAATACCCGCTTAAAACGGATTAAAGCTGTTATGAATAAGCGGAGGCTTACATGACGGCATCGAACCCTGTAGTTTCGGTAATTATGCCCGCTTACAATACAGCCGACTTTATTGCTGAATCTATTGAAAGTGTGCTATCCCAGCGCTTTACCCAATGGGAGCTACTGATTGTTAATGATTGCTCTACCGATAATACGCTTGCGGTTATTCAGCCGTATTTAACCGATAAGCGCATTGTATTACTTAATAACGAACAGAATTTAGGCGGCGCCGGATCGCGTAATAAAGCCATTGCCGCAGCAAAAGGGCGTTACCTGGCCTTTTTAGATGCGGATGATATTTGGACAACAGATAAGCTTGAAAAACAAATTGCCTTTATGCAGCAACACAAGCTTGGCTTCAGTTTTACCGGCTATACCACCATGACAGAAGACGGCCAAGCGTTAGATCCTTTAGCAGTACCTGCAAAAATTCGTTTTTCGCAATTACTGAAGCATAATTATATTGGCTGTTTAACCGCTATTTACGACACAGAGCCGTTTGGTAAAATTTACATGCCGCTGGTACGAAAGAGACAAGATTTTGCCTTATGGTTAGAGCTGCTTAAGCGCTTTGACTTCGCTTGGGGTATTAATACTAATTTGGGGTTTTATCGCATTAGAGCAGGTTCCTTGTCGGCTAGTAAAATCGATGCCTTTAAATTTTATTGGCGAGTGCTAAGAGAGGTTGCTGGCTGTAACTGGTTTACGGCGTCGTACAATCTTTGCTGCTATCTTGCTATTGTTTTTCTTAAAAAGAAGTGTAGTGCTTTTTATAACAGGGTGTTTATTAGGTAATGTCACAAAAAATTGTAGTTACCGGCGCCTCGGGCTTTATTGGTAAGGCTTTAGTGCAATGTTTAGCAGAGCAATATCAGGTTGTTGCACCTTTGCGTCAAGCCGTGGATTTTGGCACCGACGCTATTCAGGTTCCTATTATACAAGATATTGGCCATTTGCCTGCTGAGTGTGATTGGTTAGCTAACACCGATGTTGTGATACATATTGCGGCCATGGCACACCGGGTTGGAGCAGCGTTAGCCGATTTTCAGAGGGTAAACACCCAAGCCACATTGGCTTTAGCTCAAAAAGCGGTTGATTATGGTGTGAAACGTTTTATTTTTATTAGCTCTATAGGTGTGCTGGGTGCATCTAATAGCGTTCCTTTTAAATTTAACGATACGCCTGCTCCAGAAGAGCCTTATGCCGTATCAAAACTGCAAGCTGAAATTGGCTTAACCCAACTGGCAAAAGCGACAGGCTTAGAACTAGTTATAATTAGGCCGCCCTTAGTTTATGGCCCGGGCGCACCGGGGAATTTTTCTAAACTAAACAACCTTGTAAGTAGCGGTCTTCCTTTACCCTTTGGTAAGGTTAACAATAAGCGTAGCTTTGTGGCCTTAGCTAATGTGGTAGACTTAATTTCAACTTGTATAACGCATCCTAAGGCCACTAACCAAACTTTTTTGGTTAGTGACGATCACGATATTTCCACCACAGAGTTGCTTAAACTGATGGCATTAGCAAAGGGTAAGGCTGTTTGGTTGTTGCCAGTTCCAGTATCATGTTTAACTTTTGTCGCTGGGTGTTTTGGTAAAAAAGCCTTGATACAAAAGTTTTGCGGTAATTTACAAGTGGATATTAATCATACTAAAACAACGCTTAATTGGCAGCCGCCGTTAAGTGTTGCCGACGGTATAGCCCAGTGTTTTAAGGACTAAGTGACTATGTTGATTAGGCTGTTAGATATTATTTTTGCAATTACCGGTTTATTAGTTGGCTTGCCGGTGCTGTTGTTAATTACATTGTTTGGTTTTTTTGATACTGGCTCGCCAATTTTTAGACAGGTTAGAGTAGGGCGTAATAAAAAACCCTTTACGCTGGTAAAATTTAGAACAATGAAACCCGATACGGCCAGTGTGGCTAGCCATTTAGCGGCAGCCAGTGCCATTACGCCTATGGGGAATTTTTTGCGGCGCACTAAACTCGATGAATTGCCACAATTGTGGAACGTGTTAAAGGGTGAAATGAGCTTAGTTGGGCCTCGTCCTTGTTTGTTTAATCAGGAAGAGTTGATTGCCGAGCGAGAGAAACGCCAGGTTTTTCAGGCCCGACCAGGGATTACCGGCTTAGCACAAACCCAAAATATTGATATGTCTACGCCGGTGCTGCTGGCTGAGACGGATCAAAAAATGTTAGCTAAGTTTGGTTTGCCTGAATATTTTATATATATTTTTAGAACCTTAGGTGGTAAAGGCCAAGGCGATGTTGTTAAGCGTTAAGGTAAGGCTCTACAAAGTTTCTGTTGAGTAATTAGTCGTGATGGTATACCCTTTACGAGATTGTTTATTTTGGCATTGAGGGATTGATATGAGAAAGATGCTGGTAGCTGTAGCGGTTGCCGCTGCACTTGGTTTGCATAGCGCTGGAGCGCTTGCTGAAGAGATGGCAGGTGCGGGTAGCACCAACGCTATGTCTATGACCAATTTAGAAAAAGCGTCTGCGTCGGCCATAGCTGCCACCGTTATCTCTGTTATTATATCTAATAGCAGCGGTTCGACCATCGTAGGTGGTGACGACGATGACGACGATGACGACGATGACGACGACGACGACGATGACGACGACGACGACGACGATGACGACGACGACGATGACGACGATGACGACGACGACGACGACGATGACGATGACGACGACGACGACGATTGCGAAGAAGGTGAAGAACTGGTTGGCGGCGTTTGTGTGCCTAGCACCACAACTACCGTTACTAGCACCACAACTAACACTGTAACGTCTACTGGTACAGTGACAGTTACAGTTACTGGTACTTTCTAAGACGTTTTAAAGTATTTTAAGCACTAAGCCGCCTTTGGGCGGCTTTTTTTTTAGCGGTAGCCGTAGTATGCTTCGCATCGTTTTCACTTTTTAGCTGGATGCGGTATTAATGAAGCTTGTTGTATATTGTTTGCTATGCATTTTGCTAAGTGCCTGTGGCAACACTTATTACGTGTATAAAGAAAACTTTCGGATCCTCTTTAATAACGACGAGCCAAAAGTATTAACTTGGCAGCAAATAGCACAGAGCCAGTTCGACTTAATTGAGGTAGTTACTGAAGAACATGCAAGCTTGGTATTAGCGCTTGCTTTTATAGAAAATGGTCAGCATAAATTTATAAGTGCAGACAATAGTTTTTTTATTTTTGAGCAAGGGCGGTTGGTAAGAACGACTGGCTTAAAAGACAATGTGTTATTTACTAAGGCGACACAACCAGATCCCTTAGCCTTGCCGTTAAACGCGCTTGACGGCGCTAACTGGCAATTTGTACAAGATGTTACAACTGGCGTAAATTTACAGGCCAGTAACCATTTTTATGCGATGGGGCCTGCGACTATTAGCGTATTGTCGCGGCAAATTGCTACCTTACATTTTACCGAGCAGGTTACGTATTTGCACAATGGCAAAAGCGTGATTAATCATTATTGGTTTGATGCGGCATCTGGCCAATTAATTCGCACCTTGCAACATGTGCCCACTGCACTGCAATTTGTCGATGTTACCTTTTTAAGCCGCATTAATAGGTTGCCTTCGTAATGAAACCTTTAATTACCTCACTTTTAACGGCGTTAGTGCTTGTGTCGGGCAGCGCTTTGGCCAACACGCGCGTTACACTTAATGGCCAGGTTCTGGAGTATCAAACACCACCCCGTTTGGCTACGCTGTTAGCTGAATTACCCGCCTCTGCCGACTACTATTGGCCAGCTGCTGCACTCTACCGGGCGGACGCCAGTTTAGAGCAAGATCGCGTAGAAGTGCTGAATGGCCTAGCCCGATTAATGCAAAGTAGAAACACCGTATTAAGCCGCACCGCTAGCGTATTGCATACCGAGATAAAGCAATGGCGCTTGGCCAAGCGGGTTAATATTAATATCGATTTTGATCAGGCCCGGCGTGCGCGTTTTGCTAATCCAAGACTTACCGAGGGTGAGTTTTGGTTGCATGTGCCCAAAAGAGCCCATGCTGTGCACGTTTTTGGCGCGGTATTAAACCCGGGTATGAAACCGTTAATGGCCGATGCCGACGCTTATCGGCGCCAGGGTATGGCGGCGTCGGTTGCCGACAATAGCATTGTTATTTTAGGCCGCTTAAACGGCAGTACAGAGCAGCGTGGCATTGCTTATTGGAATAACCAGCATGCTGCAGTTTATCCTGGTGAGTGGGTATTTGTGCCTTTTGGCCGTAGTGTGTTACCTGCTGCACATAGGCAACTTAACGATAAAATTGCTGTGCTTGCCACCAATCGGGTTCCTTTATGAAGTCAAATGTTAAAATTGTTACTCTGGCAGTAGCCTGGGCTTTGGTTAGTGGTGCTTTGCAGGCAGCAGATACGGAAGTTGCAAGCTTTAATTTATCGCAAGCTAATCGTGGTGGCGTAGGTTTAATTCAAACACCTACCGCCCGTATGGGCAGCGAAGGCGCTTTTGCAGTAAATTATGCCGACAATGATCAGTATCGTTTTTGGAGTGCCAGTGTACAGCTGTTTCCATGGTTAGAAACTACGGTACGTTATACCGATGTGCGTACCCGCTTGTTTAGCCAGTTTCCGGGTTTTAGTGGTGATCAATCTTTAAAAGATAAAGGCATCGACGTTAAGTTACGCTTGTGGCAAGAATCGTATTGGTTACCAGAAGTTAGCTTAGGTTTTCTAGATTTCGGGGGGACTGGGTTTTTCGAAAGCGAGTTTATTGCGGCTAGTAAACGCTTTGGGCCTGTCGATGTGCACCTTGGGATGGGTTTTGGTAGTTTGGGCCGCTCAGGTAATATTGCCAATCCTTTTTGTGAAGCAGCGGATAGGTTTTGTCGGCGCAGTAGTGCCTTCCGTGGCCAGGGTGGTATGATTGATTACCAAAACTTCTTTACCGGCCCCGCCGCCTTATTTGGCGGTATTGAGTATCAAACGCCGTGGCAGCCACTGAGTATAAAGTTGGAATATGAAGGTAACGACTACAGCCGCGAGCGTGCTGGCACTATAGTACAAGACAGCGCTTTTAACTTTGGCTTGGTATATCGCCATGCCCCATTCGATTTACAGCTAAGTTATCAACGTGGTAATACCTTGGCATTTTCTGCAAGTTATAAGTTAGATTTCCAGACGCTTAGCCAGGTGAAGTTTGATCCGCCGCCACAGCAAGTAAAAGCTCGGGGTTTACCCAGAAAAGAGTTCACTCGCACTAAGATGCGCAACGATCTCTATTTTAATGCCGGTTTTGTTACCACCAGGGTGCAATTAACTGACGATGAATTAATTATTCAGGGTGAGCAGGTTGCTTTTAGAGATGATGATGTGTCTATAGAGCGAATTAGCCGGGTATTAGCCAATGTAGCACCGCACAATGTTAAACGGTATCGGATTATTGTTGAGCAAGCGGCCATGCCGATGGTAGAGACGGTAGTTGATGCCGCCGAATTTAGAGCTCAGGCACGTTACGACAGATTGGAATATGATTTAAAAAGTACCTATGTGCGGCAAAACCCGCAATTGGATGAGGTTAACTGGCAGTTTGTTAACCAGAATCGTGGTTTAAGCTTTTCGTTAGAAACCTTTTGGATCCAAATGCTGGGTAATCCAGAAGCCTTTTTTATGTACCAGGGCGGTTTGTTGCCTGGCGCGTCTTACAGTTTTAATGACAATTGGCTAGTGGGCGGCGCGTTAAAGGCAACGGTGCTGGAGAACTTTGATAAATTTAATTTTAAGGTCGATTCTCAAGACTCTACCCTGCCACGCGTGAGAACCTTTTCGCGTGAGTATGCAACGCGTAGCAGAGTGACCTTAGATAAGCTCTTTGCAACTGGCCGTGACAACTTAACAGAGAACGTTTTTGGCCAGGTTTATGGTGGCTATTTAGAGGCAATGTTTGCTGGTGTTGGCGCTGAAGTGTTATATCGACCTATAGATTCACGTTTTGCAGTGGGTTTTGATCTTAACTATGTGCGGCAACGTGATTTTGCCAGTGAGTATAAGCTGTTTGATTATTCTGTGTTAACCGGTTTTGCAACCCTTTACTGGCAACCTAGCTTTTTAAACAATAGTTTGGTGTCGGTCAGTGCTGGGCGTTTCTTAGCTAAAGATGTGGGTGTGAACATAGATGTAGGTAAGCGTTTTAATAGTGGTATTGTGGTTGGTGCCTTTGCTGCCATTACCGACGCCACCTCTGCCGAATACGGCGAGGGCAGTTTTACCAAAGGGTTTTACTTGTCTATTCCGTTTGATTTAATGTCGTTTAAATCTACCCGGGGCCAAGGTGCTATTCCTTGGGTACCTATTGCGCGTGATGGTGGGCAGATGCTACAGCGCCCGGTTAAACTTTACGGTTTAACGCAAGAGCGTCAATCGGTTAATTTTAGGTAGCACTATGCAAAGAGCGCAATGTTTAGCTATTGTTCATGCTTCAGCAAAGTTTATGTATAAGCAAGTTTTGCCTAAAGGTAAATTTGTGTATCGCCGAGATCTAACAGGCGCGCCAATACCGGGTAAATACAATATGCTGCGGCATTGTGGTGCCATTTGGTCTTTAGCGCTTTACGAGCAGTTTTTGGGTAAAAAGGCTTCATCTAAAAGTGTAGTAGCTGCCTGTGAATATGCCAGAGAAAGAATAGTGCGTTGTGTTTTTGGTGAAGAAAAAACACCGGTTTTACTTATTCTTGATAAAGGTGAAGCGAAACTGGGCGGCAATGCCCTGGCACTTTTGGCTTATTCGTTAGTTAAGCCCGTGCAAACTGAAGCGATAACGGGGTTAACTGCTGGCTTAGGCTGTTTTAATGACAAAGATACTGGGGCTATTCGGTTTTCTAAGTTTAATCCGCAAACCGGCTATGTGTCTGATTTTGTGTCAGAGTATTATCCTGGTGAGGCTGCACTGGCTTATGCCACAGTGGGCGATATTGAGCGAGCGTATAAGCTTATAGTGCAATTAAAATTGCAACGTGATAAAGACTCGGTGTTACAAGACCACTGGTTGCTGCAAGCGATTGAGTTGGTAGATAAGCATTTACCCGCCGACGATGTTGCGGCAAGGGGCTTTTTAAAAGACTATGCCCGATTAATTTTTGATGAAATTGTGGCTAACCCTTATTATTTAGAGCGCAGTACGCCCTTAGCGTGTCGGGCCGAGGCGTTAGTTGCTTATTTGGGGATGCTGGGCCGTGATGCCGTGTATCGTCAAGAAGAGCATTTTTTAGAGGTTCGGGATTTTTGCCATTTTTTATTACTAGAGCTTAAAAAACATCAACAGACTAAAGGTATGCTTGCCGGGGCATTCATTGAGGGTAAAGGTACCCGAATTGATTATACTCAGCATGCTATGACCGCGTACTTACGTTATGTGCAGTTAAAAGATGAGTTACGGAGTAAGCATGTTGTACTTTAACAGTAAGCAGATCCCAGAGCTTGCCGGATTAAATTTTAGGCAGCGCATGGCCGTGGTAAGAGCCGCAGCCGATCGTTTGCCGGCACCGACCAAGCTGATGTTGAATATTGTTAAGTTATTGATTTTAAGCTTAATGTTTTTGCAAATTGCGAGGGCGGAGGGCGTGTTAATTTTTGGATACAGTGCTTTGCTGTTGATAATTTATCCATTAATTACCCGGCCAATTACCTTTGCGTTATGCCAAGAGCGTTTGGCGATGGTTCGTCGGCAACTTTACCCAGATGTATCGGAATAACGTGGTTTTGGTGAGCGTGAATAATGGTTTGGTTAATTGTAAGGATTACCCTTATAATTTAATACTTTTAGTGTTGGATACAACTTGCCGTTTGGATTTTTTTGCAAGTTATAGGGAATATTGGAGAAGGTATGAAGGTTAGAAAGGCGGTGATTCCAGTTGCAGGTTTGGGTACCAGGATGTTGCCTGCAACCAAAGCAATTCCAAAAGAAATGCTTCCAGTAGTTGATAAGCCTTTAATTCAGTACGTTGTTCAAGAATGTATTGCCGCAGGTATTAAAGAAATCATCTTAGTGACTCATTCTTCAAAAAATAGCATTGAGAACCATTTTGATAAGAGCTTTGAGCTTGAGTCTATGCTAGAGAAGCGGGTAAAAAGGCAGTTGCTGGATGAGGTCCAGAATATTTGTCCAAAAGACGTGACAATAATGCATGTGCGTCAGGGTGAGGCCAAAGGTTTGGGCCATGCGGTGTTATGTGCTAAACCCCTTATTGGCAATGTTCCTTTTGCTGTGTTGCTGCCTGATGTATTGATTGATAGTTACGAAAGTAACCTAAAGCAAGACAATTTGGCACAAATGATAAGCCGCTATGAAGAGCAAGATCTTAGCCAGGTTATGGTAGAGCCTGTACCGCTTGAGCAAGTAAGTAATTATGGTGTCGTAGACATTAATGGCGAAGTATTGAAGCCGACCGCCTCTGTGAACATGCAGGCCATTGTTGAAAAGCCTGAAGTTGATGTTGCGCCATCAAATTATGCTGTAGTTGGTCGTTATGTGTTTACACCTGAGATATGGCAAGCGTTAGCGTCTACACCGCTTGGTGCCGGAGACGAGATTCAACTGACGGATGCTATTGCCATTTTGATGAAGTCTTTCCCAGTACAGGCTTACCATATAAAAGGTAGAAGCCATGATTGTGGTAATAAATTAGGTTATATGAAAGCCTTCGTAGAGTATGGTTTGCGTGATAGCAAGCTTGGCGCTGACTTTCAATCTTGGTTAGCGACAATGTCTTTAGCTAAAGCAAAATAACAATGGATAGCCTAACAGAACTAAGAATATTGGTTATATCAATTAATGTCTGTCAGGCTTTTAGGAGTTAATTCTATGCTTTCATGGCTTTTGGAATTACCACGATTTTTTAAACGCGTAATTTCAGTAATTGCAGATGTAGCGTTTTTATTTGCATCACTTTGTATTGCATACATGGTTACGCAAAGCTCTACAGAGTATTCATTTAGCCAAGTATTTCTTGGTTTTGTTGTTACCTTGCCGATAACCATTTATTTGTTTGCGCGGCTAGGCTTATACCGGGCAGTTATTCGTTATATAGGACAACATGCATTAGGTGCCGTGTTAGCCGGAATAATGTTTAACGCTATTGCAATGGCGTTGTTTTTTTCCTGGTTGCGGTTAGACGACAAGTTAAATTTGTTGTTTGTTTATGCTGTGTTATCTCTGGTTTTTGTAGGCGGAGTGAGACTGCTGGTAAGAGTTTTACTAGGCCAGCGTAACAATATTTCTAAAGAGCGGGTGCTGATATACGGTGCGGGCTCTTCGGGTAGACAATTAGCTCAGGCATTAAACAATGGTGACCGTTTTAACCCGGTAATGTTTGTTGATGATGATGTTACCTTGCAGCGCTCTACTATCTTAGGTATTCCTGTAGGTTCTCCTGACCATATTGTTTCTTATATAAAACTTAAGAACGTGAGCCGTATTTTACTGGCTCTACCCTCGGCAAGCCGCGGACGCCGCCGTGAAGTTTTAGATAAGTTAGAAGCCTTACCTGTGCCTGTTCAATCAATTCCGGGTTTTAGCGATGTTGTTGACGGCACTATGCGTATTGACGAGTTGCAGGACGTGAAAATTGAAGATTTGCTAGGGCGTGATCCTGTAGCGCCTAAAGCAAAACTGATGAACGCCAACATTGAAGATAAAGCTGTTTTAGTGACGGGTGCAGGCGGCTCTATTGGCTCAGAGTTATGTCGGCAGATTTTAAAGTGCGGCCCTAAGACCCTAGTATTATTTGATATTTCTGAATATGCGTTATATGCGATAGAGAAAGAGCTGCGTTTACAAATAGCCCGAGAGCAATACGAGATCACCTTGGTGCCTGTTTTAGGCAGCGTACAGCGTGAGCAGCGCCTCGAGAGTGTTATGCGCGCTTTTTCTATTAACACTGTTTACCATGCCGCGGCGTACAAACATGTACCACTTGTAGAATACAACGTTATAGAAGGCGTGCGTAATAACGTATTTGGTACTTTACATACGGCTAATGCCGCTATTAAAGCTGGGGTGCAAACCTTTGTGTTGGTATCAACTGATAAAGCAGTTAGACCTACTAATGTTATGGGGGCCTCGAAACGTTTAGCTGAGCTTGTTTTGCAAGGTTTAGCTCAATATCAGGCTATTACCCGCTTTTCTATGGTTCGTTTTGGCAATGTATTGGGTTCTTCCGGATCTGTGGTGCCGCTTTTTAGAGAGCAAATTAAAAAAGGCGGTCCTATTACAGTAACAGACAAAAATATTATTCGTTACTTTATGACTATTCCAGAAGCTGCTGAACTGGTTATTCAAGCGGGGGCTATGGGAAAGGGCGGGGATGTATTTGTGCTGGATATGGGCGAGCCTGTTAGTATTGACCAGTTGGCGAGAAGAATGATTCACCTGATGGGACTGGAAGTTAAGGATGATAACCATCCTTATGGCGATATTGAAATTAAATATACCGGTTTAAGGCCAGGCGAGAAGCTCTACGAGGAATTATTGATTGGCGATAATGTGCGTAAAACTCAACACTCTCGCATTATGGCAGCTGATGAGCGCTGTTTACAGTGGCCGCAGATGCAGTTATTGCTAAACCGTTTAGATAATGCGTGTGAAAAGTTTGATGTGGCGGCCGTTATTGATCTTATTCGCTCTGCGCCTACCGAGTTTAATTATACCTGTGCATCAAGTGATTTGGTGGTAAATGCCGCCTGTGATATTCAAGCCGTGCAGCCTTTAGTGTCAGCTGTTGCCCGAGTTGAAAAGCCAGTGAGCACTGAGTTGAATATTGCGCTGGATTCGTCGAAACAGATTGCTTAATTTTTTGTTTTTTAGGGTTGTGGGTTTTAATAGGGAAAAGCATGTCAGTTTACAAAATTGCGGTGGTGGGAACCGGGTATGTTGGTTTATCAAATGCGGTGTTATTAGCCCAACATAATGAGGTAACTGCAATAGATTTAGTTGCAGAGAAGATAGCCTTAATTAACGCCAAACGTTCGCCAATTGAAGATAAAGAAATTGCAGATTTTTTGGCGAATAAGTCTCTGAAGTTACAAGCTAGCCTGGATGCCGACGCGGCATATCAATTAGCGGATTACGTTATTATTGCTACACCGACTGATTATGATCCTGAAACCAATTATTTTAATACTGGCAGTGTTGAGAAAGTTATTCAGCATGTGATGAGGGTAAACCCTAACGCGGTGATGGTGATTAAATCGACTGTACCGGTTGGGTTTACTAAAGCGATTTCTGCGAAGCTTGGCACCAATAATGTGATTTTTTCGCCAGAGTTTTTGCGCGAAGGGCGGGCACTTTACGATAATCTGTATCCGTCGCGTATTGTGGTAGGCGAGAAAAGTGAGCGCGCAAACGTTTTTGCGACGTTAATGCGTAATGCCAGCTTAAAACCCGATACCCCAGTGTTATTTACCGACAGTACAGAAGCGGAAGCGATTAAGCTTTTTTCTAATACGTTTTTAGCGCTTAGAGTGGCTTATTTTAATGAGCTAGATAGCTATGCAGAGAGCCATGATCTTAACACTCGTCAGATTATCGAAGGCGTGTGTTTAGATCCAAGAATTGGTAACCATTACAACAACCCTAGTTTTGGCTATGGCGGGTATTGCTTGCCAAAGGATACCAAGCAGTTACTGGCAAATTATAAAGATGTTCCTAATAACATTATTCAAGCTATTGTAGAGGCAAATAGAACTCGTAAAGATTTTATTGCTGACTCTATTATTAAACGTAATCCTAAAGTAGTAGGCGTATTTCGGTTGGTTATGAAAGCGGGGTCTGATAATTTTCGGGCGTCTGCTATTCAGGGCATTATGAAACGCATTAAAGCCAAGGGCATCGAAGTTGTAATTTATGAGCCCGAGTTAAAAGAGCAAAGCTTTTATAATAGTAAAGTGATGACCGATTTAAACGAGTTTAAACGTATTTCGGATGTTATTGTAGCCAATAGAGCCAGCGAGTTGCTGGTTGATGTTACTGATAAGGTTTATACTCGCGATCTTTTTGGTAATGACTAAGCTGCTGTTGTGGTAGCTGGGTTTTCTGTTGATGAAACTTTTTCTTGTTACGGGCGGCTCAGGTTTTATTGGTTCTGCTTTCGTAAAGCTATTATTAGACCGTGGCTTTAGGGTCGTTAACCTTGATAAGCTCAGCTACGCTGCAAACGTTATTGCAGAAAATTTCTGCAACAATCAAGGCTATACTTTTATACAAGGCAATATTAATGATATTGCCTTGCTTGATACTGTCATCAATAAATATAAACCAGACTATCTTGTTAATCTTGCAGCAGAAACCCATGTCGATAATTCTATTAGCAATGTTGCAGACTTTGTTGATTCTAATGTTGTTGGTACCTGCACATTACTTACGGTTGCACTAAAGTATTGGCGAGAGTTGCCTGCCAAAAAAGCAGCAACATTTAAATTTTTGCAGGTTTCTACTGACGAAGTTTTTGGTCAGCTTTTAGGGGACGCTCCCGCGTTTACGGAGCTGTCATCTTATAAACCTCGGAATCCTTATGCTGCTTCAAAAGCCGCCGCAGATCATTTTGTTAGAGCTTGGCATAACACCTATGGCTTTCCCGCTGTTATATCAAATTGTTCCAACAATTATGGCCCAGGCCAGCATATCGAAAAGTTTATACCAAAGATTATCACTAATGCATTACAGGGCTTGTCTATTCCAGTTTATGGTAACGGCAGCCAGTCTAGAGATTGGCTGTATGTTGCTGATCATGCTAAAGCCTTGCTTGAAATTTCACTTAATGGCGAGATTGGCGAAACCTATTTAATTGGCGGTGGTACTGAGCTAACTAACCTTACGCTCGCAACATTACTGTGTGAGATGACTGCCGATATTCAGGCGAGTTCAAATATGGCCGTTAAGGCCCGCAAAGAACTTATCATTTTTGTTCAAGACAGGCCAGGGCACGATCAGCGATATGCTATCGACAGTACTAAAATTAGACAGGAGTTGGGTTGGTTACCACAGACAGATTTCGGGAAAGGTTTACGTAGTACGGTAATGTGGTATTTTCAACAGCTTAATGCAGGTAAGCTGCCTGCTCAACTTGCTGTTGATCTTGGCAAATGAATATTCTATGTGGTAACAATAATATCGTGCTACTTGGTGGCAACGGTTTATTGGGGTTTGAACTTAATCAAACCTTGTCTACTTTACATAGGGTGTTTGCTCCTTCTCGTGCCGATTTAAACGTTACCGACTTTACCGCCTTAATTGCTTATTTAGAGAAAATTAGACCTGCTGTCATTGTTAATGCTGTGGCGTGGACGGACGTTGAACTTGCTGAATCAAGTAGTGTGTTAGCGTTTTTACTTAACGCCGAGCTTCCAAAGGTTCTTGCCCTGTACAGCGCCAGAACCGGTGCAAGGGTGATACATTTCTCTACAGATTATGTGTTTTCCGGCGAAGGACAACAAGGTTGGCGCGAAGAAGATATTACTGAACCGGCTACTGTTTATGGAAAATCTAAACGTCAGGGCGAGCTCTACATCGCAAGCTATACAGAAAATTATCTTATTTTTCGGGTTAGCTGGTTGTATGGTTGGCGCAGAAGTAATTTCTTACTCAAGTTTTTATCGCTGGCTGCATTGCGTGATAAGCTGAGTATGGTTGATGATCAGATTGGCGCTCCAACTCCAGCCTGGGCCATAGCCCAGGTGATGCCTAGTATAATTAATCTTAGTACTGAACGGTGTTTACATTCTGGTATTTACCACCTTGCTACTAAGGGAAAAACTAGTTGGTATGGTTTTGCGACAGAAATTCTTAATCATGCTTATTTAATGGGTTTTTTACTGAAACTGCAAGCTGACAATTTACTTGCTATAACCTCTGATTGTTACCAAACCTCTGCCGCCAGACCAAAAAATTCTATGTTTAATCTAGCTAAGATTGAGCATGATTTTAATGTTGTGTTGCCTGATTGGAAAGAAGGTCTTGCGCTAACTTTTCAACAACTACTAGCAGATGAGCGTTACAAACCTTTGCTGGAAAAATTTGTTCAAGGACGGTTAAATTGACATTTATTGCAACTACTATACCTGATGTTAAGCTTAAAACGCCCTTGGTGCACAAAGATCAGCGCGGCTTTTTTTATGAGGCTTTTCGTGCGCACGATTTTAAGCAGCAGTGTGGTAGCTACACATTCAAACAGCTTAATCGCTCATCGTCAGTAAAAGGGGTCTTGCGCGGTTTACATTTTCAACACTTGGCTGCGCAAGGTAAGTTACTTTCAGTGCTTGTGGGGACTATTGTAGATGTGGTTGTAGACTTAAGGCCAACTTCTGCAACTTTCGGCCAAGTATTAACCTTGACGCTCGACGCTACGCAGCATCAACAACTATGGATCCCGCCTGGTTTTGCGCATGGTTTTTTTGTGTTATCAGATACGGCGTTTATTGAATATCAGTGTACCGAGTATTTTGATCCAAATGATCAATATGTGATTCGTTGGGACGATCCCTCTTTGGCTATTAATTGGTCGTTAGACAAAACAGACCCTGTCGTTTCCCCAAAAGATGAGAAAGGTATGAGCTGGCAATGTTTTCTAGATAAATTTGTAGATAAGACAATTGTTTAGTTTTAAATAATTTACTGTTACTGTACTGCGTTGTTGATAACCTTTGAAAAGGAGTTTTATGAAATATCGTGACCTTTGTGTGGGTGCTATATCACTCTTGGTTTTAAGTGCTTGCGGCGGTGGGAGCGGTGATTCTACTCCTGCGCCTACTTATACTATTCAGGTCGGCAGCTTTACTGGCGGTAGTATCTCGCCAACCTCGGTTAGTGTATCGCAAGGGCAAACGGCTTCTTTTACCGTTACGGCTGACACAGGGTTTGAATTAGTCAGTGTCACAGGTTGTGCGGGTACGCTAACCGGCACGACTTACCGTACCGGGCCCATTACTGCAGCTTGCAGTATTATGGCTACCTTTAATAAGAAAAACTATGCAGTGTCAGCATCAGCAGGCAATGGCGGTACTATTGCGCCTAATGCTGTGAGCGTGCCGCATGGTGACACAACGGCTTTTGATATTTCCGCTAATACGGGTTTTGCTATTGCTGGCGTTACTGGCTGTGGTGGGAGTTTAGCGGGCAATCGTTATACCACTGCCGCGATCACCGCTGCATGCGAAGTAGTAGCCAGTTTTTCGGTATTGCAGTTTGCTGTTACGGCTAGCAGTCAAGGTAATGGTGCTATTAGTCCGGCGCAGCAAGTGGCAAATTATAATGACAGTTTAACTTTTACCTTAGCACCTGCAGCGGGCTACTCTGTGGCATCGGTATCTGGCTGTGATGGTACGCTGCAAGGTTTGAGTTATGTTACGGCGCCTGTTACGGCCGCTTGTAATATTACTGCCAGCTTTAAACCGAGTGAATACACCATCTCTGCGGTAGCAACAGGTGGCGGCACTATTACGCCAGGCAGTATCAATATTCCTGCAGGCGGGCAGGCGGAGTTTGTAGTTACTGCCAATAATGGTTTTCGTTTTAAGCAATTAGATGGGTGCGATGGGCGCTTTGCCGACAATAAGTTTATTGTAGAGAATGTTACTGACTCTTGTGCCATTGTTGCCCAATTTAACCCGGTCGATGTTGTTGAGTTTGCGGATGCGCAGTTGGCCAGAGCAGTGAAAATAGAGCTAGGGATCGCGTTAACAGAGCCGGTTTCAGCGGCACGTTTAGCACAGTTAACAAACCTGAGTGCCAGTGGGCTAACCATTTCGCGTTTAGATGGGTTGCAATATGCTACTTCTTTACAGTACTTAGATGTTTCCAGTAATAATATTGATAACTTTTCAATACTTAACCTTTTAGCTACAGAGCAGCAGCCAGCAAAATTAACAGCGCTTTACCTCGGTAATAATCCGGTAACCAGCTTACCCGGTTTCTCGCACCTTACTGCACTGCGTGATCTTTCGCTACAAAGTATGGGACTTGATACCTTACCGGCGCTCGGTAGCCTTAATGAATTACGCTATTTAAACCTGGCGTATAATAAACTTCCAGATTTGACGGCATTGGCTGGTTTGCGGTTATCGAGTTTGTATTTAAATGGTAATCCTTTACCAGACAATGCTTTTAGCGTTATCTCTGGTATGCCACTAACGACATTGTATGTGGATAATACTGATTTCTCCTCGGCCGAACGTATCAACATGCTAGATAATTTAAGAGACTTTTCGGCAAACTATACCCAACTGAGTAACCTTAATCCGTTAATGGGGCTACGGTTTTTAACTCGGTTATCATTGTATGGTTCGCAAGTAGTTGATTTGCGCCCACTGTTAAATATGTTCCCCGATAATAATGCCATAATTTATGCTGGTGGTTGTTTTAAAACTACGGGCTTTGCCAGAGCACCTGCGGTTATTGAAGAGTTAAACCGCCGTGGGAATTATGTTCAGCTGTATAATTGGGCCACACCTTACGATACAGGTTGTAATGTAGGAAGTGATATTATTACAGACTTAGCAATAACCGCTAACATGGATAACAACGGTTTGCAGTTAGACTGGTCACTTACTTCAAACGACACCGGACCTTGGCGCTGTGAGTTGCATTTAAATTTAGGCGAACAACAGCCTCGAGCCCCGGTTAAGGTGCTGGAAGACTGTCATTTGACGCGCAGTTGGCTGGTGCCTGAGCTTAATCAGGACGTTACCGAGCCACACTTAGTTATTGATAACGGTTTAGTTAAAACGACTACAAAGATAAATGCTGGTCGGGTAGTGCATGCTGCAGGTTTAAGCGATCCTTATTTAGACGGGACAGATTGGTTGCAAGTGGTGGCGAAAAGTAACCCTTACTTAGTGCCATACCGCGCGGCTAAACTGCGTTTACATCTGGTATCGGTAACCAACAAGGCGGCGCCCGTGCTTGAGGCCTGGCTGCAGGATGGCGCAACTAGAACGCCCTTAACTGTTACAGCGCCCACACAATTGCCAGCACAAAAACAGCAAGGCAGTTTAAGCGAAAGTTACCTGGTGAGCTTACCGGCGAGCTCTGCTAAGCCTGGCGTTAGCATAGTGGTTAATATTGCAGGCTATGGCGAGAGAACCTTTACACCACAGTTTGCCGCGGTAAATAGCCTAGATTTAACGATAGTACCCTTTAAACTCGGTGATATGCTGGCGCCTGTGCCTGAGAACAGCCTGATCGAAAACTCCATTTTAACGGTGTGGCCTTTTGCCAGCGTAAATATTACCAAGCGTCAGCCCTATACCTTGTCGGCAGCAGCAAATGTGAATAATAATTCCAGTATGCTTAGTGAATTATACGATTTGCAGGTCGCGGAAGGCGAAACGAGTTTTTACTATGGTTATTACACCCGTGAAATGAATAACGATGGCTGGGGTGGTATGGCATGGCGACCGGGTATGACAGGCGTTGGCCTGGTGCCCTTTGGTGAGCTAGACTATACGTTAAGCCATGAGCTTGGCCATAATCTGAATCTTCAGCATGCGCCCTGCGGCAACCCTTCTGGCATTGACGCCAATTATCCTTACAATGGCGCTTCTATTGGTACCTATGGTGTCCCACTCTCTTTTAATACGTTACTTTCTCCAGGTATTTATAAAGATCTGATGAGTTACTGTGGTACCGAGCATGTTTCGGATTACAACCTAGAGTTAGTACAAGATTATATTGCTGAACAACAAAGCAATCCGGGTTTACATTTGCGCAATCCAAGTGCGGCAGAAGTTGAAGCGCAGTTTGCCAGTGCGAGGTCGGCTAAAGCTGTGCCTCAGGCAGCGATGTTTTATCGTTTTGACTTAAGTGATGCAGCAGCACCTGCTGTGTTACAGGCTATGCAGGTAGCACGTTCGCCGGTGTTAAAGGCTAATAGCCGTTTTACGGTGTTAGCTGAGTTTAGCCAAGGCGCACCCTTACCGGTACCGGTAGAAAAGCTGGTTTTTGGGCATGGTGACGGTGCTGAGCAAATTAGTTTTGCGGTGCCATTAACGCATCAGGGGGCAAGTTTGGTTTCTTGGTCACTTTATGATGGCCAGCGGATACTAAAATCGCAACAAATGGCGCTAGCAGAGAAGCTAGCTGCCAATATCCAGGCAGCGCCTGCGGTGCGAATTGAAGAACAGGCTGGCGAGGTTTGTGTGTTTGTGGCCGGTCGTGTGGATGGGGTTAACCTGACCTTGTTGCAGCAAGATAAAACGACTGTTGTGGCGCTGAATGAGCGTTCAGCACAGTTTTGTCGCGCGGTAGATGGCATGGCCGCCGGTGGTAGTTGGCAAGTACAAACCCGGCAAGGTTTAGCTGTTCAGCTTTATACTGTTGATCGCTAAGTCTTTGGGTACATTTTGGAGTCTTTGGCGGCATACGCCGCCAAAGTGTTGTATTTAAGTTTGCTTATTTTGAATTCATAGTTTTTTTATTTGGCTTTTTGCATAGTTTGTATATTGGCAAATAATCGTAATAATGGAAAAAGTTAGAAAAACTAAACGATTTAAAAGATAAAGGGGTTATAACAAACGCCGAGTTTCAACAACAAAAAGAGAAAATACTTAATAAAGCAGATTTGACCAAAGTGAGCGTTGGCAACGGTAAAGCTCAGGAGTGAGCGCAGCAGTTTAATGATTTTTATTTTAGGCTTATAGAGTGATGCTATAAGCCTTTTCTATTTGTTAAACAATAATTTTTTCCCTTGTGGCTAAGGTGAATGCTTAAGTTATACTGCATGCTTCTAATGTAAGCAGGATAGAAAATGAAAAACGTTATATTTATGGTTGGCCCAGATGATAATAACAACAGTAAATTAACTAGGGATGGCAATAAGTTAAAAATAGAATGTTCTGGGATTTTGCCAATTCTTGACTTTAATCTGCTAGGCGCGGCTGATCTGGTTAAATATTTTCATTTATTTATTTTGGGGGTTCATAAAAATATTACACTTCCCAAAGATGTCAATAGTTTTAAAGTTGTGAATTTAGTTGGCGATGCTGATGGCAGTTATAACAGTTTAACTGCGATAGATAAGTTTTTTAAAGAACTTGCGTTAACACAGGTCGTTAATGATCCCGGCGATGTTTATAAAACCTCCAGAACAGCGCTACCTAGGCTTTTACAAGGATTGGACAAGGTGAAAGTTGCCCAAACAGCCGCGGTTAATGCCAACACGGTCTCAGAATTGAAGGTAGCAATTAAAAACAGCGCTATTGCGTATCCATTGATTGTTAGATTGTCGGGTTATCATAATTCGCAGTATATGAGCAAAGTTAATGATGAATCTGAACTCGAGGCCCTAGCTGATTGGTTTAGTGTGGGTACAAAATTCATCTTGATTGAGTTTATCGAAGGACTAAAAACGGCAGATTTTTATCGAAAAGCTAGGATAGCCGTGGTTGATGGGAAATTTTATCCGCAACACTTTTTGAGCTCAGACTCTTGGTGTGTCAGTGTAGAAAATCGATACAACCTGATGATGCAAGAGTCGTCGTTAAGAGACGATGAGCAGCATTATTTAGAATCATTCCAGAGTGATATTTACCCTAAGTATCAAAAAACCTTAGCCGACATTCATAAAAAAATTGGGTTAGATATTTATGGAATAGACTGCTTTTTGAAAGAGAATGGTGAAATCGTTGTTTTTGAAGCCAATCCCTGTATGGATTTGTTATCCATGTGGGTAGGCCCTAATAATGAATATAACTATAAAATCCCGTACAGAGCTGCTGTGAAAGAGGCGATTGTTAATTTGCTTGTTCGTTAGTTAATTGTTTGACTTCATTCCGTTGTTGCCGAAAGGATGTTCGGCAACAGCGTGACTTTTTAAGCTATTCATGCTTTGAGAAAAATTATTACTGTAAATTCGAAAATTAGACCAAATTACGTACATTGTTTTTTAATCATTCTCAACTATGCTTCTACGGCCAAAAATCAACAGTAAAGGACCTTACTCATGGCTTTGACAGCTAAATTCAATTCACCATACCTTATCTCTGCTGTTTCGCTTGCTTTGTTAACTGCTTGCGGAGGGAGTTCTAAAAAGGAAGAGGTTATAGTCACACCCCCTCCTGCTGCCACTGCACCAGTAGCACAAAATGATACTGCCATTTCGTTAAATAATGTGGTTTTAGATATTGATGTTTTAGCAAATGATACTGCTGGTAGTGGCGGTGCTTTAACGCTAACTTCGGTAACGGCGCCCACATTGGGCACCGCTGAGATTGTTAATAATAGAGTTCGATACACACCTGCGGGTATGTTTTTAGGTTCTGATACTTTTACTTATACGGTTACCAGTGGCACACGCACCGCGACTGCAACAGTTAATGTATCAGGCCAGCAGTCTATTAACTTAACCGGTCGAGTTATTGACTCTCCTATCGCCGATGCCACAGTAAAAGTGGAGATTAACGGTGAGACCTTTACTGCAACTGCTGATAGTCAGGGTTTTTATACACTATCCATTTTATTATCCTCTGCTGTTGGTGATGAGATTATTCGCGTTATTGCGCAAGGCGCTGAACAGAATAATCAAGGTTTTGTTACTTTGAGTAGTTTAACGGACACAGCAAGTGCTTTATTAGCAATGCGTGAGGATGGGCAAGCAATTAGTAATGCAGAGCTTTCAGCCTTGCAGCTGACTCAAATTACCACGGCAAGAGATTTACTGATCCAACAATTAGTTGGAGAAGCTGAGCTTACACCAGAGCAGTTAGCCGAAGCAGAAATATCGCTGGATGTTGAAAAACTGCTAACCACCGCTGCGGCGATAAAGTTGTTAGTTGATAACCCCGCTTTTACTTTGCCCGAGGGGTATAACACCATTGAAGAGTTTGTTTTAGACACTGCAGCCTTTACTGCTTTTGTGGAGGCGGCAAGTGAGGGCGAAAATAGCCCATTAAGTTTAGCTAAAGCAGCGACTTTGGGTGATCCCGATGTTTTACCCGCAGCTAAGCCCTTGTCTGGTAATTATTTAAGGGTGTTTGATACACCTGCTTTTATGAGTGCCAGAACTTTCGAAAATATTCATTTTGCTGACGATAATTTAACCTTTATTGTGCAAACTAACGTAGGTGGTGAGTTTAAGCCGGTTACTAAACCTATAACTTTATCTGGAAGTACTATTGAGATTGTCGATCCAGACAAAACGGGTTTTCAGCGTTTTAGCTCTTTTCAAACTTTCTCTGGACTGCTGCCAGATGACGCCAGCCGAGCAACCTGGCAAGCTAATGGTTGTCCTAGCCAGATTAATGTAATTGGTTATTCTGGGTTTACTAAGTTTACTGTTCTAGAACAAACAGCCGATTATCTTGTTGCCGAAGTGGAATCTTTTATCAAGAACGAGCCTGTAGCCGGGTCTGAGTGTGCAGGTATTACACCGCCAACACGTATTAGTTCTGGATCGGCTATTGTTAGATATGTGCGTGAGTCGGCAGTAGTTGCTGAACCGCTTGAATTTGATTTGGCGCAGTCAAAAATCTGGATCCTGCCGGAGTTATCAGGCAGTCAGGTTGAAAGCGAGCTTTATACCTTAAACGAAGATGGTACTTTTGAGACTTTTACCGGTATTTACGAGGGATCTATTTTAACCTGGGCCTTATCTGAGGATAAAAAAACGCTGACATTGAAAGCGACAAATGCGTTTGATAGCGGTGAGTTTAACCAGATGGAGTTACAAATCTCCCGGGCCTTAGATAGTGCTTATACGGTTTTAACGACCTTTTCAAATGAAGAGTTGGTAGAGCGATTTAGTGCATTAAAGAGTGCATTACCTGTTAGTGGCGAGGGTGTTGTTAATGTATTAGCTGCTACTGCGGGTACCAGCAAGTTTATCTTGTCTTCTGTAAATTCGCGAAATAAGGAATGGCAAGGTAGAGTGCGTTTGCCCGGCGATTGGTTTGGCTGGGTACTGGCATCAGATGGCACCGCGCGTAGCCCATTTTTCAACTGTGATGGCGTAAGACCCGACTTGGGCAGTTTGTGCGTTGGTGACTTCAAAACCTCAACAGGGTCTTTGTCTGCAGGTACCTGGGAAGTAAAAGACAATGCGTTATTTATTGAGCGTGGCCTTGCAGTAAATTACCAATCTGGGGCTTGCGTGCAGGGTGAGCCTTGTAACTTACGGGTTATAGTGCCTTTATACGAAAAAGACGGTGTTGTAACGGGTTATGAGTACAACGTTGTTAGACGCAACCAGTTTCAGATTATGCCGCGCGTGATGCATTGGACTACGCCAGACTTACCTGCTGTGGAATAACCCTGCTAAGTAGACTAACTTGGTTTAGGCTTAGCAGGTTTAAATTAACCCGTGTTGGTGGATGTAAAAAGCCCGGGAGTTGTTAACCGGGCTCTTTACTTGCAAACAATAAATAAAATGTACGTAGGTTATTTTGACAGTCTTAGATTTAGAGCATATTTAAATGCTTAATCCCTTTTAATGTCATTCTATGCTCGTCACCAACTAAACGGCGCAATTGTTCAATGCCTGCAGTGAGATGTAGTTTGGCTTCCTCTTGGCGTTTTAATGCTATTAAGGTAATACCATACTCCATTTTATACATACCCAATTGCCAGTGGTTATCATTAAGAATATTTTGGTTAGCCGCAAATAAGGTTTCAAATTGAGTCAAACTCAGTTCAGGATATTGCATGTCTCGGTAAAGTACACCAAGCGCATATTGCACATCTAAGAATAGCCTGCCGTTTAACTGATTTATTTGCTCTAGTTTTTGTTTAACGTCTAATAGCAACTGTTCAGAGGCAGCATAGTTTTCTTGCTCATTATAAAGCCTTGCAAGTTTGATCTGTGAGTTTAGGGTTGTGTGATGAGTCTCGCCCCGCTGTTGTTGCATAAGTTTATGGGCGTGCTCATAGTGCTGCTGCGCCAACTCAAAATTTCCAGAAAAGTGATGCGCTGTCGCCAGGTTGTCATGCCAAATGAGAACCGAATTATGTGTTTCACCTAGCAGTGGTGTGCCATCAGCGATATTTTTACTGAGGAGTAAGATAGCTTGAGGAAGCTCATTTTTATCTATTAATAAACTGGCGAAATTAGCCCGATTCAATAAAGTGTTAATGTGCTGGTTTCCAAGCACTTTTTCTAGAAGCACCTGATTTCTTCCAAAAATTTCCTTGGCATAGTCGCTATTTCCCTGCCGATGGTTTAACGCAGCATAATTTATGGTTGCGGTTAGATAAAGCGGATTTTCTTCTCCAAATTTACTTTTATAAACCTCTCTTACTAAACCGAGATAAGTAATGGCTTTTTCTGTATTACCTGTTTGGTAGTATAACGTCGCCAGGTTATTGTAAAAATGTTCTTTATAAGAAGAATCTGCTGCTATGCTCTTCGCCAGTCCTTCTTCCAGTATTTGTTCTGCCTCGGTAAAGTTACCCAACGACAGTAACACTAAGCCATAGATGTTTAGGCTTTGTAATAAATCTTCGCTATTCGCTGCTACCACCTTTTGTTGTACTGGTAAGATGCTTTCCAGTAGTGTTTTTGCCTCGTTTATTTTACGTTGGTGGTAAAGCACTTCAGCTAGATAAACCTGACTCTGAAGGGTTTTGCTATTAGATTCGCCTAAATAGCCTTGCTGGATCTGGATGACTTTTTGAAAGGTCTCATTCGCCAGATTTTGCAATCCTAACTCGTTTAACGTAACAGCTGTAGTGCGTAACAACTGAGTTTGAATATCGGGTTGCTCTGAAAACTGCTCATCAATAGCAATAATGGTTTTGTCGAAAATAGTGTTTTGCAATAGCGAAAGGCCGATATCAGTGTAGTTTAGCGAGCTCTGTAACTCGGTATAACGCAGATCATCAATGGCATCGCTGGGATAAAGTTTTGTAACGGCGTTTTGAATGATGGTGTTTAAATTTTCGCCTAGCTGTAAGGGGTTTATGCTTGCTAACTGTGCCGATTGAAAGCGCACAACCTGCTCAAGCTCCTGCGCTTTGTGCTCAGCTAAATTTTTGGCATCAGTAGCAATATCTCGTTGTTTGGTTGCTTCCAGAAATCCCCAACTGGTGCCTGCGATACCTGTGCCAATAGAGATAAATGCAAAAGTAAATAGCGCCGTTACGATCGGATTGCGTCGGATAAACTTCCGCAGCCGGTATAACGGAACAGCGGGTTGTATACTCAACGGCCGTTGCTCGGTAAGTGCAATCAGCTCAGACTTTAGATCATGAACAGATAAGAATCGTTGCTCAGGCAGCTCTGCGGTGGCTTTAACGCTAAGAACATTCAGCTCATCCGCTAATAAGGTTGTTTGTATTGTTGCTGTTTTTAGTGCATACCTCAGCAATATACCCAGACTGTAGGTATCCGACAACGTGGTCAGCGGCTCGCCGTTTAATTGCTCTGGGCTGGCATAGTGTCGCGATAGGGCTCTCACATAATGCTGCACATAAGCCGGTGCTTGTTCGTCCTGTTGTTTTAACCGTGCTATACCAAAATCAATGAGTTTGGGTTTACCGTGTTCATCTACCAAAATATTCTCAGGTTTTAAATCGGCATGAATAATCTGGTGCGTATGGGCGTAGTGCAGGGCGTCGCAAAGCGCAATAAAAAGCTGCACCACGCTTGTTAGCTTTGGCTTGCTGTTGTTAAGCCAGGTATCCAAGCTGTGGCCGTCAATATACTCCATCACAATGTAATGGGCTTGCTGGCCTTGGTATTCGGTAATACCGGCGTCAAAAACCTTGGTAATGCCAGGATGGTTAAGTTTTGCTGCTACATTGGCTTCAGCAAAGGCTTTGCTATTAGTCGTTACCGGGAAAATGAGTGGGTTTAATACTTTAATCGCCACTTGTTGTTCAAATTGACCATCTTGCCGGCTGGCTAAGTAAACGGTGCTCATACCGCCGAGGGCAATAATGCGTTCTAGCTGCCAGTAGCCGAGTCGTGAACCGGTTAGCGCACCGGAGATATCTTGCTGTTGTAAGCGTTTGGCGGCATGGCGGATATCGTCGGCTAAATGCAGGGTATTGTTGCTATCGGCAAGCAAGGCTTGCAGTTTTTCGGCAAGTTTGGCTGATTTCTGCGCCAGGGTATCAATAAAGTGTTGTTGTTCCTGATAAGTTGGAAGTGCGGCAGCGTCTAAATACAGTTGGAATAAATTCATCATATTATGTCTTATTTGTTATTTTTAATGATGCAAATGCTTTAAACCCTAAGCGCTTAACAGTTCGGCTTTTACCGCTGTGCGAATAAAGTTTAGGTAGTTATCTACTGTGCGCGGATGTACCTGCTGCACTTTGGCAATATCATCGCGATTAAGTTTGCCAAAGTAGTACAGAAGAGCGGCCTGAGTTTGTTCGGGATAATGGTGCTCTAACTCACTGAGTACTTTGTCTAATTGTAGTAATTTCATATCAAGTGCTGCTTGTGGTGCTTCCTCCTCCTGTTGCTGGCGCTTTTCGGCTTGCTGTTTGCGCACTAAGTCTATTATTACGCAGCGACATACTTGGCTAAGCTGTCGCAGCAGTTGTTTTTGATCATCGCTTATCAGCTCTGCGCGATTTTGCTGTAGCTTTAAGTACACCTCATGCACGAGTCCAGTGGTGGAGTGCCAGTCTAGCTCGGCATCACACACTGCCGCTTTATGGTTGTGTGCTAATTGTTTTACTAAAAAGTAAATGTCGGGCGAGTTAAATATTTGTGACGCAGCTGCAGACGTTAAAGATTGAGTTGATACAGTGGGCATAAATTCTTTCCCTTTAATTAACCTAAGCTTAATTTAGGGGTTTTATGCGCTGAGTCAACATTTTTTTGAGGTGAATGTTGAAGTGCCTGTTCAAATGTTTGGTTATTGCTATAGCATTTTATATATCTAACGCCAATAAAGGAACCTTGTGCTAAAAGCGATCTTTTAAGTGCTTTGTTAACTTTCATAATTTTGTTCAGAAAACATTATTATTGAGTTTGTTAAAGTGAATAATAAAAATATTTTTAACTAGCTTGCGAAACTTAACCTAAATTACGTGGGTTTGTCGCTGTTGTTCTTTCCGATAAGGTAAGCCGATCAAAAAAGGATTCGGGGACGCTATGAGGCAGAACAGCATGCTACAGCTTAGAACGCTGACTAAAGCTACGTTATGGGTATTTTGCGGTGTTTTATTAAGTGCTTGTGGTGGTGGTAAAGATGAGCCACAACTATTTACAGTTACAGCCAACGCTGGCAGCGGTGGAAGTATTTCACCCGGCAATAGCAGCGTGCAAAATGGCCAAACTACCAGCTTTACGCTAAACGTGAATGAAGGTTATAGCATTGCCGGTGTCACGGGCTGTAACGGCAGTTTAACTGGTAATACCTACACTACCGGTGCTATTACCGCGGCTTGCAGTGTACAAGCCAGCTTTAACCTGAATAGCTACACGGTAAGCGCCACGGCGGGGGAAGGCGGAAGTATTAGCCCGGAAACTGCGGTTGTTTCGCATGGCGTAATAGCTGAGTTAACTATAACTGCTGAAAGTGGTTATACCTTATCCACAATTACCGGGTGTGACGGCAGCCTTACAGATAACACATATCGCACTGCACCTATTACCTCTGCTTGCTCTGTAGCTGCTACTTTTGCCAAACAAGTTATTGCAGGCGAGCTGCCTGAGGTAGCGGGCATTATGACTGCGAGCATTATCAATACTGATGAAGTCTATTTTCACGCCGATACCCAGGGATTTATTCCGGTAAGTGGTCACACTGCATCACCAACTCAAGCACCGCCAGCTGGCTGGTCCTTTCCTAATGGGTTATTTGACTTTACGGCCGTACAGCGTGTTGCTGGTGGCTCGGCAGTTATTACGTTTTCCTATCCAGTGGCTTTACCGGATAGTTTTAGCTATTACAAATTTGGCCCAAGCACTCTAGATGCGGCACCGGGTTGGTATGTGTTGCCTACCTCACACTATGAAGTATCAGCAGATCGCAAAACCTTAACATTGACCATTT
Organism: Alishewanella longhuensis; assembly: GCF_014653435.1. Lineage (GTDB taxonomy): Bacteria > Pseudomonadota > Gammaproteobacteria > Enterobacterales > Alteromonadaceae > Alishewanella > Alishewanella longhuensis. The sequence goes on along the minus strand of NZ_BNAO01000003.1, from coordinate 332,250 downwards.
TTGATGGCCAGCTAGGCGATAGTGATGGTGAGATTAATGGCATCATTAAAGATCCGGGTGGCCCAGCATTTCAGCAGCAATATAGTGTTACCGCCACGGCGGGCGAGGGCGGTAGTATAAGCCCAGGCAGTGCCACAGTTGTGCATGGCGCAACTACTAGCTTTACGGTTACCCCTAACAGTGGTTTTGCGATTGCTAGCGTTACCGGCTGTAACGGCAGTTTAAATGGTAACACCTATACCACGGGGGCTATTACCAGTGCTTGTGGTGTGCAGGCCAGCTTTAGCCAAAATAGCTACAGCGTGTCGGCCAGTGCGGGTAATGGCGGTAGTATAAGCCCAGGCAGTGCCACAGTTGTGCATGGCGCAACTACTAGCTTTACGGTTACCCCTAACAGTGGTTTTGCGATTGCTAGCGTTACCGGCTGTAACGGCAGTTTAACT
>NZ_BNAO01000003.1:289642-331783 GCF_014653435.1 Alishewanella longhuensis | reverse complement strand
GATAACACCTATACCACAGGGGCTATTACCAGTGCTTGTGGTGTGCAGGCCAGCTTTAGCCAAAATAGCTACAGCGTTACTGCCAGTGCTGGTATGGGAGGCAGTATAAGCCCTGGCAGTGTAACAGTGAACCATGGCAGCAGTGCCAGTTTTACTATAAGTGCCGATCATGGATACAGTATTGAAAGTGTGACTGGCTGTGATGGTAGTTTGGAAGGAACTATATACACTACCGGTGAGATTAAGTTTGATTGCGAGGTTAGAGCCTCTTTTACTAGGGAACTTGTAACTGTTACGGCAGAATGGCACGGCAATGGTACTGTTGAACCTGCTCAGCAGCAAGTGCCGGTAGGTAGTACTGCCACTTTTAAGGTTATTCCAATTCCAGGCAACAATGTCACCTTTTACGATACGTGTAGAGATAATGGTGACATTGTTGGCCAGATAAATGGTAATTCCTATACTACTGGTATTTTGACACAAAATTGCTTAATCGTTTTTCAATTTAGTGCCGCCAATTATGAAGTTCGAGCTTCAACGAGCATAGGTGGCACAACAATTCCATTCTTTGCGACTGCTGGCTATTTAGACCAGGTAGAATTTGAAATTAAGGCAGATGAATCTCATGAGGTTGAAAGCATTGAAGGATGCAAAGGTGAGCTGAAAGGGACCATTTTCAAAACTGAGCCCCTTACCGCTTCATGCGATATTTTTGTTAAATTTAGGGCGTTGCAATATGGTTTTGCGGATAAGTTAGTGTTAAATGAACCTAGAGGTCCGAGTATTTTACGTCATATATCAATTACAGACGAGAATACTTGGTATGCTGGTGCTGTCTCTATTAATGGTGCTCCCTTTAGTTTGGCGCGTTCTGATAATAAGGGGAAAAGTTGGCAGTATTTACCCGCTCATGGCGCTAAAGTTATTCCAGTGCCAAATTACCCCGGACGTTTAATTGCTACTATGGGGCCCGTGCCTCAGCAGTTAATGCAAATTAGCAAGGACTTCGGCGCGAGCTGGCAAGATCTTTATGCCAATTACCCAGATGGAGTGAGAGGAGATAAGTATTTTACTGACTACAGAGGTGAACGTGTAGTTTTTTCCAGATTCCCCAGTCAGCGACATACCTTGGTTACTAAACATGGGGTGATTTTTTCAAGTGTTAATATGGGGCGGGATTATTTATTACGTTCTGATGATGGTGGTGAAAACTTTTATGAAATCTCTAGCCCATTAGCTGGACAAGGCATCTTCATATTTGATTTTGCTGTAGTGCCAGAAGCGGATGATTATGTTATTTATGCAGCTGCAAGGCTTAACCAATCTCCTAAGCTTTTTGTAACGAGTGATAATGGTGAGTCATGGCAAGTGACAGGGGTTGAAAATTACCAGCCTATGCCGCATGAACTTCCATACGTTATTTTGACTCAGAGAGCTTATTCAGCAATAACGGGGTTTGGTGTTTTCGATCATCTCAACAGTAGTTTTACAGATTATTCAGCTGACTTGCCAAGAACTGAAATGTTTAGAATTTCTGTGAATCCATATAATACTGATGAAGTGTTTTTTTATTCTGGGCAAACTTTTATTTCCAATGAAGGTTCTCCAGGCCTTTATCAATCGTTCAATCGTGGGGCCACTTGGCAAATGGTTGCTGGCACGACTGAGAAGTATATTGGATCCGTTGCTGTTGAGCCTTCTGGTAAGTTGTTATATATAGCACTCAATGGTCGCTCTGGGTTGTATCGACAAGGTTCTGTCGCTGGAGAGTGGCAGTTGCAAAGTGCTGAGCTGAGTCTTATTGATGCAAGTCCATACAGGGAGGAGCAATTCTTCAATCCAAGATGGCCTGACATTATGTTTGTTGCCAACCAGGATACAATGCAGCGTTCCTTAGATAGCGGGCTTAACTGGGAGAGTGCTTCACAGGGCTTTGACTTTGGTAATTATGGCCCTGAAGCTGTTTTAATAAGTAGCTATCAATCTGGGCTTTTTCTTGCAGGCAGCACTGCCGGGTTGTTTATCAGTCGTGATGCAGGTACCACTTGGCAGCAAAAATCTGATCAACGTATTTATCAAATCATTGAAAGCCCAGCAGATCCAAAGGTGATCTATGCAAGAACATTTGAAGATAAAATGTTAAAAACAACCGATGGTGGCTCTAGTTGGGAATTTTATAATACGGTCTATTTTCCTCTTTTTCCGCCATCTTCGCCACTAGCGTTTCAGTTAGACGTTAAAAATCCAGATAAATTGTATTTCAGTAGTGGTTCTCAATTGTATATGTCTTTAGACGGAGGTAAGACTGCTGAACCGATAGGGCCATTATTTCCTCAAGGTGTTGAGCTTCGTGGTTATGATATGTCTAATGATAAGGTGCTCTTTGTTTTTGCAGGACGCAATATTGAAGCTATCGGCGGTATGATGATGTCTGAAGATGGTGGTTTCACTTGGCGAAAAATTAGCGGTAATTTGGCTACCAATTTTTGGCCGTCGATGTATCGAAGTCTTGTTGTGCAAGTTCATCCAGATAACCCACAAATACTTTTTGGACGTTCCCGAAATGAAGGTACTTTTTATGTGTCTGAAAATCGTGGAGAAAGCTGGTATAGACCGTTTCGTTGGGATACTTCCGCACCCCCAATACTGGGTGTACATTTTGATGTGAAAAGCGATAATTGGTATTTTATAACTAACAGTGGTTTGCATTCAGCTGAAAAGTATGAAAACACCTCTGAGCTATCTATTAAACTTGAAAAGGCCGACACTGACGTTGTTAGTTCAGTTCTAGCTGATAATTATGGCTTAAGTTGTGGTGAAAACTGCAAGTATCGCTTTAAAAATGGCAGTGCAGTAACACTGAGGATATTATCTGAAGCTCCTGCAGTTCTGCCGTCAATTTGTGAAGAGAAAACTGGTGGCATGTGTAGTTTCACCCTAGATAGAGATATTGAAGTTATTTTTGACTTCAAATAATCCTGTTGATGAATGTTATGTTAATAAAACTTCACTTTTAATAGAAAAGCTTAGCCAAAAATGTTATTCACACAATATCGGTGTAGTTACGAGCTAGAAACTGCACCGGTGTTGTGTATTACCTGTTAGGATAAGTCATGTTCTTTATTAAATTCTGCCAGTTCTGTTATCTTTGTCAGTTAATCGGAGCTAGCGAAGATTGAAAATGTTGTATTTCATCAATCCTCTCGGATAACTCGATTGATTTAAATGTAATAAAAAAACGTTAAATGCACTGGTCCATTTTGCCTTTGCTGACATTTAAATGCCGGTTTGTGGGAATTTACCATAAAAACCTAATAGCTTTTTCACAGAATTCAGCGAGCATGCTATAAAGGCCTTATGAGACGATTAAGCGTCCAATATTCAGGTAATCGTGGACTAGCCCGTTGCGCATACCAAGAATCTGACGCCACTCTGTAAGTTCATCTGCTGTTATCATGCGGTGCTGGTGTAGCTTTGAAAAAGTTTGATAGGCATCTACAGATGTTTGTTGCTGGTATTTTTTTAAACAATGTTTAGCTAAGCCAATGCTCAATTCCGTTAGAAGTTGTAATAAACGCTATATTGCCAAATAATCTCGTCGGCGTAGTTCTCCTTGCACTAGATCTGTACGAAGCTCATCAAGTTGCTGACAGTATTCTTGTACATGGTTTGCCGCTTCAGTTAAGTAGAGTAGCAAGTCATTTTCATTATTATTCATTGCTTTGATTCTCGCTGTTGGTATTCAAATAGGCTATTGATCCGAGTTATCTCCTTTCCGTGCCCGAGCGCTGCCATCACTATAAATTAGCTAACCGCTCTCAATTATTTGATACGCTAAATAAATGGGTGCTTGATTAATATCTACAATAGATAGCATTTCCTCTGGAAGACTTAATTCTGCTGCCCAATCAAGCGCTATGCATTGCGGCTGGGTATATACTTTATCAGAAAAGGCTTGGCTAATTGCCTAATTAGCTAAACCTCTACAACCTTACATGCTCAAAGCCATCGGGCATTGTTTCTAATAGGGCAATATGTTGATTCCTGAAGCTTTGGTGTAGCCATTTATAGTATTTCTTTATTTGCTATGTGTTGCAAATTCGTTTCTATTGCTAAAGTAGTGTTGTATCACCTATTGCTGGAGCAATCTGATGGTTAAACAACCTACATTTATTCACCATGGTGCAGTTGATGGCGTTACCGGCTCTTGCCATGAGTATCAGCTAGCGCCTGATTATGCGGTACTTATCGATTGTGGCTTATTTCAGGGCGATGAGCAGGGGAGTGGCCATAAAGAAGCCCTAGCGGTTAATTTTCCGATTGCGCATATTCGTGCTTTAATTGTTACCCATGTGCATATTGATCATGTTGGGCGCATTCCTTATTTATTGGCTGCAGGTTTTCGTGGGCCTATTTATTGCTCGGTGGCGTCCGCACATTTATTACCCTTGGTATTAGAAGATGCTTTAAAAATTGGGGTAACGCGTGATGAGCAGCTGATAGCCGGCTTTTTGCGCACTATTCAACAGCAAATTATCCCGTGTGAATTTAATCGCTGGTTACCCTTGCCAGATAACAAAGGGACTTTTCGACTGCAAAAAGCCGGACATATTTTAGGTTCGGCTTATGTTGAAATTAAACATCAGCAGGCAAATGGTAAACCCTTTATCACGGTATTTTCTGGTGATCTCGGCGCGCCATACTCGCCGTTGCTGCCTGCACCCAAGCCACCTTACCAAGCCGATATCGTGGTATTAGAAAGTACTTATGGTGATAAACAGCATGCTGAGCGGCGCTTACGAATTAAGCGCTTAGAGCAGGCTTTGCTTCATTCATTACAAGATAATGGAACTGTGCTATTTCCGGCTTTTAGTATTGGTCGTACTCAGGAGTTACTTTACGAATTAGAAACGCTGATTTATCGGTTACGCGGCAAAGCGATACACAGTAATTTGTGTTGGGATGAACTCACAATTATTGTCGATTCGCCCCTGGCGGCTAAGTTTAATGTGGCTTATAGCCAACTTACAGCTTGTTGGGATAACGAAGCACGCAAAAAGTTGCTTACTGGCCGGCACCCGCTTAATTTTAGTCAACTTCATACTATCGATAGCCATGCCGAGCATTTAGCGGCAGTAAACTTGCTTACAAGTACCCACAAACCTGCCATTGTGATTGCCGCCAGCGGCATGTGTGAAGGCGGCAGAATAGTAAACTATTTAAAAGCCATGTTGCCTGATCCGGTACATCAAGTCATTTTTATTGGTTATCAGGCGCTGGGTACCTTGGGTGCGGCCATTCAAAAATATGGCCCGCGAGGCGGCTATGTGCAAATTGCCGGAGAACGGTTAGATATTAAGGCAGAGGTACTTACTTTAAGTGGTTATTCGGCGCATGCTGATCAGCAAGGGTTATTGCGTTTTGTTACTGGTATGCGAAAAAAGCCAGCAGAAGTAAGGTTGGTGCACGGTGATGAAATTGCAAAACAACATTTAAAACAGGCATTTTTAGACTTAGCTATACAGGCAGTTATTGCAAACTAAACGTCAAACTTATCCACACAACTCCGGTACCGGTAAGAGCTCTGAGCTCAGACCGGTACCGGAGTTGGGTCGGACCAGTTAGGTGAGGCCGTGTTGTTTCATGAGTTGCGCCAGCTCAGGTAAGCTGGCGGGATCGTCGATAGTTGAGGGGATTTGGTAGTCTTGTCCTTCGCCTATTTGCCGTAACAATTTGCGTAGAATTTTTCCCGAGCGGGTTTTAGGTAAGCGTGGCACCACCAGCGCACGTTTAAAGCTGGCAACGGCGCCGATTTCTTGTCTTACCAAGGCAACAAGTTCTGCTTCAATGTCTTGTGTATTGGCAACGATGCCATTTTTTAGCAACACAAAACCAACGGGTTGTTGTCCTTTTAAGGCGTCGGGTAAGCCGATTACGCAGCATTCAGCCACGGCGGGATGTGAGGCAATGATTTCTTCCATTTCACCGGTGGATAAACGATGTCCCGCCACATTGATTACGTCGTCAGTTCTGCCCATCACGAATAGATAACCCTCTTCGTCCAAATATCCGCCATCACCTGTTGCATAGTATCCAGGGAACTGGTTTAGGTAACCTGAGGTAAAACGCTCTGGATTACCCCAGACCGTGGTTAAACAGCCAGGAGGCAGCGGCAGCTTGATAGCAATATTACCTTGTTGATTGGCAGCGACGGGTTTACCTTCATCATCTAGGATCTGTAGATTGTAGCCAGGCACAGCACAGGTTGCAGAGCCCGCTTTGGCCGGAAGTAATTCAATTCCGGCTAAGTTTGCGCAGATAGACCAGCCTGTTTCTGTTTGCCACCAATGGTCAATAACGGGTTTACCCGACACCTGACAAGCCCAGTGGTAAGTGGGGGGATCTAAACGCTCGCCCGCCATAAAAATACTTTCTAGTTTTCTAAGATCGTATTGCTGCATAAGAACGGCTTCAGGATCTTCTTTACGAATGGCTCTGAATGCCGTGGGGGCAGCAAATATTGCTTTTACACCATACTCAGCGCAAACCCGCCAAAATGCGCCAGCATCGGGGGTGAAAACCGGTTTGCCTTCATACAGTATGGTGGTGCAGCCAGCAAGCAATGGGCCATAAACGATGTAAGAATGCCCAACAACCCAGCCAACATCAGAGGCAGCCCAAAAAACGTCACCAAGATCCATGTTGTAGATGGCTTTCATGCTATAGCTCAGCGCTACGGCATGGCCACCATTATCTCGGACCACCCCTTTAGGTTTTCCGGTGGTACCAGAGGTGTAGAGAATGTACAGCGGATCTGTGCTATTAACCGCAACCGGTGCTGCAGGTTCAGCCGTTACCATTGCCTGCTGCCAGTCGAGATCGCGCTCGGCCAGTAAGGTTGCGGTATATTGCGGCCGCTGCAAAATAATACAGCGCTCGGGTTGATGGCTAGCTTTCTCCAGGGCACTATCAAGCAAGGGTTTGTAGGCAATTACCCGATTAATTTCGATGCCACAAGAAGCACTAATCACCACCTTTGGCGTGGCGTCATCGATTCGCACCGCGAGTTCGTGCGGCGCAAAACCACCAAAAACGACCGAGTGTACAGCACCAAGTCGTGCAGTGGCTAACATAGCAATAGCTGCCTCTGGGATCATTGGCATATAAATGACCACCCGATCACCTTTAGTGACACCATTTGCTTTTAATACGCCAGCAAAGCGGGCCACCGCATCTCGCAAAGCTAAATAGCTGTAGCGCTGTTTGGTACCGGTAACCGGTGAATCATAAATAAGGGCGCATTGTTCTCCGCGGCCTTGTTCAATATGATAATCCAACGCGAGATAGCTGGTATTTAGTTCGCCGTCGACAAACCATTGATACTGGCCATTTTGTTCATTGAGTATTTGAGAGGGTTTTTTAAACCAGGCAAGCTTTTCTGCTTTGGCTGCCCAAAAGGCGGCAGGATCAGTAACAGAAGCTTGATATTCTTGTAGGTAAGACATCACTTGTTGTCCTTATTAGTTTTATGGTTATTTGCTTACTGTACAAAATTTTTCACTGAATAAAACTTAGACCAATGGCTATTTCTTACGCTGTTAGTGAATGCCGGGGTTTAGCTACCACAGTATTTGTATGCAAGCGGGCGTTAGGCATGAATAGCCGATTAGCCGGTAAAAATTTATTGCTCAGTCAGATGCTTATCGCTATGCTTAAGTTATAAATTATAAGAAGAGAAAACGTAAAGTATGTTGCAGCAGTTTTTGCGAAAATGGTCGCGAGGCTCCACTGAAGGGCAATCTTTACTAGTGTTGCATGTATTTAATCAGCAAATAAAGTTGCTGCATGCCGAGCGAGCAAAGCAGGGCTGGCAGTTACGTACCGAGCAGCTGGTCGGCGAGACTAAAGTGTTTCCGGAAAATATGCTGCAAATTCTCTCATCTTTACCGCCAAGTGGCGAAGTGGCGGTGGTTTTATCCCCTGAGCTTTATCAAATTATTCCTTTAGATAAACCCAATTTACCAACTGAAACTGAGTTGCTGCAGGCGTTACCCTGGCTTTTAAAAGATTTATGTCCGTTAGCCCCTGAAGAAATGCAGCTAGATTATCTGGACTTAACGGCAACCGCCGGTGCGCCGGCAAAAATAAATGTGGTTGTTGCGGCAAAGAGTTCGCTTCAGCAGTTATGTGAGTATCTACAGCAAGCCAAGCTTGGAGTAACCCACATTTTTGCAGAGGAGCTGTTAAGTCGTGATTTAGTTCCCGTGCAGGGGCCCACCCGATTGGTATTACAGCAGCAACCTAATAATGACCTTATTTTACAAGTAATGCGTGATGGTCAGTTGTGTTTTAGTCGGCATCTACGTGGTTTTCAGCAGTTTTTAGCCACACCCGTTACCCAATTACAATTTGGATTATTTGACAATTTATTGCTGGAAGTACAACGGTCAATGGATTTTGTTGAAGGCCAGTTAAAATTGCCACCGGTACGAGAAGTTCTACTGTTAATGGCACATCCTGAGTTAGAGGCTTTACCGGCGCTGTTTCACCAAGCAGGTTTTAATCAGGTAAGGCTGATGCCACTGCCTGAGCCGTGGTCGTGGGCATCGCAAGTTGATTTGCAACTTTGGTGGCCAGCAATAGTGGCAATGGCGACATTGATGCAAACAGGAGAGCCTAGCCTTGAAGCAGCAGGTTAATTTATTTTCAGTAAGTTTATTACCGCTAAAACCAGTATTGCCACTGGCTGCATTGCTCAAGTTGGTATTGGTTATTTTCGTATTTGCCGCAGCGTTACTGGCAGCCTTGCATTTTTATACTAAACAACAGCAACAACAGCTGTTTACTTTGCAACAACAGCAGCAACAGCTGCAAACACAGGCCGAATTGTTACAGCAAGCGTTAATTCAGCGCGCTCCCGAGCAGGCGTTGTTGCAACAACAAGAGGCTTTACAGCGAGAGCTGCAGCAACAGCAGGTTTTATTACAGTTCTTGGGCCTGAGGCAACAAAGCGCGGCAAAGTTTAGCAAGGTGTTTAGTCATTTAGTCGTTATTGATCAGCCTCAACTTTGGTTAAGCCGCTTTGTGTTAGAACCTCATCAAAGCTTCTGGCAAGGGTTTACTTCATTACCCGGCAGTGTAGCGTTATGGTTGGAGCAGTTGGCTCAGCTTGAGCAACTACAGGGCCAGCAATTTCAGCAAATACAGTTACAACAATTGCAGAATAGTAGCACGGTGCAATTTAGTTTGCAGGCGCAGCAAGGAGCAGCACCATGAGTGCATGGCAGCAAGTTACCGAACGCTATACCAAGCTGCAATTGCGGGAAAAGCGCCTGGTGTTTTTTGGCTCATTAGCTCTGATGATATGGGTAAGTTTGATATTTTTGCTGGAGCCAGCTTATCTCAGGTGGCAAGCAGTTAAGCAGCAAACACTTTCGCTAGAGCGGGTTAATCAGGCGCTTTCACAGCAATTGACGCTTTTACAACAACAGTTAAGCCAAGATATTAATCAGCCAATTCAGCTTGATATTGTCAGTAAACAACAGCAACAGGCTGTATTGCTGAAAGAGCTTGGTGCTTATCGACAGCAGTTTATTACCGGTAGTCAAACGGTAAAAATGTTGCAAGATATACTGGGGCCGCTATCGGCACTGCAGTTAGTGTCTTTACGCAGCGAGCCGGCAGTGCCCATTCGTTTACCCGGTGAATCACCAGAGGCGCCGGTACAGCTATTTCAGCATGTCACAGTATTAAGCGTAACGGGAAATTATATGCAGCTTAAGTCGTTACTAGAACAGGTTGAAGTATTACCCTGGTTGTTCACTTGGCAGAAATTGGAATACCAGGTGTTAGAGTACCCTAAGGCACAAATGACGTTGTTTATTTCTACGGTAAGTGCAGATGAAAGCTATATTCAGTTTTAAATTACTGCTACTGTCGGGGTGTTTTGCTCTGTGCTCACCGGCCCAGGCAGATCCTACACGTCCGCCCAAAATGTCGTTGGACAATTTGGACACTGCGCCCGGTAATCAAGAGTATCCAGTAAAGTTACAACTTATTTTAAAAAACGCAGACGGCTACAAGGCCATGCTAAATGGGCAAATGCTGAAAGTAGGGGATATGCTGGCAGCATATAAAGTGCTTAGCATTACTGCTGATAAAGTCGTTTTGGTATCAGAGAACGGTCAAATGCAACTTACTATTAATAATAATTCGATAAAGACTTATGAACCTGAATAACCTTAGCATTACTGCACTTTGCATGAGCACCTTACTTTTACAGGGTTGTAAAATCACGGCCTCGGATCAGCAAACACAATTGGCCCGGGGGGCGTTACAACAAGCGGCCAGTACAGCACCAGCAGCTTCTGATCTAACTCCAAGCGCAGTCCCTCTGGCAGTGCAGCAAGAGTTGCTTGCTGAGAGCTTGCGACCAATACCGCCAGCAGAACCACGCTTTAATGTAAATGCGCAAGCGGTGCCGCTCGCTGACTTTTTGCGTTCTTTAGTGGTCGATACGCCCTATAGCTTGGTTGTGCATCCTGCCATTGACGGTACCGTTAGTTTGCAATTAAAGCAGGTAACCTTGCCAGAGACACTGGCACTAATTCAACAAATGTTTGCTGTGGAGGTGCGCCGTAACGGCACTATTTATCAGGTATTGCCACCCGAGCTGCGTACCGAAACCATTGCAGTAAATTACTTAATGTTACAGCGGCATGGCCTATCCTCTATTACGGTAAATTCTGGCGGCGTATCGCAAAATAGCAATAATCAAAATAATTTATCAAATCGTGGCGGTTTGAATAGTAATGGCTCACAAAACAACAATATAGGCAACCAGGGGCAACTGGGGAATCAGCAGCAATTTAGCGGCAGCAGTATCCAAACAGAAAACCGCACTGATTTTTGGAAAGATTTGGAGCAAACCTTAAAAGCCTTTTTACCTGATGGGCCGGAGCGGATGGTGGTGGTTAGTCCGCAAGCGGGGTTGGTGACAGTGCGGGCTATGCCGCAAGAGCTGGCCGCGATCCGCACGTTTTTAGGACAAACCGAAGCCCATTTGCAGCGACAGGTAGTACTCGAAGCCCGTATTATTGAAGTGACGTTAAGCGATGATTATCAGCAAGGTATTAACTGGCAAAATGCGTTAGCATCATTACGTAGTACAGAGTTTAATTTGTCTACCTCGGCCGGGTTGGCGTCTAATGTTATTAGTTCGCAACTTGGTGGCGTTACGTCTCTTACCTTCAGTAATGCTGACTTTAATGGTGTTATTACCTTATTGCAAACTCAGGGTAATGCGCAGGTCCTCTCCAGCCCACGAGTTACCGCGATGAACAATCAAAAGGCTGTGATTAAAGTAGGGCAAGACGAGTATTTCGTGACAGATGTTACCAACAATATTGCTGTGCCCAGTACCGGTAGCCCAATAAGCTCACCTAATATTAGTTTACAACCGTTTTTTTCTGGTATTGCGCTAGATGTTACGCCGCAAATTGATGAAAATGGGACTGTGATCTTACATATTAACCCCTCTGTTACCGAAACATCGGAGCAAAATAAGACCATTCGTTTTAGCGATGAAGTAATAGTATTACCGCTGGCGCAAAGTAATATTCGGCAATCGGATACATTAATTAGAGCACGCAGTGGCGAAATAGTGGTTATTGGCGGCTTAATGCAAACAGTAAAATCAGACTCGGTATCACGCACACCTTTATTGGGAGCCATTCCGGGACTGGGGCAGTTATTTACGAGTAAAAAGCAGGTTGAGCAAAAGAAAGAGTTGGTGATTTTACTGCGGCCAACGGTGATTGCCCCTGGGGTGTGGCAGCAGCAAATAGGTCAATCGGCTGAGCAGATCCAAAGCTGGACGCAAGGGCAGTAAAGCATGTATGCCGGCTTCTTTCAGCTAACGCAAACGCCTTTTAGCTTAACGCCGGACACCTCGTTTTACCTGAGTTTGCCGCAGCATGAGGCAGCGTTGGCGGTATTAAGGACGGCTTTAAACAGTGGTGAGGGCTTTATTAAAGTGACCGGTGAGGTTGGTACTGGCAAAACGCTATTGTGTCGCCTATTACTGACGCAAGCCCCAGCTGACTGGCAGTTAGCTTATATTCCCGATCCAACTTTAACGCCGCTTGAACTGCGCTGGGCGCTAGCGCAGGAGCTGGGCCTAAAGTTTTCAGCGAACATCGACGCACCACAATTATTGCAACTCTTGCAGCGGCAGCTCATTTTGCTGGCCGGTCAACAAAAACGCGTGGTGTTGGTGATTGATGAAGCGCAAGCTCTACCTGACGCTACCCTGGAAACTCTGCGTTTATTAACTAATTTGGAAACTGAACAGCAAAAATTGCTGCAGGTTGTTTTATTTGGTCAGCCTGAGTTAGATCAACGTTTAGCGGCCAACAGTTTGCGACAATTACGGCAACGTATTACTTTTTCGCATCAGTTAGAGGGTATGACGAGTTGGCAGGTAAAACACTATATTGCTCATCGTTTAAAAGTAGCAGGTTGTGAGCGGCCTGTGTTTTCTGAGGCGGCTTTAAGCTTACTGCACTTTTACAGTAAGGGTATCCCCAGATTGATAAACATTCTGGCACATAAATGCTTAATGTTAGCCTATGGTGAGGGGCAGCACAGCGTGACCTGGCGCCATATGCGTTATGCTGCCGCAGATACTGAGTCTGTTGCGCATTTTTGGCATCGCGTGCCGCTGCTCGGTAGCGTTATCCTGTGGCTGGGTGCGGTACGGAGCCGTTTATGAGTGTTATTAATAAGATGCTGCAGGATTTGCAACAACGCGAAGCGAGCCCGCCACTCAGCAACACTGTTGTGCAAAGTACTGCTACGATGTCTGAGAGCATACCTTGGCAACAGCCAAAGCGCCGGCGTAAGTTTTTAGCGTTAATGATGTTAGCAGTGGTTGTTGCTGCAGCTTTTTGGTATTGGCCAATATTGCCACCAACAGCCCAGCAGTTAACAGCACAACCGCTAACAGCAGAACAAACAGCAGCAGAACAAACAGCAGCAGAACAAACAGCAACACAACAGTCAACGGCTCTGCAACCAACAGCGCAGCAAGTACAGAATGCTCTGGTGAAGGTAACAGAAATCGCGACCAACGATAACGCCATAATTAAGCCTAATGCAGCGTCAGTACCGGACCTTTCTTACCAGGGCCAGCCTGTTGCACCTGAGCGCCCTGCGATCTTGCAAAGTACTAACTTAGCATATGGTGCCAATGGCGAGGCACAAGCAAAATTAAATGATAAGGCGGCTACTGTCATCAACGTGCCGTTATCCGAGGCGCGGCCCGAAGCGCCATCCGCGCAGACAGTTTCTGAGGTAGTATCACAGCAAGAATCTGCAATGCCTGAATCGAGATTAACGATAGAGCAAGCACCGGTGTCTGTGTTACAGCAACAATATGAATTAGCCGTAAGCGCGGCTTCAGCACAACAATGGCAGCAAGCGCTGGCGTATTTATCGGCCGCTGAACCTATCGCGACCTTTCCAGCGTATTTTGCGTTAAAAGCAGCGGTATTGCAGCAACAAGCCGAGTGGTCGGCAGCGCTAGAGCTTTATCAGCAATTGTTGCAGCTTGAACCGACACATGCTGGCTGGAATCTGGCTGCAGGTATTTCAGCACAGCAGCTTAGTGCCAATGAGTTAGCACAGCGTTTTTATGTGATAGCCTGGCAACATCGAACCCAGCTGCCAGCAGCAAGCCAGGCCTACTTACAACAGCAACTTAGCCAAATGAAGTTATGACTATGCAAAAACCTAAATTAAAAATGCGCCTGGGCGACTTGCTGGTTCATGAACATATTATTAGCGAGTTACAACTGGGGCAGGCACTAAAACGTCAACAAGAAACGGGGCGAAAGCTTGGGGCGACGCTAATTGAGTTAGCCTTTTTAAGCGAAACCCAATTGCTGCAGTTTTTAGCACAACAGTTACAACTACCTTTTTTAGATATCGCGCAGCAGCGCATAGAGCCCAAAGTGGCGCAGTTATTAAGCGAAGTGCAGGCACGTCGTTTTCGCGCTTTAGTGCTAGAGGCCGATGAACACTCCTTGCTGCTTGGTATGAGTGATCCAGCAGATCTAACGGCTTTAGATCAGTTAGCACAAATTTTAGCCCCCAGAGAAATCAGGTTGGCGGTGGTACGCGAAGGCCAATTAATGCAGGCTTTTGATACCTTATATCGCCGTACCAAGGATATTGAGAGCTTTGCCACTCAGTTAAAAGAAGAATATGGGGCTGCGCCAGAAGATGAGTTTAGCTTAGGGCAGGGACAGTCAGAAGCTGACAATACGATTTCTCGATTGTTGCAGTCTATTTTTGAAGATGCACTGCAAGTGCGCGCTTCGGATATTCATATAGAACCAGATGAAAAAGTGCTACGGATCCGGCAGCGGGTGGATGGTGTTTTACAGGAAAATATTTTGAACGAGGTGAGTATCGCCTCGGCGCTGGTACTGCGTTTAAAGTTAATGGCCAGTCTAGATATTTCCGAAAAACGCTTGCCGCAAGACGGTCGTTTTCAAATCACCGTTAAACACCATAAAATTGATATTCGGATGTCGACCATGCCGGTGCAATATGGTGAATCGGTCGTAATGCGCCTATTAGATCAATCTGCCGGGATGCTGACATTGAATGACACCGGTATGCCAGCGGCGATGTTAAGTCGGATCCGCCGTATTATCAAAAGTCCACATGGTATGGTGTTAGTAACGGGCCCAACAGGCTCAGGTAAAACAACTACGCTATACGGTATGCTGAGCGAGCTCAATCAGCCTGGCAGTAAAATTATTACGGTAGAAGATCCGGTGGAGTACCGGTTGCCGCGGATTAATCAGGTGCAAATTAATCCAAAAATTGATTTGAATTTTAGTAAGGTGCTGCGAACCACGTTACGCCAGGATCCTGATATTATTATGGTGGGCGAGATGCGTGATCAAGAAACCGCCGAAATGGGATTGCGCGGTGCTTTAACGGGACACTTGGTGCTATCGACCCTACACACCAACGATGCGGTTACCAGTACCTTACGCTTAGTGGATATGGGGGCTGCACCTTATTTAGTCGCCAGTGCACTAAGAGCCATAGTAGCACAACGTTTGATTCGCAAGCTGTGCGAATATTGTAAAACGCCTTATCAACCCGATGAGCTGGAACAAAATTGGTTGAAATACCACCATATTCCTGAAGGTACCGTTTTTTGGCATGGTCCTGGTTGTCAATCCTGTAATAACACCGGTTACAAAGGGCGCTTGGGGGTTTTTGAATTGTTGGTAATGAGTAAGCCTCTGGCTGATGCGCTGCGCCGAAATGACGCAGAAAACTTTGCAGCACAGGCTTATCAGAGTGAAGGGTTTACTAGCCTTGGGCTGATGGCTCTGGATTATGCGCAGCAGGGTATCACCAGTTTAGAGGAAGTCATTAAAGTCTCAGAATATCTGGAGTCGGAACGACCAGAGGCAGTGACTTTGCAGCAGGAGAACAGCTAAACCATGCCCGCTTTTCAGTACCAGGCCAGAGACGGCAGTGGCAGAGCGGTCAATGGTCAGCTAGAGGCCTTAAGCGCACCAGCTGCTGCTGCTTTACTGCGAGAGCGTGGTTTGATTGTGCTGCAATTACAGCAGGCTGTTGAGCTTGGCAAAAGCAACAAAACTGGTTTTTTTAGTAAGAAAGTGGGATTAGAAGAGCTGATTATCTTTTCTCGCCAAATGTATTCGCTGATTAAAGCGGGTATTCCGATCATTCGGGCTATTGGCAGTTTACAAGAAAGCACTCGTTCTGATGCATTAGGTGCGGTATTAATTGATTTATTAGAGCAACTACAAAATGGTCGTAATTTGTCGACGGCCATGGCAAGCCATCCGCAGATTTTTAACCGATTGATTATTAGCATGGTACATGTTGGGGAAAATACCGGGCGACTTGATGAAGCTTTTTTACAACTCAGTTTTTATTTTGAGCAAGAACAAGAAACCCGCAAGCAAATAAAACAAGCTGGCCGTTATCCAACCATGGTTTTAGTGGCATTACTGATCGCTCTGGTGATTATGAACCTTTTTGTGATCCCGCAGTTTGCTGCCATGTTTAGCCGCTTTAATGCCGAATTGCCCTGGTCTACCAAGGCATTATTGGCCAGTTCTAACTTTTTTATTCATTATTGGCCCTACTTGTTATTTTTTAGTGTCGTAGCGGTAGTTTGGTGGCGCTATTATTTAAAAACGCTGCCTGGTCGACTGTTTTGGGGTAAATGGAAACTGCGGTTACCCTTAATTGGCGATATTATCAATCGCGCTACTTTGGGCCGTTTTGCCCGTAGCTTTGGCATGATGTTAAGGGCGGGTGTGCCTATTACCACGGCACTTAATTTGGTGGCCGACGCGGTAGATAATGATCATTTGGCGGAATTGATTCGGGAAATGCGTCGCAGTATTGAGCGCGGAGAAAGCTTATTTAGAGTTGCGCAGCAAAGTGCGATTTTTACACCGCTGGTGTTACAAATGCTGTCTGTAGGTGAAGAAACCGGACAGATGGACGAAATGCTAACAGAGGTTGCCGGCTTTTACGAACGCGAAGTGGCTTATGATTTAAAAAGCCTGACCAGCAAGATTGAACCTATCTTAATCGCTATAGTGGCGGCTATGGTGTTGATACTGGCATTGGGTATATTTACGCCGATGTGGGATATGTTAGATGCTTATAAAGGACGTTAATAGCCATCGTTTATTGTTGGCAATAAAGTAATTTCTAACGCATAATCAAGGTACTTATATAAGGTTAGCTCAGATGTATCAAAACAAACAAGGCTTTACGCTAATAGAACTGGTGATTGTTATTATCATCTTAGGCTTGTTAGCCGCGGTGGCGTTACCGCGCTTTATTAGTGCCACGAAAGATGCAGAAGAAGTCTCCGTTGAAGCCACAGCCAGCGCCTTTGCCTCTGCCGTGATGCTAACCCGCAGCCAGTGGGAGTTAGCAGGGCGGCCTTCTGGCCAGGTTCAGCTCGATGGCACCTTAATTGCTTTAGGGGCCAATGGTTATCCTACCGGCGGTGGTTTGCCGCAGGCAATGACCGCCGCGCAGTGTTTAGTGGTGTTGGACTCAATTATGCAAAGCCCGCCCCGAGCCACTATTTCCGCCAATATTGAAGATATTCGGCGCGCCAGATTATATATTAGGGTAGATACGCAGTTGTTTGCCCCTGATCATGCCTGTTTATATTTTCAAGCCGCTGGGTTGGCCAGTGTGCCAGCCAGCCTGGTCAATTTAAATGGTTTTGTCTATGTACCGGCAACCGGCCGGGTAAGTACTTTTATTAATAAAAACTGAGGTGTATCTATGAAACGTCAACAGGGTGGTTTTACGTTAATTGAGTTAATTATTGTTATTGTGATCTTGGGCATTTTAGCGGTTACCGCAGCACCAAGGTTTTTTAACTTTGCCACTGATGCCAGAAAATCCACCTTAAATGGCGTAAAAGGTGCGCTGGAATCGGCATCATCCTTGGTTTACGGTAAAGCCATTATTGCTGGGCGTCAAACTGGCACTGCTTGTTTAAACTTGGCAGGTGACGTTTTGGCGACAACAGACAGCGCTTGTGCTGACGGTCAGTTTACGCTGACTAACGGCTATCCGGGAGCAGACGCTGCTACCCTTAGAAATATCGCTGAGCTTGCAACAGAAGAGTGGAGCATTACTGGTACAGGCCCGTTAATTATTAAGCCACTTAATGCTCCTGATGAGTGCCATGTGAGCTACGCAGCTTCTGGCGGCGCTGGCCAAAAACCGGTGATTACTATTGTTAATACCGGGTGTTAAGTCGAGTTACTTATGCACAGGCAACCACAAGGCTTTAGCTTAGTTGAGCTTATCGTGGTGATTATTATTCTCGGGGTACTGGCGATAAGCCTGGTACCCCGTTTTTTTTCGCTCTCCGGTAGCAGTGAATATCTGGTTAGAGAGCAGGCTATTGCTTTACTGCGCCGGGCGCAGCAGCAGGCGATGCATTGTACTGCTAGCACTGGTATTTGCCCGGAAAATGCCCTTACTATTGCTATGGATCGGATAGGCGTAACTAATGGCTGTATCAACGATGCCCGCCATCTTTGTATTAGCGATGGTACGGTCAGCCTACGCTTAATACCGGCAGGCCTTAGCAGTCTGAGTTTTGATAGTTGGGGTAGGCCTTTGCAATGTACTGGCCAAAACGGTTGTCAGTTGCAGGTACAAGGACAAAGCAGCCTGCCAATTTGTATTGAGCAGCAAGGGTATATTCACGCATGTTAGCGCGCGCTGCGAAGAGCAATACCAAAGACAGCGCAAATCACTTTGTGGTCAGCAGCGCCCCGCAGCGCGGTGTCACCCTGGTGGAACTGGTGGTTGGGATCACGGTACTCGCTATAGCACTTAGTTTAATTACTGCTATTTTAGGGCCGCTTTACCAGCGCAGCACTGATCCCTGGCATCAGGTACGCGCTACTGAGCTTGGGCAAAGCCTGATGAATGAAATTTTAGCGCGAGCATTTGATGAAAACAGTGCCCGTAGCGGCGGGCTGTTGCGTTGTGGTGAGCCTTTAGCCCCGCTATGTACCGCACCAGAAAATTTAGGGCCTGATGGCATGGAAACACGCCTAATCTTTAATGATGTAGACGATTTTGACGGCTTTGTCGGTAATGCCGCTGAGCTTAGTAACTTATTGGGTGCCTCATTAGCGGCGGACTATGTCAATTATCAGGTTGCGGTTCGGGTAACCTATGCCGCGCCAGCGCAGGTGGCCGGTATTTTGCTGACAGCGGATCAGGCGAAACACATTCAGGTAACTGTGACCACGCCTGCTGGCAATAATTTAGTGTTTAGCGCCTATCGGGGGAACTGGTGACGGCGCGTGGTTTTACGCTAACTGAGTTGATCATCGTGATGGTGATCCTGGCGATACTTGCCATTGGCGCCAGTAGCTATCTGGGTATTGGTGCCAGAATGTATAGCGAGGCCAGCGAGCGCGAGCAATTATTAAGCTCGGGCCGTTTTGCCGCAGAGCGTTTGGTGCGCGAGCTAAGAGGTGCGGCCCCTAATAGTGTGCGCATTGCGCAAAGCGCCGGCATTAGCTGCGTAGAGTTTGCGCCTATTGTCAGCAGTGGTTTGTATCAGCAGCTCCCTGTTACCCCAGAAAGTGATAAGACACTTGGCTTATTGCACATGAGTTGGCAGGCTGACTTTTTGGGTTTACCTTTTACCGTTTATCCGCTAACGCCAGCGGACATATACTCTACGTCAGGGGCAACAATATCACTAGACGGAACCCTGCAAGCCGACGCGGATGCAAATGCTGCAACTGTACAGATAGCGCTCGCTACTGCGCACAGTTTTCCGAAAAGCTCACCTGAGCAGCGTTTCTATCTTTTGGCTGCAAGCCCAACCAGTTTTTGTTATAACGCCCTAACGCAGGAGTTACGCCGTTACCAAAGCTATGCTTATTTAGCCGCGCAGCCCTTGCCGCCAGCTGCTGCCGGGATATTAATGGCAAAAAACGTGCGGGCAGTAAGCTTTACTGCGGTACCGGCGTCGTTAAGCCGCAATAACGTGGTAAACGTGATGCTGCGCTTTGGCGCAAGCAATGTGGATGATCTTTATTTTAATTATGAGGTACATATTCCCAATGTGCCCTAATAGCTTAGCAAAGCGACAAACAGGCAGTGCCTTGGTAGTTGCCATCTTTATTATTGTGGTGATGCTGGCGCTCATTTTAAGCTTATCCAGATTGTCACTCAGCTCCTCCGAGTCACTGGTTTATGAGGTGCAGGGAACCAGAGCATTTTTAGCGGCACAAAGTGGCTTGGAGCTTGGTTTAACGGCGGTTTTGCCGCGAACAGCTGCGGGCGGCTGCTTTAATAGTACCCTTTCTTTTACTGACTCGGGTTTAATAGGTTGTCGGGCACAAATCACCTGCTCGCAGCAAGCTCTGCCGGCAGATAGCCTTACCACGGTGCTTTATCAGGTAACCAGTATTGGGGTGTGTAGCGCAGATGATTTTGTGACTAGCAGAACTCTGGTGATTGAGGTGCGGCAATGAGCAGAGCCAGTCTTTTTCGCTATTTGATGTTGTCAGCCTTGCTGGTTTATTCTGAGTGGGTTACTGCAACAAATTGCAGCCAAATCTGGACGCAAGCGATTAGACCTAACAGCACTGTGCCAGGTACTATTGATTACCCGGCGGCTAACCCTGACTTTCCGGAGCCTTTAGCGAATACGGACTACTATTTTGCTGAGAATGGCTCTTATGAAATTGCTAATAATACGGTGCGAACCACTGTTGGCACAACAACCCGGCTTTTCGTCAATGGAAACCTAACCATTGGTAATAACTCAGAGTTAAACAGCTCTGGCCCGGCTGAGAATTTAATTATTGTGGTCAGTGGTAGTTTAGCTATCCGAAACAATGTCAGGATTAACGGATTCATTTTAGCGGGAGGGGCAGTTTCAATCAGTAACAATGCTGTTATTGATGGCGCTGTTACCGCAAAAGGAGCTATTGCAGTTGGCAACAATGCTTCAGTACAATTTAATGCAGATGCGTTAAGCCGACTGAATGGCGGCACTTTTTGTGATCAGCCATTGGGCTGTGAACTAGATCCTTTTAATACAGCTAACCTGTCTGATAATTGGGTAACTGCACGCAGCAGCGGTAATTTTACACCTCAAGTGGTTAATGGTCGTTTGCGGCTAACGCAGGCAGTTACCAATCAAGCAACCTCTGTTACCTATCAACGTTTGTATCCGGCAACCAATAATCTGGTGGTGGTTGAATTTGATTATCTCGCTTATGGAGGCTCTGGCGCAGATGGTGTTGCGGTGGTGTTGTCTGATTCGGCAATAACTCCGCAACCCGGGGCTTTTGGTGGTCCCTTAGGTTATGGCTTTAAACCAGGTATTGCCGGTTTTGCAGGAGGATGGCTGGGGTTTGGTTTGGATGAATTTGGGAATTACTCTAATGAAGGTGGTGTAACCAATGTTGGGCGCAGACGGCAATCTGTTGTTATTCGCGGCTCGGGATCTAACACCAGTGGTTATCGTTATTTACGGGGGACCTGTAACAACGGTACCAGCAACACTAATGGGAATTGTTTGTCACCCACAGTAGACGGCAATCAGGCTAACCCGCATCGTTATCGTTTTGTGGTCGACTCCAGACAAGCCGGCGCTACGCTGGTTTCAGTAGAGCGGAATACCGGCTCAGGTTTTGTGACGTTAATAGCGCCCTTTAACGCACAAGCTCAAACTGGCCAAGCGCCATTACCAGAGAATTTTTATCTTTCGTTAACGGGTTCTACCGGGGGTTCTACCAATATTCATGAACTGGATAATGTTAGTATTTGTGCGCTACGCTCGCTACCTATTGGCCAACAAATTGATCACTTTGAATTTGATTACAGCAGTACGCCGTTAACCTGTAAAGCAGAGTCTTTTACGGTGCGAGCTTGTGCTAACCCAGCCTGTACTGAGTTGGTTACATCGCCAGTAACAGCAACACTATCGCCTGCCAGTTTGAGCAATGGTGGCTGGGTAGGTGGCAATGTGCTTAATTTTAGTGGTGGTTCAACAACAGTGCTTTTACAAAATCGTACTGCATCTAATACGGTTGTTGGCGTATCCAGCTCTGTACCTAATACCCGCCCGCTTAGCCAAACACTCTGTCGACGAGGTAACAGTGCACTTAACACGCAGAATTGCACGGTACCTTTTGCCGCTAGTGGTTTAGTGTTTGATATACCAGATGGGATTGCTGACCGACCGGATAGTGCCATTACTATCGCAGCGGTAAAGCAAGACGATGTTTCGCAACAATGCATACCAGAGTTTAGCAATGTGACACGGAGTGTAAGTTTTTGGAGTAGCTATATTACGCCCGGAGCAGCCGCACGCCCAGTTAGCTGGCCGATACGGGTCAATAATACCGATATCGGTAGCTCTTTTGCGGGGGCAACACCTTTACCGCTTAACTTTGATGCCCAGGGTAGAGCGAGTATTAATGTTAATTATGCCGATGCAGGCCAGGTTGAGTTGAATGCCAGGTACAGCGGGACAGCGATTAATAATGACAGCGGTTTGGTTATGAATGGCGCAGATCGTTTTATTCGCCGTCCGGCAGGTTTGTGTGTGCAGGCAACGAGTAGTTGCTTGTCGGCTAACGCCAGTTGCCCCGTTTTTGCGGTGGCAGGTGATACTTTTCCGTTAACTATAACTGCACATAGTTGGGGCGGTGGTAATACCAATTATTGTGATAATGCTGTTACACCCAATTTCGAACATAGCAATATTACTTTACAACATCAATTGTTGGCCCCGGTGGGGGCGTTAGGGAATATGGGTATAGCACAATACAATCACACTCGTAATCAGCAAGCGCAAACGCAAGTTAATCAAAGTGTAACGGAAAGTGGCGTATTTCGCTTTGGTACTAGTGCATTTAGTTATCTTGGTATGCCTGAGCAGGTACCTGTAGCCTGGAGCGAGCCTATTGGCCGCTTTGTACCCGCTAATTTCCGTATTTCGGAGGTAAGTTTGACTACTTTTTCAGGCGCTGCCACTTGTTCACCAGCGATAACTCCGGTTTATCTGCGACAACCGCTTGATTTGCGTTATCGGCTTACTGCATTAAATCGACAAGGTAATATTACGACTAATTATTTAGGGGCTTTTGCCAAAGCGACGGGCGTTTTATTGGCGACAAGTACCCAACCATGGTTAAATTTAACCGATCGGCTAGATTACTCAGCAACGACAAGCAGTGCCTGGCAACTGGGCAGTGCGGATTTCGCCACCCTAAAAATAGCGAATGAACCACAATTGTGGATTAGGCGCTCGGAAGAACGGGATGGCCCTTTTAATAACACTGTTTTGGCATTGCAAGTTGTCGATGGCGAAATGCCGCAAGTGGCGGGTATTGCGGAGGCTGATTTTAGTTTGTCGCAGCCTGCATGTGCAGGCAGTCAATGTAATAGTAAAAATGTTGGCGAGTTTACGTTACGCTATGGCCGTTTGGTGTTAGAAAATGCTTTTGGATCAGAGTTTGATAACCTGCCTTTGACACTTCGCGCTGAGTATTGGGATGGAGAGCGTTTTGTTGTCAACGGCGATGATAATTGCACTCTAAGTGAGTTTACTGAACTGAATCAGTTAGGTAGCGGTGTTTCCGCAGTTGCTGCTGGTACAGTTACGGCACTGCGTGCCGGTGTGAGCCGACCATTAAGTTTGTTGTTAAATGCGCCTGGCGTAGCAGGTAGTACTACTTTTGAATATTTAGCGCCACCTTGGTTAAGTTATAATTGGGACCGGCCAGAAGTATGGCGTGATGATTGCGCCATTACAGATAGTGCTAATCCGTCCAGTAAAACTCCAAACCCTTGGGCCTGTATGATTTTCGGGCGTTATCGTGGTAATCCAAGATTGATTTTCTGGCGCGAGCAGTAAAGGCACCGCAATGCGGCATAGCCGTTTAATCAGCCTTGTTGCCGGGCGAAGCTTTGCATCTATGCTAATAAGCAGATAGACTGATTTTATGAACAGTTCATCCTGAGGTGGCTTTGCCGCGTTCATTTCCTGACGAATTAGCTTTTTTTAATATGGTAGCCAGCCTATCAGGCGAGTTTGCTCAGGCGTCAGGCGTTGAGATTGATTTGGTTATCAATCAGGCGTTGGCGACTATTGGCCGGTTTTATTCTGCTGATCGCAGTTATCTTTTCCTCTTCTCTGACGATTTAAACACCGCCAGCAACACTCATGAATGGTGTGCCTCTGGCATAGAGCCACAAATTAGCGTGCTACAACAGCTCAATACCGTCGAATTTGGTGATTGGTTTATGCTGTGGAAGCAGGGGTTGCCCAGCATTATTAGCGACGTGGCGGCTTACCCGGCGGATTCAGCAGAGTTTCAGCTATTAATGTCGCAGGGTATTCAATCGTTGCTAATGTTGCCTATCCGTAATAAATCCCGCTTGATTGGTATGTTTGGTGTGGATGTTACCCGCACCAAACAAACATGGTCGGCTGAGCAGGTTGCTGGTTTGCAATTGGTGGCTGGTAATATTTGTGGCGTAATATTGCGACAGCAAATGGAGCGTCAGACAGAGAAACTGACCTTTTTTGATGCGCTTACTGGGTTAGCAAACCGACAATTAATGCTTGACCGCATTAAACAGGCGCAACTACAGAGTATTCGCAGCCAACATTATGCGGCTTTACTGTTTGTTGATATTGATGATTTTAAAACACTAAATGATAGCTTAGGGTACAGTACGGGTGACAAGGTGCTAACCCTAGTGGCTCAACTTCTCTCTGAAGTGTTACCGCAAGGAGACACGGTAGGGCGCTTAAATGCAGATGAGTTTTTGATTTTAACCGAAATGTTGGACACCGATCGTGCTAATGCAGTAAAAGCGGTGACCGATTTAGTGGAACAGCTACAAGCCGTTATTGCCAGTCAACCCGAATTAAAGTTAATTCGACCATTAAACACCTTAAGTATCGGTGCTACCCTATTTTTGGGGGACAGTGAAGAAGTTGATATGCTGATCACTCAAGCGGATATGGCGATGTACCAAGTAAAACAAGCTACGGGCAACGGCTTGGCCTTTTTTGATGCCGAGCTGCAGGTGCAAGCGAACCGGCGTATGGTATTGGCGCATGAGCTAAGAGATGCTATTGCTGGTTTTCAGTTTGAGCTATTTTATCAACCGCAACTGGTGCATCCGGGAATGGTAATTGGTGCCGAGGCATTATTGCGTTGGCGCCATCCCACCCGGGGGCTGCTCGGGCCTTATGAGTTTTTAGATTTTGCGGAAGAGAGTGGTCTGATTATCCCCATCGGGGAAATTGTGCTGCAATTAGCTTGTCAGCAATTGGCTATCTGGCAAGCGCAACCGGGAACAGCTCGCTTGGAGCTATCGGTAAATATCAGTGCTCAGCAATTTCGTCAACGTGATTTCGTTCCCATGATACAGAGGCTTTTAACAAAGTATGCGGTAGATCCTACCGCCTTAAAATTAGAATTAACCGAAAGTATGCTAGTTGATGATTTTGCTAATGTTGTGGATAAAATGCAAAAACTGCAACAGCTTGGTATTCGTTTTTCATTAGATGATTTTGGCACAGGCTACTCTTCGCTGGTCTATTTAAAACGGTTACCTCTCTATCAGCTTAAGATTGACAGGGGCTTTGTTGATGACTTACTGACAGATGAGAACGAACAGGCTATTGTCCGGACTATTATCTTATTAGGGCAAACCTTAGGCTTAGAAGTGCTTGCCGAGGGTGTGGAATCGGCAGAGCAGCTAAAAGCGTTATTACATTTAGGTTGTTATCATTATCAGGGCTACTATTTTGCCAAACCCTTACCGTTAGGTGAGTTTGAACGCTTTTTGCAACAACATAATAGTAGGCTGTTTAGTTAATTATTTTGATACTAAGCACTCCGCGACTGTTCAATAGATACGCGCTATATACCCTAGGCGGCTTTTTTGTAATAATCCCATATAAATTATTCCTTTAGGTGTAGCACATGATGTTCAAATCAGGCTTATTGCTCCTTAAAGTGTGCGGATTGATTAGTTTGTCTGCCCTGTGCTGGGCCGTGCTAACGGCAAATGAAGGCTGGGTTTTTTTTGTTGTTTTGCTTGCGTTATTGCTGCTGTGGCAAGGGTATTATCCGCTAGCGTTGCCGAAAGTGCGTTGGCGCTACTTTCCTGCCTTGTTGTTTACTTTCGCCGGGCAGTTATGGCGCGGTGCTTTTGACGTGGCACGCCGCGCTTTTTTTGCGCGTCAATTTGCCCATACTGGTTTTGCAACTTATGCTTGTCGCCTGACAGCACCCGCCCAACAACAGTTACTCGCTACCCTGGTCAGCCTCTTACCTGGCACCTGTACCGTGGCTATTTTGCCAAAAAATTCGGCAAAACCAAGCACTGGCGAGGTGGTGTTAATGCTGCATATTTTAGATACCACCGCAAATTGGCAAGCAGAGGTTGCAGCAATTGAATGGCAGTTAGCCCGTTTTATGGCCAGCCCTTTACCGAGAGAGGCCACATTATGATGTATTTAGCCGTAGCAATTTTGCTGTCGATGTTATTGGGTATGTGGCGGGTTATAAAAGGCCCGACCTTGCTAGACCGTTTATTAACCATTCAATTATTTGGCTCTGCTGGTGTCGCTATCTGTTTAATTTTAGCTAAAGCCCTTAGCATGCCGGCCCTGCTCGATGTCGCCTTATTATTGGCGGTATTAGCGGCAGCGATCCCCGCAGCACTGGTGCAGCGCTTAAGGCGGCAGATATGAGTTGGCTTGATGGGCTAAGCTGGTTTTTGCTGTTGCTCGGTCTGGTATTTTTTATTGCTGGTAGCCTTGGCCTTTTACGTTTTCCTGATCAATTTAGCCGTTTGCATGCGGTGACCAAAGCGGACACTCTTGGCTTAGGTTTGGTGGTGCTGGGATTAAGCATACAAAGCAGCTGGCGGGAAACATTATTAATGCTACTTATTTGGCTGCTGGTGATGTGCTCGGGAGCCGTATCTTGTCAACTGTTGGCGCGTTTTAGCCGTGATGCGGCGGACGCTGAGCCGCTGATAAGCCATCAGGAGCCTGGCCAAACCGCTAACAGCACTTCGCCTGCCTCAGCACCTGTAACGAAGAGGGCCGAATAATGGGCTTGCTGCTGTTTGATCTGGTGCTAGCCACGGTTGTACTACTGTTAGCGGGCACGGCAATCTTTAGCCGTAATCTGACCCATGCAGTGATGTTATTTATGGCCTTTGGCGTAATGATGGCACTGGCCTGGGCTCGTTTAGCCGCCCCCGATTTGGCTTTGGCGGAAGCTGCAATAGGCGCAGGTTTAACCGGCGCCTTGTGTTTCACTGCCTTGGTAAGACAACCGGCAGCTTTAGACTCAAAAGTCGCAACTTCTCTTCTGCCAATTTGCTTTGTGGCGCTGATCACTGCCGCCTTACTTTTTAGTGTTTGGCAGATCCCTGTTAGTCCAAATCCGGCGTTAAGCCATGAGGTTAGTGTTGCCTTACCCCAAAGCGGCGTAGCGCATCCAGTAACGGCGGTGCTATTAAATTTTCGTTCCTGGGATACCTTGTTAGAGTTACTGGTGTTGCTATTGGCATTACTTGGTGCGCAACAAGCGCAAAGTAGCCTTACGTTGTACGCTGGCTGGTCATTAAGTTTGAGTTGGAGCCGACTACTGAGCCCATTGATCATTTTGCTAACAGGTTATTTGCTATGGCGTGGCGCGGCGGCGCCAGGTGGCGCTTTTCAGGCCGGAGCGTTATTAGCTTCAGGGTTGGTCGTGTTAAGGCTTAATCAGCAATTAACCTGGCTAAGTTGGCAAAACCCATGGGTGCGTTTGGCGGCTTTATCGGGTTTACTGGTATTTGTGCTAACCGGTCTGTTCAGTTTACTGTGGTCATCATCCCGCCTGTGGTTAGAGTGGCCAACAGCCTATGCTGGGGCAGTTATTTTAGGTATTGAAAGCTTTGCCACTTTGGCGATTGCCGTCACCCTAACATTGTTGGTTGTTGGTGAGCCGACAGAGGAGCGAGCGGATGCTTAGTCTTTATGTTTATTTTACCTTGGCAACCTTGCTAATAGGCTTTGGCGCTTATGGTGTGTGGCGCGGCCCCGAATTACTACGCCGCATTTTGGCGTTAAATATTATGGGTGCCGGCATTTTCTTGCTAATGGTTACTTTGGCATATCGACCTGTGTTGCAGGGCGAACCAGCGGATAGCGTGTTGCATGCTCTGGTGTTAACGGGGTTAGTGGTGGCGGTGAGCGCCACCGCTTTTGCTCTGGCGTTGCTGGGCCGTATTTTACAAAAGGGTAAAGCATGAGTCTGGCGCTTGGCTTAGTGATTATCCCTTTATTGGCGGCGTTATTGATGTTGCTCTGGCCGCGTTTAGCCAGGGGGTTGCAGCTGGCGGCGGCGCTGCTCTGTACCATCTTAGCTACTATGCTGTTACAGCTCGTGCAGCAAGAGGGAAGCCAGCAACTTTTTATCGGTGGCTGGAATCCGCTGTTGGCCATACGTTGGCAAGCGGATAGCGTTACAGCATTGCTGCTGTTGCTCAGTGCGGTATTGCACTTGTTGGTCTCTGGCTATGCGTTGGCGGTGCAACAACGCGATAAGCTTGCGGCGGCTTTTTGGCCTTTAAGCAGTTTGTTGTTAGCGAGTTTGCAAGCCTTATGGTTATCTCGCGATTTGTTTAACTTATATGTCTGTCTGGAACTATTGGGCATGGTTGCTGTGGCGTTAGTC
The DNA here is from genome assembly GCF_014653435.1 of Alishewanella longhuensis. Lineage (GTDB taxonomy): Bacteria > Pseudomonadota > Gammaproteobacteria > Enterobacterales > Alteromonadaceae > Alishewanella > Alishewanella longhuensis. Next base: position 303,443 of record NZ_BNAO01000003.1, on the reverse strand, counting down.
ACCCTTAGCGGTGATAAAGCGATGCGACCGGCTTTACATTACCTGCTATTTTCGTTGTTCGCCTCCTTATGTTACTTGTTGGGTGTGGCGCTATTGTATGGTGCTTATGGTGCGCTGGACCTGCCGCTGTTGCAAGGGCAGTTACAAGCCAACAGTTTGACTGCGGCAGCGTTGGTACTTATTACGCTGGGATTGATGTTAAAAGCTGCTTGGTGGCCGTTGCATCTCTGGTTGCCGGCCGCTCACGCGGCAGCGCCAGCACCGGTGAGTGCGCTGCTATCTGCCTTGGTGGTAAAAGGGCCCTTATTTATATTAGTGCTGGTTTGGACCACCTTAGCCCCTGCCGCCTTTTTAAACGTTGCCGCTTATGCATTTTTAGTCTGTGCCCTGGGAGCGCTCTTGTTGGCCGGCGTTGCAGCGCTGCGCACGCCCTACAGTAAAACCTTGGTTGCTTATTCAACTGTTGCCCAGTTGGGTTATGCCATGCTGGCGCTTGCTTTAATGTTGTCTTTTAATCTGCCTGTATTTACTGCTGCCTTATGGTTATTTGTTATGGCGCATGCCTTGGCAAAAGCGGCCTGTTTTTTAAGTATTGGTGAAATGCAGCAAACCCTGGGGGTTAAAAAAGTGGCGCAGTTAAAGGGCGCGAGTCAAACCATGCCATTAGCCATGTTTGCCTTTGCTGTAGCCGGTGGCAGTTTAATTGGCTTACCGCCAAGTGGCGGCTTTTTAGCAAAATGGGTAATGTTGTTGGGGCTTTGGCAAGCGCAGCAGTATTTTTTACTGCTAGTGTTGCTGGTCGCAACGCTAGTGTCTGCCGCCTATATTTTTCGGGTTGTGGTGTTGGCTTTTGATCGGGCGGAACCCACTGCACCGGATTTCTCGCCGCAACTTTTACCGCAATGGTTGGCATTGTTACCTGCTTTGGCCGTTTGGGCGATGGCGTTTTTTAGCATGCCGTTGCTGGCAATATTGCAGCAGGAGTTAAGTTAATGACAGCCTTGCTTCCCTATTTGCCAATTTTGATCATTTTAAGCTCCCTGCTGCCAGGCTTAATTATTTTTAGCTTAAAAGAAACACAAATAAAGCTAAGAACCTGGCTTAATATGCTGGGCGTAACAGTGAAGCTGATTTTTGTCTGGTTAATGTGGCGGGCGGTAAAAGCGGGTCAGGAAGTAACATTTAGTTTGCCATTTTTACCCGGTGCCGATCTGGTACTGCATGGGGATGCCTTATCTTTGCTTTTTGTGATCTTGTCATCCATATTATGGTTAGCAACGACTATCTACGCCATTGGTTATTTAGAAGGCTCGCCGCTGCGCTCACGTTTCTTTGGTTATTTTAGCTTATGTGTCAGTGCGACAGTTGGCCTGGCTTTGTCGGGCAATTTAGTGACCTTTTTATTATTTTATGAATTGCTGACCTTAGCCACCTTTCCGTTAGTGGTGCATCGTGGCACCGCTCAATCTTTAGCTGCCGCCAAGCGCTATCTGGGTTATACCCTGGGAGGCGGAGTGCTGCTGATGTTTGGTGTAGCGCTGTTACATATGTTGACCCAAAGCCCGGATTTTACTCCAGGAGGCTATTTACTGCCGCTAGTGGCCAGTGATAGAGCCTTGTTGCAATTGGCTTTTGTGTTGTTAATTGCCGGGTTAGGTGTAAAAGCTGCCTTGTTACCGCTACATGGCTGGTTGCCTCAAGCCATGGTAGCACCAGCACCGGTCAGTGCGTTGCTGCACGCGGTAGCTGTGGTTAAAGCCGGTGCTTTTGGCATTATCAGAGTAGTGTATGATGTATTTGGCGTACAAAGTATTCAGCAGCTTAATGTGGCTACGCCCTTAATGCTGCTGGCTGCACTGACCATCCTTTATGGCTCCTGGCGGGCTTTGGCACAACAAGACATTAAGAAGCGTTTAGCGTATTCCACTATCAGCCAGGTGTCTTATGTCACTTTAGGCGTTGCGATGTTGGGTCCGTTGGCGGCTGTCGGCGCTTTGGTGCATCTGGTACATCAGGGTGTGATGAAAATCACCTTATTTTTTTGTGCCGGTAACTACGCTGAAACCTTGGGTATTCATGATATTCGCGAACTAAACGGCGTAGGAAAACGGATGCCGCTTACTTCTTTAGCCTTCACGGTTGGTGCTTTAGGAATGATTGGTATACCGCCTACAGCAGGTTTTATTAGTAAATGGTATTTAGGGCTGGGCGCCGCCGAGGTAGATCAGGGCTGGTTAATCGGTGTCTTTGTCCTGTCGGGCTTACTCAATGCGGCCTATTTTTTACCGGTAGTTTATCGTATTTGGTTTACTCAGCAGCGTTTACCCTGGCCTCATCCGCAACAGCTGTCCAAAAAACTGGAAACCCATTGGATGCTGTTAAGTCCACCGCTGTTTACTATGCTATTGGTGCTGCTAATGGGACTTTTTGCCAGCACAGATATTAGCCCGCTTAGTTGGAGTGAATTAATTGTGGAGCGGGAGTTTAGCTATGATTGATTTAAGCCAGTTGCTCTGGCCTGGCGCTGGCCTGGGTTTAACCAGTACCTTGCAGCAAGGTTGGTTTGCGTTTACTTTATTGCTTTGGCTGGCCGCAGCTTTGTATAGTCTGAGTTCACAGCGTGCCGATCGGCAGCAAGCCCGTTACTGGCTGTTTATGGGGCTTTGTTTTAGTGGTAATCTTTTGCTGATCGCGGCGCAAGATGCCCTGAGTTTTTATCTGGGGTTTAGTTTGATGAGCCTGGCAGCGACGGCCTTGGTGCTGCATACCGGCAGTAAAGCTGCGAAACGGGCAGGGCGACTTTATTTACAACTGGCGGTGCTGGGCGAGTTGTTGTTGTTTAGTGCCCTGGTGCTGCGCGCTGCCGCCGCGGGCGGGCAATATGATTGGCAGAGCTGGCAAGCTGTTGAGCTGGATCATCTCACTATTAGCTTGTTTTTGCTTGGTCTTGGTTTAAAAGCTGGTTTTTTCCCGCTACATCTATGGTTACCTCAGGCGCATCCGGTTGCACCAGCGCCGGCAAGTGCAGTGTTATCGGGTGCGATGATTAAGGCTGGGATCTTTGGGCTTTGGTTTTTTTTACCGGCAGGGGATGCGACTTTGCAGCTCTGGTTGCCGTACTTAGCCTTACTAGGGCTGGTATCAGCTTATTTTGGCGCTATCGCCGCGCTCTGTCATACTGCGCCAAAAACAATTTTGGCGTATTCTTCAGTCAGTCAAATGGGCTATCTGCTACTGCTGTTAACAGCGAGCTGGCAACTAGCTAGCAGCACGCCTTATACTGTGACGTTATTGTTGTTAGTGGCTTATGCGGCACATCATGCTTTTGCCAAAGGCGCTTTGTTTTTGCTGGCTGGCAGCGCGGCTAAATATCGATTTGCTATTTTTGATAAAGCCTGTGCCCTAATTGCCGCGTTAAGTATGATGGCCTTACCCTTTAGCAGTGGCGCTGCAGTAAAAACGGCCTTAAAAACGTTAACCGCTGAGCTGCGTTTGCCTTATCTGCAGAGTATTAGTTGGTTATTGAGCTTGGGGGCCCTGTTAAGCGCTTTAGCGTTGTGGCATTTTTTAAGCCAGCTGTGGCAGCAACAGCAACTAGCACATCACCGGGTACCCGTGTTACAGCAAGTGGCTGTTGCACTGCTGGCCATATTGCTGATATTACTGCCGTGGGCCTGGCCGTTATTACAATATTATAGCCTGCATGCACTAACGTCTTACGCCTGGCTTGGGTTAATTACGCCGGTGTTATTGGCGTTACTGGGCTATCGCTATCTATTTGCTATTGTGGCCTTGCCGCTGCAGCGTATTGGGCAGGGCAGTCGCTGGGTATTTCGGTTGTCGCTGTGGCTAAAACGTCGCTATCAGCCTATTCGCCAACTAACTTTACCCGCTTTTAGTGTTAATTGGCGCGCCTTACGCCAGCAAGGCTGGTATAAAGCGCTACGCAGGTTTAAGGGGTAACCAGTAATAGTTAACCCGAGATAATATGGTAACTCACCTGATTTTCGCGGATAGCACCATTGAGGTCGGATTGTAAATGCGGCTCTGCCACCGCAAAAGGTACCTTAAGTCCGTCGATAAGCGTGATTTGATTGCGGCCATTCACTTTACTTAAATACAGCGCCATATCAGCGATTTGCAGGACTTTTTCCCAGTTTAGCTGGTGCTCAGGGACCTGAGCGAAGGGTAAGTTAATAAAACCACCGCTGATGGTTACGGCGATTTCCTTACCTTCGTAATTGATGGTTAATTCGCTAATTACTTTTAAAAGTTGTTGGCTCAATAAATCTATTTGTGTGGCGGTCGTGCTGTTAAGCACCATTAGAAATTCTTCACCGCCCCAACGTATTAACATTTCTGAATCCTTGACCAATTGGCTGAGCCGGCGACTGATTTCAATGAGTACCGCGTCGCCTGCTGCATGCCCATAGTTGTCATTTATTTGTTTAAAATAATCGATGTCGAGGATTAATAAAGCACAAGGTGCAGCGTCACCCGAAATATGCCTTTTCGCCATTTTTTCTTGCATAGCGCGCCGGTTTAATAAGCCGGTAAGCGGATCGCGCAGTGATTGAAACTCTAGTTGTTTATTGACCTCTTTTAACCGTTTATTGGTTCTGCGTACTTTGCGATAAAGATTAATCAGTAGGATGGCGGCAAATAACATAATAACAACAAACATTAGAGTGATAGTTTGTTGTAGCTTTTTGTTTTTAATAAGTTCTTCCTGCAACGAGTTTTCCTGTTGCAAAATGGTAATTTGCTGAGACTGTGACTTTAAGTCGTATCGAGCTTGCAGATCCCGGGTATTTTGTTCGCGTTCAGCAGTCACCATTTCTTCGCGTAACTGCATTTGCTGCTCAAGGGTTGCTGCCAGCATTTTGTAATCGCCCATTAACTTATATGCTTTAGCAAACCAACTTAATAAGTCTTCAATTTCTGCTTTATAGTTTCTTTGCTGATAATAAGCAAAAGCTTGTTGCATTTGTTGCAGGCCGACTTGATGATTTCCCGCCATGATCTGGGTATAGCCAAGATTAAATTTGATGACTTGGACATTCTCCTCATCATTTAACTGTTCTGCTTCAGCCAGCGCTTGTTCAAGAATAGCATTGGCAGCAGTGCTATTTTCTTGTTGGATATACACCGAACCCAAATTGTTCATAAAAGTAATGGCCAGGCTCTGTTGATTTAGCTCTTTGGCAAGAGCTAAGCCACGTTGATTAATCTCTTCTGCTGCTGCAAAGTCTTTTTGACCGACCAAGACAAAGCCTAATGTTAAATAGACATCGGGCAGTAATTCGTCTCGTTTGTGATGTTTAATTTCAGCGTAAGCATCTTCCAATACCTGTCTGGCAGCTTGCCAGTTTTTTTGCTCTGCATGAACTAAGGCGCTTTGTTGACTTAGATAAATACGACGCACCAATGTTCTGGAGTCTGCTGTATCAAACAAGGCATCAAGTGCTAAATCATAGTGTTTTAACGCTTTATCATATTGGGTATCTAATAAAAATAACCTAGCTAACAGGGTGTTTACCCAATAACGAATACGAGGATTGCTGATATCTGTCATTAAGTTTTGGATTTGCTCAGCTTTTAAATAGGCCTCGTTTAACCGGTTTTGGAAAATATCAACTTCAAGTGCTGCTGCTTGTATCTCCACTAATGCGCTTAACGATAACTCAGATTGTTTAAATTGTTGTAGTAGCGCCAAGCTCTCTTCTGTCGCCGCGGTATCGCTGGCATAAAGTGCATTAAACAGCTGGTAGGTGAGTGCTCTTACTTTGGTGTCTAGAGGCGTTCGTTCGTTCATGGCGGCTATTATTGCCGTCAGTTGATTGTTAGCCTCCACCGGATCGGTAAGCTGTAAGGCCAACATAGCATCCAATTGCTGCTCTAAGGCAGAGTCTACCTGTTGTGTAGTTGTTATTGCTGTGTTGTTAATTGGCAGTTGCTCGTTCGCTTTTAGCTGACCTACCTGGAAGTAAAGTAGGCTAATACAGCAAAATAACAAGCGGATAGCAGATGTCTGCATGTGTTTTGATCACAGTTTTTAATTCTAATATAGTAGTTTTAACTAAGTTTTTGACAAAAGTCTACTTTGTAAAAAAATTTACTTACAGATCAGGTATAATAATAAAGGATTAAGTCTAATGCTTAGTCAGGATAGATCTTTTTGGATACACTATGAGTGCCTTAGAATATTTAATTATTATGTTTTTGCTGGTTGCGGCCAGTTCCTTTTTTTCTGTTTCGGAGATTTCTTTAGCGGCCTCCCGCAAAATGCGTTTACGTTTATTGGCCACGGAAGGTGATGCACGGGCTGAGAAAGTGTTATTGCTACAAGAGCACCCTGGGAATTTCTTTACCGTGGTGCAAATAGGCTTAAATGCCGTGGCGATTCTAGGAGGCATTTTAGGTGAGTCAGCTTTCACGCCTTATTTTGCTGCACTTTTGGCGCTAGTTACCGATGCGCCTTGGGTGGATGCTGCTGCTTTTACTTTGTCGGTTTTTTTTGTTACCTCCTTATTTATTTTATTTGCAGACTTAATGCCAAAACGACTAGCGATGATTTCACCAGAGAAAATCGCCATTCGTATTGTGGCACCTATGTTATTTTTAATTGTATTGCTCAAGCCTTTCGTTTGGCTTTTTAATGGTTTGGCAAATATCTTTTTTAGTTTATTTAATGTGCCCACTATGCGCAAAGATGATATTACTCCGGATGATATTATGGCGATGATGGATGCCGGTGCTCAGGCAGGGGTGTTGCAGGAGCATGAGCATCAGCTGCTGGAAAACGTCTTTGATATGGAGTCGCGTACCGTCACTTCGGCGATGACAGCGCGCGAAAGCCTGATCTTTTTTACTAAAGATGAATCGCAAGACAATATTAAATTAAAGATTGCTGCTCATCCCCATGCTAAGTTTTTGGTGTGTGATAAGGTATTGGATAATGTGGTGGGTTACGTTGATACGCGGGATATTTTAATGCAGGTGCTGCATGATCAACCTATCTCGTTAAGTAAAGACGGTATAGTACGTTCTCCGCTAATTATCCCTGATACGTTGTCGTTGTACGAAGTGCTGGAGCACTTTAAATCAGCGGGTATCGACTTTGCTATCATTCTTAATGAGTATGCGCTGGTAGTGGGTATTATTACCCTAAAAGATGTAATGAGTATTGTGATGGGGGAATTGGTCAGTTCTGAAGAAGAGCAAATCGTAGCCCGTGATGCAAACTCCTGGTTAGCTGAGGGCTTAACGCCGCTAGCCGATGTCATGCGGGTGCTGGATATTGACAGTTTTCCGGATGCAGAGAACTACGAAACTATCGCAGGTTTTATGATGTATAGCCTGCGCAAGATCCCCAAGCGTACCGACTTTGTGTTACATGCAGGCTATAAGTTCGAAGTCGTCGACATTGATAGCTATAAAATAGATCAGCTGTTAGTTACCCGAATCGAGCCGATGGGGTTAGAGACTAAACACTAGTTGATACACTAAGGTTTACATCTTTGCCCAGGCTCCGTCCGCAACAGCGTTAAGACGCGGCTATTGATAACCCCAGGCTGGCAAAACAATACTGAGCTATTTGTTTGCCAGTTCCTTGTCAGTATCTTAGCTATTATTTGCGTCCTCTGATTTTTGCATACTCTCTAGCATTTTCTCTTTAAAGTTTTGCAGCCCTTGCATCACTAGTTCGTATGTTTTACCGACACCGGATTCAACTTCGCCTTCGAATACGCGTAGCCCTTTTAAAATCGTTTTCGCATCCTCAAAGCCTTGATTAATGCCTTTGCCAATCACTTCCATAAAATCGTTAAGCTGTTGCTCTTGATCTTTTGACGGCCTTTGCTGCTGATACAGTGAAAACAAGCTGCTAGCAAAGCCAACAATACGCTCCGCGGTGGCTTCTGGTGAGGTATCGATACCAGAGTCATAGATTTTTTGCGCTGCATTTTTACCAAATATCGGCTCTAGCTCTTTGTTAATACCCTCTAACGCTGTTTTGTACAGCAAACTCAAAGAGTTATTACCGCTCTTTAACGCAATTTGTTCACTGGCTTGTAATATAGCGATATTTTGCTGTTGCTTACTTTGCTTAAGTGCCGACATATCCAGCTTTTCTGGATTGTTGCGGCCCACGTTTACCGGCATATCGGGTTTGATACTGGTCATTACGGCGCTCCTGTTACATTTGGCCTCAACGGGGTATCGGCAGACCTTTGTATAAACTTTAGTCTTTTTTGTGAAAATAGCTGTAAATACTGTGGGATTCGCTCTTTCGAGCCGCCCCACAGTATTTAGTTGTGTCTAGCGAGGATTAACGATTAGTTATGTTGGGCCAAAGCCGCCGATTTAGTAGTAATAGTATCAAGGCCATGGCTATTAGGCCCTTGTTCCGTGCGCCAGAGTTTGTAAGAGAAGTATAAACCCAAAGACGCCAGCACTGTATAAAGCCACATCCCCGGCGTATAGCCGTCAATATTGTCTGGGCCAGCTAGGAACTTATCGTTCATATAGCCAATGGTAAGCGGCACAATTAACCAACCGATTTGTTGGCAGAACGTCATTAATGCGTAGGCTGAGCCCAAACGACTGCCATTAACAATATAAGCTACTGAGGGCCACATCACCGCGGGGATTAGCGAGAACACTATACCTAACACGGTGATCACTAACAGCAGTGTTAACGGCACTACGGCGCTACCAATAAATGGGATGGTTAGTGCGATGGCGGGGCCAGCGGGGGCGTAAGTGACAATTAGAAAAAGAGGTAATAATACGAATGAGCCTGCGGCCATAAACAAAGCGCGTTTGCCTACTCTATCGACCCATAAGCCAAATAGCGGTGTCGCGATAATGGCGGCAAAGGGTAAGATACTGCTTAAAATGCCGGCTGCTGCCCGATCCAGACCATGGGCTTGTTGGAAATAGTCGATAGCAAAGCTGCGAAACGGAAATACGGTGGCATAAAACACGACACAAAGCGCCACCACATACCAGTAAGACGCACTAAAACTGTACAGGCTTTTAAATTCAAGTTTCTCGGTTTGTTCTGCTACGCCCAGGCTAAAACGACCTTCAGCCCGACGCTCTAAAATCCAGTATAAAATGGCGGCAGTAACGGAAATTCCGGCTACCGCTGTTGCTAACCAAAGCGGATCCTGCCAGTTAGCGTAAAGGGGGCTGGCAAAACCGGTAGACCAGTCGGCGGAGGTGGAACCCAGCCGGGCGATAGAGAGGTTAATACCAAAAGCAAAGCTGAGCTCTTTACCTTTAAACCACTTGGCTAAGACGGTCGTGGCCGCCACGATAAGGGGCTCTGCACCTAGACCAAGCATAAAGCGCCCGGCTAGCATCACTTCGAATGACGGACTCCAGGCAGTAACCACGGCAGCAAACAGGCAGATAATAGCAAAGAGCGTAATAGCTCTTTTCGTACCCCAACGGTCGATAAGATAGCCGCCAGCTAACAACACAAATAAAGCAGCGGCGTTGTAAGCACTAGATAACCAACCAATTTGCTGATAACTAAAACCGCGCTGCTCCCGTAACAGATCAACAATCGGCCAGAGCGAATCGTAAATGTAGTAATTGCCAAACATCGCTAAGCTGACAAACAGCAGAATCATCCAGCGATAAAAGGGCGTTGGAGGGGGCAGGGCCCGTAAAGAAGCTTCTGACATAATAGTATTATTCTCGTTATAAAGTGCCGGACGGCAAGGTTGTTCCCACGCAACTCTAACTGAGCTAATAAATTACTGCAAGAAGCCAAAGTTGTAGCAGGTACAAGCGCGCTAGCACCTTCTAACCTGCTATTGATATTGGTGTGGATAACCGGCTTGGGTTATCCACAGGTACCGGAGTCGGTCAAGTAGTTATCCAACTGTACCGGAGTGCGGTGGATAAGAGTGCGGTGGATAATCGGTATAGCCTTTGGCGCCGTGGGTGTAAAAGGTTGCAACGTCAGCTTGTGCCAGTGGTAAACCTTGCCCCAGGCGTGTCACGAGATCCGGATTAGCAATAAAGGCGCTGCCAAAGGCCACGGCGTCGGCGTGCTGCATAGCGATTGCTTGATTGGCTTCCTGCGCATCATACCCCATATTAACAATAAGATTACCCTGATAGTGCTTACGTGCGGCGCTGACAACATCGCCATACTGCAAACCTGCAAAATCTGCGCGCATTAAATGCAGATAGGCTAGTTTAAGCGGGCTTAAGGTTTTCGCTAAATAACTGATAAGAGCCATAGGATCACTGTCTTTAGCACTATTAAAACTATTTAACGGCGATAAACGTAAACCAACCCGATCGCTACCCCAGATGCCGGTCACTGCGTCCAGTACTTCCATTAAAAAGCGGGCACGGTTCTCCAAGCTACCGCCATAGCGATCGTTTCGTTGATTAATACCGTCACGTAAGAACTGATCAATTAGATAGCCATTAGCGCCATGGACTTCAACGCCGTCAAAACCGGCTTGTTTAGCATAAATCGCGGCTTGGCGGAATTCCGCCACAATATCGGCGACTTCGGCGGTAGGCAGTACCCGTGGCGCGGTGTAGTCTTGTTTACCCTCTGGGGTATGGGTGTAATCATTAATCGCAGCGCCGCTGGATGATACCGGCACCTTACCGTTATTTAATGTGGGGTGACAAGCTCGGCCACCATGCCAGATTTGCAGGAAAATTTTACCGTCTTTTTCATGTACGGCTTGGGTCACCTGACGCCAGGCGTTGGCGTGAGCGGCTGAATAGATCCCTGGTTCACGATAAAATGCTGAGTTACCTTCACTTATCATCGTTGCTTCAGCAATTAATAAGCCGGCACTGGCGCGCTGCGCATAATGTTCGGCCATTAGCGGTGTAGCGTAGTGCTCTAACGTGGCACGACAGCGGGTGAGCGGTGCCATAATAATGCGGTTTTTTAGGGTGATGGCGCCGAGTTTTAGTGGGCTGAATAGGTTGTGCATAGAATTCCTGCTTGCTTATGGGTTAGTGTCTTGTATATGGGGGTATGGCGTGATGTTAACTAGTGGTTTTTTTGCAGCAAACCTTTCGATTTAGTTGAAGAATCAATCTTTGCCAAGCTATGGCGCTGTTATCCTAACAGGCTTTTCAGGTACAATAAGTTGTTGAGTCTGGTTGAGAATTAAGCGTGATAGAATATAAAACGCCTGCATTTTACCGCAGTGCCTTTGCCTTGTGTTTAGCCGCCGTAGTGGTGTTTGCAAATTTGCACTTAATGCAGCCGTTATTGCCAGAATTAAGCCGCCAGTTTGCGCTATCGCCCTTAGCCGTGAGTACTAGTTATACCATTGGTACTCTCTGTTTAGGCTTATCACTCTTAGTTTATGCCTCACTTTCTGACGCCTGGGGCCGGAAAAAACTGCTGTTAGTGACCTTATTGGGCATGACCGCCAGTACCTTTATGCTGTCGCAGGTTGAAAGTTTTAGCAGCTTGGTGTTTTGGCGAGCGGTGCAAGGTTGCTGTTTAGGGGGCTTGCCAGCTATTGCCATTGCCTGGATGGGCGAGGAGTACAGCAAACCTGCTTTAGTCACCGCGGTGGGCTATTATATTAGTGCCAACTCCGTGGGCGGCATTTCCGGGCGTTTGTTAGCGGGTGGTCTAGCCGATTTAGGCCATTGGCAATGGGTGTTTTTTCCAATGACGGTATTGGGCCTGTTAAGCTGCTTCTGTATCTGGCGTTTTTTACCCGCGTCTCATCAGTTTCAAGCCAAACCCTTTCGGTTAGCGCAGGCTTTGGCCGATAATTGGTACCATTTACGGCAACCGCTGCTACTTATCACCTATCTTATTGGTGGCTTAAATTTTCTGATTTTTTTAAATCAATACACCTACATCAGCTTCGTGTTGGCTGCCACGCCGTTTAATTTAAGCAGTAGCTTAATTGGTTTGCTGTTTATTACCTACTTAACTGGTACGGTAGGCTCGGCATACTCGTCGCACATTGCCAGTCGCCTGAGCACGCCAGGCGCCATGGCTTTGGGGGTAGTGGTAATGTTAGTTGGTTCTTTATTAACTTTGCTCCCAGGTCTTATCAGCATTATCGCGGGCTTTTTTATCAGCGCTTTTGGCTTTTTTCTTTGCCACTCGCTAGCCAGTAGTTGGGTTAGCCAGCATGCCAGCCGGGCCAAAGCCAGTGCCAGCGCGCTTTATCTGGTATTTTATTATTTGGGCGCCAGTAGCGGTGGCCTTTATTTACAACCGTTTTGGCAATGGGCGGCGTGGTCTGGGGTTATTGTTGGTTCAGTGCTGATGTATAGCGTGACCTTAGGGTTATGCTTTTGGCTTTGGCGCTTGCAGCATCTGCAGCTGCGTTAACTCTTCAGCGTTTAGTTGTCGACAGTCTCCGGCGGCGAGTGTCCCCAAACTCAGGGCGCCAATAGCAGTGCGGCAAAGATCGACCACTTTAAACCCTAGTGCCCGACACATATAACGGATTTGCCGGTGCTGACCTTCGGTAAGAATGATCTCGAGTTGTCGCTCATTAAGCCACTGTACTTGACAGGGTTTTGCCTGATAACTGTGCGGGCCAACCTGCCAGCGAATACCCTGGCTAAAAGCGTTGACGATGGACGGTGGGGCAGCTCTATCTACGGTGACCAAATAGCTTTTTTGGTGCGCATAATTGGGGTGCAGTAAACGCTGGGCAAAAGCGCCATCATTGGTCAGAAGCAGCATGCCGCGCGAATCTTTGTCTAACCGGCCCACGGCAAAAAGGCGCACCGGTAAGGTACGCAGCAGCTGTGCTATGCTTGCGGGATCTTCTGCTCGGTTATTACAGTCAATCCCTACAGGCTTATGATAGAGCCAATACTGCAAAGGCGCTGGCGCTGCCAGGGGAACACCCGCGACTTCGATCTGATCTGTATCCGTAATGGCGTGCAGATGCCCGGCAATGTCACCATTCACCCTCACTTGCCCTTTGGATATTAACCGGCTGGCTTCTTTACGTGAGCATAAGCCACTTTGGGCGATAAGCTTAGCCAGACGCAGTGGTTCGTTGTTGATGATGTCGGTCATTTAACGGTTTTAGGTTGGTGATAAACAGAGAAAATAAAGGATGATTGTCATAAAAATGCCACGGTAAAGCGGCAAAATAACACCCGTTATACCTTCCTGGATATTTCACTCTCGTTTAGTGATGGGGGCCTTAAGCCCCCGGTTTTTTTAGTCAACCTTATTGCTTAAACGGGTCGGGTAGCTCTGATAAATCACTGCAACAGCGTCGTTTATGGCCTGCTCCGGCTGTTGCAGCGCCTTGCTGGTTAACTTACCTTCTACCATGCCTTGCCAGATCAGCCGGTTGGCGGATGCATCAATCACATCAATTAACACTGAACCGACTTTATAGCGGGTAGTTTCTACGCCGCCAAAGATAGGAAAGCCTAAGCTAAGTGCACTGTTACGCCCAAACAGACCATAACCTGCATTAACGCGAAAAGGCGAGCTGCGCACGTCTTCACGGTTTTCAACATTGGTACTGTAGTTCACCAGTAATTGCGGAGCTTGTTCATCGAAACGATAACCCAGCGCGGTCATTTCGCGGGTAATGGCGGCTTTAAAATGCTGATCTGTTAAGGGATCATAACTTGGCGTGGCCGCTTCAGCAGCGTTTTGTTCTGGCTCCGCCGCTACTGGAGCCTGATAAAACGCAAAGGTTTGGTACTGGCTAAAATTAACGTTTTTATCGTAATCAATATTGGCTTTTTTAGGGCTGGCGCAAGCTGCCAGTAACAGCATTGCCGTGGCTAGCAGAGTAAGGGGTTT
>NZ_BNAO01000003.1:163711-289612 GCF_014653435.1 Alishewanella longhuensis | reverse complement strand
AACGTGCTTTACAGAGAACATCTGACACCTCGGATTGCAAAGTTGTTACCTGATAATAGCCACAAGTCTAACGTAATTTCTTGTGCTAACCTAGAACCTGTTGATCTTTGGCAGAGAATTGGCAAACAGCAACAGGATTATTGACTTTACGGATTACGCCAACAGGGCGTTCAGTTAGTGAGTAAAAATAGCACGACTAAGCTGAACGCGCGCTGAGGCAAGTTAATGCTGACGCGAAAGGTTAAAATTTACGATTGTACTGCACCGCAATAACATGCGCGGTATTGGCATAGTTCGCCTTTACATTTGCCAGGTTAAGCTTGTTGTTGGCTACGCCATATTCTGATTCGTTAATTTTCACATCATCCATAAACATATAACCATAGGCAAAATCAATGCTACTCATAGTGGTTAAAGAATGGCTAAAGCCTGCGGTTAGCCAAATCCGATCAGAGGTCGGGATCCTGGCTGTTTTGTGCTGGGTGCTAATAGGGTTTTCATCATAAGCAATGCCGGTGCGTAACAATAAACCTGGTTGGTATTGGTAAGTCGCACCTACAGATGCTGACCAGGTATCATGCCAATACTCCGGGATATAGCCAATATAGCCGTCGGCACCTAACGCGGGTCCGGTACTGATCGAAATAGACGGCGAGCTGTCATCACTGACGATATCGATGCTCTTAAACTTGCTCCAACCGGTCCACAAGACACTGGCTTGTAGTGAAAGGTTTGACGTTACTAACTGATCAATACTAAACGACAGCGTCGCCGGTGTTGTCAGGTCTAATTTACTTTTTTCAACCAACAAATCCCGCGAGGCTAATTTACCGGTAGTCGTGTTTAATAGCGGCAAGTTAGGTGCAATAGCAATCAGCCCAGGCGTATTGCCAGCGGTAGCCGCGGTGATAGGCGTATTGGTGATTTCAGAATCGCCTTTTAAGGTGTAACGCACCGCAGAATGATACACAATTGCCAGCTTAGTCCCGCTGATAGGCTCAGCATGGATCCCTAAGGTGTATCCCAGGCTAATATCGTTACCTGCTACTTCGTAATGGCTATCGCAATAGGCAGCGTTGTAGACGTCGCGACCAACCAGTTGATTGATCCCCGTGCCAAGCTCACACAGCCCCGAATGATCTTTATATTTTGATAATACCCCTTCAGCGCGGTTTAAACTGACGGCGGCACCTATCGATAACCAATTATTAAGTTTGTAACCAACTGCGGGTTGCAAGCTCAATACCTTAACTGCAGTTTCATCAGCAAAATAACGGCCAGCCCAGTCTTGCTGGTAATCTGAGGATAAACCAAATGGCACATAGAAGCCTAAGCCCCAGGTCAGATCGTCAGTAACTTGCTTGGTGTAAAAAGCGAACGGTACCACTTCGGTAAGCAGAGCTTTACCATTATCGCGGCCGGTAACACTTTGGCCTGCGGCGCTTACGGCCTCTGCATCAGAATAGCGGGTGCGGGCATGGATAAGGTTTAAACCACCGGAAAAATGTTCGCCGTTTAAATGCACCATCGCCGCGGGATTAGAGTAAACCAGAGTGGCATCGGTAATTTGCGCGCCACGACCGGCATAGGCATTACCCATGCTGCTTACTGATTGTTCTAGTAATTTATAGCCCTCGGCTTGGGCGGTAAGGCTGCTCAGTGCCAGCAATATGGCACCGGCGATAGCGGTTTTCTTTAGCATTATTTTGTACACCTAGTTGAAACAAAGTCGCGCAGTATAAAGCTATCTTTCATTAGAGTATAGACTCTAACAACTCCGGTACCGGTAAGACCTCAGAGCTCTTACCGGTGCCGGAGTTAGGTCTGACCAGTTTGGTTGGCTAAAAGTTGGTTTTTTTCGCTATTTTTTAGTGTTTCAGTTGTTGCAGCTTGTAACAATTTAAAGCTAAGTAATTGATATTAAATTTGATTAATTTTTGGCATAGTGAGTGCAAAGCTAGGTAATCAACAGTTACCTTGGATAAAGGAATATAAAAAATGAAAAAGATCATGCCGTTAGCCGTTGTTTTGTTAAGCAGCGCCTTAGTTTTAACTGGTTGTAATAAAGCGCAAAGCACCAGCAGTAGCACCACTGCTGCTGAAGTGGCTATCCCGGTTGAAATATCACGCGCTAAAACGGGTGCTATTAGCAGCAGTTACCGTACCACTACCACCCTGGCTGCGCGGGCAGAGGCGGAAGTGATGGCAAAAACCAGTGGTATTGTGGAAAAAATCCTGGTGGAAGAAGGGGATCAAGTTAGTGCTGGTCAATTGCTGGCGGTGCTGGAAAACGAGCGGCAGCGGCATCAATTAGCTCGGGAGCGGGCCGAGTTAGGACGTTTAAGTTCTGAGCTAACGCGCATGACTGAAATGCACCAACGTAAATTAGTGAGTACCGATGTTTACGACAAGCTGAAATGGCAAGTTGCCGCTATGGAAGCTGCCGTTGCTTTGGTAGAGCTAAATTTGCGTGAAACGGAAATTCGGGCACCGATAAGTGGGGTAGTGGCCCGCCGTTATGCCAAAACCGGTCAATTGGTTGGTCAGCTAACGCCGCAATCATTATTTCATCTGGTAAGTGAAACCCAATTAGAGGCGGTAGTGCATTTACCTGAGCAGCAAATGCTGCAGGCGAAAGCGGGCCAAAAGGCGCTGCTAAGTTTTGCTGGTGTACCTGAAGTGGCCGCCGAGGTAAGCCGGGTTGCGCCAGTGGTCGATGCTGCCTCGGGTACAGTGCGTACCACCTTATTAATAGACAATACTGAAAGAAAACTAAAAGCCGGTATGTTTAGTCAGGTTGAGATTAAATTTGATACCCGCGAAAGTGCCTTGCTTGTGCCAAAACGTGCCTTGCTGACCCTGGATAATTTACCGGGTGTGTTAGTGCTGGACAGTGAAAACCGTATTGTACGCCGGCAAGTTACTCTGGGCTATACCGCTGATAATGTAGTGGAAATTCTGGAGGGTGTCGCCCTTGATGAACAGGTAGTTGTAGCTGGGCATGCTGCGTTAAAAGAACAAAGCCTGGTTAACGTTGTCTCTGAGCGCGCATTTTAACAAGGACGTCTATCATGAAATTAATTAATACCGCCGTGGCCCGTCCGGTCACGGTTTGGATGTTCACGCTTGCAGTATTGCTATTCGGGTTGGTGTCGGTAGGTCGTCTGGCGGTAAATTTGTTGCCAGATTTGTCATATCCCAGCCTGACTGTCCGCACCACCTATCTGGGTGCTGCACCCGCAGAGGTAGAGCAGTTAGTTAGTAAACCTGTTGAAGAAGCCCTGGGTATTGTAAAAGGTGCGCGTAAAGTCACCTCAGTGTCACGCGCCGGGCGCTCCGATGTGGTGCTGGAGTTTGATTGGGGTACCGACATGGACTTGGCACTGTTGGAAGTGCGCGAGAAACTGGATGTACTGTTTTTACCGCTGGATGTGGAAAAGCCGTTATTGCTGCGCTTTAATCCCAATCTCGATCCGGTAGTGCGTTTATCTTTATCTAAACCTGATATGACGCAAGCCGATTTGGTGGCCATGCGAACCTTTGCTGAGGAAGATTTTCGCCGTCGCTTAGAATCTTTTCCAGGCATTGCGGCTGTACGCCCGGACGGCGGCTTAACACAAGAAATTCAGATTTTGGTCGATCCGCAAAAACTTAGCCAATTACAATTAGATATCAGTTTAATTACCCAACGGTTAAAAGCGGAAAACATTAATTTAGCCGGCGGCCGTTTAGAAACACCGGCCTATGACTATTTGGTTAGAACCATTAATCAGTTTGCTGAGCTTACTGAAATTGAGAACTTATACCTTACTACGGTCGGCAACAGCCAAATTCGTTTAAAAGATGTGGCGATAGTGCGCGATGCCTTCGCTGATAGGCAGAGTATCAGTTACATCAATGGTAATCAGGCGATTGAATTGGCAATTTATAAAGAAGGCGATGCGAACTCGGTAAAAGTCGCAGAAGCGCTGCTGTCCCGTTTGCCTGAGCTGCGCAAAATGTTACCCGCCGGTTATCAGCTCGATGTGTTATACGATCAATCACAGTTTATTAAACAAGCCATTAGCGATGTAAAAAGTGCCGGTATCGTAGGCGGTATTTTAGCCATGCTGGTGCTGTATTTATTTTTGCGTAATGTGTGGGCAACCGTCATCATTTCCGTGTCGATACCCGTGTCAGTGATCGCAACCTTTAATTTGATGTACGGTCAGAATATTACGCTAAATATGATGAGCCTCGGCGGCATCGCTTTAGCTGTAGGTTTGCTGGTAGACAATGCCATAGTCGTGCTGGAGAATATTGCCCGTCATAAAGAGCAAGGGCTTGCCGCCAAAGAAGCTGCAGTAAAAGGCGCGGGTGAAGTGGCGATGGCGATTACCGCTTCAACCTTGACCACCGTAGCGGTATTTTTTCCGCTAGTTTTTGTCGAAGGGATTGCTGGTCAGTTATTTCGTGATCAAGCGCTTACGGTTACCTTTGCCTTGTTGGTCTCGCTGATCGTTGCTTTAACGCTTATTCCTACTATGGCGGCACGCAGCCGCTTGGCAACGCCTGTTGCTGACACCCCAGTTGCACTGGCCTCTTTAAAACCAACGCGTTGGTTTCATTGGCCGTTATTGCCATTTCGTTTAATTGGGCGTATCGCCTATTTACTGTTAGTGACAGTAACCACTCTATTGGGTTTGCTGTATAAGTTGTTGGGTACTGCCCTGTATTGGTTGCTGCGTCCCGCCGTGATTGGCGTGCAAGCTTTGCTACGCATTATTGAACGTGCTTATTTACGCTTATTGCAAGCGGCTTTAACCGCAAAAGCCTTAACCTTGGTGGTGACTTTGACGCTGGCTGGCGCTTGCTTTAGTTTATTGCCAAGGCTCGGGGCCGATGTCATCCCACAGCTTAGTCAGGGGGAGTTTTATCTGGATGTACAATTGCCGGTGGGTACCGCCATTGAACAAACTGATCTGCTGTTAAAGCAGTTAGCTGAACAGTTAACGGAATATCCGGTAGTGGCGCGCAGCTATGGTTTAGCCGGAACCGGCGCGCAGATGTCGGTAGACCCTGCTATTGGTGGCAGCCACTGGGGCCGATTACATGTTGTGATGCGGGCCGATACCGATGAAGAAGATGAAGCTTTGGTACAAGAGCAGTTGCGTCAGCAGTTAACGGCTATGCCGGGTGTCACCAGCCGGTTTGACCGCCCACAGTTATTTAGCTTTAGTACGCCGTTAGAGATTGAAATCAGTGGCTATGATTTGGCTCAGCTATCTGAAACCTCAGAGCGATTAATTGCACTGTTAGCGAATGACGGCCGTTTTACCGACATTAAATCTAGTTTAAGACCTGGCCAACCTGAGATCACCTTGTATTTTGATCATGCTAGGTTAGCCCAGCTGGGCATGACAGCGCAGCAAGTCGCCCGCAGAGTGGCCACTTATATTGGTGGTGAAGTCGCGGGGCAGTATTCGGTAAACGATCGCAAGATTGATATTCGGGTGCGCTTAGCCGAGCAGTATCGTCAGTACGAATTGCAATTAGCTGAGTTGATTATCAATCCAGGGGCGGCTGAGCCATTGCCCTTAAGTGCAGTAGCGCAAATTCGTCGCGAGATTGGGCCCAGTGAAATAACCCGGGTAAGTCAACAAAGGGTGGCGATAGTCAGTGCCAATTTAGCTTATGGCGATTTAGAGCAAGCGACGGCAGCAGCTAAAACTGCATTAGCGCAGATCGTGTTAGCTCCGGGTCAGCAAGCGGCAGTGATGGGGCAAAGTGAGGAAATGGCGCGCGCCTACAGTTCATTAATTTTTGCCTTGCTGTTGGCGATTTTTTTGGTTTACCTGGTTATGGCGTCACAGTTCGAAAATCTGCTGCAGCCACTCCTGATTTTGTTTACGGTACCTTTAGCCGGAGCCGGAGCGGTGTTAGGTTTATGGTTAACCGACACCCGACTCTCGGTTATCGTTTTTATTGGTTTGATCATGTTAGCCGGTATAGTGGTAAATAATGCCATTGTATTGATTGATAGGATAAATCAATTACGGGCTGAGGGTATTCAGATGGCGGCGGCTATTATTAGCGCCGGACAGAGTCGGTTACGCCCGGTGTTAATGACCACCCTAACCACGGTGTTGGGTTTACTGCCATTAGCTTTGGGCACTGGCGAAGGCAGTGAAATACGCGTGCCCATGGCCATTACGGTGATCTTTGGCTTAAGTTTGGCAACCTTGCTTACCCTGGTGTTTATTCCGGTGCTTTACAGCCTGCAACAAGGGCGAGCCGAAGTGACTTCTAAGGAGACGGTATGAGTCAGTTTACGCCGCCAGATGCCGCAGCAAAGGCTGCTGCGAATACCGAAACTGCGCCTGCGCATGAAGTGGACAATGACAAGCCCATTTGGCTTACCCGCTTAGCCTTAAGCCGGCCGGTCACTATTTGTATGCTGTTTATTTCGCTCCTGCTGTTCGGTGGCCTAGCCAGCCGGTTACTGCCACTTGAAATGTTTCCGGGTATTGATATTCCAGAGCTTTACGTCAGCGTACCTTACCCCAACGCCAGTCCGGCGGAAGTTGAACGTTTAATCACCCGGCCGCTGGAAGAGGCGCTGGCGACCGTAAGCGGTATTAAAGAGCTGCGTAGTTTTGCTAACGAAAATAGCGGCGATGTGTCGTTGGAATTTCGCTGGAGTGAAAACATTAGCAGTAAAAGCCTGGAAGTTAGGGAAAGGTTAGACAGTATCCGGCATTTATTGCCAAACGATGTCGAGCGGGTACTGCTGTTCCAGTTTAACACCAGTGATATGCCAATCTTTAATTTACGGATTTCCTCTGAGCGCGATTTAGCAATGGCCTATGACTTGTTAGAACAACAGTTAAAGCGGCCGTTAGAACGGGTGCCTGGGGTGTCGAAAGTAGAGCTGTATGGTGTAGAAAAGCGCCAGGTTATTATCCGCTTAGATCCCGATAAAATGCGCGCCTTGCAAGTTGATCCTACCGCTTTGTTAGCGCAATTACGCGGCAGTAATTTTGCCTTAAGTGCCGGTGAGCTTAGAAATAGCGAGCAAAGTGTTTTGGTAAAACCACTGGGTGAGTATAAAGAGCTGGCTGAAATTGCTGCCTTACCGGTAAGACCAGGTTTACAACTTCGCGAGTTGGCGACCATCGAACTTGAGTTACCGAAGCTACGCGATGGTCGACATTTAAATCAAACCTATGCCATAGGTGTGAATGTGTTTAAAGAGTCGGGCGCTAATTTGGTGGAGGTGGCAAAAGCCTCGTTGGCCGTAGTTAATGCGGCGGATAAGAACCCCGCTTTTAATGGCATAAATCTGTATGTGATGGATGATTTGGCCGATAACGTCACGAAATCGCTGCGTGATTTACTGCAAGCTGGTGCTATTGGCGCCATGCTGTCTTTTATCGTTTTATATTTATTCTTACGCCACCTTACCACTACTCTGATTGTGGTGCTGTCGGTGCCTGCGGCGATAATTGTGGCGCTGGGTGCGATGTACTTTATGGGGTATAGCCTCAATATTCTTAGCATGATGGGGCTGATGTTGGCGATAGGGATGTTGGTAGACAACGCCGTGGTGGTGACGGAAAGTATTTTTCGCGAGCGTGCTGCCGGCGGTGATGTGCGGGCAGCTACTGAGCGTGGTGTAAAGCGGGTAGGGCTGGCGGTGCTGGCGGGTACTGCAACCACGGCTATTGTGTTTTTACCCAATATTATTGGCGAGAAAATGCAGCTCACTATCTTTTTGGAGCATGTGGCTATTGCTATCTGCTTATGTTTGGCCATTTCACTGCTGCTTGCTTTAACCCTGATCCCGCTGTTAAGCACCAAGCTTAAGGTACAAGCTGTGTCGCAACAACGGGTCACCTTGCTTGAACGCTATTATCAGCAAATGCTCACTAAGGTGATGTATTGGCCTAAGACGGCTACAGCTTTGGCTTTGCTGGTGCTAGCCAGCACGGCTTTTCCTTTTTCACAAGTGGGTAGTGGTGGTGAAGATCAGGAAGATCGTGGCCGTATTTTTATGAACTATAACATTCAGGGTAATTATAGTTTGGAAGAAGTGCGGGCCGAAGTGAAGGCGATGGAAGCCTTTCTTTATGCCAATCAAGACGCCTTTCATATTGAATCGGTTTATAGCTATTATCGGGCAGGACAGGCGCAATCGACCATTATGCTAAAAGATGATCTGCCGATATCGCTGAACGAGCTAAAAGAGCGCATTCGTAGCCAGTGGCCGCCGTTGGTAAGATCGCGCCCCAGTTTTGGTTTTGGTAATCGTAATAATGCCTTAAGAGTTAATCTATTTGGGCATTCTACCGAACGACTAATGCAATTAGCCAGTGAATTACAGCCTGCATTACAAAGCTTGCCAGCCTTAGCAGAAGTCAGTTCCGATCTGACGCTTGGACAACAAGAAGTGCAAATTAAATTAAGACGAGCAGAGCTGGAAAGACTCGGATTGGCTGCCGATCAGGTTGCACAAAGTGCTGCCTTAGCGTTACGTGGTGTCAATTTGCGTACCTTTAGAAGCGCAGAGCAAGGTGAGTTATTAATTCGGGTGATTTACGATGAACGCATTAGTGAATCATTAACCGAGCTTGCTGATTTGCCCGTTGCGGTGGTGCAGGGAGTCACTATTCCATTGTCACAGGTGGCAGAGTTGCAGATCCTACCCAGATTGCAATCTATTCGGCGTTTTAATCGGGAAACCGGTGTAGCGTTGCAGATCGCCCTGGCGCAAGATATCAGCATGGATCAAGCCAGAACAGAAATTAACCAGTTAATGCAACAAGTGCAGTTACCGGAAGGCTATCGCTGGTCTTATCAGGGGGGCTTTGTTAGGCAAAACGAAGAACAGCAAGTGATGATTGTGAATATGTTATTGGCGCTGGCGATGATTTATATCGTGATGGCAGCGTTATTTGAATCCTTGTTGATGCCCAATGCCGTAATCGCCAGCTTGTTGTTTTCTTTTGTCGGCGTGTTCTGGACCTTTTGGCTTACCGGCACCAGCTTAGGTGTTATGGGTATGATTGGTATGTTGGTATTGATGGGAATAGTGGTTAACAATGGCATAGTACTGGTAGATAGAATTAACCAAGATCGCGTGCTGTTGCCAGAGCTGCCGTTAAAAACGCTGATTATTATGGCGGCTACCGCCAGGTTAAAGCCGATTTTAATGACAGTGGCCACAACGGTGCTGGGTTTAATCCCGCTGGCATTAGGCGGCACAGCTATTGGTGGTAATGGCCCCA
Organism: Alishewanella longhuensis; assembly: GCF_014653435.1. Taxonomy (GTDB): domain Bacteria; phylum Pseudomonadota; class Gammaproteobacteria; order Enterobacterales; family Alteromonadaceae; genus Alishewanella; species Alishewanella longhuensis. The sequence goes on along the minus strand of NZ_BNAO01000003.1, from coordinate 280,346 downwards.
GCTATGCGCCAATGGCTATTGCCATTATTGGTGGCTTGTTGTTTTCTACCTTAACCAGTTTGTTGTTAGTACCATTAAATTATTACGGCTTAATTAAGCTTCGTGCCGCAAGCTCGCGCTTGTTTAGCCGCAGTCAACAATGGCAAAAGCGTTTGTTACGGCAGTCTTAAGCAAAGGGGCTTTAACAAGGAGCAAGCGGCATAGGCGGTTTGCTTTTTTTGGGCTTGTCGTTATAATGCGCCGGTCTTTAAGGGAGTAATCAGCCGCCAGGCGCTTATATCAACATACTTGTGCCCCAAGCACATGGTATAAGCAGCAAGTTTTTTAGTCATAACTAATAACTTGTGTGATGAGACTTAAGACACGGTACTGATCCAAAGCGGGAGTCAGTCTGTGTCTTTTGTCTATAATATCCCGCTATATGCAGGATTTTATGGAAGCACTTCTCTCGTCCTTTACCGCCGTAGCCATAGCTGAAATCGGTGATAAGACTCAACTTCTCTCTTTATTTCTAGCCGCACGCTTTCGTAACAAAACGGCGATTATTGCCGGTATTTTGGTTGCAACTCTTTTAAATCATGCTGCTTCAGCCTGGCTGGGTGTTTGGGTAGCACAGTTTATTCCGGCAGCCTGGGGCCCATGGTTATTAGGTGGCTCCTTTATTGCGGTAGCCTTGTGGTTACTGATCCCTGACAAAGACGACAGTGAAGATACTGCGGTATTAAAATACGGTGCCTTTGCTGCCAGCTGTATCCTATTTTTCTTAGCTGAAATTGGCGATAAAACTCAGGTTGCTACAGTGATTTTGGCCGCTACTTTTGAAGATGCGGTGTGGATGGTGATCTGGGGTACGACTTTGGGCATGTTGGCTGCCAACGTACCGGTGGTATATGCCGGTAGCTGGCTGTTGCAAAAAGTCTCGCTGGACTGGGCACGTCGTGCTGCCTGTGCCGTTTTTATGTTGCTAGGGTTGCTGACCATTATCGCGGCGTAAAGCTATTATCTATTCGTTCAGGCACGCTTTTACGAAGAAGTACTGTGCCAAGCAGTATCAGTAAAGTGAAGATACCCACACTACCGCCACCGCGGTAGTGACTGCTGCGAACGACCTTTATATCCTCTGCTCGGGCTTTTAAACGCTCGGTAAAGCTTTCAAGCTCTTGCTCTAATTGGTTAATCATTTGCTTGCTGGCATCGTCAAAACCTTGCTTACTGTCCTGGCGTAACTCTTCTGCCAAATTTACCGGCGTGGAACGGCCTTTAATCTGGCTAACACCCGGTGCCCGAAACAATAATTTGCGGCTGTTAATGGCATAGACGGCAGTATCCATTAAGGTGCTGGTATCATTTTTTTGCCCGGAGATCAGATAAGCGCCTACCAGTGTCCAATAACTTAAGGCAGCTGTGGACTCATCACTAAACTGCACCTGATCAAAAGACACCAGGGCGATAACATCGATGCCAAACATAGATTGCAATTGATCCAGATTAGTGAAGCTGCCCTGCGGCCGCAGGTAGCTGCTGGGAATAAGTTGAATATCGCCGATAAAGTCTTGTTGCCGGAAGTGGCTCGCAATATTTTCCATTATCTGCATTTTAGCCGGCTCGTTTAAGCTTGCAGCGCCATGTTCGGCAAGAGCCCAAGGATTGCTGCCACGTCGATAAGTCTGCTCTGCGGGCACAAAAGCAATACCTAATCGAATAGGCAGGGTGAGCACTGGTGTGCCGGTTTCAACCTTAACTTCCGCAGCGGTGGGATACAAATACTCTACGACACTACTGCGACTGCCTAATTGCTGGCTGGCACAGCCTGCCAGGCTAGCTGCCACAGTACAGGATAAAAGTAGACGAGAGATGATGTTGGAAAATGCGATTCTCATAGTATAGCTCCAGCTAATACGGCTTTGGGTTAGACAACTCATTAGAGCGCCTTAAACTACCTGAAGTATTTTTTAGTGCCACTTAAATATAAAAAGTTGTTTTATTAAGCTCTTTAGGTATTATTTATTGATACTTTTTGGAGGTGGTATGACGCAAGGGGCTGCCTTGGTACAAACATTAAAGCGCGCGTTAAAGCAGCATGGTTGTACTTACGCGCAGGTCGCTGAGCAGTTACAGCTCAGCGAAGCCAGTGTGAAGCGCATGTTTTCACAGCAGCAATTTACCTTACAAAGGCTGGAGCAAATCTGTCAGCTGCTGGCAATGGACTTTAGTGACTTATTGCGGCTGTTGCAGCAAGAGCAAGGGCAAATTAGCCAGCTTACTGAGCAGCAAGAGTTAGAGCTAACAGCCGATCTAGGCTTACTGTTGGTTGCAGTGTCGGTACTTAATCATTGGACCATAGCAGATATTGTTAAATGGTATCAGTTTACGCCCAGCGAATGCCTGCAAAAACTGATTAAATTGGATAGGTTACAACTGATCGAGCTACAACCGGGTAACCGCGTTAAATTGCGGATAGCGGCAAATTTTAGTTGGCGCGACAATGGCCCTATTCAACGGTTTTTTCAACAGCAACTGGCGGTAGAATTTTTCAATCATCGGTTTAATGGCCAGGATGAAGCCTTGCTGGTACTAAACGGCATGTTGTCTACTGCCAGTAATCAGGAGTTTCAACGCAAGTTAACCCGCTTAGCGCGTGAGTTTAATGAGCTGGTGCAGCATGATAGCCAATTGCCACTGGCGCATCGCTATGGTGTGAGTGTGGTGCTGGCGCTGCGTAATTGGCGATTTGGCGTCTTTAAAGACTTTTTACGACCCGATGCGCCCGGATGATTTCAGCCGCGGTTCAGCCACAGCGGTATAAAAGCTACATATACAATTGATTTTGGGATCTTTATGCGTATCACATTAAATTTTACCGCGGCGTTGCTGCTAAGTAGTATATCGTTATCGACAGTTCAGGCTGCAACAGTGATTACTGAGCAAAATATTGCCCGCTATGAGGCCGCTTTACCGGAGCTGGCAAAAATTGAGCAAGATAATCCGGCCAGCTTAAAAAATTTACGACTGGCTAAGCATTGCGATTGGGCAAAACATGCCAGTGAGCTAAGAGCAAAAGAGCAGGGCAAGGACTATTTGCCGCAAGTTGACCAGGTGTTAGCCAAGCATCAGTTAACACCGGCGTTATTTATTGAGTTAACGGCCAAAGGTGCCTGGCCGGTGCTGCAATCAATGCAAGGGGTATTTAATCTTACCCGGCAAGGTTTACCTTTTTTACCCGAGGCACAGCGCAAGCAAGCTGAGCGCACTTTAGCGCAAAGTGATCATATGAGCTCGGTCATTCAGCCTTGCTTAACCGCCGCCGATAAAGCTGCGCTGCAACAATATCAACAGCGCTTTATTAATCTGGCCGGGCGTTTGCCGGGTTTAAGCCTGTAGCTAGGGTAAAACCTGCGGTTATGTAAAATAAGCCGCCAGGGGGCGAATTTTTACAGCTAATGGCTTAGGTTTAAAAGCGGAGTTCTCCCTAGTAAACGCCTTATCCTTGTCAAAGGCCGCTATCTTTAAGCGGCCTTTGCCGTTTTAGCACCCACCAGGTGAAGAGGCTGGCAGTAAAAAACATTAAAATGCTATAGCTGCTTGGCGCAATAGACATCGCCGTGTTTTGCAAAATACCGGTGGTGATCAGTAATGCCAGGGTGCCGTTTTGCAAGCCAACTTCTAAACAAATGGTGCGGGCCTGCTGTTCATTATGCAATAAATAGCGGCCAAGCAAATAGCCTGCTGCCATGGTAATAATATTTAGCGTTAACGCCGCCGGGCCACTTAGCAGCATGTAGTGCCAGAAATCATCACCCAGATCGATGGCAATACTGATAATCAATGCGGCTAACACCAGCACCGAAAAACGGCTAATAATCGGCTGTGCGCGGTGGGCAAAATTTGACCATTTTGCCCGGATCAACATCCCCAGTAATACCGGAATAACACTCACGATCATCAGGGTTAGCCAGGTGCGTACTAGTGGCAGTTCAAAAGCCGTGCTTTCGCCAAGGTAAAAATTAATCGCCCAGGCAGCGAGTAGCGGCAGGGTAAAGGGGGTAATAAAGCCGACTATCGCGGTAAGAGATACGGATAAGCCGACATCGGCTTTACAGAGGTAACTGTACAAATTAGAGGTGGTGCCGCCCGGGCAAAGCGCCAGAATAAACAACCCCACCGCCAGTTCTGCCTGCAAGCCAAATAAACTAATCAGTAACACCGCGATAGCCGGCAGTAATAACAGCTGCGCTGCTGTACCAACAAAAAACGCTTTAGGGGCACGCAGGACATCACGAAAGTTACTGGGGCGTAAGCTCATTCCTACGCCGGTCATAATCAGGATCAATGCTAGCGGCAAGCCAATTTGGGTCAGGGTAGCAAACATAAGCAGTTCTTTTTGTAATATATTCTTAGCCCTACGCTACCTTGTTGTGCAGCCAAGGGCAAGCTGCAAACTTATCCACACAACTCTTATATCCACACAACTCCGGTACCGGCCATACCAGTTTATCCACACAACTCCGGTACCGGTCAGACCAGTTTAGTCGCATGACTGCGCGACGGTGCTGCTCCGGGGTTCGATATGTAAGGTTAATTGCACGCCAAGCTCGGCTAGCTGCTGCTCGGCGATATCGGCGAGCTGATGGGCTTGCGCTACTGTCCAGTGGCCTGGGACCTGTAAATCGGCCTGGGCAAAAGCCTGGGTTGCGGCAGCACGGGTACGTAGGTTTATAAAACTTACCTGGCTGGCGTCAGGCAGATTCAAACCCGTGTTAGGTGTGGCAAGATAGTCTGCGCTAATATGAGCCAGCAGTTCGGTTAATTGCTGAACTTGTGGCTCTGGTAACGCCTTATCCATTAACCCATTAATGGCTTTGGCCAAAATACCAGCGCCTTCGCGCAGAATATGCAGGGCAACCAGCATCGCTACTGCCGCATCCAGCCAGCTTAAACCACTGATTGCCGCCAACGTCACGCCAATGACTACGCCGGCGGTAGTCCAGACATCTGTTAGCAGATGCTTGCCATCGCCTTCCAGCGCGGGGGATTGATACTGCTTGCCAGCGCGGATCAGTAATAAGCCAATAGCCAAATTAATCACACTAGCCAACACCGTCAGGAAGGTACCAAGCCCCAGGGCAGTAATAGCTTGCGGGTTAAGCAAGCGCTCAGCAGCGGTAACAAAAATGGCAATAGCCGCTGCAAAAATCATCCCGCCTTCAAAAGCAGCTGAAAAATACTCAGCTTTGCTATGACCAAAAGGATGACCTGCATCGGCGGGGCGGCTGGCAATGGTTACCATCCAAAGCGCGAAGCCTGCGCCAGCTACATTGACTAAAGACTCCATGGCATCTGATAAAAAACCGACTGAGCCGGTGAGGTACCAGGCCAGGGTTTTTAACGCCATGGTGAGTAAACCGGCAAAGAGCGACAGTAACAATAATTGGCGCGGGTGTAACTGCGGCATAGTGTCGTCCTGATAAGTTTTTACTAATCTAGTTTAGCGCGTATTGCGCCGGTAAAGTAATAAGCTTGGATAAAACACTTGCGCCTGAAGAGGTTGACGGTTAGCTTAGCTGTTTTATACCCGTTATCTTTGACGCTAACTGCACTTGCTGAAACAGGCTTGTTGGCGATACGACATTAAAGGCGAGCCATGAGCAGCGTAACCATTTTGGTGGATGTACAAAACATCTATTACACCAGCCGTGAGGCTTACCAGCGTAATTTTGACTACAATGCCTTTTGGCGTAAGGTCACGGCCGGGCGCACTGTGGTAAAAGCCATTGCCTATGCCATTGACCGCGGTGATGAAAAGCAGCGCCAGTTTCAGAATATTTTGCGCGCTATCGGCTTTGAAGTAAAACTTAAACCCTTTATCCAGCGTGCGGATGGCTCGGCCAAAGGCGATTGGGATGTTGGTATTACGCTGGACGCCATTGAATATGGTCAACAGAGCGATGTATTGGTATTAGCCTCGGGTGACGGTGATTTTGATTTACTGGTGCATAAGCTAGTGCAACAGTTTGCTACCGAAGTTGAAATTTATGGTGTAGAAGGCTTAACTGCCCAGGCCTTGGTCAAGGTGGCAAGCCGTTTTATTGCCATTGATGATGGCTTGTTGCTGCCAAAATAAAGATAGGTGCAAACTGCAGTTTGCACCTGATATTGAGGCTTAATGCTGGAAAAACTGCCGGACTAAATTATGCCGGAGTCGGTTCCGGCAGCAGCGCATCATCCAGCTTAGTCGCGCGTATCGCTGCGGCTCGCGTTTGCAGCCGCTGGACATAATCTTTAAAGGCTGGCCGTGGTTCTAAGGTGTTGAACCATAGGCCCCATTCAATATGGCTGCCAACATACACATCGGCGGCGGTAAATTGCTCACCACAAAGGTAAGGACTGGCAGTTAAGGCCGTTTCCAGTGCATCGAGTGTATCCACATACCTGCCACAACCCACCGAGGCGGCGTTATCTTCGTCAAGCCGCCAGCCAAAGGCCTTGGCTGAAGTGGCCATTTCCAGTGGGCCGGCGGTGAAAAAGAGCCAACGGTAATAGGTTGCACGCTCTGGGCTGTTGATGGCAGGTGCCAGCTGTTTTTCAGCGAAAAAGTCTGCCAGATAGGCACAAATTGCCGCAGTTTCTGTTACTACAATATCGCCATGGGTAATAACCGGCACTTTGCCCATCGGGTTCAATGCCAGAAAATCTGCTGCTTTCATCTCAGGGCCATATTGCAGCACCTTTACCTGATAAGGCACATTCAGCTCTTCCAACAACCAACGGACAATACGACCGCGTGATTGGGGGTTGGTAAACAAGGTTAATGAAGACATAGGGTTATTTCCTTATATTGAGTTTAGGTTAGCTACTATTTACCCGTTAACTGGTAAGGTTTCGGATAGGTTGGGGCTGTTCCCCCAAAACTATCCACAAACTATAAAACCCAAATAGGACAGAATCCGTCCTAGTTTTACGCTATATTTGCTGAATTCTCGTAAAAATAATGGAGTAATAAACAGTATGCGAAAAAGGCAGCAACTTTGAGCGGCCCAACAGTGCGGGTACTGACCTTATTAGAGCTGTTGCAATCAAACAGCCGGATGAGTGGCACTGAGCTAGCAGCGCGGCTGGGCGTAGATAAGCGTACGGTACGGCGTTATATTCAGGCGCTGGAGGCACTGGGTATTCCGGTTACCACCGAGCAAGGCTGTGAAGGTGGCTATATGTTAGTCGCCGGTTTTAAATTGCCGCCGATGATGTTTACCAATGATGAAACACTGGCCTTGTCACTTGGCTTGTTGGCTGCAAAAAATCTGCGCCTGGCCGATGTGCAAACGGCCATTAGCAGTATTCAGGCGAAGCTGGAGCGGGTGATGCCCACAAAACTGAAAAACCGCGCTCAGGCCATTGCCAGGACCATTGATGTGATGTTGCCAGAGGCCGCAACGGAAACGCCCGGTCAACACTTAGCCCCCTTACTTGACGCGCTGGAGTTGCAGCGCTCGGTTACTATTACCTATGCCTCCTATCAACAGCCGCCAGTGTCGCGGCAGGTAGACCCCTACGGATTATTGTTTCGAAACGGTCGTTGGTATATGAGCGGCTATTGTCATTTGCGCCAGGAGCTGCGTACCTTCAGGCTGGATCGCCTGCAACAGATAGCCTTGCTGGAACAGCGGTTTAACCGGCCAGCAAACTTTAATGCGGCCGAGCATTTTACCCATAGCCTGAACTCAATGCCGGGTAATCTGGACATTAAAGTTGTGCTGCACACCGATAAAACGACGGCAGCACTGGCGATGGGCGCAACCGCCGCCATGCTAAAACCGCAGTCAGAGGGGTTACTGCTTAGCACCCGTACCGATAGCGCCTATTGTTTTGCCTTATGGCTAAGCCAATTGCCGTTTGATTTTAGTGTTATTTCTCCGCCAGAGTTAAAACAGGCGCTGACTGCGCAAGCAAAGCGCTTAATGGCTATTGCCCTGCAAGAAACACCGTAGAGCTACATCAGGTACTTTGGCAAAGGCTTCGTTTGAATTTACCCGGAAGCGGTGTGCCTGGAGATTGTACTTTAGCAAAAGATATTAAGAAATGGCGTGCGGCGCTTGCTAGTTTTATAGTCGTTTACTACGCTTTAGTTGACTGCCGTAATAGCGAGTCCCAAACGGGTTAAAAATTAGTTTTTCAACCTGACTTATGTTCTTCATATCAGCAAAGGTGAGTAATTAATGCAAACTGCACTTGTTGAAAGGCGCCAGTTGACTGGGGAAATGCAGCCGTTCTGGGATGAACTTAATCTGGCCCAAAAATTCGCAATAACCGAACTCGAACGTTATGGTTACGAACTTGTTTTTGTGCGTTATACCAGCTCCGGCAGCCTGGCCGTTTTACGTTTAGGAGAGCGCTTCGCCGTCATCGATGAACATGGAGAGATTGATAGCGCCCCCAAAATTGCTATACGCCATTGAGTACTGTCAAACAGCAGTTATTTAGCTCTGCTTCGCCGTGTAATTTGGCGCTTGTTTCTCAGCAAGCGCCGTTTTTGTTGGTTTGCAGATAACTATTAACAGTTTATGTACCTCGCATAGCTTCACGTATTGCTGATAGCTCTAACGAAGTCGCCGTGGTGGTCAGGCGATTTAGCCTCATTTTGGGATCTGCTCGGCTTGGAAACCAGGTGCTTCAAATAGTCTTCAGCTGGTTTCATACAGTCCTCTTAGCTTATTACTAATGCTTATAGTCCTAAAGCTACGTAAAGGCATTAGGTTTGACAGTGTCAGGGTTACCAGGATGATCAGTAACGTTACCGCGTATAGCAGCAAGCTGTGCCAGCTCAGGTAAGGTATCAGCCAATCATAAAAGATAACCAAGCTTGTCAGAGCAATTAATGTCGCCAAGCCAATACCGAGTATCAGCATTGTTAGATATTCTCGTATCGAGTCTTTCACAATATGGTGGTACTGAGCACCTACAGCCAGTTTGATACTGAATTCAATCGAGCGTATCTGTACGCTGTAATGCATAATGCCAAAGAGTCCGATACAGGCTAAAAAGATCGTAAACAGCGCTAAGCTAATAGCGGCGATCAGTCTGACCCGATGGGGAAAGTTTGCTTGGGCAATACTGGTATCCAGCAGATTAAAGCGGGTAAGAATGAACTGTGGATTTAAGCTATGTAGCAGTTCAATCATACTTTCCCTGTTCAGTTCAGTATCTGGTTTTAGCTTGACCAACATCCATAATGCAGTGCCATAGTTGGGAAGGTAAAAGCGTGGTGGCGCGATATGTTTGCCGGGCAGTTGCAGGTTTTCCACTACGCCAATTACTGTCATGGGGGCGGTTGCTGCGTCCATCTTTAAACTCTGACCAATGGCTTTAGCGATATCAGCACCGGTTAGCAATTCGGCAAAGGCTTGATCAATAATCACCACTTTATCACTACCAAGATCGTCGCGGGTAAAAGTATTACCGAATAACAATCTTTGACCAACTACGGAGAAGTAATGGTGATCAACATTTCTATGCCAGGGATAGTAACGGCGATCATTCGCCATATCGGTTATTGCTAGCTGGTATAGATCCGCTAGCGGGCTGTATGCAAAGCTTAACTGCTCTACGTCTGGCCGTAAACGCAGTTGCTCCCCCAGCCCTGCCACCTGAGGAGCATAGTGATCCCAGCCTTGCCAGTCCAAAGTGGCAATATCAAATTCGATTTGTAAAATATGCTGGCTGTCAAAGCCTAGTGAGCGGTTCAATTTAGCGATGCTATCTTGTACCAGTAGGGCACTGAAAAAAATCAGCAGGGTGGCAATGCTTACCTGAGCCACAACCAAGCTTTTTCTGATGGCCGGTGAGACTTGTACATCCGTACCTTTACCACTTCCCTGCAACGCATGGCTTAGCTGGCGATAGTTAATACTGCGAACTGCCAGACCAGAAAGCAGCAAGGCGAGCAGAAGCAAGCCAGCGGCTCCCAGTACCAGTAACAACAGTGTTTTTTCATTGTCAGCTATCAGAGCATCTCGTAACGGGCGGCCTTCTAGCACGACTTGCCAGTTTCTGAAATTATCATGAGCTATAATATGTTGCTGATAGTATTCATTGACTATCGGTGTCAGCTCTGTGCTAAGTTTTTGCAAACGGCTTTGTTCTAGTTTGAGCAGAAGAAAGATTTTATCATCGGTTAGCCACCAACTACCTTGAAATGGTGAATTATTGTAGTCCCATGGCAACCAGAGCTGGGGTTCCTGTCCGATTTCTGTCAATTGGGGAGCAACAAAGGCTTTATCTAACACGCCTATAATAGGGTGGCTTACGCCATTAACATTGAGCCGAAGCGTTAAAATGTCATGCCGTTGTTGAAATAATTGCTGCCATGCCTGATAGCTGATCACCGCACCGGTATTAAAACTTCCTGGTCGATAATCATGGCCAAACCAGTTGCCCACCGCCATCTTTATGCTAAGTAGTTCGGCCAGTTCAGGCGTGACGTAAGCATTGGCTAAACGGGGTTGGGCTGGCTCAGATGCTAAAACTTCATTGGTAAAGTACAGCAAAGCCTGTTGACTGGCGGTGTCTTGTGCAGATTGTTGCAGTTGCTGATATAAATGCTCTGCGGCGGGGTGCAAAATAGCCGCTGACTGCAACACCTTGTGTTGATCCCAACGCTGGTAGTCTATCAGGTAAAGCTTGTCCTGCTCTGCATAGGGTAAGGGCTTAAATAGCAAAAAATAGCCTAGTGTCAAGACGATAAGAAAACCGGCAGTGGTTATCCCCATCGTTAGCACCACAGTGCTGACAAACCCTTTATCTTTAACAGCAGACTGCCCACTTTGTCACAACCAATAAAGCGCATTAGAAAATTTTTTTATAGTTAGCATGTTATTGGCCCTGCAATGCATAAATAGCCGGTTTGCGGATAATGCCCCAAACCGATAGGAGTGAGGTGAGCACGGTGAGCAGCACTATTAAGACAAGTGGCAGCGCAAAGCCGCCGGCTGACAGTGCAATGCTAAGCGTGCTGTGTTGCAGAGCTAGCCACAGTGCCACCAGCAGCAATGCTGCCAGCGCTAAACCTGCACCAACCGGTTTTAGATTCTCGCCCAGTAGTTGGCGTAAAATAGTGGCAGGCCGCGCACCTATTGCCATCCTTACCCCTAGCTCAAAGCGGCGCAGTTGCACGTTGTAGCTTAGAACACCGTAGATGCCGATGGCGGCCAAAACAAAACTCAGCACCACCAAGGCACTGGTGACGGCGGCGGCCAAATAATTACGCAGCAGCACGCGGTCAATATTGTCAGCCATGCTATGCATAGCAGCGGCTTTAAATTGCGGCGAAACCTGTGTCATGGCTTGATTGATCACTGTTTTGTCGATAGACATACCGGGTTTTAATTGCAGCACTAAACTGGCGCTACCACTCACACTGCGTGGCATGTAACTGCGATTGGGTTCGATCGCAGACCATGCATCTGGCAGCTGATGATTGGCGCTGACGCCGATGATTTCATAACTTTGGCTACCCGTTGGGTTATGCAGCCGTAGCCCTAACACTTGGCCATCGGGGCGCAGTTTTTCGGCAAACGTCTGATTGATGATCACTACCAGCGACTGGGTGCTGACTTCCTGCGCGGTAAAGTTGCGGCCTTGCAATAACGGGATCGCAAACATTGGGAAATAGTGCTGATCAGTGCTGGTGTAGCGGCTGATCAAGGCCTGGCTCGGTTCTGCCGGATCGGCCACCGCGTTTAAAATGCCAAAGAGTCCATCAAAAGATACCGGCGGGTAGTTGGTCACGCTGGCCGCTTCAACTGCAGGATGCTGTAGCAGAATATCGCGCACCTGCATCAGTTCCGTGGTGCGCTGGCGCAGCAAGGCAAATCGCTGCTCTGCCGGTAAACCGGCAGCAGGTGCTGGCGTGGCATCATCAATGGTGATTTGATAGCGGTCCCGGCTGGCAAACCCTACGTCCTGGCGTAGCTGGACCAGCGCCTGCAGCAACACCTGCAGACAACAAACCAGCAGCATGGCGGCCAGCATGACCTGGGCACCAATCAACAACTGACGGCTGCGGCGGCTGATTTGTACGCCGCTGCCTTTGCCACTGCTTTGCAGGTTTTGCTGGATGGCTCTGTAGTTAATTTGCGTATTAATCAGTTGGGCAAAGCAAAGCCCCAGCAACAGACAACTCAATAACGCAAACAGCAACACCGGCCAGTCCAACCCCAGCGCAGCGATGCCGGGCAGTGAATCAGCGGCGTATTCGCGTAGCAGGGCGTAGGCGGCCTCTGCCACCAGAAAAGCCAGCAATAGAGCGCCCAGCAGCAGCCAGCTCAGCTCTGCCAGAATGGACCCTAGAATATGCCGCCGTTGCGCCCCTAAAGCGACTTGAATGCTCATAGCACGCTGCTGACGGGCGGCACGGGAGAACAGCAGGTTCATAATGTTGGTGGCGGCAATCAACAGTAACAACATACTGCCGGCCAGCATCCACAAGGTGCGGTTACCGCTGTCGCCATGCAATATCTGCCGCAGCGGTTCTGCATTGAATACCAGGCTGCGGCCAGACTGATTGGATAGTGCTGCATCCTGATAACTGTTGTCCACCAGTGCTGTTAATTCCTGCGCAAAAGCCTGTCGTAAATCCGGGCTTTTCAGCTTGGCCAGATAAAACTGCCAGCCACTAACCGAAGTTCTGTCCCGCGGTACGACCGGGTTAAAATCCCAGGGTAGCCACACATCCGTATGACGGGAGGGGCCAACCAGCCTTGGCTCGGTAAACAAGGCTGATGCGATGCCAATGACTTTATAATCCTGCTCACCAATTCGCACCGTGCGGCCTACCACGGCCGGTTCGCTATTGTATTGACTGCGCCAGAGCTGTTCAGATAGCACCGCGACAGGCTGATGGCTGCCGGTATCTTCATCCTGACTAAAAGCGCGGCCGTGCAACATGGGCATCTGGTACATCCGCATAAACCCTGAGGTGGCATAAGCCACCTGGATCACCGGGCTGTGCGGTAAATCGCGCAATGTCATGTCGGTAAAAGAATAACCATACAGCGCATGGTCGCTGAGTTTGTCGGATGGCTGCTGGTAGACCGGAAAAGTCGAGTTCGGCAGCACCCGTTGAAACAGCACTGAACCATCTTTTGCTAACCAACTGGCACTACCTACCACCAGGTGCTCGTCATCCGGATAAGGCAGCGGCGCCGCCAGGATCTGGTAATTTAGGTTAAACATGGCGACTAAGGTGCCAAGCGTTAAGCCCAGCGTCAGGATCACGGTCAGTGCATAACCTTTGGCTTTGCTTAGCGCATAAAACGCGGTTGAAAAATCTTTGATAGTAAACATGTTACTGACCCTGCAATGCATAAATAGCCGGTTTGCGGATAATGCCCCAGACTGATAACAAAGATGTCAGCACTGTGAGCAGCACAATCAGTAGCAGTGGCAGGGAGAAGCCACCGGCTGACAGTTCAACCATCAGGCTGGTGTGTTGCAGACCCAGCCACAATGCAGCTAATGCCAGGGCTGCCAATACTAAACCGGCCAGCACAGGTTTCAGGTTCTCGCCGAGTAACTGGCGTAAAATCGTCGCCGGCCTGGCGCCAATCGCCATCCGCACACCCAGCTCAAAGCGACGCAGTTGCACGCTGTAGCTCAGCACGCCATAGATACCTATGGCCGCCAGCACAAAGCTCAGCAGCACCAGGGCGCTGGTGATGCTCAGTGCAAGATAATTGTCATACTGCAAACGGGTCATATTGTCAGCAATACTGACGATCCTATTGACCCGGTAATTCGGTGACACCGAGGTCAGCGCTGCGTTAATCGCGCTTTTGTCGATCTGCTGACCGGGCTTTACCTGCAGCAGTAAACTGCGGCCAAACACCGGGTTCAGCGTGCTGTAAACCCGGTATTTTTCGGGTTTAGCCAGTTCACTGTCCGCCGCGTACCAATCGGCAGCGATGCCAATAATTTCCGCTGGCGGCTGGTTACCTTGGCTATGCAGAAACTGGCCAAGCACCTGGCCATCGGGCGATAACGCTCTGGCGAGGGTTTCACTGATCACCACTACTGGCGCCCGGCTGCTGACTTCTTGTGCAGTAAAGCCACGGCCTGCCAATAAATCGATGTTAAACAGTGCCATAAAATATTGATCGGTATGCGTGATGCGGGCGTCGAGCAATTGGTTTGGGTTATCAGGGGATACCAGCACCATCAGCCGATCGCCGGAGGGGCCATAAAAAGACGCCGGCGCCCCGTTGGCAAAGGCCGCCATGGCAATCGCCGGGTGTTGTTGTAACAGATCGCGGACCTGCATCATCTGATCTTTACGTCCGCGGTGAATGGCGTCTTGTTCCGCCGCCGACAAGTTGGCAGCCGGATATGGCGTGGTATCTTCGGTATACACCTGAAAACGGTCTTCGGATGCAAAGCCGACCGGCTTGTTAATCTGGCTTATGCTCTGCAGCAACACCTGCGCACTGCAGACCAGCAAGATGGCGGCGAACATTACTTGCGCGCCAATCAACAACTGACGGGCGCGCTGGCTGACCTGCACACCACTGCCTTTGCCACTACTTTGCAGTGTTTGCTGCAGCGCCTGCATATTGATGCGCCGGCTAATCAGCGCAGCAAACGCCAGCGTCAGCAGCAGGCTGCCGACGATGGCAAATGCCAGGCTGCTCCAGCCAAAGCCCAATTGGATATAAAGCGGGATCAGATCACTACTATAGCGGTGCAGCAGCATACTGACGCCTTCGGCGACCCCTAAAGCCAATAGCATCGCCGCGAACATCAAACAGCTGAGCTCTGCCAACACCTGTGCAAACAAATGCTTATGTTGCGCTCCCAGCGCCGCCTGAATACACAAACTGCGTTGTTGTTTTACTGCACGTGACAACAACAGATTGGTCACATTGGTGGCCGCAATCAGCAGCAGCACCAAAGCGCCTGCCAGCATAAACAGCGTTTGCGTGTCGTCGTTGGCCAGGAAGTCGCGCAAGCTGTGTGCCTGAAAAATCACCTGACGCCCCGCCACGCTGGGCGTATCGGCACTGGTTTCCAACCAACGGCTGGCAATTTGCGGTCGCATCTCCTGTTCAAACTGCTGGCGCTGTGTGGGGTCGGCCAGTTTTGCCAGATAAAACAGGAAGGGTGAGCCGCTACGGGCAGGTATGGAATGCAACGGGCGGTCAAAATCCAGTGGCAGCCAGACATCAACCGCCCCCATCAACGGTCCATAAAAGTCGGGTTGTTTAAACTCAGCGCCAGCGATGCCGACGACGCGAAACTGCCGATCATCGACAATAATTTGCCGTTCTAACATGGCCGGATCGGCCTGATAATGCGCACGCCAAAACTGTTCACTGATCACCGCGACCGCCAGCTGACTGTCAAGTTCTTCGGTGTTGTCAAAGGCACGGCCTTGCAAAATCGGCATCTGATACATCCGCATAAACCCTGGCGTGGTATACGCAATGTCTGCCAATGGGGCATCGGGCAAATCACGTAAAGTATAGGTACCGGCATAGGCAAACAAGCCATGATCGGTCAGGCTTGTCGAAGGTTGGTGGTACATTTGTAACATGACTTGCGGTAGAGTGCGCTCACTGAGCACCTGACCGTTGCGATCAAGCCAGCGCGCACTGCCGACCAGTAGTTTGTCTGCTTCCTGATACGGCAGAGGCGCGGCAATAATTTGGTAATTCAGGTTAAACATCGCGACTAATGCACCTAAGGTCACACCCAAGGTGACAATGACGGTGGCGGCGTAACCTTTGGCTTTGCTTAGCCCGTAAAGCGCAGTAGAGAAATCTTTGATAGTCAGCATGTTATTGGCCCTGTAACGCATAAATAGCAGGTTTGCGGATAATGCCCCAGACGGAAAGCAGCGAGGTCAGCACGGTGAGCAGCACTATCAGCGCCAGTGGCAGGGCAAAACCGCCGACCGACAGTTCAACCATCAAGGTTGTTTGCTGCAAGCCTAACCACAGCGCTATTAGTAGCATGGCCGCCAGTGCTAAACCGGCCAGCACGGGTTTCAGATTCTCGCCGAGTAACTGCCGTAAAATAGTAACTGGCCTAGCGCCAATCGCCATCCGTACGCCCAGTTCAAAGCGGCGCAGTTGCGCGCTGTAGCTGAGCACACCATAAATGCCAATGGCAGCCAGCAGGAAGCTTAAAACAACCAGTGCTGTGGTTACCGCCGCGGCCAGATAGTTGCTCATTAGTACCCTGGTGACATTATCTTCGATGCTATAGATCTCGGCGGTACGAAAATGAGCGGAAACTTGGGACATCAGCTGATTTAACGCCGTTTTATCCAGTTGCATGCCGGGTTTTAGCTGTAAAAGTAAGCTGGTACCGCTAATCAGGTTACGCGGTAAATAACTGCGGTTGGGCTCTTCGGCCGACCATTCGTCTGGCAGATTATGGTTGGCGCTGACGCCAATAATTTCATAGGTCAAAACCCCACCTTGTGAATACAGGCGTTGACCGATTACATCACCATCGGGTCGCAGTTTTTGGGCAAAGGCCTGATTGACAATCACCACCAAAGCCTGAGTTGCTACTTCCTGTGCGGTAAAGTTTCGACCTTGTAGCAATGGGATATCAAATAGCGGTAAAAAATACTGATCGGTGGTGGCAACCCGGCTGGCGAGAATACGGGTGGGGTTATCCAGATCAGGCACATATGTAGCCGAGCCATAGACGCCGTCAAACGATATGGGCGGGTAGTTACTTACCGAAGCTTGCTGTACAGCTGGATGTTGCCGCACTAAATCACGCACCTGCATAAGCTCTTCTTTGCGTTGACGCTGGGCGGCCTGTCGCTGCTCTCTTGGTTGGTTGCTGTCAGATGTGGGAGCGGTGTCATCTATCGTGATTTGATAGCGTTGTTCGCTGCTAAAGCCAACTTGCTGGCGTAACTGCGTTAAGGACTGCAGTAACACCTGGGCACTGCAGACCAGCAGTAATGCCGCCAAGGCACTTTGGGTAGCAATCAGCAACTGACGGGTGCGGTTGCTGATTTGCACACCACTACCTTTGCCGCTGCTTTGCAGGCTCTGTTGCAATGCGCGGTAATTAATTTGTCGGCTGATCAATAAAGCGAATAGCAGTGCCAGCAGTAGGGTGGCTAGCAGGGAGAACAGCAACACGGGCCAATCAAAACCCAGTTCAAACAGCCTGGGCAGGGTGTTGGCGGCATAGGCTTGCAGCAAAGCATAAGCCGCTTCCGCAACAAGCTGTGCCAACAACAGTGCTGCCAACATCAACCAAGTTAGTTCGGCGAAAGTCTGGCTGAGCAAATGATGGCGCTGTGCTCCCAACGCCGCCTGAATACTCATGCTGCGTTGCTGTTTTGCGGCACGCGATAACAGCAGATTGGTAATATTTGCCGCGGCAATCAACAGCAGCATTAAACTCCCTGCCAGCATCCACAGCGTGCGGCTGCTGCTGTCGCCTTTAAGTAGTAACCGTAATGGCTCGGCATTAAACTGCACGCTGCGGCCAGTCTGGCTCGGTAAACCTTCTATCGATTCTTGAAACAGATGATTGATTTGCGGCCGTAACTCTTGCTCAAACGCCAATCGATCTGCCTCATGTTTTAGCTTGGCCAGATAAAAGTGCCAGCCATTGATAGAGTTGGCGGATTGTTGACTGACCGGATTAAAATCCCACGGCAGCCAGACATCGTTAGTGCGCGATGGGCCGATAAAGCGCGGTTCGCTGAAAGCGGCGGCAGCAATGCCAACCACGGTAAAATCAACGTTGCCAATGCGGATCCTGCGTCCCAGCATAGCCGGATCGGCGTTATAGTGTTTGCGCCATATTTTCTCACTCAGCACTGCGACTGCATTATGGCTACCTATTTCTTCAGCATCGGCAAAAGCGCGACCAAGCAATAATGGCATCTGGTACATTCGCATAAAACCCGGCGTGGTATAGCCAATCTGAATTTGTGGTGTATCCGGTAGATCACGCAGTGTCATACTGACAAATGAATAACCAAACAGTGCTTGATCGCTGAGTTTATCTGATGGTTTAGTGTAAAGTTGCAGCATGGTCTGGGGCATAATGCGTTGATACATCACGCTGCCATCTTTATCCAGCCAAGCCGTGCTGCCCACTACCAATTGCTCTTCATCGGCATACGGCAGCGGTGCGGCCAAAATCTGGTAGTTCAGGTTAAACATGGCAATTAATGTGCCCAGCGTCAGGCCCAGCGTTAGCACAACAGTGGCGGCGTAGCCCTTGGCTTTGCTCAGAGCATACAGCGCAGTCGATAAATCTTGCAGATTGAACATATCAATATCCTTATTCTGAGCCGGCACTGTTACTGTTTTCAAACAGTGAAATCAGTACAGTAAGCACGAGCAGGCATAGTGGTTGCAGTACGGTGATGACCAATAACAACCAGTAACTTTGCAGCAGCATTTACTGGCCAGCTACCTGACGCAATAGCGTTTCCGGCTGTGTTAATGGCGTACCCTCGGCATCCAGAATGCGGCCATCGAGTAAGTGCAATTTGCGGCTGGCCATATCGGCGTAACGCGGATCGTGCGTTACCATACAGAGGGTGGTGCCGTTGCTGTTGAGCTCGCTTAGCATATCCATTACCGCATCGCCGTTTTTGGAATCGAGGTTACCGGTGGGCTCATCCACCAGCAGCAGGGCAGGGCTGCCAACCAGGGCGCGGGCGATCGCAATACGTTGCTGTTGACCACCGGAAAGCTGGTTTGGGCGATGGCCGGCGCGATGTGTCATATCAACCGTTTTTAAACAGGCCATCACCCGTGCTTCCAGCTCGGCTTTGGGCACAGCATTACGCCGGTAGCGTAGCGGCAGGGCAATATTGTCAAATACCGTTAGCTCGTCTATTAAATTAAAAGACTGAAAAATAAAGCCAATTTTTTCATTGCGGATATAAGCTGCTTCGCTAAGGCTTAAACCACTGACTTCCTGACCTTCAATCTGGTAACTGCCTTGGGTAGGCATATCCAGTAACCCCAGCAAAGACAGCAAGGTAGATTTACCACAACCGGACGGGCCACAAATGGACACGAAGTCACCAGCAAAGATCTCCAGATCAATACCGCGCAAGGCATGGGTTTCCATTTCATCAGTGGCAAATACTTTGGTAATGCCTTGCATGCAGATTTTTTGTTGTTTCATTATAAATCCTTATTTTTAATTATATTTATAGTGCTTTGCTGATGCCGCGGGGGTTACTGCAGCAACTGGATACGCTCTGCATCACGATAAGTCGCCATATCAGACAAGACAAAGGTATCGCCTAAGTTAGCACCACTGGTAACTTGGATAAAACGGCCTGCATCTTCACCGAACTGTAAAGAAATAGCCGATAAGCTGCGACCATCGTCGGTTATTTTAAAGATGCGGCTGGTGCTATGGCTTTGACTATTAACAGGTCGTTCCAGATAAAGGGTGTTTGCTAAATGGGCGGTGAAAATTTGTGCATCAATATTGAGTTCTGGCCGAGCAGAGGCGGGTACACCTTCAGTAAAGGCCAGTTCAACTTCAATAGTGCCTTCCCGTACTTCCGGCGTAATACGGGTTACCACGGCGGCTACCCGCTCGCGGCGGGTATTTATTTGCGCTAACTGGCCTACCTGTAGCTGCTCAGCCCGGGATTGCGATACCCGTACCAGTGCCAATAAATCTTTGTCACTGCCCACCAAAGCTAACTCCTGTCCAGCTGCGACACTCTGCCCCAACTCGACCGGTAGCCGCTGTAAGACACCCGTCATACCGGCACGCACGGTTAAACGCTCAGCCCGTTGTTGCATTGTCAGGTAACGGGCCCGGGCCTGATTAATTTGCTCTTGCTGAATAATTTCAGATTGCGCAATGACTTCGCTCAGCTGTCCCAGCCGCTGTTGTTGTAAGTCCAGTCGCTGCTGCATTTGCTGTTGTTGTAGTACCGTCGTTTGATAGGTTAGCGATGAGACGACACCACTTTCAACCAGTTGCTGCTCAGCATTACGTCTTAGCGCAACCATTTGCAGGTTGGCATCCAGCTCAGCTTGAATCGATAATTCTGCTAAACGTTCGCGTTGATTGGCCAGTCGCTGACGTTTTAAGTTAGCTTCTTCCTGCGCCAGTGCCATCGCAGCGGCCTCCACCTCTTGTAATAATTCGGGATTACTTAACTGCAGAATAATGCTGTCTTCGGTCACTTGTGCGCCGGGTCGCAGCAGCACTTGTTGTACTGTCGCACTCGTCAGGGCGGTAAGCAGAGTTTGCTTATCAGAGCGCAGCACGCCATAGCCATCGACGCTGATTTGTAAATCGCCTTGTTGTACCTGCGCCAGCAGTAAGCGGGAGCGCTCTATTTTATGCAAATGGCCGGGTGAGGCGAGTAGGGTAGCAATAAGCCCGGCGCTGGCTAATACCGCCAACAGCAGTAGCGGCTTTTGCCAACGTTTAGCAGATTTAGTTTTTTTTATATCCATAATGACGATGCTGCTTTAGCCTGAAAGTGCGAGATTGACTTGAGTAAAGCAAAGGCTGTGCCGTTTTTAAGTTTTTGATTTTTAATGGTTATTATTTTATAGGCTAGCAAGGGGCGGTTATTCGTCCGATTTCGGACGGTAAATTCCGAAATCGGACTTAAAAAGGGTATCAGGGGTTATGGTAAAACGATGCGGGCACAGGCACCAATAAGGCCGTCATCACGGTTGCTTAGGGTTAGCTCGCCTGCTAATTGCTCAATAATATGTCGGCACAACGCGAGTCCTATACCCTGACCATCAGGTTTGGTGCTGTAAAACGGCACAAATAGATCCTGCGGGTTGCTGATGCCTTGCCCTTGATCCAGTACGCAGATTTCGGTGCTTTGAGCATTAGTTCCCGGTAAAGGGCTGCTGACTTGCCGAAAACGTAGCGCCACAGTGCCAGGTGGACTACCGGCTTCCAGGGCATTTTTAATCAGATTAATCAGCACCTGCTGCAGCAACATGGCATCGGTATTAAAGCTGAAGCTGGCGTTTGACACCTGCAACTGATGCTGCTGAAACAGCAGTTGTAAATCGGCTTGTAGTTGCTGCACACTAACCGACTGCAGCTGAACACTGAGCGGTTTGCTGAGTTCACTGTAGCGGCTAACAAAATCCTGCAAGTGACGACTGCGCTGGTTTATCAGCTCCAGCGCCTCTTGCTCCCGCGCGCCAGTTACTTTGTTTTTTAAATGCTCCGACAGCGCCAGGACTGGCGTTAAAGAATTACGGATCTCATGGCTTAGCACCCGGATCAATTGTTGCCAGGCTTGCAGCTCGTTGGCTCTTAACGCCGCCTTGATATTAATAAAGATCAATAGTTGATGCCGCTCACCCTGATCTAAAAAACGACTATGGCGAATTTGCCACTGTTTATCCCGCTTGCTATCAGCAAAATGCCAGTGCGGTAGTGCCTCCAGGCCAAGCTGACTGGCCGAGGTATGGCGCAGGCTTTGCCATGGGCGACCGAATAAAGCCGTAAATTCGTTGTTGGCGTAGCTAAGTTGCTGCTTATGGTTAAACACCAAAATAGGCGTATTTAACTGATCAATTAAGCGATACAGCAGAAACTGTTGCTCATCAAAGAAGCTTTTGCGTTGCTGCAGTTGTTCGCTTAATTGTAATAACTGATTTTGAAAGGTGGCAGCAATACCGCAGCGGTAAGCGGCTTTGGCTTGCAAGCTATAATCTTGATTTTGCAGTGCTTCTAACTGCACACTGGCCCGGCTAAAGGCCGACAACATGCGGGTACGGTTTTGCCATTGCCGTTGATTTAACCACAGCACCGCTGGCCAGAGCACAAGCCAGAGCCACCATAGTGGCCAATAGATACTGACTATGGCTGTCAGGCTGATTAAACAGCCCGATAGCAACAGGCATTGCCAGAGCGAGCTGGCCTCTAGCGAGCGGTTTATACCGCTAGTCGGCCAGGCCATATTTCTCTAACCGCCGATATAATGAGGACTTGGTAATCCCGAGCAAGTCAGCACTTTTTTGTTTATTGCCCAAACAATGCGCCAACGCTTGCAGGATCAGCTGCCGCTCTGCTTGCTCCAGCGTTAGCATCGGCAGCGAGGCGTCGCTTTGCGTGTTCGTGCTAACTTTTTGCTGGCGTGGTAGGGTTAAATCATCAGCGCTAATTTGGCTGCGCTGACATAACAGCACTGCACGCTCTATTACGTGGCTTAACTCACGGATATTGCCAGGCCAGGGATAGTTCAGCAGCAAGGCTTCAGCTTCTTTTAACAATCCCAGTTTAGTTTTATGATAGCGGCAGCCATGTTTTTCCAGAAAAAACTGCGATAAAGGCAGAATATCGGCAGGCCGCTCCCGCAGTGCCGGTACTCTGAATTCTAACGTATTAAGGCGATAGTACAGATCTTGTCGAAACAAACCCTGTTCTAGCAACTGACTAAAATTGCCATTGCTGGCACTGATTAAACGCACATCACTTTGCTCAGTGCTACTGGAGCCAAGCACTTCATATTGACCGCTTTCTAACACCCGCAGTAGCTTGGCCTGTTGCGCCAGTGGTAGGTTGGCGATTTCGTCTAAAAACAGCGAGCCGCCATGCGCCAGGGCAAAACGACCAATGCGAGGCTCTTTGGCATCGGTAAAAGCGCCTTTTTTATGGCCGAACATTTCGCTTTCAAACAAGCTTTCGGGGATTGCGCCCATATTCACACTAATCAACGGCGCCTTGGCGCGGGCCGAATGGCGATGAATAAACTGCGCTAACTGACTTTTGCCAGTACCGTTTTCACCGGTAAGCAAAATATTGGCATCACTGTTGGCGACCGCTTTTAATTGTTCGATAAGGCGCTGCATCTGCGGGCTTTGCCATACTAAGTTGTCGTCGCTATGACTTAACGCAGCCGTTAATTGCTGATTATGCTGTTGCAGGGCGGCCAGCTTTAATTGCTGATGGATCACTTGCAGCAGACGCTGGTTTTGCCAAGGTTTCTCAATAAAATCACCGGCACCCGCTTGCATTGCATTCACTACCAAGGCGGTATTTGACCAGGCGGTCATTGCTACCACCGGGCCGTCGAAGCCTTGTTGGGTATACCACTGTAGAAAGCGCAGTCCTTCGGCGCCAGAGGTGGTGTCGCGATCATAATTCATATCCAGCAGCAATAGATCGGCTTTGCTCTCGGCCAACCAGGCCATGGCCTGCACCGGGTTTTCTGCTTCACTTAGCGTAAAACCGGCATCTTCCAAAATAAAACGGGCAGATAACCGAATATCCCGATTATCTTCAATGATTAAGATATGTTGCTGCGCCATCGCTATTCCTTGCACAAATGAAGCTGCATCTTATGCGCTGTTGCTGCCAAGCTCAAGTGAACCCACATAATGCAGCAACATCCTGGTATTTTCTCAAAAGAGAGGTAGCTGCTACTTGGGTTTATTTAACAAGGCTTTAAGATCGGCAAACGGATTATGGGTAGCGGGCGCCACTTTTTGTTCGGTAGTGCCACCATAGAGCACAAATTCGTGGAATTTGTTGTGCTCATTGTCATGACAATAAATACACAACAGCTCCCAGTTGCTGCCATCTGCCGGGTTGTTGCTGTGATTGTGATCAATATGATGTACCGTCAGTTCACGCAAATTGGAATGCACAAATTCGCGGGCACAGCGGCCACACACCCAGGGATACATTTTTAATGCCTTGTCGCGATAGCCTTGTTCTTGTTGCTGGTAGGCCTGGGCGCCGCTTTGAGCTTTGTTCATAGTGCTTTACTCTGCGATAGTGTTTTTTAATGGATGCTAATTAGTCGTTTTTAGAAGAGGCTACAGGCTGCCGGTGATCTGCTATTACCTTACTGTATAAGCCAATTTCTGCCTCGTGACTAGGCTCACGCCAGCTCTCTGCTAATGCCGCCTGATACCAATCTTGCATAGCTGGCAGTGCCAACAATTGTTGTACATAGGTCAAACTTGGCTCAGTTAATGCTAACTGATAACTTTGCACCCGAAAGGCGACTGGCGCAAAAAAGGCATCGACTGCACTAAAGGCTGCCCCAGCCAAAAAAGGTCCACCAAATTGCGTTAAACCTTGCTGCCAGAGCTCATCTAATCGTGCCAGTTCCTCGGCCAATGCTGGCGGTGGATTGGTTAATTGCGCTCGCACCCCACAGTTCATAGTACAGACATTACGCAGGGTACTAAAACCTGCGTGCATTTCACTGGCTGCGCAGCGGGCATAATTGCGAGCGGTTGCATCGGTGGGCCAAACCCCGGTATGGCGTTCAGCCAGATACTCTATTATTGCCAAAGATTCCCAAACGACGGTCTTACCATCATGTAAACAGGGCACCTTTGCAGTGGGTGAAAATTGGCGAAAGGTCGCATAGTTATCAACCTGAAACTGCTGCAGTTGCTCTACAAAGGGAATATTTAGCTGTTTTAATAATAACCAGGGTCTAAGCGACCAGGAGGAGTAGTTTTTATTGGCGATAAATAGCTGGTACATGTGGCGCTCCTTAATAATCGGTAAGAGCTTACGCTGCTTGGCACAGCGGTTCAAGCGCTGTTGCTTATGCCAGGATCCTGCTTTTTAGCAAAAGAAATAACGGTGATGGGCGTTATATTTAGCACTTTATTAGCGCTATACTCCGTTTTACTTCGTTTAAGCCAAGTTTGTTATAAGGTTGCGACTGCTGTCAACCGCAGGAGGGTGCATGCTCGCCAGATTGCTTTTTATTGCCTTGCTGCTCTTAGGAAGTTATTTTTTGCTGTCGGCCTGGTCTAGCGGTAAGGGGCCAGTGCACCAGGTGCTGAAACAGAGCGCAGAGCAAGCGTTGCAACAGCAGCTGTGCCAAATCCCGGTGCTCTGGCGTATTGGCGAATTGGACCCGGCTTTTGCTTTAACCGCAGAGCAAGCTGAACAGGCGGCTTATGATGCAGCCGCCCAGTGGAATACTGCGCTTGGCATGGAGTTATTTCGCTATAACAGTCGCAACGGTTTTCCGATAAATTTTCGTTATGATGAGCGCCAGCAAAGGATGCTGCAACAAGCTTTATTACAACGTAATATTCAGCGCTATGACAGTAACATCGAACGTCGTGCTGAAACCTTGGCGCAGCAGAGTGAGCGGTTACAGCAGCAACATCGTGAGTTTGAACAACAAAACCAGCAGTTTGCTGCTGATATTGCTAGCTTCCAACAGCAAGCGGCTGCTAAATCACAAAATGTTACTGCATTGCAGCAGCAACAGCGGCAGCTACAACAGCGCGAACAGCAGCTTCGACAACAAGCAGAGCAATTAAACGCGCAGCAGGCGCAATTACAGCGGCAATACCAATATCTGAATGACACCCTGACAGATCGTAATGCCTTATTGCAAGATCAGCCGCCGCCAAACACGGCCGAGGTAGGCTTAATGGCAATTACTAATGGTAAGCGCAGCATGACTATTTTTGCTTACAGTACCCTTCCTGCATTACAACTGACGATAGCGCACGAATTTGGTCATGCTATGGGGTTGGGGCATACTAATAACAGTACTGCTTTGATGCACTATTCACTTAACCCACAGCAAAAAGGTTTAATCGCAGAAGATGTTAACGCGCTTAAACAGCAGTGTGGCTTCTGAGTAAGCCTTAATATCTTTTGAGAAACGCTACTAATAATACTACCCCTAATAGTTAGCTGGATAGCTATTTGTTCCCTCTGGCATTACGCCTTTACCTAAACGGATTTCTAATACTGATTCAATCTGATCTCGACCAGCCGCGTGAATACCTACCTCATAGTGTGGTTGTGTTACAGTGCGATTGCGACAACCTAGCAGTGAACAGTCCTTTACAGTGGTTTGTTGGTAACTGGCGCCTAAGCGGTTATCACTAGTGCGATCACGTTCAGCGATCGTCTCTTTATCTACCACCACAAACCAATCATATCCTTGCTCGGCGGTTAGTTCTGCTGCACGGCGCAGTGCATAAGCTCTGGCTTTACCTCGCTCATCACCGCGCGCTTTAAAAGTTACCCGGTAATAGTTTTGACTAATTTGCAGCTCGCTGTAACCATAGCCGTTTCCTTTTGCTGGCCGGTAATCAGGTTGGCTGCTACAGGCCGAAAGTAACAGAGTAGCGAGTATGATGAGAAGCTCCGTCAGTTGTTTAAGCTGTTTCATTTTACACCTCGACTCTCTTTAATGTTCGTTAAATACTCTTGTTCAGCCTCAAGACTAAGCGCTGGGCCTGCCATTAGCAGATCTAAAATACTGTCCAGCGGATGCCCGCCCGAAGCTGTTTGATATTGGCCGGCATCAGGATTCAAGCTTGTTAACAGTGAGGCTTCTATCAACCATTCACCTTGCTTGCGACAGGCAATATTCTCGGACTGAAGGTTGCTAGTGCGTAGCGTGTAGTGACGGCAAAAATCGCCTTGTTGATTGACAAAACTTAACTGCGGTATAAGTTGCTGTGCTGCCGTGGCATAAGTATTGCCACTTTGCGCGCTGTTTAAGAGTTGCATTACATCCTGATTTAGGGTTGCTATGGTCGTCTGCGGTTTATCATTTAACTGAGCTAAACCATAGCCAGCAAAGACGGCAATACATGCAACTGCTGCAGCATGTTGTTGAAACTGCTGCTGTACGCGACGCCACCATGGGAAGGTTACTACATTGCTGCTGTCGTTATCGTTCAGGAGTTGCATTACTGATATTGGCATAGGTTTTTGGTCAATGTGCTGATAGTGTTGTGCTACTAAGCTATCGACCAGAGCTAAATCAGCAAGCCGTTGAGTGAGCTGCTCGTCTTCTAGTAATTGTTGTCTAATCTGCTCCATTTCATGCTCAGCTAACGCTGCATCTAAAAAAGCAGACAACATTTCATCAGAAATTTTCCTGTTATCAGGGATATTCATGCCCAGCTCCCTTTGTTTTGTAAAGCGTTAACCATTGCTGCTCTTGCCCGAGCCAAGCGACTCATAATGGTGCCAGCAGGTATAGCCAGTATCTTGGCTGCTTCTTGGTAACTTAACCCTTGCACCGCAATCAGTGATAACACCTCGCGTTGCTCGTCTGGCAGCGTATTCATGGCGGTATTCACCTCAGAAAGATGAATGTTGTTAAGCATATCTTGTTCACCATCACTAATATTTTCATGTCGCAGCTCGGGCTTATTGGCTGCTTGTAATCGAACTTTTTGAGCTCGGTAGTCATCTATCCAAAGGTTACGACAAATTTTAAAGGCCCATTGTGGCAGCGGTATGCCCTCAGCCGGAGGTGTGTCCAGCAAGCGCAATATGGTATTTTGTAATAAATCATCGGCATCAGCCATGCTGCCTGTCAACGAATATGCAAAGCGGCGTAAAGCGGGTAATAGTAGTTTTAGTTCTGCTTTCATAGTTAGGTTATACTCCTCTTTAACCTAATAACGGCTCAGCGGTAAAAGTTATTCCAGCCTTAACGGAATTTTTTTTCTACTGAGCCGTTAAATGTTGTATCAAAAATTATAGGTTGCAAGAAATTTTATGAAACAGTGTCTTATCTTGGGTATTATCATGTTAAACATGATGCAGCAGGGGCTTGGCCAGGTAATACCCACAGATCCGCTACCAAGCGTATTGCCACAGGTTACTGAACCTTTGAAACGCACAACAGAGCAATTACAGCAGAGGGCGTTACAACAACAGTTATCAGAGAAGCTGGCTGAAAAAGCTAACTTAGCTGATCCTTTAACCATACTACCTCAAACCTTAGAAGTGCTTAGCAACACTGGGCAACTGCGCTGGCGCGAAGTTGAAGTGGAACAGGGATTTCGTGCTATAGAGCGAGAGTGGCTGCTATTAGTCAGTGTTGGCGAGTGGCAGCAGTTAGTTTCAGATTGGCCTGTGCTGCCAAGCATGGTTCAATCCGAAGATAAACTAGCGTCTCTTGGTTTGTCATTGATTAAAATAAAAGTGCCAGTAGAACTTGATTCAGCCAGTGCATTACAAACCAAGTTAACTGCCCAATTGGCCATCTTTGCGGGCAGGAACCATCTTTATCAACCGCAAGTATCGATGATGTCGGAGCTGGGAGCATCAACCATAAATACTGCGCCTATGTGCCAGTGGCCCGTGACATTAGGTATGATAGATACGGCTATTGCGCTGGATCATCCGGCATTGCAACAGCAGACAGGGCATTTAACGATTCTGCAGCGTAACTTTTTACCCGAAGATGTGGCGCAAAGCTTGGCTCATGGTACTGCTATTGCAGGTGTTTTGGCTGGTCAGCATCAGGTTGCGCCTTTGTTACCGCAGCTAAATTTATTTAGTGCCAGTGCTTTTTACCCAAGTAATCTTTATCAGCAATCTGCGACCCTTTCTCATATTATTCTGGCGCTGGATTGGCTCGCAGGCCAAGAGGTGAAGATTATTAATATGAGTCTAACCGGGCCAGATAATCCGGTGTTAGCGGCAATAGTGCAGCAATTAGCACTTAAGCAGATAATACTGGTCGCCGCGGCGGGAAATGGTGGCCCTGCCGCGTCGCCATTATTCCCAGCAGCATACAACGATGTGCTGGCTGTGACTGCGGTAGATGAGCAATTGCAGCTGTATCGTTGGGCTAATCAGGGTGACTATATAGATTTTGCAGCACATGGGGTGAAAGTTGCTGCATTGAGAGCAGATGGAGAGGTTGCTCTGCAAAGTGGTACCTCGATTGCAACGCCAGTGGTAACTGCTGCGGCCGCCTGTCTGCGGGCGCAACAACCTGAATTAACGTTGGCAGAGCTGCGCCTGGCTTTGATAGCGCAAGCCCGCGATTTGGGCAAGCAAGGTAAGGATCAGCAGTTTGGATATGGATTAATCACGTCGCCGCTAAAATTCGAATTGGAGTAGCAAGGCGGTGCGCGTTTCACGGTAATCCGCCCTGTCTAAGGTGGAACTGAAATCGCCATGCTCCATTTTACCGATTATTGCAAACTGAGGGTTTAAATTAAGTTGCCAACTGGCGTCAATAACAGTATGAGTATCAGAGCGTTGTGTAGTTTGATAGTCTCGCTGACTTACCTTTGCACCGACTTGAAGTTGTTGCGCAAATTGCCAACGCGTAAAGCGGTTGGATAGTTTAACTCTTAAACCTGGTGCCCGGTAACTGAAAGTAGGATCCTGAGTGCTTTCGTCTTCCCATACTAATCCCATAGAGAGAAAACGCATACCGGATCCAGAGAACCAAAACGCATCAGTGCTAGCGCTGAACGTGTTGGCATCGCGCTCATGGATGGAGGCAAAGGTTTTTTCCGCAAAAGTGAGTGCGGGTCTGATAAACCAGGTATCGCCGCAGTGTAACAGGCTGTATAAGCTGGCTTGATTAAGTCTGAGAAAATCTACTTTGTTTAACTGGGCATTGGCGTGATAGAAATTAGCACCAATTGTATGCTTACCCAGCATATAACTACCGTCAAGATAAGCTAACTGTAGACGGGTATTAAAATCATTGGCCTGTCGATAGTTCTTATCCAGGATGCTATAACCGGCATCAAGCCTAAGTTGGGGGGTTGCTTGCCAGCTCGTTGTTAACTCAGCTTCAAGTAACATCGCACTGTCTGACTGGCCACTTGCTTGTTCTATTGCGTTAATATTCACATTTGACTGGTATTCACTGCCAATTCTGGCTTTGCCAGTAAAGGCGATTTTGTCACTACCAATGCTTTGCCCGCTGCTAAATGCAGCCATCAATACTGAGGTTGTTAGCAAAACGCGTTGAAAGATAGCCATCTTATTTCTCCTGAATAAACATAAGCGCCGCATAGACGGCGCTTAGTAAGGCTTATAGAGCGGTGGATAAATTGATCGTGTTGCGCACAGTATTAGTGACTTGGGCGTTTACGGCTTGAGTCACGTTTTGCGAAATTGCAGCATTAGTGTTTTGCTGTACCGTTTGACTAGCACTACTCATCACTTGTTGTGGTAGAGCATTGACGGTATTAGAGCTTAAAGCGGCGGAGAGTTGGTTGCTGGTTGCTGCACTCGCTGACATTAGGTTATTTGCTGTACTGCTGCTAACCACACTAGCAAGCTCAGTATTGCTGGCAACCACTGCCAAGGGTGCTGTAGTTGTTTGGTTGTTAGCTGACACCAAGGTATGGTCAGTGATGACAGCGATAGTGGCAAGTAACGATGAATCGTTATTGCCCAGGTTGCTGACGAGCTCAATAGCTGCTGAGCCAGTGCCACTAAGATTACTGCCTAATGCGCTTTCAGGCATGTTCGCGGCTAGGGTATCAGTGGTTGCCTCATTTTCAGCTGTATTTTCTGTTTCCAGGTTATTTTCATTTGTAGTTTCAGTTGCAACTATCCTTGCTGCGGGATTTGCTGTTGTCGCCTGTGCTTGTTGATTACTGCCTGCGGTTGCCCGAGTTTGAGCTTGTTGAGTACTGCCGGCTGTTGCCCCAGCTTGAGCGTGTTGACTGATACTTAACTGAGTGCTGCCGGTATTATTTGCTGAAACGACTATGTCAGCTGCAGTACTAAAAGCAGAGAAACATGCTAAGGCAATTAATGTTGGGGTAAGTAATTTATTCATGATCGTCTCCTCGTTTTGTCGTGATTGACATAGCGATAACGATGCAGCTCGGTATTTTATTCCCAGAAGCAGAATATCTTTTAAAAAATTAATAATTGTTTGCTATAACCTTAATTCGCCTTTGCCCCTTAGTCCTTGTATAATATGCGCCCTTGTTCCACTCAGGTGCTTAATTTATGTCCACTGTTGCTACTGCTGTCTCCCGCAAATCTGCTCCTGTAGCGCGGATGGCGCCTGAACGCGATTTATTTTCCTATCCCAAATATTGGGCGGAGTGCTATGGCACGGCACCGTTTTTACCGATGTCACGTAAAGAAATGGATCAACTTGGTTGGGACAGTTGTGATGTGATTTTGGTGGTGGGTGATGCCTATGTTGATCACCCCAGCTTTGGCATGGCGGTAGTGGGGCGCATGTTAGAAGCCCAGGGCTATCGGGTAGGGCTTATTTGCCAGCCAGATTGGCACAGTAAAGATGACTTTATGCGCTTGGGTAAGCCCAATTTATTTTTTGGTGTGTCGGCCGGTAATATGGATTCGATGATTAACCGCTATACCGCCGATAAAAAGCTACGACATGATGATGCCTATACCGCCGGCGATATTGGCGGTAAACGGCCGGACCGCGCGGTAACGGTGTATACCCAGCGCTGTAAAGAAGCCTTTAAAGATGTGCCGGTGATTATCGGTGGTATTGAAGCAAGTTTGCGCCGCATTGCCCACTATGATTATTGGTCAGAAAAAGTGCGCCGTTCAGTCATTTTCGATGCCAAGGCGGATATTTTAATTTACGGTAACGCTGAGCGGCCATTAATCGAAGTTGCCTATCGGATTGCCAGCGGTGTGCCGGTAAGTGAAATTCAGGATGTGCGCGGCACGGCGGTGATTCGTAAAGAAGCCTTACCCGGCTGGCGCGGCGTTGACTCTACTGCGTTGGATAAAATTGGTAAAATCGATCCTATTCCCAACCCCTATGGCGCCGATGATGTGGGCTGTAGTAGCTACTCAGAATTTGCCAAAGCCGGTATCGATTTATCCAAACCTGCCGAAGTGGAAGCCAAACCCATATTGGTGCAACCGGCCCGGCAAAAACCCTGGGAGCAAACTTACGTTAAGTTACCGGCTTTTGAGCAGGTAAGTGTCAATAAGCCCTTATATGCGCATGCTTCACGCATTTTGCATCAGGAAACTAACCCGGGTTGTGCCCGTGCCATTATGCAGCGCCATGGCGATCGGCATATTTGGGTGAATCCGCCGGCTTTTCCGCTCAGTACTGAAGAGATGGATCTGGTGTTTGGCTTGCCGTATCAGCGGGTGCCGCATCCGGTGTATGGCAAAGAAAAAATTCCTGCCTATGAGATGATTAAAACCTCGGTCAATATTATGCGCGGTTGCTTTGGTGGCTGTTCGTTCTGCTCTATTACCGAGCATGAAGGGCGGATTATTCAAAGCCGCTCGAAAGAATCCATTATGCGCGAGATCAAGGATATTCGCGACAAGGTACCGGGTTTTACCGGCGTAATATCCGATCTGGGTGGTCCTACGGCCAATATGTACCGCTTAAACTGTAAAAATCCGAAAGCCGAGCAAACCTGTCGCAGGCCATCTTGTGTGTATCCAACAATTTGTGAGCATATGGATACCGATCAAAGCCCGACAGTAGAGCTGTATCGTGAGGCACGTAATTTACCTGGTATCAAAAAAGTGCTGGTGGCTTCGGGTGTGCGCTACGATTTGGCGGTAGAAGATCCTAATTATGTCCGTGAGCTGGTGCAGCATCATGTTGGCGGCTATTTAAAAATCGCGCCTGAGCATACCGAACACGGCCCCTTGTCGAAAATGATGAAGCCGGGGATGGGGGCTTACGATAAGTTTAAAGAAATGTTCGACCGTTTTAGTAAAGAAGCGGGCAAAGAGCAGTACCTGATCCCGTATTTTATTGCGTCGCATCCGGGTACCACAGATTTGGATATGGTCAATTTAGCCCTATGGTTAAAGGCGCGTGATTTTAGGTTAGATCAGGTACAGAACTTTTACCCAAGCCCGATGGCCAATGCCACTACCATTTATCATACCGAAATGAACTCGCTGAAAAATATCAATAAAGCGAATACAGAAGTGGTGGCGGTACCCAAAGGCGAGCGGCAGCGGCGTTTGCATAAAGCCATTTTGCGTTATCACGATCCAAAAGGCTGGCCGATGATCCGCGAAGCCTTAATAAAGTTAAAAATGCCACACCTTATCGGCCGGGGTAAGGATTGCTTGGTTCCGCCAGAAAGCAAAGACGAATTGCAGCAAAAGCCGCAGCGCGGCGGCAAACCGGCTTTAACCCGCCATACGGGGTTAAACCCTGCGGCGAAAGCCACGAAGCCTTATAGCAAGGGTAAACCCGCTACTAAGCCTGCAAAAGCTGAGGCCGGTAAGAATCAACCTGCTAATACCAAAGCGACCGGCAAAGGCAAAACCGCTAAGCCACGCTAACCGCAAGCCAAGTTATCCACACAACTCCGGTACCGGTCAGAGGTCATACCGGTACCGGAGTTGTGTGGATAAGTTTAGGTGAAGTAGTTCATCAGTTGTTAATGTTTTACCGCTATACTTTTGCTAGTCTGCCCTCATTTCGCTTCGCATAAACAAGGAAAGCTTATGTCTGCTCCGTCTTTTCTCTCGCGTGTTTTTGGTCAATTTAGCTGGTCGGCACCTGCCTGGCTTGCTGCGCTTGGGCACTATGCCAGGGCTAAACCCGTTGCATTTATGGTTCGAGCCGGCGTGGTGTTACTGCTAATAGTGGCGAGCGTCTGGGCAGTGCAGTACTACCGACAGCTACCCGTAGAACCCAAAGTTTATGCGGAGCTTACCCCGCCAGTGCTTGGGGAATATCGCGATGGTAAGGAGCAGCCGACGCCGTTAACCTTGCGTTTTTATTATCAACAAGATGGCGCGCCAGAAGTAGGCAGCCAGCCCACACCTCGCATGCTACCTGAACCAGAGCCTATTTTACCTGTTCCGCCAAGATCAGCATTAAGTGCCGCTCAGCTGGCTTTAGTAGGAGAAAAACTGCCGGTAGGTGATACGATAAAACCGGCTGTTGCAGGCTTTTGGCAATGGTTAGACGATAATACGCTGCAATTTATCCCAGAAAGTGCCTGGCCCGCCGGGCAACACTATCAGGTAAATTTACCAAAAGACTGGTTTGCTGAGCGGTTACCTTTGGCGGGGCGTAGCTGGCAATTTAGCAGTGCTGAATTAACGGCACAGCTACAAGAATTGCGTTTTTATCAGGATCCTGAGCAGTTGTCGGTACGAAAAGTATTGGCGACGCTGGCCTTTAGTCATGCGGTTACCGAGCAAAGCGTGCGCGCTGCCATAGCGCTGCGTTTACCCGAGACGGGCGCCCGTGCCGGCGCAGCAGCTAAGCCACTGTCTTACACCTTACAAGCAGCTGAGCACGACAGACTTTGGTATTTGCAAACTGAGGCCATTACTTTACCTGAGCAAGAGCAGTTTTTAACGCTGCATTTGGCTGCTGGCGTAACCGCCGCTATGGGTACAGGCAAAACGTTGACTGCGCAAGAGCAACAACTGCGTATTCCTGATGGCGCTTCGGTGTTGCAAGTAGGCGCAGCGCAAATTCAACTGGTGAGAAATAGCCAGGAAGAGCCTGAACAAGTGCTGCAGTTAAGCCTGACTGAGCGGGTACGTTATGCCGATTTAGCAGAGCATCTCACCCTGTATTTACTGCCGCAAAAAGCCAATAAGCGCAGTTGGAGCACCGCTGAACTGACCGCTGCCAATTTACAGCAAGCAGAACGGCTGACCTACCAGTTACAACCGGGCGCCTTTGCCCATGAGCAAGATTTTGCAGTAAAACTGGATTTACCCGTAGGCCGGCAATTGGCGGTGGTGGTTACTGCCGGTTTACCGGGGCTGGATCAGTACCAGCTGACTAAGCTTTTTCAAAGCGTACTCACCTTGCCAGAGTACCCAAAAGAAGCGCGGATCAGTGGTGCTGGCGCTGTGTTATTGCTATCCGGTGAACAAAAGCTGCAATTGATTAGCCGTGGCGTACCACAAATAAAAGTGCGGCTGGCTAAAGTATTACCGCAACATCTGAACCACTTAATTAGCCAAAGTGGCGGCGATATCAGTAATCCGTTTTTCTACAATTATAGCTTTGGCCCGGAAAACCTGGCCGATATTACCGAGCAGTTGCTAAGCGCCAATACCAGCAAACCGCAGCAAAACCAATTTTTAAGCCTAGATTTAAAACCGCATTTTGCACGTGCAGGTATGGGCGTGTATTTTATTGAACTGTATCAACATAATCCCGAGCATCCAGATTGGCGTGGTGAAGTATTAGATAAACGCCTGGTAATGGTGACCGATCTTGGCTTAATGGTAAAACATCAGAACGATAGCAGTCAGCGGGTGTTTGTGATGTCGCTGCTAAGTGGCGAGCCGGTAGCGGGCGCAGAGGTACAGCTACTGGGTCGTAATGGCATGCCAATACTGCGTGCCACAACCGATACACAGGGGCAGGCGCAACTTGGCGTAACCCAGGGCTTCCAGGGCGCACAGCAACCCGTGGTGTATTTGGTCCGCTATAACCAAAATGGCCAGACTGATAGCACCTTTATTCCCTATGATCGTTATAGCCGACAGTTAGACTTTTCCCGTTTTGCGGTAGATGGCGAGTATCAATCCTCGCAGCCTGATCAGCTAAAAGCCTTTTTATTTAGTGATCGCGGCATTTATCGACCCGGCGAGCAAGTACGCTTAGCCAGTATCATTCGCCGCAGTGATTTAGATCCGGTTAAGGCAGCAAACCTGTCTTTACAACTAAGCGTCAATGGTCCGCGCGGTAATACGGTGCAGCAACAAAAATTCACCTTAACGCCGCGTGGCTTACAAACCTTTAGTCTGAACACTGCGCAGTATAGCGATACCGGCCAGTATTGGGCGGCGGTGCAGCTGTTGGATGCGCAAGGCCGTACCCGGCAGCATTTAGGGGATGTGAGTTTTACGGTTGAGGAGTTTTTACCCGATACCCTGAAAATTAGCAGTAGGTTCAACCAACAAGCGGCAGGTTGGCTCACACCAGATGATTTAGCTCTGAATGTCCAATTAGACAACTTATTTGGCAGTGCTGCCCAGCAGCGTCGCGTAACAGCGCGCTACGAATTAATCCCCAGTGCCTTTCGCTTTGAGCAATATCCTGACTATCGCTTTGGGTTAAAAAATGATGATAGTTTGGTACGGCAGCGCGATAGCGTACCAGAGCAACAAACTGACAGTGCAGGGCAGGTGAGTTTTACTTTGCCGTTACAACGTTTTAGTGGCGGGCAATGGCGCCTACAGCTGTATGTTGATGGCTTTGATGGTGCCGGCGGTCGTGCGGTGCAACATGGCAGCGCGGCCTTACTTGCTGCCAGCCCTTTGTTGATTGGAGTTAAGGCCGATGGCGAGCTGGGCTTTTTACAGCAAGCACAGCGCCGACACGTCCATTTTATTGCTATTGATCAGCAACTGGCATTGCAAGCGCAAAGTGCACTCACCCTTAAGCTGATCCAAAAAACACCGCTGTCCAGCTTAGTTAAGCAAGCCGACGGCAGCTTGCAGTATCAAACCGTGCTGCAGCAAAAAACCTTAAGCGAACAGGCTTTTGCCATACCCGAGCAGGGGGTTAGCTACACCCTTAATACCACCGAGCCGGGTGAATATCAGCTGCAGCTGCTTAATGCGGCCGGTGAGCTGCTGAGTCAAACCGATTATACCGTAGTAGGCACCGCCAATTTAACCGCAAAACTGGAGCAAAATGCCCAGTTACAGTTAACGCTGAGCAAAACCGATTATCAGGTAGGTGAATGGCTGGAATTTAGCGTTACCGCACCTTACACCGGTACCGGCTTAGTGACCATTGAGACCGATAAAGTGGAAGCCTTTAGCTGGTTTAAGGCCGATAGCAGCCATAGCGTACAACGTATTCAGGTGCCGCCGGGCTTGCAGGGCAATGCCTATTTAAATGTCAGTTTTGTGCGCGCAGCCGGGGCGCCAGAGTTATTGCTAAGCCCACTGAGTTATGCGGTACAGCCGTTTAATATTGCCCGCTCTGCCCGAGCGTTAAACCTGAGCTTAACCGCGCCTGAGTTGGTGCGTCCTGGCAAAGATTTTTCAATTAAGCTTAGCAGCAACCAGCCTGCTGATGTACTGCTGTATGGTGTTGATCTCGGTATCTTGCAGGTCGCTGACTATGAATTGCCGGATCCGCTGGGCTTCTTTTTACAAAAACGCGCACTGCAGGTACGCAGTATGCAAATGTTGGATTTAGTTTTGCCAGAATTTAGCGCTTTGCAGCGGCTACGGGCCGGTATTGGCGGCGATCGTCAGCGGATGATGGTGGCTGGCGCTATGCTGGATGCCAATCTAAATCCGTTTGCCAGACGCGTTGATCAGCCTGGGGTATTCTGGCTAGGGGTGGTGCAAACTAACAGCGAAGGTACAGTACATCAAGCGCGCTTGCCCGAGACTTTTACGGGTGCCGTGAAATTGATGGCGGTGGCGGTATCAGAGCAAGCTCTGGGCGCAACCAGTCAGGATGTACGGGTGCGTGGTCCCTTTGTATTACAGCCCGATGTGCTGACTGCCGTCGCGCCAGAGGATGAATTTGACGTCAGCCTGTCGGTCACCAATATGTTGCCCGGTTCGGGGAATGCCCTGGGATTAACGGTAAGTACAAAGGTGAGTGAAGGTTTAAGCTTAATGTCGGCCGCCAGCCAACAGATCACCTTAGCAGAAGGCAGTGAACAAGCATTACGGATGCGTGTAAAAGCCGGCACTGTGCCAGGTGAAGCCAGTATTAGCTTTACCGTGACCACAGCAGATGGCAGTGAAAGTGCTAAGCGCGAGCTCAGTTTAAGCATTCGTCCGGCGCAGCCTTATCTGCGACAGCTTACCTTTGGTTACAGCCCGAGTGGTCAGCAACGCCTTACTGCCACGCCGTTATTACCGGTATTGGCTGAGCGGCAGTTAACGGCAGGCAGCAGCCCGTTATTGTTGGTGGACAGATTAAGCCATTATCTGGATACCTATCCGCATGGTTGTACCGAGCAGATGGTCAGTCAGGTCTTTCCGTGGATCCCGCTGGTGCAGCAGCCGCATTTTCAGGCACAGTGGCCGCTGTTAAATGAAAAATTTGCCAAGGTGTTGCAGGCTTTATCTGAGCGGCAACAAAGCGATGGCGGGTTTGCCTTTTGGCCGGGGCAGGCCGAGAGTGCCGATTTCCCCTCGGTGTATGTGATCCAGTTTTTAATTGAAGCCGAGCAGCAAGGTTTTGCGGTGCCGCATTATTTGTTGGATCGCGCCCTTAACTATTTACGTGGTCTAAGCCGGCTCAACGGCGCCAACTTGTATCAAGCCAGGCTGCGGGCACAGGCGATTTATTTGCTAAGTGTTAAAGGCGAACAGGTAAGTAATGCCTTAACCAGCTTACATGAGCGGCTGGAGCAGCAACACCAGAGCCGTTGGCAATCAGACAGTACTGCGGTCTACATGGCAGCCAGTTATCAGTTATTACAACAACCGGCTTTGGCAGAAAGTTTAATCAGAAACTATCGGCCGGGTCAGGTGTCGCAATTAGAACGCGATTATAAGCCTGTCAGCCTGCAAGTGCAGCCTTTTGCCAGCAGCCAGTTCCAGTCGCAGTTTAATTTAGATAGCCAGTATCTGTACTTGCTGGCGCGGCATTTTCCCGAGCGGGCCAAGCAGCTTAGCAGCGCGCAAATTCTGGCGCAGCTAGAGCCGCTGTTTGCTGGAGCGTATCATACGCAAGCTGCATCCTACAGTATCCTGGCCTTATCGGCCTACGCCAAGGTAACAGCAGAACCGGGCAAAGCCTTACCGCAGTTATTGGCCGACGGTCAGGCGTTGGCGCTAATCGCTAATCTGCCGTATGCCACCGCCCGCAGTAGTGATGAAATCAAGCAATTGGCAGTAAAGGCCGATTACCCGCTGTTTTATGCGTTATCGGAACAAGGCTATGCCGCCGCGTTACCCACTCAGCCTATAGCGGATGGACTGGAGTTGGTGCGGGATTATTTAGATGTCGAAGGCAATAAAGTGACCACTATTAACCAAGGGCAGCTACTAACAGTACGGCTTAGGATCCGTAGTTTAGGTAAAGAGACGATACCAAACGTCGTCGTCACTGACTTACTGCCAGCGGGCTTTGAGGTGGTACGCAGCTCTGTACCGCGGCAAAGTAACCGCTGGCGGGCTGATTATCTGGATATTCGTGAAGATCGTTTAGTTTGGTACGGTAGCTTTGCACCGCAAATGACGGAGCTGAGTTATCAGGTACGGGTCAGCGCGGCAGGCGAGTTTGCGGTGCCGGTTGCGGCGGCTGAGGCCATGTATGATAGCCGCATTAGGGCGCAAACCGCGGCAGGCAAGCTTAGCGTTGGCGCCTATCAGGCGCCGGCAGCGGCCAGTCAGCCCTAACTCAGCGCAGAACGATGCGTCAGGGAATAAAGCAACAACGTAAGCTGCGCGGTGTGCTGCTCGCGCTCTTTATGCTGTGTTTGGCCTTGTGGCTTGGCGGGTTGGTCTTGCCCTGGTTAACACCCAAGCCAGATCTTTATCGACATTATGCGGGGAGCCAGGCATTTTTTGCCAGGGAAGGTGAGTTATTGGCACTGCGGCCGGCAGCTGATGAGCGTTATCGCTTACGTTTGGCGCTGACCGATATGGCACCGGTAGTACAACAAGCTACAATACTGTATGAAGATCGGCGCTTTTACCAGCATTTTGGCCTGGATATCACTGCATTTTGCCGCGCATTTTGGCAAGGCGTGGTGAAAGGCGGTCGACGCCAGGGCGCGTCGACCATTAGTATGCAATTGGCGCGTATGCACTATGGGTTAAATAGTCAAAGCCTTGCCGGCAAGCTGCAGCAAATTATGCTGGCGTTTTATTTAGAACGGCATTTAACCAAGGCCGAGATTTTAGAGGGCTACTTAAATTATGCGCCCTATGGTGCCAATATCGAAAGTGTCGGTGCGGCCAGCCTGATCTATTTTGGCAAGCCAGCGGCTGAATTAAGTACCGCCGAAGCCCTGGCGCTCGCAGTGATCCCGCAAAATCCGCTGCAGCGCAATCCTGAGCGTCAGAACGGACAACAGCAACTGCAGCAGGCGCGTTTAAGGTTATTGCAAGCCTGGCAACAAACTTATCCCACCAGCTCGACCGAGCAGCAGTTATTAGCCTTACCGCTGAGCTTTGAGAGCCGTCGCGACTTACCCTTTGTCGCCCCGCATTTTGTGCAAGCGCTGGCGCGGCAGCAGCCCAGTGGGCCGATACATAGCAGTTTAGATTGGCATTTACAGCAGCAAGTGACCCAACAACTTAAGGCTTACTTGCGCCAGCAACAACGCTTGGGCATCAACAATGCCAGTGTGCTAGTGGTACACCGACCTAGCATGCAAATTAAAGCTTATCTTGGCTCGGCTGATTTTTTTAATAGCGCTATTGCCGGTCAGGTAGATGGCACAGCGGCGCTTCGCTCTCCGGGATCAGCATTAAAGCCTTTTATATTTGCCTTAGCCCTGCAGCAGGGGGTTATTCATCCGAAAAGTTTGCTGAAAGATTTACCGCAGCGTTTTGGACTCTTTAGCCCGGAGAATTTTGATAGGCGTTTTCGTGGGCCCATTACCGCTACTGAGGCACTGGTACAAAGCCGCAATGTTCCGGCGGTCACCCTACAAGCGCAGCTGCAGCAACCTGATTTTTACCAATGGCTAGCGGCTAACCAGGTGCCATTGCCACAAGCCGCCGATTATTACGGCTTAGCTTTGGCGCTGGGGGGGATGGAGATATCGATGCAGCAGTTAGTCAAACTGTATGCGATGTTAGGTAACCAAGGGCATTACCAACCGCTGCAGTGGCTGGCGCAAAGCGCTAACGCTGCGCCACAGCAAGCAAAACATCACAAGACAATTAACACCAGAAAGGATGCCGAACTTAACGTTGCATTTAACAGCAAACTGCCAGTTAGCAGCCAAGAAGATGTTGAGTGGCGGGGGCTCTTACCCGAAGCCGCTTTTTTAACGTTAAAGATGTTAGCGACACAGCCTGCACTGCAAAATGAACGCCTTACGGCGCTGACGACAACACCTCAAGTTGCCTGGAAAACCGGCACCTCTTATGCCTATAGGGATGCCTGGACGCTGGGGCTTTATGGCGATTATGTGCTGGCGGTGTGGCTGGGTAATTTTGATGGCAGCAGTAACCCGAATTTAATTGGCCGTAATGTAGCGGCCCCGTTGTTTTTTTCGTTATTACCGCTGTTAGGTGAGCAGCAGCACGCCAACCAACGGCTGTTTGCGCAAAGCGAGCAGCTTAATTTACGTGAAGTGGCGCTGTGTCGGCAAAGCTACCAGTTGCCTAATCAGTTTTGCCCAGAAATGGAGTCTGGCTGGGTTATTCCTGGTGTATCGCCCGTTGCAGTCTCGGATTTGCATCGGCCGGTACCGGTATATCGGCAAAGTGGTTTACGGGCATGCCAGCATCAACCACCGCTCACTGAGCTTGCGGTGTTTGAGTTTTGGCCCTCTGATATCGCTGCGCTGTATCAGCAAGCGGGTATTCGTTTACGCCAACCCCCTGCTTTTGCGGAAGATTGCCAGCAGCTTAGCCAAACCCAGGTACAGCCGCCGCAAATCGTTTCACCGCAGCCGCATTTAACTTACTTACCGCAAGCAGATCAGCCGTTAGCCTTACAAGCCCGCTTTGATGGTGCGGCCAAGCAAGGTTATTGGTTTGCCGATCAGCGCTTTTTAGGGACTGTTAAGCCCGGCGAGACCTTATTCTGGCCAGCAACAACAGGCCGTTATCAGTTAAGGGTGCAGGATGATTTAGGCAATGTCAGTGAAATTACGCTGAATGTGCAATAAAATTGGGCAGAATGTCATGAAGCTGCAGGCAAAAAGCAGTAAACTTAACGGCTTAATGATATTGCCGCACTTTTGAAAGAACGGCCTAACGCGTGAGATAACATCCGCATGAGAATTTTTGCTCTTCTACTCACTGTATCACTGTCGGTATTACTGGCGGCTTGTAGCAAAGCCCCTGTGACCGCAGGTGCTAAAACGGCGGTTAAAAACCAGCATAGCCTGGTGATTATTTCTATTGATGGCCTGCGCCATGATTATCTTGATTTACACCAGGCACCAATGCTGTCTGAGTTGGCTGCTGCTGGCGTGCATGTAAAGCAGTTACAGCCGGTGTTCCCCAGCAAGACCTTTCCCAATCACTATTCGTTAGTGACGGGGCTGCACCCGGAGAAGCATGGTATTGTCGATAATTCGATGTACGATCCTATTTATCAGCGGCAATTTGCGATGAGTATGCAGCAAGAAGTGGCCGATGGTTTCTGGTGGGGAGGGGAACCTATTTGGATCACCGCTGAGTTACAGGGCGTGACCGCAGCGACCTATTTCTTCCCGGGATCAGAGGCCGAAATTAAAGGCAAAAGACCAAGCTACTGGTTCCCTTACAAGCATGATACGCCGCTTAGAGAGCGCACCGAGCAAGTGTTAGCCTGGTTGGCGATGCCAGCAGCTGAGCGCCCACGAGTAATTACCTTATATTTTAGTGATGTTGATAGTGCCGGACATAGCTATGGGCCAGCGTCAAGCGAAGTGCGCGAAGCGCTGGTAGCCGTGGATGCGGAAATCGCGTATTTAGTCAATACCTTGCGTACTCGCGGGCAATTTGAACAGGTCAACCTAATCATTAGTTCTGATCATGGTATGGCAGAAGTTGATCAGCGTAAATATATGATTGCTGATGAATTATTTGATAGCAGCCTAGCACGGAGTGTACGTTTTTCGCGGGAAATTGTTAGCATTTTTCCAAAAGAAGGCGAAGAGGAAAAGATCTATCAGCAAATTGCCGAGCGGTATAATCCAGAGCACATGCGTTTATATCGCAAAGCGGAATTACCGGCGCGCTTTTATCATCAACAACATGCCCGCATTGCGCCCATTATTATGCTGGCCGAACAGCCCTGGATCTTTGTGCGTAAAAGCTTATTACCGGGTTTAAAGGCCGATCCCTCTTTTTTACGGGCGCGCGGCAGCCATG
The DNA here is from genome assembly GCF_014653435.1 of Alishewanella longhuensis. Taxonomy (GTDB): domain Bacteria; phylum Pseudomonadota; class Gammaproteobacteria; order Enterobacterales; family Alteromonadaceae; genus Alishewanella; species Alishewanella longhuensis. The sequence continues at coordinate 237,665 of NZ_BNAO01000003.1, read as the reverse complement.
GCTATGATAATACCGAGCTGGAGATGCAGGGCATGCTCATTGCTTTTGGTCCGGCTTTTCAGCGTGCTGCGGTAATACCAAAACTGAGTATGGTGGACATGTACAATGTGATGGCGGCAGCAGTAGGGCTAACCCCGGCTGAAAATGATGGTGACAAGGCGGCATTACCCTTGCTGCTGGCGCAGGATTAAACGGCATGCAGTGTGGTCATTTTGCTGCCGGGCGTTGTCAGTCGTGCCAATGGCTGGCTACACCTTATCAAACGCAATTAGCGCTAAAACAGCAGCAACTCACCGCTTTATTAGCGCCCTTACAACCTTTTGAGTGTTTACCTGCGGTAGCCAGTGCTGAGCAGCAGTTTCGCTATAAAGCAAAAATGGTGGTGCTGGGCAGTAGCGAGACACCGCTGTTAGGTATTGTTAACTCGCAGGGAGAAGCTTTAGATTTAGCCGATTGTCCGCTATACCCCGCTAGCTTTGCGCCAGTATTTAGTGCGCTAAAAGACTTTATTCGGCTGGCGAAGCTGCAGCCTTATCAAATCACCGAGCGCCGCGGTGAGCTGAAATTTATTCTGCTTAGCCTAAGCCAGCACAGTGGCCGTTTTATGCTGCGCTTTGTACTACGTTCAAAAAATCATCTTGCAGTTATTCAGAAATTTCTGCCACAGTTGTTAAGCCAAGTCCCCGAGCTGGAGGTAGTAAGCATTAATTTGCAGCCGCAGCATGCGGCCTTGTTAGAAGGTGCGGAAGAAATTGTTTTAACCCCGCAAACGCTATTGCGCGAGCAGCTTAATCAGGTACCGCTGTATTTAACGCCGCAAAGCTTTTTTCAAACCAACCCAAGGGTCGCTGCTGCTCTGTATCGCACGGCAGCTGAGTGGGCGATAGCGTTGGCGCAACAAGGCGAGCAATTGTCCCAACTTTGGGATCTATTTTGCGGGGTAGGAGGCTTTGGTTTACATCTGGCCAGCGCTTTGCAGCAACAGACGCTGCAAGCGCCTAGCTTGGTGGGGATTGAAATTGCGGCGGCGGCTATTGCCAGTGCTACGCAATCCGCTGCCGAGCTGGGGTTAAGCAAAGTCAGCTTTCAGGCACTGGACTCTGCTGCCTTTGCTTATGCAGCGGCACAGGCGCCCGATTTATTGGTGGTGAATCCTCCCAGACGAGGCTTAGGCACTGCCTTATGTCAGGATATCAGCCGCTTACAACCACGCTGGTTAATCTATTCCAGCTGTAATGCGCAAAGCCTGGCGGCTGATTTACAGCAACTAAAGGGTTATCAACTAATTAAAGTTCAACTCTTTGATTTATTTGCACATAGTAGCCATTCTGAAGTGCTGACTTTACTAAAGCGGCAGTAATACTGCGCGAAAACCTTGCATCTGCCAGTAAGATAAATATACTGTATATATGAACAGTATTTTGGTGTGTAGGTACGATGCAAGGGTTACTGGAACAACTTAGCCGCCGCCAGTTAATCTGGCAAGGTTCAGCGGTAAGGCAAAATATAGCGGGTTGGCCTTCTGGTTATCCGGAGTTTGATCAGGCGCTGGGCGGCTGGCCGGCGCAGGGGCTGGTTGCCCTGCAAAGTTTGCCGGCCATTGGTGAGCTGCGGTTAGTGTTACCCTTGCTGGGGCTTTTGCAGCAACAAGGTTTGCTGTGTCTGATTAATCCTCCACAACAGCTACAGGCTGAACCCTTGCTGGCAGCCGGCTTACAGCTCCATAAAATATTATTATTGTCGCAACTGACAGGGGCTGATGGCCTTTGGGCGGCCGAGCAGGTATTGCGCAGTGGCTTATTTAAAGCCGTATTGCTATGGCAGCCGTGTTTGTCGCAGGTTGCCGGCAGGCGTTTGCAATTAGCCGCCGAGCAACAGCAGGCGTTATTGATCCAATTTAGTACCGAAACGCCCACCTTGTCTTTACCTTTAGCGCTGGCATTAAGTTTGTCGCCTACCGCTCAAGGGTTACAGCTTAGGGTATTAAAGCGGCGTGCTAGCTGGGCAGGGTTGGAATTTACGCTTAACATGCAGGCGGCCTGGCCAGCCCTTTATCCGCAACAAAACCCAGTGCAGTTTACTTTGGCAGCAGTAGGCTAAGCGATGCTGTGGCTTTATTTACACTTTCCTTCTTTGTTGTTAGATAACCTAAGTGCCGCAGCACCAGCTGTACCTATGGCACTGGCTGAGCCACGGCGGCATCAGTTGCTAGCGGTAAATGCCGAGGCGGCACAAGCTGGAGTGAGTGTTGGTCAGAGTGTAGCGACAGCGGTATTACTGTGCCCTAAATTACAGCTGTTCCCTCCGGATGAGCGCCGGCAGCAACAATTATTACAGCAGCTCTGTGTGCGGCTTTATCAATACACCGGCGATATTGCCCTGCAGCCGCCCGATGGCCTTTGCATCCGGGCCGGCACTATGCTGCAGTTATATTCGGGGTTTGCGGCCTATTGGCAACAATTACAACAACTTCTACAGGTGCAACAATGCCGGGTGATAGCGGCCTGCGCCAGTACACCTGTTAGTGCCCGTTTGTTAGCCCGCGCTGGCCGGCAGTGCTTAACGCTGGATCCAGAGCAAAGACTTAAGGCCTTACAGCAAACTGAACTGAGCTATAGCGATTTAAGTACCGAGGTGCAGCAACAGCTCGCCAGATTAGGGATCCGGCACATAGGGCAATTACAAGTGCTGGCTCCTGCGGAGTTAGCGCGGCGTTTTCCGCACGAGGTCGTGGGCTATTTACAGCAATTAGCGGGCGATAGCCCTAGGCCATTGCAGTTTTACCGGCCGGCCAGCCAATTTCAGCATTATCTGTTACTACAGTATGAAATCAGTCAAACGGAGATTTTACTGCGCCCGGTAAGCCCTTTGCTTAAGCAGTTGCAACAATTTTTACAACAGCGTAATCAGCTCTGTCGCTGCCTGATACTAACCCTGTATTTTCGTCAGCAAGCGCCACGGCAGATCCGGGTACAAGCCATGGGAGGGGAAGTGCAGGCGGCACGTTGGCAAAGTTTGTTAAGCTTGCAATTAGAACAGGTTAAGTTGCCAGAGCCGGTGTATGCCCTGGAGTTACAAGCATTACAGTTAAGCGCAGCAGTGGCGCAGAACAGTACGCTACTTGATGATAAACAATCCGGCATAGAAAAAAACACCACATTGAGTAAAGTGCAGTTACTAAGTTTACTGGCGGCAAAACTAGGTCAACAGGTTTTGCACAGCCCGGCTTATGTCAGCTGCCATTGGCCAGAGCAAAGCCTGCAGCGGCAAGCCCCCTTGCCAGAAAAAGAGCATAACAGTACAGCGGCTTCGCTGATGGCAGACAAGCCTTATGCTATCAGACCCAGTTTACAATTGGCCGAACCGGTTAACCTGACTGAACCTATTCAGTTACTGAGCGCGCCAGAGCGACTGGAGAGCCTATGCTGGCAAAGTGGCGTACTACGCCAGCGTGACTACTATGTTGCGCGTAATAGGCAAGGACAGCAACTTTGGGTATTTAAAACGCCTGCCCAGCAATGGTTTATCCATGGCTGGTTTAGTTAAACTGCCGTTGCGGCGGCAATCATTAATGTGCGGAGTTGGTCATGCCAATGGCCTACGCTGAGCTTTTTTGTCGTTCTAACTTTAGTTTCTTGCAAGGTGCTTCCAGCCCGGAAGAACTGGTAGAGCAAGCGGCGGCCCTGGGATACGAGGCGTTAGCGCTGACCGATGAGTGCTCGGTGGCCGGTATAGTACGGGCTTACCGACAAATTAGGGAGCAGCAGCTAGCGTTAAAGCTAATTGTTGGCAGTTACTTTCAGCTGGATAACCTGCGTCTGGTTTTGCTTTGCCCAAACCGTCAGGCTTATGCAGAGCTTTGCCGTATTATTAGCAATAGCCGGCGGCGAGCCAGTAAGGGGCAGTATCAGTTGGATAGCTGGGATTTGCTGTCGGCCCGCCATTGTCTGGCTTTATGGTTACCGCAGGGCGATGCTGCCAGTGATCAGCAGTGGGGGCCTTGGTTAGCTAAGCATTTTGCCGGGCGTTTATCTCTGGCGGTAGTGCGCCATTTGCGTTATCAGGAAAGCGCTTATCTGACGCAATGTGACGCCTTGGCGGCGCAATTTAATGTAGAACAGGTTGCAGTTGGCGCTGTGCTGATGCATAAACCGGCGCGTCTGGCGTTGCAGCAGGTGCTAACAGCCATCCGGCTAAAACAGCCGGTACAGCAATTGGGACGTCAGCTACTTAGTAATGCCGAAGCCAGCTTGCGTCCCGTTACAAAATTAGCCAGATTGTATAGCGAGACGGCACTGGCAACTACCCTGGTGTTGGCTGCGCGCTGTACCTTTTGCTTAACAGAGCTTAAGTATGAATATCCTGCTGAACTAGTACCTGCCGGACAGACAGCCAGTGGTTATTTACGGGCTTTAGTGGAGCAGGGAGCAGAGCGACGCTTTGCCGATACCGGTATACCCGCTGCAGTACGTTTACTGATTGAAAAAGAGCTAAGTCTGATTACGGAGCTAAAGTACGAGTATTTTTTTCTAACCATTTACGATCTGGTGCAATTTGCGAAAGGCCGGCATATTTTATATCAGGGGCGTGGTTCAGCGGCCAACTCGGTGGTGTGTTATTGCCTGGAAATTACGGCGGTCGATCCGCGGCAAATTAAGGTGCTGTTTGAGCGTTTTTTATCCCGTGAGCGGCGGGAGCCACCGGATATTGACGTTGATTTTGAGCATGAACGGCGCGAAGAAGTTATTCAGTACTTGTATCAAAAATATGGTCGTGAACGCGCGGCTATAGCGGCCACGGTGATCAGTTATCGCTTTAAAAGTGCCCTGCGTGACGTGGGTAAGGCGCTGGGTATTAATGAAGCGCAACTAGACTACTTTATCAATAACGTTAATCGCCGCCACGCTGCCGTTAGCTGGCAGCAGCAGTTAAGCCAGTTGGGACTCGATGCCACTCAGGGCCTGGGGCAACAATTAGTGAGTTTAGTTGAGCAGATTCGGGGTTTTCCGAGGCATTTATCGCAGCATGTTGGCGGCTTTGTGATCTCTGCTGGCCCCTTATATGAGTTAGTGCCGGTGGAAAATGCGGCCATGGCAGAGCGTACGGTGATCCAGTGGGATAAAGATGATCTGGAAACCCTGGGCTTATTAAAGGTGGATGTGCTGGCGCTTGGTATGCTTACAGCGATTCGACGCTGTTTTGCCTTAGTGGCAAAGCACTATCAGCAAGCATTAAGTATTCATAGCATTAACACATTGGGAGACGATGCCAGGGTTTACCAGATGATCCAGCGGGCCGATACGGTGGGGCTGTTTCAGATTGAATCGCGGGCGCAGATGAGTATGCTGCCACGGCTTAGGCCAGAGAAATACTATGATCTGGTGATTCAGATTGCCATAGTGCGGCCAGGGCCGATTCAGGGTGATATGGTGCATCCTTATTTACAGCGTCGTCATGGCTTAGAGGCCGTTTCTTATCCCTCTGCGGCGGTAGCCGGGGTGCTGGAGCGTACTTTGGGGGTACCTATTTTTCAGGAGCAGGTGATTCAACTGGCCATGGTAGCCGCAGGCTTTAGTGGTGGTGAAGCTGATCAATTGCGCCGGGCCATGGCCAGTTGGAAGAAAACCGGCGAACTGTTGCAGTTTAAAGAGAAGCTGATCCAGGGCATGCTAAAAAACGGCTATAGCCAGCAGTATGCCGAGCGTATTTACCAGCAAATTTGTGGTTTTGGTGAATATGGTTTTCCGGAATCGCACTCGGCCAGTTTTGCGGTATTGGCCTATGTGTCGGCCTGGTTAAAGTATTATTATCCTGCCGCGTTTTATACCGCGCTTCTAAACAGTTACCCAATGGGGTTTTATTCGCCGGCACAATTGATCCAGGATGCGAAACGGCATCACATTACGGTATTACCCATTTGTGTTAATCACTCTAACTGGGAGCATGAACTGGCATGCTGCCCACTACCGGCAGCAAATTCACAGCAAACGGCAGAGCACTCGCTAAGTGCTGAATCGCCGCTGGCATTGGCTCAACAAGCAGCTACGCCGTTAACACCGGTAGAGGTAGCAAGCATAGCTGCTGAGCCAACAACCAACTGGGGGATAAGGCTGGGGTTAAGATTGGTCAAAGGCCTAACTGAGCAAGCCGCAAAAGTGTTACAACAACAGCGACCTGCTGGCGGTTTTAGCGGCTTAACACAGTTAAAACAGCTTGGGTTAAGTAAAGCTGACTTAGCGGCGCTGGCCAGTAGTAATGCGCTGCAGGCGTTAAGTGGCGACCGTTATAACAGCCGTTGGCACTTACTTGATCAGCAAGATCAACTGCCACTGTTTGCCGCAAGTAACGAAAATACCCCGGCTTATTTAGCTGCGCCAGATGCCAGAGCTGCTATGTTAGAGGATTATCAGGCAACGGGCTTAAGTCTGACGTTGCACCCGCTAGCCTGGCTTAGGCAACAGCAAAAGCTCCGGGGCTGTGTGGTGGCTAGTCAGCTTGAGCAGGTTCGACATAAAGCCGTGGTGAGTGTGGCAGGGTTGGTTGCCGGACGGCAGAGCCCGGGCACGGCGGCAGGAGTAACCTTTATTACTCTGGAAGATGAAACTGGTAACGTTAATATTATTGTTTGGCAGGGTACGGCACTGGCGCAGCAAAAAGCCTATTTAACTGCAAAGATCCTAAAAGTGAATGGGATTTTAGAGCGGGCCGGCGACGTTACCCATATTATTGCCGGTCGCTTAACCGATTTAACCCCGCTGCTGGCAGATTTAAGCAGCAGCTCGCGGGATTTTCATTAGCGCTTTACTTGCTTTAACGTTTAAAACCTATCCTAAAACCCCCCCAGTGCTTACCGTCGACATAAATGGGGACCGATAAATCATGCATAATTTCACCCGTATCGCGTTTATAGGTTTGTAACAACATGGCTTCGGTATTACTACCGCAGCGGCTGCCGGTACGATCATTAAAGATCCGTTTGGTACGATTTTGTAGTAAGTCTTTGTCATAGTTGCCGGTGAGTGGCTGACTGAATTTACGGTTATGAGTAGGGAAATAGCCTTTACGATCAACAGCCCCTGCATACAGTACCTTCGCCTGGCGCTGTAAAATAGGCTCCTGAATTGCAGGAAAATGTTGATCAGTGTAACTATCATAGGCCGTGCTAAATTTTTGCGGATTGGTATTGGCGATAGGCTGATACTTTTCGCTAAATAACTGCTCCCGGCTTAATTTCCCGCTGCTGATAGCCTGGCTGAGTAAATTGCCAACGGCGGTTGCCGCTTGCTGTGCTTCTTGCAAAATAGGCTGATAAAAGGCATCTATTTGCTGCTGACTTAGCTCCCGGTAAATGGTTTCGGTTTCAACCGACACTTCGATAGCCTGAGTGGCGATACTTTGCCCTTTCTGCTCGATGGCTTGTAAAGCCTTACTGATATTTTGAATAGCCGAGCTGATTTGGCTGCCGGTTTGCTCTAACCCTGCGCTAAGTTGCTCAATTTGGCCAAGTGCTCCTGACGATTGCCTAATTTCCTGGCTAATATGATTAACGCCGGTGGCAACTTGCTGTAACTCCTGTTGCACTTGCTGGCTGGCTTGTTCTAATTGCTGCATTAGCGAGGCGGTGTGTTCACTTTGCTTGCGAATATCACTGAGCATAACTGCAATGTCTTTAGTCGCCCCGGCTGTTTTGCCGGCTAAGGCCCGCACTTCCTCGGCGACAACGGCAAAACCACGGCCTTGCTCGCCGGCGCGGGCGGCTTCAATAGCCGCATTTAACGCTAATAAATTAGTTTGGTCTGCCACATTATTTATCACCTCAGTAATATGCTGAATCTTATCGGCATTACCACGCAATGCTTGTAACTCACTAGCCGCATGGCTTACTGCATTGGCTAACTGCTGAATTTTGGTCACACCGGTTTGCAGATTATTATCGGCCTGTTGGCTGGCTGTAGCTGCCTGATTGATCGTTTGGTTGATGGTTTGTAAGTTATGGTTGAGCTGGCTGCTGGTTGTAGTAAGATCTGTAGTGGCACTGCCTATTTGCTGGCTATCTTCACTACTATGCCGGATCTCTTTAATTAAGCCATCAATGTAAAATGAGACCTCGGCAGCACCTATGGCCATTTTCGAGGTGGCGGTGGTGATACTGGCAAAGGCGGCATGAGTGGCGCTTTGTTCAGGCGTAATGTCGTTGCTGGTGTTAACTACGTTGGTGTTTAGATACAGGTAGATGGCCATAGCGAGTATGCCGATGGCTAAGGCGAATAGTGGGCTAAGCAACCAGGCAATGGCCAGTTGTATTAACAGTAAACACAGCAAAAATAGGATATGGCGGGTAAAGGATGCTGACATAACAACTCCGGTTGGCTTATTATTTTTTTCTTTTTGAAGTGCGCTTTGCTTTTATTACCTAGCTGCTACCTGACTTGGCTAAATCTTCTGTTCAGTTTCCCGGTTTATAATGAAATACGGTTTATCAAAACCGTGTTCTCTACTGAAGACCCGGTTTGCTTTAGCTTCAGGTTCTAGAATAGCGCCATTGTTGTCAAATGTATTGCATAAAATATCGACTAAAGTATGGGGGCTGTTAACTTTTTGTGCTAGCACCTTGCTTATTTTACCCTTTGGCAAGAACACTTTAGCCAAGCAGCTGTCATACTAATAAGCCAAGTCTGTTTTAAGGCCTGATGCCCTTAATTTTTGGAAGTATTTATTGTGGCCTACCTTTCGTTATTTATCACTGGCTTTATTGCGGCGACCTTATTCCCAGCCTCTTCAGAGCTATTGTTGTTAACTTTGTTACAGCAATCCTACCAACCTTTACTGCTTTGGTTAGCAGCGACAACAGGTAATACACTGGGTTCTTGTGTTAACTGGTGGCTTGGCATACAGCTTAGACGCTTTCAGCATAAAAGCTGGTTTCCGGTGTCTGAAAAACAACTGGCTCGGGCCGAACGGTTATTTTTGCGCTATGGCCGCTGGAGTTTGTTACTGTCCTGGTTGCCGGTAGTCGGTGATCCTCTCACCATGGTGGCGGGAGTGTTAAAAGTGCCTTTCCCCATTTTCTTACTGTTGGTAACCCTGGGTAAAGGCTTACGTTATGGCATCTTGATCTTGCTCGCTATGTCGTTTTTTTAATACGCCTAACCTTTTCTGATAGCATTATTGCGGCGGATCCGTCATCATTATGTACAATATCGACTAGATGGGAAAATATTATGGAATACCAATTATCTGCTGAAGAATTAGCCCGCATTACTGCACTGGATGCTGAGCAGCGTTACGATTACTTCATTCAGGCTGTGGCGGATTTACAGCAAATCTGGATCTTGACGGATGACGAAGGTTTTGTGCTGGTCAGTGCTGAAGATGAGCGTTGTATTCCGGTATGGCCACACGCTGAGCTGGCGAAGCAGTGGATTGAAGGCGAATGGGAAAATTGTCAGGCGCAGGCTGTAGATTTAGATACCTGGTTAAATAAATGGACTGAAGGCTTAAACGGCGATGAATTAAGCATTGCGGTATTGCCAGATGCTGATGGCCCGGGCGTGGTAGTCGCGCCAGATGAGCTAGCCGAAACACTGGTTAATGAATTAAGCGACGAGGCTTAATTTTAAGCTTTAAATAAAAAACGGCAGGGGTTCCTGCCGTTTTTTATTGGGAGCACGCAGTAAAAATTTTAGTTCGCCAATTCGTTGCCATTACGTAAGCCACTGGCAAAGGCCAACAGGTTCTCACTGGTGATTTGACTAATTTGCTGCAAGGCTTCTTTGGTAAAAAACGCCTGATGGCCGGTGATTAGTACATTAGGAAAGGTAAGCAAACGTTTGAAGACTTCGTCATCAATCATCTGCTCTGACAAATCTTCAAAGAAGATATCCGCTTCTTGTTCATATACATCCAGCCCCAGATAACCAATTTTACGGCTTTTCAGGCTATTAATAACGGCCTTAGTATCAATAAGCGCGCCGCGGCTGGTATTAATTAACATTACGCCGTCTTTCATTTGTGCCAGGCTGTCTTGGTTAATTAGATGCTGGGTATCTGGGGTAAGCGGGCAGTGCAGGCTAATAATGTCACTTTGCTGATACAGCTGCGCTAAGCTAGTGTAATGCCCGGCTAATTCAGCATTTTCTTGTACATCGTAACAAAGCAGCTTACAACCAAAGCCTTTAATAATACGTGCTGTGGCCAGCCCAATGCGACCCGTGCCAATTAACCCCACGGTTTTACCATGCATATTAAAACCCAGCAGGCCATCCAGCGCAAAATTATCATCGCGTACCCGGTTAAAGGCTTTATGCAATTTGCGGTTAAGGGTGAGCATCATCGCAAGAGTATGTTCTGCTACCGCTTCTGGTGAATAAGCGGGTACCCGTGCCACCCGAATACCCAGCTCTTTCGCTGTGTCGAGATCAACATTATTAAAGCCAGCGCAGCGTAGCGCAATCATCTCAATACCCATGACCGATAGCTGTTTTAATACCGGCGCTGACAAATCATCATTCACAAAAGCACAAATGGCGTGGCAACCCTGAGCAAGCTTGACACTTTCCTGGCTGAGACGGCTGTCAAAATAAGTAAACTTCAAGCTGGCATCTGCCCACTGGCTAAAGCCGTCCTGATCGTATTTTTTAGCACTGAATACAGCGATTTTCATCGGCAATCTCCCATCTGAATGCCGATAGCTTAGAGGATCTTCTGTTGTCATAATTAGCGCCAGATCAAAGTTACAGTAATTCTTCGATGGCTTGGGCTATGCTGGCCGGTTTTGTGCGCGGTGCATAACGTTTTACCACCACCCCCTCTTTATTTACCAGAAATTTGGTAAAGTTCCACTTTACTGCCCGGCTTTTTAGCAAGCCGCGGGCGTTATCTTTCAGGTATTCAAATACCGGTGCCGCTTCCGGGCCATTGACATTCAGCTTGCCCATTAGCGGAAAGGTGACACCGTAATTCAGTTCGCAAAATTGCGTTATTTCGGCATTAGAGCCTGGTTCCTGACCACCAAACTGGTTACAGGGAAAAGCTAAAATAACCAGGCCACGTTGATGATACTGCTGATGTAAGGCTTCTAAATCTTTATATTGTGGGGTGAAGCCGCATTTACTGGCAGTATTAACAATAAGCACCACCTTACCACGAAACTGGCTAAGCTCAATGGGCTTACCCTGATTGTCGGCTACTGTAAAATCATAGAGTATGGTCATCGTCATTCCTTTTAAGTGCTTTTCATTCGCCAGATAACTTTGTAAGCTAGCTTACCACTATGTCACATTTTTAAGTCATTTTTATGTCAAATCAACTTACTAAGGTCGCGTTTTTAGGGCTTGGCGTTATGGGTTTTCCTATGGCCGGCTATTTACAGCAAAAAGGGTATCAGGTAACGGTTTACAATCGCACCGCTGCTAAGGCAGAGCTTTGGGTAAAGCACTATGGAGGTGCAGCGGCCTTAACTCCCGCAGCGGCAGTTGCCGGTGCCAGCATGGTTTTTATGTGTGTGGGTAATGATGATGATGTACGCTCGGTAGTTTATGGCGAGCAAGGCGCGTTGTCGACGATGGCAACACAGGCAATTTTAATTGATCACACTACGGCTTCGGCTGAGTTAGCACGCGAGTTGGCTACTGCCTGTGCGACCAAAGGTATTGGCTTTTTAGATGCACCGGTGTCGGGCGGGCAGGCGGGGGCAGAGAAAGGAATTTTAACGGTGATGGTAGGCGGTGAGGTAGAGGTGTTTGCGAAGGCTGAAACAGCGATGCAGAGTTACTCCCGTTGTGTAAAGTTATTGGGGCCAGCTGGTTCCGGGCAACTGGCAAAAATGGTCAATCAAATTTGTATTGCTGGTGTCGTGCAGGGGTTGGCGGAAGCTCTGAACTTTGCCAAAAACGCCGGTTTAGATGGTGCTGCCGTGGTAGAGGTAATTTCGCAGGGGGCGGCATCATCTTGGCAGATGCAAAACCGCTCACTGACTATGCTGGATGATAAGTTTGATTTTGGTTTTGCCGTAGATTGGATGCGCAAGGATTTATCGATAGCGCTGAATGAAGCGCGGAAAAACGGTAGCGCCTTGCCGTTAACGGCGTTGGTAGATCAGTTTTATGCTGAAGTGCAGCAAATGGGCGGGAACCGTTGGGATACCTCGAGTTTAATTAAGCGGTTAACGCGTTAAGCGTGTTTTTGCTTAACGTGAGGCAACTGCAGATTCAAGATTAGTGCAACGCCCTTAACCGGATAGTAATAGCGTGCTCAATAAGGTCAATGGAAGGAACACTTAAGATGATCAAAAAAGGACTCAGTTTGTTAGGTTTAGCGGCTATTAGCAGCTTGCTTTGGTATGCTTACTTTCCTGCATCACCTGATAATTCTGCATCACCATCAACTGCACAACAGCTGGGTTTAGTTGCACAACCTTGTTGGTTTACTTCCGCTGACGATTGGCCTGTAGTGAATTGTTACCGAATGTTTGTGCCTGAAAATCACCAGCAAGGGACGAGGACGATTTCGTTTCCTGTAATTCATTTTCAGCGTTTTTCTGATAACGCCAAACAACCGCCGGTGATACATTTAGGTGCTGGTGGCCCAGGTGCGGCTATGTGGTTACATAACAAATACGTAGTAGAGTATATCTGGCGAGATTTTGAACACTCAGTACTTAGGCAAGATCGTGATTTATACCTGATAGATCCGCGCGGCACTGGCATGGCAAATCCCCGCTTTAATTGCCCGGCGGTTACCCGACATGCCCTGGCTCAACTTAAAAACCCTCAAGTGATGGCAGAATATGTTGCGCAAGAGTCAGAGCTTTATTTAACGTGCATTCAGGAATTACAACAACATGGCGTTGATATCGCGGCTTATCATAGTTTGTCAGTGATTCAAGATTTAAATTTGCTTCAACAGGCACTGGGATTAAACGAATGGAGTTTATTTGGCGTGTCTTATGGTGCGGTATATGCATTGTTATACGCCGATGAGTATGCCGATAATGTCGACACGCTAATTTTAGATAGCCCTGCCTTCCCTGCGTTAAAGAGCATGAAGGATCCCGTTGCAAGGTTTTTACGCCCCTTACAGCAACTGGTTAATTATTGCGAATTCGATGCTAGTTGTGTTGAACCTATCGACGCAGTATCAACGCGGTTACAGCAACTTGTTACTCAACTAAATGCCGATCCTATTCATTTGTCTTTGCCAAGTGGTTTTCTGGGTAGCCCTTTGCCCGTCAAGTTAACGGGTGATACTTTTATGAGTATCTTGTACTTTGCTATTTATGGTCATGATATTTACAGCGATATTGCTAAAGTCATTACTGAACTTGAGCAAAGGGATATTTCGACGTTTTATCGTTACATTGATAATTATGTCGAGCTGATAAAAGATCAGAATTACTCAGGCATTAGCATGATCAGTCATTTGTGCTACGACGAGGTGCCCTTTGTTGACCACGCCAGATTAACAGCGGCGTTGCAACAGGGCCTCACGGGACATATGCGAGATGGCGCGCTCTACACCTATACCTGGCCTGCTGACATTTGCCCTGTTTTTGGCGAAACTCTACCAAATAAACGGATGGTGCAACAGATCCGTACTGCAATACCGACCTTATTTTTACAGGGTAGTTTAGATAGTGTGACACCATTGGAAGATGTACAACAACAGCTTGAGTATTTTAGTCAACGTCAGCTCAGGGTATACCCACTTGCACACGGTGTGCACGGCAGTCTCGATTGTGTTGATGAAGATCTGCAAGCCTTTTTAGCCGCACCGTTACAAGATAGCGAACCGGCAATTTGTAGTTTCTCAGATGAAGATCTCTAAGGCTGTTTGGTGCACGTTTAGCCACCGGATGCACTAATTTTGAACCTGCGTAACTTGAGGGAGCTTTAGATTTGAGATATGTGCAACGCCCTTAACTGGGTAGTAATTTTCTCCACCGGCTTCGAGAAGATCGCTTAAATCGAAACGCCAGGCTGCTTGCAGCCGATATTGCACACAAAGACGCCGTGAACCCTTCCATGGGGGCTCCTCTTTCGCATCCATGCGAAAGACGCTTTGTTTAGCAATATCGACTCGCTGCCTGGTTGTATAGGTGTTATTTATTCGCTCGCAATATGCTCAATACTACAGCCTTGCAGCAGACTAGAAGTGCACTTGGGTATGCATAAGAATCGAACGAGGTGGTAAACGCATAGTACACTTTGCTCGGGGAGGTGTTTTTCATGGATGAAAAACAGCAGCGTACATGGACGTATCCACAGCGTGCCCCGACAAAGTCGTACGGCGCGTTTAGCCGCCGGATGCGCCAATCTCGAATCTGCGTAACGTGAAGTAATAGCAGCGCAAAGATAGGTGCAGCGCCCTTAACTGGGTAGTAATTTAAAACGGAAGCTTCTAAAGGATCGTTTAAACCTAAACGCCAGGCTGCTTGCAGCCGATATTGCACACAAAGACGCCGTGAACCCTTCCATGGGGGCTCCTCTTTCGCATCCATGCGAAAGACGCTTTGTTTAGCAATATCGACTCGCTGCCTGGCTGTATAGGTTTACTCGGATAGTTTGTGAAAGATCAGCAAGTTATCACGCTACTCGGCCGTTAACACCCACTCAGTTAACAAACGAACACCGTAACCCGTGCCACCTTCGGTATGTAAACCGCGATTGCTATTACTTAACGCATTACCGGCGATATCAAGGTGCGCAAAAGGCGTATTTTCAACAAATTGTTGTAAAAATAATGCTGCGGTAGAGGCTCCTGTGCTGCTTCCGGTATTGCGCAGATCCGCAATACGACTCTTAAGTTCAGGCAACATTTCATCACTTAAGGGTAAACGCCACACTTTTTCATTCACGGTGTCACCAGCTTTATTGAGTTGCGCGACCAAAGCATCATCTTTACTAAAAAGGCCAGCATAATAGCTACCTACTGCACCCACTTTAGCGCCCGTTAAGGTTGCAATATCAACAATAGCGCGGGGTTTAAAGTTTTGCTCGGCATACCATAGGGCATCAGCCAGTAACATACGGCCTTCGGCGTCGGTATTAATAATCTCAATGGTTTTACCATTACCGGCAGTGACCACATCACCTGGTAAGTAAGCGCGGTCTGAGATCATATTTTCTGCCAGTGGAATGAGTGCGACAACATTGACTGGAGCTTTCTGTTTAGCCAGCGTGTGCATAGTGCCTAATACCGCTGCAGCACCTGCCATATCGCTGGTCATTCTTAGAATAGAATCAGCTTGGGTTTTTAAGTTATAACCGCCGGTATCAAAGGTTACACCTTTACCGACAATAGCCAGAGGCTGTTGCTTGCTGCCTTCCCATTGCACTATCACCATACGCGGTGGGCGGGCACTGCCACGACCTACGGCAATAATGGCGCCTAAACCGGCTTTTTCCAGTGCTTTTTCATCCATTACCGTGACTTTGGCACCGAGTTTTCTTAGCTCCAGAGCCTGTTTGGCGAAAGTTTCTGGGTAAATGCCATTTGCGGGCTCATTGGTGAGATCGCGCGCCAGTTTTACACCTTCGCTTAGTGCCGCCAACTGCGCCAAACGCTGCTCTGCTGCACTTTGCTCGTTACTTAACAGATGTAATTGCCGAACTGTTTCAGGTTTTTTGTCACTATGGTAGCGAGTAAAGGTGTAACTAGCTAAATCGACACCGTGGCTTAATTGTGCCAGCAGTTCGCTTTGGCTAAAGGGGGGATTGATCAAAGAAGCGTCTAGTTGAATGCTGCTGGCGGCTGACCCTTTAAGGGCTCGTGCGGCAGTCGCACCCAATAAACTGGCTTGGTAAGGCGTCAGTTTTACTGTGTCGCCAGTGCCCAGTAACACGACGCGTTGGTACTGACTATAAGGTGAAGAAGGAGCTAACCAGGTAAGCGTAGCACCATGAGCCGCCTTAAAGTTCTCTTGTTTACTAATGGCTTCTAACTGTGGGTTAGCATTTAATTGTTCTGGGCTAACTAACAGCACTAAGGTATCAGCAGCACTGGCAACCGTAGCACTGGCTTTAATGCTAAATTGATCGGCAGTTGCAGCTGTGCTGGCCAATAGCAACGCCAGGGTAGTTAAACGAAACATGGACAATATTCCTTTTAGTATAATCTGATGATTATATTGGCGAAAATAGCGGTGTTATACAAGGAAGGTGCGTGTTGTCTATCGCGTATTCTTGCGTAAATAACACAAATTAGAAAAAGAAAAGGCGCCAAAAGGCGCCTTGCATAGCAAAGATGACTAGCGCGAGCCGCTAGGCAAACTGCATTTCCGGAATATCACCAGCAACAACCAATTTGCCAGCGGTTTTCTGCTGGATTTCCTCAACGGAAATACCAGGCGCGCGTTCTAACAGATGGAAGGCACCGTCACGCACTTCTAACACCGCTAAATCGGTAACGATTTTCTTCACGCAGCCCACGCCAGTGAGGGGTAGGGTGCAGCTTTCCAGTAGTTTGCTATTCCCATATTTGTCGGCATGGGTCATGGTAACAACAATGTTTTGTGCACCGGCGACCAGGTCCATCGCACCGCCCATGCCTTTTACCAGTTTGCCTGGGATCATCCAACTGGCAATATTGCCGTTTTGGTCCACTTCAAAAGCGCCTAGAACTGTTAAATCAACATGTCCGCCGCGGATCATCGCAAAGCTTTCGGCAGAGCTAAAAATAGCCGCGCCTTTGATGGCGGTAACGGTTTCTTTGCCAGCGTTAATCATATCGGCGTCAATTTCTGCTTCGGTTGGATAGGGCCCCATACCGAGTAAACCGTTTTCTGATTGCAGCATCACTTCAATGCCTGCAGGCACATAGTTTGCGACCAGTGTAGGAATACCAATGCCCAGGTTTACGTAGTAACCATCTTGCAGTTCCTGCGCTACGCGCATGGCAACTTGTTCACGTGATAAAGCCATTGTTGCCTCCTTAACCTTGCCGAACCATACGGCGTTCAATGCGTTTTTCAAAGTTACCTTTGATCACGCGCTGCACATAAATACCTGGGGTATGAATTTGTGACGGCTCCAGCTCACCGGGTTCCACAATTTCTTCTACTTCGGCTACAGTAATTTTCCCGGCAGTCGCTGCCATCGGGTTGAAGTTCATGGAGGTGTGGCGGAACACTAAATTACCGTAACGGTCTGCTTTCCAGGCGCGCACTATGGCAAAATCACCGGTGATGGCGGGTTCTAATACGTAGTTGCGGCCATTGATTTCACGGGTTTCTTTGCCTTCGGCAACCGGTGTGCCGTAGCCGGTGGCAGTAAAAAAAGCAGGTATGCCAGCACCGCCAGCACGCATTTTTTCAGCGAGGGTGCCTTGTGGCGTCAGTTCGACTTCCAGCTCGCCGTTGAGCAGTTGCTTTTCAAACAGGGCGTTTTCACCCACATAAGAGGCGATCATTTTTTTTATTTGCCGATCTTCAAGTAAAATCCCTAAGCCAAAGCCATCGACGCCGCAGTTATTGGAGACGACGGTAAGATCTTTGGTGCCCATTTTTTTAATTTGGGCAATTAAGCCCTCGGGGATGCCGCATAAGCCAAAGCCTCCGGCGATAACGGTCATGCCGTCTGTCAGCCCTGCCATGGCGTCTTCGTAGCTGTGTACGACTTTATTAAACCCTGCCATTTGTTGTCCTCTGTCGTTTTTGTCGCTAGTTTACGAAAAAATTCTTAGCCAGCTATGGGCGTTGCGCCTATCTTTACGCTGCAGTTACTTCAAGTTAAGCAGCTTAAAGTCCGGTGCATCCGGCGGCTAAACGCGCCGTACAACTTTGCCGAGGGACGCCGTGAACCCATCCATGTGCGGTTACAAACTTCTTCCTGAAGTTTGCCCTTCGGGCCAGCGCAAGCGCTGTTCAAATTCGTTCCCGACGAATTTGTCTGTTTTTCATCCATGAAAAACACGCCCTCGGTCAAAGTGTACTATGCGTTTACCACCTCGTTATGTTTTCGTGTTACATCCAGAAGTAGCTACGAAATAACACATCACTTTTTACAGAACTATTTAGCAATTTACTTAAATACTTCTATACAGCCAGGCAGCGAGTCGATATTGCTAAACAAAGCGTGTCCGGCATGGATGCCGGACAGGAGCTTACAAGGACGTATTTACAGCGTCTTTGTGTGCAATATCGGCTGCAAGCAGCCTGGCGTTTCGATTTAGGCGATCTCTTAGAAGCCTCTGTTTTAAATAACTACCCAGTTAAGGGCGTTACGCTAATCTCGAATTTGCGGCTAATTAATCTACTAAGCAGTTTGACTGCACTTCGCCTGAATCGCCAATCCTACTTTAGAACTAGACCGCTTCCCAAGCTGCTGACAAATAAACGCGCCTGCTTTTGCCAGCGCAGTTAAATCTAAGCCGTGCGAAATGCCAAGCCCCTCTAACAAATACACAACATCTTCAGTGGCAACATTCCCTGACGCACCGGCGGCATAAGGACAGCCACCCAAACCCGCGACAGCGCTATCAACGACACTAACACCGCGGCTTAGCGCCACGTAAATATTTGTTAACGCCTGACCATAAGTATCATGAAAATGCACCGCGATCTGCGCTAATGGCACAACCGCTAACACAGCATCCAGCATGTTGTTAACACTTTTTGCGGTACCCACACCAATGGTATCGCCAAGCGAAATCTCATAACAGCCCATCTCTAACAGTGCCTTGGCTACCTTAGCAACATCAGCAGGGGCAACCTCGCCTTGATAGGGGCAGCCGACTACACAAGAGACATAGCCACGCACTTTTATGCCATCTGCTTGCGCTGCCGCAATCACAGGCGCAAAGCGTTCTAAGCTCTCTGCTACGGAGCAATTAATATTTTTTTGGCTAAAGGCTTCCGAAGCGGCACCAAAGATAGCGACTTCAGTAGCACCAGCGGCTTTGGCCGCTTCGTAGCCTTTTAAATTTGGGGTAAGGGCGGCATACGTTACCGTATCGCCACGGCGAATGCCGGCAAAAACCTCGGCAGAGTCGGCCATTTGCGGCAC
This sequence comes from Alishewanella longhuensis, assembly GCF_014653435.1. Lineage (GTDB taxonomy): Bacteria > Pseudomonadota > Gammaproteobacteria > Enterobacterales > Alteromonadaceae > Alishewanella > Alishewanella longhuensis. The sequence continues at coordinate 218,664 of NZ_BNAO01000003.1, read as the reverse complement.
CCACTTGGGGGATACAAAAGCACCGGCTTCAATATACTGATGGCCAGCAGCCGTGAGCATATCGATAAGCGCGATTTTGGCAGCGCTGCTTACCGCTTGCTCGTTTTGCAGGCCGTCACGCGGGCCGACTTCAACTATTCGCACACGCTTAGGAAAACTCATGCCTCCTCCGCACAAAAATCGACTAGCTCAGCGCCATCTTTAACTAAATCGCCAGCAGCATAAAATACTGCTTTAACCACGCCATCTTTTGGCGCTTTAATGGCATATTCCATTTTCATCGCTTCCATAATCACCAGCGTTTCACCGGCTTTGACGCTTTGGTTTTCACTGCAAAGCACAGCGACGATAGTGCCATTCATTGGCGCGGTTAAGCTGCCGGCGTGATCAGCGCCATCAACGGCGGTGGTCACTTCGGTCTGATAAACAATGTCATAACGTTGATGCTTGATAAAAATGCTAATGGTGTCTTGATATTGGCTTACCCGCACCTTCATGCGATGCCCAGCAATCACCGCGCTTAGCTCGTCGCCAGCCAAGTTAACTTGGCAATCGAATAGCTGCTGCGCGAGCGTAACTGTCATCTGCTGTTGCTGTTGTGCAATGCTAAGCGCATGCTTAGTTTCGCCCATTTGCAAATCGAGCTTGAGTGTCGCGGTTTCGTTCAGCCGCCAACCATGATTAAACTGCCAAGGGCTGTTGGTCGCTTGCGCGAGCTGTTGCGTTTGTTTTTTCGCAACGATAAAAAGTGCTGCCAAAATCAGCGCTTGATTCTCTTGGCTATGCGCAGGAGCAAACAAGCTTTGCTGATGCTTATTAATAAAGTTGGTATCAAGCTCCGCTGCTTTAAACGCTGGGTGCTCAACTAAGCTGGTTAAGAAACCAAGGTTAGTGGTGACTCCGGCAATGCGGTAATCATCTAAAGCGCGTAACATGCGGCTAATGGCACGATCACGGCTTTCATCCCAGACAATCAGTTTGGCAATCATCGGATCGTAGTAGGGGCTCACCTCATCATGCTCAACCACACCGGTATCTACCCGCACATTGCGGCTGGCTTCGGGTTGGCGTAAATAGGTCAGTTTGCCGGTAGCGGGTAAAAAGTCGTTATCCGGATCTTCTGCATACACCCGCACTTCAATGGCATGGCCATCTAATTGTACTTGCGCTTGTGTCAGTGGCAGTGGCTCGCCTGCCGCGACCAGTAATTGCCACTGCACTAAATCCTGACCCGTGATCATCTCGGTCACCGGATGCTCAACCTGCAAGCGTGTGTTCATTTCCATAAAATAGAAAGAACCGTCTTCATCAAATAAAAACTCAACCGTACCGGCACCACGGTAATCAATGGCTTTAGCGGCTTTTACGGCAGCTTCACCCATGGCTTGGCGCTGCGCTGTGCTAAAACTTGGGGCCGGGGCTTCTTCAATCACTTTTTGATGGCGCCGTTGAATGGAACAATCACGCTCGGCTAAGTACACGGCATTGCCGTGGTTGTCAGCGAAAACCTGAATTTCAATATGGCGTGGTTTAGTGAGATAACGCTCCAGCAGCATTTTATCGTTACCAAAACCGGCTTTGGCTTCACGGCGGGCACTGGCGAGCGCAGCATCAAACTCATCGGCTTGCCATACCACGCGCATGCCTTTACCACCGCCACCATAAGCCGCTTTTAATAATTGTGGATAGCCAATTTTTGCCGATTCGGCTTTTAACACGGCATCAGTTTGATCGTCACCATGGTAACCTGGTACTAAAGGCACTCCAGCGCCGTGCATAATTTTTTTCGCGGCGCTTTTCGAGCCCATGGCCGCAATAGCCGCTACTGGTGGGCCAATAAATACCACGCCAGCGTCTTCACAGGCTTTGGCAAACTCTTCATTCTCGGATAAAAAGCCATAGCCTGGGTGAATGGCCTCAGCGCCGCTTTGTTTGGCAATGGCGAGAATTTTATCGGCACGCAGATAAGAATCCTTGCTGGCAGCGGGGCCAAGTAAAAAGGCTTCATCGGCCATCCGCACATGGCGGGCATTGGCATCGGCTTCTGAATAGACGGCTACGCAACGGATCCCGAGTTTATGTGCGGTTTCTATCACCCGACAAGCGATCTCGCCGCGGTTAGCAATAAGTATTTTACGGAACATACTTTCTTATCCTGCTGATTTGACCGGTTTCGCTGCACTTGGCATACGAGTTTGCCGGTAGAGTTATAATGAGTTTGCGTATCTGCTTGAGTAAAACCTGCACGCTTGACCTGGCTGTAGCTTAGCGACATTTGCCATGCGTTGGGTTTATAACCAGTTTGGTTTTCGTTTTTCTAAAAAGGCGCTAAGCCCTTCCTGGCCTTCTGCTGATACACGAATTTCTGCAATGGCTTGCGTGGTGTGCGCAATAACCTCGTTGTTAATGTTTTTATTGTAAATCTGCTGTAATAAGTTTTTAGCGGCACTGACCGCGGCTGGGCTATTTTGCAGTAGTGCTTGCACCAGCGGCTCAGCCTGGTTTTCCAAGGTATCGTTGCTAACCACTTGATGCACTAAGCCTAAGGTTGCAGCGGTGGTTGCGTTAAAGCGTTCGGCGGTTAAAAAATAACGGCGCGATTGCCGCTCGCCTAAAGCGCGCATAACATAGGGACTGATCACGGCTGGGATTAAGCCTATTTTGACTTCGCTTAAACAAAAGCTGGCATTTTCCTCAGCAAGGGCGATATCACAGCATGCGACTAAACCCACAGCACCACCAAAGGCGGCGCCTTGCACTAGCACTAGCGTGGGTTTGGGGAAGGTATCCAGTTTGTGCATCAGACTAGCGAGTCCGGCGGCGTCGTCGAGGTTTTGCTGATAGTCTTTTTTCGCCATCGAGCGCATCCAGTTGAGATCGGCACCGGCGGAGAAGTTTTTGCCGTTGGATTTTAGTACTAACACTTTGACTCGGTTGTCAGCAGCGAGGCTGTCAAGCTGGGCGATAAGCTCGGCGATCATCAGATCGTCAAAGGCGTTGTGCACCTCGGGGCGGTTTAACACTAAACTGGCGACACCGCGGGGGTCTATGGTTACTTCGGTATACTGTAGAGTCATGGTTGATGTCGCTCCGTTTTTGCCAAATTCTATTGTATGGCTCTAATTTGGTGCATCCGGTGGCTAAGCGCGCCGTACAACTTTGTCGGGGCACGCTGCGGATGATTCCATCTAAGCTACTGTTTATTGAGTTAAATAAATTCTAGTTTTGTGCATCCGGTGGCTAAACGCGTCGTACAACTTTGTCGGGGCACGCTGTGGATACGTCCATGTACGCTCTTGTTTGGCATCCATGCCAAACAGGTCCCCGAGCAAAGTGTACTATGCGTTTACCACCTCGTTCGCTTCTTGTGAATACCCAAGTGCACCTCTAGCCTGCAGTAAGTCTCTGGCATTGAGCATACTGCGAGCTAGTAAATAAAACTTATGCAGCTAGGCAGCGAGTCGATAATGCTAAACCAGGCGTCTTTCGCATGGATGCGAAAGGATAAGCCTCCAGGGAAGGATTCACGGCGGCCTGGTGTGCATTATCGGCTGTAAGCAGCCTAGCGTTTCGGTTTAAGCGCTCCCTTCGAAGCCACTGTTTTAAATAACGACCCAGTTAAGGGCGTTGCACCAATCTTGAATCTGCTGTTATTTAGGCTTATGCAGGTTCAAGATTGGTGCATCCGGTGGCTAAACGCGCCGTACAACTTTGTCGAGGGACGCCGTGAACCCATCCATGTGCGGTTACAAACTTCTTCCTGAAGTTTGCCCTTCGGGCCAGCGCAAGCGCTGTTCAAATTCGTTCCCGACGAATTTGTCTGTTTTTCATCCATGAAAAACACCTCCCCGAGCAAAGTGTACTATGCGTTTACCACCTCGTTCGATTGTCGTGCATCCGAGAATGCACCACTAGACTGCAGCAAAGCTTTGGTATTGAACTTGCCGCTAGCTAGTAAATAAAACTTACGCAGCTAGGCAGCGAGTCGATAATGCTAAACCAGGCGTCTTTCGCATGGATGCGAAAGGATAAGCCTCCAGGGAAGGATTCACGGCGGCCTGGTGTGCATTATCGGCTGCAAGCAGCCTAGCGGTTCGGTTCAAACTTACTCACAGAAGCTAACTGCGAGCCTATAAAGTATCCTTTCGCAGCCAGGCAGCGAGCCGATATTGCTAAACAAAGCGTGTCCGGCATGGATGCCGGACAGGAGCCCCCATGGAAGGGTTCACGGCGTCTTTGTGTGCAATATCGGCTTCAAGCAGCCTGGCGTTTCGATTCAATCTCACTCATAGAAGCGCAAGCAGCCTGGCGTTTCGGTTTAATCTCACTTATAGAAGCGCAAGCAGTCTGGCGTTTCGCTTTAAGCGATCTCTAAGAAATCACCGTTTTAAATTTCTACCCAGTTAAGAGCGTTGCACCGTTCTAAACTCTGCTGAAACTAACGGCTAAGCCAGTTCCTATCCGGAGCATCAAACGGACAATTACATCCTAAACACACCAAAACGACTCTCTTCAATCGGCGCATTTAATGCTGCCGCAAGCGCCAAACCCACCGTCATTCGCGTTTGTGCCGGATCGATAATGCCATCATCCCACAGCCGCGCACTGGCGTAATACGGATGCCCTTGCTGCTCATACTGCTCAATAATCGGCTGCTTTAACGCCTTTTCAGCCTCTGCCGACAAAGTTTCACCCTTACGCGCTAAACCATCTTTCGTAACCTGCGCCATCACCCCAGCGGCTTGCTCGCCGCCCATCACGGAAATGCGCGCATTTGGCCACATCCACATCATCGTTGGATCATAAGCACGGCCGCACATGCCGTAGTTACCTGCACCATAACTGCCGCCAATTAATACCGTAAACTTCGGCACCTTGGCGCAGCTCACCGCCATCACCATCTTGGCACCGTGCTTGGCAATACCCTCAGCTTCGTACTTTTTGCCGACCATAAAGCCGGTGATATTTTGTAAGAACAACAACGGGATTTTGCGCTGGGCACACAGCTCAATAAAATGCGCGCCTTTTTGCGCCGATTCAGAGAATAAGATCCCATTATTGGCGACAATGCCCACAGGATAGCCGAAAATGCGTGCAAAACCACAGACCAAGGTAGCGCCGTAGTATTGTTTAAACTCGTCAAAATCTGAGCCATCGACAATACGGGCGATCACTTCTTTTACATCGAAAGGTTTACGTAAGTCGGTGCCGACAATGCCGTACAACTCTTTGGCGTCGTATAAAGGCTCTTCAGTTGGCTTAACATCCAGTTGAGCTGGCGCAGGGCGGTTTAAGCGTGAAACGGCATTACGCGCCAGTTGTAAGGCGTGTTCATCGTTTAATGCGTAGTGATCGGCTACGCCAGAGATCTTGCAGTGCACGTCAGCGCCGCCTAGCTCTTCGGCAGACACTTCTTCACCGGTCGCGGCTTTTACCAGCGGTGGGCCGGCTAAGAAAATGGTGCCTTGATCTTTGACGATAATACTCTCGTCGGCCATGGCTGGCACATAAGCACCGCCCGCAGTACACAAGCCCATTACCGCGGCGATTTGTGGAATACCTTTGGCTGACATATTGGCCTGATTAAAGAAGATGCGGCCAAAGTGCAGCTTATCGGGGAACACATCATCTTGCCGTGGTAGGTTGGCACCGCCAGAATCCACTAAATAAATACAGGGCAGATGGCAGCGCTCAGCAATTTCTTGGGCACGTAAATGCTTTTTCACGGTAAGCGGGTAGTAAGTACCGCCTTTTACCGTGGCATCGTTAGCGACTATCATGCACTCCACGCCATTAACACGGCCAATACCGGCGACCACGCCCGCAGCAGGCACGTAGTCTTCATAGCATTGCCAGGCGGCAAACTGGCCAATTTCTAGAAAGGGTGAACCGGGGTCCAGCAGTTTTTGTACCCTGTCACGCGCGAACAACTTGCCACGCGAAACATGGCGGGCGATTAAGCTTTCGCCGCCGCCCAGTTTAATTTGCCGTACTTTGCTGTTCAGATCATCCACCACCGCCTGCATGGCGGCGGTATTTTTCTGAAACTCCTCGCTGCGAGGATTAATTTTGCTGTGAATTTTAGTCATGTTAATTCGACTCGATAAACAGCTCGCGGCCAATTAGCATACGGCGAATTTCAGAGGTCCCCGCGCCAATTTCGTACAGCTTGGCATCGCGTAATAAGCGGCCGGTGGGGTATTCGTTGATATAGCCATTGCCACCTAATAACTGGATAGCATCCAGCGCCATTTGTGTGGCGAGCTCGGCCGCATACAAAATAACGCCAGCGGCATCTTTACGGGTGGTTTCACCGCGATCGCACGATTTCGCCACCATATACACGTAAGAGCGTGCCGCATTCATCCGGGTATACATATCGGCTACTTTGCCTTGTACTAATTGGAATTCACCAATCGATTGGCCAAATTGCTTACGATCGTGGATATAAGGCACAACCACATCCATACACGCTTGCATAATGCCAAGTGGGCCCGCCGCTAGTACCACACGCTCGTAATCCAGGCCGCTCATCAATACCTGCACACCACGACCAACTTCGCCTAATACGTTTTCTGCTGGCACTTCACAATCTTCGAACACCAACTCGCAGGTATTCGAGCCGCGCATGCCCAGCTTGTCGAGTTTTTGCGCTTGCGAAAAGCCTTTAAAACCACGCTCCACAATAAAAGCAGTAATACCTTTTGAGCCAGCGTTAACATCGGTTTTGGCGTAAATTACATAGGTATGGGCATCTGGACCATTGGTGATCCACATTTTGTTGCCGTTAAGAATGTACTTATCGCCTTGTTTTTCGGCGCGCAGTTTCATACTGACCACATCTGAACCGGCATTAGGTTCACTCATCGCCAGGGCACCAATATGCTCGCCTGAGCAGAGCTTTGGTAAATACTTTTGTTTTTGGGCTTCAGTACCATTGCGGAAAATCTGGTTAACACAGAGGTTAGAGTGGGCACCGTAAGATAAGGCTACCGAAGCCGAGGCGCGGCTGATCTCTTCCATGGCAATAACATGCTCTAAATAACCTAAACCCGAGCCGCCATACTTTTCATCAACGGTAATACCTAGCAGGCCAAGATCGCCAAATTTGCGCCATAAATCATTAGGGAAGGCGTTGTCATGATCGATCTGGGCAGCGCGAGGGGCGATTTCTTCACGGGCAAAGGCATTGACCTGCTCGCGGATCATATCGACGGTTTCACCTAAATCGAAATTAAGGCCTTTATAAGTACTAATCATGCTTACCCCGTTTTGCTTGGTTATGTCGTTATTAGTGTAATTTTTATGATGATGTTGTTTTTTGTAGTTGTGCTTCGTTAAGGGTTTCGCGACAACGTTTTTCAACTGTCACTAATTCCATTAAGACAACTTTGATATCGTCTAACTGCTGATGTAGCTCGGCTTTTTTATGTTCAATCAGCTTTAGCATAGTATTAAGCTGAGTAACGCTGCTTTTATCGGCATCGTATAGCTCAAACAACTGTCCGGTCTCTGCCAGGCTAAAACCCAAGCGTTTGCCGCGAAGAATCAGTTTTAGGCGTACCCGATCGCGTTTGCTGTAGATACGGGTTTGACCACTGCGTTGCGGTGTCAGCAAGCCCTGATCTTCGTAAAAACGGATACTGCGGGTAGTGATATCAAACTCCCGTGATAGCTCGCTGATGCTGTAGGTTTTATCGTCTTTTTCTTTCATGGCATGCCTTCCAACTAAGTGCTGGCAACTATAAGTGAAGTTTACGTAAAGGTAAAGCAGGGGGCGCATGCTTTCAGGCGGCCAAGGCGATGACTTAGCATTTCTGTAAAGATAAAATGCCAAGTTGCCCCCGATTATAGGACAATTTAACAGCCGTTTTTTTGCAAGTTAATACCATAGTGGTAGCATGTTGACGTTGGCGTAAACGTAAATTTGGTGTAGTCTCTTCGCCATTAGCCATAAATACCGATTTTGGAGAGTAAAATGAGTCAGCAAAACGCGGTAGTGATTGTCGCTGCGAAACGCACTGCCATGGGCGGTTTTACCGGTGGCTTAACGGAAGTTGACGCTACAGTATTAGGTGCAACATCGATCAAAGCCGCAGTGGCGGCAGCCGGTATTAAGCCAGAGCAAGTTAATGAAGTGATTATGGGTAATGTGCTCCCCGCAGGCTTAGGTCAGGCGCCAGCGCGGCAAGCAACCTTAAAAGCGGGCTTACCCTTAAGTGCCGGTGCTACTACCATTAATAAAGTCTGTGGTTCAGGCCTAAAAGCGGTAATGTTAGCAACCGATTTACTACAAGTGGGTAGTGCTGACGTGGTGGTTGCTGGCGGCATGGAGTCGATGAGTAATGCCCCTTACTTATTGGACAAAGCGCGCACAGGTTACCGTATGGGCCATGGTCAAATTAAAGATCATATGATGTTAGATGGCTTGGAAAATGCCTATGATGGCAAAGCCATGGGCTGTTTTGCGCAAGATACCGCAAACGAAAAAGCCATTAGCCGTGAGCAAATGGATGCCTATGCCGTTGAATCTTTAACCCGCGCACAAGCCGCTATTAACAGCGGTGCTTTTGAAGCAGAAATTACGCCTGTGACTTTTCAAACCCGTAAAGGCGAGGTGAGTTTTAAGGTTGATGAGCAACCTGGTAATGCCAAACCAGAAAAAATCCCTGGTCTGCGCCCAGCCTTTGCCAAAGACGGCACCATTACTGCCGCTAACTCAAGCTCCATTTCTGACGGTGCTGCAGCTCTAGTATTAATGCGTGAAGCGGACGCTAAAGCTCAGGGATTAACCCCTTTAGCCCGTGTTGTCGCTCATGCTACCCATTCTATTGCGCCAGAATTATTCACCATCGCGCCAGTTGGCGCTATGCAAAAAGTGTTGGCCAAAGCGGGTTGGGATAAAGAGCAGGTTGATTTATGGGAAATCAATGAAGCCTTCGCCATGGTAACCATGCTGGCGATTAACGAGCTTGGCTTAGATGCCAGTAAAGTGAATGTCAATGGCGGCGCCTGTGCGCTGGGCCATCCTATTGGTGCCTCAGGTGCCCGTATTTTAGTGACGTTAATTTATGCGTTACGCCAACGCGGCTTAAAAACGGGTATTGCCTCACTGTGTATTGGTGGTGGCGAAGGTGTGGCCCTGGCGGTAGAACTGGTTTAGTACCACGTAAAACAAAAAAGCGGTTGGGGAGAAGCGCCGCGCGATAAAGCTCGCAAAGACGAGTAATTATCCAAAATCACTCATGCTGCAAAGACAGCAACGATGATGGATAACGGTAACGGCGCCGGCCTTACAACGAATAATATTAAGGGCCGGCTAACCGTTTAAACTCAGCTAACAAACGAGATACACTCATGACTCAACAGGTTAAAATTTTTATCGACGGTGAATTTGTTCACTCGACAAGCGACAAACTTATTCCCGTAACAAACCCTGCTACTCAAGATATTATTGCGCAGGTGCCTTGTACCACAGCAGACGAAATGCAGCGCGCTATCGCGTCTGCTAAAGCCGCTTTTCAAACCTGGAAAGAAGTACCGGTCTCGGAACGTGCCCGTTTAATGATGCGCTATGCGCAGTTATTAAAAGATCATCAAGCTGATATTGCTGCCATTATTTGTGAAGAATTAGGCAAAACCGTTGAAGATGCCAAAGGCGATGTGTGGCGTGGTATTGAAGTGGTCGAGCAGGCGGCTAATATTCCTTCGTTAATGATGGGCGAGACGGTTGAGAACGTGGCCCGCAGTATCGACACCTACAGCTATATTCAACCGCTGGGCGTTTGTGCTGGCATTACGCCATTTAACTTCCCTGCGATGATCCCACTGTGGATGTTCCCGTTGGCGATTGCCTGTGGTAATACCTTTATTTTGAAACCGTCAGAGCAAGATCCGATGACGGTAAACAAACTGGCCGAGTTGTTTGTGCAAGCGGGCGCACCAAAAGGCGTGTTGCAAGTGGTGCACGGTGCCAAAGAGCAAGTGGATGCTATTTTGCATCATCCAGATATTAAAGCCATTTCTTTTGTTGGTTCGGTCAATGTGGGTCAATATATCTATAAAACCGGTACCGACAATTTAAAACGTGTGCAAGCCTTCGCGGGTGCAAAAAACCATATGGTTATTATGCCGGATGCCAATAAACAGCAGGTGGTTAATGCCTTAGTCGGCGCTTCAGTTGGTGCGGCGGGGCAACGTTGTATGGCCATTTCCGTTGCGGTCTTTGTCGGCAGTGCCGCTGAGTGGATCCCAGAGGTAGCTGCAGCCATTGGTAAAGTTGGACCAGGTCATTACAGTAATCCAAATGCCGCTTATGGCCCGCAAATTAGCCCACAAGCTAAAGCTCGGGTTATGTCGCTTATCGAACAGGGCAAAAAAGAAGGCGCTACTTGTTTGTTAGATGGCTCAGGCTGTGAGGTTGAAGGGTATCCAAAAGGTAATTGGGTAGGCCCAACGGTCTTTAGTAATGTCACAACCGAGATGGAAATCTACAAACAAGAAATCTTTGGCCCGGTGCTCAATACGATGACGGTTAACTCGCTGCAAGAAGCCATTGATTTGGTCAATTCCAGCCCCTTTGGTAATGGTACTGCTATCTTTACCGCCAGCGGCGCCGCCGCCCGTAAGTATCAGCACAATGTTGAAGTGGGTCAGGTAGGTATTAACGTGCCTATTCCGGTGCCACTGCCATTTTTCTCATTCACCGGTTGGAAGGGGTCTTTCTACGGTGATCAGCATGCTTATGGCAAACAAGCGGTACGCTTTTATACCGAAACCAAAACCATTACAGCGCGTTGGTTCGATGATGATATTGCGGTCTCAGGCCCCAATATGTCAATCAACCTGCGTTAACCGGTGACAGGGGCAGGCGAGCGGCGGCTAAAGTAAAGACAAACTCCTAAAAATTTGCAGCTTTGCCGTCGCCCGTTTTGCTATTCACCGTTTTGTGAAAACCCGCTTTGCAGTATGTAGTAAAGGAAATTTGAACATGAATTTTAATCTCACCGAAGATCAACAGGCCTTTGTTGACGTTGCCCGTCAATTTGCCGAGCAAGAGCTGGCACCACATGCTGCGCGCTGGGATCGTGAACATCATTTTCCGAAAGATGTGATTCAAAAAGCCGGTGAGCTGGGCTTTTGCTCACTGTATACCCCCGAAGACGCTGGTGGCTTAGGTTTATCCCGGCTCGATTCGTCTATTATTTTTGAACAACTTGCCATGGGGTGTACTGCCACTACGGCGATGCTGACTATCCATAATATGGCTACCTGGATGATCGCCAGCTTTGGCACTGAGGTGATTAAAACCGAGTGGCTACCCACTTTGGTAACAGGTGAAAAACTGGCCTCTTACTGCTTAACTGAGCCAGGCTCAGGGTCTGATGCTGCCAGTTTACGCACCAGTGCGCGCAAAGACGGCGACAGCTATGTCTTAAACGGTTCGAAAATGTTTATCTCCGGTGCTGGCGCTACCGAAGTGCTGGTGGTAATGGCCCGTACCGGCGAAGCAGGCCCCAAAGGCATTTCTGCCTTTGTGGTACCGGCAGATGCTGCAGGTGTGATTTACGGTAAAGCCGAAGAAAAAATGGGTTGGAATGCCCAGCCGACCCGCTTGGTGACTTTTGAAGACGTGCGTATTCCCGCCAGTGCCTTGTTAGGCAGCGAAGGGCAGGGGTTTAGTTTTGCCATGAAAGGCTTAGATGGCGGCCGTATTAATATTGCCACCTGCTCAATTGGCACTGCGCAGCAGGCACTGAATACTGCCCGCAATTATATGTTGGAGCGGCAGCAATTTGGTAAGCCGCTGGCTGCCTTTCAGGCATTGCAGTTTAAACTGGCTGATATGGCGACCGAATTGGTGGCAGCAAGGCAATTAGTGCGTTTAGCTGCCTTTAAATTGGATACGCAGGATCCAGAAGCAACGGCCTATTGTGCGATGGCGAAACGTTTTGCGACCGATGTTGGCTTTAGTGTTTGCGATCAAGCGCTGCAATTGCACGGTGGCTATGGTTATATTAAAGAGTATCCACTAGAGCGGCATTTCCGTGATGTGCGGGTGCATCAAATACTGGAAGGCACTAACGAGATTATGCGGTTGATTATTGGACGTCGCTTACTCGATGAGGCGGCGGGCGCTATTTTATAATACTGTCACTAAGCAAGGTTAAACTCGGCCGCCGCAATGTCGGCGGCAGGTGCTGCTAAGCAGAGCTGGCAGCCACAGCTAAGGACTAACAATGCTTGAAAATACTGCAACGGCAGTGGTGCTCTACGATGAGCTGACTGCTGCTAATGGTAAGAAAATTGCCATTGCTACGTTAAATTCTGAAAAATCACTTAATGCGCTAAGTTTACCGATGGTCGAGTCTTTGTTGCCGCAAATGCAGCGCTGGAAAGCCGATCCACAGATTGCCATGGTGCTACTGCAAGGTGCGGGCGATAAAGCGTTTTGCGCTGGCGGTGATATCCGTGATCTGTATCAGGCTATGAAAGATCAGCCTGGTACTTACCAGCCCTATGTTGAAGAGTTTTTCAGCAAAGAATATACCTTAGATTATCTTATTCATACCTTCGATAAACCGGTTTTAGTCTGGGGTAATGGTATCGTTATGGGGGGGGGGTTAGGCTTAATGGCCGGTGCCTCGCACCGAATTGTCACAGCCAGCAGCCGTATTGCCATGCCAGAGATGGCGATAGGCCTCTATCCTGATGTTGGCGCCAGCTGGTTTTTAAACCGCATGCCTGCCGGCTGTGGATTGTTTTTAGGGTTAACCGGCGCCTCTATTAATGCCGCTGATGCCCGCTTTATTGGTTTAGCCGATGTGTTTATTTGCCATGAGCAAAAAGCACAGGTTATCGATAAGCTACTTACCGTGAAATGGGGCGATACCGTAGCCCTTAATCATCAGAAACTTTCTGATTTATTACGTTTGCAAGAGCAAGGCTGCCGCACACAAATGCCGCTTAGCCAAATTCGGCCTTATCAGGACAGTATAGCGGAATTGGCCGCCTTACCTGATTTAGCCGCCGTCATGCAAGGTATTGTGGCGATGGCAGGTGACGATAAATGGCTTAGTAAAGCCAAAGACTCACTGCGTTATGGCAGTGCTATTACCGCCCATATCGTTTACCGCTTATTGCAATTGGGGCAAAGCAAAATTCTGGCCGACAGCTTCCGTTTAGAACTGGGGCTTAGTGTGCAATGTGCCAAATTAGGCGAGTTTCAGGAAGGCGTCAGGGCGTTACTGATTGATAAAGATTTACAACCAAAATGGTTATATCCGGACGTTGCAAGTGTACCAGCCGATGTCGTAACGGAGCTATTCAGCTCGCCCTGGTCTGCCGAGCAACATCCACTTCGTGAACTGGGTAAGCTAAAAGGATAATAATAATGACAAAGGTAGCCTTTATTGGTTTGGGCAATATGGGTGGCCCTATGGCCATCAATTTGGTAAAAGCGGGTCATCAGGTAACGGTGTTTGATCTCTCTGTAGCGGCGCTGGCGCAAGTGAAAGCAGAAGGTGCTGCGGTGGCAAGCTCAGCAGCGGATGCGGTGCAAGGGGCCGATTTTGTGATCTCGATGCTGCCAGCAGCGAAACATGTACTTAGCTTGTATCTTGGCGAGCAGGGCATTAGCGGCGCCATTAGCAAAGAAGCCCTGGTGATTGACTGCTCAACCATTGACGCTGAGAGCGCGCGTAAATTAGGTGCGGCGTTAGCTGAGCAAGGTATCGCCTTTATCGATGCGCCGGTGTCTGGTGGCGTTGGCGGCGCTAAAGCGGGTACCCTGACCTTTATTGTCGGTGGCAGTGATAGCGATTTTGAGCGCGCGAAAGCGGTACTTAGTCATATGGGCAAAAATTTGTTTCATGCCGGTGCCATTGGTGCCGGGCAGGTGGCGAAGATTTGCAATAATATGCTGTTAAGTATTCTGATGGTGGGAACCTCAGAAGCCTTACAAATGGGTATTGATAATGGCTTAGATCCAAAGGTGTTATCGGAGATTATGCTAAAAAGCTCAGGCCGCAACTGGACGCTAGAGCTGTATAACCCGTGCCCGGATGTATTGCCGAATGTGCCGTCGTCTAATGGCTATCAGGGTGGCTTTATGGTGGATTTGATGGTGAAAGACTTGGGCCTGGCACTAGAGGCAGCATTGCAAAGTGGCAGTAGTACACCGCTGGGAGCTTTGGCGCGAAATATGTACGTGGCGCATCAGCGGGCAGGTAATGGCAAGCTGGATTTTTCTAGTATTTTCAATGCCTTTGAGAAAAGTGAAAACTAGATCATAGTATTCGGAAAGAGCGGCTAACACTCCGTACATTTTTTGTCGGACACGCCGTATATACATCCCTGTAGGCTCCTGTTTTTCATCCATGAAAAACACGTTCCGCCAAAAAAGTACTTACGCGTTAGCCGCGGTGTTATCTTCGAGCTAAAGGTTACTTACAGGGGTTTTCTATATCGCTGCATAAGTAAGTTAGAAAATTAACGGGTTCTATTATGAATTTACAAGATAAAACAATAGTCATTACCGGTGGTGCCCAGGGCTTGGGTCTGGAGATGGCGCGGATGTGTGCTGCTGCCGGGGCTAAGCTGGCACTGATTGATATGAATAATGAGCAATTAGCGGCGGCAGCCGGCGAGTTATCAGCGCAGACGAAAGTGCAAACCTATGTGGCGAATGTGGCGGATGAAGCGCAGGTAGAAGCTACCTTTGCGCAAATTGATAGCGATTTTGCTGGTATCGATGGCTTAATTAATAACGCCGGTATTTTGCGTGATGGTTTGCTGTTAAAGGTAAAAGATGGCCAGTTAGTGGCAAAGATGCCATTGCAGCAGTTCCAGTCGGTGATTGATGTGAATTTAACCGGCGTGTTTCTTTGTGGCCGTGAAGCGGCGGCTATTATGGTTAAGCGTGGCACTAAGGGCGTGATTATCAATATGTCCAGCGTGGCGCGGGCAGGCAATATGGGCCAGACGAACTATGCTGCTTCTAAAGCGGGTGTGGTGGCGATGACGGTAACCTGGGCGCGTGAGCTTGGGCGTTATAGTATTCGGGTGGGCGCTATTGCCCCAGGCGTGATCCGTACCGCTATGACCGATGCGATGAAACCGGAAGCGCGTGAGCGGTTAGAAAAAATGAAGCCGGTAGGGCGCTTGGGCGAAGCCGCCGAGATTGCCCATACCGCTAAGTACATTTTTGAGAATGATTTTTTTACCGGCCGGGTGGTAGAAATTGATGGTGGTATAGCATTTTAAGTGCTATTTCTTGCTGTGTAAAAAGGCGCTGCGGCGCCTTTTTTCTCGATCGTCTTTATTGCGGTGCTTTTTTTAAACGACCTTTTTAAATGATTTTGATTAAACAGCTTTGATTAGCCTGCTTTTACTCGCGTTTTTTAGCAAACATTAAGGAACTGCTAATGACTATTTTTGCAAAGTTAACTACGCTTTTGTTAGCGAGCTTGTTGTTTATGCCGAGCCAGTTGTTGGCTGACGATAAAACTGCGCTTAGCGCATTGTTGAGTGAGTTTTTAGATGGCGCGACGCGTAACGATCCTGCTATCCATAATAAATACTGGGCCGAGGAGCTTATTTATACCAGTTCTGCCGGAAAGCGTTTTGGCAAAGCGGAATTAATGACCAGCGTCAGTAGCCGTGGCGAGTTACAGCCCCAAGATATTAGTATGCGTTATAGCAGCGAAGAGCTAGAAATTTTGCTCTATGGTGACACTGCTGTGATCGCCTTTACGTTAGTAGGGCAGTCTGACACCGAAACTTTACGTTTTTTAAATAGTGGTACCTTTGTTAAGCGCAATGGTCAGTGGCAGGCCGTTAACTGGCACGCCACCCGCTTAGCGGATTAAAGGCTTTTTACAGATCGGGTAGCTGACTTAGTGCGTAGCCTTTTAGGTAGTAAGTGACTGGGCTTTTCCCATTCTTTATTTTGACACCTTTGTTGGAGTAATCTTATGCCGCACCACCGCCTTGCACATTTAAATCATCAGGACGTACGTATTGATGAATTAACGGTTCACTCTTACGAGATGGGCCTCTATCTGGTCGAAGCCGATTTTGACGGCCGCAAAGGCTTTATTGTCAATGATGATAATCAGCCGCAGCGTTTTCATAGCGTAGAGCAGGTGAAGCAATCGCTTAGTGATTGTACGGTAAGGGAAGCTTGGCTGGTGCATCAATCGGCTTACGATGAAATGTGCGGTGGGCCGGAAAAAACCGACAATACTTTAAAATTGCCGATTTGCTTCAAGCATTAAGTTGCGTTAACTA
Organism: Alishewanella longhuensis; assembly: GCF_014653435.1. Taxonomy (GTDB): domain Bacteria; phylum Pseudomonadota; class Gammaproteobacteria; order Enterobacterales; family Alteromonadaceae; genus Alishewanella; species Alishewanella longhuensis. The sequence goes on along the minus strand of NZ_BNAO01000003.1, from coordinate 202,374 downwards.
CCCGTGAAAAACCGCAGGCACCTTAGTGTGCCTGCGGTAGGGGCTTACCAGCCAATAGCGCGGTACAGCCGTTGCCACATTAATTGGTTTTGCTGTTTCAGACTGGCCGCACGGGTTTTCACTTCTGCAGTGAGTGTGTCTTTTTGCTCGAGTAAATCAGCGAGGGCGCCAAGCAAGCTGTCTTCAGAGAGTTCTTCAACACAAAAATCGCCCATCGCAAAATCGCTCATCATCGCATGGTATTTATGACTCCAACTGGTGGCAATACAGGGCACCCCTTGGCTTAGCGCATTAACTGCGCCATGAAAGCGAGAGCTTACCGCAAGCTCCGCCTTGCCAATAAAGGCTTTTACTGCCAACGGATCTTCAATTTGTACCAAACCACAAGGCGACAATGCGGCTATTTCTGCGCAAAGCTCAGCATCTTCTTTACCTTCGTGATTAACCAGCACCGGCTGTATTCCCAACACGGTAAGATAGTCGGCAGCAGCGGCAAAAGCGGCGACGTATTGCTGACGCATAGCCTCTGCATTGGCATGATTGTACTTTGAGACCACTTTGGAGTTAGGAATTAGCGCCGCGAACGGCATGCTTAACTCGGGCACTTCGCTGTTCGCTAATGGGCTTAAACCAACGGTAAAGTCAGGCGTTAAAATCACGTGCTCGGGTAACACATCAACACAACTTTGTAAGTGAGCTAACGACACCGGATCGCGGACGAAAATCAGCCGGGCATGGCTAATAATATCGCGCATAGCGGCTTTGCTGGCTTTTGACGTAAAAGGGCCAAAGGCTTGTGGCATAAAGATAAAGGCTTTGCCAGCTTTGTTAAAACGCACCACTTCTTTGGCGGTATTTTGTAAAAAAGCCAGTGGCCATTGATCGCCATAAGCAAAACCACTGGCTTCCAGTATCAGATCAACATCGCGCTCAGTAACCATACCGTAGCGCTTAAATAGCCCACGTAAGGCAGCAGGTAATTTACCGAGCATACCGGTAAGGTCTAGGCCTTTGCGCCGAAACGCCAGCTTTTGCCAGGCACCATGCCGGGCTCGCTCAGGGTAAGGTAAGTTAGGACCGGGTGATAGTACCAGTTCAAAGGCTTTGTCTTTTGCTTTTAAGCCCTGTAAGCAGGCTAATAACATCAGGTAGGCGCCTTTGTTGCGAAACTGTACGCCTTTAATTTCTACAAAATAAGGTTTAGTCATCAGTGATTTCCGTTATGAGTCTGTGCCGCGCGTTTAACCTTTAGCAGTTGCCATAACTGACTGCGGGTGCTCTTGGCAAAAAATAAGAAGAAGAATGAAGCATAAGCATAAGAAATTAAGGTCGCCCAAGCGGCGCCAACGATGCCGTATTCAGGGATCCACCAGAGATTAAGTACAACGTTTATCAACGCGCCCATGCCATGGCTAAATAACGATAATGGCTCTTGTTCAGTAATGACCAAGTGCTGACTAATTAAGTAACGTACAAAAATAAAACAGCCAGCCCAAATATGGATACGCAGTACCGTTATGGCGGCGTTAAAGCCTTCACCAAACAGCAGCAAAATGATCCACTCAGCAGTTAGGCTCATGACTATCGCTATTGCCAGCGCAGCACTAAAAAACATTAGTGCAAAACGGCGTAGCTTTAATAAGTAGCCATCCCAGCTTTTTTCATAAGCTTTTAGCATATCCGGGTAATAGCGCACGGCTAAGGTCGCGGGAAATACATACCATAACTCTGAAAGGCGGCTGGCAGCGGCATAAATACCGGCTTGTTCAGTGCCCGCAATACTGCCCAGCATGACGATGTCTATTTTTAGATAAATCACCGACACAATGCCAGAAACCCAAAGCCATGCTGAGCGTTTTAGTAATATCTTGCTATGGCTTAAGCTAAAATAACGCGGGCTATAGCCAGGCCAACGCTGCTCATCTTCTTTAAAAGGTTGATGTTTAGAGCGATAAATGAGGTATTGGGCTAGACCCACAATCAAAAACTCTAGCGCCGTGAGCAGTAATAAGCTGGCAATACCAAAACCTAGATAAAGTAGCCACAGTTTAAAAGCAAAGCTTACCAATGTAATCAACGATTTGGCATAGGCAGGGCTGCGGAAAGTCCCTTGATAATTTAAGTAGAACTCAAATAACAGAAAGCCAAAAAATGCCTGCAGCACAAAGAGTAGCGGAATGGCATAGCTTAGGTGCCCACTAAATAGCTGCGGATTAAGCAGATAAAAGATACCCAGCATCAAGCCACCGCCGAGCAGCCCCAGTCCCAGCCGGATACTGACGGCGGTATATAACATGGTCATGGCTTCTTGCCCGGTGGGCAATTTAGTCATTTGCCGTACTACCAGGTTATTCAGGCCCATACTGGTTAAAGGCACCAGAAAGGCACTCCAAGCCATAACAATAGAGTAAATACCCAGCTCACTGGCACCGAGCATCCGCGCGACAAATACGGTGAGAATGGCACCGGCGGCCAGTTTGACTAATTTGTCGCCCAGCATGGCCGTAGCACGTGCCATTAGCAGTTTTTTAAGTAATTTCATTAGCGTCTCCGGGGCAGGCGGCGACGCAAGTGCGACAGGATGCGCCAGATATTTTGCAGCAGCAGGATATAGCCGGCAAACACCAGCACAAAGAGCAGCAACATCACAATATCCGGGATCATCAGATATTCACCAATTACGCCGATACAGGCAAAAATGCAGGCTAATGCTGTTATTAACGTGAGAGACTCGCGTGAATCTAAACCCAAACGTAGCGAAATATGGTGTAAATGCTCGCGATCGGCCTGAAAAGGCGATTGCCCCTTTAAGATGCGTCTGAGCATAATCGCCACCATATCCATTAATGGAATGGCAATCAGCCACAAAGCCGTGACTGGCCGGAAGCTGGCTGTTTCACTTTGGGTGCCAATAATCAGTAACCAAATTACCGATAAACCAATCAACATACTGCCGGCATCGCCCATAAAGATTTTTTTACCCGGCACTAAATGCAAATTAAAAGCTAAATAAGGCAGTAAAGCGCAAATCAGCGTCATTGGCAGTAACGCTTGCTCTGGTTGCCCCCAGAGCAGCATAAAGCCAGCTATACTGACAAAACTGACTAAACTTAGCATCCCTGCCAGGCCATCAATGCCGTCGGTCATATTAAAGGCATTAATCGCTGCGATAACGGCAATCAGGGTGATGGGGATACCGAGCACTCCCAGTGTAACTTCGCCAAGGCCAAATAAATTCCCCAGGCTTGCCAGGTGCAAATCCAGCGCGTACACCATACCTAAACCGACGGCGAGCTGTATCGCTAAACGTAATTTAACGCTAAGATCCAGATAATCATCAAAAGCACCGAGGATCACTATGCTGCCGGCTAATGCTAAGTAATACGCCGGGCTGAGGGCTTCCGGAGCAAAGATTGCCAGTGCGACGGCTAGGCCACTGAACACAGATAAGCCGCCAATCAACGGGATCGCTCCCTGATGTTGTTTGCGTCCTTTGGGGATATCCACTAACCCAATACGCTGCGATAACGGATAAAAGAGGAGAATTGCCAGCAGGCAAAATCCAAAAGCTGAGAGTATTAATAGCAATTGCGATGTCATAACGGATTCATTTTTATCAATTTTGCCTATCTGGCGCTTATTCAGCCGGGCGTCAGCTGAAACTTGTTGTAATAATAATGCGAACTGACAGAATAAACGACTGGCTAACGCTAATAGTTTATAAATAGTGTCTTTTTAACCAAATTACCGCCGTTTTTCACAGGAGTGTCTTGTTAACGTGGCCAGTACCGATCGCAAAGTGCTAATTATCACTAATATGGGGCCAAAAGCCTCGGCGCCATTTCAGGGCCAGTTTGTAGCCAGTCAGGTTACTGAGCTTAACGCTCAGGGGCAAACCGCTGATTACCATTATATGCGTTGGCATGGTGACTCTTTGCTGAACAGACTATTGAAATATCCGGTGTTTTTATTGGATTTTCTTTGGCGCTTTATTTTCTGCCGTCAGCGCTATCAGCTTATTCATGTACATTTTTTCTATCCGACCATTTATCTGGCGCTGCTGTATCGTGTTTTACGGAATCGCCGGGTTAAGATTGTTGTGACCTGTCATGGCAGCGATATTTACCATTATCAACCACCGGGTAGGCTGTACCGCTGGTGTGCTAAGCAGGTGCAGGCCTGGGTTTTTACCAGCGAGCGTTTAAGCCAACAATTTTTTTTCACACCTGCGCAGCAGCAGGTGTTGTCGGCAGGGATCCAAGGGCGCTATGCTGCCACTAAGTGTGTGCCGTTGGCAGAAAAAGATATCGATATCTTGTATGTCGGCACGCTGGATAAAAATAAAGGGATGGATAGGTTAATCGCGCTGTTAGCTGAATTAAGCCCGTATCGTATCGTCGTTGCTGGCACAGGTCCGTGGCAGGAGGCCCTTACAAAAGCAGCACAAGGTGTCAGTCATTTGCAGCTGTTAGGCGCACAATCACCGGCGCAATTGCAAGCACTCTACCAGCGTGCCCGCTGTTTTATAAGCTTATCGCGCAATGAGTCCTTTGGGCTGGTCATGGCGGAGGCCATGGCATGCTATACGCCAGTGATTGCAACCGAAACCGACGGTTCTCAGGCCCAGGTGCTGCCCGCTGTTACCGGTTATCGTATTAGCCAGCAGCAAAGTGAGCCAGAGTTAATCCAGCAACTAGCGCAGCATATTACGCAATTACTGACGCTGTCGGCAGACCAGTATGCGGTGATGCAGCAAGCCTGTCGTCAGCAAGCTGAGCCGGTGTTACTGCCCAAGGTGGTAAGCCGCCTGCGTCAACTTTATCAGGATTTAGATAATGACCAACACAGCACAACATAGCTTAGCGGCTGTTTCAAAGGTAGCGATTGGACCGGTCGAGGTATCCGCCTTTACCGATATGGCACAGCTACTTGCCTTTATTTTGCATGAAGACGGTACAGTATTCGCCGGTTCGGCTATTGCGATTAATCCGGAGAAAATCTTAACCGCAATGGAGAACCCGGCCATCTTGCAAGTGATTAGTCAGGCGGATATTCGCTACGCCGACGGTATCGGTGTGGTAAAAGTGATGCGTAAGCGCTTAAAACGCCGGGTAGAGCGTATTCCTGGCTGTGAACTCTGGCAAGCGCTGATGCTGCGGGCTGCCAAATATCAGGTGCCGGTGTATCTGGTAGGTGCTAAGCCCGAGGTGCTAGCTCAAACCAAGGCCAAATTGTTAGCTCAGGGTACTAAAGTAGTTGGCGCCACAGACGGTTATTTTCAGGATGAAGCGGAATTAATTCAGGCAATACAGCAAAGTGGCGCTCGTTTTGTCAGTGTTGCCATGGGCTCACCAAAGCAAGAGTTGTTAATTCAGCGCATCCAGGCACAGCACCCAGATTGTTTTTACATGGGCGTTGGTGGTACCTATGATGTCTTTACCGGTAATGTAAAACGAGCACCTGATCTCTGGTGTAAATTAAACCTGGAGTGGGCGTATCGCCTGGTGCTGCAACCCAGCCGTATTGGTCGGCAACTAAGACTCTTCAGATACCTGTGGTGGTATCTTACTGGCAAAATATAAGGATGGCAGGATGTCGCAATACCCGTTAATCAGTGTTTATATGCCAACCTATAACCGCGCCCAGATGGCGTGTCGGGCTATTGACTCGGTATTGGCACAGGATTATCCGAACTTTGAACTAATAGTGGTCGATGACGCCTCAAAAGACGACACTATTGAGGTTTTAACGGCACGTTATGGCAGTGACAGTAGGATAAAAATTTTACGCCAGGACAGCGGACAAGGCGCCTGTGCAGCCCGTAATCGGGCTATGGCAGAAGCACAGGGTGATTTTGTTACCGGCCTGGATGATGACGATGAGTTTTTACCGCATCGCTTAAGCAGCCTTTATGCCGCCTATGATGATAAGTACAGCTGTGTCTGTTCTGCCTATATCTGGGATTATGGTTCAGTAAAGAAAACGTTATTTGCGGAGCGGCGGGCGGTGAGTTTGTCGGAATTATTGGATCTGCATACTCTATCGAATCAGGCACTGGTAAAACGCGAACGAATGTTACAACTTGGTGGTTTTGATACGTCACTGGCCGCCTTTCAGGATTATGATATGTGGGTGCGGGTGGTCCAGGCGTTTGGTCCGGCACTGCGGATTGCCGATGCCAGTTATAAAGTGAATGTTGGCCATGAATTGGGGCGCATTACTAACTCACCAAAACGACTGGATGCGCACCAACAATTTGTGGCCAAGCATCGCCCGCTAATGAGCGAGCGTAACTTGCAAAATCAGATGTTTTACCGGACAACTATGCAGCAACAACCGCTGAGCTTGCGTCAGCTTATCGGTTTGTCACGCTTTGGCTTGGTAAAGTTGAAGTGGCGCTATTATTTGAAACACCGGTTAGCAGGGCTAAGCCAGCTTCGTATCAGGTTGTTCAGTAAAGGTTTGCGCGGTTTGTTTAAAAAATAATGATTACCCTAACTTCTTTCCGGCTGCAAGGTGCCAAGCTAGATCAGGTGCTGCTGATTTTGGCCTCTATGGTGGTTTTAATTGATTGGTTAAATGGGCTGCTTTGGCACACCTGGGGTGCCAGTTACAGTTTGGCTGCAATATTTAAAGCCGTGCTACTGGCTGGCATTACGGTGCGGGGTTGGCAGCTTTGCCAAAAACAATTACTTGCGCCTCTGGGCTTGATGTTGTTTATGCTGCTCGGACCCTTGTATGTGAGTTGGTTAACGGGGCAGCACTTCTTATGGCACGACCTGCAACTTATCGCGAAGTCTGGCGCGCTGTTGCTGGCGCTTGCCTATTTTACCGTGCAGGCCAGGCAGAACCCCATAGCGTTTTTACGGTGGCTCGACTGGTTTGTGCTTGGCAGTTATCTGCTGTTACTGGGTAATTTCTGCCTAGGGCTCGCAGGCTATGGCGGTACTGCCTACCAACCGATGGAAGAGGTTGCACAAAAGTTTCTGGGTATTAAAGGCTTTTTTATCTCTACCAATGAATTGTCGGCGCTGTTGTTGGTGTTGAGTTGCTGGTTATTGCTACGTGCCTGGCAAGTAAAGCGTTGGTGTTATCCGCTAATAAGTATCGCGTCCTTGCTGATGGCCGGGTTAATGTTAACCAAAACCGGGCTGTTTGGTACCATGCTACTGGTCGTTTTTATTCCGCTACTGTTAACGCCACGCCATTATTATCGCTATCTTTATCAACACTATCGGCGCCGCTTGTGGCTATTAACTCTGGTGCTGCTTAGTATCATGCTGCTGGTGCTTTTCAACTTTACCAGCGTGTTACAGTGGGTAGGTATTTACGATAAATTGCTTTTCTCCTATCAGCAACGCGGGCTGGCGGGCATTATTTTATCCTCGCGTGATTACTATCTTCTGCGTAATTTTACGGCAGTGTCAGAACGCTACCCAGAATGGTTGCAACTGTTTGGTGTGGGTCAGGGCGGGGTACGTTTACTGCTGAAAAAGTATTTTATTGAGCTGGATTTATTTGACCTCTTGCTGTTTTATGGTTTAGCGGGCGTGTTACTTTATGCCTTAAGTTTCTGGCGAATTTTACTGTTAGCCGGCAGCCGTTTGGCCAGCAGCAGTGCCGCGGCGCCGGTATTGTTGTTAAATGTATTGCTTTTGCTGGTGTCGTTACTGGCGGGTCATGTACTGACATCGGGGATGTTGTGGCTCCCTTGGGCAGTCGTTAATGCTGCCGTGGTGGCGCAAAGTGTGCTGGCGGCGTCGCAGCAGCCTGTTACTGGGTTAAACAATGCCGCCGCAGTTGAGGAAAATGCATATGAAAGATCTGCTTGAGCCTTTTTTATATCCTCACAATATCCTGTTATACGGCTTACTACTGGCGTGTATTTGCTATCGCAAGAAAGGGTTATGGTTACTCCTGGTTTTTTATTATCTGATGGGCAACACCTTTATTGCTAATCAGGTGCGGCATTGGTACATCAGTAATACAACGCAACAACGTCTGATACAGCCGTTGCAGTCCGATCCTGTACTTTATGTGGTGTTAGGTTGTGGTGGCTCGGCACAGCAGTTGCCGGCCTGCGCTACCGCAAGGTTACAGCAGCTAAGTAAAGAGCTGGCGCAGCGCAGTAATGCTGACTTGCCAGCAACGGTATTAATTACCACACGTTACTGCCAACCTTACGTAGACTATTTGCAGCAGCGTGTAACCCAGCTTGCGGTAGATTGTTATGATGCAGGAGATAATACCTATCAAGAATTTTCCAGCCTGGCTATGCGTCTGGACAAGACTCAGTCTCTGCGCTTTATCACCAGTGATTTTCACAGTTGGCGGGTAAGTAAACTGGTAGCAGAGTACCAGTTCAATGCTACGATAGGGGCGGCTAGCACCCAAACCTTTCGTGCCGTAAACTGCGGTTTAAACTGTATGTTTACGGTTAATTTAACCAACTTAGACTTTTACAGTAAGCTTATGGCTGAGTTTAGCAGTTATGCGGTATATCGCCTGGGTGGGGAGCGCCTTACCGGCGCGGCGTCCGATTAAACAGTAGCAGCCCAAGCAAGACACCACTGATGGCCCCATAAAGGTGGGCATCTATGGCGACTTCAGCGGCAATTTTTGCCGCAAGCTCAGCATCTGGCCCGGCATATTGCTCGAAAGCGAGTTTAGCGGCGACACCCAGCAGAATAAGCAGGCCACTGCGATACCCCTGCCGGATATCCAGTACGGCCCCGAAGCATAAGATGCCATGTAACACACCAGATAGCCCTACATAGAGGTCAATTTGATGGGAGAAAAGCCATAAGCCAAGGCTGGTCGCAAGACCCAATATCAGGATTTGCCAGCCAAGGTTTAACCGGTGAGGTAGCGGCGCATGCAATAGCATAATCACCAAAAGTCCGGCCAGATTGAGCAGCAGATGGTATAAATTGCTATGTAAAAGATGGCCGCTGAAGAGTCGCCACAGCTCACCGTTAGCTAAGGCGGAACGGTTGTATTCTAGTGTTAGCTTTACCGTATCCGGACTCCAAAACAGGATACTGGTTATCACCCCTAGTAACAGATAAGGTAAATAAGGTTTAATTGATACACTTAGCATAGTGTTGGTTGATCTTATTGTAGTAACTGGTTAGGGTGTAAGAGCGCTATTATAAGGAAAGTCCCTGCAATGAAAAGATATCTTCTTTGTGCTAGCTATTTAGTGGTAGCCAGCGTTTCATCTTCACTATTTGCCGCTTCACCCCAGGAAACCCGCGAGCCCGAGGCGGCTACGGGTATTACGCAGCAGCAGCTTACGGTGTTTCCCAATGCGATGGTTGCGGCTGCAAACCCGCTGGCTTCCGATACCGGACAGCGTATTTTGCAAGCGGGTGGTAGCGCCATTGATGCGGCTATCGCCACCCAGCTGGTTTTGGGCTTGGTTGAGCCACAAAGCTCGGGCATTGGCGGTGGTGCTTTTATTATTCATTGGCAAGCGAGTAATCAAGCCTTAACCACTTTTGATGGCCGGGAAACAGCGCCTGCAGCAGCGGGCCCGGATTTATTTGTCGATAACGATAAAGTAATGAATTGGCGAGAAGCTTACGTGGGTGGTAAGTCGGTAGGTGTGCCGGGGGTACTGCGCGCGCTGGCGGATGCGCATCAGCGCTATGGTAAGTTGCCGTGGGAAGCCTTATTCAGCGATGCCATTATGCTGGCAGAGCAAGGCTTTCCGGTTACAGAGCGAATGGCAAAGCAATTGGCTTTGGGATGGAATCAAGGACTAACGCAGCTGGCACCGGCCAAAGAATTTTACTATCCCGGCGGCCAGCCTTTGGCTGCAGGTGCTTTGTTAAAAAACCCGGAATATGCCGCCATCTTAAAGCAAATAGCAAAAGAGGGCGTTAGTGCGTTCTATGAAGGGGCTAATGCACAAGCTATAGTGAATGCGGTACAGCAGGCGGCGATAAATCCAGGCCGACTAACCCTGACAGATTTAGCCAGCTATCAGGCTGAACAGAAAGATGCGGTGTGCATTAGTTACCGGGTGTACCAAATTTGTGGTATGGCTCCGCCTAGCTCAGGCGGTATTGCGGTATTACAAATGATGGGCATGCTGGAGCATTTTCCATTGGCAACGATGAAACCCAACAGTGCTGATTCGATCCATCTAATCAGCCAGGCGGCGCGTTTAGCTTTTGCTGACAGAGATCACTATATCGCCGATCCGGCCTTTAGCGACGTGCCGGTAGCAGGCCTTCTGGCGCCTGATTACCTTAAAGCACGTGCTGCTTTAATTGGCGCTAATGATAACACTGCCACCCCCGGTGAGCCTGTTGGGGCAAAAGCGCTGTCTGCCGCGCCGGCTATAGAGTTTCCGAATACCAGTCATTTGTCGGTAGTGGATGCAGCAGGCAATGCGGTGAGTATGACTACCAGTATCGAAAATGTCTTTGGTTCAGGCGTGATGGTTAATGGCTACTTGTTGAATAATCAGTTAACCGATTTTAGTTTAGTGCCAAAAATGAACGGTTTCTGGGTAGCCAATAGGGTAGAAGGCGGCAAACGCCCACGTAGTTCTATGGCGCCAATCATGGTCTTTGATGCTGATAACAACTTAAAACTGGTGATAGGCTCTCCAGGTGGCAGCCGTATTATTAACTATGTGGCGCAGAGTTTAGTGGCCATTTTGGACTGGCAGTTGGATGTACAGCAAGCCTTGAATTTGCCACGCCATACCCATCGTAATGACTACTTAGCACTGGAGCAAGGTACGGCTTTAGTTGAGTTACAAAGCGAATTAACAGCCCTTGGCTATGAAGTGAGAATACAGGACTTAAATAGCGGTTTGCACGCTATCGCTGTTGATGGGGAACGTTTAGCAGGTGCAGCTGATCCCCGCCGCGAAGGTAAAGTCAGTGGTTTTTAATTATAGGTAGTTAGACATGAATGAAATAAGTAGCGCGGTAGAAGGGGGGGTACTCACCTTGAGTATGCACCGGCCGGAGAAGAAGAATGCGCTGAATTTGCAGATGTATCGGCAGCTAACAGCAGCACTGCAGCAAGCGCAACACGACGGTGAGATCAGGGTGGTGGTGTTACAGGGTAGTGCAGAGTGCTTTACCAGTGGGAATGATTTAAAAGACTTCTTAGCCGCGGGTGAGCTAAATGCCGAGCATCCGGTTGTGCAGTTTCTCTATGCTGTGTCGGCGTTTCCCAAGCCAGTAATTGCTGCCGTTGCCGGATTAGCTATTGGTATTGGGACTACGGTATTACTGCATTGCGATTTGGTATATGCCACTGCCGATTGCCGTTTCCAAATGCCGTTTACCTTATTAGGTTTATGTCCAGAGGCGGCTTCCAGCCTATTGTTGCCGCAAGTCGCTGGATATCAGCGCGCTGCGCAATATTTGTTACTGGCGGAGCCTTTTAGTGCCCAGCAAGCGGCTGATTTTGGTTTAGTGAATGAGATTGTTGCTAACGATGAGCTGCTCGCTTATGCAGCGGGTAAAGCACAACGTCTGGCAGCCTTGCCGGCTGAAGCAGTGCAGCGTAGTAAAGCTTTATTAAAAGCACCACAACAGCAGTTGGTGCAGCAGACTATCAATAAAGAGTTAGTGGATTTTGGCTTGCTATTGCAAAGTGACGCCTGTCGAGCGCAATTACAGGCGTTTTTTAACAAGTAAGGGGCTCTAATAGCACCGGGTTTAACGAATACTGGTGCTAAATTTATCGGCCTGAACTTCGCTAACCAACCAGCTACCGCGTTGCCTGATCAGAACAACAGTTCTGGTTTCTTGAATTCGTCTATCGTCAAACTCGCCGTCAAAAATAAGCTGAATATTCGCACTGTCATGGTATTGCTCACGCAGATTGCGGCCGCTGCGATTAACATTAATCAATACTTTATCAAAATTCATATTAAAAAGCGTACGGCCAGCCTGGCGCGCTGTGCCATAAGAGCCAAGCAAACTGGCAAATTCTTTGGTACTCATGCTTTGCGCTTTTTCGAGATCTTTATCATTATAAATGGCATGAAAAAACTCGCCGGCAACATGTTCAGGGGAGCCTAACTGAGCATTGACTTGTGTACTGCGCTCGCATCCCGAAAGAATGAGTAGCAAGACGATCAGCGAATATTTTACATAAACCATAAGTACTGTCTTTTTAGCGAAGCTGGTGTCATTAATTGTGGTTGTTTTTGCTGTCGCTGTAAAGAAAAAGGCTGCTAAATGCAGCCTTTTCCAGTTAAGCCTGTGTTAGGCTTCAAGCTCTTGCTCAGTAAATACACTGGTAAATAGTGGGCTGGTCAGGTAACGCTCTGCTGCGCTGGCTAAAATAACCACAATATTTTTACCAGCAAATTCAGGTAGTTCTGCTAGTCGTGCTGCGGCAACAACGGCTGCGCCAGATGAAATACCGGCCAGAATACCTTCTTCTTTCATTAACCGATGCGCCATGGCAATGGCATCGTCGCTGCTAACTTGTTCTACCCGATCAATTAAATCAACGTCTAAAACTGCTGGAATAAAGCCTGCACCAATACCTTGAATTTTGTGTGGGCCAGGCTTAATTTCCTGACCGGCTTTAACCTGGCTAATTACTGGCGATTCTGCTGGTTCAACCGCGACGCTGACTAAAGGATGTTGCTTTTCTTGTTTAAAAAAACGGCTAACACCGGTAATAGTGCCGCCGGTGCCGACGCCAGCTACAAACACATCGACCTGACCGTCTAAGTCATTCCAAATTTCTGGACCAGTGGTTTCAAAGTGAATTTGTGGGTTGGCTGGGTTATCGAACTGACCTAAGATAAGGTATTTATCCGGATTAGACGCCTGAATTTCTTTGGCTTTTTCAATCGCACCTTTCATGCCTTTCGGGCCTTCGGTCAGTACCAGGTTAGCACCGAGCGCTTTTAATAGTTTACGGCGCTCTAAGCTCATGGTCGCTGGCATGGTCAGCGTGAGTTTGTAACCGCGGCTGGCCGCCACAAAGGCTAAAGCAATACCAGTGTTACCTGAGGTAGGCTCTACCAATTCTTTATCTGCTGTTAAGATACCGCGTTTTTCTGCATCCCAAATCAGCGCGGCACCTAAACGGCACTTTACACTAAAGCTTGGATTACGTGCTTCAATTTTGGCATACACATTGGCACCCTTAACCACCCGGTTTAATTTGACCAGTGGGGTACGACCGATAGATAAGGTGTTATCTGCATAGACATTAGCCATAAAAAACTCCAGAATTAGATAATATTGGTTATAAGCATACGCACCTGCGTAAAAAAATGAAGTAGTATTTGGCTATAAGTTATAGCTGTTTTGACTTTTGCCTGAGGATTTAACATGGCGTTTCAAAGTACCGAAAATTATATTGTCTCTGCGGAGTTAGCATTAGCGGTTAATGCCGCTGTTACCTTAGAAAAGCCATTACTGATAAAAGGGGAGCCCGGTACCGGTAAAACCCGGCTGGCCGAGGAATTGGCGCAGAGTTTGGGGGCTGAACTGATCCAATGGTATATAAAATCGACCACCAAAGCCCAGCATGGTTTATATGAGTACGATGCGGTATCACGGCTGCGCGATAGCCAACTCGGTAGTGAGCGGGTGCAAAATATCGCCAATTATATTAAGCCGGGTAAGCTCTGGCAGGCCTTTACTGCTGCGAAGCGGCCTGTGCTACTGATAGACGAAATTGATAAAGCTGATATTGAATTTCCCAACGATTTGCTGCACGAGCTGGATCAGATGCGTTTTTATGTGCATGAAACCGGCGAACAAATTATTGCGGTGGCGCGACCTATTGTGATCATCACCTCGAATAACGAGAAAGCTCTGCCAGATGCCTTTTTACGCCGCTGCTTTTTCCACTATATCCGCTTTCCGGATGCTGAGGTGCTTAGGCAAATTGTTGAGGTGCACTTTCCACAAATTCGCCAGCAGCTGCTAAGCACGGCCTTAGAGATATTCTTTGAGCTGCGTGAGTTACCGGGTTTAAAGAAAAAGCCCTCTACCTCGGAATTACTGGATTGGCTAAAACTGCTGCTTGCGGAGCAAATCCCACCGGAAGTATTGCAACAACAGCAACAACAAGGCGGTTTAATGCCGATGTTTGGCGCCTTGCTGAAAAACGAGCAGGATGTACAACTGGTAGAAAAGCTGGCTTTTATTGCTAAGCGGCAAGGACGCTAAATGCTGGTTGATTTCTTTTTTATGCTGCGTAAATACGGCCTGAAAAGCAGTATCACCGAATTACTGGACTTATTAAAGGCGTTGCAGCAACACGTGGTGTTTGCTGATACCGAGGCTTTCTATCATTTATCGCGCCTGATCCTGGTAAAAGATGAAAGTCAGTATGATAAGTTTGACCGGGCCTTTGCTGACTATTTTGCCGGCGTCGCCGAGGTGGATTTAGCCAGCCGTATTCCTGATGATTGGCTTATGCCGGATCTTATCCGCACGTTGTCAGAGGAAGATAAAGCCGCGCTAAAGGGCTTAGGTAGTTTAGAAGAATTGCTTAAACAATTGCGTGAGCGTTTAGCTGAGCAGCAAAAACGCCACGCCGGCGGCAATAAATGGGTGGGTACCGGTGGCACTTCGCCATTTGGCGCCTATGGGTTTAATCCCGAAGGGGTGCGTATTGGCCAGCAGGGCAGCGGGGCGCGCCGAGCCGTTAAAGTATGGGATAAGCGGGAATTTAAAGATTTAGACACTAATAGCGAGCTAAATAACCGCAGTATCAAGTTGGCGCTGCGGCAACTTAGGCGTTTTGCCCGCAGTGGTGCGGCCACAGAGCTGGATTTAACCGGCACTATTCAGGCAACCTCAGAGCAAGGCTATCTGGATTTACGTTTTGTACCGGAAAGGCATAATGCAGTAAAGGTGCTGATGTTTTTTGATGTTGGCGGCTCGATGGACGATCATATCGAATTATGCCAACAACTCTTTGCAGCGGTTAAAACCGAATTTAAGCATCTGGAGTTCTATTATTTTCATAATTGTGTGTATGAAGGGGTTTGGCGCAATAATCAACGCCGCTATACCGAGCAAACCGCGTTGCAAGATGTGTTGCATACCTATGGCAGTGACTATAAGCTAATTTTTGTTGGCGATGCCACCATGGGCCCGTACGAGATTGATTACCCTGGCGGCAGTGTAGAACATTGGAATCAGGAGCCAGGCCGGGTATGGTTGGAACGTTTATTAGCGCAATTTCCCAAAGCAGTATGGCTTAATCCGCAGCCTGTACAGTGGTGGCAACATTATCATTCAATTAGTATTATCCAGCAGATTATGCAAAAGCGCATGTACCCGCTAACGTTAGACGGTTTAAGCAACGCCATCAAAACCTTAACCAGCTAACTGGTCAGACCCAACTCCGGTACCGGACCGACCAGTTGCAGGCGTTTTGCTAAGGGTGTAGTGAAAAAAGTGATAGAGATTGAGCGATGATAGAACCTGAATTAGCGGTGATTTTATTAAATGCCACCCTGGTTGTGCTGGCGTATTTTTGGTTTTACCCACGAGTTGCCGGTGCTAACTTGCAAAAAGTGGCACTCTTTGATCTATTAACAACGGCAATTGCCTTGCTTATTGTTGGGCTGAAATTTTGGGGCTCGGGCTACCAGTTCGAACTTGTGGGTTTTCACTTAAACTGGTTTTGGTTTACCTTATTGACGTATCTGGTGTTGGAGATCCCGCTGTCGTTTTGGTATTTAAAGCGTTACCGGTAGTAAGGTTGCTTTAGTGAGTTGGCTGACCGGTTTTCCTGAAAAAGCGCTTGCCACCGATTTGGCTACAGTGTTAAGCGCTGCCTCTAAACTCGGTGTTAGTCCTCGTCGTTTTCGGCTTGCTGGCGGGCTTTACGATCCTGCATCTCGGTAAAAGCCGCATTGATTTCATCCAGCACTGCGTTTAAATCGACTTCACGCTCTTCTTCAATAAAGGTGCCGGTAAGCGGTGTTTCAGGATTAAGATTACCCGCTTCAAATAATGCCCAGATTTCCTTAGCATATTGGCTGCTTGCCAGCTCGGGCGCAAACTGTGCATAGTACTGAGTGATATTATCGACATCGCGGGTCAGCATCCACTGCGCGTTGTTATTCGCTGCAGCATCAACGGCTTGCGGCAGATCGATAATAACGGGCCCTTGCTGGTCTTGCAGCACATTAAATTCTGACAAATCACCATGCACCAGACCAACGGCTAGCATACGAAGTACATCCTGCATCATGGTTTTATGATCGCGCCGGGCTTGTTCAGCCGTGAGCTGAATATCGTTTAAGCGCGGTGCCACATCACCATCTTCGTCAACAATCAGCTCCATCAGTAACACGCCATCATAACAGCCGTAGGGAGTTGGCACGCGGACACCAGCGTCAGATAGCTTATATAACGCATCTACCTCAGCATTTTGCCAGCTTTCTTCGGCTTGTTCCCGCCCAAAACTGGAGCCTTTCTCCATCGCTCGGGCGCGGCGGGAGCTGCGGACTTTACGACCTTCCTGATATTGCACGGCTTTTTTAAAGCTACGCTGGCTGGCGTCTTTATACACTTTGGCACAGCGAATCGCCTCGCCACAACGTACCACATAGACCGCCGCCTCTTTACCACTCATCAGTGGCCTGAGTACTTCATCCACTAATCCCTCATCGATTAGAGGTTGCAGCCGTTTTGGCGTTTTCATTCCACACCTATACTGTTCATGTCATACCTAAATTGTGCGTAGCTGGTCAGACCGGTACCGGAGTTAGGTCTGACCAGTTTTTAGAGTTCGAGGTAGTGCGGCCAGCCAAGTAGCGGGCTTTGCAAACCGTGTTTATGTTCAAAGGCATCCAGTTTTTCAGGGGACGCCTCGGTTTGTTGTAATTGCTGATAATCACGGCAAAAATGCAAGGTACGCAGCAAGGCAGGGACGAAATGCTGGCCCAGATCCTGACGAATGGCTGCCGCGTTATCGGCCGGTAGCTCACTGAGCACGGTTTCGGTTTGCATTATTAAATAAGCTTCGCTAAACCAATGTTCCGCCAGCGTAATTTGCCGCAGCCGCTTTTTAAGATCTTGCTTTACCTTATCACCAGCGGTTAATGCACGATACAGCACCACTTCAGCCAGCACTTCCTCTAAGCTAAAATGCTCAAATTCATCAAATACCTGGCGTTGATAAAATTGTTGCCGTAGTAATTGCATGGCATGCAGACGGTGATGCTCCGTGAGAGCCTGCTGATAAGCTTGCCAGCCTGGCCAATCTTCGGCTTGTGGTGGACTAGAAACCTGTGCCAGCAATTGCTCGTCTACCTCACCATACAACGACGCCTTGCCAGTGCTTTTCCGGCTGACTGCGGCAAGCATACTCCAACCCTTCTGAAAGGGCTTAACCAGGCCTTCCGGAGCCAACAGCAATTGCAGGGCTTTTTGCTGATCCTGCTCACTCAGAGCGAGTAAACCCAGGCTAACAATGCCAATCACATCATGCGCGGCTTGCTCCAACAGATGCATTTTGTACTTGTTGTAAAATTTATCGGCAAACTTCAGGCTCATTAATACCGCTTTGCATTTAATTTGACTTAGCTGCTCTGCGCTTAAGGTGTCTTCGGCTTGTGCCTGATAAATCACCTTACTTAAAAACGGGCCTTGCTGGGTATCACGAACAATTAACTGCATCCGATTGATCCCTTAATCCAGAAAACTGAACATATCGTCCACTTCGGCAAATTCATCTTCTACCTGGTTTTTCTCTTTCGCTTGCATCACCAGCTCAGTGGCAAATTTACTGATAATACCTTCCCAGCCCGACTTTTCATTGCGAATAAGGGCTTTTATTGCGCTTTCCACACCAGGCGTGAGCTGACGGATCAGGGCCAATAAGCTTTTCGGATCGTCATAACCAATATTATGCGCATCTTCTGTTAGTTGGCGTTCGGTATAACTTTCAGCTTCTTCTAAGTGCTCTTCATCTTCGTACAGTTTATCTTCCCAGTAGTTCTCGTACTCGAGAATTTCACCGCGATAAATCTCAATAAAAGGAATAGATAAATAAAACAAACCTGCTGGATCTTCGGCAATACATTCCAGAATTTCCGCTTGTTTCTCTTCGTTGTCCTGAGTGCGAATAAGGTAAGTTAAAAAATCAAAAGTATGCTGTTTTAATTCTTCGGCATTGTTTTTGATTTTCTCTTCCCAATACAGCGGCTGCTGGCAGACGATATCGCGGATTTTCTCCGGCGTCATTAGCTCCGAAATAATGGAAGGGAAAGACAAATCGTGCTGACTGTTCATTTGCGTCAGGGTGACAATATCAATTTGTTCAATCACTTCGCCCAGTTGTTCATCACTCATGGTATTGGCAATAATTTCAAAGCGTTTGCTGGCTTGTTTCGGTTCTATTACGGCCAGCTCTTTAATTTCAGCAACGGCAATCGCAATTAAATCAGTACTCACTGTTAGTTCTCCCGGTTAAAGCGAATTTCATCGTATTGATCGTCGTAGCCTTCTTCGTCTTCATCTTGCTCATCGTCGTAGTCGTCGCCTTGATAAGCCTCTGCGTCATAATCTGCTTCGTCGTTCTCATCATCTAGATCGTCTGCTGCTTTTTTAGCGGGTATAGCTTTATCCTGTGTCAGTAAATACAGCGCAGCACAGGCTTCAATTAAGGTGTTTTCAGAGTAATCCCGCACGGCTTTTACCAGCGGTAAATCGGCCGTATTAAAAGCGACGGCAACTTTAAACTCATCCCAGCTGGGCTGCTGGCCACTACTTAACCACTGATTCCACTTAGCACCTGTACCCGGCGGAAACTTTACCCGGCCAAACAGCGCCATGGGTAAATACTCAGGCACCGATTCCAGCATTTCAGGATCGCTTAGCAATACCGCTTTCATTTTACTGGTAAATTGCTCCAGTGCTTTGGGGTTTTCCGGATCGCTGTACGAGTCAATATTATCCCGTGCATCGGTATGTAGTGCACGAATTCTGGCTAAATTAAGTTTGCTTGCCATGTTGGCCTCACGCATAAAATTCGTCCCACAGCTCGCGCATAGCGGCAGTGGGATCGGTAACAATTACATTATTAAAGTCTTTTAAAAAAGCACTGCGCTGCTTGGGATCAGACAATACCTCATAGGCGGTTTTAACCCGCTGCAGCTGACTGGCGGCCTGCGCATGTTCTTCTTCTGATAAACCATGCAGTTTATCTGGATGGAATTTATTCGCTAAGCGTCGATAGGCTTTCTTTACTTCGTCATCACTGGCATTGGATTTAACGCCAAGTACCCGAAAGTGATTAATCATGCTGTGATCCTGTAGACACGGATAGATGAATCTAAACAAAGGCAGATAATAGCAGATCTGTCTCACGCTTGGCAGCGCCCGATGTAAATCTTCGGCTTTATCGGTATTTTAGGGCTTATACCGGAATTAGCGCTTGAGAAAACGCCCGGCAAACGCCATTATATAGCGGTATCAATACGTGCGTCAGGTTTAACACCGTTGCCGTATTGATAGTCTGCAACAATGAGGTGTTATGCGCTGGTTAAGCGGTTTCGCGATACTATTTTATTTAAGCTTATTGTGTACGCCGCAAGCCTTTGCGCTGCATGATGCAAATGTATCACCGCTGGCCGATAGTCAATTGCAGGCAGTGCAACCCGCGCTGCAGCAGCACCTGCCTAACCAGACAAATGATCAAGAAGATCCGCACGCCGCTGCGTTAATTGCTGCTGAACAGCGGTTTACGCTAAGTCTTGAACAGCCGATAGCTGCCTTTTCGCCTAATCTAGAGAGTCGCAATCGGTATAAGACCCGGCAGGCGCGCGCACCACCATACTTCCTCACACTCTGATCAAATCCAGGCTTATCGCCACGGGCAGTGACACGTTTACTGAAAAAGTCAGCAAACGCGAATACTGCCTAACAGATTAAAATGTTGATTATATCGCTGCAACAGTCTTGCTGTTGCGGCCTGTGAGGATGTTATGTTGAACCAAAACTCCTGGTGGCGTTATATGCTGGTAGTCGGCATGCTATTGCTAACGCTAGTGTACGCTCTACCTAATTTGTATCCAGCCGATCCTGCCTTAAATATTAGCGCTAGCCGCGGCGGTAGCGTTGCTGAAGAAACCCATCAGCAACTTGTTACTGCCTTAGCGGCAGACGGTATTTCCTTAAAAACCTCGGCCTTGGTAAATGGCCAGTTGCTACTGCGCTTTCACGATACTGAAGCGCAATTACAGGCCCGGGAGCGGGTTGCGGCAACCTTGGGTAGCAACTACGTAACAGCACTTAATTTAGCACCGGCTACCCCCAGTTGGTTAGCGGCTATTGGTGCAACACCGATGAAGCTCGGCCTTGATTTACGCGGAGGTGTGCATTTTTTACTGGCGGTAGATATGCAGGCTGCGCTGGAGAAAAACCTGAATGATTTAACGGCACTGGTGCGAATGGAGTTACGTCAGGCGGATATTCGCTATCGCAGTGTGCAGACCGATCTTAAACAACAACAGGTAACCATCATGCTGCGGCAGGCGAATGATGCCGCCGCCGCCGAAGCCTTGTTAAAGAAAACCGATGCCGGCCTAGAGTTTAGCCGTAGTAGCGATGGCTTAGTATTACAGCTGAGCTTGTCAGAGCTTAGGCAGAAAGAGATTCGCGAATATGCCCTGGCGCAAAATATTACTATTTTGCGCAATAGGATCAATGGGATCGGCGTGGCGGAGCCGCTAGTGCAGCGCCAGGGAGCCGATCGTATCATAGTGCAATTACCCGGTGTGCAAGACACAGCGCAGGCTAAAGAAATTTTGGGGGCAACGGCGTCGCTGGAGTTTAGATTGGTTGATACCGAAAGCGACTTGGCCGCGGCCTTAGCCGGACGACTGCCAGCTCATGCTGAGCTTTATCAAAGCCGTGATGGCCGGCCACTCTTGCTGGAAAAACGCGTTATGCTGACCGGTGATCATATTACCGGTGCCAGTGCCGGTTATGATGATAGCGGCAGGCCGCAAGTGACCATTATGCTGGATGCACCAGGTAGTAGCTTACTCTCCGCCGGCACCAAAGATGCCGTGGGGCGGCGCATGGCATCGGTATTTATCGAGTATCAGGCTGGCAGCGAACGTGCGGCAGACGGTACGCCTATTTTAGTCAAACAACAGGAAGTGATTAACGATGCCACTATTCAAAGCCGCCTGGGAGGCCGCAGTTTTCAAATTACCGGTTTAAGCTCATCTGCCGAAGCGCAGAATCTGGCAAGTTTGCTTCGAGCCGGCGCTCTGATTGCCCCGATTCAGATTATTGAAGAGCGCACTGTAGGCCCAAGTCTGGGGCAGGAAAATATTAATCTGGGAATGCAAGCCATCCAATGGGGCATGCTGGCTGTTTTAGTTTTTATGGCCGTGTATTACAAAGGCTTTGGCCTGGTGGCTAATGTGGCGTTGTTGGCCAATGTGGTGTTGTTGATTGGCCTGATGTCGATGCTACCCGGTGCCACCCTTACGTTACCCGGTATGGCAGGCATAGTGCTGACTGTTGGGATGGCGGTAGATGCCAATGTACTGATTTTTGAGCGAATACGCGAAGAGCTGGCAGAAGGGCGCTCGGTACAGCAAGCGATCCATCAGGGCTATGACCGGGCCTTTGCTACTATTGCTGACTCAAATATTACTACCTTGCTGGTGGCGCTGATCCTGTTTGGTATAGGTACTGGCCCCATTAAAGGCTTTGCCGTAACCCTGGCGCTGGGCATTTTAACCTCTATTTTTACTGCTGTTATCGGCACCCGGTTATTAGTTAATGTAATTTGGGGTGGCCGCCGCGTGCAGTCACTGCCCATCTAAGGAGTCTGGCATGCAAGTCTTTAACTTTAGTAAGCCTGTTAATTTTATGCGCGTTAAAGGTGTGGCGGTGACAGTCTCCATGTTGCTGATTATCTGTTCGTTAGCCTTGTTGGCTACCAAGGGAATTAACTGGGGATTAGATTTTACCGGCGGCACCGTCATTGAGGTCAGCTTTGCGCAAGCCGCAAATTTGGGGCAAGTGCGTGAAACCTTAGGCTTAGCGGGTTTTCCTGATGCGGTGGTACAACTTTTTGGCAGCAGTCAGGATGTGCTGGTGCGGATCCCGCTACGTGAAACTCTCGCACAAAGCCAATTAGGCGATGCGGTGCTCAGTGCCTTAAATACCCAGTTTGACAGTCAGGTGACGATGCGGCGTATTGAATTTGTCGGGCCTAGCGTAGGAGAAGAATTAAAGCAAGACGGTGGCTTGGCCTTGCTGGTGGCCTTATTGGGTATTTTAGCCTATGTGGCAATGCGTTTTGAATGGCGCTTATCGGTAGGTGCCGTGCTGGCGCTGGGCCATGATGTGATCTTAACGTTAGGCTTATTTTCGTTACTGCAAATCGAGTTTGATCTCACAGTATTGGCGGCAGTGTTGGCGTTGATCGGCTATTCCATCAACGATACCATAGTGGTATTTGACCGTATCCGTGAGAGCTTTCGGAAACTACGCGACAGCACAGTCGATGAAACAATTAACTTTGCAATTACCTCTACCTTAAACCGTACCGTTATTACGTCGTTAACCACCATACTGGTATTAGTAGTGCTATTTTATATGGGCGGCGCGCTAATCCATGGCTTTGCTACGGCCCTGTTGTTTGGTATTGCCATAGGTACGTACTCTTCTATTTATGTGGCAAGTAGCTTTGCTGTGTTATTAGGATTAAACCGGGCGGACTTACTGCCGCCGCCGGTATTGGCAGAAGGCGAGGGCGCTGAGCAACAGCCGTAACGCCCTTGCTAAGCATAGAAGCTAAACATAAAAGTTAAGCATAAAAAATGCCGGCGTTATTGCCGGCATTTTTAACTAACTAACTAACGTAATCGTTAATAGCCTTGGCTATGCACATCGCGTACTGCTCGACCTGATGGGTCGGTCATCTCAGCCATCTTGGCATCCCAGGCCAGCGCTTCTGGCGTAGAGCAAGCAACTGATTTGCCGCCAGGTACACAAGCAATGGCGCCAGCATGCGGGAAGTGCTCTTCAAAAATCACCCGATAGTAATAAGCTTCTTTACTATCCGGGGTGTTTACCGGGAAACGGAAGCTGGCCGTGGCCATTTGCTGATCGGTAATTTCTTTCGCCGCATGGGCTTTTAAACTGTCAATCCAGTTATAGCCCACACCATCGGAGAACTGCTCTTTTTGCCGCCATAAAATTTCGTTTGGCAGTAAACCATCAAAAGCATGACGCAGAATATGTTTTTCCATCTTGCCGCCGCCGCACATCTTCGCTTGTGGGTTTAGGCGCATCGCCACATCCATAAACTCTTTGTCGAGGAAAGGCACACGAGCTTCAATACCCCAGGCAGACATGGCTTTGTTGGCGCGGTTACAGTCAAACATATGTAAACGATCTAACTTACGCAGGGTTTCTTCATGAAACTCTTTGGCATTCGGCGCTTTATGGAAATATAAATAGCCGCCAAAAATCTCATCAGAACCTTCGCCCGATAATACCATTTTAATGCCCATGGCTTTAATTTTGCGGGCCATTAGATACATTGGCGTTGAGGCACGAATAGTGGTGACATCGTAGGTTTCTAAGTGATACACCACATCACGCAGCGCATCTAAGGCTTCTTGCACACTAAAGTGCACCGTGTGGTGTACGGTGCCAATGGCATCGGCGACCTTTTGCGCAGCAATTAAATCTGGTGAACCTGGCAAGCCAACAGCAAAAGAGTGCAAGCGCGGCCACCAAGCTTCGCTTTGATCGTCATCTTCAACGCGGCGTTTAGCAAATTGCTGGGCAATGGCCGAGATCAGTGATGAATCTAAGCCACCGGATAACAATACGCCATAAGGCACATCAGACATTAGGTGCGTTTTTACACTGTGCTCCAGCGCCGCCTTTAACTCTGCTTCGCTGGCGGGGTTATCTTTTACTGCATCGAAGCTTTGCCAGTCGCGCTGATAGTATTTGCGCAGTTCGCCAATCTTGCTATCAAAGTAATGACCTGGCGGGAACTCTTTGATTTGTTTACAAACAGGGATTAAGGCTTTTAATTCTGATGCGACAAATAACTGGCCATGCTCATCATAGCCGTAATATAGCGGAATAATCCCCATGTGATCGCGGGCAATCAGGTAACGCTGTTGCTCGGCATCATACAAAATAAAGGCAAACATGCCGTGCAGTTGATCAATAAATTCTGCACCATGCTCCAGATAAAGCGGTAAGATCACCTCACAATCCGATTTAGTTTTAAACGGGTAGGGTGTGGCTAGCTCTTTTTCGAGCGCTTTATGATTGTAGATCTCACCATTCACTGCCAGAATGTGATTTCGATTATCATTAATCAGCGGTTGGGCACCATTTTCAGTATCTACAATGGCTAGGCGCTCGTGCACCAAAATGGCATTGTCGTCATTCCAAATACCAGACCAGTCTGGACCACGATGACGTAATAACTTAGATAACTGCAGCGCCTGTTGGCGCAATGCTTTAACATCTTGTTTGATGTCAAGCACCCCAAATATCGAACACATGATAACCTCTGATAATAATTAATTAAGAATAATGTTTGGCAGTATGCACGTCTAAACGTACTGCTTGACTGTGCCATGCCAGCAAGAAAATGCAAGGGCTTTTTTTGAAAAAATAGGCAAAAATTTCGATTTGAAGGAAATCACAGACACTAATGGTTAAAAATGCAACAAAGGTCCGTTTTACGGCGCCACTACAGTGGTCCACAGCAATTATCACCAGCAATCCTATTTTTAGTGATCTACAGCAGCTGTTTAAACTAAACGCCTGTGCAGATTGGCCTGACATCCCAGCGCTTAATGGCTGGCGCGCTGCAAAGGATTATCAGTTTGTTGATAATGCGCTGTTAGCGGCTGACGGCCGCTATTATGAACATTTCATCTTTGAGACTCAGCAAATCCCCACCCGGGCAGAAAACTGGCATGATTTTTTTGGTGCCTTGATTTGGTGTTTATTTCCCAAAACCAAAGCCTTATTAAACCAGCTGCATATGGCGGAAATCGCTGAGCATGGTCAACAGCAACGCAGTAAGCTGCGTAATAAGCTCACGTTGTTGGATGAGTGTGGGGTGCTGGTTTGCCTGGAGCCAGAGCAGCTAGAACACAGTGAGTTATTGCGCCAGCACCAATGGCAGCAGAGTTTTGTAACAAAACGCAGTGACTGGTGGCAAGGCGTACGGCCTGTTATTTTTGGCCATGCTATTTATGAAATGGCCACCATGCCTTTTATTGGTTTAACCGCTAAATGTTGGTTTATGCCTGTACCTGCTGGTTTTGGCCATTGGTCTTTAACAGATACTTACACTTTTTTAGATGAAAAACTGGCTCAACAAATTGCTAACACCAGCTTACTGCTTGATAATCAGCAGCTAACACCTTTGCCACTGCTCGGTATTCCGGGCTGGTATGCTGCCAATAGTGAGCATAGGTTTTATAGCAACGTGGAGTATTTTCGGCCAAAAAGAACGGCACAACAGGGCAATTAACGCAGGATAGCCAGATGATAGAAATTAAAAACTTACAAAAAGCCTTTTCTTTAACTAAAAGCAATAAGTTATCTGACACTGAAAAACAGGATGTGCGCTATAGCAATAAACAGTTTTTGTCCGTGCGTAATGTCAGTTTTCATTGTGGCCCAGGTGAAGTGTTAGGTTTACTTGGTCCCAATGGAGCCGGTAAAACGACTACCTTGCGCATGCTATCAACAGCATTGAAGCCGGACGATGGCTCGGTGTTAATTAACGGCGTTGATGTGTTAAAAGAGCCGGTAAAAGCCCGTAAACAGATTGGCTTTTTATCAGCGGATACCGGTCTATACGGCAAGCTAACGGCTTATGAAAATATCGCCTATTTTGGCCGCTTGCATGGCATGAAAGAAGCCGCGTTAAAACAGCGCATTGATGAGCTCTTTACCATGCTGAATATGCACGATTTTGCCAATCGCCGTGCAGATAATATGTCCACCGGTATGAAGCAGAAAACCGCTATTGCCCGGGCGGTAGTGCACTCACCTAAGGTGGTTATTTTAGATGAGCCCACCACCGGTCTGGATATTATGACAGTGCAAACGGTACTGGATTTTATTAAAGGTTTAAAAGCAGCCGGTACGCCGGTTATTTTCTCAACCCATCATCTGGATGAAGTGGCAAGCCTTTGCGATCGGGTGGTGGTGATTGATAAAGGGATTAGTGCTTTTTCTGGCAGTTTGGCCGAGTTTAGCGCGCTATCCGCTGACGGCGATCTTCGCGACGCCTTTTTGGCTGTGTTACAGCAACAACCTACAGAGCAAGGAGCCGTCTAATGTGGCAGGTGTATTTAAAAGAATTAACTGAGTTAATGCGTGATCGCAAAACGCTGATTTTTGTCATTTTACTCCCTATTTTTATCTTTCCGGTGATTTTCGGCATTATGGGGCTGGTGCTGTCCTCTACTACAGCAAAAGCCATGCAAGAACAGCACAAGTATGTGATCGTTAATGGTGAACAAGCTCCCGAGTTTGCAGAAGCTTTGTTTTATCATAAAAACTTTAAGAAAGTGGAAACGGATTTAAAAGATCCTGCTGAGTTAATCGCGGCGATTCGTGCGGGCGATTTTGCGGTAGCGGTAGTGATTCCGGATGATTTTAAAGATAAGCAACACGCCGTTGAACAGAGCCAGTGGCAGCTTATTTATAATCAGTCTAGCCAATTAGACTTTATGTCACGTTATTTCAATGAGCTGTTAGAGAACTATACGGGCCAATTACAGCGGCAATCGCTTAGCGCTCTGGGTGTTGATCCGGTTAAATTAACCGCCATTTTAAAACCCGTTTCTGTCGAAAAAGTTGATACCGCGGCGAAAAGGGAAAATCTGGGTGAAAAATTCGGTGCCTTAATTGCTTACATCTTAATTCCGCTGTGCTTACTGGGCGCCTCTTATCCTGCTATTGATATGGGGGCAGGGGAGAAGGAGCGTGGCACCTTGGAAACCTTGTTAATTTGCCCGGTAAGCCGCTCGGCTATTGTGCTTGGGAAATTTTTAACGGTGTTAAGTACCGGCTTGGCTGGGGCGCTGATTACGGTAGCAAGTTTTGGCATTTGGGGCGCTGTGATAGGGTCTTTTGCCGGCTTTGCGGTAGTACAAGAAGCGATGGGCGCAATTTCTGCACCTGAGCTTTTAATGATTTTCCTAATGATAGTGCCGACCTCAGCAATTTTTGCGTCTTTATTACTGGCCATTTCTATTTACGCCAAAACGTTTAAAGAAGCGCAAAATTATATGAGTCCTTTAACGATCTTAATGTTTGTGCCTTTAGCAGCAGCCATGATGCCAGGTGTAGAATTGACGACTAAAACGGCGTTAATCCCAGTGATGAATGTGGCGCTGGCAATAAAGGAGCTGATTAAAGGCACGGCTGATGGCGGCATGATAGCGCTAATTTTTGGGGCTACCGTGGCGCTGGCGGCTGCATTAATAGCCTTTTGTGTGCATTGGTTCCAACAGGAAAAGGTATTATTCCGCTAGAAATTTCATCAATGAGTATTGATAACGATTCGCAATAATATTATTATAGCGCGGTATTCAGCAATGAGACCGCGCTATGTATATCTGTATTTGTAAAGCTGTAACTGACAAAGCAATTAAACAAGCTATTGCCAATGGCGCAGACTCGGTCCGTGAGTTAAAAGCTCAGCTCGGTGTGGGTAGCCAGTGTGGTAAATGTGTTTGTCAGGCCTCGCAAATATTACACAACGAATTAGTGAAGCAACACCAACTTATTGATCAACTTGCCAAACCAGCAGCCTAAGTCTCGGTACTTAGCGATGCTCTCTTGAATAATATGCTGTGCACCCGTGCTTTTTCATTCTCATTCAGTCAAATTCCAGCCATAATAAGTTTTAGTCATTTGCAGTTGCCTGTTACAGCGCCTTTGCCTAAGCTTTTACGCTGGCTAAAATGGTACTGCCTTATTTTTTAACCGTGAGTTCCAGGAGTATTGATGGACCAGATTAAGCAGGTTGCGATTGTTGGCGGCGTTCATGGCAATGAGTTTTCGGGGATTTATCTTGTCCGCCAGTATTTAGCGAAACCAGAGCAAGTTCGCCGCGCCAGCTTTAATACCGAAGCCGTGTGGGCCAACCCGGAGGCGCATTATGCGAATAAGCGCTATTTGCATAGCGACTTAAACCGTCAGTTTAAAAATGTTGATTTGGCCAATCCCAGCTTAAGCAACTACGAACAAAGCCGTGCCAAGGTGTTAAATGCGCAGCTTGGGCCTAAGGGCAATGCCCGTACCGATTTACTGATTGATCTACATAACACCACCAGCAATATGGGGGCCTGTCTTATTTTAACGCAAGCGGGGCCTTTTTATAATCAGCTGGCCGCTTATGTAAAAATGATGATGCCGGAAGCCATTATCTCGCGCGACGAAGATCACTTTGCGGCAGAAGATCATGCCTTAATGTGTACTTTAGGGCGTTATGGTGTGTTGGTGGAAGTTGGACCGCAGCCGCAATCGGTGCTCAGACAAGATGTATTAGAGCTAATGCATACCATGACACAGCATATTTTGGATTTTGTTGAGCTGTACAACACCAGCAGTTTACCTGCGCTGCCAACACAGACAGAGGCCTTTCGTTACTTGCATAGTATTAAG
Source organism: Alishewanella longhuensis (assembly GCF_014653435.1). Taxonomy (GTDB): domain Bacteria; phylum Pseudomonadota; class Gammaproteobacteria; order Enterobacterales; family Alteromonadaceae; genus Alishewanella; species Alishewanella longhuensis. The sequence goes on along the minus strand of NZ_BNAO01000003.1, from coordinate 173,716 downwards.
CTACCCATGAACGAAAAGGGGGAGAGGATAGGGATGGTACACAAGAATGTGCAGGATAGGGATTATCAGCCGATTTACCCCGGCGATCCTATTTTTACCTTGTTTGATGGCACTGAAATCTCTTACGATGGTGACGAGGTTGTTTATCCTACTTTTATTAATGAAGCCGCCTACTACGACAATAATTTAGCCATGTCATTAAATGAAAAGATTATTATCGAATTATAAATCTGGCCGCTTACTCAATAGGCTCATGTTTTAACGCAAGGAAGGGCGGTATGAACACAGCACGGCGCATGCAGGGTGTAAAGAGCAGCCTTTTAGGTTTGATGTTATGTTTTACCAGTATGCTCGACTTTGCGTATGCCGAGCCGAAGCAGCTGCCTTGTCAGGATCCCGCTTGTAATACACCGGTGCTTTTTTTAACAGAGCACAGTTTACCGGGTATTTTCCTGGATCAGGATGCCAAGCTGAGCGGTGCAACGGTCGATTTAGTGCAAGAGCTGGTACGCCGTTTACAGCTGCCAGCCGATTATCATTTATTACCCTGGGCCAGAGCAATGCAGCGCGCCCAACAAAGCCCGCGTAGTGTGTTATTTGAAACCGTGCGTACCCCAGAACGTGAGGCGCTATTTCATTGGGTTGGCCCCATTAAATATTACAATATGATGCTATATGGCTCGGAGCAGTTTCTTAATGTTACGCCAGCGAATTTAAGCCACAGCGCAGTGGCCTGTGGCTACCGTGGCGCCTCATACAATACGGCATTACACGACTTAGGTTTTGTGGAAGGGACTAATTTAGTACTGGTAACACGTGCCGGTGACTGCGTAACTATGGTGCAGCTGGGGCGGGCAGACATTACCCCGTTAAATGAATATCGCTACGGCAGGTTATTTCAGTTAAATGAGCTGCGCTTGATGCCATTACAGCCTTTGCGTGAAGTGGAGTTGTATTTGGCCCTGTCACTGGATTTCACTGTTGAAGAGGTCGCGTTGTGGCAGCATACCTTAGAGCAAATATATCAAGATGGAACATTGCGTACGCTTTATCAGAATGTCTTTCCTGAACAAATTATTGTCAAACTGGAACAGCTTGCCGCTAAATCAGACTAAACAGCATCCGAGTTTACTGTTAGTTAGCGGCTGCAGCATCGGGCTGGTGAACACCTATAACTGGGTGTAATGTGCCTTTTTCTGAATTAATTCAATAGCGTAGTTATCTGGATCCCGCACAAAGGCAATTTCAGTTGTGCCGCCTTTTACCGGACCCGGTTCACGGCTAATGACGCCACCTTTGGCACGGATTTTATCGCAGGCTTCATAGACATTGTCTACTTCCAGCGCAATATGCCCAAAAGCATTGCCCAAATCGTAGCTGTCGGTGCCCCAATTATAGGTAAGCTCCAGCACTGCCTGGCTGCTTTCATCACCATAGCCAACAAAGGCCAGCGTGTATTTATACTCGGTGTTTTCAGATTGGCGAAGTAATTTCATGCCCAGCACTTCGGTATAAAAGGCGATAGATTTTTCTAAATTCCCCACGCGTAGCATGGTGTGTAAAATGCGCATAGTCGCTCCTATTCGGTTTTTTCTTTAAATTCGCAAAGATCTTCAATAATACAGCTACCACAGCGCGGCTTACGGGCGATGCAGGTATAACGACCATGTAAAATTAGCCAATGGTGTACATCGAGTTTAAATTCGGCGGGGACTACCTTCAGTAACTTCTGCTCCACCTCATCCACGTTTTTGCCGGCGGCCAGTTTAGTACGATTAGAAACCCGAAAAATATGGGTGTCTACCGCTATGGTGGGCCATTTAAAGGCGGTATTCAGTACCACATTGGCTGTTTTACGGCCTACACCGGGCAGGGCTTCCAAGGCTTCACGATTTTCCGGTACCTCACCGTTATGTTTTTCTACTAAGATACGGCAGGTTTTAATCACATTTTCCGCTTTAGTATTAAACAAGCCGATAGTTTTAATATAGTGTTTTACCCCGTCAACCCCTAAATCCAGCATGGCTTGTGGGGTACGGGCGTTAGGAAACAACAGCTTAGTGGCTTTATTTACCCCAACATCGGTCGCCTGTGCCGATAGTAGTACCGCAATTAACAACTCAAAAGGCGAGCTGTATTCTAATTCGGTGGTTGGGTGAGGATTGGCCGCCCGTAAGCGGCTTAACATTGCAATGCGTTTTTGTTTATTCATTATTTGTATGCCGGTTATTGCGCGGCGCCGGTAACCCGGGCCCGGGTAATAGAACCTTTAGCGACGGCTTGTTTACGGGCTTGCCGCTGATCGATGCTGTTTTTTAGTGCTATTAATAAACCCATACCAATAAAGGCGCCTGGCGGTAGCATCGCCAGGAGAAAATGATTGTCACTGTGAAATACTTCAATACGTAAGATTTTCGCCCAATCGCCTAATAGCAGTTCGGCACCATCAAATAAGGTACCCTGACCCAGTATTTCGCGCATTGCTCCCAGCGCAACTAATACTAACAAAAAGCCAAGCCCCATCATTAATCCATCTATGGCGGAGGGGAGTAGCGGGTTTTTCGAAGCAAAAGCTTCAGCCCGACCAATGATGGCGCAGTTAGTCACAATTAATGGCAGGAATATTCCCAGTGATTGATAAAGGCCAAAGGTATAGGCATTCATTAATAACTGGATCACGGTAACAAAGCTGGCAATAATCATCACAAAAATAGGGATTCGAATTTCATTGGGTACATGAGCCCGAACCAGCGAAACGACCATATTAGAGCCAAGTAAAACCAGTAAGGTGGCAACCCCTAATCCCAGTGCATTAGTCAGGGTGTTAGTTACGCCGAGCAGTGGGCATAGCCCCAATAGCTGCACCAGGCCGGGATTATTCTTCCATAAACCTTGTAGTGTTAGCTCTTTCATTAAACTCATGGTGATATCTCACAGTTTGCTGGCGCAGTGGCCAACTCTGGGTGTTGCTGAACGTAAAGAGCCGCACGATACACCGCGTTTACTACGGCGCGCGGTGTAATGGTGGCGCCAGTAAACTGATCGAAGTCACCACCATCTTTGGTAACTGCCCAGCGTCTGGCATCTGCCGCCGTGGCCGGTTTACCGCTGAAACTGTAGATCCAATTGCTGCGGCGCTGCTCAATTTTATCACCCAAGCCCGGTGTTTCCTGATGGCTGACCACCCGGCTACCCAGCACAGTACCATCTGGGCTTACCGCGACTAATAAATCAATATTACCGCTATAGCCATCGGGTGCGGTGGTTTCAAGCAGGTAGGCTTTAAGTTCATGGTCCTGACGCCACCGGTACACTTTCTGCCCGGCTTTGCCTAATTGCTCTGGCACATTAACCAGGGTGCAATCTGCCAGCAGCTCACGGGCATTGCTGGCGTCGGGTAAGACCTCTTGTAGGATGGCTAGCTGACTTAATAGCCGCTGCTCGGCAATCTTCGGTTGGGTCAGTTGATTTAGGCTACCAAGAATGGCAACACAAACAATAGCCACTAGGGCCAGGGCGAGGGCATTTTTACTGATTAAACGGATCATTTAGTACTGCCCTTTGCTTTATGGCCATAAGTTCGTGGACGAGTATAGTAATCGATTAACGGCACGCACATATTGGCTAGCAAGACGGCAAAAGCAAAGGCGTCAGGGTAGCCACCAAAGGTACGAATCACAAAAACGAGCGCACCAATTAAGGCGCCATAGTACAATCTGCCTTTGTCCGTGGTGGAAGCTGAAACCGGATCGGTTGCAATAAAAAAAGCTGCCAGCATGGTCGCGCCGCTGAATAAGTGGAACAATGGGCTGGGGTTAGCATCGGCCGCAGCCAGCCAGCCCAGTGCACTTAATAGGAATAAACTGACGATAACGGCAGTTGGAATACGCCAGCTAATGATCTTTTGTTGGACTAAGAATAGCCCGCCCGCCAGGTAAGCCAGATTGACCCATAGCCAGCCAGCGCCCGCAATACTTTGATAGACGGGTTTGCTATAACTTTCGGTAAGGGTTAGGCCCTGTGCCAGGTCGGTTCTAAGGGTGTCTAGCGGTGTTGCCAGAGTACTGCCATCTATCCCTTGTTGTAACTGCGTTATGCTAAAGCCACTACAACTATACTGAGTAAAAACTGCGCAAACGGCATCAAGAGGGCTTAAGGTAACGGCCTGTAAAGGCAGGGGCGGTAACCATTGCGTCATCTGTACCGGGAACGAGATAAGCAACAACACATAGGCCGCCATGGCCGGGTTAAACAGATTATTGCCAAGGCCACCGTACAATTGTTTTACAAAGATAATGGCAAAAGCGGTACCAATAACAACCAGCCACCAGGGGGCATAGGGGGGGATTGAAATTGCCAGTAAAACAGCCGTTACTAAGGCGCTATGATCGGTAAGCCTTGGTAAGATAGATTTCCCCCTAAGCCATAGCATTACAGCTTCAGCCAGCCAGGCAGTGCAAATGGCTAATACTAACTGTACCAAAACACCATATCCAAAAAACACCGCTTGTAAGGCAATACCGGGTATACAAGCAAGGGTAACCAGTTTCATCAGGCCAGCAGTACTGCGCTGGTTATGATGATGTGGTGAACTGGCAATTTTAAAACTCATTATTCTTCACCTTCTAGCTTTGCTGTAGCCTTGCGTGCTTTTGCGCGGGCAATAGCGGCAGCCACGGCAGCCTGCCGCGGGTCGATAGCTTCGTTGTTGCCTGGCTGCTCGGTATCTGAGGCGTTAGTAGTGGCGGTGTCTGTCGTAAGTGCAGCTTGTTCTTTCTTCGCTTTTGCGCGGGCAATAGCGGCAGCCACGGCAGCCTGCCTGGGATCGATAGCTTCGCTGTTGCCTGGCTGCTCGGTATCTGAGGCGTTAGTAGTGGCGGTGTCTGCCGTAAGTGCAGCTTGCTCTTTCTTCGCTTTAGCGCGGGCAATAGCAGCCGCTACAGCAGCGTTTTTCGTAGCACTGCTATCATCAGCACTTAGCGCACCTTGGGTAGGCTCATCCTGCTTGGCGCTAGCGGCTTTTTGCGCTTGATAATCACGGGCTTGCTGCTTTTTCTGCTCGCGTTCAGCCAGGATTTGCTCACGTGTTTTTTCGGCTGCGTGTTCAGCTTGCTTGGTTTTAATACGTGTGAGGGCATCAGCAACTGCGTTTGTCGCTCCGCTTTGCTGCTGGGCTTGTTCTCTAGCCGCCGCTAATTGTTGATTACGTGCCAGGCGTGCTTGTTTTTCTGCTTCTAAACGGGCATTGCGTGCTTCAAACCGGGCTTTAGCTTGTTCAGCTTTAAGCGCTTCACGTTGTTGCTCTCTGATATCTGCTTTGGCAATACGGTAGTACTGTACCAGCGGAATTTCACTGGGACAAACATAGGCACAGGCACCACACTCTATACAATCGGCCAGGTTATACTCTTGCAATTTATCATGATCTTTTGCCTTGCTATACCAAAGTAATTGTTGCGGTAACAAGGTTGCAGGGCAAGCATCTGCACAGGAACTACAACGTATACAATCAAGTTCTGGGCCGGCATCGGGTAACTCAGTCGCTGTGGGAGCGAGAATGCAGTTGGTAGTTTTCACTACGGGTACCGATAAGTCAGGCAGGGTAAAACCCATCATCGGACCGCCCATTATGACTTTTTGCCGCTGTTCTGCCTGAAAACCACAAAAATCTAGTAGTGCCGCTACGGGCGTGCCGATCAGGGCGTGCACATTTTGTGGGTGAACCAGCGTTTCTCCTGTGACGGTAACAATACGAGAGATAAGCGGGTGATCATCCAGCACGGCTTGAGCGACCGCAAACGCCGTACCGACATTCTGCATCACTATGCCAATATCAGCTGGTCGGCGTCCAGCCGGGACTTCTTTATTGGTCAGTAATTGTATTAATTGCTTTTCACCGCCTGAAGGATATTTAACCGGTACTTCACGCACATAATAGTGTTCTCGTTGGCTACAGGCGGCTTTTAATGCGGCTATAGCAATCGGTTTGTCGTCTTCAATACCTATTAATACGGCTTTCGGATTCAATAGCTTACAAAGTATATCAATACCTTTAACTATGGTGGTCGGCGCTTCTTGCATCAATGCATCATCGGCACTGATATAAGGCTCACACTCCACCGCATTAATGATAAGATAATCAACTGGTTGGCTCATGCCGGCTTTAAGGTGTGTTGGAAAGCCTGCGCCGCCCATACCGGCAATACCGTTATCCTGGATCCTTTCTAAGATGGTTTGATTATCACAACTGACAATATTCAGAGGTTGACGGGGCCGCCATTCGTCAGCACCATCAGGTTCAAGCACAATGACCGTCTCAGGCAAAGCCGATGGGTGGGGGCTGGTATGTTCGGTGATGGCGATGATAGTACCCGATGTTGGCGCATGTACCGGCACGACCATAGAGTTATCGGCAAAGGTTAATGCCTGACCTTTTAGCACCCTTTCGCCAGTTGTGATCGATAGTTGACCTGCAACACCGATATGTTGTCGCACTGGCAGATAAAGCCGGTCGGGTAGCGGCAGATTGGCTATCGGCTTGCTGCTCGTTTGCGTTTTACGTACCGGAGGATGCACGCCACCATGAAAATCCCATAGGGCGCCGGCTTGGATTTGCTGAAATAAACTTGGCACGTGCTACTCCACCAGTTTTACGGGTATGGCTTGCAGATCCCATTTCCACCGTTCCGGGGTAACCGGGATCGGTATCATATCAATACAATCAACGGGACAAGGTTCAACGCAGAGATCGCAGCCGGTACATTCTTCAGCGATAACCGTATGCATTAGCTTAGAGGCCCCTAAAATTGCATCGACCGGACAAGCCTGAATGCACTTAGTGCAACCGATACATTCATCTTCACGAATAAAGGCCACCCGCTTAACTGCCGGCTCTTGCGCTGCGTTAAGTGGCTTAGCCTCTACTCCCATAAGCTCTGCTAATTTTTTTATAGTCGCCTCACCGCCAGGTGGGCATTTATTAATATCATCGCCATTAGCAATAGCTTCGGCATAAGGGCGACAGCCAGGATAACCGCATTGACCACACTGTGTTTGTGGTAAAATATCATCAATCTGTTCGACGAGAGGATCGCTTTCTACTTTAAAACGAATAGCCGAATAACCGAGTAGGGCTCCAAATAACAAGGCCAGCACACCCAGTGCGAGCAGTGCAGTAATTAACGTCATACGGTTCTCACCAGACCACTAAAACCCATAAAAGCTAGCGACATTAAACCTGCTGTAATCATGGCAATCGCTGCACCCTTGAACGGTAGTGGGACGTCAGCGGCGGCAAGGCGCTCGCGCATCGCGGCAAATAGGATGAGTACTAAGGAAAACCCTGCTGCAGCGCCAAAGCCATACAGTGCAGAATTGATAAAGTTATGCCGCGCATTAACATTGAGCAAGGCGACGCCTAAAACCGCACAGTTAGTGGTAATGAGCGGCAAGAAAATGCCCAATAACCGATACAAATTCGGGCTGGTCTTATGCACCACCATTTCGGTGAACTGCACAACGACGGCAATAACCAAGATAAAGCTTAGGGTGCGCAAATACAATAAATCCAGCGGAGCTAATAAATAACTATCAACCAGGTAACTACAAATGGAGGCCAGCGTCAGTACAAAGGTGGTGGCAAGCGACATACCTATAGCGGTTTCTAGTTTGCCAGACACCCCCATAAAAGGGCAAAGACCAAGAAACTTCACCAGGACAAAGTTATTTACCAACACTGTGCTGACCAGCAGCAGAAGAAATTCAGTCATAAAGTTACTTAATGCCGTAGAAGGCCTATATTATGCAGTCTCAGCTACATGGATACAACCAGACAAACTAAAGGGCTTTTGCTATGCAGAAGCCCTTTGTACAATATAAAACATAAAGAATACGCCAGTTTTTAAGCGTTAGTTTAAATAGGTTGTGGCTTGCCGATATAGTAACCCTGACAACCGTCAATAAATAATGACTCCAGCATGTGCTTTTCTTCTTGGGTTTCGACACTTTCGGCTAAAACACCAACACCTATCCGGTGAGCGAGATCGATCATTAATCGCATAAAGTATTGATTGTTCTTATCTTCATCGATTTGCCTGGTGTAGCTACCATCCATTTTTATATAGTCTGGCTTTAAATCTCGGAAAAACTTAAAGGAGGTAATACCGACACCAAATTTTTCTACTGTGATCCGCGAACCGACGCGATGCAACGTATCGATAAAACGTTTACTGGTTTTCAAATTTTGCTGTAAGCCAAATTCGCTCACTTCGAAAATTAACTTAGCTGCTATGGATGCATCCTTTAGCAATCGTCTTTCCAACCAGACCACAAACTGATCATCATGGACACTTCTTGGCGACAGATTTATGCCAAAGTACTGATCTTGCATATTTTGCGTTTTAATAGTGTTGAGTGAGGTTTCAACAATTAAACGATCAATCGCAATAATTTTATCCAGCTTCTCTGCCATTGCTAAGAAAGAGGCCGTAGGTAAAATCTGGTCTTCATGTGTTTTAAAGCGCACTAAAATTTCTGAGTAGGCTCTGGCAGCGCGACTGCATGGCTGGATACTTTGCAGCAAAAGTATCAGACGATTATTGCTAAGCACATCTTCAATCACATTACGCCAATTCTGATTGCCATAGTTATTGGCTGCATTTTCTAAACCGGTAGCCTCTTTTTGCAGATGCCAGGCATTTGACTGCTTAGTTTGCGCTAAGCTAATACAGGTATCTGCAGTGGCAAGTAATTCGCCTAACGCTTTGCCATTTTCGTAACCCACTAAGCCGGTATAGGCAACAGAATCGAGCTCTGCCAGTTTTTGATATTCGTTAAAGCGGCTTTGTAATTGCTGGGCAAAATTTTCTGACTCTTTGGTTGTGACTCTGGGTAATATAATGCCAAAATCAGAGCCACTTAGCCGAAATAACTTGCTTTCTTTGTAGGTCATAGCGAGGCGTTTAATAATATCAGCAACTTCTTTAACGTACTGATCTCCCTCGTGAAAACCGCGGGTTTGATTAATGCTTTGTAATTCTGTACAACGCGTTATAGCAAAAATCCCAAATTCGGTTTGTTTTGAATCATGAATTTGTTCTTCATAGGTTTGTACAAACCTGTTGCGATTGGGGAGCTCCGTCACGGGGTCTTTATATGCTTCTTCCGCTATTTTTTGTGCTTCAGCCGCCATAATCTGATATTGCTGTTTAGTATATGTCGCTAATTTATGTAGTGAGATACCTAAAGCAGAGAATTCAACAGGTAATTTGCTGGTATCAGGTTTGAAATTACCGGCGTTCGTTAAAAAACCTTCGATTGCAGTATTTACCGCATAATTAGCCTGTTGGTATTTACGCGTAAGACTGGCTTTAATCATGAAAATAGGTAAGGCACACAACAACACAGGTATCAGCAGCAGGAAATAAATAAAATTTTGCAGCTGGCTAAGCGTCGCTTGGGGGTTCAATTCAAAGCGTACTAAGATGTCTTGCTGTTGATCGCTGAGTGTGATGGCTTGATTCTTTTGCCCGACAAGCTGCAATAAGCTATTGAAGAAGCTTGGCGATACCGCATTATTTTGTTCATACAGGATGCTGCCGTCGAAGCGTGTGACTTCTAACCGCTTAAAAGTAAAGCTGCGTTCTAATTGTCGGCTTAGAGATTTACCATCGGCTGTGATATGGGTGCTTACTATCTGTTCAATAGCATTTCTAGTTTGTGATTCTTGCAAAGCTAACAAGTTCTTACTGTACAACAGGAATGAAAACAGCAGAATAATTGTTATTAATAACGCGCTAACCAGCTGAGCAATAAGCAGAGTGCGAAAATTCTTCATAGTTGCTAACCACCAGATTTATCTAAGCTCTGATTTCGAGAGCTTTAGTATAGCTTTTTACGGCTGATAATGATGAGTATTTAAGCAAAAAAAACCTTAAAAATAAATAAATAACGTTAATTTGGCTAATTTATGCAAAGTGTACGATAGGATTAATTGCAAAGCAGAGA
>NZ_BNAO01000003.1:163369-163672 GCF_014653435.1 Alishewanella longhuensis | reverse complement strand
CTCCCCAGACTGGACTCGAACCAGTGACCTACGGATTAACAGTCCGCCGCTCTAACCAACTGAGCTACTAGGGAACAATATGATGATATTACAGTAGTGGCTCCCCAGACTGGACTCGAACCAGTGACCTACGGATTAACAGTCCGCCGCTCTAACCAACTGAGCTACTAGGGAACAATATGATGATATTACAGTAGTGGCTCCCCAGACTGGACTCGAACCAGTGACCTACGGATTAACAGTCCGCCGCTCTAACCAACTGAGCTACTAGGGAAGGGTGATACTGCAATGTTGATAAGGCTG
>NZ_BNAO01000003.1:46628-163337 GCF_014653435.1 Alishewanella longhuensis | reverse complement strand
CTCCCCAGACTGGACTCGAACCAGTGACCTACGGATTAACAGTCCGCCGCTCTAACCAACTGAGCTACTAGGGAACAGCTTTCAACGGGGCGCAATACTAATGCCAGCTCAGCATACTGTCAACACTTTGCAGTGGGGATTTTTACGTTTGTGGTTTACTTGCGCATTGTTTCAGCAGAATGCTGTTTTTCAGAGCAAAGAAGCCACCTTGTGGCTGATATAGCGGCAGCGAGCCTTATCAACAAAGGGGGAGAGAGACTTACCCACAGAAGCTGTGGATAAGTCTGTGAGTTTGTGGTTGCTTAATCGTGCAAAGCCTTACGGCGGCTCTGTTTGCTTTAGGTCAATAGCTTTTCGATAAAAAATATAACTGTTATTAATCAGTAGCTTGGTTATTTTTGTCGTAGTTGTTGCCTGATTGCTAGCCGATTTTAACTACAGTAAGTTGATTACGCTTGAATTGTGCACTCTTTCAGAATATTCGCTGCTATTGCAGGTAAAGCTTATTTTTGATTTCGCATGGTGCTAGGTACTGTTTTTACATACAATAGTGGCCTTTCCCTCTCTGCTGTTAGGTTAATCAGGCTTTCTAATGAAGCAAAATGCATTATTGACTGCGAGTATCGCTCCGCTGTTAAAAAGACTCACCTGGCCGGTAATGGGCGGCATGCTCACCTTGATGAGCTTTAATCTGGTTGATACCTTCTTTATCAGTTTGCTGGGTACCCAGCAGTTGGCGGCTATTAGTTTTACCTTTCCTGTGACTTTTACCTTAATTAGTTTAGCCATCGGTTTAAGCATTGGCACCTCAGCGGTGATAGCTAAAGCACTTGGATCAGGTAACGAAGACGACGCGAAGAGTGACAGTTTAAGTGCCTTATGGTTATCGGCAATATTGGTGTTTGTGCTGGCATTGCTTGGTTTGCTATTTCTTGACCCACTTTTTTTATTGCTTGGTGCCAGTGATGAAATACTCCTTTATATTCGCGAATATATGGTTATCTGGCTGGCCGGTTCGGTGTTACTCGTCTCCCCCATGATTGGCAATGCGATTTTACGGGCTGCAGGGGAGACTAAAATCCCCAGTTTGGTGATGGCCAGTGGCGGCTTGGTTAATGCGGTACTGGATCCTATTTTGATTTTCGGTTTCGGGCCGATACCGTCTATGGCGATGCAAGGTGCCGCTTTAGCAACGGTGATTTCCTGGTTAACGGGCTTTGTCTTTATTATTTATTGGCTAAGTGTGAAACGAGGCCTGTTAACACGCTGGTTTTTACCCTGGCGACAGTGGCTGAGCATCTGTCGAAAAATTTTGCATATTGGGTTGCCTGCGGCTGGTGCTAACATGCTGACGCCGCTGGCCATGGCGGTATTAACGGCGATAATGGCAAGCTATGGCCCTGAGGCCGTCGCAGCCTTTGGGGTTGGCGCGCGTATTGAAAGTATTGCCTGTTTAGTGGTGTTGGCGTTATCTATGACCTTACCCCCAGTGATCAGCCAGAATTTTGGGGCAGCGCAATTTAGCCGGGTAAAGCAAGCTTATGAACTATGTTGCCGCTTTGTTTTAGGGTGGCAAGCGGTAATTTATTTAATACTAGCGCTGCTTGCTTATCCTATTTCTGCTTTATTTACCGACCATCCACAAGTAGCCGAGTATTTACGTTGGTTTATTTGGATTATGCCCGTGGCCTATGGCCTGCAAGGGATTATTATCCTAACAAACTCATCTTTTAACGCCTTACATTTACCGGCTAAAGCGGTGGTGTTAAGCGTATTTAGATTGTTTATTTGCTATGTGCCATTAGCCTGGGTGGGTGGTGTGCTTTTTGGTGTGGTCGGTGTGTTTATCGGTTGTATTATCGCTAACCTGATTACCGCCTCGGTTGCCTATTATTGGTATCACCGGGTATTGCAACGTTTTGCGTAAGGAGTTTTTATGTCACGCGCCTTTGAACTGGTATCCGATTATCAACCCGCTGGCGATCAGCCCGAAGCGATAAAAAAGCTGGTAGAGGGCTTAAGCAATGGCCTGGCGCACCAAACCTTGCTCGGGGTAACCGGCTCAGGTAAAACCTTTACTATGGCCAATGTGATAGCACAGGTCGAGCGACCAACTCTGATTATGGCGCACAATAAAACGCTGGCTGCCCAGCTGTATGGCGAGATGAAAGCGTTTTTTCCTAATAATGCTGTAGAGTATTTTGTTTCCTACTACGATTATTATCAGCCAGAAGCCTATGTGCCCTCAACCGATACCTTTATTGAAAAAGATGCCTCTATTAATGAGCATATTGAGCAAATGCGCTTATCTGCCACCAAAGCACTGATGGAGCGGCGTGATGTGGTGATTATCGCTTCGGTGTCGGCTATCTATGGTCTGGGCGATCCCCAATCCTATATGCAGATGCTGCTGCATCTAAAACAAGGCGATATTGTGGATCAGCGTTTTATTTTAAGACGCTTGGCCGAGCTGCAATATACCCGCAACGATTTGGCCTTTGAGCGGGCGACCTATCGGGTGCGTGGTGAAGTGATCGATATTTTCCCGGCGGAGTCAGACGATATTGCAGTGCGGGTTGAGCTATTTGATGAAGAAATAGAGCGCATTAGTTTATTTGATCCGCTGACCGGCGCGGTGGAGAAAATCGTTACCCGCTATACTATCTATCCGAAAACGCACTATGTCACACCACGCGAGACGATTTTAGCGGCAGTAGAGCAAATTAAAGTCGATCTGGCTGAGCGCCGTGCCGCGCTTCTGGCAGCGAATAAATTGGTAGAAGAGCAGCGATTAGCGCAGCGTACCCAGTTTGATATTGAAATGATGATAGAGCTGGGTTATTGCTCGGGTATTGAAAACTATTCCCGTTATTTATCGGGTCGTGATCCCGGCTCGCCTCCACCCACCTTGCTGGAATATTTCCCAGATGATGGCCTGATGTTTATTGATGAGTCGCATGTCACCATCTCGCAAATTGGTGCCATGTACAAAGGCGATCGCTCACGCAAAGAAAACTTAGTTAACTACGGTTTTCGTTTACCCTCAGCGCTGGATAACCGGCCACTTAAATTTGACGAATTCGAGATTATTGCACCGCAGCGCATCTATGTGTCAGCCACACCCGCTGCCTACGAGCTGGAACATTCTGCCGGTGAAGTCATAGAGCAAGTAGTGCGGCCAACCGGCTTGGTTGATCCAGAAATAGAAATTAGGCCGGTTGCTACCCAAGTCGATGATTTAATGTCTGAAGCCATGCTGCGAGCGCAGCGTGGTGAGCGGGTATTAGTGACCACCCTAACTAAAAAAATGGCGGAAGATTTAACCGAGTACCTAAATGAGCATCAGATCCGGGTACGCTATTTACACTCGGATATCGATACGGTGGAACGGATGGAGATTATCCGGGATCTGCGGTTAGGGGTATTTGATGTGCTGGTGGGCATTAACCTGTTACGGGAAGGCTTAGATATTCCGGAAGTGTCGCTGGTGGCGATCCTGGATGCGGATAAAGAAGGCTTCTTGCGTTCTGAACGCTCGTTAATTCAAACCATCGGCCGTGCAGCACGTAACTTAGAGGGGCGGGCGATTTTATACGCCGATCGCATAACAAACTCGATGCGCCGTGCTATTGATGAAACCGATCGGCGGCGGGCGAAACAACAGGCTTTTAACCAATTGCATGGTATAGCACCAAAAGCCATTTCGAAAAAGGTGGCTGATGTGATGGATTTAGGGCAGTCACCACAACAAAATCCGGCAATAGCACGGCAAGTTGCAGAGCAGCAGCGCTTAGTTAAAGGTCGTACGCCTTATCAGCTGCAGGCAGAGATAAAACAGCTGGAGCAAAAAATGTTGCAACATGCCCGCGATCTGGAATTTGAACAAGCGGCGGCACTGCGCGATCAAGTGCAAAGCTTGAAAAAACTCTTGTTAGAGCTAAGTTAACTAGTTGCTGGTTTTTTGACCTTAAAGCGTATTTTCATTCAGTTATCGTTAAGTCGTTGCCGCTAAGATGGCGCCAGTTACTTAAACGGACTAATTACCAACGACGTGAGGTCAATATGAAACGTACATTAATTGCAATAGCGTTAACGCTAAGCTCAGCCAGTGTTTTTGCCAATAGCTTTCAGCACGAGACCAACCTGAATTATGGCTGGGGGAAAATCTTAGATGCGGATATCGATGCTTACAATTTATCGCATCAGTTTTACTTAAGCCCGGTACGTACCAACAATAATATGCCGTTGGCAGAAGCTGGCTTTTTAAGTCGCAGCAGCAGCCTGTTATTTGCGTATGACTATGCGAAATTTGATTTTGGCAATTTGGGTAAAGTAAGCGGTAGTAACTGGTCAGTTGGTGGTGAATACCGTGATACCAGCCATAATTTTTATGCCAGCTTGTTATGGACGGAGTTTAATAACAGCAGCGACCGCATGGTTGAATCAAGCTTAGGTTATTATCTGGATCCAAGCTGGTTAGTTAAGTTAGATATTGAACATTTGCGTCCGGACGGTGACGGCAGCGTGACGCAATATGGCGTAAGCACCAAAAAGTTAATGACGCTAGGCAATGGCGATTTTATGAGTGTGGACGCTAGCTATATGGATGTTGCTAAGTCATCTTTTGGCCGCTTTGGGGTAGGTGCTGACTATTATTTTGGTCGCAATGTGTCGCTGGGCCTGGCGTATGACTGGGTAACCAAAGGTGTTTTTGATGCTGATGCCGATGCTTTTACTGTAAGGGGTAGCTGGTATGTCATGCCTAATTTAGCCTTAAAAGCGGGCGTGACCTTTGATAGCCTGGATACCGGTGATGATCTTTATCAAATCGGTGCGAGCTTCCGCTTCTAATCCGCTAAGCTAGTTTAAGTTGTGTCTAGTGTTTAGTTCCTGATATGTTCTTGCTGATTTGGGCCGCTGTTGCGGCCCTTTTTTATTCGCTGCTGCAGTTTCAGTGAACTGAATTAGACTGCTGCCAGTTACACTGTTATGCCCCAATCTTGCCAGGCTTGTTGGCACAAGCTTTCCTGAAATGCCGGTGCCGCTATGGCAATCAGCGCCTTGGCGCGTTCAGCCATGCTTTTCCCTCTAAGCTGCGCAATACCGTACTCGGTGACAATATAATTAACGTGCGCCCGGGTAGTCACTACGCCTGCACCTGGGGCTAGCAAGCTACTAATACGGGATACCCTGCCACCCGCTGCTGTCGCCGGTAGGGCAATAATAGCCCGGCCACCTTCAGATAAACTGGCGCCGCGTACAAAGTCCATCTGACCGCCAACACCAGAATAGATTTTCGTCCCCAGTGAATCGGCACACACCTGACCGCTTAGATCAACCTGCAAGGCGCTATTAATGGCCACGACTTGCGGATTCTGCCGAATGACCGCGGTATCATTGGTGTACTCTACATCTAAAAACACCACTTCCGGATTATCATCCACAAAATCATAGAGTGCCTGCGAGCCCATTGCAAAGGTAGTAACAATTTTACCGCGATGCTTACGTTTATTCTGATTGGTGATAACGCCTTTGGCTAAAAGCGGTAACACTCCATCGGAGAACATTTCCGTATGAATACCTAAATGCTGTCGATCGCCTAAACAAGCCAGTGTTGCATCAGGAATAGCGCCTATCCCCATTTGCAGGCAGTCGCCATCGCCGATCAAGCTGGCAACATGCTGGCCAATTTGGCGGGTGGTTGCATCCAGCTCTGCCGGTAAATGTAGTGGGATAGGCGCGCTATGCTCGACATAGCGGTCAAAACGGCTGAGATGAATAAACGAATCGCCATGGGTTCTTGGCATCTGTGGATTGACCCAGGCAATCACCCTTTTGGCAACTTGTAAGGCTGCCCGGGTGGCTTCCACCGAAATACCTAAACTGCAATAACCATGTTTATCCGGTGGCGATACCTGGATTAAGGCCACATCTAAAGCTTGTTCGCCGCGTCGGAATAGCTTGGGAATTTCTGATAAAAAAATGGGCACATAATCTGCCTGGCCATTCTGTATTGCCTGACGCGTGCTGCTGCCTACAAAAAAGCAGCGCTGACGCAGATGGCCTGCCAGCGCGGGATCACACAGCAGCTCACTGTGCTCGGTATGTAATTGCAATAAGGTCAGATGTCGCTTTTGTAGCGCAACTTTCGCCAGGGCCTGTAATAAAAAATAGGGGGTAGCAGCCATAGACTGGCACCAGATGTTATCGTGATCTTGTAAAATACTCAGTGCCTGTTCGGCGGTTGCAACGCGCATTGTTATCTCCTGTTCTATGTGCGCGCATTCTAGCGTTTTTCGTGTTGCGGACACTGATGCGGATCAATAAGCCATTAATCACCTTATGGCGCCTTTACCTGCGCCTTTTAGGCACTTTGCACAACATCTACCGCCACTTTTAGCTGATGGTTGCCACTGCCTTGCACTACGCCTTTTAACGGTACCACATCGGCATAATCGCGGCCAAAGGCTACGGTTAAATGTTGTTGGCAGGGCAATAGATTATTCGTGGGATCAAAATCTACCCAACCAAGCTCTGGGTCAAACACCGAAAACCAGGCGTGAGAGGCATCAGCGCCTTGTAAGCGCGGTTGGCCTGGTAATGGCTGTGTTTCCAAATAGCCGCTGACATAGCGTGCCGGTATCCCATTGGCCCTTAAGCAACTTATAGCCAGTAAGGCAAAGTCCTGACAGACGCCACGTCGATATTTAATAACATCGGACAAGGGCGTAACCACGGTGGTAAAGCCAGGGGTATAAATAAAGTTAGCATAAATATACTGGTTTAATTGTTCGGCCAGTTCTAACACCGTTTGGTTTTGCCGCCGTAACGGCGCGAGTAACGCACCTGCTTCAGCGCTGATGGGTGCCATACTGCTGGGCTGACAGAGCATTTTGGCATAAACCGCAGCAGCCGTTTTGCTATGTTGTAAATAGGACTGCAATTGCGTTGCGCTGCAGCCACTTTGCAAACGCTCGTTATTGCGGCGTGGCAATACCTCCAGCGAAGCATGACTTACTACGCTTAGCTGCTGGTGTGGTGCTTGCAGGTGAATAAAATGTCGGATATTACCAAAGTAATCCTGATATTGGCTAACTTCAGCGCCCGTGGGGTAAATGTGCAATGCCGTGGTTTTGACCTCTTGGTAGCTTAGATCTCTGGGGGTTAAGCATGCCAGGTTATAGCTGTTTGCTACGGGATGCTGGTACAGATACTCAGTCAGGTGTTGTAATTGATATTTCATGTTGTGGCCCAGGGGCGACTTAGATGCGCATGGGTAAAATAACTGAGCGACATTTCGTCAGATAGTCGCCGCAATAACTGTTGAATATGCTGCAAATGCTCTCCCAGCTGCAGTGAGGGCTGATGTTGCACAACAAGCTGCTGAGCCTCAAGCTCTGCGATTAACGCCGCGAGGGCGTCTGCCAGCGCGGGTAAGCGTTGACGATCTGCTGTCGTCAGCTCTGGCAGTGCTGCGGTTTGCCGCTGCAGCCGATGGATTTGATAGCCTACTGAGCGTGGGGTGCTGGTATCCAGTAGCAATAAATCAATAATGGCCACAGGATTTAGCTCTGAGCGGTAGCGGCGGCGATAGGTCATCAAGGTATCTGCCATACGCAATAGCGCTTCCAGCATACTGGCATCGGGCGTGCTGTTGACAAAAACGCGCTCTAGTAAAGAACTGGTTTGCCAGGCGCGCTCTAAATGTTGTCCAATATCCATAAAACGTAAGGCCTGGGTGCGGCTCATGGTTTCATTATTCATCCCATAAAGCGCAGTTTGCAGGATCACAATATCATCAAGTAAGCGGATAATCTCCATCGGTTGCTGCAAATCAGGCTCGGCCGGCCAATGATAAATAGCCTCTTGTAGTTTATCTAACAAGTACCAGGTGTCGTCACTAAAGTATTCACGCACCGATTGCGCGTTATAGACGACGTTTTTTAGTAACGCGAATACACTAAGCTGATGCTCTGGGGCAAACAATTGGCGTAGCGCGGTATTTACTGTTTGCTGCTCGCTGATGGGGTGTCCGCCATTAGCCGCCAAGCAAAAATCGACAAAACAATGTAATTGTTGCTGCTGTTGTGGCTGCAATGGCAGGGGCAAACTGAGCAGCGGTAGCGCAACTCTTAGTGCCCGTGTTAGTAAATTCAGCCGCTCATTATAGCGGCCTAGCCAAAATAAGTGGTTAGCTACGCGACTGGGCAGTAAACCGGATTCCCGGGACAAGGTAACGGGTGCTGAGCTGCTTTGTAATAGCGACTCTAGCGGTTTATCATCGCCTAACACCCAGACATCTTTACTTAGCTCTGCCGGATTATCTTGTGCGGTTAAGGGTAATTGAATACTACTTTGTTCTCCCAGGCGACTAAAGGCGCCCGGCAGCAATATGGGGGCGGCACCGGCTTGATATAAACTAAAGGTTCTGAAAATACCACTTAAAAGCGTCTGGCCTTGTGCAGGGTGATAGCAGGGCTGTGTTTGTAGTGATAATCGCTGGCGAACAATAAAAGCCGCAGGTTGTTTTAATACCCGGTCAAGATCAACTGCGCTTTGTTGGCCATGCTGTAAGTTATGCATGATAAAGGCATCAGGAGCTGCCTTTACTTTGCTTAACAACGCAGAGTCTTGCCCCCAAAAGGCTGGTACTGAGGGCAAAGCAAGCGGCTCTTTTAGTAAAAAGGTGGCGGCATCTTCCAGATAAGGGAGCAAAATTCCGCAATTCAGTAAGGCGGCACCGGGTGGGTTAGCACAGAATACCTGTTGCTGGCGAATACTATGAATTAAACCCGCTACCCCAGCGGGATGATGCTCCAGTGCCAGCGGATCGGTTTGCAGATCCTCCAGATAGCGCAATAGGGCAGCCACTGGCTTTAACCCACTAAGTGTTTTCAGCCAGATCTTACCCTCGCGATACATCAGATCAGCGCCATGCACCAATGCAACATCCAGATAGTTGGCGAGGTAAGCATGTTCAAAATAAGCGGTATCGCGATTGCCGTGGGTGAGAATCGCCGTCAGGCCATCCCCCCGGTTTTGTAAATAATGCCTTAGCTGCCGGAAAAAATCGGCCAGTTGTCGTTTCGGTAATAACTGTGCTAACTCTGGCATATGTTGCTTTAGAGCAAGTCGATGCTCTAAGGCGAAGCCAAGTCCTGCTGGTGTTTGGCAGCTATCGGCAAAGGCGCAAAAGCGACCATCAGTGAGCGGCGCAATATCGGTCGCCAGCATGGGTAACCATTGTGCCGGGCTGGGTACGATATTATGACATTCCGGCAGGTAGTAAGGGCAGTTAAATAACACCTCTGCTGGCATAATGCCTGCAACCAATAGCTGTTGCGGACCATAAAGATCGGCCAACATCATCGCCAACAAGCGATGGCGCTGCTTAATACCGCGACTAATAACTTGCCATTGCTCCGCAGTAAACAGCCAGGGTGAGAGATCGAGCTGCCTGCTGGGCCTGTGCCAGCGCTCGAAGCTAGCGCCATTTTCACGTAACTGGTGCTGTAGATCAGTATGCCAACGAGCCAAAAGTGCTGGAGGTTGACGCTCAAACCAATCAGTCAGATAGGTTGTTGCTGGCGCACTTGTAGGGCTAGCCCCTAAGTTGATTGACACTGCTACTCCTGCCTACACTGCGTTGCTAGGCGGTTAATTGTTGTGGTTCAGTGACATTCGCGCCAAGCAGAACTTGATGCAAATTGATAATGCCCGCCTGGATTTGATCAATTAACTCATGTAATTGTACTGTGCTTAAATCTGTTAGTGGCTGTCGGCTTAGTAGATGTTGCAGTTGATGCACATGCTGCAAGATAACCGGGCTATCCGGTAGCCCTTTGGCAGAAGCCGCCACCCGGTTGAAACAATAACTGACTGAGCGCGGAAAGTCTGCATAGCTTAGCAGATAATCAATGGCATCGGCATCTGCCCCGGTAGCGTTATTGGCCAAATAATAGTGATAAGATTCAACACCCCCTAGCGCGTTTAAAATTGAGATCCAGCGAAAGCGTGGCCGTTTTAGCTGAGTGGGTTGTAAAGTTTGCAATACCATCACGTCCATAATGCGGGTAACCATGTCGGCACGCTCCAAATGACGGCCTAAGGTAAATAAGTCAAACGCATCACCGCGAAGCATCACGCTATCAACAGTGCCTATTACCATCTGACAACGGCGGCTGATTTCGGTCATTAACTGATAACGCTGCTGACGGCTGGCTGGTTTTAAGCAATGTTGCTGGACAAAGCTATCCAGTTTATTGAGTTCTTCCCACATATCTCGTGGCAATAATTGCCGGATGGTCCGCGCATTATATTTTAGTTGGCTGCAGGCGGTACGGATTGACACCGGGCTGTCGCTACTGCTGGTAAGATAACTCATTACCGCTTGTTCTATCTGTGCCAACTGCGCAGGGTTTTGTGGTTGCAGGCCATAGCCTGCTAATACTTGTGCACTGTCCAGCCCCATGACATCCAGCAGCACCGGCCAACCGAATTCGGTGTCTTTATGACTGTCAATTAACAAGTGACTGGTGGCGTTAACCAGGCGCGCTGTATCATCAAGTCGTTCCAGGTAACGACCTAACCAGAAAATATTTTCTACCGATCTTGCCAGCATGATTTAGCCCTCATCGTTAATGATCCAGGTGTCTTTACTGCCACCACCCTGTGAAGAGTTGACTACCAGGGAGCCTTTGGTTAACGCCACACGGCTTAAGCCCCCTGTTGAGCAGTAGAGTTCAGCGCCCTGTAAAATAAAAGGCCGCAGATCTAAATGCCGTGGCTCCAATGTGCCGTCACAAAGGGTAGGTGCAGTAGAGAGGTTTAAAGTCGGTTGGGCAATAAAGTTTCGGGGATTGTCCTTGATGGCGTTTGCCATCTGCGTGCGCTCGGCCTGAGTAGAACGCGGACCGATTAAAATGCCATAACCACCTGATTCATTTGCCGGTTTAACCACCAGTTTATCTAAATTCGCCAATACATAGCTGCGTTCCAGCGGATCCTGACATAAAAAGGTTTCGACATTCTGAATCAACGGTCGCTCACTTAAGTAGTACTCGATAATTTTCGGGACAAAGGCATAGATAACTTTATCATCCGCTACCCCTGAGCCGGGCGCATTGGCTATGGCAACATTGCCTTTGCGCCAGACCGCGATTAAACCGGGTATGCCAAGTACCGAGTCGGCGCGAAAAGCCAGTGGATCGATAAATATATCGTCGATACGCCGGTAAATCACATCTACCTGGCGTTTACCTCGCAGAGACTTTAACCAGACCTTGTCATCCTCAACCAGCAAATCATGATTTTCAGCCAGCTCCACGCCCATTTGTTGGGCCAAATAGCTATGCTCAAAATAGGCCGAGTTATAGATGCCAGGTGTTAACACGACGATACAAGGGGGGACATGCTCACCACGCGGAGATAAGGATGCCAGCATTTGCCAGAGCTGCGCCGGATAATCATCCACCGGTACTATAGTCGAATCGGCAAAAAGCTCTGGAAAAACCCGTTTCATTACAGTGCGGTTTTCTAACATATAAGAAACCCCGGATGGGACTCGCAGGTTATCTTCTAATACCAGAAAAGTACCCTGTTCATCGCGCACCAGATCGGTACCACAGATATTGGCCCACACCCCATAACGGGGCGACATGCCCTGACATGGTGCAAGATAATTTTTCGAATCTAATACCAGTTCGGCCGGTACTACGCCGTCTTTAAGTATTCTCTGGCCGTTGTAAAGATCGTCAATAAACAGGTTTAACGCCGTTAACCGTTGTTTTAGTCCGGCACTGGTACGTTGCCATTCTGAACTTGGTATAGTTCGTGGGATCACATCTAGCGGCCAGGCTCTGTCAATATTACTGCCTTCTGCATAGAGGGTGAAGCATACTCCCATGTCGCTAATCGTTTGATTTAGTTGCAGTTGCCGGGTACAGAGTTCAGCGGCACCATGCTTATCAATAAAACGTGCTATTGCGGTTGCCGGGGCTCTGGCGTTACCATCGGCCGCCACCAGCTCATCAAAGCAGTTAGCATGCAGTGGGTATCGGCCGCCGGTAAAATTTTCCAAACTCATAGACAACTCCTTGCGCAACCTTAAAAACAGCAACGAGCTCTTGGCGTTGCATCTGTTTTAGTTCAGCAAAGGTTGTGCCATTACATTAAGTGAGCAAGGGCTATAAAAAAAGCCCCGGTAGATCACTCTACCGGGGCTTATGCGAAGCAATTACAGCTTAGTTTTTAGCTGCAGCAGCTTTCTTTTCTTTCTCTTTCGCGATTACTGCATCTGCTACGTTAGTCGGGCACGGTGAGTAGTGCGAGAACTCCATAGAGAACTGACCACGGCCTGATGTCATAGTACGCAGGGTAGAGATGTAACCGAACATCTCAGATAACGGTACGTCAGCTTTGATACGAACGCCAGTTACGCCAGCTTCCTGACCAGAGATCATGCCGCGACGACGGTTTAAGTCACCGATAACATCACCTACGTGATCTTCTGGGGTGAACACATCAACTTTCATGATTGGCTCAAGCAGTTGTGCGCCAGCTTTTGGCATTGACTGACGGAAAGCGCCTTTGGCAGCGATTTCGAACGCGATTGCTGATGAGTCAACGGCGTGGAAGCCACCGTCGAATACTTCAACTTCAACGTCTAATACCGGGAAGCCAGCCAAAGTACCGGTTGACATCATTGACTCGAAGCCTTTCTCGATAGCAGGCATAAACTCTTTTGGTACGCTACCGCCCACGACAGTGGATTTGAACGTGAAGCCTGAGTTTTGCTCGCCTGGACGGATGCGGTAGTCGATTTTACCGTACTGACCTGAACCACCAGATTGCTTCTTGTGCGTGTAGCTGTCTTCGATTTCACGAGTAATGGTTTCGCGGTAAGCAACCTGTGGCTGACCTACAACTAATTCAACACCGTAAGTACGTTTTAAGATATCTACTTTGATATCTAAGTGTAATTCACCCATACCTTTAAGGATGGTTTCACCTGAATCGATATCAGTTTCAACACGGAACGTTGGATCTTCAGCAACCATCTTACCGATAGCGATACCCATTTTCTCAACAGAGCCTTTATCTTTTGGTGTAACAGAGATAGAGATTACTGGCTCTGGGAATACCATTGGTTCCAGAGTACAAACATGCTTAGGATCACACAGGGTATGACCAGTCTGGGTGTTGTTCTTCATGCCTACTAAAGCGATGATGTCACCAGCCTGCGCAGTGGTCAGGTCAGTACGGTCGTTCGCTTGCATCTCAACCATACGGCCGATACGCTCTGTTTTGCCAGTGAAAGAGTTAAGGATGGTATCACCCTTGTTCAGTACACCAGAGTAGATACGCACGAAAGTCAGGGCGCCAAAACGGTCATCCATGATTTTGAACGCTAAAGCACGGAAAGGCTCGTCGGCAGAAACGATGGCGAATTGACCTGTCTCGTTACCTTCTTCATCCGTTAATGGCTGTGGGTTAACTTCAGTAGGAGACGGTAAGTAATCAACAACAGCGTCTAATACTAACTGCATACCTTTGTTTTTAAAGGCTGAACCACAGTAAGTTGGGAAGAATGCCAGATCACGGGTACCTTTACGGATACAACGCTTGATGTCTTCAATAGACGGCTCTTCGCCTTCCATATAAGCCATCAATAATTCGTCATCCTGTTCTACCGCGGTTTCAATCATCTGTTGACGGTACATTTCAACGTCATCAGCCATGTCAGCAGGTACGTCAGTTATTGTGTAGTTTTCTGGCTGGCCAGACTCATCCCAGATGTAGGCTTTTTGCGTTAACAGATCAACCACACCTTTGAAGGTATCTTCACGGCCAATGGGTAATACCATGATCAGTGGGTTTGCACCTAAAACTTTCTTAACCTGTTCAGTTACGCGGATAAAATCAGCACCGATACGGTCTAACTTGTTTACGAAGATTAAACGCGATACTTCTGCATCGTTAGCATAACGCCAGTTGGTTTCTGATTGTGGTTCAACACCACCAGAACCACAGAATACACCGATACCACCGTCTAATACTTTTAATGAACGGTATACTTCAACGGTAAAGTCAACGTGACCCGGGGTATCGATGACGTTGAAACGGTGGCCTTTCCAGAAACAGCTTACCGCTGCTGACTGGATAGTAATACCGCGCTCGGCTTCTTGTTCCATGAAGTCAGTCGTTGATTCACCTTCGTGAACTTCACCTAACCTATGGATTTTACCGGTCAGTTTCAGGATACGCTCGGTAGTGGTGGTTTTGCCGGCATCAACGTGCGCGAAGATACCAATGTTTCTATATAAGGATAAATCTGCTGACATAGTAGTCTCTATAAGCTAGGGTTTGAAAATAGTGCGACAATATACAGGATTTTAAATCGATTTGCCCGAAAAAAAAAACGGTAGTTAGCGAATTTTTTGTTGCTGCTGTCAAAGCGGGCTGACAATGTTTATCATAGTTATTATTCAGCCTGACTTAGCGCAACGCAGGGGCGAGTTTGACACAGGTTAGCTTTTTATGCGCACTAATATAAATTGTGCTAATGGCGCTATTGGTGTTTTTGATTCAGGAATTGGCGGTTTGTCGGTGGCATTGGCGATACGCCAGTATTTACCGGCAGAATCTCTTATCTATGTGGCAGATACTGGCCATGCGCCCTATGGTGAAAAAAGTGACAACTATATTTATCAGCGAATGCACTATATTACCCGGCATCTGGTCAATGTTGGGGCCAAAGCCATTGTGGTGGCATGTAATACCGCTACGACAGCGGCTATTGCCAGGCTCAGGGCTGATTATCCATTGCCTATTGTCGGGGTGGAGCCTGGCATAAAACCTGCGGTACTTGCCAGCCGGAGTAGGGTAGTCGGCGTCTTAGCTACGCCACGCACCTTATTAACCCCGGCATTTGCCACCTTAGCAGAACGTTTTGCAGCCCAAGCCAAAGTGTTATTGCAACCCTGTCCTGAGCTGGTGCCATTAATAGAAAATTTGGCTTTTAATAGCGATAAGATGAAGTTACAGCTTAAACGCTATATTCAACCTTTGCTGGATCAGGGCGCAGATGCCTTGGTATTAGGCTGTACGCACTATAATTTTGTGGCAGAGCTTATCGCTGAGATTGTTGGACCAGATGTCACACTTATTCGCACCGAAATCGCGGTTGCCAAACAGTTAAAGCAACGTTTATTGCAAACACAGCTGCTGGCTGATGCGAGCAGTGTGGCGACAGACACCTTTTACACCAGTGGTGATGTAGCATTATTTTACCGGCAATTGCAGCAACTATGGCCAAGTGTACAGCAGATATTACCGATTTAACGTTTTAAAACTCTGCGGCTGCAAAAGACTGAGTGTTATCAGAATTAAGGCTCTGGCACTATTCTCATAATTACTGGCGGATGGTCGCCAGGATATCCCTGGTTAGTCGTACTTTATCTGTAATAAAAGCCGTTTTAGTGAATGGCAGCGAGTAAGCACTAGCAAGAAGTCGAAGGAAAGAATCGCTTATCTATCAGTTCGCTATCTATAAGGCTGCTGCGCTTGCATGCAAAGCACTCTGCTTGCTAAAAATCTGAGCATAAGACTATACTAAGGAAGTTGACAAATCCTATCTGCTCTAGGCTTCGCCAATTACTCAACTAAGGCTGTGTTCAAAAGTATAGCGTTAGTCATGACCGGCGCATCATGCGCACAACGAGGCCTCACCATGAAAAATCCCCCCCTTAATTTGGTTGGTACAAGTAAAATGTCAGCTTCTGTTAGTCAACAGAAAGCCTGTAGTGCATTTCCTGTTCCCAAAATCACTCTGCTTAGCGCAGCGCTTTTTAGTTTTACTGTGGCTTCCGGTGCCCAGGCTGCTGACTGTGCAGCGGCATTAAATGATGTTAATAGCCATATTCCGAAGCTGCAATCATCGGTATCGAATGAAGCAAAAGGAGGGCAGCAGGATTTTTCTGCCACGACCTCTAGTAATTATTCAAAAAAAATCTACGATGCTTTTGAAGCGCTAAACAAGAATGCCAGTCAGGCTTCAGCGTTAACTAATCAGGCCTACGATCTGTCAAAGAACAGCGGCGTGATGAGCGAGGGGCAAGTGCAGACCAAGATGCCGCCTCAAGTAACCATTAGCATGGCTAATGCTGTACAGTTAGCAGAGGCTGCTGCTAAAGAAAGCAACACTAAATTAGATTTAGCCCAGCTACGGTGTGATCAGAATACGGAAGATGCTGCGTTAGGCGCTTATTTAAATCAAGCAAGCAGCGCTACCCAAACAACCTATCGTGACACTAAGCGTGAAGCCTGTAAGGTTGTGCACGTGTTGGCAGAACTGCAAGATGCCAGGCAGAAACTTAATGATATTCGCCAAAATGGCTATCCTATTTTTCATCTACATGTACAGGATAAAAAGACTTTTGCTAACCAGTATAAACGTACCGTGCAAATGAAAGTAGATTTGCGGATGTACCCAACTTATCCAAGTACAGTGGATGTTAAAGGATCAGATCAAACCATTCTATTAGGTCAGGTTAATGGCATTAACCTCTCTTATAACAGCTATTTTAAATGGTCGGATGATAATTGGACCAAGCTCAATTTGTTTCAAAAGATAATGGGAGATACCAAACGGGATGATTATCAATGTTTACCTCCAGCAATCAGTTTGGGCAGCGCCAGCGTAGAGCTTTGTATCAAGTTAGATAATTTTACTGATAACAGTTTGACGGTTCACGCCCAAGGTAAATTTCGTTACCACAGTGATACCCACTCTATTGCATTGGGCTCCAAAGATGTTCCTGCACCCTTTGGCTATCTTGCCAAGGTATCAGATATGAAAGAAAAGAAAATGCAAGATTTGCAGTCAAAACTGGCTAAACGGCTGCTAAGTTTGCTTGGTGTTCATTCTGAATTACTTGATAAAGCATCGCATTGGAAGAATAGTTGTTCATGATTATAAAAGCCTCTTTTCGGCGGCGCTTTGCGCCGCTTTTCTCGTTATTTACAACTGAATCTGCATCTTCTAGTCGCTTGTTTTTAGCGCTTTGTACTAGCTTTATACTGGCAGGTTGCGGTGGCACACCGGCACGAGATCAAGCAGTGTCGCTGCAGCAGAATTTAGGGCACGATTGGCGTAAGCATTATTATTATGGCATGCAGTTTTTGCAGGAGAGTACGCTGGCAGCTAATAGCGATACTTTCGCCAGAGCGGCCTTTTCCAGCGCGGCTCGCTTTTCACGTGACTATGCGCCGGCTTTTATTGGGCTTGGCGTTGCATCTATGCGCCTTGGAAATTTCCCCGATGCGCAGGTCGCTTTTCTTAACGCGGCGTTGATTGATGATCGAAGTCGCTATTGGGCTTATAGTGCTATCGCTGCGCTGCAACATGGCGATGAGAGGGTTGCGCGAGCGCTGCACGATGCCATGCAAGCAGCCTTAATTCAAGACGATGACGAGGCTTCTCGCTTTGTTAGGCAACTTTATAATGTGCAGGATTATAACGGACCAATGGAGCGTATTGCTAATTATACGGCGGACGCCGGGGTTTCTTCCTCGTTACTGTGCCAAGGTAATAGTAGTGACAGCGGTAATAATACAGATAGTAATGAATCTGCATCCTCGCTCTCTGATCTAGCAACACAGCAAGAAATTTGCCGCAATCTAAATATTGTTACTAACGTTTATTTTGTAAGGCGTTTTAGTACCGATGATACTAGTCGCGGTACCGACTTTTTTGAAAACCTTACGTTTCAACTTAGTGCTGGCACCAATAAAGAGTTTCGCCGCGACAATGGTGATAGATCTGACAGTTTGTTAAACCAAGTTGAACTGTCGATACCCGCTATCCAGTATGCCCTGCGCGTAACCCCCCAACTTACTAAAAGTAGCATACAGGTGAGTGCAGCCCCCTCTATTATGACGTCGATTGGTAATGAGTCACAAATTACTGAAGGGGCCAATTTGACAATTCTTTATAACGCGACGGGTTATGCCCAGCAGTTTACCGCTGAAACAGGCACTACTTTAAATTTAATACCAGAGCTGGCTACACCTAATTACGTTAAGTTGGCACTAAAATTCGAGTACAGTAATGTTAGAGGGTTGTCTCCTTCGGGCAATGCGCAGGTACTTGATGTTGCAAAAGATACTTATGCTATCACCGGTACCTTTCCGTATGGTCAACCGGTGGTACTTGGCACTATTGCTTCAGGCACCCATAGCTTTAGTGAAAGTGGCCAGAGTGGACTGCGCAGAACGCCGCTGTTAGGAGGCGCTTTTGGGCGCTCGGATAACAATCAGATTATGTCTGAAACCATTATTCTCGGTGTATTATCTGAGCCTGAAGTTTTTCGACGCAATAGAGAAGAACGCATTATATCTGTGATGCAAGATAAAGGCGTTTCAGTAACGTTAAACGAGGCATTTCAGCGACGCAAAGCCATTCACTCTGCGCCTGATATTGCGGTTGATGCCATTAGCTTCTTAAAGCGCTTATCACCCTAAGCGCTTATTACCGCCCATAAGTCATATTCATCGGCTTCCTCGATCACCGCGTTGATAATATCACCAGGCTTAACATCGGTTAAGCCGTTTAAGTAGACAGCGCCATCAATTTCCGGTGCATCGGCAAAGCTGCGGCCAATAGCGCCTTCGTCGTCTACTTCGTCAATTAGCACTTTGATGGTTTTGCCAATTTTTGCCTGCAACCGCGCGGTACTGATGGCTTGCTGGGTTTGCATAAAGCGATGATAGCGCTCTTCCATAACCTCTGCAGGTACTGGATCCGCTAATTCATTGGCTTTAGCGCCTTCCACCGGGCTGTATTTAAAGCAACCAACGCGATCAAGCTGGGCTTCTTGTAGCCAATCCAATAACATTTGGAAATCTTCTTCGGTTTCACCGGGGAAGCCAACAATAAAGGTTGAGCGAATGGTTAATTCTGGGCAAATCTCCCGCCATTTTTTAATCCGCTCTAGCACGCGATCGGCCTGACCTGGCCGTTTCATCAGCTTTAAAATACGTGGGCTGGCATGTTGAAAGGGGATATCTAAATACGGCAGTATCTTACCTTCAGCCATCAAGGGAATAATGTCATCGACGTGCGGGTAGGGGTACACGTAATGCAGTCTTACCCAAATGCCCATTTCCCCTAAGGCTTCACATAACGACTGCATCGAGGTTTTCACAGGCTGACCATTCCAAAAGCCGGTGCGGTGTTTTACATCTACACCATAGGCGCTAGTGTCTTGAGAAATAATCAATAGCTCTTTCACGCCAGCATTTTTTAAGCGCTGAGCTTCGTCAAGGACCTCACCTACTGGACGGCTGACTAAATCGCCACGCATCGACGGGATAATACAGAAGGTGCAGCGGTGATTGCAGCCTTCGGAGATTTTCAAATAGGCATAATGTTTTGGTGTTAACTTCACACCATGATCGGGCACCAGCATGGTGAAGGGATCGTACTTAGGTTTTGGCACAAACTCATGCACTTGCTTCAGCACATTCTCGTAGCTATGTGGGCCGGTGATGCCCAGCACATTCGGATGTACTTCACGAATTTCATCTTCGCGGGCACCTAAGCAACCAGTGACAATGACCTTGCCATTTTCAGCCAGGGCTTCGCCAATAGTCTCCAGCGATTCTTGCACCGCCGAATCGATAAAGCCACAGGTATTGACAATGACCAGCTCGGCATCATCGTAGCTTGGTACGATATTATAACCTTCGGCTTTAAGCTGCGTTAGGATCCGCTCAGAGTCTACCAGGTTTTTCGGGCAGCCCAAGGACACAAAGCCGATAGTATTGCCTTTGCTGGCAACAGTGGCTCGCTCAGCTAGTGTTTTAGCGGCGGTATCCAGAGTCGTAGTCTGGCTTGGATCAAAGGTTTGTGCAGTCATAGTGTCTCTTAAAATGGGTGCAGCCTGAAAAAAGTCGGCGGATTATACCTGAAAGCGCCGGAAGAAACAGGTGTTGTTGGTCGAAAAACAAGCAATGACAAATATTTCACTACACACTGACGGATCTGGTCAATACTGTTAGTGGTATAGCGTATACAAATACAAAACAACAGGAGTGACTATGATAAAGGCTTATGCTGCCATGGACGCCGGGGGCAAACTGGTCCCCTGGCAATATGACGCAGGGGCACTTGGCCCTGATGAAGTTGAGATAGCAGTGGATTATTGTGGTATTTGCCACTCAGATGTGTCGATGTTGGATAACGAATGGGGTATGTCGGCCTATCCGCTGGTGGCTGGTCATGAAGTGGTGGGACGGATTGCAGCTGTGGGTTCGGCCGTCAGCCATCTTAAAACCGGGCAGGTGGTGGGGCTGGGCTGGCATTCAGGCTATTGTCAGGTGTGTAGTACCTGTGGCAGTGGCGATCAAAATTTATGCGCCAGTGCCCAGGGTACCATAGTCGGGCATCATGGTGGTTTTGCCGACAAAGTGCGGGCCAACGCCAGTGCCGTTGTGCCGCTGCCAGAGGGTATGGATGCAAAAACCGCCGGGCCACTGTTTTGTGGTGGTATTACCGTATTTAACCCTATGGTGCAATTTGATGTTAAACCGACCGATAAAGTGGCAGTGATTGGCATTGGTGGTTTGGGACATCTGGGTTTACAGTTTTTACGGGCCTGGGGCTGTGAGGTGACGGCCTTTACCTCCAGCGACAGTAAAGCCGCCGAAGCTAAAGCGCTGGGTGCGCATCATTGTATCAATTCCCGCAATGCGGCACAGATTGAGCAGGCCGTTGGCCGTTTTGATTTTATTATCTCTACCGTTAATGTGACGCTCGATTGGAATTTATATCTGTCGACCCTAAAGCCGAAGGGTAGGCTGCATTTTGTCGGTGCCACTTTGGAGCCATTAAATATTGGTGTGTTTGGCCTGATTATGGCGCAGCGCAGTGTGTCGGGCTCGCCGGTGGGTAGCCCGGCGACGATAGCAAAAATGCTGGAATTTGCGTTACAGCATAATATTAAGCCGGTGGTCGAAACCTTTAAGTTTTCCCAGATCAATGAAGCCTTGGCGCATTTAAAAAGCGGCAAAGCCCGTTATCGGATTGTATTGGAGCACTAAGCCGCAGCAATACAAAATGCCGGGCAATGCCCGGCGTTTTGCTTTGGCGGTCAGACTTTGTAAGGCATGGCACCTAAGTAATCTTTTTTACCGACATCGACGCCGTTGTGGCGCAAAATGGCGTAGCTTGTGGTGATGTGGAAATAAAGATTCGGTAAAACGTGCTGAATTAAAAACTCTTCACCGGTTAAATACTTACCGTCCCAGCGTGGCTGGCTGACTTTCTGGCTGGCGGCGTTGGCAAAATCCGCTTCGCTAAAACTGGCTAGGTAAGCCAAGGTGTCGTTAATGCGCTGGGTTAACTGCTCTAGCGTGGTTTCATCATCAGCATGCTTAGGGGCACTGTCCGTTTTGCCCGTTAGGCGGGCCACGCCCAATTTTGCCGTGTCGCAGGCAATTTGTACCTGACGGATCAGCGGAAATTGATCGGGGGCTAAACGGGCGTTGAGTAACACCGCAACATCAATTTTTTTACTCTCAGCAAAGGTGGCACCTTTATTCAGGATGGCACTGAGATTTTGTAGCATTTTGCTAAATTGCACTACGGTAAGATCGTAAAACATGGAGTAACCCTCTAGGTTAGTTAATGACTTATTGCAACATAGTTGGGGCAGCCACGCTGGTTTCACAATAGCAGTACTAAAATATAACTGCCGTAACCAGCTTACGCTGCATCTAACTTAGCGGTACTTTCTTTGAGCTTTGCGCTTACGTTCCAGTTCTCGTGCTGCTTTATCTGCCGATTTTGCGGCTTCTTCCGCTTTGGCATCAATCAGCTCCTGACTGACCATTTCGGGGGTTTCCAGAGTAATAGGGCCTAAATTGCCAGCGCGTAACTCAGTAATCAAGATAGTACCGGCTTTTTCTAAGTCAACTACGCCACCTTTCCGCATACAACCGCGCCTTACCCCAATGGCATCCAACAAGGCGACGTCGTTTTCGGGGAGTTCTTCCAGATTAAAACGTGTTTGCAGGGCGTGCGGGTATGCTTGCAGTAAATAGTCGGCGGCAAACATCGCAATATCTGCATATTCAAACACGGTATCTTTAATCGCGCCGGTAACGGCTAATCGGTAAGCACAGGACGCAGGGCTTAGCTTGGGCCATAAGAACCCGGGGGTGTCAGTTAAAATAACATTGTTATCCAGTTTAATCCGCTGCTGCGCTTTAGTCACGCCGGCTTCGTTTCCTGTTTTAGCGATAGTACGTCCCGCTAAGGTATTAATTAGCGTAGATTTGCCAACGTTCGGGATCCCCATAATCATGGCACGCGCTGCGCGGATCTCTAAATTGCGCTCTGGTAGCATCTCATTACACAGTTGCAATAACGCACGGATTTGTTCTGGATTTTGCTGGCTAATCGGGATAGCTTTTACCCCAGCTTGTTGTTCAAAATGTGCCACCCAGCGTGCTGTTAGCTCGGGATCAGCTAAGTCGGCTTTATTTAGTACCTTAATGCAAGGGGTATCTTTGCGCAGTTGCGGTACCAGTGGGTTTTCACTGGAAAAGGGGATGCGGGCATCCAGCATTTCGATAATAATATCAACCTGCGGCATGACTTCGGCGATTTCTTTGCGGGCTTTGTGCATATGGCCCGGAAACCAGTTAATTGACATGGATTTTCCTTGGAAATAAATAGGCTTTAAAAGCGCGCCAATAAGTCGCGCTCATAGTCTGTCGCGTCTAGGGTTAACCCGGCAGCTGCAATCTGTTGTTGTAATTTATTGTCAGCAATCGTCAGTTCTGACATCATCAAAGTGTTATCGTCTAACTGCCACACCAGCTTAGAGGCTTTAAAACTGAATGCCTGAATGATTAGCGCGTTAATATCATTTTGTGCTGCTGCAGCATCAATGGCTTTTCGCTTACGTTGAATTAAATTTAATTCATGCTTTAGATCCCAAATATAGGCCACCTCACTAAAGTAGGGATGCTGTTTTAAGCGCTTTAGCGTATAGCCTACGATCAAACAACCCATAGCCACACCGCTAAAATTTAGCCAAAAATTTGAGCCAGTACCATCAGACAGCAGCGCTATCAGCAGGGTTGAGCTGCTGAGGCTTACAATAATTAGGGCGAGTATACTGGCCACAGTGATGCGATTTAGCCGTTGCCGGTAAAGAGTTTTGTCTATCATTTTTAGTTGCATACTGCGTTATTAAATCCGGTTTAAAAGTATTTATCGCTACAAAGTTCAGGTAGTTATTCAGCCGTGTCAGTTATAGGCTCTGCTGTTGGGCTAAAACGACGAATTTGCAGCACTATGCCAAGCTTAGGATGGTCCAAATAGTGCACTTCACCGCTGATCACTCGGCGGCTTTGTTTAACATTAATACTCTGTAATTTATCACCGACTAACCGGCGTAAGTTAAAATCAGTATTCACAAACAGATAGTGATCCAGATGTAGTTTAAACAAGCCATCAAGTTGCCACACTTCGGTGGGCAAATTTGCCTGATTCTGGCTGAGACTGTTTTCATTAGCCGCGGTACTGGGCTGATCCAGCGTAACACCTGCAGCCAGTTGTTGACGGCGACTCTCTATTTGCTCCAGTAAATCCGTTATGCTTTCGGTTGGTAAAGCAGCACTGCTAAGCGCCAAAGGTGCTGGCGTTACTGTTGCCGCAAGCTTAGGCTGACCCCAATAGTCAAAGCGTTGGCTAAAATTTTCACCAGCAAACCAGCGACTTGGAATCGCTCTGCGCTCGGTTACCGGTGCCTGGCGCCAAACGGTATGTAACAAGATCTGATTTTGTCGTTGCCGTCGCAGTCGATCCGCCACCTCACTAAGCATAAAGGCTTCATTTTCGGCTAAATAAGGCCCGGCCTGATAGACACCGCTGCCGTTTAAACGGGCAGCGATTCGGGTTGGCCAAGGTCCTTGCGTATTCAACAAAAACTCCGGGAACAGGTTTTGTCTTTGCCAGGCCAACGGCTGTGTTTCCTGATGACAAAGCAGCTGTGTCGGCGCGCGCCAATTTTCGATAAAGGAGCTGGTTGCTGCGGTGTTAACCGCTGGCGGATGGCAGCTATCCAAACTCAGTACCAATGGTGAGATGGTTGGGTTAATCCGAGGTGTCACTAAATCGATATTTCTACCTAGTCGAATAGGGGTGACTTGCTCTGGAAACTGCTCTTGCAATTGGCCCTCTGGAGTGCGTTCAAAAATAATCATTTCAATTTCAAACCAGCGTTCGTTGGCTTGTAACAGCAAAGAATTAAATAACAGGCAGCCGGTGAGCAAGAGCCGAGCTTTCATCAATTTCCTACCTTATGTTTGGCAAAGTC
Organism: Alishewanella longhuensis; assembly: GCF_014653435.1. Classification (GTDB taxonomy): domain Bacteria; phylum Pseudomonadota; class Gammaproteobacteria; order Enterobacterales; family Alteromonadaceae; genus Alishewanella; species Alishewanella longhuensis. Next base: position 138,948 of record NZ_BNAO01000003.1, on the reverse strand, counting down.
GGCCAGCATCTGCGTAATCAAGCTTAGCCGCTCTTTGTGATCGACCGCTGCGATGGTAAAACGCAGTTTTTGGCCGCCTTCAAGTTTAAATACCCGAGATTGCGTTTGGATCAGCGTAATAATATAGCTTGGGTTAACTTTTGTTCTTTCGGCAAATTCTACCACACCACCTTTGCTATTGGCTTCTATCCGTTTAATACCCAGTTGCTGCGCGTGCAATTTTAACTGTGCCACAGCCACCAAATTTTTCGCTGCATCGGGTAATAATCCGAAACGATCAATTAACTCGACCTGAACTTCATCCAGCTCCAGTTCGTTTTTAGCACTGGCCAGTTTCTTATAAAAAGATAGCCGCAAATTAACATCAGGAATATAGGTATCCGGAAATAGTGCCGGTAGTTTTAAATCCACTTCGGTTTGCTGGCTTAGCATAGCATCCAAGCTTGGCTCCCGCCCGGCTTTTAAGGCCTGTACCGCTTCTTCCAGCATCTCCATATAGAGGCTAAAACCTACCGATTCAATCTGACCGCTTTGCTCATCGCCCAATAGCTCGCCGGCACCACGAATTTCCAAATCGTGCGTGGCTAGGGCAAAACCGGCGCCTAAATCTTCTAAGCTGGCGATGGCTTCCAGTCGTTTTTCTGCATCTTTCGTCAGGCGTTTCGGCGGCGGCGTCAGTAAATAGGCATAGGCCTGATGATGTGAGCGACCCACCCGGCCTCGTAACTGGTGTAGCTGGGCTAAACCAAATTTGTCGGCGCGGTTAATAATAATGGTATTGGCGGTAGGGACATCGATACCCGTTTCAATAATGGTGGAACAAAGCAGCAGGTTATACCGCTGGTGATAAAACTCAGCCATAATTTGTTCCAGCTCACGCTCGCGCAGCTGGCCATGCGCAATCGCAATATTAGCTTCCGGGATAAGCTCTAGCAAGTCAGCGGCCATTTTCTCAATACTGGCAACATCATTGTGTAAAAAGTAGACCTGACCACCGCGCAAAATTTCCCGCATTATGGCTTCGCGTAACAAGCCATTTTCATATTCGCGCACAAAGGTTTTTACCGCCAGACGGCGCGCTGGAGGCGTGGCAATGATAGAGAGATCGCGCATGCCCGACATAGACATATTCAAGGTGCGGGGGATCGGGGTAGCTGTAAGGGTCAGAATATCAATATTGGCGCGCAGCGCTTTGATCTTTTCTTTTTGCCGCACGCCAAAGCGGTGTTCTTCATCGACAATAAGTAAGCCTAAATCATGCAGCTTAATATCGTCTTGTAACAGTTTATGGGTGCCAATCAGAATATCGACTTTACCATTGGTCACATCTTCTAAAATGGCTTTTTGCTCTTTGGCATTCACAAAACGCGATAGCACTTCAACCCGCACCGGCCAGTTGGCAAAGCGATCTTTAAAGTTCTCAAAATGTTGTTGCGCCAACAGCGTAGTAGGGACCAGCAGCGCCACTTGTTTACCATCATTCACCGCAACAAAGGCGGCCCGCATCGCCACTTCGGTTTTACCAAATCCTACATCACCACAAACCAAACGATCCATCGGTTGAGGCTGCTGCATATCATTTAATACCGCATTAATGGCGTCGAGCTGATCCGGGGTTTCTTCAAACGGAAAGCTATCGGCAAAGGCGGCATATTGTTCTGGGTCGAGCTTAAAAGCATAGCCCTGATGGGCGGCGCGCTGGGCGTAGACATCCAGCAATTCTGCTGCCACATCCCGCACTTTTTCGGCGGCTTTGCGCCTGGCTTTTTCCCAGGTATCATTACCGAGTTTATGCAGTGGTGCATGATCGGCATCACTGCCAGAATAGCGGCTTAACAGGTGTAACGAGGATACCGGCACATAAAGCTTACTGCTACCGGCGTATTCTATGGTAACAAACTCTGCGCTGATGCCTGCAGCATCCAGCACCTGTAAGCCTTGATAGCGGCCTATACCATGTTGTAAATGCACCACTGGCTGGCCAATACTGAGCTCAGCCAGATTACGGATTATGGTATCTGAGGAGATTTGCTGGCTTTGCTTGCGCCGGCGGCGCTGGCTGATCTTTTGGCCAAATAACTCGTTTTCGCTGATTAAGGCCAGCGGGCTGGTGCCGCTGATCAGGGTGCCTTGATCTAAGGCTCCCACCATTACCGCTAAATCTTCGCTACCCGCCAGGAACTGTTGCAGGCTGCCGGTTTGTGGCAGGTGCACCGCAGATTTATGTAATAGCTGCAGTAAACTCTCGCGGCGGCCTTCACTTTCGACAAAAAATAACGCGCGGCCCCGCTGCTTTTTTAGCGAAGTAATAAAATTAAGCAAGGACTCCAGCGGGTTTTTCAGCTGATGATTAATGTTTAAATCGGGCAGATCGCTAACGGGGGCATTCTGCTGGCCGGCTTTTTCCGGCAAGCTGGCGCGGCTTAGTTTTAGTCTGGGGTAGGCTTTTAGCTCTGAGAATAATTCATCGGTGGCTAAATAGAGTTCTTGTGGCGCTAAGATGGGCCGCAGTAAATCAATAGCGCGGTCTTGGTAGCGGCGGCGTAGCTCCAACCAGAATTGGTTAGCACTGTGCTCAATATCGCCACAAATTAATAATTGGCTATCGGCCGGTAAATAGTGGAAAAAACTACTGGTGCTTTGCGCAAACAGCGGCAAATAATACTCAATACCCGCAGGTAAAATACCCTGAGTTACTTGCTGGTATAGCGATTCTTTTTCATTACGGGCAGCAAAGCGCTCACGATAACGCAGCCGAAAGCGTTCTATAGCGTCTTTATCGGTAGGGAATTCATGCGCCGGTAGCAAGGCTATCTGCGGTACTTTTTCCAGACTGCGCTGAGTGTCTGGGTCAAAGGTGCGAATAGCATCAACTTCATCATCAAAAAAATCAATACGATAGGGTTGCTGAGCGCCCATCGGATAAAGATCCAATAAGGAGCCGCGAACCGAAAACTCGCCATGCTCCATTACCTGTTCCACATGGCGATAGCCAACCGCCGTTAGCTGTTGCTTTAGGGCGGTTAAGTCGGTTTTTTGTTGTTGTTCGATAAGAAAGCTATGCTGCTCTAAATGTTCCCGCCCGGCAATTTTTAACAGCAGGGTACTTACAGGCACTATCACCAGCGCTTTTTGTAAGCGGGGTAGTTGATAAAGCGTGGTTAGACGCTGGGAAATAATATCCTGATGGGGCGAAAACACATCGTAGGGTAGGGTCTCCCAATCGGGCAAGGTCAGTAATGGGCAGCTTTTGGTATCCAGAAATACGGCCAGCTCTTGCTCCAAGCGCATGGCGGCTGGCGTATCTTGCACTATTAATACCGCTACGCCTTGATGCTGTGCGACAAAGCTGGCGATAGCCAGAGGCAGGGCGGCGCCGCTTAATTGCCCCCAGGCTTGTTGATCACTAGTACGAGTTAATTGCGGTATTGTTGGGAAAACGCTCATCAAAATGTTTAAACCTGTATCCAAAAGAGCCTGTTACAGCCAAGCATTATTTATGGTTCAGCGCTGTTCGGCTTTTAATTTTAACTGCCGGGCTTGCTGCTGCAAACTGGCGCGTACCAATAATTCGCGATCTTCTTCTCTGATTTGCTGAAATACCACATTAACCAAGTAACCATTGTCGGCGGGCTCACAGCTTAAGATCTGACCATAGCAGTATACGGCGCCGGCATTTTCGGCTAAAAAAAGTTTTACTTCAACTACTTGTAAAGGTGTAAAGGGGCTTTCGCTTGCAAAGCTTAAACCTGCGCCACCATAGCTTTTGGTAAAAAAGCGGTGTGCTACGGTATCTTGCTGCTGCAACACATAATGTAAGAGCAAATCGAGCTTCTTAGCCTGTTGTTGTAAATAATTGGCCAACTCTTCTGCTAATTCGCCCAAACGTTGCAGTGAACGCAAGGCATTTAAATTAAGCTGGCCAATATTACCGGCCAGCAAAAATGGCTCGGGGATAGCAGCCAGAAACGTGGCTTCATCAGGCAAAGGGCCGTCTTTGGGCACGATATTAATGACAATAGCGTGTTCAACTTTAAAATACTGCTGAAAGTCTGTTGTTAATTGGTCCAGTTCAGAGTGCATGGGCGATCTCCCCGGCTGCCGCTTGTTATTGTGCCGAATAATCACTATTATCGGCACCACTTTGACGCTAATTTATCATCTAACCTGGGTAAAGTCCTGAAAATTAACATGCACCTGCCAGTCAGTCTATTCATTGGCTTACGATATAGCCAAAGCCGCAAAGGCAATGCCTTTATCTCTTTTATGACGCTCTTTTCAGTAGCGGGTATCTTATTGGGGGTAATGGCTTTAACCATTGTTAGCTCGGTAATGAATGGCTTTGAGGCTGAATTGAAAAAACGCATACTAGGGGTGATCCCCCATTTAGTGGTGCACACCGAAACCGAAAATGCCGATTGGCAAGCGCAGTTACGCAAACAGGCGGGGGTGCAAGACATCACCCCATTTTTGCAAACCGAGGCATTGGTGCAATCATCGCGGCAACTTACCGCCGTGATGTTACAGGGGTTAGAGCCTGAGCATTTACCGCAATTTTTACAGCAGTCTTTAGTCTTGGGGAACTGGCAAACGCTTAGTGAACAGCGTTATAGCGTCATGTTAGGCCGGGGCTTAGCGCAGCAGCTGGAAGTCTATGTTGGACAACAGATCCGAGTGATGCTAGCACAAGGTGGCAGTTATAGCCCGCTGGGTTGGATGCCACGGCAACGGCTCTTTACCGTGGCCGGTATTATTGATACCGGTTCCGAGGTTGATGAATTAATTGTGGTCACTGCACAACAGGATCTCGCTCGTTTATTACCCGAGCGTGAGCGTAAAACCGCCTGGCGAGTCAGTTTGCAGGAGCCTTTTCAGGCGCCGTTATTGGGTACGCAGGTTGCAAGCATGCCCAATATTAGCCAGGTGCAGGATTGGCGACAAAGCCATGGTAAGCTGTTTGCTGCGGTGGCGATGGAAAAAGCCATGATGTGGTTAATGCTGCTGCTTATTGTCGCTGTTGCGGCCTTTAATATTGTTTCGGCCTTGGTGATGATGGTTACCGAAAAACAAGCGGAAGTCGCGATTTTAAAAACGCAGGGGATGACAGACCGGGCGCTATTTTTGGTGTTTGCTATTCAAGGGTTATTGAATGGTGTCATCGGTGCAGTGTTTGGTGTGATTGCCGGAATATTGGGCAGTTGGCAGCTGAATAATCTATTAGCATTGACCGGTATGCAGGTAGCCGGCGGTATCGAGCTGCCGGTACTGATGAACTTGCCACAAATTTTTAGTATTTTTGTAAGCGCCATAGGTCTTACCTTATTGGCCGTTGTTTATCCGGCGTGGCGAGCCGTTAAAATCAATCCTGCGGAAGTGTTGCGTGATGAATAATGTGTTGGAAGCCCGTCAAATTTGTAAAAGCTATCGAGATGGTCAGCAGGTCACTCAGGTATTGCAAGATGTCAATTTGCAGGTCGCTGCCGGCCAAATGGTAGCGATAGTAGGGAGTTCAGGCTCAGGTAAAAGTACGTTGCTGCATATTTTAGGTACTTTAGATGCACCTGACAGTGGTGAGGTGTTTATCGCCGGTCAGCAGATCGCGCGTTTAACGAATAATGCCAAGGCAGCGCTGAGAAACCGGAAACTGGGATTTATTTATCAGTTTCACCACCTGTTAATGGATTTCACCGCCAGCGAGAACGTTGCCATGCCGTTGTTAATTCAAGGTATTAGTTCGAAGGCTGCCAATCAGCAAGCTGCTGATTTATTAACACGTGTTGGGCTTGCACATCGGCTTAGCCATAAACCCTCTGAGCTAAGTGGTGGTGAGAGGCAACGCGTTGCTATTGCCAGAGCATTGGTGACTAAACCTGCTTTGGTGTTGGCTGATGAGCCCACGGGTAATTTGGATCAGCATACGGCGGAGTCAATATACCAGTTATTGCGCGAACTTAATCGTGAGCTTGCCACTAGCTTTGTGGTGGTGACCCATGATCGGACACTGGCCGCGCGTCTGGATAAGCAGTATGCCATGACAGACGGCCGCTTGGAGCCTACTCTATGAAAGGACTGGCGTGGCAGCTGGCCCGGCGTTATCGTTCAGCCCGGCATACCAGCGGTTTTATTCGCTTTATTTCAGCGTCTTCCACCTTGGGAATTGGTTTAGGGGTGGCTATTTTGATTTTAGCCTTATCCGTGATGAATGGGTTTGAACTAGCATTAAAACAGCGGTTGTTGTCGGTGATCCCGCATGTGGAGTTGGATGCCGTTGAGAACAAACTCGCAGATTGGCAATCCAAAATAACGACCTTGACCAGCGTAGAGGGCGTTACCGCTGGTGCCCCCTATATCAAAGCCAATGGTATGCTGCGCCGCGGCAGTAATGTCAAAGCGATCCAACTACGTGGCATTGCGCTGGATTATGAACGCCAGATCAGTGATTTTGAACGCTATCTGCAAAGCGGCAGCGTGACAAAACTGGCAGCCGATCAGCTGGTATTGGGGAGTGGCGTCGCCACCGCGTTAGCGTTAGAGGTGGGTGATAGCGTGCAGTTAATGTTGCCACGTTTTACTGACGATGGCCGCTTAGCCAGTTATTCTAATCGGGTGCTTACTGTGACCGGTATTGTTAATCTAGGGGGACAATTAGACTACAGTCAGGCCTGGATGGATATTGATGCGCTGGCAAGCTATCTGGATATGTCACCAGGTACGGTGCAGGGGTTAGCCTTTCGGCTGGACGATATTTTTGCGGCACCAGCTATGGCCAGAATCCTTGGCCCCTTGTTGGATGATTATGTCTATATGCGCGATTGGTTTGGCAGCCAGGGCCATGTTTATCAAGATATCCAAATGGTACGAGCCATTTTATATCTGGTCTTGGCGCTGGTTATAGCGGTAGCCTGTTTTAATATTGTCGCAACCTTAGTGATGGCGGTGCGCGAGAAAGAGTCAGACATCGCGATTTTGTTAACCATGGGTATGCAGCCTGCCGCGCTGGTTAAAACCTTTATGCTGCTGGGTTGGTTAAATGGTTTAGTTGGAACTGTGGTTGGCGCTACTGTTGGTGTGCTGCTGGCAACCTTTATCGAACCGATTTTTGCATTTTCGACCAGGCTGTTGGGTAAGTCTTTGCTTGATCCCAGCATTTATTTTATTGACTTCTTACCGTCTTTATTAGTGTGGCAGGATGTTATCGTTACTGTAGCGTTAGCGCTTAGTCTGAGTTTGGTATCAACTCTGTATCCAGCATTGCGGGCCAGCAGAGTCGATCCCGCGCGGGTATTGGGTCAGCGCTGATCGTCGCGGCGCTGTTTATACTTCAGAAAGCGCGCCAGCTTTTCTTTTCTGACGGAAAAACGCCAGAGCCAATCTATGGCAAAATAACCAATAATGCTGGCAGTAATTCCCATCAATAAACAACCGGTAATAAGGGGTTTACCGATGGTTTGCATGCTGTGGATCAACCAGGCAAAGCTTGCTTCAAATGCAAATGGTTCTGGTGGCGCTTTTAGCACCACGGTGCCAATTAAATAGCTTAAGTACAACATAACGGGCATGGTTAACGGGTTAGAGATCCAGACCAGTGCGACCGACAACGGTAAATTTACTCTTAATGGGATGGCCATCACCGCAGAAAATACCATCTGAAAAGGTAAAGGCATCCAAGCCCAAAAAAGTCCGACAGCAAAGGCGCCGCGTGCAGAGCGGCGATTTAAGTGCCATAAATTACCATCGTGTAGCATAGTGCCAAACAGATTGAGTATACGCATCTGCTTGATTTTTTCTGGAGATGGTAAATATTTCTTAATAGTCTTCTTTGGCATTACAACCTATTAACGAAATAGTAATATGCAAAGGTTTTGCACAGGTGTCTTAGCTGGTTGCCTATTGTCTTTATTTTTGCCGGCGCTGCCAGTCTTTTTTAAAATTATTTTTCTAAGTGCTTTTTTGCTTAGCTTGCTTTGTCGTCAGTCTTTGCTGGCGGGCGTCTTCGCCTTGCTTTGCTGCTGGCACTGGCAATTACAAGCTTACCTTATAGCACAGAGCAGTGTGCTGGGGCTTAATCCAAATCCAAGCTTGCTCGCTAGCCCAAATACTCTGCCTGACGCGATGCAAGTAAGGATAGCCAACTGGCGTGCACTGGAAGCCGGTGACATTGAAGTTACTGCCATCATACAGCAAGGTGTCGCCAAGGGCTATCAACTCAAGCTACGTTGGCGTAATGCACCTGAGATTGCCGTGGGACAGCAATGGCGTCTGTATATTCAGTTACGGCCGATCAGAAGCCACAGTAACCCCGGAGGCAGACAACAAGACATTCAGGCGTTACTGCAATCGATTATCGCCGAGGGTTATGTTAGACCACAGCAGCCGGCTATTTTGCTTAAAGCAGCACCATCAACAAGGCATCAGCTGATTGCGCGATTAACGCTGTGGACTGCTGAGCTGCAAACAGCGCCTTTGTTATTAGCGTTAACGGTTGGAGAGCGACAGTTTAGCAGCGATCTTTGGCGCGGTGTGCAATACAGTGGGCTTGGGCATATTCTAACCATCTCAGGTTTACACATCGGTTTGGTGTTTGGCTGGGGATATTTTTTAGCGGGCTTAGGGTTAAAAAGTCGTTTTTTTAAGTCGCCGCAAAATCTAACAGGTTCAGCAGCGCAACTATTAATCGCTTTGAGCGCCGCGATTTGTTATGCCTGGCTGGCTGGGTTTGCTATTCCAACACTTAGAGCTGCCGCGGCTTTATTGCTGGTAGTTGCTAGTCGTCTTTTGTTAAAACCCCTGAGCGGACGTTATGCGTGGCAATTGTTAGTTGCATCGCTTTTATTGTTAAACCCCTTTTGGATGCTGAGTTTTAGCTTTTGGCTATCGGTATTAGCCGTGGCCGTCATTTTCTTTTTAGTGTGGTGGTTGCCCGCCGTTGCCAAAGAAGGTAGTGCCAAGTTGGTTTATTTTGTCGTCTTTCATTGTATCCTGACGATGGTTATGTCGCTAATTGGTTTGGCATTTTTTGGTGGCATCAGTGCTCTGGCTGTACTGTCTAATCTGCTTTTTGTTAGCTGGTGTAGTTTGTTGGCGATACCGCTGTTACTTTTTACACTATGTTGGAGTTTACTCGCCTTGCCTTACGCGCAACTGTTATGGCAGTTGACTGATTGGGCATTTTTACCACTTTGGTACTGGTTAGAGTGGTGTGCTGAACAAGCTGTTTGGTGGAGTGTGCCAAGCTTAGGCAGCGCTGCGGCTTTGTTACTTGCTGGCGCTTTACTTATATTTTTGGTACTGCGTTTACCTTGGTCGCCGAAAATTTTGCTGTTGGCTACGATAGTGCTGGCATTAATGGCGCCACGACCCACTTCACCACAACTTATCTTATTAGACACAGGGCAAAGTACGGTATTGCTGGCGCGGCATAATCAGCTTAATTGGTTATACTTAGACGCCGCAACCTCACAAATGGAAGGTGTTATTCAGCATCGGGTATTACCACAATTACGTTATCAACGTTGGCGACATTTAGATCTGGTGCTGCTCCCTCATTTAGAGCGGGAGATGCAACCTGCGCTAGCGTTGTTGCAGCAGCATTATCCAGAGGTACGCTTTTACAGTGCCACACCAATATTATCAGGGAGTTACCCTTGCCATAAACTCGTTACCGATTATGCGAATGCTGGGTTACAGCACTGGGCACTAACTGTTGCCGATCCTTGTGTAGTCAGTGCAGAGTTTGCAGGATGGCGTTTACTGTTACCCGGACGGCTCACAATCTGGCAAGAGCAGCGATTAATACAGCGATATCCCAGCTTGCAAAGCGATCTTTACCTATTGGCGGATTATGGTCGTCCCAGTGCAAATTCACTGGCCTGGCTACAACAACTATCACCGGGGCTGTTATTACTTTCGGCTAGTGAGCAAGGTGCTTATCGCTACCCTTTAGCTGCGGTGCAACAACGTATCACACTGTTAGGCATACCACTTTACCATTCGGGCAAAAATGGCGCATTAACCCTGCATTTTAGCGAAGATAAGCTGCAAATTATCGCACAAAGGCAACAATGGCGGTTACGCTGGTTAGAAAAGCCAGCAGAATAGCTGAAACCTTGACAACAACACGTTAGAATAGGGCGCATAATTACTAAAAAGGTTGATATTTTGCAGACAGATAACAACACTTCAGTGGCAGTTTACCGCCGCTTACTCTCTTATTTAAAACCTTATCGCTTAGGTTTTGTTGCTGCTATTTTAGGCATGGTGGGCTATTCAGCGATAGATGCTGGTTTTATTGCTTCGGTACAACCTTTTATTGACCGGGGTATTCAGGAAAAAGATACCGACTTTTTGAAACTGGCGCCACTTATCGTCATTATCATGTTCGTTATGCGGGGTATTTTTCATTTTACCGCGACATATTGTATTAGTTGGGTTGGAAATCAGATCGTTAAAGATATGCGTCAGCAGTTATTTGGCCATATGATGCGCTTGCCGGTGAGCTTTCACGATAAACACTCTACTGGCGAACTCATCTCAAAAATTACTTATGATGCCGAGCAAATTAAGCAATCACTGACTAAAGCCTTAATCGTCTTAGTACGTGATGGTGCTTTGGTTGTTGGTCTTATTGTTGTGATGTTTTGGTATAGCTGGCAGCTATCATTAATTTTCTTTTTGATAGCGCCTATTATCGCGCTGATTGTGAGCTTTGTATCGAAACGTTTTCGGCAACTCAGTCATAAAATTCAACACGCGATGGGAGGCGTAACCACCGCTTCGGAACAAATGCTGAACGGGCATAAAGTTATTTTGTCTTTTGGTGGGCAAAAAATTGAAGATGAGCGTTTTGCTGAGGTCAATAATCAAACCCGTTTACAAGGCGTGAAAATGGACTCTACCTCAGCTATCAGCTCTGGTGTAATCCAGTTAATCGCGTCTTTTGCCTTGGCTTTTGTAGTGTATATGGCAAGCCAGCCAGAAATGCTGGATACGTTAACCGCAGGGATCTTTTCTGCCATAGTAACCTCTATGGTAATGCTACTTAAACCGTTAAAGCAGCTAACTACCGTCAACAGTGAGTTTCAGCGTGGTTTAGCGGCGGCCGCTAGTATTTTTAAAGTGTTGGATGAAGCTGCAGAGCAAGAGACAGGTAGGTTGGAGCTTAAAACCGCTAAAGGTAATATCAGCTTTGAACATGTGAGCTTTCACTATCCGGGGCATAGCCAGCGCGTACTGAGTGATATTAGCTTTACGGTGCCAGCAGGCCAAACGGTGGCTTTAGTTGGTCGCTCAGGTAGCGGTAAAACGACGATTTCCAGTTTGTTACCGCGTTTTTACGAGGTTGAGCAGGGGCAAATTTTACTGGATGGCCAAAATATTCAAAGTTATACCCGGTCATCATTACGGCAGCAAATTGCTGTGGTCTCGCAGCATGTGATGTTGTTTAACGATACCATTGCCAATAATATTTGTTACGGTATGGCCGAAAAGGTAAGCCGGGAGCTATTGCTTGACGTAGCGGAGAAAGCGCATGTTATGGAGTTCGCCAATAAAATGCCCGAGGGGCTAGACACGCAAATTGGTGAAAATGGCGTGAGTTTATCTGGTGGGCAGCGACAACGCATTGCCATTGCCCGAGCATTGTTGCGCCAGGCGCCGGTATTAATTTTGGATGAGGCAACATCGGCGCTTGATACCGAGTCTGAGCGTAAAATTCAGGCTGCTTTAGATGTGCTGTTGAAAGGTCGTACTAGTATTGTTATTGCCCATCGGTTATCGACGATTGAAAATGCCGACAGCATTATTGTCATGGATCAGGGTAAGATCTTAGAGCAGGGCACCCATGCTGAGTTACTCGCGCGTGATGGCGCTTACGCTTCGTTACATAAATTACAATTTGGCAGTGACAAATGACCGTGTTGGAACGCGGCTGGTATGAAAAACGCTGGTGGTGTTACTTGTTAGCACCATTTAGCGTGTTGTTTTGGCTGCTTGCTACTGTACGTCTAAGCTTGTTTCGTTTTAAGTTAAAAGCCTCTTATCGTTTACCGGTACCGGTAGTGGTGGTCGGTAACATTAGTGTTGGCGGCACCGGCAAAACACCCTTTACCCTATGGTTTTGTCAATTTTTACGTCAGCAGGGTTTTACCCCGGGGATCATTAGTCGCGGTTATGGCGTTAAGATCGCTGCTCCGGTGCTGGTTAGTGCGCAGCATAGTGCGCTAGAGGTTGGGGATGAGCCTTTGCTTTTAGCCGAGCGCTCTGGCTGTCCGGTGGTGGTGAGTCCAAACCGGGTAGAGGCAGCCCGATATTTGCTACAGCAGTGCCCACAGGTAAATTTGATTATCTCTGATGATGGTTTACAGCATTACGCTTTGCAGCGTGATATAGAAATTGTGTTAATTGATGGCCAGCGTGGTCTGGGGAATGGTTGGTTATTGCCCACAGGGCCTTTACGTGAGCTACCTGCGCGCTTAAAGCACGTGGACTTGGTCATCGCCAATAGTGGTCAGCATGAACTTGCTGATGGCGTTATGACAGTGCAGGCAGAACGACTAGTGCCTTTGACATTGCCCGAGCAACGGCTCCCCGAGGGGGCGACAGTTGACATTATTGCCGGTATTGGCAATCCACAACGTTTTGAACGCTCAGTGCTGGCAGCGGGTTACCAAATTAAGCAACGCCGTTTTTTAGCGGATCATCACCCCTTTAGCCAAGCTGATTTTAACGGTTTAACAACGCCGCTATTAATGACTGAGAAAGATGCGGTAAAATGCCGTAGTTTCGCGCAAGCTGGCTGGTACTATCTGGCGGTACAAGCGCAACCAGAGTCAGCACTAATTAGTAAACTAACCGAAAAACTGAATTTATTACGGAGTCAATATGGCTATTAACGCGGCGCTGACGGATATCTTGGCCTGCCCGGTTTGTAAGGGTAAGTTAAAGTATGACAAACAAGGCGACAGACTGATCTGTACTTTTGATAAGTTTGCCTACCGTTTAAGCAACAATATTCCGGTGTTATTAGCTGATGAGGCGACGCCATTAACGTCTGAAGAGTGTGAGCAATGGCGTTCATAGTTGTTATTCCCGCACGCTATGCCAGTAGCCGCTTACCAGGTAAACCGCTGGCGGATATTGCCGGTTTAACCATGATTGAAAGGGTCTACCGTCAAGCTAGTCAAAGTGGTGCTGCGCGGGTATTAGTGGCTACCGATGATGAAAGAGTTGCTGCAGAGGTTAACCGTTTTGGTGGTGAAGTTTGTATGACCGCTGCGAGCCATAATTCGGGTACCGAACGCTTGGCTGAAGTGGTCACCAAACTTGGGTTAACACCAGAGACAATAGTGGTGAATGTGCAAGGTGATGAGCCCTTTATCCCCCCGGCGATTATAGGGCAGGTAGCAGCAAATTTGGCCGCTCAGCAAAAAGCACGAATGGCTACACTGGCCGTGCCACTTACTGAACTGGCTGAAGTGAATAATCCCAATGTCGTGAAGGTGGTTACCGACAAGCATGGTTATGCCCTGTATTTCAGCCGCTCAGCCATTCCTTTTGACCGCGACAGCAATTTTAGCGGTAATATCGCTGAGCATTATCGGCGGCACATTGGTTTATATGCTTATCGCGCTGGTTTTATTTTGGATTATGTGCGTTGGCCTACGTCAATGCTGGAGCAAATAGAGGCATTGGAGCAGCTACGGGTCTTATGGCAGGGTGAAGCTATTCATGTTGCTACGGCGTTGCAAATCCCGGCAGTGGGCGTTGACACACCTGCAGATCTTGTTAAAGCCATTGCCTTTGCCAAACACTATGTTTAAGCCTCTGCAATTAGTTGCGCAAACACCTGATTTTATAGTGCTTAATAAACCGGCTGGCCTAAGTTTTCACTCTGAAGATGGCCCAGGCTTAGTGGTACTTGCTGAGCAGCAATTTGGTGAAAAGCTTTATGCAGTGCATCGTTTGGATAAAGTCACCTCTGGCTTAATTATGCTGGCGCGCAGCAGTAATGCGGCGGCTGAATTAACTCGGCAATTTAGTCAAAGGCAGATTGAAAAGTTTTATTTGGCGTTAAGCGAACAAAAACCACTGAAAAAGCAGGGCTGGGTAAAAGGTGACATGCAACCCGCCCGGCGGGGTGCCTGGCGCTTGACTACGTTACTACAGCAGCCTGCTATTACTTATTTTGTTAGCCAAGGTTATCAGGATTTGCCTTTTAGAGCTTTTTTGTTGCGACCTTATACGGGCAAAACTCACCAATTGCGGGTGGCATTAAAAAGCCAGGGGGCGTCTATTGCAGGGGATGTGCTGTATGGTGCAACTAGCAGTGATCGCGTTTATTTACATGCCTACGCCTTAGCGCTGGAATACGGCGGCGTACGTTATCAGTTTAGTGTATTACCGGATAGCGGTATTGCGTTCGCGAGTTTAATCGAACATGGTCTACCCGACTCCTGGTTAGCGCCCTGGCAGTACCCTTGGCCAAAACCGCCGTTATTCACCTTATAATAGTATCGCATGCTGTTTAATGTTTATCTTTAGCTTAAAAGTAGTAAGCAGGATTTTTATGTCAGATTATTACACCCGTTTTGCCGGAATTAGCCGTCTTTATGGTGCGGTTGCACTTGAAAAATTTCGGCAATCGCATGTTGTTGTTATTGGTATTGGTGGTGTCGGTAGTTGGGCTGCTGAGGCTTTAGCGCGCTCAGGTATCGGTGAACTCACCTTAATTGATCTGGATGATGTGTGCGTTAGCAATATCAACCGTCAGTTACATGCGTTAACCAATACAGTAGGCGAAGATAAAGTGGCGGTAATGGCAGAGCGTATCCTGCAAATTAATCCAGAATGTAAGATTAATCAGATCGCCGATTTTATTGCGCCTGATAATCTTGTTGAGCTATTAAGCGGTAAAGTAGATTATGTGCTGGATGCGATTGATTCTGTTAAAGCAAAAGTTGCACTGATTGCCTGGTGTAAGAGGAATAAAATTCCGATAATTACTACCGGAGGCGCTGGTGGTCAGCTTGATCCTACCCAAATTCAATTGGCTGATTTAACGCTGGCGTTTAATGATCCTTTATTGGCAAAAGTGCGCAATATGCTGCGGCGGGATCATAATTTCAGCCGTAATCCGAAGCGTCGTTTTGGTATTGATTGTGTCTTTTCGACCGAACAATTGCGTTACCCGCAAGCAGACGGTTCAGTGTGTCAGCAAAAACCCGCAAAAACCGATGAAAACACTGGGGCTATGCGGTTAGATTGCAGTGGTGGCTTCGGTGCAACAACGGTGGTTACGGCCAGCTTTGGGCTGGCAGCCGTATCACGTTTGTTAGTCAAACTGGTCAGCAAGGGCATAAGCCAGGGCCGCGCTGATCAGTAACCATGGTAGCTTGCTGCGCTTGCTACGGCTTTGATATTGTCTTAGTTGCCGCAGCGCCATGACAGCTTGCTTGCCATCTTTTCCCAATAGGTTATGGCTCAGCTCTAATACAGGGTAAATGAGCCACATCTGCTCGACGGTTTTTATGCCCTCGCGCCAGACGCGTTCTGGTGCGAGTCGACGATACTCGTTAATGACTTCCACAATTAATGGATCAGTTGTCGGCAAATAGCGGTATAACCCATGCACAAAAATTAATAAGTCTCGTACCATACATTGGTCGATACTGAGCATTTGATGCGGATCTTCTTCAAAATCAATAAAGCCAATTTGCTTGCCATCCCAGCACAGATCACGCAGAGCAGGGCGACCATGCCAATAGCGATTTTGATGCAATTGGGCAAGTGCCGCAGCAGCCTCTAATAGTATATGGCGCCGTTCATTAACAGAAATAGTCGATTTGGTTAACCAGTATTTTAACGATGGGCCAACATCAGACAATACCAAATAATTTGGTGTAGCTAACAACACTTCTGGCACCCGGAAGCCTTTAACATGCATTAACTTTAAACGCACAGCTTCACGCTCTAGCGGTGCGCCAGACTCTGCACTTGGAAAATACAAAGGGTTGCTACTCAAGGCTGCAATAGCATGGCTGGCTAGTTGCAACCATTTTGGCGCTGCGTGTTCTTGCTGCTTTACCCAAACCTTATTATCCTGCCATAGAATAGAAAAGGAGCGTTCTTGTCGAATGCTCCTAAGGCTATCGATATAGTTTGCTAAAGTCTGATCCGTCATTTTGGCAACCTGTTTGCTCAAGCTCGGGCGAGGACTGAGGAGGTTTGCCATCAGTTCGTGATCTTGAATAAAATATTTTTCGTAAGTATACCAAATTGATAGCTGAATAATGGCTGAATTCGCTTGTTAGCGGGGGCTCGGCTTATTCATTCAGACAGTGGCGGATGTGGTTAAGCATGGCATTTAAACCATTGCTGCGCGATTGACTCAAATAAGGCTTCAGATTTAAGGCGTCAAAGGCGCGCTGTAAGTCCAGCTGTTTGAGTTCTTGTTGACTTAAGCCATTAACAAAAGACAACATGATCGCCAATAAACCCTTGACTATACGTGCCTCACTATCTAAGACAAAATAGTGCTTGCCTACGGTATTATCGTGATAGTGCAATAACCAAGCGCGGCTTTCACAACCTCTGACGAGCCATTCATTCTGCCGCATTTTTTCCGGGATAGCAGGCAGCTTTTTACCTAATTGCATTAACAAACGGTACTTGCTTTGCCAATCGAGTGGTTGTTGTAGTTGTGGCAAATCCTGTTGCCGGATAGCCGCAAGGGCTGTCGCTGTGTCCGATAAGAGTTGTTCCATGGTCATGACGCCAGGATCTCCGCTGCCTGAGTCAACGCCTTGAGGCATTGCTCCACTTCTGAAATTTGATTATAAGGTGCAAAAGCGAATCTGACTGCACCTGCTGTAGCCATTAAGTCAAATAATGGCATTGCGCAATGTCTGCCTGCCCGTACTGCAATACGCTGTTCGTTTAACAGTGTTGCGACATCTGCTGAATGCTCACCTTGCAGATTTAAGGTTACAATGCCGGCATTATCTTGCCATGGCGATAATACTACTATACCGGGAATATGCTGCAGACCATCATGAAAAGTCTTTAATAACAGTCTTTTATAACTCTTTATTTGCGAAACGTCAAATTGGCTAATAAAGCGGATTGCGGCAGCCAAGCCAAGGGCCCCGGCAATATGAGGTGTACCGGCTTCTAAGCGAGCGGGTAAGTGATTAAAGCTGCTATGGCTAAAACTGACTTGTTCAATCATTTCGCCACCGCCTAATAGTGGAGTAAGTCGCTCTAATAAAGCGCGCTTGCCATAAAGCACGCCAATACCGGTGGGGCCATACAGTTTGTGCCCGGAAAAGCAGTAAAAGTCTGCAGCCAGCTGTTGTAGGTCAGGTTTATCCCAGACAATACCCTGAGCACCGTCGACCACTGTGATTGCTCCTGCTGCTTTAGCCGCCTGCAGCATAGATGCAAGAGGTAACACGGTACCCAGAGCATTCGACACCTGGGTTAAGCTTACAACTTTAGGATGCAGTGTTAATAACTGCTCAAAGGCGGACTGGTCAAGCTGCAGTTGACTATCAAGTGGGATCACGTCGAGAATAACGCCAAAGCGTTGGCAGTGTAATTGCCAGGACACGATATTAGCATGGTGCTCTAACGCTGAAATTAAGATGCGATCTCCGGGTTTTAACACTGTGTGCATCAAGCCAAATGCTAGTTGATTCAGTGCTGCCGTAGTGCCACTGGTAAAGATAATTTCTGCCGGCTCAGCCGCATTTACATACTGCTGAATACAACTGCGGGCTTCTTCGTAAAGTATTGTTGCCATTTGGCTAAGTTTATGTGCACCGCGGTGCACATTGCTATTTTGTTGCCGGTAAAAATGGTCCAACGTTTCTAATACTGCAAAAGGTTTATGCGTGGTGGCGGCATTATCCAAATAAATCCAGTCAGGTTGTGCAGCAAAGAAAGGAAAATGCTGACGAAAAGCGGCGGCATTAAAATCTGACATAAAAGCTCAATAGGAGAGAACGGAAAAATAGCTCGCTATTATGCCCAAAATTCGCGTCTTATGCGAGAGCGAGCTTAATGGTGCATTGTACTAAGTATCTTTTTGCAGAAAAGTTGCAGAAAAAAAGCGGCATTTAGCCGCTTCTGTTTTATTGAGTATCTTAGTTCTTACTTTCGTAATCACGTGCCGTATACCCAGTATAAAGCTGGCGTGGACGACCAATCTTATGGCCTTTGTCGGACAGCATCTCATCCCAATGCGAGATCCAACCTACAGTGCGCGACAAGGCGAAGATCACAGTAAACATGCTGGTTGGAATACCAATGGCTTTTAAGATAATCCCAGAGTAGAAATCGACATTTGGATAGAGTTTTTTCTCGATGAAGTATGGGTCTGATAGAGCAATACGCTCTAACTCCATAGCCACATCTAACAATGGATCTTTAATGTTTAGCTCTTTCAACACTTCATGACAGGTTTCACGCATTACCTTGGCGCGAGGGTCAAAATTCTTATAAACACGGTGACCAAAGCCCATCAAACGGAAGCTATCGTTTTTATCTTTAGCACGGGCAACGAATTCAGGAATGCGGTCAACTGAGCCAATCTGTTGCAACATCTTCAGACAGGCTTCGTTGGCGCCGCCATGAGCAGGACCCCAAAGTGAAGCGATACCTGCAGCGATACAAGCGTATGGATTAGCGCCAGAAGAGCCTGCTAAACGTACCGTAGAAGTCGAAGCGTTCTGTTCGTGGTCTGCGTGTAGCATAAAGATCCGGTCCATGGCTTTGGCCAGCACCGGGCTCACTTTATAGTCTTCTGCTGGTACAGAAAACATCATATTTAAAAAGTTTTCTGAGTAGCTAAGCTCATTACGTGGGTAAACAAAAGGCTGACCAACAGTATATTTGTAAGCCATAGCCGCAATGGTTGGGAGCTTGGCAATTAAACGGTGGGCGCTGCGAGTGCGTTGTTGTGGGTCATTAATATCAAGATCAGAGTGGTAAAAGGATGACATGGCACCAACAACACCACAGAGCATTGCCATTGGGTGGGCATCAACCCGGAAGCCCTGGAAAAACGCGGCAATTTTCTCATGCACCATAGTGTGGCGCGTGATGGTGTTAACGAAATCTTTATATTGCTCTTGGGTCGGTAACTCACCTTCTAATAACAAATAGCAAGTTTCCAGATAATTAGATTTTTCAGCAAGTTGCTCTATAGGATAGCCACGGTGCAGAAGTACACCGTTGTCACCATCAATGTAAGTAATCTTGGATTCACAGGAGCCCGTGGACATAAAACCCGGGTCAAAGGTGAAGTAGCCCTGTTGCCCGAGAGTACGAACATCGATTACGTCAGTGCCTGCCGAGCCAGAGTAGATTGGTAACTCAAACGTTTTACCATCAATCTGCACGACGGCCTTTTTATCTGCCATTGGATTTCTCCTATTGTTGTAGTATCGGATATTAGGGTTTGGGCTATTCTACTCGCAAACCACACCTGAAAGTCAATTCTAAAGACTAATCGATTAATAAGTATTCGACTCTAGTCGTATTGCCGCGGCGGAGAAATGCTGTAAATTTCCACCTGCGGAATTTTCCGTTTAAAACCAAACAAAAATTGTAATAGCGATTCATGAAATATATACTATTGACGGCGTAAAAACAGTTCACCGAACAATAGCTTTTTTGCTGAACCAGCTTTAGCGAATTAGAGTATACTGTTTTGGGTTGTAGCTGTTTCTACAGCAACAATAATGACAACTACGCTCTACACGGGCATCGATAGGCAAGACACTGTGAAAAAGCAAAGACCAATAAATCTCGATTTATCGACAATCTCTCTACCTGCGACTGCCAAAGCCTCTATCCTACACCGGGTGACTGGTGTTGCAATGTTCTTCGCACTGCTGTTTGTTATTTGGGCATGGGCGACGTCATTGCAAAGCGCTGAAGGTTTTGACTACGTGAAGTCCTTGTTAAATTCACATTTAGCGAAATTTATCGCTTGGGGCACTATCACGGTACTTATTTACCACCTGATTGGCGGCATCCGTCATTTGATTATGGATATGGGACATTGGGAAGAGCTGGATTCCGGCAACCTAAGCGCCAATATCACTATCGGATTATGGATTGTGTTAGCCGTTTTAGCAGGAGTATGGTTATGGTTCTAAATCAAGCAAGCCTGAAACGCGATGGTGTTCAGGATTATGTTTCGCTACGTGCCTCAGCTATCGTGCTGGCGCTTTACAGCTTATTTATTTTGGGTTTCTTCTTGTTTACACCAGAAGTGACCTTCGAAATCTGGCAAGGTTTGTTTTCAAACCTACTCATGAAAGTGTTTACTTTACTCGCCCTGATCTCTATTGCCATTCACACCCGTATTGGTTTATGGCAAGTACTAACGGATTACATCAAGTGCGCTAAATTGCGCGGTGTTTTACAGTTTGTACTGTACGTAATTGCCTTTGGTTATGTGGCAGTGGGCTTATTTGTGTTGTGGGGTGCTTAAGTGAATATTCCAGTAAGAGAATTTGATGCCATCGTCATTGGTGCCGGTGGTGCAGGTATGCGCGCAGCGCTGCAAATTACGCAGTCGGGTTTAACTTGTGCGTTGTTGTCAAAGGTGTTTCCTACCCGCTCACATACCGTATCTGCTCAAGGCGGTATTACGGTTGCATTAGGTAATAGCCACCCGGATAACTGGGAATGGCACATGTTCGATACCGTTAAAGGGTCAGACTATATCGGTGACCAGGACGCGATCGAGTACATGTGTAAAACTGGTCCGGAAGCCATTACTGAACTGGAAAATATGGGCTTACCGTTTTCACGCTTTGAAAATGGTCGGGTTTATCAGCGTCCTTTCGGTGGTCAGTCTAAAAACTTCGGTGGTGAGCAAGCGGCGCGTACTGCAGCGGCAGCTGACCGTACCGGTCATGCTTTATTACACCTGTTGTATCAGCAAAACGTGAAAAACCGTACTCAGGTATTTTCTGAGTGGTATGCCTTAGATCTGGTTAAAAACCAGGATGGCGCTGTAGTAGGTTGTACTGCTATTGATATTGAAACAGGCGAAATCGTTTACTTCAAATCAAAAGCTACTGTTTTAGCAACAGGTGGCGCAGGTCGTATTTATGCCTCTACCACCAATGCGCATATCAATACTGGTGACGGTGTAGGTATGGCGCTGCGTGCTGGTGTACCGCTGCAAGACATGGAAATGTGGCAGTTCCACCCAACCGGTATTGCCGGTGCGGGTACGCTGGTAACCGAAGGTTGTCGCGGTGAAGGCGGTTATCTGCTGAACAAAGACGGTGAGCGTTTTATGGAACGCTATGCACCAAACGCCAAAGACTTAGCGGGTCGTGATGTTGTTGCCCGCTCAATGATGACAGAGATTCGTGAAGGCCGTGGCTGTGATGGTCCTTGGGGTCCACACATTAAGTTAAAACTGGACCACTTAGGTGCAGAGGTTTTAGAAAGCCGTTTACCAGGTATTTGTGAGTTGTCACGCACTTTCGCGCATGTTGACCCGGTTAAAGAACCTATCCCGGTAATTCCCACCTGCCACTATATGATGGGTGGTATTCCAACTAACGTTAATGGTCAGGTTATTCATCCAAAAGCGGATGGTTCTGAGCAAGTGGTTGCTGGTTTATTTGCTTGTGGTGAAATTGCTTGTGTATCTGTGCATGGCGCGAATCGTCTTGGCGGTAACTCGCTGCTGGACTTAGTGGTATTTGGTCGGGCTACAGGCTTACATTTAGGTGAAGCTTTAGCCGCTACTGCCGAAGCCCGTCCTGCTTCACAGTCTGATTTAGATGCGTCGCTGGCACGCGTACAGCGCTGGGAAGCTTCTAAGCCTGGTCAGGGTGAGGACCCGGTACAGATCAAGAAAGACTTACAGCAGTGTATGCAACTGAACTTCTCGGTATTCCGTGAAGGTGCTGCGATGGCGGAAGGTTTACAAGAGTTAAAAGAAATCCGTGAACGCTTAAAGTTTGCCCGTTTAGACGACAAGAGCTCAGATTTTAATACTCAGCGTATTGAGTGTTTAGAACTGGATAACCTGATGGAAACCGCTTTCTCTACAGCTGTTGCCGCTAACTTCCGGACTGAAAGCCGTGGTGCTCATGCTCGCTTTGACTTCCCGGACCGTGATGATGAAAACTGGTTGTGTCACAGTGTTTACACGCCGGACTCAGAGTCTATGTTTAAGCGTAAAGTAAACTTGGAACCTAAGTTCCGTGACGCTTTCCCACCGAAAGCACGTACTTACTAAGAGGGCTGACAGCGATGAAGAAGTTAGTATTTTCAATCTATCGTTATAACCCTGATGTCGACCAAGCGCCGCGCATGCAGGATTACACACTGGATAACCCGGAAGGTCGGGATATGATGGTGTTAGACGCACTGATTAAGCTTAAAGAGCAAGATCCGACGTTATCTTTCCGTCGCAGCTGCCGGGAAGGTGTTTGTGGTTCAGACGGTTTAAACATGAATGGCAAAAATGGCCTGGCTTGTATTACGCCGTTGTCTGCTGCAGGTTTAAAAGGTGGCAAGATTGTATTACGTCCATTACCAGGGTTACCGGTAATCCGTGATCTGGTGGTTGATATGAGCCAGTTCTACACGCAATATGAAAAAGTTAAGCCTTACCTAATTAACGACAATAAATTGCCGCCTGCAGGCGAGTATCTGCAAAGCCCGGAAGAGCGTGCTAAGCTTGATGGTCTTTACGAGTGTATTTTGTGTGCTTGTTGCTCAACTTCGTGCCCATCGTTCTGGTGGAATCCGGACAAGTTTATTGGCCCAGCAGGTTTATTGCACGCTTATCGCTTCCTGGCTGACAGTCGTGACACCGCGACAGAACAACGTTTAAACGACTTAGATGACGCTTTTAGCGTATTTCGTTGCCATGGTATTATGAATTGCGTTAATGTTTGCCCGAAAGGTTTAAACCCAACTAAGGCAATTGGTCAGATAAAATCAATGCTGTTAAATCGGGCGCTATAATGCGCCCTTTTTTAGTATTTAATTGAAAACTGTCCATACCCAGGGGGTATGGCAGTTTTTTTGCTAATTTTTCCAGGTGCTCAAAAATAAGGGAAACTAAATGCACGAAGGTGTAATGAAGGCGTGGTTGGAGTCTTCACATCTTGGCGGTGGTAACATGGCCTATGTGGATGAACTCTATGAATCCTACTTAGCAGAGCCCACCAGTGTTGGTGACGAGTGGCGCGAATTCTTCGCGAAGTTACCAAAAATCGATGGGGTCGATCTTGAAACCCGACACAGTGATGTGCGCCAACAGTTCGCTGATTTGGCCCGTAATAAGCATCGCGAAGTCGTTGTTGTAAATTCCGGTTCTGGTGCTGATAGCCGTCAGGTTAAAGTATTGCAACTGATTAACTCCTATCGTTTCCGTGGTCATCAGCACGCTAACCTCGATCCGTTAAACTTGTGGAAACAACCACGGGTTCGCGATTTAGAGCTGTCATACCACGAGCTTTCTGAAGCTGATTACGATACCGAGT
Organism: Alishewanella longhuensis; assembly: GCF_014653435.1. GTDB lineage: Bacteria > Pseudomonadota > Gammaproteobacteria > Enterobacterales > Alteromonadaceae > Alishewanella > Alishewanella longhuensis. Next base: position 115,423 of record NZ_BNAO01000003.1, on the reverse strand, counting down.
TCAATGTTGGATCACTGGCTTGTGGCCAGGAAACCATGAAACTGGGTGAATTGCATAAGGCACTGGAGCGCACTTATTGCGGCTCTATTGGCGCTGAGTATATGCATATCGTTTCCACAGACGAAAAACGTTGGATCCAACAGCGTTTGGAAAGTGTGCAATCACAGCCGCGTTACGACAAAGAAACCAAATTACAAATCCTTAAAGGTTTGGTGGCTGCAGACGGCCTGGAAAAATACTTAAGTTCAAAATTCCCGGGAGCCAAGCGTTTTGGTCTGGAAGGTGGCGATGCCATGATTCCGATGCTCAAAGCGATGATTCACCGTGCCGGTGAACAGGGAGCTAAAGACTCTGTTATCGGTATGGCACACCGGGGCCGTTTAAACACCTTAATTAACGTCTTGGGTAAAAACCCTTCAAAGCTATTTGACGAATTTGCCGGTAAATATGAAGTTGTAGGAGCTGGTGATGTTAAATATCATATGGGTTTCTCATCTGATTTTGAAACTAAAGGCGGCAATGTTCACCTGGCGTTAGCGTTTAACCCATCACATTTAGAAATCGTTAACCCTGTGGTGTTAGGCTCAGTGCGGGCGCGTTTAGATCGTCGAGGTTGCAGTGACGGCTCATTAGCACTTCCTATTACTATTCACGGCGATTCAGCTTTTGCTGGTCAAGGTGTCGTTGCGGAAACCTTTAATATTTCACAAACTCGCGCCTTTAAAGTAGGTGGCACAGTTCGGGTGGTGATTAATAACCAGGTTGGTTTTACTACCTCTAACCCGGAAGATACCCGGTCTACGCCATATTGTACTGATATAGCCAAAATGGTGCAGGCACCGATTTTCCATGTGAATGGTGATGATCCTGAAGCAGTGGTATTTGTCGCTCAGTTAGCAGTTGATTATCGCAATACCTTTAAGCGTGACGTGGTTATTGACTTGTTCTGTTATCGCCGTAATGGTCATAACGAAGCAGATGAGCCAAATGCGACACAGCCATTAATGTATCAAAAGATTAAAAAGCATCCAACACCGCGTGAAATCTACGCTGAGAAGCTAATTCTTGAGGGTGTAGTAACGGCTGACCAGGTTAAGGCCTTAGTTGACGGCTACCGTGATGCGCTGGATCAGGGTGACTGTGTAGTGGATGAATGGCGCCCTATGGCACCAAGCTCAGTCGACTGGACACCTTATATCGGTAAAGACTGGGATGCCAGTTACGATGCTAGCCTTCCGTTAGACAAGCTAATTGCACTTGGTGAGAAAGCCACCCAAATACCTGCAACGCATATTTTACAGCGTCAGGTTGGTAAGGTTTATGAAGACCGGGCGTTGATGCTCAAAGGCGAGAAAAAAATCGACTGGGGTTTTGCTGAGATTTTAGCCTATGCTTCTATCGCAGGTGAAGGTTCGCGGATCCGTATCGTCGGTCAGGATTCAGGTCGTGGTACTTTCTTCCATCGTCATGCTGTATTACATAATCAAACAGATGCCAGCACCTACATACCGCTAGAGCATATCAGTGATGATCAAGGTCCATTCCAGGTATACGATTCTGCTTTGTCAGAAGAAGCGGTGTTAGCTTTTGAGTACGGTTACGCCACAGCTGAACCGCGTGCTATGGTCATTTGGGAAGGTCAGTTTGGTGACTTTGCTAACGGCGCCCAGGTGGTTATTGACCAGTTCTTAAGCTCGGGTGAACAAAAGTGGGGCCGGTTATGTGGTCTGACGATGTTATTACCTCATGGTTATGAAGGTCAGGGCCCAGAGCACTCATCAGCGCGTTTAGAGCGTTTCTTGCAATTATGTGCTGATCACAATATGCAAATTTGTGTGCCCACTACACCTGCGCAAGTATTCAATATGCTGCGTCGGCAGATGGTGCGCCCAATGCGCCGGCCATTAATTGTGATGTCGCCTAAATCTTTATTGCGTCACCCGTTAGCGACTTCTACCTTGGAAGAGCTGGCATCAGGTGTTTATCATAATGTGATTGGCGAGATTGATGAGCTGAATCCAGCTGACGTGAAGCGCGTAGTGTTCTGTAGCGGTAAAGTTTACTACGAACTGCTGGAAGAGCGTCGTAAGCGCGATCAGAAAGACGTAGCGATAGTGCGGGTAGAGCAGTTGTATCCCTTCCCACACACTGAGATGGCTGCAGCGCTTGCTAACTATCAGCATGTTACTGACTTTGTTTGGTGTCAGGAAGAACCACAGAACCAGGGTGCCTGGTATTGCAGCCAACACCATTTCTGGGCTGCTATCCCTAAAGGTGCCCAGTTAACTTATGCCGGTCGTGATGCGTCATCGTCGCCAGCGGTAGGCTATTTGTCTGTGCACAACAAGCAGCAACAAGCGTTAGTCAATGATGCGCTAACTCTTAAATAACTATTTGCCTGCCTGCAGTTGCAGGCGGTGTTAACTGATATAGACCAACCGTTATAGGTGAAAAAGTGGAAATTAAAGTACCCGTACTTCCAGAATCTGTTGCAGATGCAACCATCGCCACCTGGCACGTAAAAACCGGTGAAGCCGTAAGCCGTGATCAGGTATTAGTAGATATTGAAACTGATAAAGTGGTGCTTGAAGTTGTAGCACAAGCTGACGGTGTAATGGGCGAGATCATCCATGACACGGGCGCCACTGTTACCGCTGAAGAAGTTATCGGTAAGATGGAAGCTGGTGGCACGCCAACAGCGAAAGCTGAAGCACCAAAAGGCGAGCCAGCTGCCGCTGCTCCTGCTGCTACGGAAGAAAGTGATGACGTTTTAAGTCCGTCAGTGCGCCGGTTAATTGCCGAAAAAGGTTTAGATGCCAGCAAGATTAAAGGTAGCGGTAAAAATGGCCGTGTGACCAAAGAAGACGTAGAGAAATTCTTAGCAGCTGCGCCTGCTAAAGCTGCAACGCCAGTTGCTGCTGCCCCAGCGGCAGTGGCCGGTGATCGTAGTCAGAAACGTGTGCCTATGACGCGTCTGCGTAAAACCATCGCGAACCGTTTGTTAGAAGCGAAAAATTCAACGGCCATGTTAACGACCTTTAACGAAGTTAACATGAAGCCAATTATGGACTTGCGCAAGCAGTATCAGGACGTGTTTGAGAAGCGTCATGGTATCCGTTTAGGCTTTATGTCGTTCTACGTGAAAGCGGTAACTGAAGCCTTAAAGCGCTTCCCAGAAGTGAATGCGGCTATTGATGGCGATGATATTGTTTATCATAACTATTTTGACGTGAGCATTGCGGTATCTACGCCACGTGGTTTGGTAACACCAGTACTGCGTGATTGCGATAAGATGAATCTGGCTGAAATTGAAAAAGCCATCAAAGATTTAGCGCTGAAAGGCCGTGACGGTAAATTGTCAATGGACGATTTAACTGGCGGTAACTTCACTATCACTAACGGTGGCGTTTTTGGTTCACTGATGTCTACGCCTATTATCAATCCACCACAATCAGCAATTTTGGGTATGCACAAAATCCAGGACCGCGTCATGGTTGTGGATGGCAAGATGGAAATTCTGCCGATGATGTACTTAGCACTGTCTTATGATCACCGTATCATTGATGGTAAAGAGTCTGTAGGCTTCCTGGTAACCATTAAAGAGTTACTGGAAGATCCAACACGTATTCTGCTGGACATCTAAGCGTTAGCAAACTAGAAACGTAGCGTTAAAGCGCCACGTTTCTAAATATCACTGGTTGGTAAAGTTATATCCAAGCCAGTTAGGGCGCAGTTTGGCTGTCGCGTTAACTGGAAAGGGTATACCAGTAGCAATCAAAACTGTGGCTGTACACTGTTGCAGCCTTTAATTTCAAATGAACGGAAAATAGCCATGAATTTGCACGAGTATCAGGGTAAACAACTGTTTGCCCAATATGGTTTGCCTGTATCCAAAGGCATCGCTGCAGCCACTGTAGAAGAAGCAGTAGCCGCAGCCGATCAGATCGGCGGCGACATGTTTGTTGTTAAAGCTCAGGTTCACGCTGGTGGCCGCGGTAAAGCGGGCGGTGTGAAACTGGTTAAGAGCAAAGAAGACATTCGCGCTTTCGCAGAAAAATGGCTGGGTAAAAACCTGGTAACTTACCAAACAGACGAAAAAGGTCAGCCAGTAAGTCGTATTCTGGTTGAGCCTTGCACTGATATTGCTAAAGAGCTGTATTTAGGTGCGGTAGTAGACCGTTCTTCACGTCGTATCGTGTTTATGGCCTCTACTGAAGGTGGTGTGGAAATTGAAACCGTAGCCCACGAAACACCAGAGAAAATTTTAAAAGCCGCTATCGATCCCTTGGTTGGCGCTCAGCCATTCCAAGGCCGTGAGTTAGCATTCAAGCTGGGCTTAGAAGGCAAGCAAGTTAACCAGTTCGTAAAAATCTTTATGGGCTTGGCAAAACTGTTCCAGGAAAAAGATTTAGCCTTATTGGAAGTTAACCCACTGGTTATCACCCCAGCTGGCGATCTGCACTGTTTAGATGCCAAGTTAGTGATCGATGGTAATGCGTTATACCGTCACCCAGATTTAAAAGCCATGCAAGATCCATCACAAGAAGATCCGCGTGAAGCGCATGCCGCGTCATGGGAACTGAACTATGTTGCTTTAGGTGGCGACATCGGTTGTATGGTTAACGGTGCGGGTTTAGCTATGGGTACTATGGACATCGTCAAATTACACGGTGGCCAACCTGCTAACTTCCTGGACGTTGGCGGCGGCGCAACGAAAGAGCGCGTGGTTGAAGCGTTTAAAATTATCCTGTCTGACACTGCGGTTAAGGCTGTATTTATCAATATTTTCGGCGGTATCGTACGTTGCGATATGATCGCAGAAGGCGTAATTGGTGCGGTGAAAGAAGTTGGCGTTAAAGTACCTGTCGTTGTACGTTTACAAGGTAACAACGCTGAACTGGGCGCAAAAGTATTGCAAGAGAGCGGCCTGAACATTATTGCTGATACCGATCTGACTGGCGCAGCCAAGCAAGTCGTTGCAGCAGCGGCCAAGGCATAAGGGGTAAGCAATGAGCGTTTTAATTAACAAAGATACCAAAGTAATTTGTCAGGGTTTCACTGGTGCCCAGGGTACTTTCCACTCTGAGCAAGCTATTGCTTACGGTACTAAGATGGTTGGCGGTGTCACGCCAGGTAAAGGCGGCCAAACGCATTTAGGTCTGCCAGTATTCAACACGGTAAAAGAAGCTGTAGAAGCGACTGGTGCTGAAGCGTCAGTAATCTACGTACCAGCTGCCTTTTGTAAAGATTCTATCTTAGAAGCGGCTAACGGTGGTATTAAACTGATCGTATGTATCACTGAAGGTATCCCAACCTTAGATATGTTAGATGCCAAAGTTAAATGTGACGAATTAGGCGTACGCTTAATTGGCCCTAACTGCCCAGGCGTGATCACACCAGGCGAATGTAAAATTGGTATTATGCCAGGTCACATTCACAAACCAGGTAAAGTCGGTATCGTATCTCGTTCAGGCACCCTGACTTATGAAGCTGTTAAGCAGACTACTGACTACGGTTTTGGGCAGTCTACTTGTGTTGGTATCGGTGGCGACCCAATCCCAGGTTCTAACTTTATCGATATCCTGAAGTTATTCCAGGACGATCCACAAACTGAAGCGATCGTCATGATCGGTGAAATCGGTGGTTCTGCAGAAGAAGAAGCGGCTGCTTATATCAAGCAACACGTAACTAAGCCTGTAGTATCTTACATCGCTGGTGTCACTGCACCTGCTGGTAAGCGTATGGGCCATGCCGGCGCTATTATCTCTGGTGGTAAAGGTACTGCCGATGAGAAATTCGCTGCGCTAGAAGATGCTGGCGTGAAAACTGTGAAAAGTTTAGCTGATATCGGTAAAGCACTGAAGGAAATTACCGGTTGGTAATTTTTCTGAAGCTAAGAAACCGCCTTCTGGCGGTTTTTTTTTGCCTATTATTAACGAATCTTGTGTTTAGGGGTTGATTTTTACACTCATCTCTCTAACATGAAAATAGGCAATTAAGGCTATATTCAGTTTTAAAAATGCCAATCAAATAATAATTACCAGGGAAATCTCTATGAAAACCACTTTTCCACTATCGAGGAAGAACCCGCTGGCACTTGCTGTCAGTTGTGTGCTTGCAGGCTCACTATTTAATGTCAGTGCTCAAGAAGTTGACGAAACAGAAAAAGTTGAAGAAAAAGCTGAAAGAATTCAAGTAATTGGTAGTCGTATTCGGACTGACGGTTTAGATCAAGCCACACCAGTAGAAATTATTAATGCCAGCGTTGCGGCCAGCCAAGGTATTAATAATTTAGGTGAACTATTACGTAACTCTACCGTAGCGGCGGGTTCTAACCAAATTACTGCTGCGGCCTCAACAGCCTTTGTTACAGAAGGTGGTGTGGGTTCTGAGAGCATTTCATTGCGTGGTTTGGGTGCCAATCGTACCTTAGTTCTGTTGAATGGCCGTCGCGCAGGTCCAGCAGGTACGCGGGGACAAGTTGCCTCTTTCGATCCGAACGTCTTACCCTTGTCAGCTATTGATCGAATAGAAATTCTGAAAGACGGTGCTTCTTCACTTTATGGTTCTGACGCAGTTGCAGGTGTTATTAACATCATTACTAAGAAAGGTGATGAAAGTACCTTAAACTTTAATACGTCTCAACCTACCGAAAATGGTGGTGAAAATTACCAGTTAAACGGTACCTATGGTCAAACCTTTGGTCGGGGTTCTTTCCGGTTAGTGGGTGACTATAAGGTTCAAAAAGAACTTGCTCAGGGACAACGTAGTTTTTTCAATTGTGCTGAGCGTTATATTTTCAATCCAACTACGGGCGAACGTGCAGATCCTATCGATCCTCGTACTGGCAAATATCATTGTAACGATTTGTTGTGGGGTCATGTTTGGCTCTACGATTATCAAGGTGCTGGTGGTAACGTACCTGTAGGTTCTAAAGCGCAATTTGATTATGATGGCAACTTAGGCCAGTTTATCCCGGGTTTTGCTGTAGATCCTAATGATCCAGACTTTATGGTAACCCCACCAGGCTGGTTCCCTGTTGCTTACGATCGGTTGTCTGATTCTGTAACTAACGCAGATCACCCTTTCCAAGATTTAGAAACACTGATTCCAAAAAATGAATTAGTTACCTTATATGCCCAAGGTGACTACGAGTTAACAGACAATACTAGCGTTTACGGCGAAGTTTTATTAAACCGTCGTACTACGACGTCTAATGGCTATCGTCAGTTCTGGAGCTACAAATATAACGAAGACTTTTTTGGTGGTGATCCATTAAGCGCAGGTTGGACCGGTGCTCAATGGTTAAGTCCTACTGCTATTACTGATCATTCTGGTGATAAAATTACCGTTGATTATCGTCGCTTTGTTGTTGGTTTGACAGGTGACATTGGCGATTGGTACTGGGATTTAGCTTATCAGAATAGTTATAGTAGTGGTGATTATAAAACTAAGCTAATCTACGATGATGCTATATCTCCATATAACTTCGCATCTGGTTCTTGCGTTGGGACCAACACCCCTGTGCGCGGTGTTCCTTGTATCGATGTGCCTTGGTTAGATCCTCAGTTCTTAGCCGGTAATATCTCTCCTCAAGTTAGAGCATTCTTATTTGGTGAGCAGACAGGTAATACCGTTTATAAACAGAACTCAATCGAAGGCTTTATTTCTGGTGATTTATTTGAGTTACCTGCCGGGAATGTCGGTTCTGCATTTGGTTTCCAGATGCAAGAAGATTCAATCAATGATGTTCCTGGTCCGGAAACTTTAAATGGTAACGCTTGGGGTCAAACCTCGGCCGGTATCACTGCAGGTAAGCATAATAGCAAGGCTGTTTTCTCTGAGTTACAAATCCCACTTATTCGCAGTATGCCGCTGATTGAGTCACTTGATTTAACAGTGTCTGGTCGCTGGACAGATGTTTCATCTTACGGCAGCGACAGTACTTACAAAGCGGGTTTAAACTGGAACATTGCCAATGGTTTCCGTGTTAGAGCTTCGCGTGGTACGTCTTTCCGTTCACCGGCACTGTTCGAGTTATATCTGAATAACCAAACCAGTTTTGTGGCACAACGTAACATCGATCCTTGTATAAACTGGGGCCCAGGTTTGGCCGCTGGCACGACGAGTGAGAAAGTTGCTAATAACTGTGCCGCAGATGGTATCCCAGCTAACTTTGGCGGTGGTGCTATTACTGCAACAGTCACAACGGGTGGTGGCGCAGGTCAGTTAGGTGCAGAAACTTCGGTATCGGAAACGGTTGGTTTAGTCTGGTTACCAGATTTTACTGATCACCGTTTTAGTGCCTCTGTTGATTACTTTGATATTCAAATCACCGGTGAAGTAACTAGCTTAACTGCCGGTCAGATTGTTGGTAACTGTTATAATTCTGAGACCTTTGCAACTGAACCTTTATGTAGTCAGTTCGAGCGCGACCCAACAGACTTACGGATTACGGATGTTCGCGGTGGTTATCTGAATATCGCAACTCAGGTTAACCGTGGTTTAGATTTTACTGTTAACTATGGCACAGATACGCCAATTGGTCGTTTCTCAGCCACTTATCAGCATACAAGACAGCTAGAGGCGTCACGTCAGTTGTTTGCTACCAGTGATCCAATTGATCGTACAGGTGAATTTGGTAGTCCAAAAGACGTTGGTAATCTGATGGTTGGCTTAACGTACGAAGATTGGACATTTAACTGGAATGCGCGTTATGTTGGTTCAGTGTCTAACTATGAGCGTTATGGCCAGGGCACCTATCGTGATACAGGTTCTTACCGTGGCGACCCAGTAAAACTCGTTTTACATTCTGATGCGGTTATCTACCATGCGTTTTCAGTTACCAAGGAGTTTACTACAACAGGTCTGGATGTAACCTTTGGTGTTGCCAACGCCTTTGATAAAGAACCACCAAAGGTGAGTGCTATCGGTGGCGTTACACGTTTAGGAACTTCAGCGTTTTACAGTCAGTATGATTGGTTAGGACGTCGTATGTTTATGAACGTTTCTTACAGTTTCTAAATGCTAGGTTTTTGTAGTTGAATGTAAATGCCGACTGTCGTCGGCATTTTTTTGTTGAGTTAATTTGTGGAGCCGTCAGTCTACTGTTGGTTGTCTGGTTCCTACTATCTGGAAGTGGCACTCATGCCTACCGTTTTTGCTAAACCTGATACATTGAATGAGATAAATCACCAGTTTGAGCAATCTCCGCTGCAGCAGCCTGTATTCTTGAATTCAGTTCCAAAATGCGGAACTCATTTGCTTCGAAATATTTTCAGAATGTTTGTACCAGTCGCGCAACAGTATCATCAAGCTTTTGTGCAAATCCCAAATTTAAGGCATTGTTTGCCTGCTTTTAATCCAAAGCAACCGATGCTGAGTTGGGGACACCTATTATTTTCTGACGATTCAGCGTTGGCCACTCAATCGGCAGTTCATTATGTTATTGTTCGTGATCCCTATGATTGGGTGTTAGCGCGAGCTCGTTTTTTCTTATCTGACACTTTCCAGGGACAAATGGATCATCTTAAAGGTGGTAGGGTGAGCATAGAGGAGATGCTGAATATGATGATATTTGGCATTTATCAAAAAGCGCCCACGCTAAACGAAATATATACACATAACTCAATCGCTTGGTTAGGTACGGGTATTAAATTAGTGCGTTTTGAAGATGTTATTAAGCATTTAAAAATACTAAATACGCCAGCCGCTGAACGCTATTTTACCGATTTATTGCAGCCGGTTCTCAAAGATGGTGTGTTACCTGATGATTGGCGCAAACGTCTTGAAGTAGGTTCTGATCGCAAGCAAAGCGGCACTTATCGAGAAAACTTGGTAGGGCTAACTAGCGAGTTACCCGACGAACTGCCTGATATACAAAAGCGTTTGGTGGAGTATGCAGCTCCTGGTTTAAGACATATGCTGGGTTATTACTAGGGGTATAAAGATGAACATGCCTAAAGTGTTGATAGTGGGTGGTGGATCAGCTGGTTGGATGACCGCAGCCTATCTTAACGGTGCTTTGAACAAAGGCGGTATATCGCCGCGGGTGCAGATCCAGTTAATTGAATCGCCAGATATTCCAAGGATTTCAGTAGGAGAGGCGACAATTCCCTCAATGCGGCATTTACTGGCGGTCATTGGTGTTGACGAGTTAGAATTTATGCGTGCTACGGATGCGACTTTCAAACAATCGATCAAATATACCAATTGGGTACACAATAACAACTCTTTTTATCATCACCCGTTTAGCAGTATGCGTACCCAACCTTTAGATCACTTGGCGGATGAATGGTTACGCAGTGATCGTAGTATTCCATTTATGGAAACTTGCTCGGCGCAACCTTTGATTTGTGAAATGGGCTTAGCACCTAAAATGCTTGGTGCTTGGGATATGGGGCCACCGTTAAACTATGCCTATCACATGAATGCGCAGAAGTTTGCTGATTACCTGCGCGATTTTTCAGTGGCGCGAGGCGTTACACATACCTTAGCCAATATGACTGATGTGGAGATGGACTCAGCAGAGCATATTGCTGCTGTTTTAACTTCACAAGGTGAGCGCATTACGGCAGATCTTTTTGTTGATTGTACTGGTTTTAGTGCGAAACTAATAGAACAGAAGATGGGGGTAGGTTTTGAGGATTGCTCGCAGTGGTTGTTATGCGATAGAGCTATTACCATGCACATTCCCTACGATCACTTCTATCCGGGCATGATAAGGCCCTACACTACAGCGACAGCATTATCCAACGGTTGGATTTGGGATATTCCAATGCAAAATCAGCGTTCTGTCGGTTATGTTCATAGTAGTGCTTTTATCGATATTGATGCTGCTGAACGTGAGATGAGAGCGTATCAAGGTGCTGGCTGCGAGCACCTACCACATCGTATCGTTAACTTTAAAGTAGGACGTCGTAAGCAGAATTGGCAAGGTAACTGTGTTGCCATTGGTTTATCTGGTGGTTTTATTGAACCATTGGAGTCAACCGGTCTTTATTTAAGCGATCTAGGTGCTGTAGTGTTAGCAGAGCATTTTCCGTTTAATAAGGCTGATATGCCGGTTTTAGCTAGCCGCTATAATCGAATCTTGTCTAACCGATTTTATGAAATTCTCGACTTTATTAATATGCATTATTGCATGACAAAGCGCACTGATACTGCGTTTTGGCGTGAAGTACAGAAGCCGGAGCGTATTACCGATAGATTGCAGGCCAAATTGGCTTTTTGGAAAATTAAGCCGCCTAGTGCGCATGATTTCCAAGATCAGTGGTTTGCAGGGATGAATGCGCTCGGGACCAGTGAAGGTTTTAGCGATATGCGTGCAGCGGTTGATACCGGAGGATTATGGAATCACGAGAGCTATCAATGTATCCTTTATGGTATGGATTACTTGAAAGACGAGATGCTTGATCGATACGGCCCGTCACTGCCACCAACACAAATACACCGCGCTATTCTGCAACGTGTACAAATGGCAAAAAACAAGTTGCCCCCTCATGCGATTTGGTTAGAAAAAGTGCTTGGTAAACAGCAATATGTGACAGCATCTAAACCTGCAGGATGGGTTTGAATCACCAGTCAGACTGGAACAGCTGAAAACACCTTAGGTAGCAGGTTGCTCTTTGCCTGCTATCTAATAAAAGATAGACGATTTTAAAAACTTAGCGTTCGATGCTCACAGACGCTGGTCAGCGTTGCTTCTGCTGTTATAATGCCGCTAATTGTTCGTTTCCCGTTATTAAAAAAGGACACTCATTACTATGTCGGACGTTACGCCACGCCCAACAAATTTTATTCGGCAAATTATCGATGCCGATTTAGCCAGTGCTAAGCACAACACCGTGCAAACCCGTTTTCCGCCGGAACCTAATGGCTATTTGCACATTGGCCATGCTAAATCGATTTGTTTAAATTTTGGCATAGCGCAGGATTACCAGGGCCAGTGTAACTTACGGTTTGATGATACCAACCCGGAAAAAGAAAACGTTGAGTTTGTTGAGTCTATTCAGCGAGACGTAAAATGGCTAGGTTTTCAGTGGTCAGGTGCAGTCCGTTATTCATCGGATTACTTTGAGCAGTTGTATGGTTATGCGGTTGAGCTAATTAACAAGGGTTTAGCCTATGTCTGTTTCTTAAATGCCGAACAAATGCGCGAGTACCGTGGCAATTTAACGCAGCCAGGTAAGCCTAGCCCATACCGTGATACTAGCCCAGCAGAGAATTTAGCGCTGTTTGAAAAGATGCGAGCAGGCGGTTTTAAAGAAGGCGAGTGTTCGCTGCGCGCCAAGATTGATATGGCGTCCAGCTTTATGTGTATGCGCGATCCGGTGATTTACCGGGTGAAGTTTGCCCACCATCATCAAACCGGTGATAGCTGGTGCATTTACCCGATGTACGACTTTACCCATTGTATTTCCGACGCGCTGGAAGGTATTACTCATTCGCTTTGTACGCTGGAGTTCCAGGATAACCGCCGTTTATACGATTGGATTTTAGACAATATCACTATTGCCTGTCATCCGCAGCAAATTGAATTCTCGCGTCTTAATTTAGAATATGCGGTGATGAGTAAGCGTAAATTGCAAACCTTAGTCGAGCAGCAAGTCGTCAGTGGCTGGGACGATCCGCGGATGCCAACCATTGCTGGTTTACGTCGTCGTGGTTACACGCCTGCCGCTATTCGTGAGTTTGCGAAGCGCATTGGTGTAACCAAGCAAGACAACGTGATCGAAATGAGCGCACTGGAAGCCTGTATTCGCGAAGATTTAGATGCCGCAGCTCCTCGCGCTATGGCCGTGCTGGATCCGATAAAAGTCACCATTACCAATTATCCGGAAGATAAATTGGAATGGTTAAGTGCTCCTAATCATCCAAAAGAAGATATGGGTGAGCGACAATTGCCTTTTGGCCGCACTGTGTATATTGATCGTGCCGATTTCCGTGAAGAGGCCAATAAAAAATATAAGCGCTTAGTGCTTGGTGGTGATGTGCGTTTGCGTAATGCTTATGTTATTCATGCTGACGAAGTGATTAAAGACGAGCAGGGCCAGGTGCTGGAACTTAAATGCTCTTACTTGCCTGAAACACTGGGTGAAAACCCGGCAGACGGCCGCAAGGTCCGCGGCGTTATTCATTGGGTAGAGCAAACTCAGGCGTTGCCAGCAGAGTTTCGGGTATACGACAGGCTATTTAGTGTGGCTAATCCGGCAGCAGAAGATGACTTTATGACAACGATTAATCCGCAGTCATTAGTTGTTAAGCACGGTTTTGCCGAGCCATCTTTACAGCAGGCAGTGGCAGAAAAAGCTTATCAGTTTGAACGTGAAGGCTACTATTGCGCTGACAATAAAGACTCAACTGCGGCGGCCTTGGTGTTTAATCGCACGGTAGGGCTGCGTGATGTTTGGGGCAAGGAAGAAGAGTAATTTTGCGGTACCTTTAGGTTTGGCAAAGGTTCTTTGTTGCAGTTAGAAAAAAGCCGGGTGTGATAAGCCCGGTTTTTTACTTTTATGCGGCTACTATTTTTTTAGTAACATACCAACACCGACGATAGCGGCGATGGCACCACCCACTAAAAACCAGATGGCGTTGTCAGTGGGGTTACCAGTAACCATTTCGGTAACCTGAGAAGCGGTAGAGTTGTACTCGGTATAACCGAAATACAGCAAAATTGCGCCCGCTACCAGTAGTGCTAATCCAATTATTTTATTCATGTTATTCTCCTGTGGTGTGAACCGCTGTAGCATAGCGTTAACTATTGCCGTCGTGGTTAGGTATAGCACAGATTAGCCTGCGGAACTGAATCTGTGTTGAATAACAGCAAAGTATTGAGGTGAGTGAAATGGAGATTTTTTGGGCGGTACTGTTTTTTGCGTTTTCAACCACCATCACGCCAGGCCCTAATAATGTGATGATTATGTCTTCCGGGGTTAACTATGGCATTAAAGCCAGCCTGCCGCATTGGTTGGGGATTTGTTTAGGTTTTCCATTAATGGTGTTGGTGGTTGGGCTGGGTTTTGGTGTGGTTTTCGATCGTTATCCGCATCTGCATCAACTGATTAAAGTACTGGGTACCGCTTATTTGTTGTATTTGGCGTATAAAATCGCCAGTGCTAAACCCGAACATATCGCAACCGGTAAAAGTAAAGCCTTAACTTTTTGGCAAGCAGCATTATTTCAGTGGGTTAATGGCAAGGCCTGGGTAATGGCCTCCGGTGCCATGGCAGCCTTTACTACAGTAGCGGGTGTATACTGGTTAGAAGTGTCTGCTATTACCCTGGCGTTTTTACTGGTTGCTTTTCCCTGTGTTGGTATTTGGTTGTTGTTCGGTGCCGTATTGAAAAAGGTATTAAATAACGCCGTAGCACAGCGCATTTTTAATCTGCTGATGGGGCTTATTTTGTTGTTATCGGTAGTTCCGGTACTCCTAGAACTGTGGCACTATTATTTTAGTGCGGTATAGATGATAAGCTCGTTATATGGTTAACAGCAAAAGGCTATGTACTTATCTAAATGAATGGCAGCGAAGAAAAAATTTTATTAGAGCATGAAGCCGCCAGAGTTTTTATGCGGCTTTATGAGCAGCGCTATCAAGTGAAGATGCGGCATATCTGGCACAATGAACCTGCCAGGCCAGATGTTTCTTGCTATTACGCCGATCAAAAGCTTGATTTAGAAATTGCCCACCTGTACGGCAGCGAAGTGGAGGCGATGCATATTTTAGGGCGCGAGCTAAGTGCACAAACCCACAAAGAATTACTGTCTCTGTTGCGGGTGCCGGTTGAACAAAGAATGCTAGCCGCGCTTAATCGCATTATTTGTAATAAAGCAGAAAAAAGCTATGACAGTGAGCGGGTTTGGTTAGTGATCCGCAATGCCAACCCGCTGTGGCGGCGCCATGATATGTTAACTCATTGCAATAAACTTCATATGCCGAAACAGCATCCTTTTGAGCAAATCTGGGTGATAGGTGATATGCAGGGCTTATCGGGTATTTTACCCTTATATCCGCTTAATTTACTGCAACGAGAAACCTCAGAATGTTGAAGTTATATCGTAAGCTGGCGCAGCGGCTTAATCCTTTTCGTCGGCTGTTTGCGTTGCTGGCCTTTGGTGTAACGGCAAGTTTTGCTATCGTATTACTCTGGGGGAGCCAAGTAACGAGTGAGCAATGGTTGCTGCCTTTACTGGTCACCTTAATTTTCCTACTTTGTCTGCTCTTAATGGTGTCCTTATTTTCAGCAGAGGTAAAACAGCAAACCGGGCGGATAAAACGTTTTTTTTATTGGCTTTGGCAGTGGATCCTTTGCCTGTTGCTGACCGCATTGCTGTTGCTTTGGTTTTTCCTGTTTCTCCGCGCGTTCTCCGCTATAATTCGCCAACTTTGGTAAGATTAAACGACTTTTATGCAGCATAAGCCGCAACATTGGGATATTTTTTGTGCCGTGGTGGATAATTTCGGCGATATAGGCATTTGCTGGCGGTTAAGCCGGCAACTGGTGGCTGAGCACGGTATCGCAGTGCGGTTATGGGTGGACGATTTACACAGTTTCCAGCGCTTATGCGATGAGGTAGAGCCATTATCAGCAACACAACAAATTTGCGGTGTTGAGGTGCGACATTGGCACGGAGCTATCGACTGGTCATGCATTGTGCCAGCCACAGTGGTGATAGAGGCCTTGGCTTGTCATATTCCGCTGGCGTATCAGCAGCAGATGGCGGCAATGCAAATAAAGCCGTTGTGGCTCAATGTCGAATATTTATCGGCTGAAGATTGGGTAGAGGAGTGCCACGGTATGGCCTCACCACAGCCTCAGCTCGCGTTAACGAAATACTTTTTTTTCCCGGGCTTTACTGAAAAAACCGGCGGCCTGTTACGTGAGCAACACTTATTGCCTGCTTTAGCCGCCTTTGCACAAGATAGACAAGCCCAGCAACAGTTTTGGCAGCAACTCGATCTGGCTAATGCTTTATCTTTTGACCGGCGGGTTTCGTTATTTGCCTATTCACACCAATACTTAGAAACACTGCTAGCCTGTTGGCAACAGGCGGCAGAAAGCACGCTTTGCATTGTTCCCAGCGGCAACTTAGCAGAGCAAGTGCAGCAACTACTACCAGGATTAGCCTTAGGTCAGTGTGCGACCTTTGGTGCCCTTACTATAAAGATTGTGCCGTTTTTAGCGCAACCCGACTACGATTTGCTATTAACAGCCTGTGATATTAATTTTGTGCGTGGTGAAGACTCGATAATAAGAGCGCACTGGGCAGGTAAGCCTTTTATCTGGCAAATCTACCGGCAGGACGAGCAGGCGCACTTATTAAAATTACAGGCTTTCCTGAAACGCTACACCAGCGATTGCTCCGAAGTGCTTGTTGCGGCCATAACGGATTTTCACGCTGCCTGGAATTCAGAACAGCCTTTGACGGCCAGTTGGTTACAATTAGAGGCGTTGCTAACAGAACTACAGGCTAAAAACCTGTTATGGCGCAATAAGTTAGAAAGCCATGGAGATCTTGCTAGCAACCTCGTGCGTTTTGTTGAAAAAAAAATTATAATATAGCGCAATTTTTCCTAACAAGAAGATATTCTCAAATGATGAAGACAGCTCAAGAAGTCCGCGCCGGCCAAGTAATTATGGTTGGTACTGAAGCAATGGTAGTGTTAAAAGCCGAATTTAACAAATCTGGCCGTAACTCTGCAGTAGTAAAAATGAAAATGAAAAACCTGCTTAACGGTCAGGGCATGGAAACGGTATACCGTGCTGATGACAAATTTGAGCAAGTTATGCTGGAAACTAAAGAAGTAACTTATTCTTACTTTGCCGATCCTATGTATGTTTTTATGGATAGCGAATATAACCAGTTCGAAATTGAAGCCGAGTCAATGGGCGAAGCACTGAAGTATTTAGTTGATGGTATGGAGTGTTCAGTTGTGTTCTATAACGACCGTCCAATCTCTGTTGATCTGCCAACTATCGTAGTGCGCACTGTAACTTACACTGAACCTGCTGCACGTGGTGATACCTCAGGTAAAGTGATGAAGCCAGCGAAAATTGAAACAGGTTATGAGTTGATGGTACCTGCCTTCGTTGAAGAGGGTGACCGTATCGAAATCGACACCCGCACCGATGAGTACCGTAGCCGCGCTAAATAAGCGCAAGCTAATCGAAAAAGGCGCGCTAGCGCCTTTTTTACTGACCTCGTTTTTCTTACCGCTTTTTGGAAACCTTCATGACAAATAACGATATTTTACGCCGCATTCGCTACATTCTGGATTTTAATAACAGTAATATGGCAGCAACCTTTGCGTTAGGCGGATTAGTGGCAAGTCGTGAGCAATTAATTGGTTGGCTGAGCAAAGAAGAAGAGGCTGATTTTTTAGCGTTAACCGATAGCGAACTTGCGCAATTTCTTAACGGTTTAATCATTAGCAAACGTGGCCAGAAAGAGGGTGAGCAACCCGTGGTTGAAAGCCGTCTAAATAATAATATTATTTTGCGTAAACTTAAAATTGCCTTTACCCTGCGCGATGAAGACTTTATTGAGTTATTGCAGTTGGCTGGATTTCGTCTTGGTAAAGCCGAGCTAAGTGCCTTCTTTCGCAAGCCAGATCATCCGCACTACCGGCAGTGCCAGGCGCAGGTGTTGCGTAATGTATTAAAAGGGCTGCAACTTAAGCTAAAACCTTAGGTTGGTATATAAGCTGGGCGCTTAGCGGCTTTGTTGCAACATATCGTCAATAGTGATCTCAGCATGGCTTTTCTTCAGCTGGGCCAAATAGAGCAGGGCACAGCCGTAGGCGTCTTCCAATGCATGGTGTTGGGCGCTCACCGGCAGTTTATAGCGTGCTAAACAGTTAGGTAAGCGCAGCGCATCTTTTTTCATCACTATGCCTTGTTTTTGCATTCTGTACCATTCAATGTTTAGGGTGTCGATAAAGTACATTTTCGGCACCTTGCCAAAGTAACGTTGAAAAGCCAGCTCTAAAAAGGCCCGGTCAAGGCGACAATGATGGGCAATAAAATAGTAGCCGCTAAATTCCTGTAGTAATAGTTGCAGCACGTCACTTAACTCACTGGCATCTTTTAAGTCTTTGTCGTGTACACCATGATAAATAGCACTTTGGCCAACACTTACTGGCGGTTTAATTAAAAAATGCCGCGCTTGCTTTAATTGAATTTGCTGCTCAATAATAGGCACCCAACCTATACTGACAATATGATCTTGCCTGGCGTGCAAACCCGTTGTTTCAAGATCAAGGGCTAGATAGCGGCAGCTGCGCGCTGCTGTTGTCGACGCCGGTAACTCAGCAGCGTTAAAGCGTTTGACATCATCATATAAAGCAGGTTTTTTTCTAAGCCAAGCTAGCATGCTGTTTACTCTTTATACTTCTTTACAGAAACGGTGTTTGATAGAGGACTGTGCATTATTAATCACCGCAAAGCTATCTTTTAGCTGATGCCGCTGTAAGCCCGACAGAATCGCAGGGTCCAGTAGGTTACTGGCATCATGCCCTTGATTAAGATCATGTAGATGCTTATCCCAACGTAAATGCGCCAGGACATCAAAGGCATCAGACAGATTCTGGGCTTCTTTGCTATCTAGGGCACCCAACAGCGCTAACTGCTGTAAGCGTTGCCGGGTATTAACTTCATGCACACCATTGGCTAGCGCATAGATACGAACAATATCGGTGATTAAGCTAATACCGCGTTTTTTTAAATCTATACCTTTTTTCTGTTTGCCATCGTGCTCCAGAATAAAGTTACGTAAGAAACTCAATGGGGCAGTGCGTTGCAACGCACTTTGCGCTAAATGAAACAGAAATAGCGCATTATTGGTACGAGCCAAAATATCTTGTTGCAGTGCATTAAATAAGCCTTTTGAGCCTTCAACAGCCCGCATATCAAAAAAAATACTGGCCTTTAAAATCGCTTCTGGCGTTGGTGAGGCGATCCATTTAGCAAATTTACCTGACCAGCCTTTTAGGCTTAATCGCAGCTCTGGGTTAGAGGCCATAATATTACCGGGGCAAAGGGTGATACCGCAGCGGGCTAACCCTTGGCAAACAAAGTCTGCAAGCTTTTCAAAGTAGTCGGCGATGTCGGCAGTCGGCTCTCGCTCCAGCAACAAGGCATTATCCTGATCGGCATTAATGCTTTGGTCCATTCTGGCTTGCGAGCCAAAACAAAGCCACGTAAAGACGCAGGGCGCAGGGCCAAGCTCTTGTTGTGCCAGTTTAATCAGCCGTTGAGTTAGTGCATCAGTAATAGTGGTAATAATGTGGCCTGCTTCATGCGCCGGCACCTGCTGTTTACCCAGGACCTGAGCTAAATTATTAATTTGCAGGCTACATTGCTCTAAGCCATCAATACTGGTTTGGCGATGGATCTCACCAATTAAATATACCGGATGATCTTGCTGTGACCGAATGATATCTGTTGCCGTAATCATACTAAAGCTGATGTCTTTATCTAGTACCGGTAAATGATGGATATTAAACCGGCTCATCAACTGTACAGCTTCAAACAAATAAGCATGCTTATCAATAGTATGTGGTTTGGGAGTCATTACCTGATGTACGGGGGTGGCGGCAGGTAAATCGGCCGCTAGCACGCGGGTGCGTAAATCGCGGTCGGTTAGGATGCCAATCAAACGGTCATTTTTTTCTACTAATAATGAAGACACACGTTTGTCAGTCATTAACTGGGCAGCCTGTTGCACTGTGTGTTCACCACTTATGGCTATTTTGCGTGCTTGCACAATATCCGACACCTTTAGCGTGAAGCGGGAGCCTTGCTGTTCTTTGTATTGATGTAAACGGCGGCCGAACAGCCGCTGAAAAAAAATATCAATATTTTTGTACTGATAGCGTAGTTGATGAAACTCAGCGGCCGGTAACCAATAAATTAAACCGTCTTCTTCGCAAACCAGTTTATCTGCGTCGGCTAAGCCGGTAAGTAATAACTGATAACCGTAAAAATCACCTTCTTCTAGTTTGGTCAGTAGTTGTTGTTTATCACTGTAGAGTGCATAAATGCCCGTACGAACAATGAGCAAGCGCTCTTTTGTAATGTCTAACGCTTCACCTTCCTGGCAATAATAAACGCTAAATTGTAGCGCCGTCTCCGCCAACTGTGCTGAACTCAATTGATCGAAGGGGATGGTCTGCGCTAAAAATTTACTGACTTCGCTGACTTCCATAATTAATCCTTGCTCTTACTCAATCCTGTTCTGGCAAAGTAACTGCAATAGCTGATCATCTGCTGCCAGTTTATGCCAACCCGAAGTAATGGTCGCACCAGGTGGCGGTATGACGAGCTCCGCCGTAAAGTCAGCTCGGGCTTGTTGCTGACAATGGATCACTTGAGGGACCCGTCTGGCACTCATTCTGCGCTCAAAAAAATACAGATCGACTAATACCAGCGCAGAGTTCTGCTGATTGGCAGCCGCATTTCTAACATCTGCTGCAATAAAACGCATCGTTTGTGGATACAGATAACTCCAGGGACGCCAGCCAGAACTTTCTTTGGCGGTGCGAACAACTTCAACACCCTGTGGTAGTAAACTGCGCTGGTGATTAAACCAATTGTATTCAGAGTAAATTTGGAAGCCGAGCATACCTGCCCCGGCAAAGACCGGAATGATCCAGTTGGGAAGCTTTTTCAGTGTTAAGGCGCGCAGCAGCAACGCAATACCAGCAGCACCTAAACCAGCAGACAGAGTAGCAATTAATTCCCAAAACATAATGTCTTCCTAAAAATTCGGGCTTTCAGTTGAAAGCCCGAGTGTACTTCAGTTCAATAACCTTACCTAGAGTTCAGTCGCTAGCGGTTGATTAGTGATCAACAGCTGCACCTGCACCTTTCGGGTAACGAACACTTTCCACCAGCTCCTGGATAGCTTTTGGCGGTGGTGCTGTTACAGAAGAGACTGCAAAGGCAACAATAAAGTTAATCATGGCACCCACAGCACCGAACGATAGTGGTGAAATGCCAAGTATCCAGTTGTCCGCAGTGTTCGGTAACATATTAGTACCAGGGATAAAGAACCAGCCCAGGTACGTAAAGATATACAGCAAGGTAACCACTAAGCCTGTTAACATACCGGCAATAGCGCCGTAGCTGTTAACTCGCTTAGAGAAAATGCCCATCATCAACGCCGGGAACAGGGTAGCTGCTGCAATACCAAAGGCTAGCGCGACCACTTGTGCGGCGAACCCGGGCGGGTTAAGCCCCAGATAGGTCGCTAACAAGATTGCACCTGCCATTGAGATCCTGGCGGCTAACATTTCACCTTTCTCACTGATTTGTGGGTTGATAATGTTTTTAATTAAGTCATGGCTGATAGCAGAAGATATGGCCAACAATAAGCCTGCGGCGGTAGATAACGCGGCGGCAATACCACCAGCGGCAATTAAACCAACCACCCAACCTGGTAAGTTAGCAATCTCAGGGTTTGCCAGTACCAGAATATCATTATTAACGGTTAATTCATTACCGGCCCAGCCGCGTTCTTCTGCTGTAGCAGCGAAAGCAGGGGAGTCGTTATATAGTTGAATACGACCGTCATTGTTTTTATCTGTCCAGGTGATTAAGCCTGTTTGTTCCCAGGTTTTAATCCAGTCTGGACGTTCTGCATAATCCAGTGCTGCTGCCGTAGGGCCATCAGGATAAATGGTGGTTAACAGGTTTAAACGTGCCATAGAAGCTACAGCAGGTGCAGTTAAGTACAGTAAAGCGATAAAAACTAAGGTCCAGCCAGCAGACCAGCGCGCATCTGCAACTTTAGGTACGGTGAAGAAACGAATAATAACGTGTGGTAAACCTGCTGTACCAATCATTAATGATAGGGTAAAGAGTACCATATTTAGTTTGTTGCTCACATCGGCGGTGTAATCTTGGAAGCCTAATTCACGGACGATTTCGTTAAGCTTAACTAACAGCGGCACACCAGATTCCGTATGGGTGCTGAACATCCCAAACATAGGGATAGGGTTGTTAGTCAGTTGTAATGAGATAAACACTGCAGGGATGGTATAAGCGATTATTAACACTACATATTGCGCAACCTGAGTATAGGTAATACCTTTCATACCACCGAATACGGCATAAACAAACACTACGCCAGCGGCAATCCAGATCCCTGTAGAAGAGCTAACTTCCAGGAAGCGGGAGAAAGCCACACCGGCACCCGTCATCTGGCCGATTACATAGGTAACAGACATGATGATTAAGCAGGCTACCGCGGTAATACGGGCACCCTTGCTGTAAAAACGGTCGCCAATAAAATCGGGTACAGTAAATTTACCAAATTTACGCAGGTACGGGGCTAATAGCATGGCCAGCAAAACATAACCGCCGGTCCACCCCATCAGAAAAGAAGAATTAGCATAACCGCCGGCAGCCAATAAGCCTGCCATTGAAATAAATGACGCTGCTGACATCCAGTCAGCAGCGGTAGCCATACCGTTAGTGATAGGGTTTACACCGCCACCAGCAACGTAGAATTCCTTGGTTGAGCCAGCACGGGCCCAAATAGCGATACCGATGTAGAGTGCAAAGGATGCACCAACAAACAGCAAGTTTATTGCAAATTGACTCATGCCAATTACTCCTCTACACCAAATTCTTTATCTAACTTATTCATCTTCCAAGCGTAAATGAAGATGATAGCGATAAAGGTGATTATTGAACCTTGCTGCGCGAACCAAAAACCGAGGTCAGTACCGCCAACTTCAATGCCTGCCAGCATAGGTCGGAGCAAGATTGCGAAGCCATAAGATACCAATGCCCAGACAATCAGGCTTATCGTTATGTAGCGCAGGTTAGCGCTCCAATATGCGGCGGCATTCATGTTATGATCTGCCATAGTTGTGTCTCCTTTAGTTTATTTTATTATCGAGCAATCTTAATCTAGCAGTCGCTAGCCAAGGCGCTAGCCCGACTTTAGTCGAAGGTGATTAGGCGAACATTGACATAAGCGCCCACTAGACCCACAGTTAGCTTAAAAAAGAACATGGAGAACCCTGTGACTGCTTGGACCGTAGCCCTATTGGCGCTTTTATATGTAGGTGGTTTGTTCTGGATCGCGAACTGGGGTGAACGTCATGCCGATGATAGGCTTATACGAAAGTATGGGGGGCTAATATATAGCTTAGCCTTAGCCGTATACTGTACTTCCTGGACTTATTATGGCGCAGTGGGCACGGCAGTGACCCGCGGCTGGGATTATATGGCCATTTATCTTGGGCCTATTTTATTATTTATCTTCGCCCAGCCGTTCTTATTTAAGCTGCTTTATGTCTCAAAAAAGCAAAACGTGACTTCAATAGCCGACTTTATCTCGGCGCGTTACGGTAAGCGACGTAATATTGCGACCTTCGCAGCGATTATTTGTTTAATTGTGGTGGTACCTTATATTTCATTGCAGTTAAAAGCGGTTGCCGGCTCTTATCAGGTGTTATTAGGCGGGGCCTTTGATGACAGTATGGTGCCTTGGTATCAAGACAGCGCCTTGCTAAGTGCGGTTGCTATGGCGTTTTTTGCTATTTTGTTCGGTACCCGTAAGTTGCATCTTACTGAGCAAAATCGCGGTGTAATGGTAGCTATTGCCTTTGAATCTGTTGTGAAATTATTCGCTTTACTTACACTGTCTATTGCTGTTTATGTGTTTATTCTGGACAGTGATCAGTCGGCGATTCGGGCTTTTACCGAACACTCCACTTTGCAGCAAGAAAAACTCAGTACTCCCGGTATCGTTGAGTTTATAACAAAAACCATCTTAGCGATGGTGGCGGTATTTTTGTTACCCCGGCAATTCCATGTTGCCTTTGTCGAGAACGTTTCACACAATCATTTACGTCATGCCAGGCGCTGGTTTTCTGGCTACCTGCTAATTGTCACGCTGGTGGTGATCCCAATTGCGGTAGCGGGGATGCAATTGTTCCCAGCGTTACTTAATCAAGCCGATAGTTTTGTGCTGCTTATTCCTTCCAGCATGAATTGGAATATCCTCAGTATTATTGTCTTTATTGGTGGTTTTTCAGCCGCAACCTCGATGATCATCATCGCTACGCTGGCGCTGGCGACCATGATCAGTAACGACGTAGTCATGCCAGGCTTATTAAAATCGACCAAGCAAAAAGGCATGTCGCATGATTTTAGCTTGCTGATTTTACTCGTGCGCCGCACCATGATAGTAGTGGTTATGGCATTGTCTTATTTGTACTACAGCATTTTTGCCCGTAATTACGAGCTGGCCGAAACCGGGCTGTTGGCGTTTGCGCTGACTATTCAATTGGTGCCGGCGGTTATTGGTGGTCTATACTGGCGTCGTGGTAATGCTTATGGCGTTTATGCTGGTTTAACGGTGGGGCTGGTTTTATGGTTCTACACCTTAATGCTACCGCAATTGGTCAACGCAGGGGTGCTCAATAGCGATATTATGCAAGGTGGCCCATTTGGGATTAGTTGGCTATTACCCACGGCGATGTTTGGGCTCCAGCTAGACTCGTTAAGCCATGGTGTCCTGCTATCGTTAGGATTTAACATCGTTTGTTATATCGTTTTTTCGTTATTCACTAACGTTAACCTTTCCGACAGATTGCAAGCAGTAGCCTTTGTTAAACCTAATTTACCCATAAGCCACAAAGATACTCCAGCTCGGCGTATTCGTATTCATAATAGCGATTTGAAAACCTTACTAGAGCGTTTTGTCGGCGCACCGCGTGCGACAGAATGTTTAGCGGAATTTGGCCGTAAACAACAACAAAGCATCCAGCTAGATGATTTACCCAGTGTCGGCTTAGTTGAACACGTAGAGCGGGAACTCGCCGGTGTGATTGGTGCCTCTTCTGCCTCGGCGATGGTCAATGCGGTCTTAGAGGGCAGGCAGCTGGCCTTTGAAGATGTGGTAACGCTATTTGATGATACCACTCAGGCTATCCAGTTTTCGCGTAAGATCCTGTTCTCAACGCTGGAGCATCTTAGTCAGGGCGTAAGTGTAGTAGATCGTGAGTTAAATTTAGTCGCCTGGAATAAAGCTTATCTGGAGATGTTTAATTATCCCGAGGGGATGATTAGAGTCGGTCGGCCGGTGGCAGATATCGTGCGCTTAAATGCAGAACGGGGTTTATGTGGTCCGGGCGATCCAGATGAACATGTGGATAAGCGTACCTCACACATGAAAAATGGCACTGCCCATGTGTTTCAGCGAGTAAGGCCAGATGGCAGAGTGATTGAAATGCGTGGCAACCCAATCCCAGGTGGTGGCTTTGTGACCAGCTTTACCGATATTTCTGATCACGTTAAAGCGGTACAGGGTTTGGCAGAAGCAAAACAGCATTTGGAAGATCGGGTGCAAGAGCGCACGCAAACGATTTCGGAGATGAATCAGGAACTGCTGGCAGAAGTGGGGCGGCGCAGAGCTACTGAGCAACAACTGTTGCAAGCCAAAGCGGAAGCAGAGGCTGCCAATGCCTCCAAAACCCGCTTTTTGGCCCTGGCTAGCCATGATATTTTACAACCGCTTAATGCTGCCCGCTTATTTACCGCCGCGCTGGCAGGGATTGACGATAAGCAACAACAGCATGCCATTATTAATCAGTTAGATAATTCTTTAAAGGCGTCGGAAGAGCTAATCTCGACGCTGCTGGAAATTGCTAAGCTAGATGATGGCAAGTTGCAACCGAATATCCAAACGGTAGCGTTAAAAGAACTCTTACTGCAATTATCTGACGAGTACAGCTTGGTTGCTGGGCAAAAAGGCCTGGAATTGACGGTGAAAAGCAGTAGCTATCAAGTGCAAACCGACAGTACTTATTTGAGACGTATTCTGCAAAATATGCTTTCTAATGCCATTAAATACACCAATAAAGGTCGTATTTTATTAGGCTGTCGCAAGCGCGGGAATCAGTTATTACTGCAGGTTTGGGATACTGGTCCCGGTATCGCAGAGCCGGATTTACAGCGGATCTTCGAAGATTTTTATCGGATAGACGCCACTGCTAAAGGCCAACAAGGAGTAGGGCTTGGGCTTGGCGTGGTACATCGGATGGCAAAACTATTGGCGCATCCGTTAACGGTTAAGTCTTGGCCGGGTAAAGGCACCATGTTTAGCATCGGCTTACCCTTAGTCAGTGGCCGTCGCCGTCAGGAAGTCCCCCTTACTGCTCCGTTACAACAGCGCCCTTTACCAGGCCTGTCGGTGATCTGTGTTGATGATGATGCCGCCAATTTAGCTGCGTTAAAAGTTTTGCTAGAGCAGTGGCAAATTAGCGAGGTAGAATGCTTTTACGATGATCAGGAGTTATTAAATTATGTGCCTAATCATCCGGCACCCGATGTTATCTTACTGGATTATCAGCTTGGGCAGCAGATTAATGGTTTAGAGTTGTATCGGCAGATTAAGCCGTATTGGGGAGAGGTTAAGGGCATATTAGTATCCGCTTCACCGCAAGCCGATCTAGCTGCACTGGCCAAAGCCGAGGGCTTAATGTTTTTAGCAAAACCTATTAAGCCAGGCGCCCTGCGAGCAACCTTAAATCACTTCAAAATGTTAAAACGGGCAGGTCATTAAACAAAAGCAGTGTAAAACAACAAAACCTGGAACGGGGAACACACCGTGCCAGGTAGCGCGCTTGCCAGATGCTAGATATTGGTTAGTGTTGCTGTGCCAGAGCTCTATCTACCGGTGGCTCCAGCGTTAAACGTTGTGCCTGGATCACAACCTGAGTGCGGTTAGTACACCCAAGCTTGCGGAAAATAGCCGTGATATGAGCCTTTACGGTTGCCTCTGAGATATGTAAATCATAAGCGATTTGTTTGTTTAACCAGCCCTCAGTTAAGTAATATAACACTTTATATTGCTGCTGGGTGAGCTGGGCAACTTTGGCAGCTAAATCTAAATCTTGTTCACTGTCGTTTTGGTTTAGCACTTGCTTCTTAATATGTTGCGGTACCCATAGCTCGCCATCCAAAACAGCATTTAACGCCGTGCTGATATCGATAGGATTGGCGGACTTTGGCACATAAGCCGAAGCACCAAAAGCCATCACCCGGCGAATCACATCTAAGTCTTCACTGGCTGAAATAACCACTATCGGCAGGCTGGGATAGTTCTTGCGAAGCTGAATTAACCCTAAGAAACCACAGTTGCCAGGCATATGTAAGTCGAGTAACAGTAAATCGGTGTCCGGGTGCTGCTCTAATGCCTGGCAAGTGCTGTCGAAACTATCCGTCTCAACCGTTGCTTTGGTGGCAAAAGTGCTACTTATGGCATTAATTAGTGCATTTCGAAACAGCGGATGATCGTCCGCAACGATTAATTTTGCCATTCTACCCTCCAGCGGTGTTCGCCTGTATTTGTAATTATAAAAAAGGCCGCTATGTTGCGGCCTTATTAGCTGCGACTGGAGACACGCAAGCTCAGATCAAGCGGTTAGGTGTCTTACTTACGATTTAACCGGTTATTCACCAGCATTTCAACTACTGATGGATCGGCAAGCGTAGAAATATCACCTAACTGATCATGCTCGTTTGCGGCTATTTTCCGCAAAATACGGCGCATAATCTTACCTGAGCGGGTCTTCGGCAGGCCTGCTGGAGCCCACTGTACCAGATCTGGCGTAGCGATGGGGGAAATTTCTTCACGTACCCAGGCTCTAATTGCTTTAGTCAGATCCTCGCTAGGTTCTACACCCACGCGAGGTGTTACATAAACATAAATACCCTGACCTTTAATATCGTGCGGATAGCCTACTACCGCCGCTTCGGCAATGGCTTCGTGTGCTACTAAACAGCTTTCAATTTCTGCCGTGCCTAAGCGATGCCCAGAGATATTTAATACATCATCTACCCGACCAGTTAACCAATAATAGCCATCTTCATCACGGCGGGCACCATCACCGGTAAAATAGACGCCGGCATAGGTACTAAAGTAGGTTTGTTCAAAACGATCATGATCGCCATAAAGGGTGCGCATTTGACCAGGCCAACTGTCGGTAATCACCAGATTGCCTTCGCCTTGCCCCTCAACGATATTGCCTTCGTTATCGACTAAGGCGGGCTTAACGCCAAAGAAAGGGCGGGTGGCTGAGCCAGGTTTCAGGGCTGTGGCGCCAGGAAGAGGCGTAATTAAAATACCGCCGGTTTCTGTTTGCCACCAGGTATCAACAATAGGGCAATTACCCTTACCAATTTTATCATGGTACCAATGCCAGGCTTCCGGGTTAATGGGTTCGCCAACACTGCCCAAAATGCGTAAAGAACTTAAATCAGCACCTTCTACCGGCGCCTCACCATGCGCCATCAGAGCACGGATGGCAGTAGGGGCGGTATAAAGAATATTAACCTGATATTTATCGACGATTTGTGCGATACGTTTTACGCTAGGGTAAGTCGGCACCCCTTCAAACATGACACTGCTGGCGCCGTTGGCCAGCGGGCCATAAACAATATAGCTGTGACCAGTAACCCAACCAACGTCGGCTGCACACCAGTAAATATCACCGTCTTGATAATCAAACACATACTGATGTGTCATCGAAGCATAAACGAGGTAGCCACCGGTAGTGTGCAATACACCTTTAGGTTTGCCGGTAGAGCCTGACGTATAAAGAATAAACAATGGGTCTTCAGCATTCATTGGCTCTGGTGTGCAAGCTTTTGGTTGCTGTGCCAAGAGCTCGTGATACCACACATCACGCCCTTGATGGAAATCGATACTCTTACCAACGTGTTTAATGACAATAACATTTTTTACCGGATTGGTGTCGCCAAGGTGCGCCAGGGCAATATCGGTATTATCTTTTAAATTAGTCGCGCGGCTACCACGTAACGCTTGGTCAGTGGTGACTACCAGTTTGGAGTCACAGTCAATAATACGGCTACCGAGCGCATCTGGCGAGAAACCAGCAAATACCACTGAGTGCACTGCACCAATTCGGGCGCAAGCTAACAGCGCGACAGCAGCTTGTGGGATCATCGGTAAATAGATAGTGACTCTGTCACCCTTGCCTACGCCCAGGGCTTTCATACCATTTGCCAGTTGGCAGACTTCATCATAAAGCGCTTGGTAGGTCACTTCTTTTTGGACACCAGGCTCATCGCCTTCCCAATAAAATGCAACTTGATCGGCGCGCTCGGGTAGATGACGGTCTAAACAATTGACACTAGCATTCAGCTCACCATCGGCAAACCAGTTAATTTTTACCTTGCCTAATTCATAGCTGGTGTCTTTTACTTGTGTGAAGGGTTTGCTCCAACTCAACCGCTGAGCTTGTTTGCTCCAGAATTGCTCAGGTTGCTCAATAGATTCTTGATAAAGTGCTAAATATTGCTCGTTAGTAACATGGCAACGATTTTTCACATTGTCTGGAACTGGATAAAGTGTTGCTTGTGTCATAACATCCCCTGCGAACCTTATTAAAATAGTTAGTGTATTTCTAAAGGACTGAGCCTTTAAAAGGAATTAGACCATAGTCTAGACGACAGCCGGCTAGCACGCGAATTGCGACTAAAGGCTAATTGCGAATATGCAGACTGTCGCCCACAGTTTCCGGTAGAATAACCGCGATGTCAGTACTTAAACAAAAACTAGTATTACTATAAAAACATGGAGAACTCCAGATGAGACAAAGTAAGACACTCAATACCCTGGCAGTGGCTGTTGCCCTTGCGTTAACAACAGGCGCAGCACACGCTAATAACGGTTTTAAAGTGGGTGACACCGAAGTTACCTACGGCGGTTTTATAAAACTGGATATGATGTACACCGACACTTCGGACGGTGAAATTGGTAATTTCGTTGGCCGTGATTTTTATGTACCGGCGTTAACACCCGTCTCAGCTACCGGCAAAAGTGCTGCCCGCTTTGATGCTCATGCCAGACAATCCCGCTTTTTCTTCGGCACCGCTACCGATTTAGGTAATGGTGAAAAGATGGTTGGCCGCTTGGAATTCGATATGATGACCAGCAGCAATGGTAATGATGAGCGTACGACCAACGGTTACAGTCCGGTGATTCGCCATGCTTTTGTCACCTATAAAAACTGGACGGTAGGTCAGACCTGGTCAAACTTTATGGATCTGCAGTCTTTACCCGATACCTTAGACTTCGTTGGTAATGCCGATGCTGCCGTGTTTATCCGGCAAGCGCAGGTACGTTATACCTCGGGTAATTTTTCTATCGCTGTTGAGAACCCAGAGAGCACTGTAGGTCAGTTTGGTACTGGTGCCCGTATTACGACTGATGATAATGCTACGCCAGATTTAACGGTGGGTTACAACTTTAAAACTGAGAGCGCGTCTTTCCGTTTAGGCGGCTTATTACGGCAAATCGCTATTGATGATGCGACCTTTGATGATACGGTAACCTCTTACGGTGTGTCTTTTAGTGGTAAATTTAATTTTGCCAATAAAAACGACATTCGCTTTACCTTAAACCATGGTAAAGGTTTAGGCCGTTACGTGGGGTTAAATACCATTAATGGTGCTATATTAACGGGCACCACTAATGCTGCCAAGTTAGAAGCAATCGATGTAACCACCTTCTCTGTAGCTTACCGTCACCTGTGGAATGATAAGTGGCGTTCTACTTTCCTGTACTCGATGCTAAGCGCCGATAACGACATTAATCTAACGGGTGGTGGTGTTACTAAATCTACGCACAGCTATAGTGCCAATGCTTTGTATCAATTCAATCCCAAATTTATGATGGGTATCGAATATAAATTTGCTAATCGCGAAATTGAAAATGGTTTAGATGGCGATATGCATCGCATTCAGTTTAGTGCGAAATACGATTTCTAATGTCGCGCAGCTGATTTAGCAAAGACAAAAAACGCCCGCTAGTTAGGGCGTTTTTTTAAACAAACTTCAAGAAAAATGCCGACATTGTGTCGGCATTTTTATCAGCAGGCGATAATTAGTCTGCTTTCTCTGGTTTAGTCATAGGTGCTGACACTGCCTGGCGGGCAAAGGCTGAACCTGCAGGGCGGCTAGAGGTGGCTACCACCGGGCGCTGCTCAGCAGTCGCGGCACTGATTACCACTGGTGCTGAATCTTCAACAAGTGTCTCAGGCTTCGTCATTTGTGCTACCACCATATTGCCAAAGCGGCTCCGTGCAGGCGGTTTAACCGGTGTTGCAACATCAGTTTCTGCCGCCACTTTCGGGGTCTCCGGTGCCGCAGCAGGCGTAGCTACGATGCTTTCAGCCTGTTCTGGCATTGTTACCACTGGCGCGGTTAACTCCAGACTTTGCTGTACCGGGCTTTCAGATGCTTTAACGGCGTCTTGCGGCTCGTTTGTTGCCACTTTGGCTACCAGCTCAACATCTTTGTTTTTATCAGCAGGGCTGCTAACTGGGATAGCAGCAGTTTCAGTCACTTCAGTTGCTGTTACTACAACGTCGGCTGCTGCAGTATCAGTGGCAGAAGTTTCTACAACTGACTGTGTGGCTGCGGTGTCAACCGCAACATCGGCTTTCGCCGGGCGACGGCGGCTTCTGCTGCGAGCTGGCTTTTCTGCGCTAACATCGGCAACCGCCTCTGTTGCATTGGCAGCCGGATCTGTTACAGCAGCGTCATTGTCGTTGATGCTAATAACCTCAGCCTGGTGCTCGACAGTATCGGCATTTGCACTGCTATCTACTGTGGCATCCGCTTCTGTCCCAATCGCAGCAACTGCAATTTGAGTCTCTGCTTTAGGTGCATCAACGCTCTCCGTGATGGTCTCTGCCTGCACTGTTGCACCATTATCAGTTTCTACCGCGCCGTCTGCTTGCTCGGTTAGCTCAGTTTGCTCTTTACGACGCTTTTGACCTGCCGCGCGCAGATGGCGTGGTGAACGCCGGCTACGGCTGCGTGGTTCAATGCTTTCTTGCTCAGTAACATTTTCTGCTGTTACCTCGATCTGGGTTGCTACACCGTCATCCGCAGCAGCTACCGTGGCAACCGCGTCAGCGTTGTCAGCCAATGTCACTACCACTGGCGTTGTTTCTGGTTGCGTTGCTGCTACATCAGGTGCAACTGTTGCTGGTATTAACACAGGCTCTGCCGAAGTAACCGTAGCGTTAACTGCAGCAGGTGATTGCACCGTCGTCGGGTTTTGCTCAATAACAGGCGCTGTAGCCAAAACAGTCGGGCTGCTAACTTCGCCAGTATCCGTTTTCGCAATACGCACAGAGCGCTGTAAGTTACGACGCTGTCTGCGCTCAGCGGCTGCTGTGCGGCTGTTCGGCTCATCGGCCATTTCTTGAACTGGCTTTTCAGCACGAGGCTCTTGCGCTGGCTTGCGATTTTCTTGTGGCCGGTTGGCTTTATCGGCCGCCGGTTTTGGTCGCTCTTGTCTTTCTTGACGCTCTGGGCGTTCTTGGCGAGGCGCCTTTTCTTCTACAAGGGCCTTTTCTGGTGCTTTATCCAGAGGCTTATCACCTTGTTCAGGGCGACGACGGCGATTATTGTTGCGGCGACGGTTATTATCACCCCGATCATTACGCGCATCTTTACCATTTGCTGCAGGCTTTTTCGTTTGTTCAGCATTGGCCACGCTTGTTTCGGTGGTAGCGGTGCCGGTAAATAAACCACTTAACCAACTAAGCGCTTTAGCAATAATACCTGGCTCTGCCGCTACAGCAGGCGCCGCGGCTTTAGCTTGAACCGGTGCAGCCGCAGGCGCAGGTGCTGCGGCGGCATTTTGTGTCATGCTAATAGCAGAGATAGCTGGCTTTTCTTTCACTGTCTCGCTGGCTGGGTGATAAAGCTTATCAGTATGCTCAGGTGCCTTGGGTAGGGTGTAGCTGGCATCTTCAATTTCTTCATCAATACGAATACGCGTTACTTCATAGTTCGGTGTTTCTAAATGCTCGTTAGGAATAATAAACACCCGGATGCCATTGCGCTGTTCGATACGGCGCACACCTTCACGCTTTTCATTCATCAGGTAAGTGGCTACAGAAACCGGTACCTGGGCATGGATTTGGCTGGTGTTATCTTTAATGGCTTCTTCTTCGATTAAGCGCAAAATAGATAAGGCAGAGGATTCAATGCTACGGATAGTGCCACGGCCATGACAGCGTGGACACACATGACCAGCTGATTCACCTAAAGACGGGCGTAAGCGCTGGCGCGACATCTCTAATAAACCAAAGCGCGAAATCCGGCCAATTTGCACCCGGGCACGATCTTGCTTAACGGCATCTTTTAAGCGGTTTTCTACTTCACGTTGATGGCGCACTGGCGTCATATCGATAAAGTCGATAACAATTAAGCCACCTAAATCGCGTAAGCGTAATTGGCGGGCAATTTCATCGGCGGCTTCTAAGTTAGTATTAAAAGCGGTTTCTTCGATATCGCCGCCTTTGGTGGCTTTTGACGAGTTGATATCAATAGCGGTTAAGGCTTCAGTACTGTCGATAACAATAGAGCCGCCAGACGGGAGACGCACTTCACGGCGGAAGGCGGTTTCAATCTGGTTTTCAATTTGGTAATGCATAAACAGCGGTACTTCACCCTGATACATTTTTACCCGGTGGGCAAAGTCAGGACGGAACTGCTGGATATAAATTTTGGCTTCTTCAAAAATCTTTTGGCTATCGATAAGAATTTCGCCCACATCACGGCGTAAATAATCACGAATAGCGCGGAACACCACATTACTTTCCTGATGGATAAGGAAAGGCGCAGGGCGCTTCTGTGCTTCGTCGGTAATCGCAGACCAGTGCTTTAACAGGGCCTTTAAGTCGTAATCCAGCTCTTCGTAAGATTTACCGACACCGGCAGTACGCACAATTAAGCCCATGCCATCAGGCATTTCTAACTGGCCTAGCGAGTCTTTTAATTCCTGACGCTCATCGCCTTCGATACGGCGCGAGATCCCGCCAGCACGCGGATTATTTGGCATTAACACCAGGTAAGAACCAGCTAAACTGATAAAAGTAGTTAAGGCTGCGCCTTTTTGGCCGCGCTCTTCTTTATCAATTTGAATAATGACTTCCTGACCTTCTTTAACCACTTCCTTAATATTAGGACGGCCATCGAAGCTATAACCAGAGGGGAAATATTCGCGGGAGATTTCTTTTAAGGGTAAAAAACCGTGCCGTTCTGCACCGTAGTCAACGAAGGCAGCTTCGAGACTGGGTTCAACCCGGGTAATTTTACCTTTGTAAATGTTGGCTTTCTTTTGTTCGTGACCTGGGCTTTCAATATCCAAATCGTATAGTTTTTGGCCATCGACCAAGGCTACGCGGATTTCTTCTTCCTGCGTGGCGTTTATTAACATTCTTTTCATTGTTGGGTGACTCTTTTATGCAGCCACAACACAACTACTGGGCACCTGGGTGTTCAGACGTTATCAAACACGATCGGGTGCAGTCTCACGACTGGGTGCTTGAGGGAACCTAATTTTTACTCTTTACGGCAACATCTAGCCTGCGCTATTGGGCAGGGACAAGTTGCTGCTGTCTTCGTTGTTAAATCTGACACACATCGCCATCGAGCGCTGCGTTCTGGCTAATCTTCATTTCTTGCCCGGTAACCGGACTTTGTGTTTTGCCGCTATTGGTAACAGATTACGCAACATTACCTCAGGCAAATGGCAGTGAGTAAACGCCGGGGCTATAAAAAACATTGGTTTTCACCACGATTTCGGTATGATCACATCCCCTGACGGTGCCGCACAAATTCTCTTATGTTACTTTGGGCGCCCTAATTGCCTTATTTTGGCAGAATTAGCGGGCTGATTATCCCACTATTGTGCACCGGATAGCAACTTAATTGTAATTTTAGCAGAGTATTTTAACGCCATGACTGATGAGATAAAATTGCCAATACAAATGATTGAAATCGAAAGCGATTTTATAGGTCAGCGTATAGATAACTTTTTAATTGCCCGCTTGCGAGGCGTACCAAAAAGTGTGATTTATCGGGTTTTACGAAAAGGTGAGGTGCGGGTTAATAAAAAACGCATTAAACCTGAGTATAAATTGCAGGCTGATGATGTCGTAAGGGTGCCGCCCATTACCGTCTCAGCCGCGCCTGAGGCGATCTCAGTAAAATTAAGTCTGGTAAAAGATCTCGAGCAACATATTTTGTTTGAAGATAACGATCTTATTGTCCTAAACAAACCCTCTGGAATGGCGGTGCACGGTGGTAGCGGTTTACAGTTTGGGGTGATTGAAGCCCTCAGAGCCTTAAGGCCACAGGCGAAGCATTTAGAACTGGTACACCGACTGGACCGCGACACGTCTGGTTGTTTAATGATCGCCAAAAAACGCTCAGTGCTAACGCATTTACATGCCCAGCTGCGCGATAAAGTGGTAGAGAAAAAATACTGGGCGTTGGTGGCCGGTGATTGGGACAATAGAATTCGTAAAGTTACCGAACCGTTGAAAAAAAATACTCTGCAATCGGGTGAGCGGGTCGTGAAGGTGGATGCTACAGAAGGTAAACCGTCGGAAACCCGTTTTCGTATTCTGCAACGTTATCAGGAAGGCACCTTAGTTGAAGCTTTCCCGGTAACCGGCCGTACCCATCAAATTCGGGTGCATACCGCCTGCAAGGGGCATCCTATTGCTTGTGATGATAAATACGGCGATAACGCCTTTAGCAGCCAAATGAATAAGCTGGGACTTAATCGCTTATTTTTGCATGCCTTTAGCTTAAGTTTCTTACACCCTGGTACCGAGACCACCATGCGCTTTGAGGCGCCTTTAGATGGACAATTAAGCCAGGCTATGAGCAAATTAACGAGAAAATAAGATGTCAGCAGTAAAGCTAGTGATTTTTGATTGGGATGGCACTGTGATGGATTCGGTGGGACGTATTGTGTCGTCGATGCAAATTGCCGCCGAGAAAACCGGTCTTGCTGTGCCGCAAGCCGCTGCGGTACAACATATTATTGGGTTAAGCCTGGATCCTGCCTTTGACATTTTGTTTCCAGATACCAGCAAAGCACAACGGCAAACCTTATTTGAACATTATCGCGATGAATATGTGTTGCATAACAATACCCCTACGCCGATGTTCGAGGGCGCCGAAGCGTTATTTGAGCAATTAGCCAATCAGAATATTCTATTAGCTGTTGCCACCGGTAAAGCGCGCAAGGGACTGGATCGTATTTTTGCTGAAACCGGTTTAGCCCGTTATTTTGCCACCACACGCTGTGCTGATGAAGCGCAGTCCAAACCGCATCCTGATATGTTACAACAAATTATTGCTGAGCTTGGCCTTGCTGCCCCGGAGGCGGTGATGGTAGGGGACACCAGCCATGATTTAAAAATGGCGCAGGCCATTGCTATGCCAAGGGTGGGGGTGAGCCATGGTGCCCACGATGCTACCTTGTTACGCCAGTATCAACCCTTGGCTGTTATCGACAGGCTAGCTGATTTACCTGCCGTACTATTTTGATGTATTTGTATGATTTATTTGTTTAACCTGCTTGTTTAGGGGGTAAGCAATAAATTAACGCCTTCATTACGCAGTAACTGTAATAGCTTAATTAGTGGTAAACCGATTAAGCTGTTCGGATCTTCACCTTCGAGCTTATCAAATAAACTAATACCCAACCCCTCGCTTTTAAAGCTGCCGGCGCAATCCAGCGGTTGTTCACGGGCAATATAGGCGCTTATTTCTGCCTGAGTTAATTCCCGAAAATGGACGGTAAAGGGCTCTACCAGCGTTTGCGTGTTACCAGTAGCGGCATTGAGCAGCGATAAACCGGTTAAAAAAGTAACCGCCTGACCACTAAAGGCGCTAAGTTGCGCTTGTGCTTTGGCTACGGTGTGCGGTTTGCCAATAATATCGTGGTTAAACACGGCAACCTGATCGGAGCCTATCACTAAACCGCTGGATAATCTGGCGGCGACAGCGCGGGCTTTGGCTTCCGCCAGGCGCAGTACCAGCTCGTATGCGGTCTCGCCAGATAACGGTGTTTCGTCAGTATCTGGCCGGATAGCAGTAAATTCATTCGTCAGTTTTTTAAGCAGACTTTGCCGGTAAACCGAGGTTGACGCTAAATAGAGCGCTGGCTTATTGCTGTGAGGCACAAAATACTCCTTTTATAACGGTATGCGGCCGCATTATAATAGCGCGCCTTACGTTGAAATACTGCGCCTTGCGTTAACTGCGAGAAAAATGTTAAAAACCCTGCAGATCCCTTTGACAGCAAAGGGCTGCTTCTATATGATGCGCGCCTTATGCAAAAATTGAAAATACCTGTTACGCTTGATCCGGTTAAAGCGGCACAAAAACGGTCTAACTATGCCGGCATAGTGCCTCTGAACACCTTAACCCGTTTAACCGAAGGGTTGATGTGTTACGAAGATGATGTAATAGTCAGAATTGAATGCGGAACTGACCAGCAAGGGTTAACAGTGCTTAGCGGCACAGCAACCTGCGCGGTAAGTGTAAAGTGTGAACGTTGTGGCGAACCCATGCCGCTAACACTAGACTGCAGTTTTGCATACACTCCTGTTAAAGGAGATGATGACGCGGCTTTGGAGTTGATTCCTGAGCGCTACGACGTGATCGAGCGAGACGAACACGGCGAAATTAATTTACGGCAGTTGATTGAGGACGAACTTATTCTGACCTTACCACTGTTTCCGATGCACGATGTAGCCGACTGCAAAGTTGATCCTACAGACATGAGTTTCGGTGATATTGGGCCAGAACCAGAAAAGCCAAACCCTTTTGCCATACTGCAAGAATTGAAAAAAAAGTGATTTAGGAGAAATACAATGGCTGTTCAGCAAAACAAAAAATCTCGTGCACGTCGTGACATGCGCCGTTCACACGATGCGTTAACTGGCCCTACGCTGTCAGTTGACTCAACTACTGGTGAAACGCACCGTCGTCACCACATTACTGCCGATGGTTTCTACAAAGGCCGTAAAGTTAAGTAAGTCCGGCTGCACTTATCTTAACCGGTAAGCCAGTGCAACCACTAAAGCTAACACTAGCTTTAGATATGATGGGGGGCGACCATGGCCCCCAATCTACTATCCCTGCTGCCGTTGCAGCACTGCAAGAATTCCCCAATCTTTATCTTACGCTTTGCGGCGACCAACCTCTATTAGAACACGCTCTGCAACTAGCCGGTGCTTTGTCACATCCCCGAATTCGCTTTTTACATAGCGACGACCAAGTATCAATGGCAGATAAACCCGCGGTAGCGCTGCGCAATAAGCGTAATTCCTCGATGCGGCATGCGTTGGATCTGGTGGAACAAGGTCAGGTGCAAGCTTGTGTGTCAGCCGGCAATACCGGTGCCTTAATTGCCATGGCGCACTATGTGTTGAAAATGTTAAACGGCGTAGAGCGCCCAGCGCTGGTTAGTGCCTTACCCAGCTGTCATGGTAAACCGGTTTATATGCTGGACTTAGGTGCTACGGTAAATTGTGATGCCGATACTTTATTTCAGTTTGCTATGATGGGCGCGGTAATGGCCGAAGAGGTGATGGGGTTAAATTCGCCGAAAGTGGCTTTGCTGAATATGGGCGAAGAAGAGATAAAAGGCTCAGATCAAATTAAGCGCGCAGCACAGTTACTTAGCCAGTGTAATGAACTTAATTATATTGGTTATATCGAAGGCAATGATATCTTCTCGGGTAAAGCCGATGTCATTGTCTGCGATGGCTTTGTCGGCAATGTGGCGCTAAAAACCTGTGAAGGGGTGGCCAAGCTGATTTTAAAGCGAGCCCAACAAAGCATAAAACAGCGTCCACTTGCTGCATTATTAGGCTGGTTATTTAAACCTGCGATAAAAAGTCTTTATCAGGGAATGAACCCCGACCACTATAATGGTGCAAGTCTGATAGGATTGCGCGGTATTGTAGTGAAAAGTCATGGAAATGCGACAAAAGACGCATTTTTAAGTGCCATCCGACAAGCAGTGCGTGAGGTTGAACGCCAGGTGCCTGCCAAAATAAAAGATCGGTTGGAACAGGTTCTTATTGATAAAGCATAGGGTAGCATGTACTCAAGAATTATTGGCACCGGGAGCTATTTCCCGGCAACGGTTCGCACCAATGCGGACCTGGAGTCTATGGTTGAGACCACAGACGAGTGGATTATCGAACGCACTGGCATTAAAGAACGGCGGATAATCGGTAAGGATGAATCTGTCGCCACCATGGGGGCGGCTGCCGCCCGTAATGCTATTGATGCTGCCGGTATCGATAAAAACAGCATCGATTTAATTATTTGCGCGACCACCAGTGCCGCACGGGCGTTGCCCAGTGCCGCCTGTGAAATTCAGCGCGAGCTAGAAATCCCTTCCATTCCTGCTTTTGATATTGCCGCAGCTTGCGCCGGCTTTTGCTACGGTTTAAGCGTGGCCGATCAATATATTAAAAGCGGCATGGCCAAACGTATTTTGGTCATTGGCTCTGATTGCTTATCGCAATTGATTAGCCCAGAAGATCGCTCTATGGTTATTTTGTTTGGTGACGCGGCTGGTGCGGTATTGCTTGAAGCCTCGGAAGAGCCAGGTATTTTATCCACCCATATTCACGCCGACGGTAAATACTCCGAATTACTCTATGTTGATAATCCCATTCGCGGTGATGAAGCCTCAGTACATAACTCCTGGGGCAGCATGAAAGGCAATGATGTCTTTAAGGTTGCCGTAACTAAACTTTCTGAAGTGGTAGAGCAAACCTTAGCCGCCAATAACATGGATAAATCGCAAATTGATTGGTTAGTGCCACATCAGGCCAATTTACGCATTATTTCTGCGGTAGCGCGTAAGCTGGATATGTCGATGGATCAGGTGGTAATTAACTTAGATCGTTACGGCAATACCTCGGCTGCCACAGTACCAACCGCGCTGGATGAAGCTGTGCGTGATGGCCGTATTAAACGCGGCCAAACCTTATTGTTAGAAGCCTTTGGCGGTGGTTTTGCCTGGGCATCAGCGTTAATTCGTTATTAATCTTGCAGGACAATTATGAATAACAAACTTGCAATCGTTTTTCCCGGTCAGGGTTCACAAAGTGTTGGCATGCTCTCTGAGCTGTATCAACAGTATCCAATAGTTCAAGCCACCTTTAGCGAAGCTTCTGCGGCGCTGGGCTACGATTTATGGGCTTTAGTGGCCAATGGCCCGGAAGCAGATTTAAATGAAACCCATCGCACGCAACCTGCGCTGCTAACCGCCTCTGTAGCTGTATGGCGTTTATGGCAGCAGCAAAATGGTGCAGTGCCTGCCTACTTTGCAGGCCATTCTTTGGGTGAATATTCCGCTTTGGTTTGTGCTGGCGTATTAACGCTGGCTGATGCCGTTAAATTGGTAGAAAAACGTGGTCAGTATATGCAACAGGCCGTTCCTGCTGGTGTTGGCGCTATGTCAGCCATTATTGGTCTGGATGATGCGGCCATTGCTAAAGCCTGTGCAGAAGCTGCGCAAGGTGAAGTGGTAGCACCGGTTAATTACAATTCACCAGGTCAGGTGGTCATTGCCGGCCATAAAGCCGCGGTAGAACGTGCGGGTGAAGCCTGTAAAGCGGCGGGTGCCAAACGTGCGCTACCGCTACCAGTAAGCGTGCCTTCGCACTGTGCGTTAATGCTTCCTGCCGCCGAACAGCTTGCTGTTGATTTAGCCGCGCTTCAGTTTAATGCCCCAGCTATTCCAGTGATTAACAACGTTGATGTACAAAGTGCTGCTGATGCCGCCGCCATTAAAGATGCGCTGATACGGCAATTATATAGCCCGGTGCGTTGGACTGAGACCATTGAGTTTTTAGCCGCCCAAGGTGTGACCGAAGTGCTGGAGCTTGGTGCCGGTAAGGTACTTAGTGGCTTAATAAAACGTATTAATAAAGAGCTTGCTACTGGTTCCATTAACGATGCCGCATCGCTAAGCGCCGCGCTGGCAACAGAATAAGGTTTTGAAATGAATAATTTTATTAGTTTAGAGGGTAAAGTCGCGCTAGTCACAGGCGCCAGTCGTGGTATCGGCCGTGCTATTGCTGAGCAATTGGCTGCCTTAGGTGCCAAAGTGGTTGGTACAGCAACCAGCGAAAAAGGCGCGCAAGCGATTAGTGATTACCTGGGCGAGCAGGGTGCTGGTATGGTTCTGAACGTGACGGATACTGCTTCAGTTGAACAATGTTTAGAGCAAATTAAAAATCAGTTTGGTGATATTGATATTTTGGTTAATAATGCCGGCATTACCCGCGATAACTTATTAATGCGGATGAAAGATGAAGAATGGTTTGATATTATGCAAACCAATTTAACGTCGGTCTTTCGGTTAAGTAAAGCTGTGCTGCGCAGCATGATGAAAAAGCGTTTCGGTCGTATTATCACCATAGGCTCCGTTGTCGGTTCTATGGGCAATGCTGGCCAAACTAACTATGCTGCAGCCAAAGCGGGCGTGCTGGGCTTTACCAAGTCATTAGCAAAAGAAGTGGCATCACGTGGTATTACCGTAAACGCGGTAGCACCAGGTTTTATTGATACCGATATGACGAAAGAGTTGTCTGACGAGCAAAAAACCGCTATTTTCTCGCAAGTGCCTGCCAATCGTTTAGGGCAACCAGAAGAAATCGCGGCTACGGTAGCCTTTTTGGCTTCGACGCAGGCAGCCTATATTACCGGCGAAACAGTTCACGTTAACGGCGGAATGTATATGGTGTAAGCAAATCAGGTTAGACCAGCAAAAAATGCTTAGTGCATTGCTTGCAACAACCTGTGCTTACGCATAAACTAGCGCCACACCAAATTGCACGAATTGTTGCGATTTATATGAGAAAAAGGAAGAAAAGATGAGCAACATCGAAGAACGCGTTAAAAAAATTATCATTGAACAGCTGGGCGTTAAAGAAGACGAAGTGAAAAACGAAGCGTCTTTCGTTGACGATCTGGGTGCAGACTCGCTGGACACTGTTGAGTTAGTAATGGCGTTAGAAGAAGAATTCGATACCGAAATTCCTGACGAAGAAGCTGAAAAAATCACAACGGTGCAGTCAGCCATCGATTACATCAAAGCCCACGCTGAATAAGCTGAAAGCTTGCAAAACGGGTAGCGCGGCTACCCGTTTTCGTTTTAAGAATCAGAAAAACAGGTATTAACGGAGGGCACGGTGGCAAAACGTCGTGTAGTAGTAACAGGTTTAGGTATGCTGACGCCATTAGGCAATGATGTCGCAAGCAGCTGGCAGGGGTTGCAGCAGGCAAAAAGCGGCATCAGCTTAATTGAGCATTTTGATACCAGTGCTTATACAACTAAATTTGCCGGCTTAGTCAAAGATTTTGATGTTGAGCCTTATTTCCCGGCAAAAGACGCCAAAAAAATGGATTTATTTATCCAGTATGGTGTTGCCGCTGCTATTCAGGCATTTCGTGACTCCGGCCTGGAAGTAACAGAACAAAATGCCCACCGCATTGGTGCAGCTATTGGCTCTGGCATTGGTGGCCTGGGGCTGATTGAGGAAAATCATACTAAGCTTATCAATAGCGGTCCAAAGCGGTTATCTCCGTTCTTTGTACCTTCAACCATTATCAATATGATTGCCGGTCAGCTGTCCATTATGCTTGGCTTACAAGGCCCTAATATCAGTATTGTTACCGCCTGTACTACTGGCGTACACAATATTGGTCAGGCGGCGCGGATGATTGTTTACGGCGATGCTGATGTGATGGTTGCCGGTGGTGCTGAAAAAGCGTCTACTGAGCTTGGTATGGGTGGCTTTGGCGCTGCCCGCGCATTATCAACCCGTAATGATGCACCGCAGCAAGCTAGCCGCCCCTGGGATAGAGACCGCGATGGGTTTGTGCTGGGCGACGGTGCTGGTGTGATGGTACTGGAAGAGTACGAACATGCTAAAGCTCGTGGTGCGAAGATTTATGCCGAGCTTGTTGGCTTTGGTATGAGTGGTGATGCTTATCATATGACTTCGCCACCAGAAAATGGTGCCGGTGCGGCGCGTGCGATGCAAAATGCGTTAAATGATGCGGCAGTTAATGCCGATCAGGTGCAGTACATTAATGCCCATGGTACTTCTACGCCAGCAGGTGATATTGCTGAGACGATGGCCATTAAGTCGGTCTTTGCCGGTAATCTGGATAACCTGATGGTGAGTTCATCGAAGTCGATGATCGGCCATTTGTTAGGTGCAGCAGGTTCGGTTGAGTCGATTATTACGGTGCTATCGCTGCAAGATCAGTTGGTTACCCCGACTATTAACTTAGAAAACCCGAGTGAAGGCTGTGATTTAGACTATGTGCCGC
The DNA here is from genome assembly GCF_014653435.1 of Alishewanella longhuensis. GTDB lineage: Bacteria > Pseudomonadota > Gammaproteobacteria > Enterobacterales > Alteromonadaceae > Alishewanella > Alishewanella longhuensis. Next base: position 72,188 of record NZ_BNAO01000003.1, on the reverse strand, counting down.
ATGAGGCGCGTGTGGCTAAGTTAGAGTATGCGCTGTGTAATTCTTTCGGTTTTGGTGGTACTAACGGCTCGATTTTATTTAAGAAAGTTTAACGTTAGCTTGTTTTGAAAAACCGCGCCTTTGAGCGCGGTTTTTTATTAGCTGATGAGATGGTTTCGTTTCTGTTAGCGTGTTTTAACCGAACCGCCAGGCTGCTTGCAGCCGATAATGCACACCAGGCCGCCGTGAACCCTTCCATGGGGGCTTATCCTTTCGCATCCTTGCGAAAGACGCCTGGTTTAGCATTATCGGCTCGCTGCCTGGCTGTATAGGTGTTTTTGCCTAACTCGTTAAATATTGTAATAGCGAGATCATGTTTTGAATCATAAAGCATTTAAAGGTATACCCATAATCTTGAGTGTTGCTTTTCTCGGATATACAAAAACATAACGAGGTGGTAAACGCATAGTACACTTTGCTCGGGGACCTGTTTGGCATGGATGCCAAACACAAATTCGTCGGGAACGAATTTGAACAGCGCTTGTGCTGGCCCGCAGGGTAAACTTCAGGATGAAGTTTATAACAGCCCGCGGAGGTATCCACAGCGTGCCCCGACAAAGTTGTAGGGCGCGTTTAGCCGCCGGATGCACCGGACTTGAATTTCCTTAATCTAAATCCTAACTTGGCGCTATGGAACCTGAGATAACAACTATTTTAGCTTAGGGCAGCGCTTTGTTTTAACGGCAGATTAAGGCATACTTGCCGATATTTTTGAATACAGGCGCGCTATGTCGGCTGAAATTATTATTATTAATGACGCTGCACAACCCCAGATAGCGGCGGGGTGTCGAGCCTTGCAATATGGCGATGGTGTTTTTACTACCATTGCCATAAAGCATGGGCAACCAGAACTGTGGCCATTACACATGGCCCGTTTGCAACTGGCTGTATCGCGTCTTGCGATAACGGCGCCAGATTGGCAAGCGATTAGCGATGCCGTATATCAACAAGCCGCCGCTCATCCTAAACCCATAGTGCTTAAATTGCTGCTATCGCGTGGTATAGGCGGTCGCGGTTATGCACCGGCAAATTGCACTCGTCCCTTAGTGTATTTATATACCGCTGCTATGCCCGATTACCGGCAATGGCAACAGCAGGGGCTAAACGTCGGTGTGGCAAAATTACAATTATCGATTCAACCTGCGTTAGCAGGGCTAAAGCATACGAATCGGTTGGAACAGGTGTTATTGAAGCAAGAGCTGGCGCAAAGCGGTTATGATGATTTGTTGGTTGCGGATCAGCAGCAGCAGCTAACGGAAGCGACGGCGGCGAATATTTTTTACCAGTTAAACGATGCCTGGTACACACCACCATTGCATTTAGCCGGCGTTGCTGGGGTGATGCGGCAACAGATCTTGATGTCAAAGCCAGAGATCATAGAGCGGACTTTACCCTTGGCGGAGCTTGAACAGATACAAGCCTTATTTTTAACCAATGCGTTGCTGGGTATTGCTCCGGTGCGACAGCTTGCTGAGCGCACCTTATCGATCAATGCCGTAAAACAGCTACAGCAAGAGATATTATGCTAAAACGTTTATTAAATTGGTTACCTTTTCTGTTGGTGCTGATCATTGTGTTACTTTGGTCTGGTTGGCAGCAGCTAAGCTCACATACCTTAAATAAAACCGTGCAGTTTACTGATAACTTGTATGAGCTAAAAGCCGGTACTTCAGTACGTAGTTTGTGTCGTTCATGGCAACAAGCGCAACACTTAACGGCACTGGATTGCCAGGTTCTTAAACTTTATCTCAAGCAACATCCTGTTATGGGGCAATTGCAGCAGGGTGTGTATCGAGTACCGCAAACGTTGGCCCTTAACGAGGCACTCAGTTTGTTTCAAAGCGGCAAAGTGGCGCAGTTTAGTGTCACCTTGATTGAGGGGGAAACCCTGGCGCAAAGCTGGCAACGCGTGGCGGAGCTTCCTTACCTACAGCAAGATGTAAGCGATGTTAACGCCCTTGCAGTGCTGATCAGTTGGCCAGAAGAGTGGGGGAAGCTGGCAGTAACCGGGCGGGTTGAGCAGGAGCTGGAAGGCTTATTTTATCCCGACACCTACTTTTATACCGCCAATAGCAAAGCCAGCGATATATGGCGGCGGGCCCATGTGGTATTAAAAACCGAATTGGAACGTTATTGGCAGCAACGCCAGCCTACCTTACCGCTGCAAAGCCCTTACGAGCTGTTAATTATGGCCTCTATAATTGAAAAAGAAAGTGGTTTGCAAAGCGAGCGGGCGCTGGTGAGCTCAGTGTTTATCAATCGCATTCATAAAAATATGCGCTTACAAACCGATCCTACCGTTATCTATGGTTTAACTGACTACAGTGGCCGCATTACCCGCGCGAATTTGCGCGATCCGCACGCTTATAATACCTATCGTCATCATGGCTTACCGCCTGGGCCGATTTCACTGGTAAGCCGCAGTGCCTTAATTGCTGCGGCACAACCTGATGTTAGCGATTACTATTATTTTGTTAGCCGCGGCGATGGCTCTCATGTGTTTTCACAATCGCTGGAACAACATAATGCGGCAGTGCGTAAATACATTCTTGGACAGAATAATGACAACTAAAGATAAGACGTTAAAAGGCAAGTTTATTGTTATCGAGGGGCTGGAAGGGGCAGGTAAAAGTACCGCTATTGCTACGGTCAAAGCCTGGTTAGAAGCCAAAGGGCTGCAGGTTGTTTGTACCCGTGAACCAGGTGGTACGCCTTTGGCTGAGCAATTACGCACGCTAGTTAAGCAAGCTGCGCCACAGGAGCAAATTGCCCCGGAAACAGAATTGTTATTGATGTATGCCTCTCGCGTGCAATTATTGCGTAATGTAATTGAGCCTGCGCTGAGTGTCGGTCAATGGGTGCTGGCTGATCGGCATGATCTGTCTTCCCGGGCTTATCAGGGCGGCGGGCGGCAATTAGGCGATACCTTGATCAATACGTTACGTCAGGCCGTACTGGGTGATACCAGACCTGATTTAACCTTATATCTCGATATCGATCCGGCGCTTGGCTTAGCACGCGCTGCACATCGGGGTGAGCTTGATCGCATTGAACAGGAACAATTGGCCTTTTTCGAGCGTACCCGGGATAAGTACTTGCAAATCGCTGCTACTGAACCCGGTATCGTGGTTATTGATGCCAGTCAGACGTTAGCGCAAGTGCAAACTGCGCTGCAACAGGCATTGGATAGCTCCGGTTTATGAGCGGCTTAGCGGCCAGCAAGATGCCATGGTTAGTGCCCGTAATGGCACAGCTAACCACTCTGGCAACACAGCAGCGTTTGGCGCATGCGCTGTTGCTAAGTGGCATGAATGGCTTAGGCAAGGCGCAGTTGGCTAACGCCTTAACCGCTTTTCTGTTATGCCGCGCGCCAGAACAAGATAGTGCCTGTGGCCAATGTAAAAGCTGTTTGCTGCTGGCTGCGGGTAACCATCCCGATTGGTTACAACTTACTACAGAAAACAGCAGTATTGGCGTAGACGAAATTCGCCGGATCATTGATTTTACTCAAGGATCAGCACAGCAACATGGCAACCGGGTCATTACCTTGCCAAGAGCAGAGCGGATGACCGAGTCCGCTGCAAATGCTTTACTTAAAACGTTGGAAGAGCCGCCGCAAGGTTGCTATTTACTGCTGCAAAGCAGTCAGCCACAAAGGTTGAAAGCCACCTTATTAAGCCGTTGTCAGCGCTGGGATTTGGCGCCGCTATCTGAAGAGGCGCTATATCAATGGCTGGCGACACAATATCAAGGCGCCATTCCTGCTTTTGTATACCGTTACACGGGAGGCGCGCCATTAACGGCTTTGGCGTTATTAAATGATGCTCAGGCACCGCAGATTGAAAGCGTGCTACTGCAATTAAACGACTTTCTCCAGGGCAAAGCGGAGTTAACGGCACTGGTAAAGCTGCTGGAAGGCCGCGCCGATACATCGGTTATTCTGGGCTATTTTTTTAATACGTTACTACACAAGCAGCTTGGCTTGTCTGCTGAACGGCTGCAACGTTTGCAGCAAAGCTATTATCGCTGGTGTCGTGACGAGCAGCAGATTTTAGGGCAGAATAAGGTCTTAGCATTAAGCGCGCTGCTACTCGAGGCGAAAACCTTACTGGCGCAGCGTTAATGTTCGCATTGGCAGGAGGATAAATGGAAGAGCTAGCATTAGGGTTTAGTGATACCAAAGAGCTTTATCGCTGTTATATGCCGTTTTTAAAAAATGGTGGCCTCTTTGTCCGCTCCGCCCGTCATTATCGGCTGGGGCAATCGCTGGCATTAAGTGTAACCTTACCTGATGCACTGGAACCTATAGTTGTATCGGGTAAGGTCGCCTGGGTGTCACCACTGGGCGCGCAAAGTGCCAACCCAGCGGGTATTGGGGTGGCCTTTATTGATGATAAACACGGTTTAAGTAATCGTATTGAAAAATTACTCAGTAGTATGCAAGGCAGTATTGAGCCAACCTATACTATGTAGCGTTTGATAAGAGGTTGTTTTGTTTGTAGATTCGCATTGCCATTTAGATCGGTTAGAACTAGATAAACTAGGGCTGAGTTTGCCACAGGTACTGGAGGCTGCTAAACAGCGGCAAATTGAGCACTTGCTGTGCGTCAGTGTATCCTTAACTGAATTTCCAGCCATGTTGGAACTGGTAAAACCTTACCCTGAGGTGTCGATATCCTGTGGTGAACACCCGCTGCATCAGAGCGACAGTGTGGATGCTGAGCTATTGGCAAAACAGGCCGCTATCGCTGAGGTGGTGGCGGTTGGCGAGACAGGGCTGGATTATTTCTACAATCCTGAGACGAAACTCAGCCAGCAGGATGGTTTTGTAAAGCATATTAGTGTGGCGCGTACTCTGGCTAAACCGCTGATTATCCACACCCGCGATGCACGCGCCGATACGATTGCGTTGATGAAGTCGCATAACGCCGAGCAAGCGGGAGGCGTACTACACTGTTTTACCGAAAATTATGAGATGGCTAAAGCAGCGTTAGATTTGGGTTTTTACATTTCAATCTCTGGCATTATGACCTTTCGCAATGCCACTGAGTTGCGCGATGTAGTACGCAAATTACCGCTTGATCGCTTGTTAATAGAAACCGATGCGCCTTATCTGGCGCCGGTACCGCACCGTGGTAAAACCAATCAACCTGCGTATGTGACTGATGTGGCTGCTGCCATGGCTGAGGTTAAAGGCGTAGCCATAGCAGAGCTTGCCCGGCAAACCACGGCAAATTTCTATCAGTTATTTAAGCTTGCCGCAGCAAAAAGGATCGCAGCTTAAGCAGATAAAAGAAGCCCAGAACCAATCCAAATTGTTCTGGGCTTAGGGGAATGGCTCATAGGGAATGAGCCGTGCGCTATCGAGAAGAGGTTACGTTAAGAACTTTTAGTTTAGCTAAACTTTATTATTTTTCATGTTCCTGTTTTCACTCGCCATGGATTTTGCCGCCACAGCGGTTTCTAATTTATACCCAAGTTATCCCCAGCTTATGCCAGCAATTATGCACAGCTACTGTGTTTGACCTGTAATAGGGGCAAATTTTTTAGTGTTATCTGAACTAATAGAATCGGTTTTTAGTTAAAAAGAGTCTAAAAAATAGCCATATTAACAGTCGCTAACCTGTAAAGTGTTACGTTTAGCGATTACTGCTGTTTTAGTATTTTCGCTTTGTTAAAGATCCTTAGGGCAGGTAACGCTAAGTGCCTTGACTTGTGCTTTCAGATTGCACTGCTTTGCAATAGGCGGCCATGACAGACTGAACTTTAGTCTGATTGTCGACAATCCTGCATTTTGTAACTTGACTAATTAGTAAATAAAGCTTAAAACTTAGCTATTGATATTTTATGTCGACAATCTGCCATGTCTTTGCCGTTATTAAAACCTGTTGTTACCGCTGCCGACCGCGTATTGCAAGAGTTGCTGCGTGCTATTGTCGCGGGTGAAATCGCGCCAGGAACAAAGATCAGCGAGCCAGAGCTGGCAAAACGCTTTGATTTAAGCCGGGCGCCACTGCGTGAAGCCCTAGCCAGGCTGGAACGTTGCCACTTATTGGAGCGTACCCCTAATGCCGGTTCACGGGTGGTGAAATTGTCGACAGAAAACTTGTTATCGCTGTATCAATTACGCGAAGAACTAGAAGGTTTGGCTTGCCGCTTAGCCGCCACGCAAATGAGCGATACGGAAATTCGCGAGATGCAGGATCTGTTAGATCAGCATTTAGCCTCTCAGCGGGTGCGTGAAGGCGAAAGTTATTACCAGGAAGCGGGCGACCTGGACTTTCATTACCGCATTATTCTGGGCAGTAAAAACCCTTACCTTATCAATATCCTTACCGACGAGCTGTACCATCTAATGCGGATGTATCGGGTGCAGTTGGGGATGAACGGCCCACGCGTCTCGCGGGCATTTGACGAACATAAGGCTATTATTAATGCCATTGCTAATCGCGATGGTGAATTAGCCGATTTATTAATGCGCCGGCATATCGCGGCTTCCAGACGTAATATCGAACATAAACTTACCGAACTTGAGCAAAAGGGGAACTAAGATGAGCAATTTAACCGCCGGCCAGAAATTTCGTGCCGCCATTACTGCCAACCAGCCACTACAAATTGTGGGCACCATCAACGCCTACACGGCAATGATGGCCGAGCGTACCGGGCATCAGGCGTTATATTTATCCGGTGCCGGTGTGGCCAATGCTTCTTTTGGTTTGCCTGATTTAGGCATGACCTCCTTAAATGATGTGTGTGAAGATATTCGCCGTATTACCGCAGCGACCTCAGTACCGCTTCTGGTTGATGCTGATACCGGCTGGGGTGGGGCCTTTAATATTGCCCGTACGGTAAAAGAAATGACTCGTGCTGGCGCAGCAGGTTTTCATATTGAAGATCAGGTGGCGCAAAAGCGTTGCGGCCATCGCCCCAATAAAGAAATTGTTAGCCTGGATGAAATGGTTGACCGGGTGAAAGCCAGTGTCGATGCCCGTACTGACGAGAGCTTCTTTATTATGGCGCGTACTGATGCGTTAGCACAGCAAGGTTTAGACGCCGCCATTGAACGGGCTATTGCCTGTCAGGACGCCGGTGCTGATGCCATTTTCGCTGAAGCGGTGCATACGCTGGAGCAATATAAAGCTTTTACCTCGGCCTTAAAGGTACCAGTGCTGGCGAATATCACTGAATTTGGCCAAACGCCACTGTATAACAAAGCTGAGCTGGCCAGTGTGGGGGTAGCGATGGTGCTGTATCCGTTAAGTGCGTTTCGCGCCATGAACAAAGCTGCACTTAATGTCTATCAGTCGATTTTAGAAAATGGCGATCAGAAAGCGGTGGTGGATAGCATGCAAACCCGTGCTGAGTTGTACGACTTTTTAAATTACCACAGCTTTGAGCAAAAACTGGATCAGCTGTTTACCAGCAAAAAATCTTAATATAACTATTTTACATTTTTAATTATTACTTTTAGCCAAAATCATTGCCGCTGCAGCAAGGCAGCAAGTGAGTGAACGGGAGCGCCCGTGCGACCCCAGGAGCATAGTCTACTATGTGACCGGGGTTCGCGAACGCAGCTAACACCGCTGCAGTGGTAAGGATGAAGGCTAAATAGAACAGGAGCAACAACCATGTCAACAGGTAAAGTACTCTCAGGCGCGGGTCTGCGCGGCCAAGTCGCGGGTAAAACCGCCTTATCCACCGTGGGTAAAACCGGTTCAGGCTTAACCTATCGGGGTTATGATGTTAAAGATTTAGCCGCTAACTGCACCTTTGAAGAAGTGGCGCATTTAATTTTAAAAGGCGAGCTGCCAAATGCTGCTGAACTGGCGGCTTATAAAGCGAAACTCAAAAGCCTGCGGGCACTGCCACAGGCACTAAAAGACGTATTAGAGCGTATTCCGGCCAATGCCCATCCGATGGATGTGATGCGTACCGGCTGCTCGATGCTGGGTAACCTGGAAATGGAAGATAGCTTCGCTCAGCAGCAGGACGTGACCGATCGCATGCTGGCGATTTTCCCAGGCTTGGTAAATTACTGGTACAACTATAGCCACCATGGCAAGCGCGTAAACGTAGAAACCGACGCCGATACGCTGGCTGAGCAATTCCTTTGGACTTTGCACGACAAAAAGCCTGAAGCGCTGCATATTGATGTCATGCAAGCCTCCTTAATTTTGTACGCAGAGCATGAGTTTAACGCGTCGACCTTTACTGCCCGCGTTTGCGCGTCAACCTTAAGTGATATGCACTCGTGCATTACCGGCGCTATTGGCTCACTGCGTGGCCCACTGCATGGCGGTGCGAACGAAGCGGCGATGGAACTGATTGAGAAAATGGATAACGCTGACGATGCCGAGCAAAAATTGCTGGGCATGTTAGAGCGCAAAGAAAAGATTATGGGTTTTGGCCATGCCATTTACTCTGAGTCGGATCCGCGTAATGCTGTGATTAAAGAGTGGTCAGAAAAGTTGGCAAACGCCAATGGTGATACCAAGCTGTATGATGTATCTGTACGCTGTGAAGCCGTGATGTGGCGTGAGAAGAAACTGTTCTGTAACGCCGACTTCTTCCATGCGTCGGCCTATAACTATATGGGTATTCCAACCAAGCTGTTTACACCGATTTTCGTGTGTAGCCGCTTAACGGGCTGGGCTGCGCATGTAATGGAGCAGCGTGCGGATAACCGGATTATCCGGCCAAGTGCGGATTATGTGGGTGTTGAGCCGCGTACTGTGAAACCGATTGAATCAAGATAGAGTTTAGGTATCCGAGAATCGGATTGCTCTAAGCCAAGTCTTGAAGGCATGGATGCCTGACAAATGCGTCTGGAGCGCATTTGGACAGGCACTGGCCCGCAAGGGTGAATGTCAGGATGACATTCACAATGAAGCCTACAGGGATGTATTCACGGCGGCTTGGCGTGAGCAATCCGGTTCGACGGTGCACGCCTGACTCTAAATCCAAAGTGCTATGCAGACAGAGACCAACCATGAATAGCCAATACCGCAAAAATTTACCAGGTACCCAGCTCGACTACTTTGACGCCCGCGAAGCGGTAGACGCCATTGAGCCGGGTGCTTATGCCAAATTACCTTACACCTCACGCGTGCATGCGGAAAACTTAGTGCGCCGCTGCGATCCGGCGTTGTTGCCAGATGCGCTAAAACAGCTGATTTACCGCAAGCGCGATATCGATTTCCCGTGGTTTCCGGCCCGGGTGGTGTGCCACGATATTTTAGGCCAAACCGCACTGGTTGATTTAGCCGGCCTGCGTGATGCTATCGCTGAAAAGGGCGGTGATCCGGCCAAAGTGAACCCAGTGGTGCCAACCCAGCTGATTGTCGATCACTCATTGGCAGTAGAGCATGCCGGTTTTGAAAAAGATGCTTTTGCCAAGAACCGCGCTATTGAAGACAGACGTAACGACGATCGCTTCCACTTTATCAACTGGACCAAAAAAGCCTTTAAAAACGTGGATGTGATCCCGCCGGGTAACGGCATTATGCACCAGATTAACTTAGAGCGGATGTCGCCGGTGATCCATGCTAAAGACGGCGTGGCCTTTCCGGATACCTTAGTGGGTACCGACAGCCATACGCCGCATGTTGATGCATTAGGTGTTATTGCCATTGGCGTGGGTGGCTTAGAAGCGGAAAGCGTAATGCTCGGCCGTGCCAGTTGGATGCGCCTGCCCGATATTATCGGCGTAGAGCTAACCGGTAAAGCGCAGCCTGGTATTATGGCGACCGATATTGTGCTGGCGTTAACGGAGTTTTTGCGTAAAGAAAAAGTGGTATCAAGCTACTTGGAATTCTTTGGTGAAGGTGCCGACAGCCTGAGTTTAGGTGACCGGGCAACGATATCCAATATGACCCCTGAATACGGTGCCACTGCGGCGATGTTCTCGATTGATCAGCAAACGCTAGATTACTTAACGCTGACAGGGCGCGAGAGTGCGCAGGTTAAACTGGTTGAAACCTATGCCAAAGCCGCTGGCCTGTGGAGCGAGAGCTTAAAAACCGCCGAATACGAGCGGGTTCTGCACTTTGATTTATCCAGTGTTGGCCGCACTATGGCTGGCCCATCTAACCCGCATGCTCGCTTATCGACCAGCGATTTAACCGCTAAAGGTATTGCCGGTAAGTATGAGATTGAAGAGGGCAAGATGCCAGATGGTGCGGTGATTATCGCCGCTATTACCAGCTGTACCAATACCTCGAACCCGCGCAACGTGATTGCCGCAGGTTTGCTGGCGCGTAATGCCAATAAACTAGGTTTAAGCCGCAAGCCCTGGGTTAAAACCTCACTGGCACCTGGCTCCAAAGCGGTGCAGCTGTATTTAGAAGAAGGCCAATTACTGTCTGAACTTGAACAGCTTGGCTTTGGGATTGTCGGTTTTGCCTGTACTACTTGTAATGGTATGAGTGGTGCGCTGGATCCGGTGATTCAGCAAGAAATTATTGACCGCGATCTATACGCCACAGCAGTATTATCGGGTAACCGTAACTTTGATGGTCGTATTCACCCTTATGCCAAGCAGGCGTTTTTAGCCTCGCCGGCGCTGGTTGTCGCTTATGCGATTGCGGGTACCATTCGGTTTGATATCGAAAAAGATGTACTGGGTTACCACGACGGTAAAGCCATTACCTTAAAAGATATCTGGCCAAGTGATGCGGAAATTGATGCAGTAGTGGCACAAAGCGTTAAACCCGAGCAGTTCCGTAAAGTGTATGAGCCAATGTTTGCCTTAGAAGTCGACTATGGTGACAAAGTGACGCCACTGTACGATTGGCGGCCACAAAGTACCTATATCCGCCGCCCGCCGTATTGGGAAGGGGCATTGGCTGGCGAGCGTTCGTTAAAAGGTATGCGGCCACTGGCAATTCTGCCGGATAATATTACCACCGACCATTTATCACCGTCGAACGCCATTATGCTTGATAGCGCCGCCGGTGAATACTTGCATAAAATGGGCTTGCCAGAAGAAGACTTTAACTCTTATGCCACGCACCGTGGCGATCACCTGACTGCACAGCGCGCCACCTTTGCTAACCCAAAACTGTTTAACGAAATGGTGCTGGAAAACGGCAAAGTCAAGCAAGGCTCGCTGGCACGGGTAGAGCCAGAAGGCAAGGTAATGCGGATGTGGGAAGCGATTGAAACCTATATGGAACGCAAACAGCCGCTGATTATTGTGGCTGGCGCTGACTATGGCCAGGGCTCGTCACGCGATTGGGCCGCCAAAGGCGTGCGCTTAGCCGGTGTGGAAGCCATTGCCGCCGAAGGTTTTGAGCGTATTCACCGTACCAACTTAATTGGTATGGGGGTATTACCGCTCGAGTTTAAGCCGGGCACCAACCGCAAAACCCTGCAGTTAGATGGTACCGAAACCTATGATGTAAAAGGCGCCCGCACGCCGCGCACTGATCTGACGCTGGTAATTAACCGCGCGAATGGTGAAGTGGTAGAAGTGCCGGTAACCTGCCGCTTAGATACTGCTGAAGAAGTGTCGATTTATGAAGCCGGTGGCGTACTGCAGCGCTTTGCGCAGGACTTTTTGCAAGGAGCGGTGTAATGAGCGTCGGTCAGATCAAAATTCCTGCTACCTATATGCGCGGGGGCACGTCGAAAGGCGTGTTCTTTAAGCTGACCGACTTACCCGCTACTGCCCAGCAGCCGGGTAAGGCACGGGATAACCTGCTGCTGCGGGTAATCGGCAGCCCGGATCCTTACGGTAAACATACGGATGGCATGGGCGGCGCGACCTCGAGCACCAGTAAAACGGTGATCTTAAGTAAAAGCAGCAAGCCAGAGCATGATGTTGATTATTTGTTTGGTCAGGTCGCCATCGACAAAGCATTCATCGACTGGAGTGGCAACTGCGGTAACTTAACCGCTGCGGTAGGCGCTTTTGCGATTAGTAATGGTTTGGTGAATGCTGCGAGGATCCCGCAAAACGGCCTATGCACAGTGCGAATTTGGCAAGCCAATATTGGCAAAACCATTATTGCCCATGTGCCGATGACGGGCGGCGAAGTACAAGAAACCGGTGACTTTGAGCTTGATGGGGTAACCTTTCCTGCCGCTGAAGTGCAAATTGAGTTTCTGGATCCGGCCGCCGATGAAGGCGAGGGCGGTGGTGCCATGTTCCCAACCGGCAATTTAGTCGATGACGTAGACGTGCCAGGTATTGGCACCTTTAAAGCCACGCTGATTAATGCCGGTATTCCGACGATCTTTGTCAATGCCGCGGATATTGGCTACACCGGCACCGAGCTGCAAGACGCCATTAACAGTGATGCAGCAGCGTTAACGCGCTTTGAAACCATTCGTGCTTACGGTGCAGTTAAAATGGGCCTGATTAACGATATCAGCGAAGCGGCCGCCCGCGCCCATACACCGAAAATTGCTTTTGTCGCGCCGCCACAAAGCTATGTGGCCTCCAGCGGTAAAACGGTGAATGCCAGCGAGATTGATTTACTGGTACGGGCATTATCAATGGGTAAATTACACCATGCGATGATGGGCACGGCTGCGGTTGCCATTGGCACTGCCGCCGCAATACCGGGTACGCTGGTGAATTTAGCTGCTGGCGGTGAGGCAAGGGAAGCCGTACGCTTTGGTCATCCGTCTGGCACTTTACGGGTTGGCGCCGCTGCCGTTGAAGTAGCTGGCCAATGGACGGTAACCAAAGCCATTATGAGCCGCAGCGCGCGGGTACTGATGGAGGGCTTGGTAAGGGTGCCAGGCGATTGTTTTTAAAAGCTGCTATACCCTTCGTCTTTCAAGATGCACGGGTGTTGGCTGCGTCTGTCCACTGGAGCGCCAGCCCGGACCAATCACTTAGAAAAGCTAAGCTCATGGGGTCGGACTGGCGGACCAGTGAACGGTCTTGCCGCCTACGTGCATCTTGAAATCTATTGGGTATATTACGGTTAATGATTTAACAGGGCGCTATCGGCGCTCTGTTTTTTTCACAAAACGGTAATTTAGCGGAAAACTAGTAATGATAGCGGCAGGAAATAATGGTTAATGCCTGATCAGCCACGGCATAAACTAAACGATTAGTGTCATCGATACGGCGCGACCAAAAGCCAGCCAGGTTTTCTTTTAACGGCTCAGGCTTACCGATACCAGCAAAAGGTGAGCGTTTGGTATCGTTGATTAGCAGGTTAATACGTTTTAAGGTCTTTTTATCCTGAGTTTGCCAGTACAGATAATCTTGCCCGGCTTCGTCGGTCCATACTAGTAAACGACTACTCATCCAGCAAATCCCGCTGGCTGGTTTTTGCGGCTTTAAACTGCGCAATTGAGCGCTGTAAATGTTCAGCGTTGGCTGGCGAGCGCAATAAATACACCGTTTCCATTAAATTATTGTAATAATCCAGCGACATCACTACCGCATCTTCGGCATCGCGGCGGGTAATAACCGCCGTATCGGCATCATTCACTACGGAATCTAATACCGATTTTAAATTATTGCGCGCCTCAGTAAATGACACTATTCGCATAACCTTTCTCCATCTGTACAACTTGTTGAACAAGTATAGGGCTAAAGCAGAACCTGTACAACTTAAAGAACATGTTGTTTGCGCTTCTAACTTACTATAGATTGCTAAAACACCTTACTTAGCGAGTCTGTTACAAGCATTAGGTTGGCTTACAGTAGTTGCGAGAGTGGGCTTTTCACCCCTCCAGCGCCGCGATTAATGACATGAGTATAAATTTGGGTAGTACGCACATCGGCGTGACCTAGTTGCTCCTGTACAGTGCGGATATCAGCACCTGATTCTAATAAATGAGTGGCAAAGGAATGACGCAGCGTGTGGCAGGTTACATTTTTAGAGATAGTGGCTTTGCGAGAGGCTATCTTAATTTCCCGCCTTACGCAGCTCTCATCCATATGGTGACGGCGTAACAATTTTGAATCAGGATCAATACTCAGTTGCGTGGAGGGAAACAAATACTGCCAACCAAATTGCCTGGGAGCCGAAGGATTTTTGCGAGCTAACGCGTAAGGCAGCCAAACACCTGAATAGTCCGGATTGGCCAGATCAGCCTGAAAATATTGTAAGACAAACTGACTTTGCTGTTTAAGCGTTGGAACCAACTCTGGTGCCAAGGTTACTCGACGATTCTTATTGCCTTTCCCTTGCCATACCATGACCGACAAGTAATCGTAATCAATATCCTGCACCCGTAACCGTACCGCCTCCATTAAACGTAAACCGCTACCATACATCAACTGTGCTAATAGCTTATAACGCGGTTCAATAACCCTTAATAACGCTGTTACTTCAGGTCGAGTGAGTACCACCGGTAATTTAGGGGAAATTTGTGAGCGATTAAAATTCAGGTTTAATGACAGCGGCTGCTGCAATACCTTGTTATATAAAAAACTTAGTGCATTAAGTGCTGTTGCTTGTGTCCTAGGCGCGACATTACGCTGATTACTTAAATACGACAGAAAATTTTCAACATCCTGATCGCCAAGCCTAGACGGATGCTGCTTTTTGTTATGAAGGATATACATCTTAATCCAGTACTGATAAGCCTCAACCGTTCTTTTGGCGTAGCGGTGGGTATACATAAACTCAGCGATATATTGCAAAAAGGGAGAAGACATTTCCCGCTCCTTAAAATAAGTTTAAGTGTATATAAATACAGTAGTAGGTAAATTTATTGTTAGCAAGTAAATCGCAAGGTTAAACCCTGCTTTTTTAATTACAATTTAATAAGTACCAAAAAAATCTGTTGATTCACGGTATGTTATTAGATAGTGTTATTTCTTTTACAAAAGATAGAAGGGCGTTTACATGGCTGGAAAGCGTGGGCGTTCCAAACTACAAAGCTGTTATAGGCCACTATGATAGATCGAGTTGCCCGAGATAAAGCTGCTGAAATTGTTCGCCACTTTGTGACCGGACAAATCTACAATTATGACTTTGATGATGCTAAGCCTGAAACAAAGGATCCGATAATAGACGCTATGTGGGATTCTCTTTGGCCATTCTACTGCGACATACGCAAGCATAAATTAAAAGATGAATGGCAGTTGCCTGCAGAAGGGAAGCGTAAAATCGCAATTTGGATACTTTTCTTACACAGTGATGAGGAGTATCGTTGGCCGAAAATTTCATATCCTGGCAGTAGGCCAATGGTCTATAACCTATTTGAGAGATTACTTGGCTGCCATAGAAAACAGGAAAGATTTTTTAAAGCAGGTAATTTCGAGGTATGGCCTTTTATTGATGATGCATCGTTTTTGCTTGCTAAAAGCAATCCAAGGCTGCTTAATCGTGGCCTATAACAAACCGCGTCATTCGGGGCCTGCAGCCCCTGCGACGCTCACAAGTTCGCGCGCATGCGCGGGGCGTTATGACGGACGAAGAAATTTATGAGTAAGTCTGAAAAAGTTTACAGTAGAAAGTTTGGCTTAATTATTAATATATTAACAGTTACTGTTCTTCCTTTGATCTGGTGGTTATTCTTCGATTTTACCTTTACAGAAATTTCTCAAGAGCAAGCCAGAAAGCTCTCGCAAATTGGCGCTTCAATCAACCTTCTTGCTGCGTTATTTTTGATTATTCGGTTTTTATGGAATGGACGTTATAGTCGAAGACGAGTTCAGATTGAGAAGTTGAGCATTGAACTAGAAAGGCATACTGAATTCATGATGCATCAGATGTTTTCCGAAGAACAAAAGAAAAAGTTGGAGCATGAAATTAGTTCTGAAAGGGAAAAGCATGAAAACGAAATGAATAATATTCTTTCTCTTGATAAGGTTGAACGAGATCATGTTTACCTAGGCATTTTTTGTCTGTTTTGCGGCACAGTCATGCAAATTATAGGTTCTGGTTTTGTTCCGTCATAACAAAGCCAGCCACGGCGACGTCTTTTCCGTTGCGGCTTCGCCTTCACTTCAAAGCCGCGCGTGCTGGCGGCGTTAAGCGTAAGGAAGCATATGACCTCAGACGAATTCGCCGAACTCTGGAAAATGGAAAAGGACAGCTTTTTAAAATGTTGCGTCGAAGCAGACGATGAATCTGAATTAGCTTCTTACGTCCGAGCAATGAATCTCTCTCCAGACCAGAAGGAGCGCTTCGACAAAGCAATCGACCAGCTTTTGACGGATGTGTTCTATACGCTATTACTAGGCTTGGATGGTTCTGCGTCCATAGGTGGTGTACAGCAGCCGTACAAAATACTCGACGAAAATGATTCATTGATATCTGAATGTGGCGACCTAGAAGCAGCAGCGTATGAAAAGTTTCATGGGGCCTAGAGTGGCACGCTTAACAAGGCCAGGCACGGCGACGTCTTTTGCGTTGCGGCTTCGCCTCCACTACAAAGCCGCGCGTGCTAGCGGCGTTATGTGCTTAGGTTGTCATGAGCGTAGAGAATAGAGTTTATAAATGAACACACGCGAGTACTTGCTAGCTTTATTTGACATTCATTCGGGCTCACTTCCAATAAGAATTGCCTCTGATGAATTTATTTCTCGCGAATTACTCTCGGAGCTAATTCTAAAAGGTTACGTAAGTACTACAATGCAGGCTCCTGACAAATCCGTGTTTATGAATCTTTCGCTTACAGAGAGTGGTAAAAGTATGCTCTCTGAATTAAAGCAAATGAACCCTGATTTATCTAAAACATTACCGTTCAGAAAATACAGAGCAATAATAATGAATATTATATATTTTTTTATTACATTGTTTGTTATGGAGTTTTTTTTCAGAGTGCTTCGTGGTGGCCAGTAGTATCAAACTCGCACATAACAAACCGCAGCACTCGCTCCCGCTGGTCGCTGGGACGCCAACCCGCTGCGCGGCTCGTCGCCCGTGTGCGGAGCGTTAGGCCGTTACAGATGCAGAATCTAAACCGAGGCATATTAAAAAGAGCTCTGATGGTAATACTTTTAGTCGCTGCTTATCTATTTATTCTTCGCGGCGCAATAAGTTTCTTTCATCCAAAACTGGGTGAGTTACTTGTATTGGTAAACTACGTAGGCGGTGAGGATGCAATGTTTTGGGTGCTTGAGCATGTATCTGCACCAAGCTACGATTTCCTCATCAATTCAATCTGGGGAAGCGCTATCACATTTTTTACTTTGCTTATAGGCGTTTTCTTATTGGCTGTGGTGTTAACAAAACCCAAAGCACAGGATGGTTCAAATGCCTAACAAGTTACTAAATTTCGTTCCGGCCACAAACGGCGTGGCCTCCACGGGACTGCCTACGCTGCGCTGCGGCAGCCCATTAGTAATGCGTTAGCTTTAATTGAGGTAAAAATGAAGTCTCAAAAGGAAACAATCGTATACTCAGCTGTTTTATCGGCAACTGCGCTTTTTTTCATATTGTTGCCAGTTTTAAAAGGTAATCTGGCTATTGGTGCTATAAGCATATTGATTACTATAGCAATTTATTTCTTGATAGGATTTGTTGGGTTCTGGCTTGGTCAAATAATTTCAGGTCAAAAACTTGTATTAAAGCCGGTATATTGGGCTGCGCCTTTATGCTTTGTAGTGCCTTTTCAAATTTCAAAATTTACTGGTTTAAACGAAGCGTTTCCTGGTGCTCATTTTCTTTTAGTTGCAGCCTTTGCATTTCTAGTCGGCTTTCGCATGAATCAGGCAACTATTGATAAAGATAAGAAGTCACAGAGCTAACAAGCAAATTTTATCGCCAGCAAAAAGCGCTGGCTGCGACGTCAACCCGCTGCGCGGCTTTCCGCGCTAAATTTGGGCGTTAGCCGGCTGTCGGGAAAGTGTAGTTTCAAAATCTGTTTTACTTTTCGGCTCTGCTTGCGTTAAGTTGTATCTCAGTTGTTAATTTATTCCATCAGGTTCACTCGTTTGTTGGTTAGGTGCAATCTCTGATGGTGCGGTAGCGTTGTTCCTTTTGGCACTTTTGCTCCGTTTGAAACAGGTTTTTTAAGTTCCAGCTATTTCGTTGTATCGCACTTGGCTGGTTACGTTTTTAATTTTGCACAAGGTTGCCGTTGTTCGGCATCGCTTGGCGGCAGTGCCGCGAGGGTAGTGTGGTTGTCGCCGCTAACAAGGCGCACCATTCGCTCCCTTCGGTCGCTGGGACGCCAACCGCTGCGCGGCCGTCGCCCATGTGCTTTGCGTTAGCTTCGCACAGTAAGGAAGGTTTTCTTGAAACTGAATTTTTCAGAAAAAAGCGTCTTAATTTTTGCAGGAGTAGTATTCGGAGTTACATCTATCGTATTAACCTGTAATTTCGATGACTTTAAAAGCACGCTAAGAGGGGTTGCATATGAAGGGTTAGTATTTGCTTCTTTTCTGGCGCTAATCTTAAGGTTTGTGAATGTGCAAAAAGAAGCCAGGCGAAAAGAGCTATTGCTTAAGGAAAAAAGACAGGCAAAAGACAGCCTCATTAAAATAATATCAATTCTTTGTGAAGCTTATCATGAGGGTGGCACATTTCATTGGACCAAACTAATTAAGAATGCTGACACTTTTGAAGTAAATTTTGAAGCTTTTAAATCATCAAAGAAAAAGTCTAAAAAAGAGTTAGAGAAAATGTTAAGTGAAAAAGACTTCAGAAATTCATGCGAGCAGAATTTGCCTATTGTATTGGCGCATATCCCTATCGCTGAAAAAATATCGCCAGAACATTTAAATATTTGGGTTGGAATCTGTTCAGTAGTTTCACTAACAGCTTCAGAGGCCGTTTTTTCTGATTTTTTGCTTGATGAGTTTGAGGAGCACGTTACTGCTTTTGCAAAACTACCTGCTGTAGTCATAGAGTAAGCTAACAAATCGCTCAAGCATCGCGCACTACGTGCGCTGGACAGTTTTTAAGTCGCAGTTTTGTGGTTTTGCTGCGCAAAAGTATTCCACAAAACTACAACTTAAAAACTGCCGCTTAGCTCGGCGTTACGTGGGGCTAGTTTTTTTGTTTGTGCAATACTGAAATTCAGCAAAAGCAAAAGCATAAAATCGTGAAGTTCGTGCGGTAAAAGCTTAAAACCGGCAAGAATCAAAGAATCCGAAGTGAAGGTTTTTGAATTTTTTAGCTGTATTTTTGGCGCCTTCGGTAGAAAGGGTTTCGCAGGTATTTTTAAAGCTCCACATCTGGTTTTTTCTTGCTTTCGTTTCGGCCGGTTTTTGTGTAAAGTTTCATCGTTTTTAGGCGTGTTGGTTTGCACTGGAAGGCAAAGCAAAAGCTCACCTCCCTCTTCGGCAAAATCTTCACAAAAGCATTATCACGTAACAAGCCGTTGCAGCACCGTGCGCTTCGCGCACTCGACAGTTTGTAAGCAGCGCATTTAGCGAATCGCTGCGCGAAGTTTATCGCAAATGCGCCGCTTACAATCTGCGGCTGAACTGAACGTTATGGGGGCAGAAAGTTTTTTGTTTGTGCGGCATGAAAGTTCGCAAAAGCAAAACCGGTAATTCTCTGGGTCGGTTCGTTTTTGGTTTTCTAAGGCTGAAGCTTTATCGCTTTTAGCCGCAAAGCGTTAAAATCCGAAGTGAACGTTTTTGGTTTTTTTAGTTATATTTTGGTGCCTTCGGTAGAAATGTTTTCGCGCTTTAAAACCACTATTCTGCTGGTTTTTTTAAAGCGTTTTTCTGCTTCTGGTTTTACGCGCTCAAGGTTTTCTTGGGCTTTTTAAAAACGGGAAAAGCTTTTTTGCTCTGTTCAAGCAATGTGCAAAAAAGCTAATCCCATAACAAGTCGTTCCAGCACCGCGCACTTCGTGCGCTCGACAGTTAGTAAGTCGCCTTTTTGTGGTTTTGCTTCGCAAAAGTATTCCACAAAAAACCAACTTACTAACTGCGGCTGAACTCGGCGTTATGGGACAAAAGGTTTTTGGCTTTGGCGGCCTGAAAGTCTGCAAAAGCAAAACCGGTAATTTTCTGAGTTGGTTCGTTTTGGGTTTTCCCAGGCTGAAGCTTTAGCGCCTTTAGCGGCAAAGCGTTAAAAGCCGAAGTGAACATTTTTGGTTTTTTTAGTTATATTTTGGTGCCTTCGGTAGAAACGTTTTCGCACTTTAAAACCACTATTCTGCTGGTTTTGCAAAAGCGTTTTTCTGCTTCTGGTTTTAAGCGCTCAAGGTTTTCTTGGGCTTTTTAAAAGCGGGAAAAGCTTTTTTGCTCTGTTCAAGCAACGTGCAAAACATCTATTCCCATAACAAGTCGTTCCAGCACCGCGCACTTCGTGCGCTCGACAGTTAGTAAGTCGCCTTTTTGTGGTTTTGCTGCGCAAAAGTATTCCACAAAAAACCAACTTACTAACTGCGGCTGAACTCAGCGTTAGGCAAAGCAATGCTGAAAAATCTAAGTATCCTGATAGTTCTATTCGCTTTTCTAATCGGTTGCTCTCAGGATCACACCAACTCATCAGGCGTAGTAACTACAATGGACGATATTCAGTTAGAAAATGACGGCCCAATGAGCGAAGCTCAGTTAGTAATAGTTGGTAGATTAACTGCTAGCGAATTAGAGAAAATAGACAAGGCAATTTTGGAGAACTCCAGCCATCAATGGAGAAAGGTTGCCAGAGTGGTAGGCCAAACACTTTTAGAATTTCAAAGTGAGTTTCCCGGAGTGCCAGATATATTTTATTCAGAACGCATTGAGCTTTTAGTTAATTCTGGCGCTTTGCAATCCCAAGGAAATTTGAAAAAAATGCGTTATAGTGAAATTAAACTACCATAAAATATGCCTAACAAGCGGTTGCAACGCCGCTACAGCGCTGCGCGCTTACGCTCGACAGTTTATAAGCAGCGCATATAGCGAATCGCTGTGCGAAGTTTATCGTAAATGCGCCGCTTACAAACTGCGGTTGAACCGAACGTTACGTGGGGCTAAGTGTTTTGGTTTGTGCAAAGCTGAAAGTATAGAAAAGCAAAAGCACAAACCCTGAATGGTCGTGCGCAAAAAGCGTAAAACCACAATCATTTAAAAATCCGAAGCAATCGTTATTGTTTTTTTAGCTCCATTTTGGTGCCTTCGGTAGAAGCGTTTCGCAAGCACATTTTTACTTTTAGTTTCGGTTTATTTCGGCTTTCGCTTCAGCCGGTTTTTGTGTAAAGTCTCAAGTCTTTAGGCGTGTTGGTTTGCACTGGAAGGCAAAGCAAAAAGCTTCCTTCCTGCTTCGGCAACATCTTCACAAAAAGCATTATCACGTAACAAGGCGCTCCAGCATCGCACACTTCGTGTGCTCGACAGTTTGTAAGTTGATTGTTTGTGGTTTTGCTGCGCAAAAGTTTTCCACAAACAATCAACTTACAAACTGCGGCTGAGCTTAGCGTTATGCGAAAAGGTAATTCATGATTAGCGAACCTGAAAAACCAGAAAATTATCACAGGGACTACGCAGTAATATGCGTATTGGCAGTACTTATTGCCGTTGTTCTGATTTACTTTCAAGTCCAAAACGTAACCGTCATAATTCCTGTTGCCTTTGTAACCATTGCTCCGTTGTTTTGGTTCCGTGATTACCATAAGGCACAGAAAGCATACTTAGACAAAAAAACCGCAGCTAAAAATCAGGAACAATACCAGAGCAAAAGCGATATCAACCAAAATATTGCAAATTACGTGGCGGCTCAGCATCTAAAAAGGGCCAACAAAAAGTGGTGGCAGTTTTGGGTTTAGCTGCGCATAACAAGCGCCATCAAAAACGCGCCCGTTGGGCGCTCGACTCGCAACAAGTTGCTCGCGTTTGTGGCGAGCGTTAGCCGGCTGTCGGGAAGGTGTAGTTTCAAAATCTGTTTTACTTTTCGGCTCTGCTTGCGTTAAGTTGTATCTCAGTTGTTAATTTATTCTATCGGGCTCACCAGTTTGTTGGTTAGGTGCAATCTCTGATGGTGCGGTAGCGTTGTTCCTTTTGGCTCATTGGCTCCGCTGGCTTTAAAGTTTTTAGGGCTCCAGCTATTTCGCTGTATCGCACCTGGCTGGTTTATTTATTAATTTGCACACGGGTGCTGTTGGTTGGCATCGCTTAGCGGCAGTGCCGCGAGGGTAGTGTGGTAGTCGCCGCTAACAATGCGCACCATTCGCTCCCGTTGGTCGCTGGGACGCCAAACCCGCTGGCGCGCTTTTGTCGCCCATGTGCGCGGCGTTATGCACATCAATAATGGAGTGAGGATGAGAATTTTAATCACAATTTTTATTTGCTTACTTTCGAATCATGTATTGGCTCAAATAGATGCTTATAAATGTACTGTGAATCATTCAAGTCAGTTAAAGGAAAATGGCGAGACCACTCCAAGTGACTTTTCAAAGATGCAGGTTGGAAAAGAGTTTGTCGTAGATAAAGGAAGTGGTCGAATGACCGGAGAGCTTGCAAATCATAATTCCTTCGGAGAACCACGAGTATTGGATTACGGTTCAACTCAACAAGGTTTTAAAGTACTGACAATTTATAAACCAATGATATCGGTTGAATACCTTTATATCGAGGAGTTCAGTAAAAACGATAAAAAGCCTTTTATGTTAATTGATGGCAATATTATCTATTCAGGGTTATGCGCTCCATACTAGTGCATAACAAGGCGCTATTGTCGCCGCTAGCGCGGCTGGGACGGCTTACGCTGCGCTCCAGCCGCCCCAAAGCTTTGCGTTAAGTGTCTATGAGAACTGAGCACGATATAAAATTGATGCTATATGCCCAAAGCGCGCTTTTGGGTGAGGTTGCACCATCCTTTAGGGCAGTTTCGTTCAGCTTGTCTGAAGACGGTGAAGACTTTGTTGGACGTTTTATATTCGATGGTGAGCCAAGCGAAGAAGCCAAAGAGGTTGCGAGCGTTGTGCTGACCAATATCCTTGCAAATTATACAGGAAACCATCGCAGCTATACCGAGGAGATGTTATCGGTTCCATATCCAAATAAGATGGAGCACCTTCCGCTGTTGGTTTATCTGCGTAACGAAGACGATTGGAACTCATGGTCAAAACTATACAAAAACACTTAACAAGGCGCATCACTCGCGGCCTACAGCCGCTGGGATGCCAACCGCGATGCGGTCGTCACCCATGTGCTTTGCGTTAGGGCTCCAAAGGAGATTGCGAATTGGAAGTAATAGTAAGTTTTTGGAATGACAACTACTCGAGCATAATGGTATCTCTTGGGGTTGGTTTTGTGTTCTTTGTTTTAGGGCCGATTGGCGTTTGGTTTTCAGGTAGAAAAATTCGAAATGAAAGAGTTCGTAAAGCCAAAGAGATGCTTATTGATCTAATCGAGGGAATGCTAGTAACACAAGAAAAAATTACTACAGCGAAGCTTAAACAATTATTTAACGCTGTAGAGAGGGAGGTTGAAACTACTATTGATTCTGCATACGATCTCGAGAGGCTGTTTGAAGATGTTTCGTTAAGGTTTCAAAGAAGTAAACATTTAGACTCTACCCAAAAAGATTCTTACTCTAATACTTTGCTAGGTCTGGCAGACTCTCTTAATCAGTCACAAGAGTCTGGAAAACGAGTGATCCCTAGAAGCTACGAAACTTTAATAGCTGAGTTACGTGATTCTGCACTTAGCCAAGACAACGATAAACTAAATAAAACTATAGAGGAACTTGAGGAGAAAATTTCTAAAATACCTGAAGAGGCCTTTCCATTCTTTCGGATTATAGAAGTACAACGTAAAATGATTCGAAAGCACCCAATTATATTTGGCTTAGTTATTGTGGGGTATATTGTTTTCGTAATTTTGGCCATTAGTGGTTCTATCAAGTAGCCCTAACAAGGCAATCAATTTGACCGCTTTACGCTACGCTTCAATCGGCAAATTATTGCGGCGTTAGCCGGCTGTCGAGAGGGTGTGGTTTCAAAATCTGTTTTACTTTTCGGCTCTGCTTGCGTTAAGTTGTATCTCAGTTGTTAATTTATTCCGTCAGGTTCGCAAGTTTGTTAGTCAGGTGCAATCTCTGATGGGGCGGTAGCGTTGTTCCTTTTGGCTCATTGGCTTCGCTAGCTTTAAAGTTTTTAAGTTCCAGTCATTTCGCTGTATCGCACTTGGCTGGTTATGTTTTAATTTTGCACAAGGTTGCCGTTCTTCGGCATCGCTTGGCGGCAGCGCCGCGTGGGTTGTTTGTTTGTCGCCGCTAACAATGCGCACCATTCGCTCCCTTCGGTCGCTGGGATGCCAACCGCGATGCGGTCGTCACCCATGTGCTTTGCGTTAGCCGGCTGTCGAGAAGGTTTAGGTACAAAATCTGTTTTACTTTTCGGCTCTGCTTGCGTTAAGTTGTATCTCAAGTGTTAATTTATTCCATCAGGTTCGCCAGTTTGTTGGTCAGGTGCAATCTCTGATGGTGCGGTAGCGTTGTTCCTTTGGGCTCATTGGCTCCGCTTGCAACAGGTTTTTAAGTTCCAGTCATTTCGTTGTATCGCACTTGGCTGGTTAAGTTTTTAAATTTGCACATGAGTGCTGTTGTTCAGCATCGCTTGGCGGCAGTGCCGCGAGGGTAGTGTGGTTGTCGCCGCTAACAATGCGCATCATTCGCTCCCTTCGGTCGCTGGGACGCCAAACCCGCTGGCGCGTTTTTGTCGCCCATGTGCGCGGCGTTATAAGCCCAAGGAGCTACGTTGATCTCTGAACCAGCAAACAGCATTTTAGTAATTTTTATTTGCATAGTCGGTGCGTTGCACTTTGGCGGTGTACTTGGTACTTCTAAAAAATCACCGGCTCTAGCGTGGATGAAGACAAAACATCCGCATTTTCCAAATGTAATTGTCGTATTGTTGGTATTTGTAGCACTAATCAAAATAGTTGGGTTATTTTAGTGCATTATTTAAACATCCAGCATTGGGCTTATAACAAGGCCAGGCACGGCGACGTCTTTTTCGCTACGGCTTTGCCTTCGCTACAAAGCCGCGCGTGCTGGCGGCGTTAGCCGGCTGTCGGGAAGATTTAGCTAAAAAATCTGTTTTACTTTTCGGCTCTGCTTGCGTTAAGTTGTATCTCAGTTGTTAATTTATTCCGTCAGGTTCGCTAGTTTGTTGGTCAGGTGCAATCTCTGATGGTGCGGTAGCGTTGTTCTTTTGGTTCATTGGCTCCGCTGGCTTAAAAGTTTTTAGGCTCCAGCTATTTCTCTGTATCGCACTTGGCTGGTTAAGTTTTTAATTATGCACAGGGTTGCCATTGTTCGGCATCGCTTGGCGGCAGTGCCGCGTGGGTAGTGTGTTTGTTGCCGCTAACAAGGCGCACCATTCGCTCCCTTCGGTCGCTGGGATGCCAACCGCGATGCGGTCGTCACCCATGTGCGCGGCGTTAGCAGTTTTCGGGGTGTTTAGGGCTGTTAAGGTTTTTTATTCTGGCATTGCTCGCGTCTGGTTTTTATAGCGGCAAAGCCAAAACATCAAGTCCGCCAGTTTGTGGGTTAGTCGCTGGCGGCGAGGGCGGTAGCGTTGTTCCTTTTGGTTCATTGGCTCCGTTTGCAGCAAGTTTTAAGGTTCCAGCTATTTCGTTGTATCGCAGTTGGCTGGTTAAGTTTTTAATTTATGGGTGCAGTGGCTTCGGTCAACATCGCGTGGCGGCAACGCCGC
>NZ_BNAO01000003.1:45023-46589 GCF_014653435.1 Alishewanella longhuensis | reverse complement strand
GTGTTTGCTGCTAACAAGTTACTGCACCGGAAAAATTACTCGCTGGCGCTCCCAATTTTCCGGTGAGCAAAGCGTTAGCTTTGCGGAGGCATTTATCGACACTTTGCTATTTTTGATTGGCTCCGTACTGTTTTTTGTATTGGTTATAAAGTTGGAATCAATGATTCCTATTAACTATTTGGATAAAGTAGAAAGAACATTTAGTGATTTAGGTACAACCGTGCAGGTAAGACCAAATTCATACTCTCGTTTTTATAACACCAAAGGACGATTGATAAAAAAGTCAGACATATCAAAAATCCAAATGGCTGGCTGTCTTACTCTTTTTACGTTATCAGATAATGCAATAGATATTACAGTTCATCCAGCTAATAGAGATATCGTGTTTAAAAAGGCTAAAAGTATATTTACAGAGGCTCAAGTTGTTGAAATTGATATGCAAAGCTAACAATACGCATCACTTGCTCCCTGCGGTCGCTGGGACGCCAACCCGCTGCGCGGCCTGTCGCCCGTGTGCTTTGCGTTAGCAGCTTTCGGGTTGTTGTGGCTGTATAGGTTTTCTGTTCTGGCATTGCTCGCGTCTGTTTTTCTTAGCGGTAAAGCCAAAACGTAAAGTCTGCCAGTTTGTGGGTTAGTCGTTGGTGGCAAGGTCGGTAGCGTTGTTTCTCTGGTTCATTTGCTCCGCTTGCAGCAAGTTTTAAGGTTCCAGCCTTTTCGTTGTATCTCACTTGGCTGGTTAGTTTTTTAAATTATGAGTGCAGTGGCTTCGGTCAACATCGCGTGGCGGCAAGCCGCGAAAGTTCGGTGTTTGCTGCTAACAAGTTACTGCACCGGAAAAATAACTCGCTGGCGCTCGTCATTTTCCGGTGAGCAATGCGTTATGCACAATGATTTATGAACCCAGCAGATATTACGTTTAAACAACTTATTAGAGGAGAGGAGTTCCGTAAGTACTACGGTGGCTTACGTTCTCGCTTTAACTCTAGAAAGCTAAAGCATAGTTTAGATTTTTATTGCCAGGACGGCTGTTGCTATATGACTTTATCTGTCAGTGATGACCGATATGTATTTGTGATGAATGTCGGTGAGAAGGGCGACGTGGTTGTTAATGTTTTTGATGCAGATAATAATGAAAAGATTCGAGCCAAGGACTTTTTCTTTACAACAACCGATGAGTTCTTTTTTTCTTATCCTAAGATATTTAACGAGTTCTTCCCTAGGCGGAAAGATCATGCATAACAAGCGCCATCACAATCGCGCCTGTTGGGCGCTGGACTCGCAACAAGTTGCTCGCCTGTGTGGCGGGCGTTAGCAGGCTTTCGGGTGTTAATGGCTTTAGTGCGGTTTTCTTAGTTGGCGTTGCTCACGTCCGGTTTTAGAATACCGGCTTATTTATTCCGTCGGGGCACACCAGTTTGTTGGTTAGTTGCAAACGGTGGTGGCGGTAGCGTTGTTTTTTGTGGCTTCGCTAAACTAGTTTCACAGGTTCCGGGTGGCTCGCCGTATCGCAGTTGGCTGGTTTAGTTTTTAATTAAAAGCAGCCTGCTGTTGTTCAGGTTTGCCAGG
>NZ_BNAO01000003.1:44138-44995 GCF_014653435.1 Alishewanella longhuensis | reverse complement strand
CGGCAAGCCGCGCAAGTTCGGTGTGGGCTGCTAACAAGGCCAGGCAAGCGACGCCAAACAGCAGCGCGCCTGCTGGCGGCGTTATACAACTTAAAGGGTTTAGCGGTGGGTTACGTTCCGTTTTTATTACTTGTTATGGTAATGCCGCTTATATTAGTGCCAGTGGTTTTGTTGCCTGCACTTTTGTTACTAAGAGCCCGTATGGTTAAATCACTACAAATTTATATTGCAGTTGGGGCGTCTGTTGGCGGTTTACTTGGGTGTGTTTTTAGCTATTCGTTTTATGCACTCGGTAATGAGTTTCATAACTACTATGCGTTTTTAACTTTGGCTTCATTACTAGTGGGCGCAGCAGTTTCGTTCTTTGCATGGCGCTCAGTGCAGGGGCGCAAAGTTGTATAACAAGCGCAGTCACAATCGGCCACTGCGTGGCCTGAACCTCAACCGCTGCGCGGGTTTCGGCCTGTGCTGCGAGCGTTAGCTGTACAAGGAAACACAGACTGTGGAAATGTTTGCAGAACTAATGAAAAACATGTACGGAATATCATTACAAGAATTCGCTGTAATGGCCATAGGCTCGATCACTTACTTAATTGCATTGGTAATGGTCGTATTTTCATTTATTAAACTCGTTAAGGTCACGAAAAGTATAAATGCTAAGGGTGCACTCTTATCTCTGTTGGCAACAATCGTTTCTTCATTTTTAGCCGTGTCTAGTGCAGAAAATTCAGAAATTTTAGGCATGTTAGAAATAGCAGTTTTACTTGTACCTTCAATTTTTACATTACTTTCTGCCATTTGTTTTTATCGTTTAAGCAATGAGTTGGTATGTAAGTACAGCAAACAAGCCAAGTTTT
>NZ_BNAO01000003.1:41889-44105 GCF_014653435.1 Alishewanella longhuensis | reverse complement strand
GTGTTTGCTGCTAACAAGTTACTGCACCGGAAAAATTACTCGCTGGCGCTCCCAATTTTCCGGTGAGCAAAGCGTTATAAGCTAGAGGAGTACTGATGTCATTCTTAAAGACTCTCGGTAAAGGTTTAAAGGGAGCTGCGGCAGCTTTAAAAGTTGACCAATATACAGTCAATGGTATAAACGCGAAGTGCATCCATTGCGGACATCAGCATTTTGAAACTGGAGAAGCGCAATTAAATACCGCAGGTCTGACATTTATAAATTTAGATTGGGCAAATAGAAGTGCATCAGTTCTTATTTGTAAAAAATGTACATTCATTATGTGGTTTTTAGAGGAGCCCAAAAGAATTGTTAAGTGATGCTTATAACAAGCGCCTTAAACATCGCGGCCTGCAGCCGCTGGACTCGCAACAAGTTGCTCGCCGTTTAGGCGGGCGTTATACATTTTGAAGGTTCTAATGAAGGCTTTATTGTTCATATTATTTACTCTACTCAGTAACCATGTAGCTGCTTGCGATAAAGGACCGGCAAAAGATCAGGCTTTTGCGTTAAAGCATGATGATCGAGGGGTTGATAGTGAGTTGACTTACTATTCGCTATACATCCCAATCAAGCTAAAGAAGATGTATGTGTATTCGATATATGCGCAACTCGCTTCGACTTTTGATTTAGGTTTAGATTTCAGGGAACAACGTGAGTATGAAGGGGATTACTATATTACCTTTTTAGGAGTTGCTCCTCCATCAGAGAATGAGGTTATTATTAAAGTGAGCTACAACGCGCCTTACAAAGATCGAAGCGCTATAGCTTTTTGCGGTAACTTTAAAATGTATAAACTTTCTGAGTTATTAAAGGTGACACCTCCGGCCAAAAGGCCAGAGATGCCTCCACCACCGCCACCACCTCGTCCGGAGAGTGACGATGTATAACAATGCGCAGCACTCGCTCCCGTTGGTCGCTGGGACGCCAACCCGCTGCGCGGCTCGTCGCCCGTGTGCGCGGCGTTAGAGCTACCTATGGATTGGAGTGTATTTTGAGCGACGAAAAAAAAATTGAATTTAAATACAGTGAACCATTAAATACAATTTTACTTGTGCTCATAATGATAGCGGTAAGTGCTGTTAGTGTATTTCTCTATTTTCAAATTACACAGCCTAGTGAAAGTTCCTTGTTGTACGGTTTGAACCCATTTTATCAGTTAGGTGTCCTTTTTGTGGCCTCGTTGGCGTTTATTTTATTGATTGCTCGCCCATTAATACGCTTAATATTACTTAAACCAAATAAAAAGTAGCTCTAACAAATTGCTTAATTTCGTTACGGCCACAAAAAAGCGTGGCCTCCACTGGACTGCCTACGCTGCGCTGCGGCAGCCAATTAGCAAAGCGTTATATTTTGTAGGGGCTCGCATTTGAAAATTTGTATCTTTCTTGTGCTTTCAATTATAACAACGAACTCATTTGCTTGTTCTTGCATGAGTAATGCTAAAAGTTTAGAAGAAGAGTTCAAACATTATGATGCAATTTTCGCGGCTACAGCGTTGAAAACTGAGAAAGTTGCAGGTGATTGGAGTTCTTCATTTTATAAGACAGAAATGCGTGTTCATGAGGTGTGGAAAAGTCACGACGTACCGCGAGTCTTGTTTATTAAAACTAATGTAGAGGCTAATTCTTGTGGTGGACCAGCGCCGAAAATCGGAAGTAGATTTCTTATATTTTCACATGTATCAAGCGATGGTCTCTACGTGACTGGCGGTTGCTCCATGTTTATCGATCTTGATCAAGTAAAGATAGATATAAACAACTTAAACATAAAAGAAAAAGCGGACTGGGAATCTATGTGGGCTGAGATGTGGTTAGCGTTAGGGGAGCCGATTGTTGTTCACAACAAAATATAACAAGCCGCGTCATTCGGGGCCTACAGCCCCTGCGACGCTCACAAGTTCGCGCGCATGCGCGGAGCGTTAGCAGGTTTTCGGGTTTTAAGGGTTTCAGTCAGTAGTTTTGTTTCGGCCGTGCTCGTGTTTGGCTTTCCAAGCGGCACTGGCAAATAGTTAAAGCTCGCCCGTTTGTGGGTTTGCTGCAAACGGTGATGGAGGTAGCGTTGTTCTTCGTGGCTTCGCTCAAACAGTTTTACAGGTTCCGGTTGGCTCGCCGTATCGCTGCTGGCCGGCTAGGTTTTTAATGAAAGCAGCCGTGCCGTTGTTCAGGTTTGCCAGT
>NZ_BNAO01000003.1:7233-41865 GCF_014653435.1 Alishewanella longhuensis | reverse complement strand
CGGCAAGCCGCGCAAGTTCGGTGTGGGCTGCTAACAAGGCCAGGCAAGCGACGCCAAACAGCAGCGCGCCTGCTGGCAGCGTTAGGTGGGCATAGATGTTTACACCTTATTTTCTGACTGAACAAGATTTGAGGTTATATCCTGAGGTCGATGTTCGAACCGATGCGTGCGGCGTCGTTGTTAAACTTGTATTTAATTCGCAGGTTGTAGAAGTTCTCTTTCGAGAGGTGATTGCCTTTTATTGTGTCGAGGAAAGCAATTACGAATTGTCGCCGCTACCGGGTATGCCTAGTGAAGTTGACTTTGTATCGCTGGAAAAGGGGGCAAAAGAATCTCCAATTTGGAAGTCTTCAGCCAATTACAGACGCAGTTTTTATGCTCATCTTGATTCATATAGTGCAGATGCATCACTAGAATCTTATTTAATTTTTGGTGCCGATTACGTGGTTTTGGTTGAGTCAATCGGTTTGGTAGATGTTAAGGTGGCAACTTAAGCACCTAACAATCCGCGTCATTCGGGGCCTGCGGCCCCTGCGACGCTCACAAGTTCGCGCGCATGCGCGGGGCGTTAGCAGCTTTCAAAATGTAAAGGGTAGTACGCGTTTTAACTCTGGTTTTGCTCGCGTTTTGTTTTCTTAGCGGTAAAGCCAAAATGCAAAGTTCGCCAGTTTGTTGGTCAGTTGCTGGCGGCGAGGGCGGTAGCGTTGTTCCTTTGGTTCATTGGCTCCGCTTACAGCAAGTTTTAAGGTTCCAGCTATGTCGTTGTATCGCACTTGGCTGGTTAGGTTTTTAATTTATGAGTGCAGTGGCTTCGGCAAGCATCGCGTGGCGGCAAGCCGCGAAGGTTCAGGTGTTTGCTGCTAACGCATTGCTCACCGGAAAATAACTCGCTGGCGCTCGTCATTTTCCGGTGAGCAATGCGTTAGCATTTCATACTAATTTCGCATCGGAGTAGAAATAAGGGATTATGAAACAAATTCAAATAAAACTTTCATACCAAGGTGGAGATGCCGATCTTCATCGACTTGATATGTACGATGCATCTGTATCGTTACATGGTTTTGCGAGAGCTATTGCGATCACAACTCATGCCTTGCTTAATGATGGAGATGTTAAAAGGAAAGGAAATAGGGCTACAGGAGCCAAGATATATGTCAGCCCACCCCAAAAAGGCAGCTACGAGCAGGTTTTAACGTTAATTGTTGAGAATCCTATCGCTGCAAGTGTTGTAGCAGCTGCATTTTGGGATATCTTGAAGTGGACATGGTCAAAAACGCTCGATTTAGTATATGAGCCAGAAACTCCAACTGTTAAAAAGCTTGGAGAGCGAGCTGAGCCTTTCATTAGTGATATTGAAGAAGTTCTTGAGTCTGCCTTAGAAGAAGCTCATCGACCAATTAAAAATAATCCCGAAATAACCATAACAGTTTCTAGGCCGAGAGTTGGCGATGTCATAAACATGAATTCAGAAACGTTGAAAAGCGTGTCTATCCGCACAGAAAACCAGATCCTAGCTGGTATAGAAGGCAACGTTACTAAATACAATATACTTTCAGGCATTGGTCGATTCTATGAGGATAAGAAAGGTCATACTGTATCCTTCAAACTTCCAGATAAAGCCACTGAACAAATGCGAAAACGTGTAACTTGGTCAATGCATCATGCACAGGGAGGGGAAGGTGAAGGGAAAGTTGAGTTTCACGCGAGAAAAGTGGTATCCGCCAAAGGCATATTGAAGCGATACCTCGTGGAAAAGGTTTTAATCAAACAAAATGCTAACAAGAAAAAGCAGGCGGACGCTTAACGCGCCGCTGTTTTGAGCGTTAGCTCTTAGGGAAACAACGATGCACGATAGAATTCCAACGGCCTTTATTTCGTTCGCCGCTACGGAGCCCGGAGGATAGATGGAAGCAATCCTAGGATTTGTAATGGTTGCGCTCCTGATTGTATACGGCGTCATTTTGCTGCTTGGCAGAAATCGGGGTCAGATTAAGGTTTCCCATTAATCTTCTTCTGACCCCAATTACTCGTAGACCTTAGACAATCAAAAAAAGCGGGAAGAAGCGGACTTGATCGTACTTTCCTTACCATGTTGATAAACTCATCATGTTGATGATGAAGACGGTGATGAAGAATATGGCAGCACAACATCGCGTTGCTCGGCGATCCCTCCCGACAGGCCCCGTGACAGCGGCGTATGAACGCAAGGTGGATGCGGAGGAGGTGCGACGAGATGACGCGCAAGTCGCTCTGGCGGCAAAACTCGATGCCCTGCACGAGTCTCTTACCTCGCTCCCACCAGTACCCGTGCGCACCGACAGACCGACAGAGAGCAGCTCTACAAGCAGCAGTTCGCTGTTACTGACGCGATCCTTGGCATCCGCTCAGTCCTTTCTTCGAAAGAAATTCCATTTGTGGTCTTTTGGTCCACCACCGCGAGGCATGTACATTCATGGACCGGTCGGGGTCGGCAAGAGCTTTCTAATGGATCTCTTTTACGCGTCGGTTAATGTTCCTGATGATTCTTGCTGTAATAATGACAGCCACAGCTTCAAACACGTAAAAATTACCAAACGCCGCGTCCACTTTCATGAATTCATGCTAGACGTCCATCATCGAATCTTTGTCTACAAACAGAAGCACCCACGAGATGATGCGATACCCATCATTGCGCAGCAATTGGCACAGGAAGCCCAACTTCTCTGTTTCGATGAATTTCAAGTAACAGACGTTGCCGATGCCATGATTTTGAAACGACTTTTTTTATTATTATTGGATTGGAATGTCGTGGTGGTGGCCACCTCGAATCGCTCCCCCGATGCCTTGTATGAGGGAGGCATTAACCGATCCCTCTTTTTGCCATTCATAGACATGTTAAAACACACGTTCGACATTATCTCCATGGAGGATTCCGCCAAGGATTATCGACTCGAAACTCGAGCTGATGGTCAATCCTATTTTTGGTCAAACAAGGATGTTCACGGCGATAATAATAGTGATAACAACATGCAGGCGCAGTTGAAAGAAATATTTGGTGGCACTGCATCCGGAACTGAGGCCGAGGCCATTCACGTACCCTTCGGTCGCACCGTCCAGGTCGCCCGATTGAATGACCGGTGCGCCTGGTTTGACTTTTCCGAGTTATGCTACCAACCACTCGGCGCGGCCGATTATATTTCCCTCTGCGACCGATTTCAGGTCCTCATCATGGACCGGGTGCCGCAATTAGACGTCAATCACCTCGACGAAGCGCGACGATTCGTGACCCTCATTGACGTGTGTTATGAATCTCGCACCCGCTTGGTGCTAGCGGCAAAAGTCCCGCTCGATGAATTATTTGTCGAGTTTGAAGCGCAAGTTGAAAGCAGTGATGGAAATGAAGAGTTGTTTGTCAGTGAGAAGGGGGGAAACTCGAGTTCCTATGCGACGACCATGATTCGCACCAAAGAGGGTGAACAATTTGAGTGGTCGGCGACGGGTCGAAGTGGCGTGTCACTGGCACAATTATCGGCCGCCAATGATCTCGCTTTTTCCTTTCGACGCGCCGCGTCTCGGTTGGTAGAAATGGGTGGAAAGGAATGGGGACGGCAATGACGAAAGCTCTTTACTTTGCAAACCATTGAACCTATGGCAGATTTTTACCTAGGGAACATGCGAATAAGTCCCTAATATGAAATAATCTGCCACAAATGATAACTCAGAAAGAACGCATCATGAGCCATCAACTTACTTTTGCAGATAGTGAGTTTTCCAACAAGCGTCGTAAAACGGGGTAGAACCCGTGTCCTGGGTGGTGATCTTGTGGTTAGTCTTATAAATTCGTCACCTAACAATCCACGTAAGGCGGACGTCCCTGACGGGCCGCCGCTTCGCTCCGTGTTATGCGCCAAGTATCGGGTTAACATCCATACTCTTATGAAGAATACGGATGATTTTAATTTGTTGACTGCCTATCTGTTGATAAAAAATGACGTGGCTACCTTGAGGGAATTTACGATATCCGTTTCTGATTTCATCGCATGTTTTACCGATGTCGGGGTTTTCAGCTAAAAGCCAAAATGAATCATCAAATTGTTTTAAATAGATATTTCGTTGCTCTTTTCCCCAGCGACGCTGGGTAAATAATGCGATATCTCGTAAATCTGTTTTAGCAGCAACAGTGAGATTAAATGGCTTCATCGAGAGTTTTCACTATCAAGTTCATTGATAAAGCTATCGAGGTCATACTCGGCGTCACCGCTTTGTTCGCCTTCGACAAGTAGTTGACGGAGTGAGTTTAGTTTGGTTTCTTGGTTTTCGAGTAAGCGTAGCGCTGAGCGAATGACTTCACTCGCTGAGCCGTAACGCCCACTTTGGATCTGGCTTGTAATAAAGCCCTCAAAGTGTTCTCCAAGAGTGATGCTTGTGTTCTTGGCCATGTGCAGTTCTCCGGATACCAAAAGATACCTAATTATGGTATCAAGTGAGATTGGGAGCAAGGCGCATAACAAACAAATTTTATCGCCAGCAAACAGCGCTGGCTGCGACGTCAACCCGTTGCGCGGCCTTCCGCGCTAAATTTGGGCGCTAGCTGTTTTTCACCATCACATTACCTAAGGAAATTAAAATGAATTTTAGGGCAAGTACACTGGTTACAGCTTTACTGGCGTCGGCGTCATGCTTCGCGGCTGATACTTACCAAGTATCAGAATCTGTATATTCTCAAGGCAAACTGGTCGCATCTCCAACCATAGTCGTTGAAGCAGATAAAATGGCATCAATAACTATGGGTAATAACTTTAGCTATAACCTCACTGTTAAGCCAAACCAAGATGAAACAGCGGGTGTAGTAGCTGCGGTTACTGTTGGTGATAGCACGATAAACCCTTCATTCACTGTTGCCTACGGCAAGGAAGCGACAATCGAAATTGGCTCTCAAAAACTGACGCTACTGGTAAGTAAGGTTGGCAGCTAACAAGTTGCTAAATTTCGTTCCGGCCACAAAAAGCGTGGCCTCTGCGGGGCTGCCTACGCTGTGCTGCGGCAGCCCATTAGCAAAGCATTAAATTTCGGAGAGCTCATGGGGCTAGCCCAAAAGATTATCGTTGAATCAGCTACCGAAACTCAGCTGGAGGAGTTTATTGTAGGCTTCTGCGGAGAGTTCAAGAGTCACAAGGATAAAGATACTTGGGTGATAACGGAGCATGATTTACAAAAAATGAGTTTTGCGATGAAAGTTGATGGTTCCAGCATATTCTGCCATCGCTCAGGAGCTTACTTTGCAGTGCTTGGAATGTTTATTGAATGTCTTAGTGGCTCTTTTCCTTCAATAAATGTGAGTGATGCGTAATGAAATTTAACAAGGCCAGTCAGCAACGCTCGTTGGTCGCGGGACCTCAAACCCTCTGTGCGGCTTTTCAGCCGCTGCTGGCTGCGTTGGGCTGATCGTAGTGCCCACCAATAGCGAAGATATAAATGGATTTTTCGTCAAACCTATATACCAAACGATCCTTCTGTGATATCCGCTTTGACCGGAGGCCGGAGAGATTATGCTTAAGTGGTTCCGGTTTTCCCAAACCTGATGCAGGGTCGTTTGAACGCAGCATTTCTTTAAGTAATTTGCACAAGGCCTTGTGTAATTGTTTGTCTTTTTCGCGCATAGTTTCATACGCTTCCCAAGTACTGCCTTCAAAAACCAGTGATCTCATTCATTTGCTCTTCAGTCGGTATGTAACCTTTATCACGGTTGTGAGTTTCAAGGGATGCAGCAATCTGTTGCATGAGGCTCTGGCTCTGGAGTACATAAAGCGTTTCTTGCTCACGCTCCCAGTCGTTGGCGCTAATCACAACAAAAGCCTCTCCAGCTCTTCTTGTTACCTTGAGCGGTTCATGCCGGTTAACCACTTGTTCTACAACACTCTTCATGTTGTCTCTAAATTTGTTTACACTGATTGTATCCATAATGGCACCTTGGTGTACGGAGTTTCAGTACAAGTATACGCCAAGAGCCCTAACAAGGCCAAGCACGGTGACAGCTTTTTCGTTGTGGCCTTGCCTTTACTACAAAGCTGCGCGTGTTGGCAGCGTTATGCTATTAAATCTAGTAAAAGGAAGCACATCATAATGAGTAGAGTCGGTCTAATTTTATTTTGTTCACTTGTTACTATTCATATGAGGCAGGAAAAGATGCATATATAGCGATTTATCATGCACTTAAAGACTTAAACTCCCAATTAATAGCAAGGCTTGCGAGTAGCTAACAAATTGCTAAATCTCGTTCTGACCACAAAAAACGTGGCCTCCGGACTGCCTACGCTGCGATCCAAATACACAAAAGTGAGCTGGAGGAAAACTGGCGTCGAGCCAGAGTAGGGAAATCTCCTAGTTACATAGCACCACTGGAGTAAATTATGTTGCATATTAAATCTGCTAAATACGTGGCTGATTACACAATTTGGCTAGCATTTGATGATGGTACTTCTGGGGAAGTCGATCTAAATGGCGAGCTCCACGTGCCTGTATTTAAACCGCTGAAGGATATCGCTATTTTCTGGATGGTATCGGTCGATCCTGAGTTTGAGACTGTTGTTTGGCCGACCGGTACAGATCTGGCTCCAGAGTTTCTCAAAGGGCTGCATAGCAAGCAGAGTCAGCAGACGCGTGCTGTGCAGCTGCTTAGCGAGAATATCTTCTCGGGTAAGACTATCGTGACGGTCGATACGGGTTTTGCAAATGAGGTCAACGCAAAATGGCAAAAGCTTATCTTCCTGTCGA
Organism: Alishewanella longhuensis; assembly: GCF_014653435.1. Classification (GTDB taxonomy): domain Bacteria; phylum Pseudomonadota; class Gammaproteobacteria; order Enterobacterales; family Alteromonadaceae; genus Alishewanella; species Alishewanella longhuensis. The sequence goes on along the minus strand of NZ_BNAO01000003.1, from coordinate 35,112 downwards.
TAGCCTTTACATTTGACCCGTTAGTGATGATCTGTATTTGCCCGGAAGGTCTCGTTTTTACTCAAAGCAATGCATCGCCTAATTACACTGACTGGATGAGAAATTCATCTGGAATGAATTTGAACAGCTTTAGCTGGCCCTGAAGGGGTGAGTCTCAGGGAAGAAACGAATAAACGTGGCTGGACAGCGACGCAGCTAAGCAAATTTATAGCCATAGAATGCCGGTAGCCGAGCCAGTGTTTGGTAATATTGGTAGCAGTAAACGGCTAAAACGCTTTAGTTTAGGTGGTAAAACCAAGGTGCAAGGCCAATGGCTGTTGTATTGTATGGTGCATAATCTTGAGAAAGTAAGCCGTTATGGCGAAGTGGTGTAAAACGAGGGAAAGTCGTGCCTAAACTCGGCTAATAGCACAGCTATATAAGAAAATTAACATCAGAATAAATTTGGTCTTGAAATTCCCACCGGAAACATGCAGAGTTGATAACAAATAATAAACAGAATGGCCGGAGTAGAAATGCTGTGTTCTGAACAGGCTTTTCTACAGGCTCGTTATGTGTGAATGAACATGGACTGGACTGAGATTTCTTTATTCAAGGGCATCGATTTAAATGATTCCTTTGTACTCGGGTGGAGTCTTGAGTCGGGTAGGCTGGCTTTTGAACTTAAGGCTAGTATTTGGCCGGAGTCAGACTATTACATTGCGGCCAAGCCGGATGAATATACTTGTTACCGAAAGGCTACCCTCGAATTCGTTGGGATACATGAAGTTCATGGGTTGTTGCCAATCGAATCTGTTCGTTTCGCCAGAGATCCGGACGGGTCAATTGACTACGGCAATATAGATACATTGGTAAAACTGGAAAGCATCTACCAAGTATGTGGTGATTTTGGTGAGGTAGAGATTATCGGTGGGGAGCTTCGGTTTGAAGTCCATGTATAACAAGGCGCTATTGTAGCCGCTAGCGCGGCTTATGCTGCGCTTTAGCTGCATCCAAATTGCGTTAAATTTTTTCAAGTCCTGGCTTACTACAATGTAATACATTGTTTTCATGTTGGGAGTGTTATGGATTTTACTACAGTTCGATTACAGGCTGATGTTGAACAGCAATTGAGGGCAATACAAATAGAACCGTCATCATTGAAAGGGAATAAATCATGACTTATGAAGAAAAATGTAATTTTGCAGTTAAAGAACTTGAAGCAGCAAAAATTTGGAAATCGAACTACAATCCACCAATTACCAGATTATTTCGCAAGCTTGGATTTAAAGTCCCGTTTCCGCATTACAATTCATTTTTAATGAATGCGCTTTCATCAGGTATTTATTTTGGTTGTGCGTGGGGGCTACTTATGTATTTTTTTGCTTGGAAAACCCAAAATATGTCTCCCTCTGTAATGCTCTCAACCGCGATATTTGCGGGTGCTTTTTTTGGCATTGCTATGGCTTCCTATTATAGGTATAGCTTTAAAAAGTATAGACTAACACCTTGGCATGAAATAAAAGATGCCTAACAAAGCGGTCAAACACCGCTCCGCTGGACAGACTTTAAGTTGTGGCTTTGTAGTTTCGCTGTGCAACAGTATTCTACAAAGCCACAACTTAAATTCTACAGTTTACCGCGGCGTTATACCCCTACGAGGAGGTTTTCATGCAACGTACTTTTAAAAAGCGAATAGCGCCCTTCGTTGAGGTTGCGTTGGCGAATGCCAAGCAGGCAAGGTCAGCCGGTGATCCTCAGCAAGAATTTAACCATCTGGAACGGGCGCATGTGCTTGGACAGGAATCAACCTATTGGCATGTCAAGGTCCATGCGTTGATGCTGTTATGGGCTATTCGCAATGGTTCGACCCGAGAAACACTAGGTCAAGTTTTTCGAATTATTGGCGCTGCGACTAAAACCGCATTCGGGTTGGTACCTCAAGGCAATACTGGCGGTGCCAATGTCAGTCCGTTCAAGAAAATGCCAATAGAACCGGAGTTGGCCACTTTGATTCGAAGGGCGAAGTCCGATTTATAACCATAGACGTCACACCGGAGGCCTTTACGTCGCTTCGCCCTGTAAAGGCCTCCGGTGTACTCTGCTTTATATGCTGGGAGGCATCTATGCGCAACAAAATTAGTTATTTTGCTTTTGTATTATTTATTGTATTTGCATTAGTTCTATCCACAGTACACAGCAAGGAACCGCACATGTCAGTACCCGCGCAGAACGGTGTTCTTATATACTCTTCCGATTTGAGCAACTTATCAGAGTTTTATGAAAAACTTTTTGGTATGCGCGTTGTTCGCAAAACCAATGATTTTATCAGCTTGGAAACGAACGGTTTTAACTTGATCATTCATGTCCCACCATTCGATATGCCAACTAAAGTGTTTAGCCCTATCAAGCTTTTCCTTACAGTAGATGATATGGGGCTGTCGAGAGGCGAAGCTGTTAAATTAGGTGGCCAGGTATTCGAGGGAGAGTGGAGTAATCCTGTATTTAAAGTTTCAAACATCGCCGATCGTGATGGTAACCATATTCAACTACGTCAGTTTAATAAATGATAAAAAGCAAATTAGTAGCAGTGGTAATGATTAAAGCACATCACAAGGCGCTGTTGTCGCCACTGTTGTGGCTGGGAAGGTTTACGCTGAGTTCCAGCCGTTTTGTATGGCTTTCTAATTGTAGTGCTTGAACACTACTTTACGCTAACGAAATACATGGCGCTCTAAAAGAATTAATTAAAGCATTAATGTAGTTCTTATTGCATAGATGTTTCTATCTATCGCTTTTTTGCTGAAAATTAAGTGTTTTACAGTATTGTTTCTGCAACGGTCCCCGAGTAATGTAAGAGACAGCATTTTTACAAAGTTAAATTTCGTTTTTCAATAGGGAACTGCACGCTGTATAGGTGTTGAATAAAAGGATGTTTTACAGATGGACTTCAAAATTGACTATTCCAGATACTCCCTTGATGAGTTGTATTCAGCCGCTGAATCAATAGATCGTCAAGCGTACCCCGATAGAGCAAATGAAATTGATAAACTGCTCAGAGAAAAACTCAAGCTGGTTGAAAGCACTAACCAGGCTGAGGCAGCAAACCTAGCCGGTACCCAAGCCACAAGACAGGATCGGTTGTTTGCGGTTATTATAGATGGAGCTATTAACGCTACGGCATCGATACCGTTTATTTATTACTATGGACTTGAATCATTTAAAGATCCAACTCTTCTGTTAGCGGCAATCAGTATTATATACGGCTTTCTGACAGTAGCTATTTTTCACGGGTATTTAATTTACAGTTATGGACAAACCATTGGTAAATACCTTATGTCAATTCGCATTGAGAATCTTGATGGAACTAAGGCTAGCTGGAAGAGAATAGTTCTGCTAAGGATGTTGCCAATAGTTTTAATTCATCAGTTAGCTTTTATTGGCATGGTTATCGCCGGGATTATTAATCCGATCCTGATCTTTGGCAAAGAGCGAAGATGTCTGCATGACTATATCGCCAAAACTAAGGTGAGTTATACAGGCTGTTAACTATTGTCTTGAAAAACGAGCCTTGCAGCAACGAAGGTGCACTTTTCTACATTATTAGGAATGAAGCATCAGGATAAAATCCATAAGTTTAAAATCCGAAATTTTAGCAATGCCTTGCGGTAGGCATTTTGTTGGGTTGTATGTCATTAGCTTATATTGAATCTCATGTCAGTATTATAGGGAGTATCGAATTTATGCGTCATTTTTTTATCGCGGCCAGGATGCTCGCATTAAAGTAGTTCATCACAGCTGCTGAATAAGATTAAAAGGGGTTGGCAGGGCGAGCTAGACAATATGTACTGCTGCTTACCAAATTATAATGACAAATTTCTGGCGTATCATACTGGTTTAAAACGATTTTTATGGCGTATATTTAACTGAAATCTGGCTGGTTTGATTGTTTGATTTGGAGGCAGATACAGATATGGATAAAAATGAAGCCATAAAGGCGACAAAAAATGGTGCTATTGCAGCTACGATCTCTGGGGTAATTACACTTGCTGTTGTTTCATTAGCATTGTATTCCAATGCGGAAGGCGATTTAGCGTTTTGGAATGACCCTCTTAACTTTATTGATATAGCGCTGTTGTTTTTGTGTGCCTTTGGACTTTACAGAAAGTCTCGCACGGCAGCTATTGTTCTCCTTATTTATTTCATTTTTGCCAAAATTATTATTGCTCTTAGTGTTGGGCGAATGCCAGGCCTGATAGTGAGCCTTGTGTTTCTTTATTATTTTGCAAAAGCGGTTCAGGGTACGTTCGTTTTTCACCGACTTGAAAAAGTAGAAAACCCAGATTATAAGCCTTCGCCTAGTTGGTATTTTTTTGTCGGGATCCCAGTAGGTTTAATCTCAATCCTTGCTATTGGCTATAGCGTTTTGACAATGACCGGTTTAGTACCATCAACCGAAGTTCTGCCAGGCTCGAGAATATCGGCTCATCAGGTGCAAACTCTTTTGGAGCAAGACATCATCGTAGAGGGGGAACACATTGAGTACTTTTATTCTGCTGGCTTGTTCTCGATCCTGGATGACGGCAATTTGCTCACTGATAGGCGGGTGATTTCTTATTTTAAAGATGAAAATGGCCAGTTGGAAATCTATGAACTGTTACTTTCAGAGATCCGAAGCGTGGAGTTAGTGCAACAAGGGGGCTATTTTAGCGATAGCGTTTATCAAATTAATGCCGATGAAGAAGATACATGGTTTCAAATATTGCTTAGCGCAGAGTCGGGGGGAGATCTTAAGTTTGTTGATGCACTGCGCAAAATGCTTGATAAAGCTCAATAATAAGGTATATCTGTTTACTTACGGGTGGGCTCTTAGCTCCGGGCTGTCCCAGCAATGGTCAAACCTGAGCAATAAAAGGGCCTGAAGCTGTGCAACAGGGTAGTGGCCGCTAGATCCTGTAGATAGTGCTTAAATAAGCGAGTAAAAACTGGTATTTTGGCAAAACTAATAGTAAAAGGAACTATCTACCGCTTTTAGTTGTTTGCAGTATGGACCCAAGGTCAGTAACAACATCTTTAACCAATTCAGATCGTCACCAACGCAAATTACTACGTATTGTGTTGATGGTGATCTTTATTTTTTCCGCGCTTATTGGCAGTTTGAATGTTGTGTTGTTCAGTGCGTATCAAATTGCGGCCTTTAATTTTACCAGTGCTGCGGCTAGCGTCGCTATTTGGTTTTATTTCCAGTTTAGCCGCAATTTAAAAGCCGCATCGTGGTTAGTCGTCGCTGCTATTTTATTTAACTTAGGTGCCTTTATGCTTGCCGCTAAAGGTGCCGCCTATTCTATTATCTGGTTAACCGTGCTACCGCCGTTGGCGTTTTTTTTGCTAGGGCGCCTTGCTGGCTCCTGGGTTACGGCTATTGCCTTTGTCGTGACTCTAAGCTTGCTGGTGTTTTTTCAGTCGCAACTGCCCACCCTGAAGTTTTCGACCGGTGCTATTTTAAACATTGCTGAAGTCTTTATTATTTTGTGGCTGGTATTTCGATTTTATGAAGGCTCGCGCCAAGCGGCCTTTCAGGAGCTAAAACGTTTATCTGTAATTGATAAGCTTACCGGTATTCACAATCGCTCCAGGTTAGACGATTTGTTAGAAAGCCATATTCACCTGGCCGCCCGCACTAGCTTGCCGCTGGTTGTTATATTGATTGATATTGACCATTTTAAGCAGGTAAATGATCGTTATGGCCATTTACGTGGCGATGCGGTTTTACAGCAAGTGGCTACAGCGCTAAAAAGTCGGGTTAGGATAACAGATGAGCTTGGTCGTTGGGGCGGTGAAGAGTTTTTATTATTGTGCCCTGATACCTCCTTACAAGAAGGCACGCAATTGGCCGAAAGTTTAAGGCAGTATATAGCGGGCAACATCAACATAGACGGTGAAGCGTTAACACTGAGTTTTGGGCTGACCGAGGTTCGTCAGCAAATTAGTGCTAATGAAGCCATCCGCCAGGCAGATGAAGCCTTGTATGCGGCCAAAGACAGTGGCCGCAACCGAGTTATGGTTTTCTTGCAAGATAGCAAGATTTAAGGTTTACACACCAAAGCGTTGGTGTAAGTATTGAATAATATCCGTAGACTCGTACAGCCATTGCACCTGGTGGGTATCGCCAGAGCCAGTTGTAATCCGCAAGCACGGCACTTTCACCTTACCACCTTGTTGCTGCAGCTCGTTACGAAAAGTGTCGTTATGCTGGGCATCGCGTTTTTCAATATCAAGGCCAAGTCGGGCTATTTCTTTGCGGACCTTGATGCAAAATGGACAAGCTTTAAACTGATAGAGCGCAAGTTGCTGACAGGCGGCGTTAACTTCTGCCTGTTGCGCTTCGCTACGGCTTAAGGCTTTGGGCGTTGTCAGCCACTCGGCAATAAGCATAAAAGGGGTAAGAATAAGCCGGATAAGCCGAAAAAATAAACGAATAAACACGCGCATGAGGTACTCAGGTAGTTGGTAAAATCAAAGGCGCAAGTATATCAAAAGTGGGGAGCTTTAGCATGCTACCTGCAGATAGCATGCTAAAGTGTAAAAGTTTAGAAACCAAATACCCATCTGGCGAGTGTAAGCGTAACCACGCTGACGACTATTACCGAGAAAATGTTTAGCGCAAAACCGGCTTTTACCATATCGGAGATTTTTAATTGCCCCGAGGAAAATACGATGGCATTCGGTGGCGTTGCCACCGGCATCATAAAGGCACAGCTGGCAGCAATGGCGGCCGGGATCACCAGGGTTAATGGTGTGCCCGACATGGCCAGCGCAACCGGAGCTAACAACGGTAAAAAGCCTGCGGCGGTAGCGGTATTGCTGGTTACTTCGGTTAAGAACACGATAACAGCCGTTACCACCAGAATCATCACCCAGAACGGCACATCGCCCAGTAAAATAACCTGATCGGCAATAAAGGCCGCCAAACCACTTTTGGTAATAAGCGCCGCTAAACTTAAACCGCCACCAAATAGCATTAAAATGCCCCAAGGCAGTTTGCGGGTTTCATCCCAGGTTAAAATGCGGGTGTTCTTGCGATCCAGCGGCAGGACCAGCAGCAATAGGGCCGCGGCCATGGCGATTATGGTGTCATCCAGCGGTAAGCCGGTGATGCTGGCTAAAAAGGGCCGGAAGATCCAGCAAAATGCCGTCAGCGAAAAAATGGCTAATACCGCTTTTTCGCCCCGTTGCATAGTGCCTAGTTTACTCAGCTGCTCCCGGAATAAACTCTTCGTTTCCACAGCATCAAATGCATCGACTTTGTATGCGGCCTTGGTTAACCATAACCAGCTTAATGCCAGCATCACGATACTTAGCGGCAGTCCTACCATCATCCATTCGGCAAAACCAATTTGAATGTCGTAGTTGTCGGCTAAAAACGCTGCCATTAGCGCGTTGGGTGGGGTGCCAATTAAGGTGGCTAAGCCACCAATAGAGGCCGCATAGGCAATTGAGAGTAGCATGGCTTTGCTAAACTGGCTGTCGTCATTGTCTTGCTTTAGTAGTTCCATAATAGAAATCGCGATGGGTAGCATCATTACTGCGGTCGCGGTGTTCGACATCCACATGGATAAAAAGGCGGTAACCAACATAATGCCGCCAATCTGTTGGCTGGGTTTACTGCCAACCAATAGCATGGTATGCAAGGCGATGCGTTTGTGTAGTGACCAGCGTTCCATGGCAATTGAAATAATAAAGCCACCTAAAAATAAGAAAATAAGTGGGTGAGCGTAGGGTTGTGCCACCGCCGCCAGGCTATTTAAGCCCAGCAGTGGCGCAACAACTAAGGGCAGAAAAGAGGTTACCGGAATAGGAACCGCTTCGCTGATCCACCAGCTGGCCATCCAAAAGGTTAAACCCAATACTAGCCAGCTATCTTGGCTCATGCCAAAGGGTGCTGGTAACAATAAGGTTAGGGCCATAAATACCGGGCCAAGTAACAGCGAAAAAAGTGGGGTTTTAGCAGTGCTTGTTGTCATTATTATGCTCCTAGAACCGGTATTGTAAGCCAAGTGCAACGGACGTGTCGCTGGTGTCGGTTAACTCAAGCTGGGTAACATAGAAATAGGCTTTACTTTGGCTATTAAACAGATAATCCACACCGGCAGTGTAGTGGTTGGCCGCTGTTTGCTGGCGCAATTCAGAGGTATCGCGGCCCGCTTGTACTTTTGGTCGCCAGTTCCCATAAGCATATTGTAGGCTGAGATAGCCGCCAGTGCCGCTGCGTGCGCCTTCGCTCTCTTCACTATATTGGATTAAGGCACCCAACGTAAAGTCGCCAAATTGATGCTGAGCTAATAAACGGGTAGCGTCCAGGCCATTTAAACTTTGTGCCCGGGTTAGGGTGACGTAATAAGGCAGGCTTTTTAGTGCCCGGTCACCATAGGCCAGGCTTAAGGCCACGCCATCTTTGCCATTTTGCCGTTCGTTATCTTGCCCCAGTACATAGGTGGCCGATAGCTCAAACCCAGCAAACTTAGGAGAGATATAGGTCAGGCTATCGCCCAGTCGATCTTGCCCTGGTAAAATTTGGGCAATATCACCGCTGGTTTCATTGTATAAATCTACGCCGCCTTCGCTGGTCTTTAAGCGGGTGTCGTTACGTCCGGCAATCAGCTGACCAAAGTTACCTTTAATGCCAATAAAGGTATTGCGGGCAGAAAAGGGGCTTTGCGTATTCGCTTCGTCAAAACCACGTACATCAACTTCATAGGTAAAAAAGGCGGTAATGTGTTCATTTAATACCTGCTCGCCGCGTAAGCCAAAACGGCTAAACGGCATGTCCAACTGTGTGCCTTGTTCGGTATAGCGCATAATGCCTTTATCGGTGTGTGCCAGTTGTACCTCGGCTTTGCCGTAAAAAGTTACGCTGGGAACCTGCACGGTTACCGTATTAGCATAAAGGGCGCTGCTTAACAAAAGCGTAGGGGTTAACACTAAGGCCGTAGTAAGGGTGGGGCGATTTACCTGTTGCATTGTTACCTCGTCATCAATAATTATAGTTTTAGGCGATAAGGTATTAGCAAGAAGGTTGCCACTATTAATAGTGTTTATCTTCAAAGGCTTATGTTTTTACGATTGGTTTTTTGGGTGGTAAATGAAACCTGGTTTTTGGTAGATGGGTGGGATTCCACCCATCGCTGTCAGGACGTTATTCCAGTAGTTCGCTCGTGTCATCATCTTTAAACTGGCTACGTATCAGCCCATATTTACGCATTTTGTCATACAGGGTTTTGCGCGGCAGGTTTAGCGCCTGCATCGTCTCTTTAATGCTACCTTTGGTGGCATTAAGTGCTTCTTCAATCAGCATTTGCTCAAAAAAAGCCACGCGCTCACTAAGGCCCATGGCGCTACCAATGGTGTCGGGTAAGGCTAAGCCTTGTTGCATAAAAGCCGCTTCTGGCCCCAGCAACACATAACGTTCGGCTAAATTACGCAGCTCCCGCACATTGCCGGGCCAGCTATGCGATAACAAGCTGTCCAGTTGTAATTGATTGAGCGGTAGTACCGGTTTGTGATAGCGTGCGGCAGCCAGCATGGCGAAGTGCTTAAACAGCAGTGGGATATCCTGGCGGCGCTGGCGTAGTGGCGGTATAGCGACTTGCAACAAATTTAAACGGTAGTATAAATCTAAACGAAAGTCGCCTTGCTGGCTTAGCTGTTCTAAATTGGTTTTAGTGGCGGCAACCACCCGGATATTCAGGTTAATACTCTGATTACTGCCAAGCGGCGTGACTTTGCGCTCCTCCAATACCCGCAGTAAGCGAATTTGCACACTTAACGGTGTGCTTTCAATTTCATCTAAAAACAAGGTGCCACCATTGGCAAACTCGAATTTACCAATGCGTTTTTTATCGGCGCCGGTAAAGGCGCCGGCTTCGCTGCCGAATAACTCGCTCTCTATTAATTGCTCTGGAATAGCACCACAATTTATGGCCACAAAGTGTTGATCGCTGCGGGCCGAGTTGTCGTGCAGGTAGCGCGCGACCATTTCTTTACCGCTGCCGGTTTCGCCTTCAATGAGCACATCTGCCGGGGTATCTAAGACTAAATCCAACAAGTTACGCATTTGGTTTATAGCGGGGCTGTCGCCAATTAACTGCACCCGGCCGCGCCGGCTTTCTCTTAATTGGGCGCTTAGGCGACGGTTTTGTAAACACAATTGGCGTTTTTCCAGCGCTTGCTGCAACGTCTTATGCAGCTCAGTATGATTGACCGGTTTTTCAATAAAGCTATAAGCGCCCAGCTGCATCGCATTTACCGCTATGCTGATATCACCATAACCGGTAAGTAATACCACGGGTAAATCAGCATCCCGTTGTTGTACCGCTTTTAATACCGACAAACCATCCATTTCTGGCATATTGAGATCGGTAAGAATAACGCCGGCGAAATTTTCGGTTAACTCGCGTAACAAGACGACGGGCTGATTAAAGGTACGACACTGCCAACCTTCCAGCATCAGGCCTTGCGCCAACGCATCTAAAATGCTGTTGTCGTCATCCAGTAACCATACTTCTGCTTGGTTGCTCATCTCTACTCCGGGCTATAACGCGGCAGGGTAAGGGTAACAATGGCACCCCCTGCCGGATGATTCTCAATTTGTAAGTTACCATGATAACTTTGCACTATCTGGCGTGAAATGGATAACCCCAATCCAAGGCCAGAGCCTTGTTTGGTGGTAAAGAAGGGTTCAAATAAGTGTTCCATGACATGTGGCTGGATGCCCGGGCCATTATCGTGGATTTGTAAAATGGCTTGCTCGTGGCTTTGGCTGATTTGAATGGTAAGACTGGGGGCACTGCTTTGCTCGGCGGCTTGAATCGCATTACCCAGCAAGTTAACCAACACCTGCTCAAGTTGTAGCGGATCCACCTTAACATTGGTGGCGGCTGCATCAAGTAGCTGTATGTGGACTTTTTGTTGTTTTAATACCGGTTGCAAAATGCCGAGTGCGTTTTGCACCAGAGTTTTTAACCTAACCACATCGGGGCTATTGGCGGCTTTGCGGCTAAAACTTTTAAATTGCTTAACGATATGATTTAACCTAAGTAACATTTGGCTAATTTTTTCTAAGTTTTCAGCGAGTTCTGCGTAGCGTGCTTTTTGTAACAATAGCTGGGCACTTTGCAGATAGCTATGCATGGCGGTTAGCGGTTGGTTTATTTCGTGGTTAATCGAGGCACTTAGCTGGCCGATAGTGGCTAATTTTGCGGCCTGCAGTAATTGCTCCTGTGCCTGTTGCAAACCTTGCTCGGCCTCATTGCGTTGTTGAATTTCGTGCATTAACTGTTGGTTACTTTGTTGTAACGACTCAGTACGCTCTGCTACGGCATGTTCTAATTGGTTATACATAATAGCTTTTTGCCGTTGCTGCTGCCGACGGCTACGCCAAAAGCTGATGGCTAATAACAGCACCGACAGTAATAAACAGAGACTGATGGCCAGCTGTAGGGCCTGTATTTGCAGGCTTGTTAACGGTTGCAACAAGATTAACTGCCATGGCAAGCGCTGATTTTCTTTTATGGCTACTGCGAATTGTTTGTTTTGTCGTGGGCTGGCGATCGGATCGGTAGGTAGCTGCCAAATCTCCCCTTGTTGTTTAACGTCTAGTGCATGCAAAGTTACACCTGGATGTCGCGGGCGGCTAACTGCTTGTTCACCTAGCCAGGTCAGGCGCCACGGTTCGTAGTTACTGGCAATGACAGTTTGCTCTTCGTCTACTAACATAAAGAGCAAGGGGCTTTGGCTGGCGATAGATTGATAGGCTAGTTCAAGTTGATCAATATTCAATTTAACGGTCAGTACGCCTAGGATTTGTTGCTGACCATTGGTGACTGTCGCAGCAAAATAGATGCCTCGTTCATTAGAAACCCAACCCAGCCCATAGTCGACATAACTTTTATTAGCGTTAATGGTTTCGGTAAAATAAGGCCGAAAGCCAAAGTTGTAATCCATAAAACTTACCGTTTCGCCGTAATTGCTGCTGGCCAGCACCAGGCCTTGTGGGTCCATCAAATAAATTGAAGCGCTACCACTGGCGAGGTTAAAGTCGGCTAATAAACGGCTAACCGCGGTTTTTTCTGCATCAAGTGCCGGCTGTGCCAGTAATTGTTTTAACTCAGGCCGCTGCACTAAGGTATCGGTAAGAGTGCTAAAGCGGGTGAGCTGTAAATTTAAGTACTGATTAAACTCGATGGCATGCTGTGACGATAGTTGTTGCGACTGCTTTAATAATTGCTGAAAAATCAAATAGTAGCTGCCAAGCGTAATTAGCGCTAGACTAAGTAAAATAATCAAGGGTTGTCGATAAAGTGGGCGCATAGCAGGCTCTTTCACGGCATATTGCCGCAATGCTACCGTAAGCGTAGTGACAGAGCCAAAGGATTTTGTGAAGCAATTACCAATAGCAGCTATGCTTAGTAGGCAGGCGTGGTTGCAGGAGTTTCTATTATGCAATTTTTTAGCACCGTCGGTGGTCGTTTGTTGACCCTACCCATCTTAACCTTATGTGGTTTTTTGTTAATTGCGGTAATGGCACTTGATGCGTTACAGCAGCGTTTAGTGGAAGGGCGCGAACAGCGAGTTGTCGCTGTGATTGACATTGCTGCTGCGCTTGTTAGCCATTATCAACAACAGGAAAGCAGTGGTGTTATGACGCAGGCACAAGCGCAGCAAGCAGCTCTGGCGGCAATTAAAGCCCTTCGTTACGATAAAACCGAATATATCTGGATCAATGATCTGGGCCGCCCTTTCCCTAAAATGATTATGCATCCTACTGTGCCAGCGTTAGACGGCACAGTGCTGGATAGCGCCAACTTTAATTATGCAACCTTAATGCGCAATGCCGATGGTAGCATCCAACAAAAGTTGGACAATAAGAATTTATTTACCACCTTTGTCGATACCATCAATCGTTTTGGCTCAGGTTTTGTTGAATATCAGTGGACGAAACCTTTGGCGGGCGGTGGTGTTACCAGCGAGCGCTATACCAAGCTATCTTATGTGACTGCTGATCAACGTTGGGGCTGGGTGTTAGGCTCTGGCATCTATATCGATGATGTACAGCGTGCTTTCTGGCAAACCGCATTGCGACTTGCGGCCATTACCTTGCTAGTGACGCTGTTTACTATCGCCTTGTCGTTGTACATTCGTAGCTGGCTGTTACGGCAGTTAGGGGGCGAGGTTGCCTTTGCCCGGCAAATGGTGCAGCAGGTTGCCGCAGGGGATTTTAGCACTACTATTCAGCTAAAAGCGGGAGATGATCACAGTTTATTAGCGGCGATTAGCAGTTTAGTAGAGCGTTTACGGGATTTAATACAGCAGCAACGTGGTTTGGCAAAAACGTTGGGGGAGCAGGCAATAGCGCTGGATGAATCCAGTCAGCAAAGCCAGCAGTTGTTGCAATCGGTGTTAGCACAAACCACTCAGGTAGCCACCGCGGTGCATGAAATGAGCGCCACCTGTGATGATATGGCGCGAAATGCCACCACAGCAGCGCAGTCGGCACGAGATGCCGACAGGCAAGTGGGTAATGGAACCTCGGCTGTAACCGAGACACTAAAAGCCATAGCGCAGTTGCAGCAAAAAGTGGAACATGTTGCCAGCGTGATTGCAGAGCTGTCGCAAAGCAGCGAGCAAATTGGTGCAGTAACTGATGTGATAGGCAGCATTGCTGAGCAAACTAACTTGCTGGCGCTAAATGCGGCTATCGAAGCGGCCAGAGCCGGTGAGCAGGGGCGAGGCTTTGCGGTGGTGGCAGATGAAGTGAGAACTCTGGCTAGCCGCTCGGCAAAATCAACCCAGGATATTAGTGAGCGGGTACAAGGCATTCAACGTGATGCCTCACGTGCTGTGGCTTCTATGCAGCAAAGCCAGACAGAAGTGAAAGCCACTATTGACCAATCTGAGCTGGCGAATCAGGCTTTAGGGCGTATCAATGGGGCTGTTAGTCAAATTACCGAAGTTAATGATCAGTTAGCCAGTGCCACGGAAGAGTTGGCTACGGTATCTGGAGGTATTAATCAGCATATGGAGCATATTGCCGAATCTATTGAAGCGACTAACCAACAAGCGGCGCAGTTGGCGCAAGCAAGCCAGCAATTACGGCAGATGGCGCAACAGCTCAATGCATTATTAGCGGAGTTTCGTTTGTAACTAAAAAGCCGATAACTTATTCAGGCATAGCAGAGGCAGATGATGAAGTTAACAGAACAAGAATGGCGGACACGTTTAACTGACGAGCAATATCGGGTTACCCGGTTAAAAGGTACCGAATACCCCTTTACCGGGGAGCTGCTGCATCATACAGCAGACGGTACCTATCATTGCGTTTGCTGTGGTGCCGAGCTATTTGATGGCAAAACAAAGTTTGATGCAGGTTGCGGTTGGCCTAGTTTCTTTGCCTCGATAGCGGGAAAAGTAAAATATGAGCGTGACCTTAGCCACGGCATGCAACGAACAGAAATTTTGTGTGCGCAGTGCGATGCCCATCTTGGGCATGTGTTTGAGGATGGCCCGGCACCCACCGGGCAGCGTTATTGTGTTAACTCGGTGTCGTTAACTTTTGCACATGCAGATAAGGTTAAATGAGCTCTGATTGCTGACTGTTTAGCCATTGTGTCTAAAAAAAAGCTGTAACTGTTGTGGTAAGCTTTCATAATCCATTACAATAAGCCGCCTTCAAATAGCCGCTGTACCCTACATAAAGCGGAGAGGGCGACACCGATTAATTCATCTTATTGAAGTAAAAGGCCTCATAATGACCCTATCACACGCAGAACAGTACCAAAAAAGCTGGCAAGAGCGCCAGGAATACGCCGAAAACATGCTGCCTATTATTGGTCGTTTATACCGTAATAAAGGCATTGAAGTAGTGGTATATGGTCGTCCGCTCGTAAGCGCTACCATTATCGACATTATTAAAGCGCACAAAACGGTACAACGTTTTGAAGGCCAGAAGCTGCGTCTGCGTGAAAGCTTTCCGGTACTAGAAGCCATTAGCAAAATGAATCTGGCACCCGGCCGGGTCGACATTGGCAAGCTGGCGTATGCTTTTTTATATAAAAATGTGGCTGAAGGTCTGACGTTAGAACAATATCTGGCCGACTCCCTTAGCGATATTTTAGATCATGAAGATCAGGTGAAACCGGTTGATGTGGTGTTATACGGTTTTGGCCGTATCGGTCGCTTGTTAGCGCGCTTAATGTTAGAGCGCTCAGGCCCAAGCAGTAAGCTGCGCTTAAAAGCCATCGTTGTTCGTGGTGGTAAAAAAGGTGATTTAGAAAAACGTGCCAGTTTACTGCGCCGTGACTCTATCCATGGTCCTTTTAACGGCAGCATTACCGTTGATGAAGAAAATCAGGGCATTAAAGCCAATGGTACCTTTATCAAAGTGATCTATGCGAACTCTCCTGAGCAGGTAGATTACACTCAGTACGGTATTGATAACGCACTAATTGTTGATAACACCGGTATTTATAAAGACGACACCGAGCTGTCTATTCACTTCCAGAGTAAAGGCGCCGCCAAAGTGTTATTAACAGCGCCAGCTAAAGGTGATGTACCGAATGTGGTGTATGGCGTTAATCAGCATATGATTACTGCTGAGCATAAAATTGTTTCTGCAGCCAGCTGTACTACCAATGCGATCACCCCAGTGCTGAAAGCCTTGCATGATGAATACGGTATTCGTAATGGTCATGTGGAAACGGTGCACTCGTACACTAACGATCAAAACCTGATTGATAATTTCCATAAAGCTGAGCGTCGTGGCCGTGCTGCACCGCTAAATATGGTATTAACTTCTACCGGTGCCGCCAGCGCAGTAGCTAAAGCTTTACCTGAGTTAAAAGGTAAACTGACTGGTAATGCGATCCGCGTGCCTACGCCTAACGTGTCTATGGCGATTTTGTCGCTGAATTTAAATCGCGAAACTAACAAGCAAGACTTAAACGATTTCTTACAGCGCACCTCGTTGTTCTCTGAGCTACAAGATCAAATTGATTTCACCAGCTCAACAGAAATTGTGTCTTCTGATTTAGTGGGGTCACGCTATGCTGGCGTAGTTGATTCACAAGCGACCATCGTCGACGGTGATCGTTGTGTGTTGTATGTATGGTATGACAACGAGTTCGGTTACAGTGTGCAGGTAACCCGCGTAATGAACGAAATGGCCGGTATTAAGTATCCAACGTTGCCTATCGTTAAATAAGTTACCCTTGTAACGAGCAAAAAAACCCGCTGAGCCTTAGCGGGTTTTTTTATATCAAGATGCGCTAACGGTTCCCGGCAATGCCAGCGTAAAAGAGGCGTATTATGCTGTGCGCAGTGATCATACTCAATAAATAATAACAGCAGTGATATCACGGCATGAATAGTTGCAGGGAGTAGGGCTGTGAGGATGGCGTTAACACAAACAAAAATGGCCAGCTAAGCTGACCATTTATACTATCGGAAACCGATAAGCGCTATATTAGCGTACTATTACAGTACAGTAACGTTAGCAGCTTGTGGGCCTTTTTGGCCTTGTTCGATTTCGAAAGCTACGCGCTGACCTTCGTTTAAGGTTTTGTAACCTTCAGTTTGGATAGCACGGAAGTGAACGAAAGCGTCTGCGCCGCCGTTATCTTGAGTGATGAAACCGAAACCTTTATCAGCGTTAAACCACTTTACTACACCAGTTACTTTAGCCATGAGAGACTCCTAAAAATTTAAAATGTTTATTAACGCGAAATGCGCTTTTAGCCTGACTGTTACTTATGTGGCCAAACGTGCGTGAATCTTCAGGACATGACTTACAAGCGAAGCTGTGTAGCGAAGTTTTCAAAAACAAGTTGTTACATAGGTCTGTACTACAGGCCGGTAAGCACTATAACAGGTCTGAGCGGAATGTATAGCTTTATCGGAGAATAAATCAGATAAAGTTGAATAAAATAAAAAAGCCGGTAAAAACCGGCTTTTTTTAATAACTTAGGCAAACAGCTATTTAGGCGTTTAAAGCCACTTCTGGTGCAACATAAGCCAGGTTTAAAGCTTCGGCCACGCTTTCGTTGGTGACTAAACCACGGTACACGTTTAAGCCTGCTAACAAGTGCTTGTCGTCTTGCAATGCTTGCTTGTATCCTTTATTCGCTAAACGGATGATAAAGGGCAGCGTTGCGTTATTTAACGCAAAAGTAGAAGTACGTGGTACCGCACCTGGCATATTCGCTACACAGTAATGCACTACGTCATCAACAATATAGGTTGGATCAGCATGAGTGGTAGGCTTAGAGGTCTCTACACAGCCGCCCTGGTCAATAGCCACATCGACAATGGCTGAGCCTGGCTTCATGCGCTTGATATGATCACGGGTTACCAGTTTAGGCGCTGCTGCACCCGGCACTAATACGCCACCAATCACTAAATCGGCCGCCAGTACTTCTTGCTCTAACGCTTCGGCAGTAGAGTAGATTGCTTTAACTGCGCCGTTAAACTGGGCATTGATACGGCGTAATACATCGACATTGCGATCTAGTACTGTCACATCGGCACCTAAGCCAACAGCCATTTGCGCGGCATTAGCACCCACCATACCGCCACCAATGACTACGACTTTCGCTGGTGCAACACCCGGTACACCGCCTAATAACATGCCACGGCCGGCGCAAGATTTTTCTAAAGCGCGGGCACCTGCTTGAATAGACATACGGCCAGCGACTTCTGACATAGGTGCTAGTAACGGCAAGCCACCTTTGTTATCAGTAACCGTTTCATAAGCAATACAAACGGCTTTTGACTTAATTAAGTCAGCGGTTTGCTCTGGGTCCGGCGCTAAATGCAGGTAAGTAAACAGGATTTGGCCATCACGCAACATGGCGCGTTCAACGGCTTGAGGTTCTTTTACTTTAACAATCATATCCGCCTTGGCGAACACTTCGGCGGCGGTCGCTAAAACGCTAGCACCCACAGCTTGATAATCTTCATCGGTAAAACCAATGCCCATACCGGCGTTGTGTTCAACAAAGACGCTGTGGCCATGGCCAATTAACTCACGCACGCTAGCAGGGGTCATGCCGACACGGTATTCATGGTTTTTAATTTCTTTAGGTACACCGATAATCATAAGTCTCACCTTGGTTGGGTTGAACCCTTCATCCTTGAAGTTGCAGCTCTGTTGGCTGCGCTCGCTCACCCAATCACATAGTATTCCTATGCTCATGGGCTTCACTCACTTGCCGCCTAACTGCATTTTCAATGATTTTGGGTTTGGTAATATTTTTGCGCAGTATAGCGACAAAAAACCAGAATTACTGCTTGTTTTAAGCTTAGTAAATAGTGCAAAATCCTGTTTTGGGTGGTTACTCAGGATTTTATGCTGGTATGTATTCTTTAAGTAAGAGCATCAAGAAGTTAGATCGCATCGACCGGAAAATTCTGGTGGAATTACAACATGATGGGCGTTTAGCGAATGTCGAATTGGCGCGCCGGGTGGGGTTAAGCCCCACGCCATGTTTAGAGCGGGTGCGAAAGCTGGAGGCTGAGGGCTATATACTGGGCTACACCGCTTTGGTGGACCCGCATAAAGTGGGGGCGGCCATGCTGGTGTTTGTAGAAATTACCCTCAGTAAAACCTCGCCGGAAGATTTTGATGAATTTAGTAAGGCGGTGCAAAAACTCAATGAGATTCAGGAATGTCATTTAGTCTCCGGTAGCTTTGATTTTTTATTAAAAACCCGGGTTGCTAATATGGCCGCTTATCGTGAGCTATTGGGTGAAACCTTGCTGCGTTTACCCAGTGTGCGGGAAAGTCGTACCTATGTGGTGATGGAAGAAGTTAAACAAAGTAGTTTTATACCTATGCTGTAAAGTTATTATGCTGTGCAGAGTTTCCTTAGCCATAACGCGCAGGTTATACAGCTTTTATTCATAATCTGTTGGTTAAGCTGGTAATATAACCAAGTTACTTCAAGACGCGAATTGCAGCGGGAAAAAAGATGTTGATCAAGCTGGTCGAGGTGGTGTTACCAGGGGTCTTATTTTAAGAGCGCCCAAACGTTTTGAAATGCGTATCTTCAGCTAACTTGGGGAGATAAGGTCTAAGCAAAGATGCACTTTTACAACAGCTCTGGTAACCTAGGCGTATCAGTAAAACAGACTGCAGCAGCACAGATGTCGCGCCAGACTAAACCAAGACTATTTAGGCTGGCTGTTAGACACGGATTATGAATTTAGGGGCCTTTCTTTTGCAAAGCAGAGTGTTATTTTCATTAAATGGGGTACAGCGGTTGCTGGAAGTCGGGTTAATTTTATTTTCCGGCCTGGCACTCTTTATGTTGCTGTCTTTATTATCCTTCGATCCGGCTGATCCGAGCTGGTCGCAAACGGGCTACCATCAACAAATTAACAATTATGGCGGTCGTGGCGGTGCCTGGCTAGCAGACGTTTTACTTGTTAGCTTTGGTTGGATTGCTTACTTAATTCCATTTTTAGTCGCCTTCTCGGGTTATATGCTGTTTAAGCGCTATCACGATTTACTAAGTCTCGACTATTTGATTTTAGGCTTACGCTTGTTTGGCCTGTTGCTGACGCTTTGTGCGGCAACCGCTATTAGCAGCATGAACTTTAACGATATTTATTATTTTTCCTCGGGTGGTGTGCTGGGCGATAAGATCAGTGGCAGCCTGCTGCCTTTTTTTAATTTTATTGGCACCAGCCTGTTGTTGCTGTGTGGTTTTGCAACAGGGTTAACCTTACTCACCGGTATTTCCTGGCTAACAGTTGCGGATTATTTAGGTGCCCAGTGCTTTGCATTGTTTAACCTGATGGTCTCATTACCCCAGCGATTTAATGCTAGGCGCGAGGCAAGCCCTTTTGCCCTGGGTGGCAGTGAAAATAAAGAGCTACCGGCGAAAAGCCCTGCTAAAGCTCGCCGGGTTAAGGTAGAAGCATTACCTGAGCCGTTGGATGATGATTACCTTTTCCCGGAAATTGATGATGTGGCAGAACCTCGTTTTAGTTTTGATACTACGGAGGTAGATAAACCTTACCTCACACCGACTCAAAGTATAAAACGTAAAGAGCCGTTGCCCATTCGCCCGCTTAACGAAAGAACCGAAGCCAAGGCTTATTACAGTGTCGATTCACTGGCTGACGAGCAACTTTCTTTTAGCGCCATAGATGAGCCCTTTGATGCCGAACATATGAGCAGAACCTTCCGTGAGTTGGAGCAAGAAGAAGAGTTAGATCCGCTAATGCGTTTCCCGCCCGATGAAGATGAGCAAACCGACGATACGGATGACAGCGAGGAGGTGGTGCATTCTATAGAAGAGTTACCCTCGCTTGCCTTGCTAGATCGGCCAGATAAGGCTGTTAATCCCATTGATCCTGCTGATTTAGAGCGGGTGTCGCGCTTAGTTGAAGCTAAATTATTAGACTTTAACGTAGAAGCCAAAGTTGTAGGAGTTCATCCTGGCCCAGTGGTAACCCGCTTTGAGCTGGATTTAGCGCCTGGTGTTAAGGTTAGTAAAATTACTGGTTTGGCCAAAGACTTGGCGCGTTCCTTGTCAGCCATTAGTGTGCGGGTTGTCGAGGTTATCCCAGGCAAGAGTTTTATTGGTTTAGAGCTGCCTAACCAGCATCGGGAAATTGTCCGTTTATCGGAAGTGATTGGTGATGAGGTGTTTACCGAGTCAAAATCGGCGCTGACCATGGTGCTGGGTAAAGATATTGCTGGTAAGTCAGTTGTTGCAGACCTAGCGAAAATGCCGCATTTGTTAGTTGCCGGTACCACGGGTTCGGGTAAATCGGTTGGCGTTAACGTAATGATTTGTAGTTTATTGTATAAGTCGACACCGGATGATGTACGCTTTTTAATGATTGACCCCAAGATGTTGGAACTGTCGATTTACGAGGGTATTCCGCACTTATTAACCGAAGTGGTTACCGATATGAAAGATGCCGCCAATGGCCTGCGTTGGTGCGTGGGTGAAATGGAGCGGCGCTATAAGCTGATGTCGGCACTTGGGGTGCGTAACCTCAAAGGCTACAACATTAAAGTAAAAGACGCCATTAGCGAAGGGCAACCAATCAAAGACCCGCTGTGGAAGCCATCAGACGATATGCGTGGCGAAGCACCGTATTTAGAAAAGCTGCCGTCTATCGTGGTAGTGATTGACGAATTTGCCGATATGATGATGATTGTCGGTAAAAAAGTAGAAGAACTGATTGCCCGTATCGCCCAAAAAGCACGGGCGGCCGGTATCCACTTGATTTTAGCAACGCAGCGGCCGTCGGTCGATGTGATCACCGGTTTGATCAAGGCCAATATTCCGACGCGGATCGCCTTTCAGGTATCGTCGAAAATTGATTCCCGCACTATTTTAGATCAGCAAGGCGCAGAAAGCTTATTAGGGCAGGGCGATATGTTGTATCTGCCGCCAGGCTCAGGCGTACCTAACCGGGTGCACGGCGCCTTTGTAGACGATCATGAAGTTCATGCCGTGGTTGCTGATTGGAAAAAACGCGGCAAGCCGCAGTATATTGCTGAGATTTTAAGCGGCGAAACCACTGAAGAGAACTTATTACCTGGCGAAACACTCGAAGGGGAAGACGGCGAAGCGGATCCGTTATATGACCAGGCGGTGGCTTTTGTAATAGAAACCCGTCGCGCCTCTGTTTCTGGCGTGCAACGCAAGTTTAGGATCGGCTATAATCGTGCTGCGCGGCTGGTGGAACAAATGGAACACAGCGGCGTAGTAAGTGCTCCAGGACATAATGGCAACCGTGAAGTGGTTGTACCGGCTGCAAACAGAGGATATTAATGAAAAAAATCACAGCTTTAGTGGTGTTGGCAGCAAGTTTTGCAGGAACAGCGCTATGGCAAGGCGTAGTGGCGCAAACGGTAGAGGTTTTGCCGCGCCCTGATTTTGCGCCCCATATGCAGGCCATGCGCCAGCAACGTTTGGCGGCAGAAGATGCCAGCGCAGAGCTAATGCAGCAATTAGCGAAGGTGAAATCATTTTCTGCACAGTACCGCCAACGGGTTTACGATATTCAGCAGCAATTATTACAAGAGGGTGAAGGCACTCTCGCGCTAAAACAACATGCACGTTTTAGATTTGAAAGCCAAACGCCAGAGCCGTCTTTATTGGTGAGTGATGGTAAAACCCTGTGGTTTTATAATGAGCTGCTGGAGCAAGTGAGTATTTATGATGCCGAGAGTGAAGTTGGGCAAACCCCTTTTGCGCTGCTGACCAGCGCCGATAAAACACTCTGGCAACAGTACCAGGTAACAAAACAAGCACAAAGCTTCTTTATCCACCCGCTTAATGCCGATAACCCGGTACAGCAACTGATGCTGACCTTTAGCGATAATAAGCTAATTGAAATGCAGGTTATTGACATCAACCAGCAGCAAAGTGTTTATCTGTTTAGTGAGATTAAGCTAAATACCCGTTTAACGGATACGTTGTTTGGCTTTAACGTGACTAATAATCTCGATGTTGATGATCAGCGTCAACGCTAATTTTCAACAAATTACCCAGCCATGACCAGCCTGCAACTTGATTTTTCTGACGATATCCGGCCACTGGCGGCCCGGATGCGACCGCAGCAGCTTGCTGACTATGTTGGTCAGCAACATTTGGTGGCACCCGGTACGCCACTCCATAAAGCCATTACCGCCGGGCGGGTGTTCTCGTTAATTTTATGGGGACCGCCGGGCACCGGTAAAACGACCCTTGCAGAGCTGATTGCCAGCCACGCTAATGCTGCCATGCAGCGTATTTCGGCGGTTACCGCTGGCGTTAAAGAGATCCGCGACGCCATTAGCGAAGCCAAATTACGCCAGCAGCAATATCAGCAACGAACCTTATTATTTGTAGATGAAGTACATCGTTTTAATAAAGCGCAGCAGGATGCGTTTTTACCGCATATTGAAGATGGCACCATTATTTTTATTGGCGCGACCACTGAGAACCCGGCGTTTGCCCTAAATAATGCGGTACTCTCGCGCGCCCGGGTTTGTGTACTGAAACCGCTTACCGAACAAGATTTACAGCAAGTACTGCATCATGCCCTGAACACTGAGCCCGCAGGTTTAGGTGCGTTAAAGCTCAGCATTGCTGCGGATGCCGAGCGTTTGCTATTGCAGCTTAGCGCAGGCGATGCCCGGCGCCTATTAAACGTACTGGAACAACTGGCAGAGCTAGCCGAGCCGGGTAGTTGCATTACGGCTGAGCAGGTAAAACAGGTGGTACCGCAGCAACTGGCAGGGTTTGATCGCGAAGGCGATGTATTTTATGACTTAATTTCGGCTTTTCATAAGTCGGTACGGGGTTCCGATCCTGACGCAGCGCTTTATTGGTATGCACGCATTCTGGCCGGTGGTGGTGATCCGCTCTATGTCGCCCGGCGCTTATTAGCCATTGCCAGTGAAGATATTGGTAACGCCGATCCACGGGCGTTAACGCTGGCGCTAAATGCTTGGGATACTTTTTCACGGGTTGGTCCTGCTGAGGGGGAACGGGCTATTGCGCAGGCTGCAGTGTATTTAGCCTTAGCGCCAAAAAGTAATGCGGTGTATATGGCCTTTAACCGCATTAAACAGCAAATCGCCGAGATGCCGGATTATCCGGTGCCGCTGCATTTACGTAATGCCCCGACTGCATTGCAAAAGCAATTAGGCCATGGCGCTGAGTATCGCTATGCGCACAATGAGCCCGGCGCTTATGCCGCCGGGGAGCGTTATTTACCGCCTGAGCTGTGGCACGAGCAGTTTTACCAACCTTCAGAGCGCGGTATGGAAAAACAACTGGCGGAAAAACTGCGGTATTTGCGTGAGTTGGATGCACAAAGCCAGACAAAGCGCCAACCATAAGGGGAAGGTTGCTACAACTTTCAGGATGAAGGGGATAAAAACGTGGAAAAGCATTTCAATTTCGCTTAGCACTGGGTAATATTCTGCCCTATTCAATTAATTGTTAGCACTATCCTCAAATTCATTTTTGTTGCAGCTAAACAGCTAGCGCCAAAACAGCAATTATAATGAGCGAGATAGCCTGACCAGAAGAAGTTATTACTATGTTAGATCCAAAATTTTTACGCGCTGAGTTAGCGCAAACGGCCGAGCGTTTAGCGACACGTGGCCTAACCCTGGATGTGGCCACCTTAACCGCATTAGAAGAGCAGCGCCGAGTGCTGCAAATGGATACGCAAGAATTACAAAACCTGCGTAATACCAAATCAAAAGGCATTGGCCAGGCAAAAGCGCGTGGTGAAGATATTTCGCCATTACTTGCAGAAGTAGATGGCTTAGGCGCACAGCTTGATGCCGCTAAGCAAAAATTAGATAGCGTACTGGCTGAGCTTGATAGCATTGCGCTGACTATTCCTAATTTGCCGGATCTGTCAGTACCTGTTGGTAGCGACGAAGCAGGCAACGTAGAAGTGCGCCGTTTTGGTGAACCTGCTCAATTTGATTTTGAAGTAAAAGATCATGTGGCGCTGGGCGAAGCCTATGCCGAAGGCTTAGATTTTGAAAGCGCGGTAAAACTTTCTGGTTCACGCTTTGTGGTAATGAAAGGGCAGATGGCACGCCTGCACCGGGCGTTAGCGCAGTTTATGTTAGATGTGCACACTGAGCAGCATGGTTATACCGAGCTGTATGTGCCATATTTAGTTAACCATGACAGCTTATACGGCACCGGTCAGTTGCCGAAATTTAGTGCTGATTTATTTCATACCAAACCCGCCACCGAAGAGGGGCAGGGTATGGCGCTTATTCCTACCGCTGAAGTGCCGGTGACTAACTTGGCGCGCGACAGTATTGTTGACGTTGCGGAATTGCCAATCAAGTACACTGCCCATACCCCGTGTTTTCGTAGTGAAGCCGGCTCTTACGGCCGGGATACCCGTGGGTTAATTCGTCAGCATCAGTTTGATAAAGTAGAGCTTGTGCAACTGGTTCACCCAGAGTTATCCATGCAGGCGCTGGAAGAGTTAACCGGCCATGCGGAAAAAATTCTGCAGCTGTTGGGCTTACCCTACCGCGTGATGTTGCTATGTACTGGGGATATGGGCTTTGGTGCCTGTAAAACCTACGATTTAGAAGTTTGGCTACCGGCACAAAACACCTACCGCGAAATTTCGTCTTGTTCTAATATGGGGGATTTCCAAGCACGCCGTATGCAAGCACGCTATCGGCCGGCTGAAGGGAAAAAGCCAGAATTATTGCATACGCTAAATGGGTCAGGCTTAGCCGTTGGCCGTACCTTAGTGGCTATTTTAGAAAACTACCAACAGGCAGATGGCTCTGTCGCCATTCCAGCCGTGTTGCAGCCTTATATGGGTGGTAAAACACACTTACGCTAAGTGAGTGATGGTGCCAGAGGTTGCTGGCACGCAGTGCGGCAATGCGTGCTAAGCACTTCCCAAGCCAGCATTAAAAAACCGCCTTAGGCTTACGCCTGGCGGTTTTTACGTTTTTGAACCGGGTAGTCGCTTTGAGAAAAGGGAATTTTCAATAAACGTACTACAAACATTTTGCCGGTTTAGGTAGGCCAGCTAAACGAGTCGCTTGTTTAGCCGGACCTTCCGGAAATAACATAAACAGGTATTTGCTGTTGCCTTTTTCCGGGCCAAATTTAGCTGCCATCGCTTTTACCAGCATCCGCACTGCGGGTGAGGTATTAAATTCCTGATAAAACTCCCGGACAAAGCGGATCACTTCCCAGTGGGCATCGCTAAGCTGAATATTTTCCAGTTGTGCAAAATGTTCGGCCACCCCAGGTTCCCACTCGGCCAGATCCAGCAAATAGCCATGTTTATCCAGCGCCAGAGTACGGCCGCCGACAATAAGGGTATGCTCGGTTGTACTATTTTCGTTCATGCTATTCTCTTTTAGCTCGTTAAGCGCTGTTAATTGGGGTTTTACGACCACAAAAGGTTTTGGCTGGCGTTGGCGCTCAATGTCACCCATTCTGCATCGGTAATGGCACGAATATGCGCAGGTAGGGTGATATTACGCCAGTTTATGTCGCTCTCTAGTGCCAGAACTTTCCCCGGAAACGGCAGCGCTGCCTGGTAGACCAAATATACTGCGTCTTGTCTTAGCAACAGCAGATCATCATCACTGGCAAGGGCGGTAAGTTCTGCCAGATTTGCGCTGGGGGAAATAAGGTTAATTAGCTTCATATTAGCACCGGATAATTTGCTGAGCGCTAGCCAGCGTGGCCTTAATCTCGGCCTGGCTTGCTGCTGTAAAACCCTCGGGTAAACTTAACCCGCTTAAGCCGCGCGCTGTTAGAGATGCGGCACAGACCAAACAGTGCTCAATTTCGTACAAAGCAAAGAGCCCAAAGCTTTTTTGAAACGCTTTTAATGGCTGAGAGCTTTGAGTATTAAGGGGCAGCAGCTGGTAGACCGCATCGCCAGTAAAAATAATACTAAGTTGATGGTCTACCGCCGCTAGTGCCAAAATAAGATCCAGGCTTTCGCGCGCTTTGCCCTGATTAAAAGGGGGCTGGGTTTGGATAATGGCAATTCGTTGCATTAAAACTGTACCAATTTAGTGTTAGCAAGGCGCATAGCAAACTCAGCCAGCCCGGCAGCAATATAGTGACCGCTGGTATCAGCTTGCACGCCGCGTTTTTCTGCTGCGGTAATACAATACAGTAAGGCTATCTGTTGTTGCTGGCAAAACTGGGCTAAGGTTGCCGCTAAGTTAGGCTCGTCGGTCGGTAAATCGATAGCCGTGGCTGCCGCTAATACGGCTTCTTCGTATAAAAATATTTGCTCAATAGTAAAGCCTTGCGCTAGGGCGGCTTTGGCAAACTGCAAAGCACTGGCAAAGCTTTGATTAGCCAGCGGGCTTTGGGTCAGTAATAAACTAAAGCGGGTCAAGGGGCCACCTGTAAAAAAGTGTGTTACCGGAGTAGGGTGTTGCTTGTTAATAAACAAAAAAATACCCCGCATTGCGGGGTATTTTAGCGTGCTTGGCTACCTAGCGCAAAAGTTGTGCTAGGCTGCGAGCCGCTTAGTCGTCGCCGCCCATAATACCTAACAGGCTTAACAGGTGAACAAAGATGTTAAACACGTTTAAGTATAATGAAACAGTAGCACGGATATAGTTAGTTTCACCGCCGTTGATAATACGGCTGGTATCAAACAGGATTAAGCCCGACATGATCAGGATCACTGCCGCGCTGATGGTTAAGCTTAACGCCGGGATAGCAAAAAAGATATTCGCCAGTGCCGCAACCAATACCACGATTAACCCTACCATTAAGAAACCGCCCATAAAGGAGAAATCTTTGCGGGTTGTGAGTACATAAGCAGACAAGCTAAAGAAGATTAAGGCTGTACCGGCTAACGCTTGCATAATCAGTGCTGGACCGCCAGGTATACCGCCGTAGTAGCTAAGCATTGGGCCTAACGAGGCACCCATTAAACCGGCAAAACCGAACACCCAGAAGATACCACTTGCTGAGTCGGCTTTTTTGTTCACCACAAACAGCATGATAAAGCCACCAATCATACACACCAGCGATGCGATGGGAGAGATATTCATGGCCACAGCAAGTACGGCTGTTAATGCGCTAAACGCCAGGGTTAACCCAAGCAGAAAATAGGTATTGCGTAACACCTTGTTGATTTCAACGCCCTGACTTAGGGTGCTGATATTACTGGTTTCTCTGTATGACATAGTTGTCTCCTTATACCGAGTTTTTATAGATTATTGACCGCATCATACTGATAAAGTTCCTATGACTCCAGTGTTATACGTAGCAAAATGGCTCAAAAATCACGCGGTTGAAAAAAAATAATGTTTTTTGCTTTATTTTCTGAAACAAAGTGATTAGTATACGCAGCGCT
>NZ_BNAO01000003.1:6830-7190 GCF_014653435.1 Alishewanella longhuensis | reverse complement strand
GGTTTAATGCACCGGTCTTGAAAACCGGCGTAGGTTAATAGCCTACCGAGAGTTCGAATCTCTCTCCCTCCGCCACTTTTTCTTAAAAAACCACCTTACGGGTGGTTTTTTGCTTTTAGCCCTCCCGGTTTTTTAGCCAGATTAATTTGTTGCTACAGCGCTAGTGAGCTAGGCCGTAACGGCTTCGAAAAGGCTGAAAGCAGCTAAAATGCAATGATCTGCCTTGGCTAAGGAGAATAGCTACAGCAAAATTGTTGAAAATAACAGCTTGTTGCCGAAAATCTCAACAAACAGCTAAAAACCACAAAATTAGTGCTTTACAACAGGCCGGTAACTTCTTTAATATGCCGTCCACAGCGC
>NZ_BNAO01000003.1:3192-6793 GCF_014653435.1 Alishewanella longhuensis | reverse complement strand
GGTTTAATGCACCGGTCTTGAAAACCGGCGTAGGTTAATAGCCTACCGAGAGTTCGAATCTCTCTCCCTCCGCCACTACGTTTTATTCCTCTTTTAGACATCTGTAGTTTTTTTTCTACCTAATTTCAAAGCTACATAGCTAAGCTAAATTTTAAGTTTGCAGTTATCTTGCTTTCTGGCACACTTAACCAATAGCACATTGCAGCCTGTTTATTTTTTAGTGCTGTTTGAAAATGATCTCTAGCTGGCGATAAGCAGCTATTATTATAATTCTAAGCTTCAGAACGGCCCGTAAACGCCGCTGGAGCACACCAGTATAACGGAGAAGCCAAGTTGATTAACGTGTTGTTAGTTGATGATCACGAGCTTGTACGAACTGGGATTAGTCGCATACTAATGGATGAGCGTGGTATCAAGGTGATAGGCGAAGCCAATTCCGGTGAAGAAGCCTTACAGTTTTGCCGCCAGCATGAGCCTGACGTAGTACTAATGGATATGAATATGCCGGGTATGGGCGGTATAACCGCCACCAAGCGTATTTTGCATTACTGTCCAGACATTAAAATTCTGGGACTGTCAATTTCCTGCGAAGAACCCGTACCAACTAAAGTAATGCAGTTAGGTGCCTCTGGTTTTATTTCGAAAAACTCTGCGCCCAAAGACATGATTATGGCCATTAAAAAGGTTTATTCGGGTGTGCGGCATATTTCGGATGAAGTGGCGCAAAAAATGGCATTGGCTAAGGTTAATAATCAACAAGCGAATCCGTTTGAGGGTTTATCGGACCGGGAGTTACAGATTATGCTGATGATTACCCAAGGCCAAAAAGTCACTGATATTGCCGAACAACTCAATGTTAGCGCCAAAACTGTCAATTCTTATCGTTACCGCATGTTTGAAAAATTATCAATAAGCGGTGACGTAGAGCTGACACATATGGCGTTGCGGCACGGTATGATTGATATCGCTAAGATTGCGCAATAAGTTTGTGCAGACAAATTGTAGGTGTCTGATGTCGTCTTTAATAGTGATATTTAAAAAACAACATGTTTGATGCGAAAACTTTTTTGGCGACGGTGCCGCAGCAACCCGGTGTATACCGGATGTTTAACCAGGCTTGCACTGTTATTTATGTAGGTAAAGCCAAAGATTTAAAAAAACGCTTAAGCAGTTATTTCCGGGTACAGGTAGATAGCATTAAAACCCGGGCCTTGGTGGGTCAAATTGCCAGCGTGGAATATATTCTAACGCACAGCGAAACCGAAGCGCTGATCCTGGAAAATAACTTAATTAAGCAACATCTGCCGAAATACAATGTATTGTTGCGTGATGATAAATCCTATCCTTATATTTTAATTTCAGGCCATAAACACCCTAGAATTAGCTCACATCGTGGGCCGCGTAAAGTCGTAGGGCAGTATTTTGGGCCTTATCCTAATGCTGGCGCGGTGTGGCAAAGCTTAAAAACCCTGCAAAAGATCTTTCCTATTCGCCAATGCGAAGATGGTTTCTACCGGGCTCGCACCCGACCGTGCCTACAATACCAATTAAAATTGTGTAGTGCGCCCTGTGTGGGGAAGATTTCCGATGAGGATTACGCCGAGCAAGTAAGGCTAGCCGCGTTGTTTTTATCCGGTAAAAACCAGCAAGTTATTGATGATCTGGTACAAAAAATGGCAGCCGCCAGCGACAGCTGGCAGTTTGAAGCCGCTGCGACCTATCGCGATCAAATTAGTGCACTGCGTCGGGTGCAAGAGCAGCAGCATGTCAGTGGTGATCATGAAGAGCTGGATGCCATAGGTTTTAGCTTGCAAGGGCAGACGGCGGTAGTGCATGTGCTCTTTATTCGCGATCGGAAGATTTTGGGCAGTAAATCCTTCTATCCCAAGGTACCGGTAGATACTGACGCTAGCGAAGTCTTGTCGGCCTTTGTACTGCAGTTTTATTTAAGTGGGCATAGCGATCAGCATATTCCAACCGAAATAGTGTTACCACAGCCTCTAAATGACGAAGAAGCGGTAGCGTCGGCTATTAGCAAGATGGCCGAGCACAAAGTACGCTTTACCTATGCCAAGCGCGGCGAAAAAGCCCAATATTTAGCGTTGGCACAAAAAAATGCCGAAATAGCGCTGGATAGCCGGCAATCTCTGGCGCAAAAAATGCGTTTACGTTATCAATCCTTACAACAGCTATTGACGCTAACTGAGCCAGTAGCCCGTATGGAGTGTTTTGATATCAGCCATACCATGGGGCAGGCAACTATCGCCTCTTGCGTGGTGTTTGACGGCGAAGGGCCTTTTAAGCAGGAGTATCGCCGTTACAACATTACTGGCATTACCGGCGGCGATGACTACGCCGCTATGCGTTTTGCGCTAGACAAGCGTTATAGCAAGCTTACCGATACCAGCAAGATCCCGGATATTGTGTTTATCGATGGCGGCTTGGGCCAGCTTAATATTGCTTTAGAGCAATTTAAAGATTGGCCGCACGCCAAAAAGCCACTGCTGATTGGTGTAGCAAAAGGCGAAGGCCGTAAAGCGGGGCTGGAAACGTTAATTTTGTGGGACAGCGGCAAAAGCTTAAATTTACCGGAAGATACGCCAGCGCTGCATCTTATTCAGCAAATTCGGGACGAGGCACACCGTTTTGCGATTACCGGGCATCGTAATAAAAGAGGCAAGGCATTGTTGAAAAGCCCACTGGAAAATATTGCCGGGGTGGGGGAAAAGCGCCGGCAAGCCTTATTGCAATATTTAGGTGGCTTACAAGGCGTCATGAAAGCCTCGGTAACGGAGCTATGCTCGGTGCCCGGAATTTCAAAACAACAGGCAGAAAAGATTTACCAAGCCTGCCATAACAAGTAGCATAGCAGCCATTAAGTGTGTGAGACCCTTTTATGTGGAATATTCCAAACCTGTTAACCGTGTTTCGGTTGTTACTGATCCCGGTATTTATTTACTGTTTTTACTCCGGCTTGGAAAATGCACGTTTTTGGTCAGCGCTGGTGTTCTGTCTGGCCGCCGTAACGGATGCGTTAGACGGTTATCTGGCGCGTAAGCTGGAGCAGTCTACGCCTTTTGGCGCCTTCCTTGATCCTGTTGCCGATAAAGTGATGGTAGCTACTGCGCTAGTGCTGATAGCGGTAGAGATCCAAACGCTTTGGGTGATTATTCCGGCTATTATTATGATTAGCCGTGAAATCGTGATCTCTGCGCTGCGCGAGTGGATGGCCGGGCTGGGTAAAAGAGCCAATGTTGCGGTATCTAACCTGGGCAAGTATAAGACTATTGCGCAAATGCTGGCGCTAATCGGCCTGATTTGGCAGCCCCAGTTTAGTTTGTTGGCCTGGTTTACCCCAGTGGGGATGGTGCTGCTTTATATTGCTACTGTGTTGACCCTATGGTCTATGTATGAGTATTTACGGGCAGCCTGGGTAGACTTAGCCAGCCATTAGCGGGGTTACTTGGGTATAAACACAGCAAGTAAGTTACTTTTTAAGCAAACAGTCATAAAACTAAAAATTTAATATTGACGGATTTAATTAAAACAGTAGAATGCGTCACGTGTTAAGGCAGTTGACTGATTGAAAGGTCAAAGCAAC
>NZ_BNAO01000003.1:2954-3161 GCF_014653435.1 Alishewanella longhuensis | reverse complement strand
GCGAGTTTAGCTCAGCTGGTAGAGCGCGACCTTGCCAAGGTCGAGGTCACGAGTTCGAACCTCGTAACTCGCTCCAACTCGTCAGAGATGGAACAAAAATTGGCGGGTTGGCAGAGTGGCCATGCAGCGGATTGCAAATCCGTCCACCTCGGTTCGACTCCGGGACCCGCCTCCATTAACACAGTTACTTGGTTACAAAAAGTTGTC
>NZ_BNAO01000003.1:0-2773 GCF_014653435.1 Alishewanella longhuensis | reverse complement strand
GTTTAGCTCAGCTGGTAGAGCGCGACCTTGCCAAGGTCGAGGTCACGAGTTCGAACCTCGTAACTCGCTCCAAATTTAGAAAAAGCAGCCAAAGGCTGCTTTTTTGCTTTTACGCTTTCAGCCCCAAAAATTTCCTATTACTGAGCAAAGCATATCAATCCATATCACCAAGCAGTGATTGCAGAAAAAGGCTGTGTTTTCGGTACCACCATCATCCCCACAAATTGTAATAAAGAATTTGTATATAAATACAGCGGTAGGTAACGTTTTGGTAAATAAGTACAGCGCAGGTTTAAACCCTGCTTGCTGCAATATGCAGTAATAAGGCATAGATAAATAGATTGATTTACCGAAAATTATTGGCTAGGGTACTTTTCTTAACAAAGATAGAAGGGCGTTTACACGGCTGGAAAGCGTGGACGCTGCAAACTACAAAGCTGTTAGCGTCTTCAGGAGAAAATTCAGATGTCATCTGTACCTGAGAAAGATTGGAAAAGACTTAGCGGTCTTAAAGAAAACTTGCTCAATTCCGCATGCGAGACAATTTTTCGGCGCATCGAGCAAATATCATCTACTCGCAAAGGTCGAGAGCATGAGGCTTATTTAGAGCTCTGGAAAGAAATAAAAAAAGAAGATGATGCCATCGCTGAAATGTTTAATGATCTAAAACGTAGTAATGCGGTGTTTAAAATGGCTGCCTTGAAGCATTATGGTGTTTTAACCGATGAGCAATTGGCTCAGTTTTCACAAGAAACACAAGAACAGGTTGCGCGTCTTTGCGAGTACAGACGCTAACAAACAAATATTATCGCCAGCAAACTGCGCTGGCTGCGACGTCAACCCGCTGCGCGGCTCTCCGCGCTAAATTTGGGCGTTATGCATTTTAGTAAAGTTTTATAACAGGTGACATTTTTCAAGAACAAGGAAGATTATGAATATTAAATTTTTAACGGCAATGCTTTATTCGAGAGTGTTTTTGATTTTTTCAGGTTCGTTTGGGCTTATATGGATTGCCGCGATTAGTATGAATTTTTTGGTTAGTGCAACGAGTGTGAAATTAAATAGCGCCAATGTAACTGCTCCAATATACCCATTGTTTTTCATAATTGTGCTAGGCACTTTGTTGATTGGACTGTCAGTCAAGTTAGCCAGTAAGGCTAAAAGCAATGAATGATGTGACTAAGCTAAAAATGCCTAACAATGTGCAGCACTCGCTCGCGTTGGTCGCTGGGTCGCCAACCCGCTGCGCAGCTCGTCGCCCGAGTGCTTTGCGTTAGGCAAAAAAGGAGTAAGTAGATGGATCAACTTAAAAATCGAGTAATCGCAGTTATTTTAGGTGTTGCGCTAGCTTATGCATCAATAGCTATTATTGGTATTGGTGCTGCGGTAGCAATTCCCTCTGAAATTCTAAAACCTGTTGCAAAAGTATCAGGCTTACTTGCATTTACCCTGGTCGACTTGTTCACCATCGCGGTGCCGCTGGCAGCAGCATTTTTAGTAGTAGCTTTCGCCAGTAAGGTGGTAATCAGAAAGCCAGATTTAACTTTTTATGCCTTATTACTCGCACCTTTGGTGTTATTGCAGCTGTATTTTGTTGTGCAATCACAGCCTCAGATACTAAATAACATGGTAACAACGCTACCGCGTTACCTATTGTTGGCAGTATGTTTTTACTTGTTAGTTCGCAGCAGTGAGCGGGCAAATGCCTAACAAGGCCAGTCAGCAACGGCCACTGCGTGGCTTGGACCTCAAACAGCAACAAGTTGCTCGCGTGTGTTATACACCAAGGAAGAATCGTGCACAAAACCAGAACATTTTTACTTGCTAGTACCATATTGATTTCAACGGTAATTAGCGCAGCTACTGTGCTTAGCCTTGATAAAAAAATGATCGATGCTATTAACGATCATATTTCTGATGCTTCAAGTCGTTGTGATTTTGAGGAGTCAACAAAATACTATTTTGGAAAGACTAAGTTCTTTAATTACAGCGTTGTTGATGGCAAAGAGATTGTTCAAGAGCAAAGTTATGATGAAGCAATGTTTGTTTTTAAGGATGCGATGGATGCATGCTATGTCACTCTTGCTAAAGAAAAAACAATATCCGAGGTCATTGAAATAGCTCAAACTGGGCAAGATGCAGTTTTCACGTCTGAAGCGTTTCATTACTTAAAATCGACTGATGGAAGACTTTTTGAAAGCCATAACAAAGGCAAAGTTATTTTCAGTGTTGTTGATGGCGAGGTTAAGATAATAGAATCTCATTACTTTGGGTTAGCCTTTCAAGAAATTGAGAAGTTGCCATAAGTGTATAACAAACGCCTTAAACATCGCGGTCTAAGTCCGCTGGACTCGCAACAAGTTGCTCGCCGTTTAGGCGCGCGTTGAGGCTGTAGAAAAACCTCTTTTCACGCGATCGAGTTTGTGATCAAATAGCGTTGTCTGGTCGAAAAGTGGACAGCGCCTTATGCCTAAATACATTCCTTACGACTACAACCAAAATGCCATGGTGGTGATTAATTATCTTGATCAACTGCAGCCTGGCACCTTTGAACATGCCATTCATTACCTGATTGATAACAAGCTGGACTTGTCGATATTTCACTGCAAATACCAGAATGAGGACAACGGTCGCCCTGCGTATGATCCGGCTGTGCTGTTAAAGATTATTTTGTTTGCTTACTCCAAGGGTATTATCTCGAGCCGTGAAATCCAGTGGTGCTGCGAAACCAATATCATCTTTAAAGCGTTGTCGTGCGATACGGTGCCGCACT
>NZ_BNAO01000002.1:654828-657789 GCF_014653435.1 Alishewanella longhuensis | reverse complement strand
TTTACCCTGGCAGACTTGACCGTTGCTAATGGTACTTTGAGTGGCTTGAGCAGCAGCGACGGCGGTATCACCTGGACTGCCACTTTAACGCCAACGGACGGTGTAACTAATGCAAGCAACCTGATTATCCTGAATAATACCGGTATAGCGGATACAGCAGGTAATGCAGGTACTGGCAGCACCAATTCCAATAGTTATGCGATAGACACAGAAGCTCCAGATGCCCCTTCGGTGCCAGATCTGGCCGCTGCGTCCGATAGTGGTATTAGCCAGACTGATAATATCACCAATGTGACTACTCCAACCTTTACAGGTACGGCCGAAGCAAACAGCACTGTCGAACTTTTTGCTGGTGCAACCTCTTTAGGCGCTGTAGTAGCTAATGGTGGTGGCGCCTGGAGCCTGACAGTGGCTGGTGGTTCAGCCCTGGCTGACGGCACTTACAGTATTACAGCAACAGCTACCGATACGGCAGGCAACCAGGCGTTAGCGCCGTCCGCAGCCTTGTCTGTCACTATAGATACCACAGCGCCAGCCAAGCCTGCAGCGCCAGATTTAGCGGCAGCTTCAGATACGGGCAGCAGCAACACTGATAACCTGACCAATGCGACCAGCCTTGTCTTTACCGGCACTGCAGAAGATGGCAGTACTGTCAGTCTGAACTCCAGTGTGAACAATGCGCTGGGAACAGCAACGGCTACAGGGGGTAGCTGGAGCGTGACCACTGCAGCTGTAACCAGCGAAGGGGATCATAATATCACCGTGACAGCCACAGATCTGGCTGGTAATGTTAGTGTGGCTTCAGATCCTCTGGTGATCACACTGGACAAAACCCCACCAGCCATTGGCGGTGTGGCTTTTGATCAGGCGTCTGTTACCAGCGGAAATCAAGCGGCATTGAGCTTTACCTTGGCGGGTGCTGAGGTGGGGGCAACTGCAAACTACAGTATCAGCAGCAGTAATGGCGGCACAGCAGTGACCAACTCTTTTGTAGTGGCGGCTGCCGATCAGCAAGTCACGGGACTTAATGCCAGTGGGTTAAATGATGGTGCTTTAACTATCAGCCTGATCTTAACAGATGCTGCGGGTAACGACAGTACTCCAGCTGTTACCGCTACTGTGAATAAAGATGCCAACGTGCCAACCATTAGCTCAGTGGCTATTGCTAATGGTAACTATAAAGCCGGAGACAGCATTAGCTTTAGCCTGACTTTCAGCGAGGCTTTAGTGTTATCCGGTGCTAATTCTGACTACAGTTTGGCTGTAGACATCGGAGGCGTTACCCGTCAGGCCCTGTTAACCAGTAACGCGGCTGGCATTTTAACCTTCAGCTACACAGTTCTCGCCGGTGAAAATACTGCTGATTCAGGTGTTGCTATAGCCAGTAATGCATTGTCTCTGCTGAATGGTGCCACCATTAAAGATGCGGGCAATAATGACGCAACTTTGAACTTCAGTGGTATTAACAACAGCGCAGCTAAGGTAGACACTACGGCCCCGCTGATTTCCATAGTGACAGACCCAGCTCAGGCGGTGTTTGTTAATGCAGCGAATTACCAGATTAAAGGTACTCACAGTGAACCAGGTGTCCTAATTAACCTCTATGTAGATATCGGCAATGATGGTACGGCAGATGGTGGTATTGTGGTCAGTACTATCGTAGATGCCAATGGTAACTGGAGTCTGTTACAACCTTTAACTGCAAACACTGCACACAACTATGTAGTCATAGCGGAGGATGCGGCGGGCAATGTCTCGACTGCTGTGGATGTACCTACTATTACTGAAGACTCCATAGCGCCTGTTGTCCCTGTGATCACCAGCCCTGTTACACCTTTGGCAGTGAATACGCTGACTCAGGTGATAGCAGGCACGCATACTGAAGATGGTGTCACAGTAGAATTATTTGCAGACGCTGACAATGATGGTGTGGCAGATAACAGCACAGTGCTGGCCAGCGCAGAGGTGGGTGTTGTCACTGCTGGCAACTGGTCACTGACAGCGCCTCTTACTCAGAATGTTGAAAATAACTTTGTCGTTATTGCCAAAGACAAAGCGGCCAATGTATCGGCCGCTGTGGATGTGGTGAGTATTACTCAGGATTCTGTGGCTCCTGTAGTGACAGTGACTGCACTGACCACGGCAGACTCAACCCCTGCTTTGGCTGGTACCGTGGATGATGCTACTGCCACTTTAAGTCTGATGGTGAATGGTCAAACCTATACACCAACCAATAACGGCAATGGTAGTTGGACGCTGGCTGATAATCAGATTGCCGCTTTGCCTCATGGTGTTTATGACGTGATGGTTACTGCCACAGATACACAAGGTAATGTGGGAACTGACGCTTCCGTTGATGAATTGACTATCGATTTATTGCCTCCTTCAGGCTACAACGTGGTGATCCAGCAAAGCCGTATAGACGCTACAAATCAGACTTCCATGAGTTTTATGTTTGCGGGTGCTGAGGTGGGAGCTATTTACACTTATGTGGTGAGTGACGGTACTAATTCAGTCACCAATACTGGTGTTGTCACAGCGGCCGATCAGCAAATTGGCTCTATCAATGTCACGGTGCTGGCGGAAGGCACATTGCAGCTGAGTGTGATTCTGACGGATACAGTGGGTAATACTGGCACAGCAGCCACGGCCACCGTAGAGAAACTTTACAATGCTGCTCCGGTGATTAGCGGCATGCCAGCGACGTCGGTGAATCAAGGAGAGGCTTACAGCTTTGTGCCTACTGCCAGCGATCCAGATGGCGATACGCTAACCTTTAGCATTGCCAATAAGCCGGTTTGGGCCAATTTTGACCCAGCAACCGGGGCCTTAACCGGGACGCCGCAGACCGAACATCTGGGCAGTAGCGCCGGCATTGTGATTAGCGTAACCGACGGTGAACTGAGTGCCGCGCTGGCGGCCTTTACGATTGAAGTGGTCGAGGGCAATCGCGCACCAGAA
>NZ_BNAO01000002.1:601012-654807 GCF_014653435.1 Alishewanella longhuensis | reverse complement strand
ATCAGCGGCAGCCCGGCGACCTTGGTGAATCAAGGAGAGGCTTACAGCTTTGTGCCTACTGCCAGCGATCCAGATGGTGATACGCTAACCTTTAGCATTGCCAATAAGCCGGTCTGGGCCAGTTTTGACCCAGCAACCGGGGCCTTAACCGGGACGCCAGAGCGTGAACATATCGGACGCTCCGAAGGTATTGTTATTGCAGTGTCAGATGGTGTGCTCAGTGCCAGCTTGCCTGCCTTTAATCTGGAAGTGGTTAGAGTGAATGCTGCGCCAGTTGCGGTTGATGATAACTATACCTTGCCATTTAATAATGACCATAGTTACATCCTGGATGTATTGAGCAATGACACTGACCCAGATGGTGATAGTTTAACCATTACCGCGGCTAACGCTAGCATAGGGCAAGTAAGCATTCAGGGTAATCAGTTGCGCTTTAGCGCGCCAGATAACTTCAGTGGTACTGCAATATTTAGCTACAGTATTACAGACGGAGAGTTGAATGATACGGCTGACGTTATCTTACAAATTACAGGTAGTAACCCTGATGCGCCGGTGATCACACCGCCAGCCGACTTAATTGTTAATGCTACAGGCTTATTTACCAAAGTAGATGTTGGCGTGGCGACGGCTGTTGATAAAGCAGGTAACCGTCTGC
Organism: Alishewanella longhuensis; assembly: GCF_014653435.1. Taxonomy (GTDB): domain Bacteria; phylum Pseudomonadota; class Gammaproteobacteria; order Enterobacterales; family Alteromonadaceae; genus Alishewanella; species Alishewanella longhuensis. The sequence goes on along the minus strand of NZ_BNAO01000002.1, from coordinate 654,152 downwards.
CAGTTTCATTGGTTAATGGCTCGCCGTTATTCTCTCCTGGTCGCCACGAATTATATTGGCGTGCGACTGATGCAACTGGCATAAGCAGTACCACAACTCAATTGCTGCAAGTCAGGCCGCTATTGTCACTCAGCAAACCGCAAATAGTAGCTAACCGCAGCAATGTTTCTTTAGAGGTTGTACTAAATGGTCCTGCGCCGGATTACCCGGTAGAGGTTGCATATAGTGTCAGCGGAACTGCTGCCATGAGCGAGCATACTTTGGCATCAGGCACACTGCAGATAATGTCTGGTCTGCGTGGCGTAATTAACTTTAACGTGTTCGCCGATCTGAATAGCGAGCCTGAGAAGAATATCAGGATTATGCTGGATAATGGCCAGAATGTTGGAGCCAATGCGAGTACGACTATTACTGTAACTGAGGCCAATTTAGCACCTAGTGTTGTGCTGGAAGTGCAACAGCAGGGTGAGCAGCGGTTTACTGTCGGCAAGTCTGCCGGCATGGTAACGCTATCTGCCTTGGCAACTGACCCCAATCCTCAGGATAGTGTTAGCTTAGTTTGGCAGGCAGATAGTGCCTTGGACAATATTTCTGCAGATCCATCACAGTTTATCTTTGACCCTAGCACTATAAGCAATGGCCTGTACCAGATAGCAGTAACCGCGACAGACAGTGCCATAGTACCCTTGAATCGTACAGTTGAGGTCTATCTGTTAGTGCAAGATGAGTTGCCTGTGCTTGGCAGCGGTGACAGCAATAACAACTTGATCCCGGATAATGTAGAGGGTTTGGGTGACAGCAATGGTAACGGTATTCCAGATTATCTGGATCCGGGTTTTGACTGTAACGTTATGCCGGAACAACTAAGCAGTGTGCGGCAGTTTGTTGCCGAAGGCGAGCCAGGTATCTGCTTGCGTAAAGGCGCTACTGCAGCCACTAGCCAAACCGGTGGCATACAACTAACTAGTGCCGACTTACAGTGGCTGGAACCAGATATGCTAGCGACCAATATCGGTGGTATCTTCGACTTTATCCTGCGAGATTTGCCGGTGGCGGGCGCAAGCTACGCCTTAGTGTTACCGCAACGTCAACCAATACCAGAGAACGCCGTGTACCGTAAGTTTACCCCGAGCCAGGGCTGGAACAACTTTGTGGTGAACGAGCGCAATCAGTTGTTTAGCGCCAGTGGTGAGCCGGGCTTCTGTCCACCGCCGGGTGACAGCAATTGGCAATCTGGGTTAAACGCGGGTCATTGGTGTGTTCAGCTTATTATTGAAGATGGTGGGCCGAATGATGCTGACGGCATTGCAAACAGTACTATTTTAGACCCAGGTGGTGTTGCGGTTGTTCTTGGTGGCAACCGTTTACCCCTAGCCACAGATGATAGCTATTCAGTACAGTGGAATCAGGTGCATATTTTAGATGTGTTGGCTAATGACAGTGATCCAGATAACGACCCGCTAAGCATTAATCAGGCAACGGCGGCATTTGGTAGCGTTACGATAAATGACGATGGTCAGACATTGCTATACACTGCGCCACAAGATTTTGTTGGTACAGATACCCTAAGTTACGCCATTACTGACGGAAAGAACGGCAGTGCTAGCGCGATAGTTACAGTGGAGGTGTACTATAACCGGCCACCAGTAGTCAGCAATATTACAACCAGCACCAATGATCGCACAGCGATTGATATTGATGTGCTAAAAAGCGCCAGCGACCCAGACGGTGATGCACTAATTATCAGTAGTGTTAGTGCTCAGAAAGGAACTGTAACCATTACCGCCTCGCAAAGCCTACGTTATGTACCACTAACTGGTTACGCTGGCACTGATACCATAAGTTTTACCGTGAGTGATCAACGGGGGGGTAGTGCCAGTGGCACTGTTACTATTGCTATTACCGCTTATGAGGTGGTTACTGTGACAAATAAATCTTCTGGTGGTGCCATGGGCAGTTGGCTACTGTTATTAGCGGTCTTATTGGTATTCCGCCGAGGCTATAGCTCAGTATTCTTTATTGTTCTGATAAGTGCCGTCAGTTTTAATGTTCACGCACAATGGTCTGCCGATATTCAAGTAGGGCACAGCAACAGCCGGATGAGTGCTGCAGACCTTAGTGTTAAGCTGCCAGCTGAAGGTCGCCTGGTCGCTTACGACGATAACAGTAGCAGTTGGGCGTTAGGTGGCCAATATCAGCTTACTGAAAGGCTGGCAGCACAACTACACTATGTCGATTTAGGCGAAACATCTGTCACACTCTCTGGCGAGACCCTCACCCCTGACCAATACCATCAAGCAGTATCTGATTTGGGGCCTTTGTTTGCTTCAGGGATCCGAGCAGGATTATCTTATACCTTATGGCAAAGACAACAGTGGCAATTTCAGGTGCAAACGGGCATGTTTTTCTGGCGGAGTAAGCAGGAAAGTGTCTGGAATAGCACCGTGATTACTCATAAGAATAACGACAATGATTGGTACTGGGGAGGGCAACTAGGCTATGCATTTAACCAGCGTTTGGCATTGCAAGTGAGCTTTAACCGTTATCGTTTAGCGTCGAACCAAGTGGATAACGTGATGCTTGGTGTTAATTTCAGCTTTTGAGTTGTTCATGTAAACTGTAAATAAACGTATTGCCCCTTTATCGTGTTCTCGCTATGGCAAAGGGGCAGTACAGTCGTCCTCTTTAAGTGCTTGTCAGGTGCTGTTTTTCATCGCGCCGTTCAGGCCGCCGTTTCAGTAGTTTCCGTTGTAAAGTTTGTCTATGCATACCCAGAGCGCGTGCCGTGTGAGAGACATTACCGTCAAACTGTTCCAGCGTACGCTGGATATGTTTCCATTCCAGTTGTTACCGGTAATCGCAACCAGTGTCTTAGCGAATATCAGTCCCCAGCGCTACTTTCGAAATTGCGTCAGCTGCTGCAACTCTGCCTGCGTAGAGGCCTCAAGAAAGGTATTTTCCAGAGTACTTTTTAGTTTAAGTAACCAACGTTAACATGGAAACTTCTGTAATACAGCTTAGCGCTTTGCGAGCCTTTGACTAGCACTTACCTTGCTTGCTGTCATAAAAAAGTCATATCTAATTGCTAATGTTCGCCGCAATTTAGGAGAATTGCGGGCGGTGCTATGAAACTCACATTAACTATTGCAAATCGGGTTGTGTTACTGGGGTTAATCCCCCTAGTGTTATTACTGACGGTGCTGCTGGGCAGTTTCTGGGCAGCAAATGCTAAAGACCGCTTATTTAACCAACTCTATGACGAGCATCTGGCCATTCTGGCTGATGTGATGCGGCCACAAAAGATATTGCAACAGCAAGGCCTAACCCAGCTACAGCAGTATCGCACAGGCTGGGCGTCTGCCGAGGGCACAGTGCAAAGCGTAACAGCGTTACTTACCGAGGCAGAGCAGCATTGGCAAGCGTTTAGCGCAAAGCGGGTGGCTAAATCTGCAGCAGATGCTGAGGTTTTTTCCGAGCTGGATAAAGCCTTTGCTCAGGCAGTAAAGCACTATCAGGAATGGTTGAGTTACGCCGGTACCGATGCTCTACTGATCCGCATTTTAAATGAATCCACCATCAATAATGAAGTTGCGCTAAAGATAAACCCTTTTACTGAACAGGCTGAACAATTTATTCAGCAGCAAATTGCCACGGCAGCTGTCGTGCGTGATAGGGCGGCAGATTTTACCCAACGCATGGTGCAGTTTTATGTCTACGGCGGCCTGCTACTGACTTTAGTCGTGCTGTTTTTAATGTGGCAAACCCGGCGGGCGGTTAATCAGCCGTTGCGTGGTTTACGCGATCTACTATTGCAACTGGAACAACAAGCCGATCTTACGTTAAGAGCTGATGAGCAGGGGCGGGATGAAATCGCCGAAGCAGCAAGAGCACTAAACCAAATGCTGCAGCGTTTTGCTGCTTTATTAATGCAGCTTGGCGCCAGCTCGCAACTATTAACTAGCCAGGCTCATCATGTGCAGCAGGTCAGCGAGCAGGTGAATGCAGGCGCCGGTTTACAGGCGACACAAGCGGATCAATTATCCTTGGCGGTAGAAGAAATGTCAGCTGCGGTACGTCAGGTTATTGCTGACACCGAGGCCGCTCTAACTACGGCAGCGGCAGCGCAGCAACTTTGCCAGCAGGGTACTAAAGTGACCAGCCAAAATATGCAGAGTACCGAGTTGTTAGCACAGAAAATGGTGCAGGCGAGCAGCATTATTGGCACCTTGCAGCAAGATTCGGCAAAAATCTCTGGTGTGCTTGAAGTGATAGGCAAAATTTCTGAGCAAACGAATCTATTAGCACTGAATGCCGCTATTGAAGCGGCGCGAGCAGGCGAGGCCGGTCGGGGCTTTTCAGTCGTGGCCGATGAAGTCAGAACCCTCTCTGGCAATACCAAGGCTGCGACAGAATCGATAAGGCAAATGATCAGCACCCTGCAAGCTCAGGCCAACCACGCTGTTGCGGCTATTGAGCAAGCCGCCGGCCAGGCAGAGCATAGCGTAGAGCATGCCCGCATTACCGAACAGGTATTTCGGGATATTGCCAGCGAAGTTACGCAGCTCGCGGCCTTTAACCAACAAATTTCTCAGGCTACTGATGAACAGCAACAGGTTACCAATCGTTTTATCAGCGGTATTAGCGAACTGCATAGTGCCAGCCAGCAGTTGCATGACGGCGCGACCAGTTCTGCCCAAGCCAGCGAACAATTATCGGCAGTTGCTGCCCAGTTAAATGCAGGTTGGCAACAATTCCGGGTCAGTTAGTAAGTTGTCATGACAGTGGCACGAAAAAAAACGCTACTGTCATATTGTTGAAATATAACGCAAGCAAACTAGCCATGTTGAATTAAAACTGATTAAAACTACTCTTTAGAGGAACGACAAAATGAAAATGAAGACATTATCTAAATTAGCGCTGGTAACAGCAGTTTCACTAAGCTTTGCTGCCACTGCTCAGGCTACCCGCGATACTGTACAGGTTGCTGGCTCCTCAACAGTGTTGCCGTTCTCTTCAATTGCTGCAGAAGAATTTGGTAATAACTTTGCTCAGTTTAAAACGCCGGTGGTAGGTTCTGGTGGTTCAGGTGGTGGTTTACGCCAGTTCTGTCAGGGTGTTGGCACCAACACTATCGATATTGCCAACTCATCTCGCGCCATCCGCTCTGCAGAATTAGAAACCTGTAAAGCCAATGGTGTTAATCAGGTTATCGAAGTAAAAATTGGTTATGACGGTATCGTATTCGCATCACGTATTGACGCTGGCACTTTTGCTTTAGAGCCTGTACATGTATTTTTAGCGCAAGCCGCGCAAGTACCGCAAAACGGCCAGATGGTAGCTAACCCGTACACGCGTTGGTCGCAAATCGACAAGTCACTGCCAGACCAGGCTATCTTATTAGCTATTCCTGGTTCTAACCACGGTACCCGTGAAGTTTATGAAGAAAAAGTAATTTTAGATGGCTGTAAAACACTGCCAGAAGTAAAAGCGATGCCATCTGGTGATCAGAACAACTTCTGTTTAGCTATGCGTACTGATGGCCGCGTAGTGGAAATTGCTGGTGACTACACTGAAACCTTAGCCCGTTTACAGGCGCAGAAAGACGCGGTTGGCGTATTTGGTTTAAGCTTCTATGAATCAAACCGTGACCGTATCAAGGTAGCCACAGTAAGTGATGTAGTACCTACCGTTGATAATATCATTGCTGGTACTTACCCAGTATCTCGTCCATTATTCTTTTATGTTAAAGGCGAACATATCGGCGTAATTCCTGGTCTGCAGCAGTTTGCTGAATACTTTGTATCTGAAGCTGCATCTGGAGAAGGCAGCCCACTGGAAGCAGCGGGTTTAATCCCTCTGTCAGATGCTGAGCGTACAGAAGTGTTAAACAACATTCGTAATAAAAAGGCACTGTAATTTACTGCCCTTTTAAAAGGCCACCTGCGGGTGGCCTTTTGCTTTTCGTTAAGTAAGCATTGCAGTTGTCATAAAACTGCAATCTAGCGGCGTTATCATTTTAAGCAGACCCTGATCTCTGTTCAGTAGCGGAGTACTGATGAACAACTTTTCTTTAATTTTAATGTTGCTGGTACTAATGGCTGTCGCCTACCAATTTGGTATGGTACGCAGCCGTAGTCTGGCCGGTGGCAATAACAGTGCCATCATGCATTCACGACCACACCACTACGGTATGATGGTAGGGCTTTGGGCGGTGTTACCGCCATTGTTCATTATGCTGCTGTGGAACTGGTTTTCACCTGGTGTTATTCAAAGCATGGTCTTGGCCTCTATTCCGGCAGAGCATCTGCCTGATGGCGAGCAGGCAGCTATCATTATGCGTCGGATCAGTAATCTGGCGGCGAACTTTGGTATAGTCGCAGAGGCTGCAGAGTGGGAGCTTAATGCGGCTAACTATTTGCAGGCGTTACGCCAGCAAAGTGCCTTAATGTTAACGGCCTTAATGTTTATTGTCGCTTCAGTAGGGTTATTGCTTAGCTTTAGGAAAATTCAGCCTTCACTGCGTGCCCGCCATCAAGTCGAGAAAGTGATGATGGGACTGTTGTTGCTTTGTTCAACAGTAGCCATTTTAACCACTATCGGTATCGTATTATCGATGGTAGGGGAGACACTGAAGTTTTTTACTTTTATCAAACCTTCTGACTTCTTCTTTGGGACTACCTGGAACCCACGTTTTTCCACCGCAGGTGTCGCGGATGGCTCGTTAACGGGCAGTCAAGGCAGCTTTGGTTTACTGCCATTGCTGTCTGGCACTATGTTGGTGGCATTTATTGCTATGTTGGTCGCAATACCACTAGGCTTGATGGTCGCTATTTATATGGCAGAATACGCACCAAGCAAAGTACGTAACACGGTTAAACCCGTTATTGAAGTGCTGGCCGGCATACCTACTATCGTTTATGGTTTCTTTGCTCTGGTTACAGTGGGGCCGTTTTTAACCGATTTAGGCGCTATGCTGGGCTTAACCATTCGGGCGACGTCGGCGCTTACTGCGGGTGTGGTGATGGGCATTATGCTTATTCCTTTTATCTCTTCATTGTCGGACGATATCTTAACTCAGGTTCCTAAAGCCTTGCGTGATGGTTCACTAGGCTTGGGTGCAACAAAGTCAGAAACTATTCGTAAAGTGGTATTGCCAGCAGCCTTACCTGGCATAGTGGGTGCTGTGCTGCTGGCTGTTAGCCGGGCCATCGGTGAAACCATGATAGTGGTACTGGCTGCCGGTAACAGTCCTTCACTTACTGCTAATCCGTTCGAAGCGGTATCGACAGTAACGGTGACTATTGTTAATCAGCTTACGGGCGACAATGACTTTGCCAGTCCGCAATCATTGGTGGCTTTTGCTCTGGGCCTCACCTTATTTGTAATTACGCTGCTGTTAAACGTGGTTGCCTTGGTGATAGTGCGTAAATACCGTGAACAATACGAGTAATAAAAGATGACTACTGAAGTGAAAAACCTTAAAGGTAATGCGGCTACCAGAAGCAAAGTTCAGCAGCAGGTGGTGAATTCTCTGCAAAAACGCCATCGGCAGGAAAAGTTGTTTCGCGGTGCAGGTGTTGCAGCGGTATCTATCAGTATTTTGTTAGTGGTGCTGTTATTTGTAAATATTTTTTCTAAAGGCTTACCTGCTTTTTGGCAACATGCGATTAAACTGGATATTTACTTTGATCCGGCCGTGGTAAAGATTGCGGAAAAACCTGTGCAACAAGCAGGCGAGAGTGATAACGAATTCCGGCAGCGGGATCTGGAATGGCGCTCAGCCGTTGGTATGATTAACTTCAACCGGTTAATTGTTGACGGTTTACAAAAAGTTATTCCGGATGCTAATGAGCATCGCCGCGATTTGCAGCGAATTGTTACTTCGGGTGAGCGTTTTGCCATTCGTGATCTGGTAATTAAGGATCCGAGCATTATTGGTAGTACCCAAAGTCTGTTTTTACTAACAGATGCCAATATTGATGTGTGGTTAAAAGGTAATATTGATCGTTCACTGGGAGATGCACAGCAGCAGCTGAGTCCAAAAGTGCGCGAATGGGTAGAAAGCCTGAAAGCGCAGGGGGTTATTCAAAACCGCTTTAGTTTTGCCCTATTTATGAACCCTGATTCGCGTAGTTCTTTAGCCTCTGCAGGTTTGGCGGGTGCTTTTATGGGCTCACTTTATATGATGTTGGTGGTGATAGTGCTGGCCATTCCAATGGGCGTTGCCGCGGCTATCTATTTAGAAGAGTTCGCACCTAAAAACAAACTAACGGATTTAGTCGAAGTTAATATCAATAACTTGGCTGCAGTACCTTCTATTGTCTTTGGTCTACTGGGCGCCTCTATTTTTATTGGCTGGTTTAATTTACCCATGTCAGCGCCGGTAGTCGGTGGCTTGGTATTAACGTTAATGACACTGCCTACAGTGATTATTGCTACCCGCTCTACTTTAAAAGCTATCCCACCTTCAATTCGCCAGGCGGCGTTGGGGTTGGGGGCTTCTAAGAGCCAGGCCGTCTTCCATCATGTATTACCGCTGGCTATCCCAGGTATTTTAACCGGCTCTATTATCGGTGTGGCGCAAGCCTTAGGTGAATCGGCACCTTTACTACTGATTGGTATGAAGTCGTTCGTTGCGTCAATACCCAGCAGTGCCATGGAACAATCTACAGCCTTACCCGTACAAATTTATTTATGGCAGGGTAATGAATTGCGTAATTTCTTTGAAGCCAGAACCTCTGCTGCCATTATTGTATTGCTGGCATTAATGTTATCACTAAATAGCTTAGCAATTTGGTTACGTAAGCGGTATGAAGTGCGCTGGTAAAACGCCTTGGCTGGCACCCCGAACCCTATTTTGAATACAGGACAAGATAATGAGTGAAAGTACAGTATTAAATGACGCGGCCAAGGTAAAAATGACCGCGCGTGATGTAAAAGTGTTTTATGGTACTAACCAGGCTATTCATGGTATCGATATGGATATTATGGAAAACGAAGTGATTGCCTTTATCGGCCCATCGGGTTGCGGTAAATCGACCTTTTTACGTTGCTTAAACCGGATGAACGATACCATTGATATTTGCCGGGTAACGGGTCAGATAGCCTTAGATGGTCAGGATATTTATCATCCTTCACTGGATGTGGTGCAGCTGCGGGCGCAGGTTGGCATGGTGTTCCAAAAGCCTAACCCTTTTCCAAAGTCTATCTATGACAATATTGCCTATGGCCCCAAATTACATGGTTTGGCCAGCAAAAAGTCTGATTTAGATGATGTAGTGGAGTCGAGCTTACGCCGTGCCGGTTTATGGGAAGAAGTGAAAGATCGTTTGAATCAACCTGGCACAGGGTTGTCCGGTGGTCAGCAGCAGCGGTTATGTATTGCCCGTACTATAGCGGTAAGCCCGGAAGTTATTCTAATGGATGAGCCTTGCTCCGCTTTGGACCCGATTGCGACCTCTATCATTGAGGAGTTGATTGCTGAGTTAAAACAGAATTTTACCATCGTCATTGTTACCCACAATATGCAGCAAGCGGCGCGGGTATCTGATAGAACGGCCTTTTTCCATCTGGGCAACCTGATTGAACTGGGGGTAACGAACGATGTCTTTACTAACCCGACACAGAAGAGAACCGAAGATTACATTACCGGGCGCTACGGTTAATCTGGTTTTAGCAAGATCACTTTTCAGGCCGGTTCTCCGGCCTTTTTTAGCGGCACTTTTCTAAGGTACGCGCTAGAGCATTTCCTGCCGCTGTCATAAAAGCTTCAAAAAAAAGCCATTAATCTGACATTTAAGCTGCTGATAATATCCCCATCGAAAACAAACCAGCTTATAAAAATATTATCAGGAGAATCCCATGAAAACGATCAAATTAAGCCTAGTTGCGGCAGCCCTTAGTTCATTGTTTGCCGTACCTGCGTTAGCTGCTGATGTACAAATTTATGGTCGCGCACATTTGTCAGTTGATTCGCTGGACAATGGCGTAGATAGCGGCACTAACGTATCAAGTAACTCAAGCCGTTTAGGTTTCCGTGCGAAAACGGAAATTGAAGGTGGTTTAGAAGCTTTCGTACAAATTGAGCAAAATATTCGTTTTGATGAAGGCGCTGGTAGCTGGGCATCGCGCGATTCATTCGTCGGTATCCGTGGTAACTTTGGTACTGTGCGTTTAGGTCAGTTTGATACACCATTAAAAGCAGTACGTGGCAAAGTTGATATGTTTGGTGATCGCATCGGCGATATCCGTAACCTGACTCGCACCTCTACCAGTGGTAGCACCAATGCCAACATCGGTAACGTGTTTGACGAGCGTTACAAAAACGGCGTGCATTACCAAACGCCTAAATTTGGCAACTTTGTATTTGATATTCATTACACGCCACACAATAACGCGGGTGCCACTGTAGACAATGTACAAGAGTCTTACAGCATGGCGTTAAGCTACGAGGTGAAAGGCTTCTACGCAGCTATCGCTTATGAGACTTTTGAAGGTCAAAATGGTTTAGATCCAAACGCGTTACGCTTAGGTGCTTACTACGATGTCACGTCTGACTTCCGTGTGTCAGGTATGTTCCAAAGCGCCAGCGATGTACCAGGTGGCGACCGTAATGTATACGGTGTAGGTGCCAGCTATAAAATGGGTGATTACACCTTACGCAGCCAGTACTATGTTGCTGATGATAACGATGCAGCCGATTCAGGCGCCTCTATGTTAGTAATTGGTGCGGATCGTCGTTTAGGTAAAGATTTAACCTTATACGTAGCCTACGGCATCACCTCTAACGATGACGCAGCGGCTTTCCGTGTATCGGCGGGTGGTCGTGATACCCAGTTAGCAGCAGTGCCGGGTAAAGACAGCAGTGGTCTGTCGTTAGGCGTACAATACAACTTCTAAGTTGTCAGTGTTCTAGCCTGTTGTTGAGTGTTTTAGCCCCGCTTGCGGGGCTTTTTTGATCTACGCTTATCCATTTTAAAATGCTTTTTCTACTATTGCTGTACAGTGCTAAATAACCTTTTAGTTTCTATACTGAAAATAATAAGTTAACTGTTTCATTTCATAAAAATGTCATAATATGGCCGCATAATTGGCACATTATAGTTAATATGGTAGCAAGCTATGTCGAGAAGAATTTTGGTTGTCGAAGATGAAGCACCCATCCGTGATATGCTGTGTTTTGTATTAGAGCAAAATGGCTATCAGGCGAGTGTTGCCGAAGATTTTGAAGCCGCAATCAGTAATTTAGTTGAACCCTATCCCGATCTCGTCTTGTTAGACTGGATGTTACCAGGTGGTAGCGGTATTCAAATAGCTAAAAAGATGAAACAACATGAGCTAACCCGGAATATTCCGATTATTATGATTACAGCTCGCGGTGAGGAAGAAGATAAGGTCCGCGGTCTGGAAGTGGGTGCTGACGATTATGTCACTAAGCCATTCTCGCCAAAAGAGTTGATGGCGCGGATCAAGGCAGTGATTCGTCGGGTTGCACCTACCAGTTTAGATGATGTTATAGAAGTACAAGGTTTAAAACTGGATCCAGTTTCACACCGGGTAACGGCGGAAGAGCAACCCTTGGATATGGGGCCTACCGAGTTTAGGTTGCTGCACTTCTTTATGACACATCCGGAACGGGTTTATAGCCGCGAGCAATTGCTGGATCATGTCTGGGGAACTAATGTTTATGTGGAAGATCGGACTGTTGATGTGCATATTCGCCGTTTACGTAAAGCCATTTCGCCAGCGGGGCATGATCGGCTGGTCCAAACCGTCCGGGGCTCTGGTTACCGTTTCTCAGCTAAGTAGTCACTAATGCGTTTATTATTGTCAAAGCGAAATCTGCTGGCTAAAGTGGTACTGATTTACGGTTTAGCCACTTTTTTTGGTTGGATCTTTGGCAAGGTGCTGTTGGTGCTGCTTTTACTCAGCCTGGGGCACCTGTGGTGGCAATATAAACACATTTTCCTGCTGGATAAGTGGCTATGGCGTGATCGCAAGCTAACACCACCTGCAGGTGACGGTAGCTGGCAACAGATTTTTGATGGCATTTATTTTCAGCAACGGCGCGAGCGGCGTAAACGTAAGGAACTGCGCACCTTAGTCCGCCGTTTCCGTGATGGTGCCGAGGCCCTGCCCGAGGCGGTAGTGGTACTAAGCGAAGATTGGAGTATTATCTGGTGTAATAAGTTGGCGCAACTACTTGTAGGTTTGCGCTGGCCGCTCGATGAAGGTCAACGTATTGATAACTTAATCCGCTCCCCCGAGTTTCACCAATATCTTAAGTTACAGCATTTTCAACAGCCCTTAGAAGTGATGTCACCAACCTCTTCCAGCATCATGTTGGAATGTAAAATGATGCCTTATGGCAAGGCGCAGTTTCTGTTAATCGTGCGTGATATTACCCAGTTAAAGCAGTTAGAACAGATCCGAAAAGACTTTGTTGCCAATGTTTCGCACGAGCTACGCACACCGCTAACGGTATTACAGGGTTACTTAGAGGTAATGGACAGCGACAGTCAACCTGCTCATACCATTTGGCAAAAAGCCCATCCGGTGATGTTAGAGCAAACCCGGCGCATGGATGCGCTAGTGCAGCAACTGCTCACCTTATCGCGGATCGAGGCTGCTGCGCGGGTGCAATTCGAACAAGAAGTGGATGTGCCTGCTATGTTGCGGTTAATTGAGCAAGAAGCAGAAACCTTAAATCGGGAGAAGCAGCATAAGCTCACTTTCACAATTGACCAGGACCTCAAGGTTACCGGTGCCCAGGATGAACTGCGCAGTGCTTTTTCTAACCTGGTAACAAACGCCATTAAATACACGCCAGCGGGTGGCGAAATTAGTGTTAGCTGGCAACGTGAGCATCAAAAGGCCGTGTTTACGGTTAGTGATAATGGCGAGGGGATTGCAGCGCATCATGTAAAGCGTTTGACGGAGCGTTTTTATCGGGTAGATCAAGCCAGAGCCAGAAATACCGGTGGTACAGGGCTTGGCTTGGCCATCGTTAAACATGTGTTGTCACGGCATAACAGCCAGTTGCTGATTTTTTCAGAGCAAGGCAAGGGCAGTACTTTCTCTTTTGCATTACCACCAGAGCTGGTGCTTGGCACGCAAACACCAAAGAAAAGAGCCAAGTTTAAAGTGAAATGAAAATAATGGGCCTAAACATTGGCCCGCACTAAGCATGCTATACGTCTGTTGTGTTGCCGCTGTCTGCTTGACAAAGTAAATCTTGCAGAGCCGGGATCTCCAGTTTAAAAGCAATTTTCTTTAAAAGTTTTTGTTCTTGCTGTAAATCGGCACTTAATACCGTTTGTTGCTGTAACCAATCAGGTGATAATTGCAGTTGCAGTTGTTGCACACCGGCTTGAGCACTGAGTGGTGGCAAAAAGTCGTCACGGCGTTTTTGGTTTAGCAATACTGCCATCCGCAGCAGCACCAGTAAGTTAATCACCACAGGTATATCATATAAGCTGAAATAGGGGATTTCATCGGCGCGGATTTTTCGCCGGTGAAAGCGTACCAAACAGGCCAGTAAATTCTGTTGCTCCTGGTTAAAGCCAGGTAAGTTTGCATGTTGCAGAATATAGGCTGAATGTTTTTGCACGCCGGAGGAGTTAATATGTAAGCCTATTTCAAACACTGTCGCGGCAAAACCCAGGAGCAAGGCGTCCTCGTCATCCAGTTGCCAACTTATTTTAACTTGCTCAAATAACGCCATAGCGGTAGCCCGCACCCGACTCGCTTGAGCTTGATCGATATCATAGCGTGTTACCAAACTTTGCATCGTTTGCTCGCGGATATCCATATGTTGCATACGATCGCTCATTTCGTACAGCACCCCTTCGCGCAGTGCGGCATCGATATAAACGAGCTGGTCAATATGCAGCATTTGGAAAGCGGCAATTAAAATGCTTAAACCAGAACACAGTAACAGCTTACGGTCTTCGGTTAGGCCCGGTAAATCCAATTGCTGGCAATGGTCAAACTTTACCAGGTAATCGCGCAGCTTTAACAGCTGCTCTAACTCAATAGCGCCGTTAGACCAACCGAAACCCGTGATTATGTCGCGAATGGTTTTAATGGTACCAGAGGTGCCGACAACCTGTTGCCAACCAGCCGTTTTAAAGCTGCTGACGATGGGTTCCAGTTCTTGCTCGGCTTGAATAATAGCCCGGCTAAAACGCCTGGCGGAAATTCTGCCTTGACTAAAATGGCTTTTACCATAGCTAACACAGCCCATATTACGGCTGCTTAAGCGCAGTGGTTGAGCCGCTTCCCCAATAGCAAACTCGGTGCTCCCACCGCCAATGTCGATTACTAAACGACGGCCGTTAAAATGCTCGAAATGTGCCACACCCTGATAGATAAAGCGGGCTTCTTCTTGCCCCGAAATTACTTCTATCGGAAAAGGGAACAAGGTCTTAGCTCGCCTTAGAAAAGTGGCTGAGTTTCTGGCCCGGCGCAGGGTGTAGGTGGCAATAACCCTAACTGATTGCGGGGCGAAGGGTTGTAAAGTGTCGGCAAATTGCCGCAGCACCTGTAGCCCTCGCTCGATAGCTTCCTCACTTAATACCAGTTCGTCATTGAGTCCTTCTGCCAATTGCACCTTTTGCTTTTCGCGGTGCAATAGCTGTATATCGCCCTTTACAATCCGGGCAATCACCATATGGAAACTGTTCGAACCCAGGTCAACGGCGGCAATATAGGGGGCCGTGCCTGATTCTTGTATAGTTTGTGTTGTCAAAGCTCTGGGTCAGCCTGTTGTAATAAGAGTTGTGCCTGTGCCGCAAATAAATCGTAGATACTCTGTTGTGAGCGAATATTACGTTTATTGCCGCGTTTCACGTAGGAATTACTTTGCTTAGCATCAATAGTACGGGCTTTAACATTATCCCGCCACTGAATATCTAGGGTACTGATAATTGTTTGCTTAATTTTTGCATCAAATAACGGCACACCTACTTCAACGCGTTGGTCAATATTGCGGGTCATCCAGTCCGCAGATGAGATATACACATCAGTATCACCGCCATTACTAAAGACGTAAACGCGAGCATGTTCTAGGAAACGATCCAAAATACTGATCACTTTAATATTCTGACTTTTTCCCGGAATGCCCGGTACTAAAGAGCACATGCCGCGAATAATCATCCGGATTTTCACACCGGCCTGGCTGGCTTTATACAATAGCTGGACAATATCTTCATCGACCAGGTTATTGGCTTTTAAGAAGATTTCGGCTTTGCGGCCGCTGACGGCAAAATCAATTTCACGTTGGATTAGCTGTTGTAGCTTTGGTCGGCTCCAGGTGGGTGAAACAATCAAATGTTTAAACACAAAAGGTCGATAAGAATATTGAATAAACTCAAAGACCTGCTCAATTTCAGCGGTAATTTCCGGATGGCAGGTAAATAAGCTCATATCGGTATAAATCCGGGCGGTCTTTTCATTAAAGTTACCGGTACCGATATGGCCATAGCGCACCGCTTTCCCTTTTTCCTGGCGGGTAATTAAACAAATTTTTGAGTGAATTTTTAAGGTTGTTTGACCAAAAATGACCTCAATACCGGCATCGGTCATCCGCCTTGCCCAGTTAATATTATTCTCTTCATCAAAGCGGGCTTTCAGTTCGACCACCACTGTAACCTTTTTACCGTTGCGCACCGCATCAAGCAAAGAGTGGATCACACGTGAATGCTTGGCTACCCGATACATAGTAATTTTGATATGGGTGACTTTAGGGTCAAACGAGGCTTGGCGCACCCATTCGGTAAAATAGCCAAAGCTATGATAGGGGTAATACAACAAAATATCGCTATTGCGAATGGCATCAAAGGTTGTTGGGTGCTGCTCAAAGTCAGCACTAGGTAAAGGCGGCAGGGGGGCAAATTCCATACTTTGATGGCCTAAGTTTGGAAAGCCGATAAAGTCTTTAAAATTACGGTAGCGACTGCCGGCAATTAACGCATCAACCGAGCTGGTACCTAATTGCTTGGTAAGTACTTTTAGCATCTGCTCAGGCATAGCCGCATCATAGACCAAGCGAGTTGGCTCTGACTTCAATCGCTGCCGGATGCCTTTTGACATTTTATCAATTAAGCTTTGATCTAGGGTATCGCTGATATTGTATTCGGCGTCGCGTGTCAGCTTTAACGAAAAAGCACAGATGCTGTCAAACTCAAAAAAACCCTGAAATAAATCGCTGATACAATGGGTAATGATGTCATCCAACAAGATAATTTGCCGCCGATAATGGCCATTTTTCTTGCGGGTATTTAAATGCAGTGGCAGTTCAATAAAGCGTGATACCTCATCTGTAGGTACCTGCACTATGGCATATTCGGGTTTGTGTGACCCTGTCATCTCTACCATGAGGTAAGTGGTATTATCTTCCAGGATTTTACCAAGCGAGGCATCGGTGCTAGAGAGAATAATGGGTGAAATATGTTTTTTCACCTCGCTGTTAAAGAAGCTGCGTACCCAACTTGATTGTAATTCAGTGATCTTACTGTCGTCGATCAGTTCGATGTTGTGCTTGCGTAGTTCTAACTGGATATCTAGATAAATCTTGTTAAATTGTTTCCCTAATTGTAGTACTTGGTTCTGGATCTCAATCAGCAGTAATTCAGCGTCTTCATGTTCCCAGGTTTGATACTTTTTCAGTAAGATCCGTCTTTTAACATCAGCCACCCGTACCCGGAAAAACTCATCTAAATTGTTGGAGTAAATCCCCAAAAAACGTAACCGCTCTATTGGCGGGTTACGGGTGTCTGCTGCTTCTTGCAGTACCCGGCCGTTAAAAGCTAACCAGCTAAGTTCACGTGGAAATAAGGGGTAATCTGCTTGAGTAATTGGGGTGATTTGCTGTTCCATGGTTTTTGCTCCTGCTAACTGCCTGCAAAGCACTCTATGTCAGTTTTATGACATGGCGATGACAGCTCTGCGGCCATCGCCAAAATCTAAGACTATTCTAAGTCGACAACGATATCGGTGGCGATGGCCTCCAGTGCCAGCGTTACATCGTCACGGTGTAAACCTGCGGGAAGTTGAACAGTTGCTTCGGCATGAAATAAAGGAACACCCCAGTTTGGAGCGCTTTGCTTATTGCTTTCAAAGGCCACAATATTGGCGCCTTTGTGACTAAGCACGCTGGAAAGTTCACGTACTATACCCGGGCGATCATTGCCGGTGATAACAAAGCGCAGTTGTTGCGATTTATCCAATTCAGTTTGCTGACCGTGTTGCACTTTCACATCTAAGTCAGTTAACTGTTGCAAAGCTGTAGTTAACTGCGCTAAATCCGGCTCTGCCACTTCGATTTGCACAATACCGGCAAAATAACCCGCTAAATGGCTCAGATTACTCGCCATCCAGTTACCTTGGTGCTCATTAATGACTTTAGCTAATTGTTCTACCAAACCTGCTTTATCTTTACCAATAATGGTAAGTACCAACTGCTTCATTCTGGCTTTCCTTATTAAACTCACTAACTATTGATGTAATGTACCCAATCTATGCTTTAGAGTGTAGCCGCAACTCAATCTTTTTAAAGTAGCAGATGAGTTTTATTACAAAAAAGGCTAACAAAGATCAACACAAGCTAGGCGCTGTCATATGGCTGCGT
Source organism: Alishewanella longhuensis (assembly GCF_014653435.1). Taxonomy (GTDB): domain Bacteria; phylum Pseudomonadota; class Gammaproteobacteria; order Enterobacterales; family Alteromonadaceae; genus Alishewanella; species Alishewanella longhuensis. The sequence continues at coordinate 636,523 of NZ_BNAO01000002.1, read as the reverse complement.
TACTATTAGGCTTCTGTTTTTATGTAATTGATGCTTTTGGATAGTAAAACCATGCAATTTAGCCGCTTTAGCGTGCTTGGACTCCTCGCCTGTGCTTTGCTGCTGCCAGGCTATGTATCTGCAGGACAGCAAGCCGCAGCAGATTTTGCCGAGCAGGAATACCCAGCGTTGTCGTCGCCCGCATTGTCGAAACTCACAGGGACTTTATCCAGCAACGGTTCTGATACCTTGCATAATATGATGATGCTATGGCGACGGGAGTTTGTTGCAAAACATCCTCAGTTAAATATTCAGATCCAAAGCAGTGGTTCGGCGACAGCGCCAGTGGCTTTAATTGAAGGTACCGCCAGTTTTGGACCTATGAGCCGGCCTATGATAATGGCTGAGCAACGACGCTTTCGTAACCGTTTTGGTTATGATGCCTACGCAGTGCCTGTGGCACTGGATATGCTGGCGCTTTATGTACACCAGGACAATCCATTGCAGCAGATCAGTATGGCAGAGCTCGAAGGCGTCTATGCACAAAATCGTCGCTGTTCTTATCATCCTGCGGTAACACTTTGGGGCGACTTAGGGCTTACTGGTGCCTGGCAGTTCCGACCACTTGCTGTCTATGGCCGTAATCCGGCTTCCGGTACCTATGCGTTTTTTCGGCAAAGGGCATTATGTAACGACGACTTTCAAAACAAAGTACAACAGCTACCGGGTGCTGCTGCTGTTGTTAGGGCCGTAAGTTTAAGTGTCAATGGTTTAGGGTATTCAGGTTTTGGCCAGCAAATTGCGGGAGTTAAAATGTTGGCTGTAAGCAAAGACCCTGAATCTGCAGCGATATTGCCATCAGCCGAGCATGCACTCTCCGGAGCTTACCCTTTGGCGCGTTTGCTTTATATTTACGTCAATAAACCCCCAGCGCAGCTACTGCCAGCAGCCGAGCGTGAGTTTATGCGTTTTATTTTATCGGCAAAGGGCCAGCAATTACTGTTGAGTGATGGTTTAGTGCCGATTCCGGAAGAACTGGTGTCACAAATTAGCCAGGAACTCGGTTTATGAAACAACAGGAGCCAACCACATTAGGGATAAGCCGTTTACCTGATGCCCAGCAACGCCAGCGGCGGGCTGTTAAACGGCGTTTATTAGACTCGCTTTGGTACGGCTTGATTAGCTTAGCGGGGGTGACGGTGATAGTGGCGTTATTAGCCATTTTTATCTATTTAATGTCTGAAGCACTGCCATTATTCAAGCCCGCGACCGCAGAGCTTAGGCCTTTACCAGTAACACCAGAGACAAGCTTAGCGATCCCACCCCGGGCAGTAATGGATACTGCGATATCTGCTGAGGTGTTGCAGCAGTTTGCCTTACCTTTAAGTTTTAGCATAGATTTTCAGTTACAGGATGCCTTGAAACGTTATGTTATTTTGGCCAATCGCAGTGGCGAGGCCTGCTTGTTGCAGCTAAGTAGACCCACTGCAGGATGTATTCAGCGCTTGTCTTTAACCGATCGAACGGTGTCGCTCACGGCCATTACCTGGTTAGCGGGCCAGCAAAGCCTGATTACCGGTGATAACAGTGGTCAGTTAAAACAGTGGTTTTTGCTAGCTGACAAAGATGGTCAAGTCAGGTTAAGTTGGGTTAAGCCTTTTCAACAGCGTAACGCTGCTATTGTTAGCCTTGCTGCAGAGCCTGGTCGCAGTGGCTTTGCTGTCTTAGATGCCGCAGGTGGGCTTAGTTTATTCTACAGCACCCTAAGTAAACCTTTGTGGCAAAAACGATTTCCTGATATGGCCGCGGCACGGGCGGCACCCGATGAGCTGCGATTTAATGCGACTAACGATCAGCTCTGGTTGCTAAAGCAAGAGCAGGCTTTGAGTTTTCTGGCTGTGCAGAATAAACATCCTGAGATCTCCTGGCGCACCTTATGGCAAAAAGTCTGGTACGAGAGTTGGCAACAGCCCGAATATGTGTGGCAAAGTAGCGGTGGCGCTGAGTTTTACCAGGGTAAGTACTCCTTGGTGCCACTCACTGTGGGTACGTTAAAAGCAGCCTTTTATGCCATGCTGGTGGCGGTGCCTCTGGCAATTTTAGCTGCGCTGTACAGTGTTTGCTATTTGGCCGAGCCACTGCGTAGCCGTTTAAGTAATTTGATTGAATTAATAGCGTTATTTCCAACTGTCATTATTGGTTTTTTAGCGGCTATCTGGTTGGCACCGGCTTTAGAGCAGCATTTATTGGCGCTGCTGTTGTTTGTTGCTATTACGCCGCTGCTCGTTTTTTTGTTGGCGAAATACTGGGCCGTGCTGCCGGCGTTTTTACAGCGTCCCACCGGCAGTAAACTCACCTTATTGCTAATGCTGCTGCTGTTGCTACTGAGTGCCGCTGCGGCATTTGGCTTGGCTGCGCTGGCAGAATACTACTTTTTTGATGGTAGTTTGCAGTCTTGGCTAAGTAAGCAAGGTATTGATTATCAACAACGCAATGCCCTAGTGGTGGGGTTAGCCATGGGTTTTGCGGTTTTACCCGTCGTATTTAGCTTAAGTTATGATGCCTTGGCACAAATCCCGAAACAGCTAACCTTAGGGGCTTATGCCTTGGGGGCAAATCAATGGCAAATTGTACAGCGTATTATGTTGCCGGTAGCGGCGCCGGGTATTCTGGCCGCTATGATGCTGGGTTTAAGCCGCGCTATTGGTGAAACCATGATTATTTTAATGGCGACGGGTAATAACCCTATTACAAATTTTAATGTATTTGAAGGGCTTCGTAGTCTCACCGCTACCTTGGCAATAGAATTACCGGAAGCAGCAGTAAATAGTAGCCATTACCGGGTACTGTTTTTGGTTGCTATCTTGCTGTTTATCTTTACATTTACCTGCAATACCCTGGCTGATTTGGTACGCCAGCGGCTCAGACGTAACTTACAGAGGCTGGATTGATGGGGCAATATTCAGCACAAGGGCGACTACTGTATTGTTTTGCAGCGTTATCAACGGCATTTATTTTGTTGCTGTTGTTATTGTTGTCGGTATTGATGCTTAGTCGGGGATTAAGCTTATTCTGGCCGGCAGAGCTGGTGCAGTTTCGGTATGAGCAGGCGGGGCAAAGTCAGGTTGTTAGTGGCGAGGTTGTCAGTCGGCAACAGCTAAGTGCACAACAATTACAAGCAGCAGGGTATGACCCGCAAAGTTTAGGGCAGCGTTTGCTGGTAAAGCAAGGCTATACCGGCACCGCGCAGCCCGCGTTTCGCTGGTATTGGCAGGAGCAGACGAGTGAGTGGCAGTATCCACCAGATTTAAGTTTATTGCGTCATCAACAGCTCGGCGATCTTTTTGGTGTTGTTACGGCACAAAGCGATAGTGAGCTGGAGCTGCGCCTGGCTTCTGGCCGCCATTTAACCCTGGATAAGGCTGATGTCGCCATCTGGGTACAACCCAATACACTGAACTGGCTGAGTAAAGTGCGGCTGTTTCTGGTGCAGTGGTGGCAATTCTTAAGCAGTGAACCACGTGAAGCGAACAGTGCCGGTGGTATCTTGCCTGCCATTATCGGCACCCTGGTTTCGGTTATGTTAATGGCGTTGCTGGTGGCACCTATCGGCATTATGGCTGGCATTTACTTGCACGAGTATGCCAAGGATAGCCGTCTCGTCCGCTTAGTGCGCCTGAGTGTGCATAATCTGGCGGGGGTGCCTTCGGTAGTATTTGGCGTTTTTGGCCTGGGGTTTTTTGTTTATGTGTTAGGGGGCAGTATTGATCAGCTGTTTTATGCAGAACAATTACCTCAGCCTACTTTTGGTACGCCAGGCCTGATTTGGGTATCGCTAACTCTGGCATTACTGACCTTACCCGTGGTGATCGTAGCGACCGAAGAGGGCTTAGCACGTATTCCGGTAGCGTTACGGCTTGGCGGTTATGCCTTGGGCGCAACGAAAGCCGAAGTGCTAAGAAAGCTAATTTTACCCGTTGCCCGCCCAGCCTTTATTACAGGGGTGGTATTAGCGATTTCGCGAGCGGCTGGCGAAGTGGCGCCCCTTATTTTTGTGGGGGTTGTTAAATATGCACCGAGTTTACCTGTTAGCCTTGAATGGCCCTTTGTGCATGCCGATCAACAAATTATGAGTCTGGGCTTTCATATTTATGATGTTGGTTTGCAAAGCTCTAATGCAGATGCCGCCGAGCCCAGGGTCTACGCTATTGCGTTAGTATTGTTGCTGCTTATTGGCAGTTTGAATCTGCTGGCTATGCGACTACGTCAGTACTATCGGGTGCAAACCCGCGATACCACATCTTAATTTCATAAAAGTGTCACAATCAGGGGGTAGAATGGCGGTTATTAGGAATGCGACTGTGAAGATGTCAGCACAAAACCTGTCAGTAAGGCTGGCCGGTAAAGCTGTGCTAGACAATATCAGCCTGGACATTCCGGCCAATAAGGTAACGGCTTTAATTGGCCCTTCTGGTTGTGGTAAATCCAGTTTGTTGCGCAGCTTCAACCGGATGAACGAATTGTTAGAAGAGGCTGTTACGCAGGGGCAGGTATTACTGGATGGTCAGGATATCTATCGGCCGGGTGTAGATTTGGCAGAGCTACGTCGTAGAGTGGGTATAGTGTTTCAAAAACCTAATCCCTTTCCGTTATCGGTATACGAGAATGTCGCCTTTGGTTTGCGGCTGCAAGGTGTAAATCGTGCCCGGCAGCTTGATGAGATGGTGGCAGAAGCGTTAGAAAAAGCGGCGTTGTGGCAAGAAGTTAAGAACCGACTCCATGACAATGCCTTAACATTGTCGGGTGGCCAGCAGCAACGATTAGTTATAGCACGGGCCATTGCCATTGAGCCTGAGGTATTGTTGCTGGATGAACCCGCCTCAGCTTTGGATCCCATCTCAACATTAAAGATTGAAGAGCTGATTTACGAGCTAAAACAGCACTATACTATAGTAATAGTGACACACAATATGCAGCAGGCTGCGCGGGTTTCTGACTACACAGCTTTTATGAATTTAGGCCAGGTGGTCGAGTTTGATGCGACGAACAAGATTTTCACCGATCCGAATGAGCCGCAAACAGAAGATTATATTACCGGGCGCTTTGGCTAAACGAATTGTCCTGGCGTTGCCACAACGAGACCGAGGGGAGCGATTTTATGGATAAACTGAATTTATCGAAACACATTTCTAGCCAGTTTAACGAAGAACTGGAACAAATCCGCAACCATGTGATGTCGATGGGCGGCTTAATTGAACGTCAGCTTTATGATGCACTGGCTGCCATTGCCAATAGCGATAGCGAGCTCGCGCAGCGGGTTATTGAAAACGATCTAAAAGTTAACGATTGGGAACTGCAAATCGATAAAGAATGTACCCGGATGATTGCTAAGCGCCAACCTGCTGCCAGCGACTTACGCTTAATTATGGCCATTTTAAAGAGCATCGCTGATTTAGAACGGATTGGTGATGAAACGCGGCGTATTGCTAAAGTGGCGCTGGAGTCTTTTAACAGCGATCAGCAAGATTTATTAGTTAATCTCGATAATCTGGGTCGTCATGTGGCGCAGATGCTGCACGATGTATTAGACGCCTTTGCCCGAATGGATGTTGAAGCCGCCTTGACGGTGCACAAAGAAGATAAAAAAGTCGATCGTGAGTACGAGGCCATTACCCGTCAGCTAATGACTTATATGATCGAAGATCCGCGTTCTATTCCAAAGATTATGAATGTTTTATGGTCGGCTCGCTCGTTAGAGCGGATTGGCGATCGCTGCAAGAATTTGTCTGAATACATTATTTTCTTTGTGAAAGGGAAAGTGGTTCGCCATAGTACGCATGAGAAGCTGGAACAGGAAGTTCGTAGCTAAAATCACCGATTTTGCCGCTAGCTAAGCCAAAAAATTGAACCTTAAGCTTTTAAAGTTTAAGGTTTTTTTTTGCAAGTTCTAATATTTCAATTATATTTCATTCTTATTACAGGTGGCTTTGAGTATAATGCCGCCCGAAGCATAATATTGCAAACACAGAATCTGTACACAGCGAAACGTCATTTCGGTCGCGTTTTCGTCTGTTTTCAGGTTCTGCTTAGGGCATAACTCATGACATATACATTTTTTGACTTTCTGCAGTTAGTTGGTTCACTAGGTATTTTCATTTTTGGGATGAAGATTTTTAGTGAGGGCTTGCAGAAGATAGCCGGCAATCGGCTTAAAGGTATTCTAAGTGGTATGACGCGCAATCGGTTAACCGGCGTTCTGACCGGTTTTGCGACCACAGCCATTACTCAATCTTCAACCACAACCACCGTTATGGCCGTTACCTTTGTTAACGCTGGTTTACTTACCTTCGTACAATCTACAGGTGTGATTATGGGGGCCAATATTGGTACTACCATTACCGCCTGGATGGTCGCACTCTTTGGTTTTAAATTTAAAATTACCTCTATTGCCGTTGCTGTTATAGGGGTGTTTTTTGCCTTTTTATTCTCTAAAAATACCCGTTTAAGAAATATTGCCGAGGCAATGGTCGGTTTTGGTATTTTATTTATTGGTCTTGATTTTATTAAAGGTGCTGTACCTGATATTAACAGTAATCCGGCCATTTTTGCGTTTCTGGATGGCTTTACCCAGTATGGTTATTTCTCGCTACTTTTATTTGTGCTTGTCGGCACTGTGCTGACGTTACTTACCCAATCTTCATCAGCAGCGACGGCGATTACCCTAGTTATGGTATTTGAAGGTTGGATATCCTTTCCTATCGCTGCTGCGATGATTCTGGGGGAGAATATTGGTACTACGGTAACCGCCAATATTGCGGCCCTGGTCGGTAACGTGCATGCCAAACGCGCGGCACGCTTTCACTTTTTCTTTAACGTCATTGGCGTGCTATGGATGCTGGCGTTGATCTACCCGGCATTGCATCTAATAGATTATACCATGCAGTATTTTACCGGTAGCTCTGCATCGGTGATGGCAGGTGGCGCTGATACCAGGGATACTGCTGCTTTGGGGCTTTCGTTATTCCATACCTCCTTTAATGTGCTTAATGTCGTCTTCTTGTTCGCTTTTATCCCGTATTTGGTGCGGTTTGTAGAATATATTCAGCCAGACAGGGGCGGTAAAGATGAAGAGTTTCATCTGCGCCATATCAGTGCTGGCGTGATGACATCGCCTGGTTTATCCATTACGCAAGCGCAAAAAGAGATCCAGCACTTTGCTGAGGTCATTGATAAGATGCATGACTCGGTTACAGAGTTACTGTTCGATCCGACGGCAGATAAAGCCGCACTCGTTGATAAAGTGCGTAAGTATGAAGATGCAACGGATGTGTTGGAAATTGAAATATCGGACTACTTGGTTGGCGTGAGTGAGCATACCAATCTTGAGCATTGGATGACCGAACGCATTCGTTTTATGCAAACGGCTATTAATGATATGGAACGTGTTGCAGATATCTATTATCAGGTAGCTAAACTGGTAGAGCGGATGGCGGAAACCCAGTCAGTCTGGCCAGATCCTGCCACGGCCGAAATGCAGCAAATGATGTTAGCGTTAAAAGCCGCCATAGCAACCATGAAGCTGAACACGGCGAAAGAGCCCGGTGCGGTGAGCATGAAAGAAGCGCTGGTGCGTGAAGATCATATTGATAAGTTACGGGATGAATATCGTGATAATCATTACAAGCGCTTAGAAAGTGGTGACTATGCACCGCGCGCTGGTGTGATTTTTATTGATATGCTAAATCGTTTAGAGCGTATTGGCGATCATATTCTTAATGTCAATGAATCCGCTTCTGGCCGCCGTTTAAAGGCGCTACGGGTAGATGGCACGAATGTCGCTAAGCAGTAATAGCGACTGCGCTAGGTGCACCCTAGACGGATGTAAAAAAGGCTCTTAATAGAGCCTTTTTTTATGTCAGTGTTACTTGAAAAAAATAGCCCTGATAAAACAGGGCTTGCGTTCAGCTTAGTCGGATTAGCTTACGGTGTTACAGCTTGTCTGTAGCAAACAAGCTTGCTCTGACATCTAGCGCAGAACCAGTAAGGCGCATTTTGCTTTGCTAATCATCGCTGTAGTGGTGCTACCGACAATAAACTGGCGAATGCGGGAATGGCCATAGGCCCCCATCACCAGTAAATCAATGTGCTGCGCTTGCTGGTACTGATGTAGCACCGTTTCTGGCTCACCACCGACTATTGCAACAGTGGTAGCAAAACCGGCATTTTGCAGAATGGTTGCCGCTTGTGCCATCTGCGCGCTGCTGGCAGCAGTATTGGCACCGGCCATCACCAAATGCACGGGTAACCCCTGACAAAGTGGGCTTTGTGCCAGCATCTCTAAACTTTTTAATGCAGTGGCACTGCCATCATAGGCCAGCATAATGCGCTTAGGCGCAGTAAAGCTTTGTTGCGTGATCAGAATAGGTTTGTGCAAGGTGCGGATCACCTGTTCCAGATACATGCCCATATGACCATGCGCTTCGGCACTGTTGCGGCCGCGTTTACCTAATACCACCAGACGGATGTTATCTGCCAGCTCGGCCAAGGTATCGACTAACTGGCCATGGCGCAGTTTTTCTTCGACCTGACTAATGCCGGCTTGCTCAGCGCGCGCTTTGGCGGCATCCAGCATTAAGCGGCCTTTTTCTAACGACAGCTTATTTTTTTGCTGGTCTAAATCGGCCAATTGTTGCAATAAGGCCTCTTGCGAGCCTAAACCAATACTGCCACTTAAATCGGCAGCGGTGTGATGCACTGCCCGGTGTAACACATGCAGCACGGCTAAGGGCGCCTGTAGCTTTTGTGTTGCCCAAATCGCCGCGTCGCAGGTTGCCTGGGCATAGGGTGAGGCATCAATACAGGCAATAACTTTTTTAGCCGCAATCATTGTATTTGTCATAGTGTGCTGCTCCTAGTGGCCCATCATTTTATCCACCGCATCCGGGTGATTGTGCATGGCAAATTTATCAACCAGTGTGGCACTGGCTTCATTCAGACCAATGAGTTCAACTTCGGTGCCTTCGCGGCGGAATTTAAGCACCACCTTATCTAAGGAGCTAATGGCAGTGATATCCCAAAAATGGGCCTTGCTTAGATCGATAGTGACCTTTTCAATGGCTTCTTTAAAGTCAAAGGCGGCAATAAACTGCTCGGCTGAACTAAAAAACACTTGGCCGACTACCTGATAATCGCGCTGATGGCCCTCTGTCGACAAGGTTGAGCCGATAAACAGAATGTTGCCCACTTTATTGGCAAAGAACAGTGCACTTAACAATACACCGACTAATACGCCATAAGCCAGATTGTGGGTAGCGACGACGACAGCAACGGTAGCTATCATCACCACACTGGAGCTTTTCGGGTTAGTTTTAAGATCGCGTACTGAGCTCCAGCTAAAGGTGCCAATTGACACCATAACCATGACGGCAACTAAAGCGGCCATCGGGATCAGGCCAACCCAATCGCCCAAAAACACCACCATCAGTAATAATAAGATACCCGCCATTAAGGTTGATAAGCGGGTACGACCACCTGATTTCACATTAATGATCGACTGGCCAATCATGGCGCAACCCGCCATACCGCCTATTAAACCCGAGCCGATATTGGCCACACCCTGACCGACACATTCGCGGTTTTTATCACTGCTAGTATCAGTAAGATCATCAACAATAGTGGCAGTCATTAAGGACTCTAAAATCCCTACCACGGCCAAGGCTAAGGCATATGGGAAGATAATTTGTAAGGTTGCAAAATTCAGGGGGACTTCTGGCCAGAGAAAAATAGGCAGGCTATCAGGCAACTCGCCCATATCTGCCACGGTACGAATATCCAGATCAAAGTACAGCGCCAGTGCCGTTAATACCACAATACAAACCAGTGGCGAAGGAATGGCTTTGGTGACATAAGGAAACAGATAAATAATGGCCAGGCCGAGCGCTGTCATGCCATAGACCGTAGTGGTGCCGTAGGTGCCGCTTAATTCAGGTAACTGCGCCATAAAAATCAATATGGCTAAGGCATTTACAAAGCCGGTGACTACCGAGCGCGAAACAAAGCGCATTAAATCGCCTAGCTTTAAAAACCCAAAAATTATTTGAATAACACCGGTCAGCAGGGTAGCGGCCAGTAAATATTCCAGGCCATGCTCTTTTACCAGGGTGATCATAAGCAGTGCCATCGCGCCGGTCGCCGCCGAGATCATCGCCGGGCGGGCACCGGTAAAGGCAATAATGACACAGATAGCAAAGGACGCGTATAAACCTACTTTGGGATCAACGCCGGCGATAATAGAAAAAGCAATAGCTTCAGGGATCAAGGCCAAGGCGACCACAAGGGCAGATAACAGATCAGCTTTGGTGTTAGAAAACCAGTGCTGCTGGATAGATTTCAACATAACATTTCCAATCAAAAAAAACTTACCGGTATTGAGCCGGAACACAGATTAACAGGGATTGCAGTAAAGTAGCTCTGTGTACCCATTGCCTCAACTTTTTGCAATCTTGTGTGCTGAGTTCTCAATTACACCGGCCTGTCCTCATTGCTTAAGAAATCGTCTGCTTGCAAGTCATTGTCGGCATTATAGCCTGTTTAAGAGCTGTAATGCCAGGTAAAACCCTGTGTTCGTTACAAATTTGCCACTAAACCTGCATTTAGATAAGTTTTGTTTTACTACAGCCAGCGTATCTTTTAGGTTTTGGGAAACCAATGCCGGGTTCTGTTGGCAAAATAGACCAGCGAGAGCATAACCGGCACTTCTACCAACACGCCCACCACAGTGGCCAGCGCAGCACCGCTATTTAAACCAAACAGGGCAATAGCAACGGCTACGGCTAATTCGAAAAAATTTGAGGTGCTGATCATACAAGCCGGGGCGGCAATATTGTGCGGTAGCTGCATTTTTTTCGCTAAGGCATAAGTAATAGCAAAGATACCATAGGTTTGAATAAGTAATGGTATGGCAATTAATAAGATAATGAGCGGCTTAGCTACTATGGTTTCGGCTTGAAAGCCAAAGAGTAACAGTACCGTCGCCAGTAAACCAAGCATTGACCAAGGCTTGGCTTTTGCCAGAAATTGGCTGATGCCTTGTGCATTACTGTTTTGGTTAAGGCGTTTACGGGTAAGTACGCTAGCGATCAGGGGCAATAACACATACAGCACGACTGATAACAACAGGGTTTGCCAGGGCACCACGATATCGCTGACACCCAACAGCAGTGCGGCTAAGGGCGCAAAAGCAAAAATCATAATAATATCGTTCACTGACACCTGCACCAGCGTGTAATTCGCATCACCTTTGGTTAGTTGGCTCCAAACGAAGACCATAGCGGTACAGGGGGCGACACCCAGTAAAATCATGCCAGCGATATATTCGTTGGCACTTTGCGGATCCACCCAGCCGGCAAAAAACACCTTAAAGAATAACCAACCCAGCGCGGCCATAGTAAAGGGTTTTACCAGCCAGTTCATGACCAAGGTGAGAACAAGGCCTTTGGGTTTTTTACCGACATCCTTGATGGCAGAAAAATCAATTTGCACCATCATGGGGTAAATCATTAACCAAATCAGCAGCGCGACCACCAGATTAATTTGGCCATATTCGAGTGCTGCAATGGCCTGAAATACCTGTGGAAACAGGTTGCCTAGCAGTACGCCGGTAACAATACAGATTGCTACCCAAACCGATAAATAGCGCTCAAAAATGCCCATCAGCTCGCTCCCATAACTGCGAAAATGCCTAAATCCACTGCCATAATATATGTTATTTTGCATATGTTATAGAGTGCATGTGGCTAAAGTCCAGCCTGTGAGCAGGATTCCGCTGAATACACTTGATCCTGCCGTTGCTTAGGCGTAACGTAATCTGAATTTTCATATAAAAACGCTTCTTTAAATCGGAAAAATACATGAAAAGATTACCCAGTATTAAACAGCTGCAATATTTACTGGCGCTGCATGAGCATCAACATTTTGGTCGGGCGGCTGACGCCTGCTATGTCGGGCAATCGACCTTAAGTGCTGCTATTGCCAATTTAGAAGAAACCATGGACACCCAATTGCTGGAGCGGGATCACAAAACCTTTATTTTTACCCCCTTGGGTGAGGATGTGGTGCGCTTATCACGGCAAATCATTGAGCAATGCGAAGAGCTAACCGATTATGCTAAATCCCAGGGCAAACCGATGACCGGGCCTTTTAGATTAGGCTGTATTCCCACCATTGCGCCCTTTGTGCTTGGCGAAGTAATGAGCTTATGCCGCGAACGCTTTCCGGATTTACAGCTGTTATTGCGCGAAGATACCTCGGAAAACTCCTTACATGCGCTTAACGAAGGGCGGCTGGATATGGTGTTGCTCGCCTTGCCTTATGAAACAGGTGCCTTACACACTGAAGTACTGGGGCAAGATATGTTTAATCTGGTTTTACATAAAGATTGGCAAGATCGCGGTTTTAATAAAGATATTAATCAATGGCCGGATGAAAGTATCTTTTTGTTAGAGCGCGAGCATTGTTTAAGTGGCCATGCGGTAAAAGCCTGTGAGCTGGAAGATAGCCGTAAAGTAAACCCGTTTTTTGCTACCAGCCTGCATACCTTAACGCAAATGGTAAATAACAAATTGGGTGTTACCTTTATGCCGCAAATGGCTATTAACAGTGGCGTACTAGAGGGTACTGAGCTGATCAGCCAGCCCGCTGTTGCCGGTAATGCCTATCGGGATATTGGGGTAGTGTGGCGATCTACCTCCAGTAAGGCACGGAGTTATCAGCAAATGGCCGAGTTAATTCGGGAAGTGCTGACAAAAAAGTGCCGCAGCAACTAGGGGGCTCTAGGGCAAGTCCTAACAATTTGCTAGAATAGCGCCGCCGGATTTGGCCGGTAAAGCCAGAGACACTATTGAGAAACGCCATGTTAGTAAAAGAATTTAGTTTTGAGCTGCCTGAGCAGCTAGTTGCCAGTGAGCCGCAGGCAGAGCGTTCTGCCAGCCGGCTGTTAGTGATGGATCGCCAGAGTGGCGACTTACAGCATCACATCTTTAAAGATATTCTGCAGTTATTAAACCCAGGCGATTTACTGGTGTTTAATAATACCCGCGTTATCCCTGCTCGTTTGTTTGGGGAAAAAAGCTCCGGTGGCAAAGTCGAGGTGTTAGTCGAGCGGCTGTTACAGGGGCAGCGCTTTTTAGCCCATATCCGCGCTAGCAAAGCGCCCAAGCCAGGTACCGAATTACTGCTGGAAAACTCTGCCAGAGTGATTATGCAGCAACGGCACGATACCTTATTTGAATTGGAATTATTAGGTGACGAACCAGTACTGGCTATGTTGGAGCGCTTGGGGCATATGCCACTGCCGCCTTATATCGCTCGCCCGGATACCGAGGAAGATAAAGCCCGCTATCAAACCGTGTATAACGAAAAACCCGGTGCTGTTGCTGCACCCACCGCAGGGTTGCACTTTGACCAGCCGTTATTGGATCAGTTAAAAGCTAAAGGCATCGAATTTGGCTTTGTGACCTTGCATGTTGGAGCGGGTACCTTTCAGCCGGTGCGCGTCGATTCGGTGCTAGAGCATAAAATGCATGCTGAATATATCGAGGTAGAACAAGCCGTAGTGGATGCCATTGCTGCCTGTAAAGCACGGGGTAATAAAGTGGTTGCCGTAGGGACAACCTCGGTACGTTCACTGGAATCTGCGGCGCAGCAACATGGCGGCGTGTTAAAACCCTACAGCGGCGATACACAAATATTTATCTACCCAGGTTATCAGTTTCAAGTTATCGATGCCTTGATTACCAACTTCCATTTACCAGAGTCCACCTTAATTATGTTGGTCTCGGCTTTTAGTGCCAAAGAGCATGTAATGCAGGCCTATGCTACGGCAATTGCCGAGCGCTATCGTTTTTATTCTTATGGCGATGCCATGTTTATCAGTTGATTGACGAATAGTTAAGCCTAAGCGGTATTACTGATATAATACCCGGCCAGTAGGCTGACGACGGATAAACGTCAGCCACTTTCGTCCATACGAGCCAGACTGTTTTTCTGGCCAGAAGAGGTTTAGTGTGAAATTTGAATTACTTGCCACCGACGGTAAAGCCCGCCGTGGCCGTTTAATATTTGAACGCGGTGTGGTGGATACCCCCGCTTTTATGCCTGTGGGTACTTATGGCACCGTGAAAGGCATGACGCCGGAAGAGCTTGAAGCGACCGGTGCCCAGATTTGTTTGGGGAATACCTTTCATTTAATGTTACGCCCGGGCACCGAGATTATCCGTAAGCACGGCGATCTGCACGATTTTATGCACTGGCATAAACCTATTTTAACCGACTCCGGTGGTTTTCAGGTGTTTAGTTTGGGTGAGCTGCGCAAAATCACGGAAGAAGGTGTTAAGTTTCGCTCGCCGCTGAATGGCGAGAAAATTATGTTAACCCCAGAGCGTTCAATGGAAGTGCAGCGCGATCTGGGCTCAGATATTGTGATGATCTTTGACGAATGTACGCCTTATCCAGCCACAGAGCCGCAAGCACGTAAATCCATGGAGCTGTCGTTACGCTGGGCGAAACGCTCGAAAGAGGCGCATGGCGATAATCCGTCAGCCTTGTTTGGTATTATTCAGGGCGGTATGTATCCGCATTTACGCGATATTTCGCTGCAAGGCTTAGAAGATATCGGTTTTGATGGTTACGCCATTGGCGGTTTATCGGTGGGTGAGCCCAAAGCCGATATGATTAATATTCTTAACCATACTACTGGCAAAATGCCGGCGCATAAGCCGCGCTACTTGATGGGAGTGGGCAAGCCAGAAGATTTAGTCGAAGCGGTGCGCCGTGGTGTCGATATGTTCGATTGTGTAATGCCAACCCGCAATGCCCGCAATGGCCATTTGTTTGTGTCAGACGGTGTCGTGAAAATTCGCAATGCCAAACATAAAGACGATATCTCGCCTTTGGATAAAGAATGTGATTGCTACACTTGTAAAAATTATTCCAGAGCCTATTTACATCACTTAGACCGCTGCAATGAAATTCTTGGCGCGCGCCTTAATACCATTCATAATCTGCATCATTATCAGAAACTGATGCAGGGATTGCGTGATGCTATCGGCGCTGGTAACTTGGACGCCTTTGTAGCAACCTTTTATGCAAAACGTGGTTTACCGGTGCCTGCACTGGATGCTGCGATAACAACAGAATAACTTACTAAGACAATTAAGGGGATTTTCATGAGTTTATTTATTAGCCAAGCCTATGCCGATACTGCTGCTGCACCGCAGGGTGGTGGTTGGGATTTAATTATTATGTTGCTGGCGTTTGGTTTGATTTTTTATTTTTTAATCTACCGGCCACAAGCAAAACGCGTTAAAGAGCACCGTAATTTAATGTCTGCTTTGGGTAAGGGTGATGAAGTCTTAACTCAGGGCGGCATCGTGGGTCGGATCAGCAAAATTGCTGAAGACAAAGACTTTATTGTAGTGGCCTTAAACGACAGCACTGAAGTGACTGTGCAGAAGTCTGCGGTAAGTGCGGTACTGCCTAAGGGTACCTTAAAGTCGTTATAAGCGGCGTTTTTAAAGAAAGGATGTTGTTGTGTTAAACCAAAATCCGCTTTGGCGGTACCTGCTGGTTGCTGGGGTACTGCTGTTGGCATTAGTTTATGCTTTGCCTAATTTATACCCGGAAGATCCGGCACTAAACATCAACGCCACCCGTGGTGGTGCCGTGTCGGAAACGACCCGTCAGCAATTGGAGGAGCGCCTGGTCGCTTCGGGTCTTACACCGAAAGCTGTTACCTTGGAAAATGGCCAGGTATTGGTGCGCTTTCAATCTGCTGAAGAGCAATTGCGCGGCCGACAAGTGGCTACTGAGTTATTAGGCAATGTGAACTATGTTACTGCTTTAAACTTAGTGCCCACAACACCAGCATGGTTAGCTGCTATTGGTGCCAGCCCGATGAAATTGGGTTTGGATCTGCGCGGTGGTGTGCACTTTTTAATGGCTGTGGATATGAAAGCAGCCTTAGACAAAAACATTAACGATTTGACCCAAGCTTTTCGTGCTGATTTACGCGAAGCGCGGGTTCGCTATCGTTCGGTGTCGGCAGATGTTGAAGGCGGCCAGGTACAAATTCTGCTGCGTTCAGCCGAAGATGTCGCTGCTGCACGTGCCGCCTTGAGCCGTTTAGATCGTGAGTATGTATTTACGGACGGTGCCGCCGAGTTTAGTTTAAATGTGAGTTTAAGCGAGAACCGCATCCGGGAAATCCGTGAATACGCGCTAGAACAAAACATCACTATCATCCGTAATCGGGTTAATGAAATTGGTGTAGCAGAGCCTCTGGTACAACGTCAGGGCGCAGACCGCATTATCGTACAATTGCCAGGTGTACAAGACCCAGCGCAAGCCAAAGAAATTCTGGGGGCAACTGCAACGCTGGAGTTTCGCTTGGTGGATGAACAAGGTGATCTTGCTGCGGCGTTAAATGGCCGTTTACCGCCAGGCTCTTCGCTTTATACTGATCGTAATGGCCAGCCTTATTTGCTGGAAAACCGGGTCATGTTAACCGGTGAGCATATTACCAACGCCAGCTCTAGCTATGACGAATATAGCCAGCCGCAAGTAAATATCTCATTGGATGCGCAAGGCGGTAACTTACTGTCTGTGGCTACCCGTGATTCTATTGGTCGGCGCATGGCCACGGTCTTTATTGAGTACAAGCCAGGTGAGGAGCTACAAGCCGATGGCACACCGGTGCTGGTAAAGCAGGAAGAAGTGATTAACGCAGCTACTATTCAGGCACGCTTAGGTCGAAGTTTCCGTATTACCGGTATTGGTAATCCGGCTGAGGCGCAAAACCTAGCCTTGTTACTGCGTGCTGGAGCCTTAATTGCGCCAACACAAATCATTGAAGAGCGGACTATAGGCCCAAGCTTAGGTCAGGAAAACATTGATCTGGGTATGACGGCGATTATGTGGGGTATGGTTGTCGTACTGGTCTTTATGCTGATTTACTATCGGGTATTTGGTCTGATTGCCAATTGCGCGCTAGTGGCTAACCTCATCCTGATTATCGGTATTATGTCGATGATCCCAGGTGCCACCTTAACCTTGCCGGGGATGGCTGGTATAGTGTTAACCGTTGGTATGGCGGTTGACGCCAACGTCTTAATATTCGAGCGGATCCGCGAAGAATTAGCCGAAGGCCGCTCTGTGCAGCAAGCTATCCATCAGGGTTATGATCGGGCTTTTGCCACCATCGCCGACTCGAATATTACAACGTTATTAGTGGCGTTAATTCTGTTTGGGATTGGTACAGGTCCGGTTAAAGGTTTTGCTATTACCTTAGCCATTGGTATTTTAACCTCGATTTTCACGTCAGTAGTGGGTACCCGCTTACTGGTTAACTTGTTCTGGGGCGGCCGTCGCGTACAGTCGCTACCGATGTAAGGAGCCGAAAGTGAGAATATTCCGTTTTACTGATGCAATAAATTTTATGCGCTTTAAATGGCCTGCGTTAATGCTATCGGCATTGTTGGTCTTAGGCTCTTTTGGTTTGCTGTTTACCAAAGGCATTAACTGGGGCCTAGACTTTACTGGCGGTACTGTTATTGAAGTGGGCTTTACCGAAAATGCAGACCTCACTCAGGTGCGCGCTGTGTTAGCCGAACGTGGTTACCCGGATGCGGTAGTGCAGTACTTTGGTTCAAGCCAAGATGTCGCTATTCGTATTTCACCGCGCGAAGGGGTTGAGCAAAGCCGTATTTCTAATGAAATTCTGGCGGCGATATCGCAAACCTCGGCAACGCCGGTAGAAATGCGTCGTATCGAGTTTGTCGGCCCTTCAGTAGGCGATGAGCTAAAAGAGCAGGGCGGCCTTGCCATGTTGGCAGCACTTATTGGTATCCTGCTTTACGTTGGCATGCGCTTTGAGTGGCGTTTATCTGTAGGGGCGGTGCTGGCATTAGGGCACGATGTGATCATCACCTTAGGCTTGTTCTCGTTACTGCAACTGGAGTTTGATCTTACTGTACTAGCGGCTATTCTGGCGTTAATTGGTTACTCGATTAACGATACCATAGTGGTATTTGACCGCATTCGGGAAAGTTTTCGTAAGTTACGGGATGCGACACCTGAAGAGACTGTCAACGATGCAGTAACGGCGACGTTGAACCGTACTGTGGTAACCTCATTAACCACCATTATCGTGTTAGTCGTGCTGTTCTATATGGGTGGAGCCTTAATCCATAACTTTGCCACCGCATTGTTATTTGGTATTGCTATTGGTACTTACTCTTCAGTGTTTGTGGCCAGTGGTATTGCGGTACAGCTTGGCCTGAATCGCGAAGATATGTTGCCACCCCCTCCGCCAGAGAAAGAAGGCGAAGGCACGGAGCCGCTACTGTAATTTGCACTAAAGTGTGCTAAAAATGCCAGTCAATGACTGGCATTTTTTTATGGGAATAAGAATGAGCAAACAACATGCAGCGGGTTTTATTGCCTTGGTTAATGCGGCGAAAAGCCAGATTAAAGAAATTAGCATTGATGAGCTCTTACAGCATAATGAGCCCTATGTGCTGTTAGATATCCGTGAAGATCATGAATGGCAAAATGGGCATTTGCCCGAGGCCATGCATTTAGGTAAAGGCATTATTGAGCGTGATATCGAACAAACGGTTGCGGATAAAAAGCAAAAAATTGTGCTGTATTGTGGTGGCGGTTTTCGTTCAGCGCTGTCTGCACAAACTTTACAACAAATGGGTTATCAACAGGTACTCAGCTTAGCGGGTGGTTATCGCGAGTGGTGTGAGCGCAATTTGCCGCTGGTTAAGCCTGAATAGCAGACGAGTAAAGCTCGAAGCGGACAGCGGCTACTTCGCGCCGCCGTCCTGCCTGGTTAATCTTGTTGTTGTGGCAGCGCAGTTAGCTTTAGCTCGCGTAAATCCAAGCCACTTGGGTGCTGATACACCCGCAAGCCAAACTCTGGCAAAATAGCATACAAATGATCAAAGATATCCGATTGGATCCCTTCATAGACCACCCAGGCCGTGGTATTAGTAAAGCAGTATATCTCGAGTGGTAAACCGTCAGCGGTTGGCGAGAGTTGCCTTACCATGGTAATCATCTGCTGATGGACACCGGCATGATTCTTAAGATAGTGCAGTACATAGGCGCGAAAGGTGCCGATATTGGTAATGCGCCGGGTATTAACCGGTTCTTTGCCTTGTTCTGCCAGTTGCGCATTCCAGCTATCAATTTCGGCCTGTTTCTCTTGCAGGTACTGTTGCAATAGTTTAAAACGGCTTAGCGCTTTAATCTGCTCTTTACTTACAAAGCTAATGCTTTGCTGATCTAACATTAAACTGCGTTTAATACGGCGGCCACCGGATTCTTGCATACCGCGCCAGTTTTTAAAGGGGTCGGTCATAAAGCGGCGGGTTGGGATAGTAGTAATAGTTCTATCCCAATTTTGTACCTTTACGGTATGCAGGGCGATATCAATCACATCGCCATCGGCATTAAGCTGCGGCATTTCAACCCAATCACCCACCCGAATAACATCATTAGAGGAGATCTGCACACTGGCGACCAGTGATAAAATGGTGTCCTGAAAAATCAGCATTAACACTGCTGCCATGGCCCCTAAGCCAGAGAGTAAAATAAGCGGTGAGCGATCAAATAGCGCAGCGATCATTAAAATCACTGCCACGGCATAAATCACAATAGTCAGTAACTGAATATACCCCTTGATAGGTTTATTACGGGCATCCGGGCGGCGTGAATACAGGCTATTAATAAGATTGAGAAGATTGCTAAGGGCAATGGCGATAGTGAGGACGACAAAAGCATTAGTAACATTAATGGTAACCTGGACAATTAAAGACGGTAATTGCGGTACCTTATGAATGAGAGTGGAAATAACCAGTGCCGGCACTACATTGGCCAAGCGGGCGACAAAGCGCAAGTCTAAACCGCGTTGCTCGCATTGCTGCTTTTCAAGATTAAGCAGGTGAAAAACACCCCGTAACAGAATGTGTTTTACCAGAAAATTGGCAC
Source organism: Alishewanella longhuensis (assembly GCF_014653435.1). Lineage (GTDB taxonomy): Bacteria > Pseudomonadota > Gammaproteobacteria > Enterobacterales > Alteromonadaceae > Alishewanella > Alishewanella longhuensis. Next base: position 616,492 of record NZ_BNAO01000002.1, on the reverse strand, counting down.
ACCATGATAAGGTCAGTAAGATCGCTAAACCAAGCCACATGGCTAGCTGGCCGTTCTCAGCAGACCAGGTATTGATAATCTCCAATTGCTCCTGCATAACCTTTGTTAACTCCTAACCCGATATAGAATGGCCTATGCTAGCATGGCAGCCTAGGCTGATAACACCTAAAAAAAATCCGGCTTTGCGCCGGACTTGATGATGACTTTTAAGGCATCCTTAATAAAGGATCAGTTTTATATTATTTTGTCAGCGATTCAGACAAATGTGGGCGCATGCCTTTTACCATGGCTTGCAACACTTTCGGGCTGGCCGCTACCACGTTGCCACTCTTCATATGATTATTGCCGCCGGCGAAATCGCAAATCATGCCACCTGCTTCACGAACTATTAATTCGCCAGCTGCGATATCCCATGGTTTTAAACCAATTTCCCAAAAGCCATCAAAACGGCCTGCGGCAACATAGGCTAAATCCAGTGCAGCTGAACCAGTGCGGCGCATGTCAGCGCAGTCTGCAAAAAACGCATTAAAAATTTTGCTGTAACTATCTAAATGATGTTTAGCTTTAAACGGAAAGCCGGTAGCTAAAATAGCGCCCTGCATATCAGGTAAATTAGTTACACGGATACGGGTACCATTTAACTGGGCGCCACGACCACGCGAGGCAGTAAAAAGTTCGCCACGTAGCGGATCAAAGATCACTGCCTGGTCTAATTTACCTTGGTGCTTTAAAGCGATAGATACCGCAAAGTGTGGGATGCCTTTAATAAAGTTGGTAGTGCCGTCTAATGGATCGATAATCCATTGAAACTCACTGTCGCTGTTACCGTAATCGCCATGTTCTTCACCGACAATGCCATGAGTTGGGAAAGATTTTTTTAACACCGCAACGATAGCCTGTTCAGCTTCACGGTCGACATTAGTCACAAAATCATTAGTGCCTTTTGGCATTTTTTGAACCATGTCTAGCTGGCCACAAGCCCGCGCAATAACGTTACCCGCACTACGGGCAGCACGGATGGCGATGTTTAACATCGGATGCATAGCGATTACCTTATTTTGTAAAGAGCTGTATATACTTTGGTATAAATAACAATCAAAAGAGCGGCGCGTATTGTACCGGCTGGCTGAAAAAAGTAAAGCTTTGCAGGGTGTTTTTCGGTCTGGTTCATCGTAGAGCGGCGTTCAGGTAATTTTTTGTACAAATAACCCGCTAACAGAGGCCGTTGTTCAGATATAATTCAGCTTAATAGCTGAGAATAACCTTATATACTGACTTTTGAATTGAGACCTAATATGAAAACGTTAACTAAGGTGCTATTTGCTGCCGCCTTGCTGAGTCTAACTGCTTGCGGTGCTTTACATACATCAGTAGCAAAACGCAATTTAGATGTACAAACCAAAATGAGTTCTTCCATCTTCTTAGAGCCGGTAGAGCCTGAGCAGCGGACCATTTTTGTGGATATTCGTAACACCTCAGACAAGCCAGAATTTATGATTCGGGAGCAGGTGATTACCAGTTTGCGTGGTCGTGGCTATCAGGTGATTGATAGCCCATCGCGGGCGCACTATTGGTTGCAAGCGAATATCTTACAAGTTGGTCGCAGTAATGCACGTGAGTCGCAGGGGGCTTTAGCCGCTGGTCCAGGCGCGGTAGGTGGCGCAGTAACCGGTGCGGTGATCCATCGTTCTACTGGTGGCTCGGTATCAGGCACTGCAGGCGCCGCAGTAGCGGGCGCTGCCGTAGGGACTATTGTGGATGCTATGGTGCAGGATGTGTATTACAGCGTGATTACCGATATTCAGATTATGGAGCGCTTTGACGGTAAAGTGCAGGAGCGCTCTGAACATACCTTATTACAAGGCGACAGCGGCAGCACCCGCTCGACGTTTCAACAACAAACTAATATGCGGAAATATCAAACCCGGGTTGTCAGCTCCGCTAATCAAGCCAATTTGAAATGGGAAGACGCGGCGCCAACTTTAACTGAAGGCGTAGCACGCGCTTTGGCAGGACTTTTCTAAGATGCGTTTGCTGGCTATCTTCATGGTAACGCTGTTACTTAACGGCTGCAGTGCCATGCATACCTCTATTAGTAAAGGTAAGCTCGATGTGCAAACGCGGATGAGCCAGACCATCTATTTAGATCCCGTTGAACCGGAACAACGTACGGTCTTTCTTGATATTCGTCAAACAGCTGCTGAGTATCAGCAGCCTTTGATGCAGGATGTGGCCGCGTTACTTACTGAACGCGGTTACCAGTTGGTAAATTCCCCTGGCAGCGCGCAATATTGGCTGCAGGTAAATATTCGTACGGTATTAAACCGTCATCCTGCCGAGGTATTGCGCGAAGAGTATGGCATGAGCGAGCAGGAAATTGCCGCCTTATTACACCCAGGCATGGCGCCACCAGAGCCTAAACCTGTGGTTGGGCGGCAGCGCAGTACTATGCCAGCGGTGATCTATGCGGATACGGCGGTCGGCTCGGACGTTAGCGGCCGTGATATTGTCAAAGCGTTAGCGGTAGTGGCGGTAATAGCCGGAGCTGAATACGTTGGCAATCAAATAGTCAAAGACAAATATTATACTTTGTTAGCAGATTTACAGGTTGCCGAGCGGCTAGCACCAGAGAGCGATTCGCTGGTACAGGAACAAAGCGAGCATGTCCTGTTGCAGGGTGATAGCGGTCAATTAGAGTTGATGTGGCAAAATAGCACCGACAGGCGCAAATATCAGGTGAAGTTGGTTGGCTTTGCCAACAAAGCGAATTTAAGCTGGCAAGAAGCGGAGGCGCCGTTACATCAGGGCTTATTGCGCTCGCTTGCTGGTATCTTCTAATCTAATCTTATCGTTATTTTAAAACCATATCCGGGTTTTGCTCGTAAAACAAAAAAATCCAACACTTATTCTTGAGCACAACATGGCGCCAATTTTAGTGCTATAAAGTATTTATGTTCTCTCACAAAACTAAAAAGTTCAGCTAGTTTTAACGAAAGCGATTTTTACGTTACCCAATTTTCCATATCCGGAGTACCTATGTCCTTTGTGCAACTGCGTTTTCGCCAACAGGCTTTTTCAATAGCGTTCGGTGTAAATGTGTTTTTGTTTTTGGTTTCGCTAGTATTGGCGGCATTATTCGATAGCTGGTTAGTGGCATTTTTAATTGGCTTGCCAAGTTTGCTGGTGCCTCTGGTTCTTTACAAGTTGCTGGATGATCATTTGCTAGCTCGCTGCAGCTATGGCGTGAGTTTTATGCTTTTTGCGGCACTCCATATCCATCAGGCTCAGGGTTTAACCGAAATTCACTTTGGTATCTTTGTGCTGTTAGCTATTTTATTTGCCTTTCGTGATGTCTGGGTTATTTTAGTTGCTGCGGCAGTGATCGCGGTTCATCATTTACTTTTTATGTGGTTGCAACAGCAAGATGCTGGCGTTTATTTGCTGCCCGAAGAGGCTAATACATTTTCTGTTGTGATGTTACATGCGCTCTATGTAGTAGTCGAAGCAGTTGTGCTGGTAATTATGTGTCGCTATGCCTTGCGTGAAGCGAAGGTCGGGCAGGCACTCTTTGACGCGACCGATTCGCTGCTGACTAAACAGGGAGAAATAGTTTTAACTGGACGAGCCCTCTCTTTAAAATCCAAAGTGATCAATAACTTTAATCAGGTACTGGATTCATTACAAAAAACTATTAAAACGCTTAACCACTCAGCAGCAGAATTAACGAGGCAATCTGAATCTCTGGTCAGTCAAGGTCAGGGCTTGTCTGGTGCCATGTCGAAGAAATTACAGGAAGTGGAGTTAATAGCGGCTGCAACAGAAGAAATGTCGAGTAATTTGGCGTCCCTTCATCAAATTGCCAAACAAGTGGCGCATTATGCAGATGAGACCGAACAGGCAGCGGTATCTGGGCAGCAAGCGGTGGGCGCCACTTTAACGTCGGTAGAGCAATTATCAACACAATTAACTGTCACTTCGGAAAAAGTAGAAAATATGGCTGTTGCTACTAAGGATATTCGGCAGGTATTGGATGTGATTCAAGCTATTGCCGAGCAGACCAACTTATTGGCATTAAATGCGGCCATTGAAGCAGCGCGTGCTGGTGAATTGGGGCGGGGCTTTGCGGTGGTGGCGGATGAGGTGCGTACCTTGGCCTCGCGCACCCAAAAATCGACCGGAGAGATTAAACAGATCATTGAACGTTTACTCAGCTACAGTACTGATTCGGTCGAAGTGGTATCGCACAGTGTTAAACAATTAAGCCTGACTAAAGATAATGCAGTGACCAGTAAGCAATTACTTACGGTCATTCTTGATCAAGCTAGGCTGGTGTCGGAATCAGCACAAACCATGCGAACGTCGATTGAGCAGCAAAATACCGCCAGTCATGAAGTGGCAAAAAGTACGCAAATGCTAAAAGATATGACGGAACAACAGAATCGTCAGGGCGTGGCTGTGGTTGATACGGCCCAATCGCTGGAGAAACTGGCTGTGACGCTGAATAATGAAACGAAGAAGTTCCAAGTATAATATTTTCAGGATGAAGTATGACAACATTGTATTTTCTACGCCATGCTACGGCAGAAGTGATTCGGCCCGGTCAGCTAGATGTAGATCGCTGTTTAGTGGATAAAGGGCGCCAACAAGCTATGCGTGTTGGTAATTTTATTCTAAAACAGGGTGTTAATCCGCAGCGGGTATTCAGCAGTCCTTATCCACGCGCTATCCAAACGGCCGCTATCGTCTGTGAGCAGGCGTTGTTAGCGCCCGCTGAAGAAGTGGATTGGCTAGCGTTGGATACGCCTGTTGCGCAGTCAGCAGTGGCTTTGCAAGCGCTGCTAGCGCAGTTACCAGCACAAAGCCTGTTAATTGGTCACGAGCCGGATTTATCGCGGCTGATTAGTCATTTGCTGGGCACTGATCTACCAGTACTCAAAGTGCGCAAAGCCTCGATAACCTGTTTGCAGCTTGCGGTGGCTCAGCCAAGTTTGCAACAATGTGAACCAGATGCTGATCTATCAACAGAACAGGGACGTTGGACTTTACAATGGTCGGTGCCGGTTAAATTTATGCCATAAAAAAGGCCGCTGATAAGGCGGCCTACTTATTTAGCTTAACGTAATAAGGTTAATTAGTGACGGAAGTGCCGTACACCAGTAAACACCATCGCCATACCATGCTCATCGGCAGCAGCAATCACTTCAGCATCGCGCATTGAACCACCTGGCTGAATTACCGCAGTAATCCCAGCAGCGGCAGCGGCATCAATGCCATCACGGAACGGGAAGAACGCATCAGAGGCCATGACTGAGCCTTTAACTTCCAGGTTCTCATCGGCGGCTTTAATACCGGCAATTTTCGCGCTATAAACACGGCTCATTTGGCCAGCACCGACACCAATGGTCATGCTATCTTTTACATACACAATGGCATTGGATTTAACAAACTTCGCCACTTTCCAGCAGAACAGTAAATCTTTTAGCTCTTGCTCAGTTGGCTGGCGCTTGGTGACCACTTTTAAATCAGCCGCACTGATCTGGGCTTGATCGCGATCTTGCAGCAAGATACCGCCATTCACTTGTTTAATGTCCAGTGCTGCGGCAGCGACAGTAAAGTCACCGCAGACCAGTAAGCGCACATTTGGTTTAGTGCCAACAATCGCGACAGCGGCCTCTGTGGCGCGAGGGGCGATAATCACCTCCACAAACTGCCGACTAACGATTTCTTGCGCCGTCGCTTCGTCCAGCTCGCGGTTAAAGGCAATAATACCGCCAAAGGCTGAAGTAGGATCGGTGCTATAAGCACGGTTATAGGCGGCTAAAATATTTTCGCCAATGGCTACGCCACACGGATTCGCATGTTTAACGATAACACAGGCTGGCTCGGCGAATTCTTTCACACACTCTAGCGCCGCGTCGGTATCGGCGATATTGTTATACGACAGCGCTTTACCTTGTAGCTGAGTTGCAGTGGCGACTGAGGCTTCGCTGGCGTTCGCATCCACATAAAAAGCCGCTTGCTGATGGCTGTTCTCGCCATAGCGTAAATCTTGTTTTTTCACAAACTGGCTATTAAAGGTGCGTGGGAATTTTGTGGCTGGCTCGCTTTCCTGGCCGTAAGCTGACAGCGTAGTGCCAAAGTAGTTGGCAATCATACCATCGTACTGCGCAGTGTGTTCAAAGGCGCTAATGGCTAAGCTAAAACGTGTAGCATGCGTAGTGGCGCCATTATTGGCCTGCAACTCAGCCAGCACTTTAGCGTAGTCGCTGGCATTAACAATAATGGTCACATCCTGATGATTTTTTGCTGCCGCGCGAACCATAGTCGGGCCGCCGATATCGATATTTTCTACCGCATCTGCCAGCGTGCAGCCGGCTTTAGCTACGGTATTGGCAAAAGGATAAAGGTTGACCACCACCAGATCGATTGGGCCAATACTATTGGCAGCCATTACCGCTTCATCGGTGCCACGACGGGCTAAAATACCACCATGAATTTTGGGGTGCAGGGTTTTTACCCGGCCATCCATAATTTCTGGGTGTCCGGTGTAGTCTGATACTTCAATTACCTTAATACCTTGTTCGGCCAGCAATTTGGCCGTGCCGCCGGTGGATAAAATCTCCACTTGCATGGCGCTTAGCGCCTGGGCGAATTCAACAATACCAGTTTTATCAGATACGCTTAGCAGGGCGCGGCGAACAGGACGAAGTGTGCTCATCAGGTTTATCTCGTTGTCACTAAAAGAAAAGGTCAATAAAAAAGCACCCGAAGGTGCTTTGTTGCAGGGCCGAACCCTGCGGGGCATTACGACATGCCGTATTGCTTTAATTTCTTACGCAGCGTACCGCGGTTGATGCCCATCAGGTTGGCAGCGCGGGTTTGATTACCGCGGGTATACTTCATAACTTCTTCCAGTAACGGCCGCTCTAATTCTGATAATACCAGTTCGTACAGATCGTTCACATCCTGGCCATTTAACTGTTGCAGGTAGTTAGCAACGGCTTTTTGTACGGCGTTTGATAAAGCCTGTGGCTTCTCTTGAGTCTGAACATGGGCGTTAGTAATAAATGGCGAAGTAACGTTCGAATTAAACATTGCTTTTCTCTTTTACGTTAGGTTGCTGCTAGTTTATGAAAATAGTCATTTAATGCATCAAGCTGCTGTTGGGCTTGCTCGATACCATTGAATTCACTGCGAAATAGTCCTGCTGCATCATGTTCTGCCAGGTACCAGCCCACGTGTTTGCGGGCGATACGGGCACCAGCGTAAGATCCATATAGCTGATGCAGGCCCTGAACATGCTCCAGCATAATCTGCTGCACTTCTGCTATGGCAGGTGCGGCCAGTTTCTCCCCTGTTGCCAGATAGTGCGCTACCTCCCGGAAAATCCATGGCCGACCCTGTGCCGCTCTGCCAATCATAATGGCGTCGGCACCGGTGTAGTCGAGCACGAATTGCGCTTTTTCCGGTGAAGTAATATCACCATTGGCAATGACCGGTATCGTAACCTGCTGCTTGATAGCTGCGATGGTGTCGTACTCGGCTTCTCCTTTATACATACAGGCTTTAGTACGACCATGTACAGCTAGAGCCTGAATGCCATTGTCCTCAGCAAGGCGCGCAATTTGCACGCCATTACGGTGTTCTGGGTCCCAGCCGGTGCGGATTTTTAAGGTCACGGGCACAGACACTGCCTTAACCACCGCCTGAATAATTTGCTCAACCAGTTCCGGATATTGTAATAACGCCGAACCTGCTAATTTTTTATTCACCTTCTTTGCTGGGCATCCCATATTGATGTCGATAATATCGGCACCAATCTCAACGTTGTATTGGGCTGCTGCGGCCATTTGTTCCGGATCGCTGCCAGCAATTTGTACTGAGCGGATACCTGACTCCTGGCGATGCCCCATCCGATTTTGCGATTTTTCGCTTTGCCAGACCAGCGGATTGCTCGACAGCATTTCAGACACAGCTAAAGCTGCCCCAAAACGCCGGCAAAGCTCCCGAAAAGTGTGATCGGTTACTCCAGCCATCGGAGCACAAATTACCTTGTTCGTTAACTGATATGGACCTATGCGCACCACTGAATCCGAGGGTCTACCCTTAAGGGGCGCTAAGTTTACGGATTTTTGCCACTAAAGCAAAGGCTATTATTTAAACAAAATTTGCTTTTTTTTGCCCTTTCGGGGATTGACATTCCCTAAAAGGCTGAAAAGACGCATTTTCTGTCAGCAACAACCGCGTTAATACAGGCTGTCATAAAAAGATAATTGTAGTGCTGTTGTTTTTATCACCAGCGAGAGCTTACCGAAACGTGATGAATTATACCTGAATCAGGTATTTTTTCTGGCACTTAACCGCACCCATTCTTCTTGCTCGGCAATAGGGTCAAAAGTAAATTCTGCGGCATAAGCAGCAATCACACTTTGTGCCTGACTTTGCAAGATACCGGAAAGGGCTAATAGGCCACCGGGCTTAACGTAAGCGCTAATGATGCTAGAGAGCTCCGCTAAAGGCCCAGCTAAAATATTGGCGACTACTACATCGGCTTGTAAGCTGGGTTGGTCTTTTGGTAAGTAGAGTTCAATTTGTCCGGCCACGTTATTACGTTCGGCGTTGGCTTTTGAAGCCATAATGGCTTGGGGATCAATATCAATACCTACCACACGACTGGCACCGAGTTTGAGCGCCGCAATACCCAAGATGCCCGAGCCACAGCCGAAATCGACCACGGTTTGTTCTGGCTTAATATGGGCATCTAGCCACTGCATACAAAGCGCAGTAGTAGGATGGGTACCGGTGCCAAAGGCTAGGCCTGGATCTAAAAGCACGTTAACGGCTGTAGGATCGGGAATATCGCGCCAGCTGGGGCAAACCCAAAGCCTTTCGCCAAATTTAATCGGATGAAAGTTATCCATCCACTCGCGTTCCCAGTCTTTATCTTCCAGCTGCTCCAACTTATAGGTGAGGCCGTCTTTAAACAGGGCTGCAGCTTCTAACTGCTTAATGACCTTTTGCATCGGATGCTCAGCATCAAACAAGCCCATCACCACGGTATTTTCCCAGTAAAGGATTTCACCTGGCATTGGCTCATAGATTGGCGTGTCTTTGGCATCCAGAAAGGTGACCGCCTGTGCTCCCCAGCTCATCAGCATATCACTGACCTGTTCAGCTTTTTTCTCGGTAGTGGTGACACGCAATTGGATCCAGGGCATGGCAAATCTCGGCTTGGCAATAATGGGGGCGTATTATAGCGCTCTGCTGCCATTGAGCGAAATAAAAAAGGACCCAATTGGTCCTTTTTGTGTACTTTTAAAGGCTACAGTTATTATTTAATACCCAGTTTCTTTTCCAGATAATGGATATTGGTACCGCCTTTACAGAACCCCACATCGCGCATAATGTCTTTGTGCAATGGGATATTGGTTTTAATACCATCGACCAATAACTCATCTAAAGCATTACGCATTCGGGCAATGGCAATGTCGCGGGTTTCACCGTAAGTAATCAGTTTACCGACCATCGAATCGTAGTTTGGCGGTACCGTGTAGTCGGCATAAATATGCGAGTCCCAACGAATACCATTACCACCTGGTGGATGGAAGCGGGTGATCTTGCCTGGTGAAGGGATAAAGCTAACCGGATCTTCGGCATTAATACGGCATTCTACGGCATGACCGCGAATAACAATATCTTCTTGCTTAATGGTTAGCGGCATGCCAGAAGCGACACGTAGCTGCTCTTTAATCAGATCGACACCGGTGATCATTTCAGTAACCGGGTGCTCTACCTGAATACGAGTGTTCATCTCGATAAAGAAAAACTCGCCATTTTCAAATAAGAACTCAAAGGTCCCGGCACCGCGGTAGTTCATCACTTTACAGGCATCAACACAGCGGCCACCGATAAAGGCGCGTAGCTCAGGGGTAATACCCGGTGCTGGGGCTTCTTCTACCACTTTCTGGTGGCGACGTTGCATCGAGCAATCACGTTCACCTAGGTGGATGGCATTGCCCTGGCCATCGGCCAACACTTGAATTTCGATATGACGTGGGTTTTCCAGGAATTTTTCCATGTACACCATATCATTACCAAAAGCGGCTTTAGCTTCAGCTTTGGTCATTTCGATAGAGCTTACCAGCTCTTCTTCAGAGCGCACCACACGCATACCACGACCACCACCACCACCGGCGGCTTTAACGATAATCGGGTAGCCGATACGTTTAGCTATCTTCATATTCGTAGCAGCATCATCACCGACTGCACCATCAGAGCCTGGCACACAAGGTACACCGGCTTTTTTCATGGCTTCAATGGCGGAGACTTTGTCACCCATCAGGCGGATAGAATCCGGATGTGGACCGATAAAAACTAAACCACTCTCTTCTACTTGCTGGGCAAAGTCAGCGCGCTCAGCCAGAAAGCCGTAGCCAGGATGGATGGCTTGAGCATTGGTGACTTCAGCAGCAGCGATGAGCGCTGGAATATTAAGGTAGCTTTGTGGTGACGGCGCCGGACCAATACAAATGGTTTCATCTGCCAGCAGCACATGCTTTAAATTACGATCCACAGTGGAGTGCACTGCTACCGTTTTGATCCCCAGCTCCTTGCACGCGCGTAATATGCGCAGGGCAATTTCGCCGCGGTTGGCTATCAGAACTTTTTCTAGCATCAGTCAGCCTTTTGCGTTATTCAATAATAAAAAGTGGCTGGTCAAATTCAACCGGCTCGCCATTTTCAACCAGAATTTCTTTAACCACACCGGCCTTGTCAGACTGGATTTGGTTCATCATTTTCATGGCTTCTACGATACACAGGGTGTCGCCAACTTTCACGCTTTGGCCAACTTCTACAAAATTCTTTGATGTTGGTGAGGCGGCGCGATAGAAAGAGCCGACCATCGGCGATTTTACAGTATGACCAGAGACTACCGGCGCAGCGGCCGGTGCTGCTGGAGCTTGCGCTGGCGCGGCAGCTGGAGCCTGAGTTGGCGCAGGGGCATAATGCATAGGCTGCGGTGCATAGTGCTGCACAGGTGCATGGCGACTGATACGAACTGATTCCTCGCCCTCGGTGATTTCTAATTCAGAAATGCCTGACTCTTCCAGCAATTCAATTAATTTTTTAATTTTTCTAATATCCATGTCTGTCGCCTGATTTGGTTAGTTTTGGTTGTGTGTTTGTAAATACGATACCGCTGCATCTAAAGCAAAATGGTAGCCTTTAGCGCCCAGGCCACATATCACGCCTTTAGCAATATCGGATAAATAAGAGTGGTGCCGGAAAGACTCCCGCGCATGTATATTGGATAAGTGCACTTCAATAAAGGGTATCGCTACCGACAGCAAGGCATCGCGCAGGGCAACGCTGGTATGGGTAAAAGCCCCCGGATTGATGATAATAAAGTCTTGCTGCTGATAGCTTTGCTGAATAGCGTCAATCAGCACATGTTCGGCATTAGATTGCAATGTCTGCAAGGTTACCCCTGCGGCTGTTGCCTGCTGTTGTAAGGCATCAACAATATGCTGCAAGGTGGCGGCGCCGTAAGTTGCTGGCTCGCGAATACCCAACATATTAAGATTGGGGCCATTTAGCAGTAATATCCGTAAAGATGCAGCCATTTGTTTCTAATCCCGTGGCAGTTTGTTAACTGCGTCTATCATATAAGGGCTTGCAGCAAAAAACAGGTGTTTAGCACCTTACTTACGTTTTTTTCTCTGCTAGCCGGCAGATGCGTGCCTTATTATAGTGAAATCGCAGCAAATGGCAGCAAAATACTGGTCTAATCAGCCAATGGCCATCTAGATGGAACAGATAAGGGGGCTTGGCCAGCCAATAGTAGGGGATATGACTAGGTGCTATTGAAAAAGTGCCAAATAGGCAATTAAAAATAGATAATCTGCCTTAATGCCTGTAACACAGCCGTTTTAGACAACGGCTGTGTTACAGGTAAAGTGAGCTAGGGGAGTAACGCTTCGAGATGATTGGCAAAGGCACTGGCATTCATAAAGCCGGTGACTCTGCTTTGGGTTAGCTCTGTGCCATCTGGTGCAAAAAATAGCAAGGTTGGTAAACCCAACACCTGATAGCTATCAAGCAGCGCCGCATCACTGCGTGTCATTTTAGTCACGTCGATTTTAATCAGGCGCATTTGCGAGGTCAGGGCGGTAACTTCTGGCCGCGGAAAGGTTAACTGCTCAAACTCTTTACAGGCCACACACCATTCGGCATATAAATCGACTAGCGTGTACTGATTGGCAGCCTTGGCTTTGGCTAATTGTTCCGCTAGCTCTTCGGCGGTTTTTATTTCAATAAAGCCTAAGGCGTTTACTTGTTCGTCGGACTGTTGCGTAGCGCTACCAACTTGAGCGGGTGCTGTGGGTTGCCAATAGTTTAGGTTTAGCCAAAAAGCAGCAAGCAGCAACAACTGGGCTATTACAGCAACGCTGGCTTTGGCATTAGCACTACTTAAACTAAATAGTAAACGGTATAAGTAAAACACCAGCGACAGTGTGAGCAGGGTGCCCAGGGTTAGAATCACCGCAAAGGGTAAAAAGCGATCAAGTAAAATTAACGGCACCGCTAACAATAAAAAGCCAAAAATCGTTTTAATGGCGTTCATCCAATTGCCGGCTTTTGGCAGCAATTTACCACCAGAGGTACCCAGTAACAGCAGCGGTAAGCCCATGCCCAGACTTAACACATATAAGGTTATTGCCCCTAAAAGTAAATCGCCGCTTTGTGCTACATAGAGCAGAGCGGCAGATAAAGGTGCAGTAGTGCAAGGGGAAGCAATAAAGCCAGAAAGTGCGCCCATAGTAAAAGCGCCTTTCAGTGAGCCCCCATGTTGCTTATTACTAATACCGGCTACTTTTTCTTGCCAGCGGGCGGGGAGTTGCAAATTAAACACACCAAACATGGCCAGGGCAAGCACCACAAAAATAATGATGGCGACAATCAGCACTGCAGGGTGCTGCATGGCAGCTTGAAACTTAACGCCCAAGCTGGCAACGATTAAACCCAACAACGAATACGCGACAGCCATGCCTTGCACATAAGACATAGACAGGCCAAAGGCACGGCGAGTAGAGAGTTGCTGGCCCTGACCGACGATAATACTGCTTAAAATCGGATACATCGGGAAGACGCAAGGGGTGAAAGCTAAACCTAAACCCAGTAAGAAAAACACGCCTAAACTCGCTAGTACTGATCCTTGTGATAAGCGCTCTAATAAACCAAACTGACTGGAGACAGGTGCGTTATTAGCAGTGGTCAGTGATTCGCCACTGCTTATGGTTGGCGAACTAAGTGGAATTTCAATCGTTTCCGGTGGATAGCAAAGACCTGCTTCGGCACAACCCATAAATTGCACACGGAAAACGGCATCTTCATCAATATCTGATAAAGGGATTTTTAACTGTAATTGATGAAAGTAAACCTCTGATTTGCCAAAAAACTCATCTTCAATGGTGATAGTGGCAGGATAAGTTGGATGTGAAAAATTTACAGCAATGCCACCGAGCTTGAACTTATCTCGGTACATATAATACCCATCGGCAATGGTCCAATTGAGTAACAGTTCGTTATCCTGCTGCCGATAATCTAAGGCAAAGGCTTGGTCTACCGGCAGAAACTGCGGTTGACCGCTTAACAAGCTATTTAACACTGCATTATTATTGGCTGTATTAGTTGGGCTTTGCTGTGCTGCCAACGGCGCTAGCGAAGATAGAAAAATAAAAAATAAAAACAGCAAAGATCTAATCACGTAAAGTTACCTCATCTATCCAGTTACCATAGGCTGGGTTTAGTTTTACCAGCGGCAGGGCAATAATCTCGGGTACAGCATACGGGTGAATGGCGCTTATGGCTTGCTCAATTGCGTTAAAGTTCCGCTCTGGTGCTTTAAGTTGCAATTGTAACTCGATACTTTGTTCTATCTTACCTTGCCAGCGGTAGCTCGATTTCATGGGTGCTGATTGATTGACACAAGCTACCAGTTGGCGTGATAGCAATATCTCCGTGATTTTGCTGGCGCTGTCTTCATCCGGGCAGTTACAGAGTATTAGTAAGTACTGGCTCATATTGCGGCCCAATCTTGTAGTTTCATATGGCAATTGTACGGCAAAGTACCTAAGAAAAAATGCAGAATTTTTAAATTCAGCCCTTGGAATTTTTTTCGGCTTGCCCCATATAGGGAGCACGCAATTTAACAACCATGTTAAAACATAAATAAGCTTTAGGAGATAGAGCATGAATATTCGTCCATTACATGATCGTGTCATCATCAAACGTACTGACGCTGAGAGCAAGTCAGCCGGTGGCATCGTCTTAACTGGTGCTTCTGCTGAGAAATCTACTCGTGGCGAAGTCGTTGCGGTTGGCAATGGTCGTATCTTAGATAACGGTGACGTTAAGCCACTGGAAGTGAAAGTAGGCGACAAGGTGCTATTTGGTGCCTATGTAGAGCGCACTGAAAAAATTGATGGTCAGGAATATGTGATCACCAAAGAAGATAATATCTTAGGTGTCATTCTGGATTAATACCTCCCTTTTTCTGAGTAATCATTAACCGTATTTAAGGATTTATAAAATGGCTGCAAAAGACGTACGTTTTGGCGACGAAGCTCGCAACAAGATGCTGAAAGGCGTAAATATTCTGGCTAACGCTGTGCGCGTTACCTTAGGTCCAAAAGGCCGCAATGTAATTTTAGACAAATCATTCGGTTCACCTGTCATCACCAAAGATGGTGTGTCTGTAGCGAAAGAAATCGAACTGGAAGATAAGTTCGAGAATATGGGCGCACAGATGGTCAAAGAAGTGGCCTCTAAAGCGAATGATGAAGCGGGTGACGGTACTACTACGGCTACGGTATTAGCACAAAACATCATCAACGAAGGTGTGAAAGCCGTTGCTGCTGGTATGAACCCAATGGACCTGAAGCGCGGTATCGACAAAGCCGTTATCGCTGCGGTAGCCGAGCTGAAAACCTTATCTCAGCCTTGTGCTGATAGTAAAGCCATTGCCCAGGTAGGCACTATTTCTGCTAACTCTGACGATGAAATTGGCCAAATCATTGCCAATGCCATGGACAAGGTTGGCAAAGAAGGCGTAATTACTGTTGAAGAAGGCCAGGGCCTGAACAACGAGCTAGACGTGGTTGAAGGTATGCAATTTGACCGTGGCTACTTATCGCCCTATTTCATCAACAACCAGGAAGCGGGCCAGGTGGAACTGGATAACCCATTCATCCTGACTGTAGATAAGAAAATCTCTAATATCCGTGAGTTATTACCGGTATTAGAAGGCGTAGCGAAATCAGGCAAGCCGTTATTAATTATTGCTGAAGATGTAGAAGGCGAAGCCTTAGCTACTTTGGTTGTGAACAATATGCGCGGTATCGTGAAGATCTCTGCAGTGAAAGCCCCAGGCTTCGGCGATCGTCGTAAAGCCATGCTGCAAGATATCGCCACCTTAAC
>NZ_BNAO01000002.1:595141-600988 GCF_014653435.1 Alishewanella longhuensis | reverse complement strand
TGGCGGTACCGTGATTTCTGAAGAAATCGGTATGGAACTGGAAAAAGCCACCTTAGAAGATTTAGGTACAGCCAAGCGTATCGTTATCACTAAAGATAACACCACTATTATTGATGGTGCCGGTGAGCAAGGTGCTATTGATGGTCGCGTGAAGCAAATCCGTCAGCAAATCGAAGAAGCCACTTCAGACTACGATAAAGAAAAACTGCAAGAGCGTTTAGCGAAACTGGCTGGTGGTGTTGCGGTAATCAAAGTTGGCGCGGCCACTGAAATCGAAATGAAAGAGAAGAAACACCGCGTAGAAGACGCCTTACATGCTACCCGCGCAGCGGTAGAAGAAGGCGTAGTACCTGGCGGTGGTGTAGCGCTGGTGCGTGTAGCGGCGAAACTGGCTGACTTACGTGGTGCGAACGAAGATCAAAACCACGGTATCAAAATTGCCTTACGTGCGATGGAATCACCACTGCGTCAAATCGTCTCTAACGCGGGCGAAGAGCCATCAGTAGTGGTGAACCAGGTTAAATCAGGTTCAGGCAATTACGGCTATAACGCGGCAAGCGGCGAGTACGGCGATATGTTGGAAATGGGTATCCTGGATCCAACTAAAGTAACCCGTTCAGCACTGCAATTTGCTGCTTCTGTTGGTTCGTTAATGATTACTACTGAAGCGATGGTGACGGAGTTACCAAAGGCTGATGCCCCGGCAATGCCTGATATGGGCGGCATGGGTGGCATGGGCGGCATGATGTGATGCCAGCAGGGTGCAGCCAAAATATTTACTAAGGTTGCCCCTGCATCTCTAGACTTATCAAGCCCTGCTGTTTACAGCGGGGCTTTTTATTTGCGGTTGATGTAATTGTTTGAAATTCGTTCAGCTTGCATAAAGGTAGTATCCACTATATTTTTAATGAAGATCTGTCATTGGGTTAGGTTTAACCAAGGAGTTTTAAAATGCGTAACAGTATTCTTGCGATCACATTGTTAGCGATGTCAGGTGTTGTTGCTGCCGCTGAGGTTACGGTTAGCTTTGAGCAACCAGAAAAGTTTACTGATATACGGCCAACGAATGAATCAAAAAGCCGCTATCAGGAAAAAGTAACCCAAGCCTTTGAACGATTCTTTACTGACTACGCTGCCAAAATGCCGGAAGGTTACACTTGGCAGGTTAGCGTAACAGACATTGATCTGGCTGGAGACATTGATTATTTCGCTGGTCCAACAGGGCAGCCATTGCGGATTGTTAAGGATCTCTATTCGCCAGCAGTGCGTTTCACCCATACTCTTCGGGATAACTACGGTGAAGAGGTACTAAGTGGTGAAGAACGTTTGCGTGATATGGGCTTTATGCAACGTATCAGTAAAGTGGGTACGCGCGCCGAGTTTGAGTTTGAGCAAAAAATGTTAGATGACTGGTTCACTAAGACAGTGCAACCTGCGGTGACTCAGCATGCCGCTATCGCTCCCAAGGTCGCTCAATAAATACAATAGGTAAGTTAAGCAATCTGCTGTTGCTTAACTTACCTTCAGCGCTTGGCGAAACTCGGTAAGCGTTTTATGCAGTAGCTGCAGCTGCTTGACCACGCGTTGCAAGGTTGCTGTATTAAATTGCTGGCTTTGCCTAATCGCCGCTATTTGCTCAGCCGTTTCTGCTAGATATGGCATGAAACGATTACTCTGTGCCTGAAATACCGTATCTTTAGTAAAAATTGCCTGATGTTTAGCTTGGCCTTGCTGTTGTAATTGTTCTAATAACGCATCGGCATCTAATGCTTTCCGATACAGCTCTTTTAGATTCTCATCTAATTGTTCTAATAAAGTGTCCATAACTCAACTTGGTCTAACGATATTTGCTGTCTATTATGCCATATCTGCAGGCATTCTGGCAGAGTGCACGCTTTTTTTAACGAGATCCGTTTCATTCCGGCTTGTGTTGTTATATTATATCGTTTGTTATTTATGCGTTTCGAGGTTAGTGCTGTGATTGCCAAAGCAAGACTGCTTTTTGATAAGTTTGGTATTATGATCACGTCTCTGTGTGCCATTCATTGTATTCTGTTACCCGTGATCCTGCCGGTACTGCCTTTATTAGGATTGAATGCAGCTCACAACCATGCTTTTGAAGGTTTTGTCTTACTCTTTACTATGGTGCTTGGTTTTATTACCTTATTCATCGGTTTTCATCGTTACCACCGCAAACTTTATCCTTTTTATGCATTATTTTTAGGTGGTTTTATTTACTGGCAGCGTGATGTCTGGGGCCATGAATATGAGCATTTTGTGTTGATCGTGGGTGCTGTACTGGTGGTTGGTGCCCATATTATGAATATGCGGCTTTGCAATCAATGTAATGGGTGTGAGTCAGAACCGCAGAACGAAGCGGTTTAATTCTCCTGCTTTAATGAAAAAGCCACAGCATGCTGTGGCTTTTTCGTTTTTAAAACCTAAGTTTATAATCCTAAGAATTGACGGCTTTGTGCAGGGTAGTTGCTAAAAACACCATCTACACCCAGAGTTCGCATTTGCTGTAACGCTTCTGCATTGTCTACAGTATAAACATAGACCTTCAAACCGCGCTTTTTAGCATCTGCTACCATCTTCTCATCAATAAAGCCGGCATCACAGTGCACGGCTTCAGCGTTAAGTTCCGCGGCAAAGGCAGCATAATGCAGTGGTAAACTGGCGGTGAGGGCGCCAATCCGTACAGTGGGTTTAGCTGTTTTTAAGGCCGCGAGTAGTGGATGATTGAAAGAAGAGACTAGCAGTGTTTGTAGATCAAAACCTAACTCATTTTCAGCGCGATCCAGCAATCTCAAAAGCGGCTGTAAAGTGTTGGCACCTTTTAGCTCAATATTCAACCAGCACTTGTTTTGGATGAGTTGCAGCACCTGCCAGAGGGTTGGAATAGCTTGGCCGCGGCCAGCGTCAATGCTAGCCAGTTCGGCTAGGGTGTACTGATAAATACTGCCCTTGCCGTTAGTGGTGCGTTCCAGTCTGGCATCATGGATTACAATCAACTCACCCTCTACGGCAAACACATCCAACTCAATCGCATCGGCCTTTTGCGCCAGCGCTTGCTTAAAGGCGAGTAGGGTATTTTCCGGATACTCGCCACTGGCACCACGGTGAGCAATAATCTGCATACGCCTGCCTGTTATTCGCTAAGCATGGTTGCAAATGGCTCGCCCATTCTGGTCACGCTTCCTGGCTGCTGTTCTGGTAAAAAATCCACTTTATTATGCGGGAAAGCCAGAATAACAGTAGAACCTAGCTTGAAGCGGCCCATTTCGGCGCCTTTTTCCAGCGTAACACTATTTAAACCGGTTTCCGGGTATTGCCAACTAAACACATCTT
Organism: Alishewanella longhuensis; assembly: GCF_014653435.1. Lineage (GTDB taxonomy): Bacteria > Pseudomonadota > Gammaproteobacteria > Enterobacterales > Alteromonadaceae > Alishewanella > Alishewanella longhuensis. The sequence goes on along the minus strand of NZ_BNAO01000002.1, from coordinate 597,637 downwards.
TACCGGCCGGTGGCGTGACGGTACCCGCCCAGACAGTCTCGATACTGGCAACAATGGTTGCGCCGACCAGTACTAATGCCATAGGGCCGAACTCAGTATCAAAGAGCGTGACGACGCGCTCATTACGAGCGAAGAGATCAGGCACATTTTCTGCCGTTAATGGGTTTACTGAAAAGAGCTCACCCGGTACATAGATCATTTCACGCAGTGTGCCGGTTACCGGCATATGAATACGGTGATAATCTTTTGGCGCCAGATAAATGGTCGCAAATTTACCGCCGAGAAATGGCTCTGCCGTCTCGGCTTTGCCACCTAAGAGGCTTTGCAGACTGTAGTCGTGATTTTTAGCCTGCACTAACTGCCCGGCAACGATATCACCAAGCTGACTGACTTTACCGTCAACCGGCTGTGTAATGACCTCGCTTGCGGTATCCAGCGGCCGAATACCGTCTTTTAATGGCCGGGTGAAGAATTCATTAAAGCTGGCGTAGTCCGAAGCTTTTTCAAAGCGCGCTTCCTGCATGTTAATTTTATAGGCTTTAATAAAGAGGCTAATTAGCGCGTGGCTGATAAAGCCCAGCTTAGCAGCCGCTACCTTGCCAACCAAACGAGAAATTAAATGCTTCGGCATCAAATATTGTAGGGTAATTTTAACTTTATCCATAGTGAAGTACTTGCTCTTAAAATTTAAAAATGATTTGGTTTGTCCTGCGCCATACTGGTCAGGATCTTGAGATAACTATCATAACGCTCTGGGCGAATAGCGCCTTCGGCAACAGCATGTTGAATAGCGCAGCCCGGATCGCTGATATGCTTACAATCGCGAAATTTACAGCGGCCAAGCCAGGGACGAAACTCAATAAAACCTTGAGTCACTTCTTCTGCTGACAGATGCCACAGGGCAAATTCGCGAATGCCGGGCGAGTCGATTAGCTCTCCACCGTTTGGTAAGTGGTAGAGTCTGGATACAGTAGTGGTATGTTGACCTAACCCAGAAATAGCCGATACCTCCTGAGTTGCAGCAGCAAGCTCCGGCATCAGGTTGTTCATCAGCGAGGATTTGCCGACACCTGATTGCCCGACAAAGATGCTGGTGCCGCTGTGAATATATTGCAAAAGTGCAGTCATGCCCTGCCCAGAGCGGGCACTAACGAGCAAGCAGGGGTAGTCTAGTTGGCGATAGAGTTCTAGCTGCTGTTCTAACGCGTTTTGCGCAGTGCTGTCCAGTAAATCAGCCTTATTGATAACCAATAAAGGTTTGATCCCGGTCATTTCTGCGGCAACCAGATAACGATCGATAATATTTAACGACAACGCAGGTAAAATTGCCGACACAATAATCATTAAATCGATATTAGCCGCTACCGGCTTTAAACCATCATAAAAATCAGGGCGTAACAGCACCGAGCTGCGTTCTTCTACTGCTTCAATAACACCGTCAATGCTACCTGTAGGCTGCTTGCTGCGACACCAACTCACTTTATCACCCGTGACCACCGAACTGATCGTCCGGCGCATATTACAGCGGATAATCTGGCCCTGATTATCTTCAACATCAACATGTTGGCCGAAACGACTTATTACTAAACCTGGCTCTGGGGCGTGTAGCAGCTGGTCATCCCAGACAACAGAGGCTTTTTTATCTGAGCGTTGCAAGCGGCGTTGCTCGTTCTTGGCGATACGATCATGCTGGCGCTGGGTAAGATGTTTTTTCTTGGTCACTGGTTACCGTTTTTCTGTAAAGGATGCTATTACTGTAAAGCATAAGGCGTGTATCATACCTGTATTCTGGATTCTAACAAAGTAGCTACCGGCGACTTGCGTAGGATCAGTAGCTTTTCATTTAGCATAGACGATTAATAGGTAATAACGACATATGGCAATTAACGATACTAATCTGGTGTGGCTGGATTTAGAAATGACCGGGCTGGAGCCTAAAACCGATGTAATTTTGGAAATGGCCACTATTGTTACCGATAGCCAGTTAAATATCCTGGCAGAAGGGCCGGTGTTTGCGATTAAAACCAGCGATGAAACGCTAGATAATATGAGTGAGTGGTGTATTGAGCAACATGGTAAAAGCGGCTTAACGGCTCGCTGCCGTGCCAGCACAGTAACCTTGGCAGAGGCAGAAGCTGAAACTATGGCTTTTTTGAGCCAATATGTGAGCGCAGGTAAATCGCCGATGTGTGGTAATAGCATCGGTCAGGATAGACGGTTTTTGGCAGAGTATGCTCCTACACTGGAAAGCTTTTTCCATTACCGGAATTTAGACGTAAGTACAGTGAAAGAGTTAGCCCGGCGCTGGCATCCTGACGTATTAAAACAGGTGCAAAAAAGCAGCAGCCATTTAGCTCTGGATGATATCCGCGAATCGATTGCTGAATTAGTCACCTATCGTACGCATTTTTTTCGCTTACCCTAAAAAAACACTTGCATCGGCCCGCTGATTTTGTAAAATGCGCGCCATCCAGATAGCAATTTATTGCTTTCGAC
>NZ_BNAO01000002.1:442008-595100 GCF_014653435.1 Alishewanella longhuensis | reverse complement strand
GTTTAGCTCAGCTGGTAGAGCGCGACCTTGCCAAGGTCGAGGTCACGAGTTCGAACCTCGTAACTCGCTCCAAATTTTAAAAGCAGCCTCAGTGGCTGCTTTTTGCGTTTTGGCATGCTAAAAAAACTGCATTATTCACATTACAAACTGCGAATTTAAGGCTAAAACTAATAATAAGGCGCTTTGGCCAGGTTGTGTGAGGTGTATTATGTCGCAATCGCCCTGTATTCGTAATTGTTGTTTAGATCAGCATGACTGTTGCTTAGGCTGCGGCCGTTTACTGACGGAGATCACCGAGTGGCATCAAGCCAGCCCGCTACGCCAGCAACAAATTATCGTGTTAGCGCAGCAACGTCGCGCTGCACGGCAACAACAGGATGCTATGCGTCTCTGGGAAGACCTTTCTGAATAATCCTTACCAACCGCTCGGTTGCACGCGGCAGTATACTGGCTTGCTGCCAGCTTTTATGCTTTTGTTGTTGTAAAGCCCATTGAATATGTTCTGCCAATAATGGGCTTGCTTCGGTTAACGCAGTAGCAAGCGCTTGACTAATCTCAGCTTGGTACGGAGCATTACCCAAGGCTACTGCCAAATTGCGGCGCCAGCGTTCATGGCCAATCCGTCTGATAGCACTGCCTTCGGTGTATTTAAGAAAGGTCGCCTCATCCCACTGGAATAAGGCTAGTAAAGACTGATCTTGCCATTGTGGCCGCCGTTGAAAATCAGCTTCCTGGCTAAGTGGCGCCGAGCGGTTTACCGGGCAAACTAACTGACAATCATCACAGCCATAGATGCGATTGCCAATCAGAGGGCGAAACTCTTCCGGAATCGCGCCTTTTAGTTCGATAGTAAGATAAGAGATACAGCGGCGGCCATCTACTACATAGGGGGCAACAATAGCACCGGTGGGGCAACTGGTGATACAGGCGACACAGCTGCCACAATCGCCTAGGTGTGGTGTGTCGACGGGTAAATCGATATTCACCAGTAATTCGCCCAGAAAAAACCAGGAGCCAGCACCTTCAGCTAAGATCAGGCTATGTTTGCCGGTCCAGCCAATCCCCGCTTGCTGCGCCAATGGCCGCTCTAAAATGGGGGCAGAGTCAACAAAGGGGCGGCCATTGCAGTCGGTAATTAAACCGGCAATTTTCTGACCAAGTTGCTTTAAACGATTACGGAGTAATTTATGATAGTCACGCCCCAATGCGTAGCGGCTAATATAAGCTTGGCTGGGATCGGCAAGATTGGTGGCAAAGCCGGCCTGTTCGGGCAGGTAATCCATGCGCACGCTAATTACACTGAGTGTGCCGGGGTGTAACTCGGCAGGACGTGCCCGTAGCATGCCATGCTCTGCCATGTACTGCATTTCGCCGTGATAGCCGGCATCCAGCCATTGTTGCAACTTAGCTTCATGTTGGCTGAGGTCTGGCTTGCTTATACCACAGGCTTGAAAGCCCAATTCATGGGCCCATTGTTTAATTTGCTGGGCTAGCTGTTGTTTTTCTATCATGGTTTGTTTAGCGACCCGGTAGGACGTAATTTTTGGCAAAATGTTATCATACTTAGCGGTTTTAAAGCTCGCTTGCATGTTACTCTGTGGCAGTTCGCGGAACTTGCGCTTTGTGCGATAGTCAGAGGGCAGTAGGTGCGGTTTTGCTGGCTGCAATACCAAAACTTTTGATACCATAGTTTAAATTTTATTTAGCATGAATTCTCAGGATATTCGCTTGGCAGAGTACACCATTATATTGCAGTCTGAGTCTCATACCATCGCCTTTGCTAATCGGCTGGCAAAACTGCTGCATGGTGGTATGGTCGTTTATTTAGAAGGCGCGCTCGGTGCGGGTAAAACCACCTTCTGTCGGGGGGTAATTCAAGCTTTGGGGCATGCGGGCCATGTCAAAAGCCCTACCTATACATTGGTTGAACCTTACGACTTGCCCGGTTTGCAAGTGTATCATTTTGATTTGTATCGTTTACATGATGCCGAAGAACTTGAGTTTATGGGGATCCGTGATTATTTTACGCCTAGTAGCTTATGCCTTATTGAATGGCCAGAGCGAGGTTCCGGCATGCTGCCAAAAGCAGATTTCACGGTAGCCTTGCAGCATATTATGACCGAACGCGCGCTGCAAATAACAGCACATAGTGCACAAGCTGAAACCTTACTAACTGTATTGATGGCTGATGAATAATTATAATAGGCTGATTTTAAAATTATTTTTGTTTTTTGGCCTGCTATTTAGTCTGCAGGCTTTTGCAAATAATCAGATACAAAATATTCGGGTTTCGCCTGCTGCAGACAATACCAGAGTGGTATTTGATTTGGCGGCGGCACCTGAATTTAAATACTTCACCTTAGAAAACCCCGATCGCTTAGTCATTGATTTGAGTCGGGTTCGCGTTGGCAGTCGTTTACCAGCGATTAACGGTGAGTCTGTGTTAGTACGCAGTATCCGTAGTAGCACTAATCAAACTAATATGCGCATTGTGTTAGATCTGTCCAAAGCCGTTAAACCTAACGTATTTGCGTTGGCACCTGCAGCGCCGCATGGCCACCGTTTGGTGATTGATTTACCTGATAGTACATCAGCTAGTTCGGTGACAAGCACTCCAGCTACCGCTGCTCCTGCGACCAATACCTCTAGTACAGTTGCCGCGCCTGCTGCCATATCAAGTCCGGTAAGGGCAGCTAGGGATATCGTTATTGCAGTTGATGCTGGGCACGGTGGTGTCGATCCCGGTTCCATAGGACCTGCGGGCACTTATGAAAAAGACCTGACTTTACCTATTGCCCGTCAGCTAGTGGCTTTAATTAACAAAGAGCCGGGTATGCGCGCGTCTTTGGTGCGAACGGGTGATTATTTTGTACACATCAATAATCGTACTGACATCGCCAGAAGAATGCAGGCAGATTTATTAGTATCGATTCACGCAGATGCCTTTACCTCTCCGACGCCACGTGGTGCGGCCGTGTGGGTACTGTCTTTACGTCGGGCGACGTCTGAAGTGGGGCGAATGTTAGAGCAAACAGAACGACACAGTGAGTTATTGGGCGGTGTTGCCGAAGTGATCAAAGATTCAGCCAATGAGCGATATCTAGCGCAAACTGTGCTGGATTTATCAATGAACCATTCAATGGTAACTGCACATCAGGTGGCCAATCAGGTTTTATCAGAGCTAGGTAAAGTAACCACCTTGCATAAACGTGAGCCACAAGCTGCAAGTTTAGGTGTGTTGCGCTCTCCCGATATCCCCTCAATATTGGTAGAGGTGGGCTTTATTTCTAATCCGCAGGAAGAGCGGCTTTTACGGAACTCAGCGCATCAAGAAAAACTGGTGCAATCGCTGTTTACCGGTCTAAGACGTCATTTTGAATTATCGCCGCCAGCCGATTCTTTATTTGCACAGCGTCGTGCGAAAGAGCACCGGGTGCAGGCAGGAGAGTCGCTGTCATTATTAGCGCAGCGTTACAATGTGTCGGTAGAGCAACTGCGCCGCCATAACAATTTGCGCAACGATACCCTGCGTATTGGTCAGGTATTGCGGATCCCCTAACATGCCTATTCAATTATTGCCTCCTCAATTAGCTAACCAGATTGCTGCGGGAGAGGTGGTTGAACGCCCCGCATCGGTTGTAAAAGAGCTGGTAGAAAATAGTTTAGATGCCGGTGCCACACAGATTGATATTGATATTGAAAAAGGTGGCAGTAAGCTGATTCGGATCCGTGACAATGGTTGCGGGATCGCCGAGCAGGAGCTAGTTTTAGCATTAAGCCGACATGCCACAAGTAAAATCAGTAGTTTAGCTGATTTAGAGCATATTGCTAGTTTAGGTTTTCGGGGTGAAGCGCTGGCCAGTATTAGCTCGGTAGCACGACTCACTTTAACTTCAAAACCTGCCATGCAAGCCGCCGCGTGGCAAGCGGCGGCGGCAGGTCGTGATATGGCCGTGCAAGTTCGTCCGGCAGCACATCCAACAGGTACTAGCATTGAAGTGCTGGACTTGTTTTTTAATACCCCTGCCCGTCGTCGTTTTTTACGCAGTGACAAAACAGAGTTTTCCCACATCGATGAGTTGATTAAACGTTTGGCTTTAAGTCGCTTTGATGTCGGTTGGACACTGACTCATAATGCGCAAAGCGTTAGACGTTTACCTGTCGCCGATTCGGAGTCTGCACGGCAAAAACGCTTAGCGGCCTTATGTGGCCGTAGTTTTGCAGAACAAGCGCTGTGGATTGAAAATCAGTACGGTACTATTCGGTTATCTGGATGGATTTTGGCGGCAAATGCATGCCAACAAACGGCTGCTTGCCAATACAGTTATGTAAACGGCAGGATGATGCGTGATAAGTTGTTGAATCACGCCATCCGCCAAGCTTATGGTGAATTATTACCAGCAGAGTTACAACCGGCTTTTGTGCTTTATCTGGAGTTAGATGCGACAGAGGTTGATGTGAATGTACACCCGGCAAAACATGAGGTGCGCTTTCATCAAGCTCGGTTGGTACATGATTTTGTAGTGCAAGCCCTGGCTGATGCGCTGGCGCAAGCTGCCACAACACCTCAGTTACTCGATAGCGATGATCATGCTGACACGCGGGAGTTTCATCCTGTCGGACAACAAAGCGCAGCCTTGCATCATTACGTGGCGGCGAAAGCCCCGGTAGAAGCCGCTGAGTTTATAGCCGAACCCATTGCCAGTGGCAACCTAACCTTATCATCTGGTAATACCCGAACTCCGCATTATCCGCGTGCTTTGTCCAAGCCTGCTCAGTCATTGGTACATAATCAGCAACAAATGCAGTATCTGGCTGCTAATCAGATGGCCGTTGCCACCGATTTGGCTGCGAAGGCGGCACCCTACTTATTATTGGAAAATTGTTTTGCGTTATGTAACAACGAAGATCAGCTGTCTTCGCCCTTATTGTTAGTTGATCTAGCTGCCAGTGTTGCACCCTGCTGGCGGCAACAAGTACAAACAGCACCCTTGCTTTTACCTGTACGCTTGCCATTAACCCTCGCCGAGCTACCTGTATTATTATCTTTTGCTGAAACACTGGAAGCGCTGGGCTTTGATCTGTTAATCAAGGATAATACCGCCATTGTGAGAGCGGTACCTATTTGGTTAAGACATACTGCGATAAGTCAGTGGTTTGGCCGATTTTTAGAACAGTTGCCGCAACTTGGCAATACTGATTCAGCGGTAATGCTATTAACATTATTGCTAAAAGCGAATTATCTACAGGCGGAGCTTTTGTTAAATTATTATCCTGAGGCACTGTTAGCTGCAAGGCGGCAAGCAAGGCCATTAACCTTGAACCTGGTTAATTCTGAGTTGAGTGTCGTTAGCGATGCCCCCTGAATTACCGGTTATTTGTATTATGGGGCCGACAGCGTCGGGCAAGACCGCTCTAGCCATCGCTTTAAAGCAGCAATTGGGCAACGCAGAATTAATTAGCGTTGACAGCGCTCTGGTTTATCGTGGTATGGATATAGGTACGGCGAAACCCAATGCCACAGAATTGGCGCTGGCCCCGCATTATTTAATCGATATCCGCGACCCTGTACAAAGCTACTCGGCAGCCGATTTTCGCGCGGATGCCTTAGTATTAATCCGTGAGATTCAGCAGCGCGGTAATATCCCCATTCTGGTTGGGGGAACTATGCTGTACTTTAAGGCTTTATTGCAGGGAATATCTGAACTGCCAGCAGCAGACGAACAAATCAGAGCGCAGTTAGAAGCAGAGGCCAAGCAGCATGGCTGGGCCGTTTTGCACCAACAACTCGCTGCTATTGATCCGGTTGCGGCAAGCCGTATTCACCCCAATGACCCGCAGCGTATCAACCGGGCTTTGGAAGTATATCGACTGACTGGGCAAAGTTTAACAGATTTAACTGCCAAGCAGCCGGAACCTTTTCCTTATAAAGTACACCAATTCGCTATAGCACCGACTGATCGTACTGAATTACACCAGCGTATTGAACAACGTTTTATGCAAATGTTGGCGCAAGGTTTTCAGCAAGAAGTGCAGCAGTTGCTCGACCGGGGTGATTTACATGAAAACCTCCCTGCTGTTCGCTGTGTAGGGTATCGGCAAATGTGGGATTACCTGCAGGGACATACCAATTATGAATTAATGGTAAATCAGGGGGTTGCAGCAACCCGCCAATTGGCAAAACGGCAGTTGACCTGGTTGCGAAGCTGGCCCAATTTACATTGGTTAAAAAGCGAAGCTAAGTTTGAAGAAAACTTGCAAGCTGTAATAAGTTCGCTAAGCTAAACAAGTCAGCAAAAATTTCACGTTTAACAACTTGAAATAAAAAAAATAATACCTATATAGAGCATACTTAATAAAAAAGGAAAGCGTGACATGGCAAAAGGCCAATCATTACAAGACCCATTTTTGAACACCTTAAGACGGGAACGTATTCCTGTCTCAATTTACTTGGTGAATGGGATTAAATTACAAGGTCAGGTTGAGTCCTTCGATCAATTTGTCATTTTGCTGAAAAACACTGTGAGTCAGATGGTGTATAAGCACGCTATCTCTACCGTGGTACCAGCCCGTGCAGTCAATACTATGGTTGCGCATGGCAGTGGCCAAGGTGATGGTGATGAGGACGTAGAATAATTAGCGGAGTAACAACGCTTGTTTGAACTGGCTGCGCTGGCTGAACAAGCCGTATTGGTACACGTTAACTTTCCGCAAGAAGCGTCGACGGAAGATTTGCAAGAGCTAAAAATGCTAGTTGCTTCTGCCGGCGTTACCTCGTTGCATGTAGTTAGCACGAACCGTCAGTCACCTGATGCTAAGTTTTTCATTGGCTCCGGTAAAGCGGGCGAATTAGCAAGCTTGGTAGAAGAATCTGCTGCCAACGTAGTGATTTTCAATCATGAACTATCGCCAAGCCAAACCAGAAACTTAGAGCGTTTATGTCAGGTTCGCGTTATTGATCGCACGAGTTTGATCTTGGATATTTTTGCCCAGCGAGCCCGAACTTATGAAGGTAAGTTACAGGTGGAACTCGCTCAACTGCAGCATTTAGCATCTAGGCTGATACGCGGCTTCGATAACGAGCGGCAAAAAGGCGGCATAGGTTTACGCGGTCCCGGTGAAACGCAATTAGAAACGGATCGTCGTTTGTTGCGCGAGCGGGTAAAAGGTTTAAAGCAACGTCTCGAGAAGATGACCCGGCAACGCGAGCAAGGTCGTCGTGCTAGGCAGCGCTCGGAACAACCGGTCATCTCAGTAGTCGGATACACTAACGCCGGCAAATCTACCTTGTTTAACCGGATAACCCAAGCCGAGGTCTATGCTGCAGATCAACTCTTCGCTACCCTCGATCCTACCTTACGTAAAATTATGTTGCCGCAGTTTGGCGAAGCAATTTTAGCGGATACGGTAGGCTTTATCCGGCACTTACCGCATGATCTGGTTGCAGCATTTAAATCTACCCTGCAGGAAACGCGGGATGCAGACTTACAATTGCATGTAATAGATTTGGCAGATGCCAGACGCGAAGAGAATATTAATCAAGTGCAATTGGTATTGCAGGAGATTGATGCGGCTGATGTACCTCAACTATTGGTGTTCAATAAAATTGACCAGTTAGGGCAGTTGCCGCGTATAGATTACGACGATGCAGGTTTACCCAGAGCGGTATATTTGTCAGCGTTAACGGGCGAGGGCATAGCGTTATTGCAACAAGCGTTAGTATTGTTACTGTCGCAGCAGCATATACAGCTCTCTTTATTGCTGCCCCCAGCCGCAGCCAATTGGCGTGCACGTTTATATCAACTGCAGGCCGTACAACAAGAAGAATTTCTTGAAGACGGTAGTTGCCGCTTACTGATTCAACTCTCTGCGGCACAATGGGCTCGTTTACAAAAGCAAAGCGAGCAACAATTGGAAAACTATATCGTCAGCCAGACAGTTTTTTGATACATTAACCCTTAATGACAACTTACAACAATGGAGTTAAGCATGGCTTGGAATGAGCCGGGCAATAACGGCAAAAATAACGACCCTTGGAAACAAGGTGGTCGTGATCAGGGCCCGCCCGATTTAGATGAAGTATTCCGCAATTTAGGCAAGAAATTTGGCGGTATTTTTGGTGGCAAAGGTGGCAACTCTAGCAGTGGCGGTGGTTCAGCGTTACTAATAGTTGTGTTGCTGGTTGCTCTGGCAGTGTGGGGCCTTAGCGGTTTTTACACTATTAAAGACGCCGAACGTGGTGTTATTCTGCGTTTTGGACAATACCATGGTGAAGTGGGCGCAGGTATCCATTGGAAACCTACCTTCATTGATTCAGTAACACCGGTCAATACGCAGGAAGTTCGCTCTCTCCGTGCTGATGGCTTTATGTTAACGCAGGACCAAAATTTGGTTCGCGTGACCTTTGAAGTACAGTACCGTATTTTTAATGCCCGACAGTATCTATTCTCAGTAGTTGATGCTGACCGCAGTTTACGTGAAGCGACAGATGCTGCCTTACGTTTTGTTATTGGTCATTCAATTATGGATGACGTCTTGACTCGTGGCCGTGAAGTCGTTCGGCAGAATACCCGTCAGGAGTTAGAAGGCGTTATTGCGCCGTATAATATGGGTATTGCTCTGGTAGACGTTAACTTCCGCGATGCTCGTCCGCCAGAAGAAGTTCGTGCGGCCTTTGACGATGCGATTTCTGCCCAGGAAGATCAGGAGCGTTTTGTTCAAGAAGCCCAAGCTTATGCTCGGGAAATTGAACCAAGAGCACGTGGCCAGGTTAACCGTGTTATGCAAGAAGCTGAAGCCTATAAACAACAGATCGTGTTAAAAGCTCAGGGTGAAGTTGCGCGTTTCGAGCAGTTGTTACCGCAGTATCTGGCAGCGCCCAAAGTAACTCGGGACCGGATGTACCTGGAAACCATGGAATATGTGTACGGCAATACTTCAAAAATTCTGGTTGATGTAAAGAATAGCAATAATCTGATGTATTTACCGCTTGACCAACTGATGAAGCAAGGTGCTACAGCGCCGTCTGCCACGCCCAACACGGCACCGGCACGGGCTAATTTGGATGGAGTAAATACACAACCTCGCTCTGACACCCCCCGTGGTGCGACGACGCGTTCTGGTAGTGGGAGATAAGACACCATGAAAAATTTTATTATTGCCATCTTAGTGGTCGTGGGCTTGATTGTCGTCTCAGCACTGTTTGTTGTGCCTGAAGGTGAACGGGCTATCGTTATTCAGTTTGGTAAAATTCAGCGTGATGCTGAAGACCGTGTCTTGGTATACGAACCAGGTTTACATTTTAAGTTACCGTTGATTCAGGTAGTCCGCTCGCTGGATGCGCGGGTACAAACCTTGGATGATGGTGCGGACCGTTTTGTGACCGCTGAGAAAAAAGACTTATTAGTTAATAGCTATGTAAAATGGCGTATTCGCGACTTCGGTGCTTTTTTCCTATCAACCGGTGGTAATACTGCTCAGGCAGAGGTGTTGTTAAAGCAGTACATTAATAACGGTTTACGGACTGAATTTGGTGCCCGCACTATCCAGGAGATTGTATCTGGTGAACGGCAGCAGCTGATGCAAAGCGCCTTGTCACAAGCCGGGCAGGCAGCTAATGAGCTGGGTATTGAAGTTATCGACGTTCGTGTTAAACAGATTAACCTTCCAGATGAAATCAGCAGTTCAATCTTTGCGCGGATGAGAGCCGAGCGGGAAGCTGTAGCGCGGGAGCATCGCTCGCGTGGTATGGAAGAGGCTGAAATTATTAAAGCAGATGTTGACGCCCGGGTAACCGTAATGTTGGCGGATGCTGAGCGTAATTCAAGATCAGTACGTGGTGAAGGTGATGCGACTGCTGCCAGAATTTATGCTGAAATCTTTAACAAGAACGCTGAATTTTATTCTTTTGTCCGTAGTTTAGAAGCTTACCGCAATAGCTTTAATTCGAAGAGTGATGTTATCGTGGTACAGCCTGATAGCGACTTCTTCAAGTACATGCGTTCTGATGCAGTACAAAATTAAGTTCGTTAGTAAGTTTTAACCCTGATAAAAGGCCCGTAAGGGCCTTTTTGCTCTGTCGCAAGGTGACATTAATAGCACGCAGTGGAGTCGTTATGTATCAACATTTCTTTCAGCTTTTTTTGCAAGCGAACCAGGGTAAACAGCATTTTGCCTGTCACTCTCATCACTACTGGCCTGATGTAACCCGGGAAGCGACTTTGGCGTATTGGGATGATAGTGCACGTTTGGTTGATGATAAATGGCACCATATTTTTGGTACTAGAATTCCGCATACTCAGCAGTTGATTGCCGATGTTTTAAACTTACCAACGCCAGAGCAAATCGTCTTTGCGCCCAATACCCATGAATTTGTGATGCGTTTATTAAGTTGTTTTGATTGGCGTAAGCCATTAAGAGTGCTAACAACCGACAGCGAGTTTTACAGTTTCCAGCGCCAGATTAAACGTTTGTCTGAATTTGAAACTGTAGCCGTAGAAGTTATAGCAACCGAACCCTTTGCTACCTTTGAACAGCGCTTTATCGCCGCAGCGGCTGCGGCGGACTATGATATGGTATTTTGTAGCCAGGTGTTTTTTAACTCTGGCTATGCTATTGCCGATTTAACCGATTTTGTTACCCAGTTAGCTGCTGCCACCCCTGCCATGCTGGTGATTGATGGTTATCACGGTTTTATGGCTTTACCTACGGATCTGTCGGCGATTGCCGAGCGGATATTTTATTTATCAGGTAGCTATAAATATGCACAAGGTGGGGAAGGTTGTTGTTTTATGGCCGTACCGGCTGGCAGTGAGCATCGCCCGCTTTATACCGGCTGGTTTGCCGAGTTTGGCACCCTGGCAGCGGATAAATCAGCGCTGGTACTTTACAGCGAAGATGGCTATCGCTTTGCCGGCGCAACGATGGATTTTACCGCCTTGTATCGGTTAGAGGCAGCGTTGTTGCTCTACAAACAGCAGGGCATTACGGTTGGGCGCATTCATCGTTATGTGCAGCAGTTACAACAACACTTCTTAACGCTATTGGCTGAGCAGCAGCATCCTTTGTTACATAAAGACAATTTACTGCTACATAATGCCAGTCACCATGGGCATTTTTATACTTTCCGTTTGGATAGCAGTGCTCAGGTTGCTGAACTTGCGGCTTTTTTAAAACAGCATGGTATTGCAACAGATTATCGGGGAGACCGCTTGCGCTTTGGTTTTGCGCTGTATCAAAACGCAGAAAGCTTTAATCTCTCTTGTCTTAAATCTATTTAAATCAATATGATAAAAAGGCCATATAAAAATATGGCCTTTTTTTCGTCCAGACGGCTGAAACTTGTCTGCCGATTTGCTAAAATCCACGCCTAATTTTTTCCGTGATGTAGGAACCATGGCCAAAAACGTAGTTGTGCTCGGCACCCAATGGGGTGACGAAGGTAAAGGTAAGATTGTTGACTTATTAACCGATAAAGCCAGTTATGTGGTGCGCTATCAAGGCGGCCATAATGCTGGCCATACCTTGGTAATTGACGGCGAGAAAACCGTATTACATTTAATTCCATCAGGTATTTTACGTGAAAATGTGAAATGCGTGATTGGTAATGGTGTCGTGTTGTCACCAGAAGCCTTCTTAAAAGAGATGACCATGCTGGAGCAGCGTGGCGTACCGGTTAAGGAGCGCTTGTTAATCAGTGAAGCATGCCCGCTGATTCTGCCATTTCATGTTGCTTTGGACGTTGCCCGCGAAAAAGCCCGTGGTGATAAGCCTATCGGCACTACAGGTCGTGGTATTGGTCCTGCTTATGAAGATAAAGTGGCGCGTCGTGGTTTGCGTGTCGGTGATTTGTTTAATCCAACGTTGTTTGCAGAGAAACTGAAAACAGTGATGGATTTACATAACTTCACCCTAACGCAATACTATAAAGTGGATGCCATCGATTATCAAAGCACGCTGGATAATGCTTTAGCGATGGCTGATCTGTTGAAGTCACTGGTGGTTGATGTTACCGAATTACTGGATCAGGCCCGTAAAAACGGTCAGGAGATCATGTTTGAAGGTGCCCAGGGAACTCTGCTGGATATCGACCACGGTACTTATCCCTATGTGACGTCATCTAATACTACTGCCGGTGGCGTAGCAACTGGCTGCGGTTTTGGCCCACGTTACTTAGATTATGTGCTGGGTATTGTGAAAGCCTATACCACCCGTGTGGGATCAGGGCCTTTCCCAACCGAGCTGGATTGTGCGGTTGGCGAGCACCTTGGCGTAAAAGGCCATGAGTTTGGTGCAACTACGGGGCGTAAGCGCCGTTGTGGTTGGTTTGATGCTGTTGCTGTGCGTCGCGCAGTGCAGCTGAACAGCATTTCTGGTTTTTGCTTAACCAAGTTGGACGTGTTGGATGGTTTAGAAACTATCCAGATTTGTGTTGGCTATCGCCAACCAGACGGCACTGTATTGCAAACACCACCACTGGCAGCCGAAGGTTATGAAGTAGTAACGCCAGTATTGGAAGAAATGCCAGGTTGGTCTGAGTCGACTTTTGGTGTGCAAGATTTGGCGAAATTGCCACAAGCTGCGCGTAATTATATTAAGCGTATTGAAGAAGTAACGGGTGTTCCGGTTGATATTATTTCAACTGGCCCTGATCGGGTACAAACTATCGTGCTGAAGCATCCTTTTGCTTAACGCTAGCTAAGCTGCTCTGACGAGTAAAAAAACGCTGCCACTGAGCAGCGTTTTTTTTCGCTGTAATCTAACAATAGCTGGTATTACCCTGCTAATTAGGTCATATTTTGTATAACGACCAAGGTAGCTGTTTAGGCGGAAGCGCTATGAAAACACTGAGTATTATCGGGTTATGCCTGCTGTTGGCGGGCTGTGGTGGCGGCAGCTCTTCAGAGCCAGTAGATACTAGTGGGCTTTGCGGTAGAGCTGATACCAACAGCAAAATAGGCTGTGAGCTAAATCGCAACTATTTGTGGTACCGCGAGCTACGTAATGTTGCGCCCACCAGCTATAGCTCAGCCCGAGACTATTTTAATGCCAGCTTAGCGCCGCGTGACAGTTTCAGCTTTATGCTCACTGAGCAAGAATATCAAGATCGCTTTATTAATGCGGTCTTTTTTGGCTTTGGTTTTGCGACTCAACGTACCGACAATAGTGGCGCCTTACAGGTGTTGTATGTTTATGACTCGGGCTCTGCCGCCCAGCGAGGCTTGCGTCGCGGCGATAAAATTACAGAGATTGAAGGGATCAGCGTAGCTGAGTGGTTAGCAGGCTTAGATAGCGGCCGTTACACTAACGACGATATCTACGGGCCGAATCAAGCCGGTATAGTGCGCAACTTTATTTGGCGCCGCCCAGATAATAGTATTGGTCGTGCTGATTTTCAAAAATCTGCAGTGACCACCAATACGGTGATGCACCGCTCAGTGCGGGAGATTGCGGGGAAAACGGTAGGCTACTTAGTCTTTAATCAGTTTATTGATCTATCAGAAACTGAACTGGAGCAAGCGTTTAGTTACTTTGCAGCGCAGCAAATTGACGAACTTATCCTGGATTTACGCTATAACGGTGGTGGCTTAATCCGGGTTGCCAATCAGTTAAGCTCACATATCGCTTATGCCGCTTTGCGCGATAAGATCTTTGTTAAGTACCGTTATAATGATAAAAATACTAACCGTAATAATACGGTGTTGTTTGCACCTGGGCGTGGTCAAACCTTGCTTAATTTGCCAAGGTTACTGGTGTTAACTACACCAGGTAGCTGCTCGTCCAGTGAGCTGGTGATTAATGCCATGAGTCCTTTTATCGAAGTGGTACAAATTGGCCAGACAACCTGTGGTAAGCCGGTTGGACAGATCCCAACCCAGGTAGATAATTTCCGCTTATTTGCAATTAATTTTCAGACAGTCAATGCGCTGGATTTTGGTGACTATTTTGATGGTCTGCAACCGCAGTGTCCGGTAACGCCTGCTATTACTGGCGACTGGGGTGTGGTATCCGATCCTTTATACGCAGCGGCTATCGATTATATTAGTACCGGCAATTGCCCGGCAGTGCAGTCGATAAGCAAATCAGTAGAAACACCGATTTGGAGCGCTGAAATTAAGCAGCAAGACGCCCGTAATCAACCGACATGGCAACGTTATAACGAACAATAAGTATGTTAAAACATGGTCTGTTTTTTGCAGCATTGCCTATTAATGATGTTGCCTAAAATTAATCACGGTTATTTGACACTATGCTAAGACTCTCGACTGCTGCACTACTACTGCTGTTCTCGCATGCCTCTTCGCTTTACGCGCAGGAGCTACAAGCGGTAGAACTCTATACCCAGGACGAGCTGTTAAATCTGATCAAAGCAAACCAGCATTTACAGCGGGTAAAGGCAGATGATTGCCAGTTGGTGCGTGATATAGAAGCACGGGCCGACATTATGAAGTTGCCATCTTACCAGTTTTTATTTGGTGATATGCTGGCGTATGGCGTTTGTGTACCGCGTAATGTTGAACGTGGCTGGGATTTAATGTTACAAGCGGCCGAACAGGGTTTACCTGAGGGCTTAGAGCAGGTTGGGCGCTATTATCATATTGGCCGCTTTGTGCAAAAAGATATCAACAAAGCTATTGTCTATTTACGTGAAGCCTCGGCCGTCGGCAATCTTAATGCGAAAATTCGTTTTGCCGAAATTTTACTGGCTGGGCAGGGTAGCCCAACCGATTTTGAACAAAGTTATCGTTGGTTACATCATGCGATTACCGCAGATCCGGCAATTCATGCTAAACTTAACGCGCTTAAACAGCAGCTAGCCAAGAAAATGCCGGCCCGAGTGGTGGCAAACGCGCAACGACCGGTAAAATGAAATTCATCCCATTTTCACGTTAAGCTGTTACACTGAATATTATGTAAGAGGAAATCTAAGTTTAATTAATGACGGTAAATGATCCGCATCTTGCGCGTGAGCAAGAAAAATATGAAAACCCTATCCCCAGCCGCGAGTTTATTCTCGAGCATATCGAAAAACGGCAACAGCCCGCCTACTTTGAAGAACTGGTCAGCGAACTTGGTTTAACAGACGACGATGCTATTTTTGCGTTAAAAAAACGCTTACGTGCTATGGAGCGCGATGGCCAATTGTTGTTTACCAAGAGTAAGCGCTATGGCTTAGTCGGGCATATGGATTTGGTTAAAGGAACGGTAATAGGGCATCGTGATGGCTTCGGCTTTATCAAGCTGGAACAAGGTGGCCCAGACTGGTACTTACCTTTTCATGAAATGCAACGTGTGTTGCCCGGCGATAAAGTGTTAGCCACAGCGACCACCATTAAAAGCAAAGACAAGGTAGAAGCCCGCGTGGTACGCGTGCTGGAACCGCGCAGTGAGCCTATTGTTGGCCGCTATTACAAAGACCATGCGCTTTGTGTGGTGGTACCGGATGATGCGCGAATTTGTCAGGATATTATTATTCCAGATGGCCAGCAAGGCGCAGCCCGACATGGTCAGGTAGTACTCGCTGAAGTGACTCAGCGCCCGTCAAAACGAGTTAGTGCCACGGGTCGCGTGATTGAAGTGCTGGGTGAACATATGGCACCTGGGATGGAAATTGAAGTGGCGATTCGTAACCACCAGATCCCGCATGTGTTTTCTGATGCAGTACTCGCGCAAGTAGCCAAGTATGGTGAAGACGTGCCTGCAGAGGCAAAAATTGGCCGTGTTGATCTGACGAAATTGCCTTTGGTGACTATTGATGGTGAAGATGCCCGCGATTTTGATGATGCGGTATACGCAGAAGCTAAAGAAAAGGGCGGTTGGAAGCTCTGGGTAGCCATTGCTGATGTCAGTGCCTATGTACGTTTTGGTACACCCCTGGATCAGAGCGCGTTAGAGCGTGGCAATTCGGTGTATTTCCCAGACCATGTGGTACCGATGTTACCAGAAGCGCTATCTAATGGTCTCTGTTCGTTAAATCCGCATACTGATCGCTTATGTTTTGTTTGCGAAATGAACATTGATGCCCATGGTAAACTGGAAGGCTATCAGTTTTATGAAGCAGTGATGCATTCTGCTGCGCGTTTTACCTATAACAAGGTACATGCGATTTTGCAGGGCGATGCCAAACTGCGCCAGGAATATACTGAGCAGCTCACTAACTTGGAAACCCTTTATAGCCTGTATAAAAAGCTGGCTAAGGTACGGGCACAGCGTGGCGCCATAGAGTTTGAAACGGTAGAAACCCGCTTTATCTTTAACAGCCATCGCAAGATTGAAGAAATTGTGCCGGTACATCGCAACGAAGCGCATAAGATCATTGAAGAATGCATGATTATGGCTAACGTTGCGTCGGCGCGCTTTATTGAGAAACATGAAGCCCATGCCTTGTTCCGGGTGCATGAACGGCCGGATGGCGATCGTTTTGCTAATTTCCGCCGCTTTTTAGCCGAGCTTGGCATTGAAGCTAACTTATCGGCAGAGCCTACGCCGCTTGAATTAACACAAACCTTGGCCAAATTAGCTGATCGTCCAGATCGCGAGCTGATAGAGACCACCATGCTGCGCTCAATGAAGCAAGCGGTATATCAAGGCGAAAACTTAGGCCATTTTGGCTTAGCGCTGGAAGCTTATGCCCATTTTACCTCGCCTATTCGCCGCTATCCCGATTTGGTGCTGCATCGTGCCATTAAAGCCATTTTGGCCAAACAAGGCCAAAAAGTGACCGGTGCAAACGGCTATACCGAAAAAGACATTGCACCGCTAGGTGAGCAGTGCTCCATGACCGAACGTCGTGCCGATGATGCCACCCGCGAAGTCGCTGATTGGTTAAAATGCGAGTATATGCAAGATCATTTGGGTACTGAGTTTGCCGGTGTGGTATCGACTGTCACTAACTTTGGGCTCTTTGTTCGTCTATCAGATCTGTACATTGAGGGCTTAGTACACGTTACCTCATTAAACAATGACTACTATCGCTTTGACGCCGAGCGTCAGGTGTTAACGGGTGAGCACTCTGGTGTCAGTTATCGGATGGGCGATGCGGTACAAGTAAAAGTGGTCGCCGTTAACCTGGAAGCACGCAAAATTGACCTAGTTCTGGCTGGCGTAACACGTACTAATGTTTCTGGCCGTAAAGTAAAAGCCAGCCGCAATGCTGCAATAGAGGCGAAAGTTGCGATAAAAAGCGGCAAAGCTGCCAAAGCAACGGCCAATAAGTCGAGCAAGAGTAGCGCGAAAAAAAGTGCAGTAACACCAAAAACGCCAGCAGCCAAAAAGCCGCGGCGAGCCAAGAAATAAGCTAAGGCAGGATTTAACAGACCATGAGTAACGACGTTGTTTTTGGTATCCATGCGGTCAGTGCCTTACTAGCACGCAGCCCACAGGATATTTTGGAAGTGTTTGCGCTAAAAGATCGGGAAGACAAACGGCTACAGCCCTTATTACAGCAAGCCCGGCAATCCGGCATTTCTATCCAGTTTTGTAATCGTAAAACCTTGGACGATATGACCCAAGGTCAGCATCAGGGGATTGTCGCCAAAGCACGCTTAAGCAGTGGTGGTAATGAAAGCGATCTGGCCACTATTTTAGAGACCAATACCAAGCCCTTTTTGTTAGTGTTGGATGGCGTAACGGATCCGCATAATCTGGGGGCCATATTGCGCAGTGCCGATGCTGCCGGTGTGCATGCGGTTATTGCGCCTAAGGATCGTTCGGTCAAACTGACGTCGGTGGTTAGGAAAGTCGCCTGTGGTGCCGCTGAAAGTGTGCCCTTTATTACAGTGACTAATCTCGCCAGAACACTGCGCCAGCTGCAAGACGCTGGCGTGTGGGTGGTGGGAACTGCAGGTGAAACCGAGACCTTGGTGTATCAAGCCGATTTAAAAGGGCCTTTGGCCTTGGTGTTAGGCGCGGAAGGCGAAGGCCTGCGTCGTTTAACGCGCGAAACCTGTGATCTATTGGTAAAAATACCGATGTTTGGCAGTGTTTCCAGCTTAAACGTCTCGGTTGCGGCGGGTATTTGCCTATTTGAAACCGTGCGACAAAGAGGCCTGTAATTCTACTTTTAAGCCATCCGTTTTACTGAAATGAGCGTAGACAAACTTGTCTACGCTCATTATCTATGTTAATTTCGAGTGAAAAAAATAAGCTTAATTTGGCGTTTTGCAATATGTGATGTTGCTAAGGTCAGTAAGACTTTAATAATGCTGGGAATATAACGGAGTAAACTTATGGTTCGCAAAGGTTTTGTAACAACACTGCTGACGATGTCAGCATTATCACTTACGGCTTGTGGTGGCGGCTCTAGCGGTGGCTCCACTACAGGAGGTTCCGGCGGTGGCGGCGGTAACACTATTACTGCACCAACCTGGGTTGCAGGGCAATTTCCTGCAGAAGGCACCTTAAAAAATTTCTGTCAGGTGCCCCGCACCGGGGTTGATCCTTTTACCAGACAACCTTATCCAGATCGTGCGGGGACTAGCATGCATGAGAAAATGTGGCTGCGTTCCTGGACAAATAATACTTATCTTTGGTATAGCGAAGTGCCAGATAATAATCCGGCAAACTTTAGTGTACTGGCTTTTTTTGATCAGTTAAAAACTACACAATTAACCGATTCGGGTAATGCCAAAGATAACTTCCACTTCTCTGAAAATACTGCGCAATATCAGCAAAGCACCCAAGCTGGTGTGTCTGCAGGTTATGGTATTCGTTGGTCTTTTGGCCGTAATACACCGCCACGGTCGTTAACTATTGCTTATACTGAGCCTGTATCGCCAGCGGCTACCGCAGGTTTAGTACGCGGTGATCGGCTATTAAGTATTAATGGTGTAGACTTTGTAAATGATAATACTGAAGTGGGTGTAAACTTACTAAATAACGCGCTATTCCCATCGGCTACCGGTCAAAGCTTTAACTTTGTGTTTGAATCGGTAAGTGGTCAGCGCAAAGAAGTGACCATGGCGTCTGCTAATGTTTCTTCTTCACCAGTACAAAATGTTAAAGTGTTGAGTACGGATGTGGGTAAAGTGGGCTATATGCAGTTTAATAGCCATATCGCTTTAGCTCAGCCACAATTAATCAGTGCAGTGAATCAGTTTGCTGATGAAAATATCAACGAGTTAGTGATTGATTTGCGTTATAACGGCGGTGGTTTATTAGCTTTAGCCTCGCAATTAGGTTACATGGTAACAGGGCCAAATATTATTCAAGATCGTTTCTTTGAACGTACTATCTTTAATGATAAGCATCCAAACCGTAATCCTGTTACCAACACCCTATTATCACCTATTCCGTTTTACTCCAGAGAAATCAATTATGAAACAGGTAACTTTGGCTCGAATAATTTACCTTCGCTAAATTTGAGCAGGGTATTTATTCTTAGCACGGCAAATACCTGTTCTGCCAGTGAGGCCTTTGTTAATGCATTACGTGGTATTGATGTCGAGGTCATTTTAGTTGGTGGTCAAACCTGTGGTAAGCCTTATGGTTTCTATCCTACCGATAACTGTGGTACCACTTATTTTACTGTACAATTCACCGGGGTAAATGCTAAAGGTTTTGGTGAGTATTCAGATGGCTTCGTTCCAACCTCTAATCCGGTATTCGCGGCTGACGTAAAAGGCTGCCCGCTGCCAGATGATTTTAGCCAGCAATTGGGCGATCCTAATGAGCGTTTATTAAGTGCGGCTATTTACTATGCGCAAAACGGCAGTTGTCCGTCAGTTTCCAATGCTTCAGCTGGTGCGGGCGGTTTTGTATTACCAAACGTTGCAAGCCGGATTGATGCTAATGCCGAAGGTCAAATGCGTTTACTTGACCCTCGCTATCAGGATATTTTGTTTAACAGCAAATTAGTTACAGAAATTAAACCTGTAGAAGGTGCACAGTGAAACAGCAAATAGGCATTATGGTATTGGTTACCGCTATGCTGTCTGGCTGTCAATTAAGTACTGCAGCTGAGCCTGCAGTACTGACTAAAGTTGATGGTGATGTAAAGCAGCAGATAGAGCGCTTTGTGCTGGAGATTGTTGGCGGTACGCAAGTACCGCTGGCGGATAATGTGTTAATGGTACAAAGCGAACTATTTATCGATCAACGTATGCCAGTCGATGCTAGAGGACTGCCACTTGATGGTCGGCATTCGCTGCCTTCTTACCGTTTTACGCTGGTAAAAGTGCAAGGTAACTGCGTGTTGCAGCATCCTGGCTCGGGTAAAAGTGTAAAGTTAACAAATACAGCTTGCCGCGCTCTGGCGAGCTCCAGCTAAAACTGCGCTTGATTAAGGCAGGTAACCAAGTAGCGGGTTGCCTGCCTTATCTTCAAGTGATTGCAAGACGCTGTTAAAGACGAATTTCGAGGTCACTTCGGGATATCCCTATCTTTTTGCCTTTCTTTATTTCTTTGCTTGTTATTTACCCGCTAACTCCGTAAAATATGCGACCTTCGGCCATATACTTCACGTTCCTTGCCTTTATGAGAACCCGGCCGAGCTCTCCCGAGGCTTACTAACCGTAAGGAGCTACAATGCGTCATTACGAAATCGTTTTTATGGTTCACCCAGATCAGAGTGAACAAGTGCCTGGTATGATCGAGCGTTACACTGGCGCGATCAAAGAAGCTGGCGGTACTATCCACCGTTTAGAAGATTGGGGCCGTCGTCAACTGGCTTACCCAATCCAAAAGCTGCACAAAGCACACTATGTGTTGTTAAACGTGGAAGCCCCACAGAACGTGATCGATGAGCTGGAAACTAACTTCCGCTACAACGATGCGGTATTACGTAACCTGATTATGCGCACTAATGGTGCCGTAGTTGAGCCATCACCAATGGCTAAGGTACGTGATGAGCGTCGTGAACGTGCTCCTCGTGACACTGAAGAGCAAGTAGCACACGACGAGTAAGTTGTTGATGGACAATTACCTTGTGCTTAGTGGCGCCCTTTGTCGGCACCCTGAACGCAGTGAAAGTCCGGCGGGTATCCCGCACACTGTGTTAACCTTGGAACATCGTAGCATGCAACAAGAGGCTGGCTTTAACCGTCAGGCTTATGTGCGGATGCAAGTGGTATTAAGTGGCACAGTGTTACACCAACAAGCTCAGCATTTGACGTTGGGCAATAACGTTCGGGTAGGTGGTTTTTTAAACCGGCACCAGAGCGGCAGTGGTCAGGCAAAACTGGTGCTGCATGCGCAACAGATTGAACAATTAAGTTAGGAGACAGACAAATGTCACGTTTTTTCCGTCGCCGTAAATTCTGCCGTTTTTCTGCAGAAGGCACTGTAGAGATTGATTACAAAGACACCGCCGTTCTGAAAAACTACGTTACAGAAAGTGGCAAAATCGTACCAAGCCGTATTACTGGCACTAGCGCTAAATATCAGCGTCAGTTAGCTCGCGCCATCAAACGCGCTCGCTACTTGGCTCTGTTACCATACAGCGACTCACACAGCTAATACAGAGGGGTATAGGCAATGCAAATTATTCTGTTAGACAAAGTCGCTAACCTTGGTGGTTTAGGTGACAATGTAACTGTTAAGTCTGGTTATGCACGTAACTTCTTATTCCCACAAGGTAAAGCAGTTCCAGCTACCAAAGTTAACATTGAAAAATTCGAAGCCCGTCGCGCTGAATTAGAAGCCAAATTGGCTGCTGATTTAGCTGCTGCTAACGAGCGTGCTGCTAAAGTTGCTGAGCTGGCAGAAGTGACTATCGCTTCTAAAGCAGGTGACGAAGGCCGTCTGTTCGGTTCTATCGGTACACGTGATATCGCTGATGCGATCACCGAAGCCGGTGTAGCGGTTTCAAAAGCTGAAGTTAAGTTACCAAACGGTACCTTACGTGAAACTGGCGAGTTCGAAATCGATCTGCAGTTACACGCTGAAGTTATCGCAACCATCAAAGTGGTTGTTATTGCTGAAGCCTAAGGCATTAAGCACACTGCCTGGTGGCAGTGTGCTTTCTTCAACGTTATTTTACTCCCTCCCTTTTTTATTCATCCGCAATACAGCTTTATTCTACTAAGATATTTTAAGACTTTGCTTGGACTTCTGCGCGCTGCAGGGTAGCATATCAGTCAAAATTGGTCCTTTCCCTTCGGCAGTTTAAAACCCTATGAGTAACGTAAAAGATAAGCAGGTCGCAGCCATTAAGATGCCGCCGCATTCTATTGAGGCAGAGCAATCTGTGCTGGGCGGCCTGATGTTGGATAATGAAGCCTGGGATCGGGTATCCGAGAAGGTGGTAGAGCAAGACTTCTATTTGCGCTCACACCGTTTTATTTTTAGCGCCATGCTGCGCTTAGCTGAGTCAAATCAACCGATAGATTTAATTACCGTATCTGAGTCTTTAGAAGCTAACCAGCAGTTAGAGGATATAGGTGGCTTTGCTTATCTTGGCGAAATTGCCAAAAACACCCCGAGTGCTGCCAATATTTTAGCTTACGCTGAAATAGTACGGGAGCGCGCCGTAGTGCGCGATATGATTGCAGTAGCTCATGATATTGCCGATGCCGGTTATGATACCCAGGGCCGTACCAGCGCCGAGCTG
This sequence comes from Alishewanella longhuensis, assembly GCF_014653435.1. Lineage (GTDB taxonomy): Bacteria > Pseudomonadota > Gammaproteobacteria > Enterobacterales > Alteromonadaceae > Alishewanella > Alishewanella longhuensis. The sequence goes on along the minus strand of NZ_BNAO01000002.1, from coordinate 572,554 downwards.
TTAGACTTTGCCGAAACCAAGGTCTTTAAAATTGCCGAGCAGCGCGCTAACGCCAATGAAGGCCCGGAGCCGATTAATAATATTCTGGCCAAAACCATTGATAAGATTGATGCGCTGTATCGTTCACCGCAAAATGGCATCACAGGGCTGTCTACTGGCTATGTCGATCTGGATAAGATGACCAACGGTTTACAACCTTCAGATTTAATTATCGTTGCTGCGCGCCCTTCCATGGGTAAAACCACCTTTGCCATGAACCTGGCCGAACATGCGGCCATTACCAGCGATAAACCGGTACTTATTTTCAGTTTAGAGATGCCTTCAGACCAAATTATGATGCGGATGCTGGCATCCTTGGGCCGTATCAACCAGACCAAGGTACGTACCGGGCAACTGGAAGATGAAGATTGGGCGCGTTTATCGTCTGCTATCGAACTACTTAACACCAAAGGCAAAATGTATATCGATGATGCGTCAGGTTTAACGCCTACCGAAGTGCGCTCACGAGCGCGCCGGGTGGCGCGGGAGCATGGCGGTTTAAGTATGATTATGGTCGACTACTTACAGCTGATGACAGTACCGGGCTTAAGTGAAAACCGTACCTTGGAAATTGCTGAAATATCCCGTTCATTAAAAGCCTTGGCAAAAGAACTCAAGGTTCCGGTTATTGCGCTGTCACAGCTTAACCGCTCCTTGGAGCAACGGGCTGATAAAAGGCCGGTTAACTCCGATTTACGGGAGTCTGGTTCTATTGAACAGGATGCTGACCTCATTATGTTTATCTATCGGGATGAGGTCTATAACGATGATAGCCAAGATAAAGGCTTAGCCGAGATTATTATCGGTAAGCAGCGGAATGGCCCTATTGGCAAAATTCGTTTAACTTTCCACGGTCATTTTTCCCGTTTTGATAACTATGCTGGCAGTGCCCGTTTTGAGGATGAGTATTAATGAGCCGACGGCCGGTAGCGCAGATAAATCTGGCGGCTTTACAGCATAATTTACAGAGAGTGCGTGAGCTGGCACCCAACAGTCAGGTGCTGGCGGTACTAAAAGCTAACGCCTACGGCCATGGCTTAGTGCGGGTAGCACAAGCCTTAACAGAGGCCGATGCTTTTGCTGTTGCCCGCATCGATGAGGCTTTAGCGTTACGAACCGCAGGTATTGTTAAACCGATAGTGCTACTGGAAGGATTTTATGAGGCGGCTGAGCTGCCAGTTTTATTGGCCAATAACCTACAAACGGTTGTCCACAACGAACTGCAACTCAACGCTCTGGAACAAACCTCACTAGACGGACAGCTTAAGGTCTGGTTAAAGATTGATACCGGTATGCATCGGTTGGGAATAGAGCCCACGCAGTTTAGCGCTTTTTACCGGCGCTTATGGCAATGTTCTGCGGTATTACCGGGCATTCGTCTGATGACGCATTTTTGTTGTGCTGATGAGCTGGACTCAACCCGCACTGACGCCCAGTTAAGTTTGTTTGAGCAGCTTATCAGTGGCAAGGCAGAACAACGCAGTTTAGCTAATTCTGCTGCTATTTTGGCATGGCCCGCCAGTCATGCCGAGTGGGTCAGGCCCGGGCTCATATTGCACGGTATTTCGCCATTTAGCGCTCAAGTTGGGCAGCAACACCAGTTGCAGCCAGTAATGCGCTTAAGTAGTCGTTTAATTGCGTTACGTCAGGTCCAGCGAGGTGAGCGAGTCGGTTATGGCGGGCAGTGGCAAGCCGATAAAGCAACAACCTTAGGTGTTATCGCTGTGGGCTATGGTGACGGCTATCCTCGCCATGCCCGAAATGGCACACCCGTATGGTTGAATGGGCGTGAAGTCGGCTTAGCGGGCCGGGTTTCAATGGATATGATTACGGTAGATTTGGGACCTGACGCGCAAGATAAGTTAGGAGATGAAGCTGTGCTCTGGGGACCTGAATTGGCGATAGAACGAATTGCGGTTGCCTCTGGCACCATTCCCTATGAGCTACTATGTAATATCACGCCTAGAGTGGATTATCAGTACCTTTAGGTAACAGGCGGCCTGCTAGGTGCCGCCAGATTTTTCCTAGGTATAGCCTTACTTGTCAAAGCTTACTTCAATATGCACTTTGCCAAAGTCTGAAGTAAACGGCATTAAAATTGTTGGGCCTTCACATTTATGCGTAATAGTATGACTTTTGCCTGAAACAATAATGGGTGTTGCCATGGTAAAGTCGTAACCTTTTTCGCCCAAAATGCGTTTAGCACCACCAGTGACCATATTCGTAATTTCACCCACCATGTCAGTTACATCGGGGTTTATTTTAGTTGGCCGTTCGCCCAGCATGCGAAACATGATTTCCAGAGCCAGAGACTCGTCGAAGCTTACTGAAAACGACCCTTTCATGGTGGGCCCTACCATACCGATAAGGCCGGAAACATCGCCTTGAGCGACCTCATCTTTTTTAATTCGTGGCTGACCAGGTACAATCTTGGTATTGGCCATAGTTGATAACACGTTGACAAGTGACGATAAAAAAGGATTTATATATTCAACATTCATTTAAAATGCCTATGGGTTTTAAATTCAGCGATTCTCGGGACAATATTAGATAAGCCTAGAAGTTTTTTGTTGCTAATACAAGAGACATCAGCATTTATGTCGCTTAATTTCCAATGCAATTCCGGCACTTGCCTCTGGCTTCGATAGTTTGATGGTGGATATGAAACCCCAGTGCTGCTGCCTGTTTACTAAATTCGGTATGCAGCGCAGTAGAGTGCAACTCGGTTACATTGCCGCAGGCATCACAAATTAATAACTGTGCCGGATGATGCTTTTCAAAATGATGACATAACATAAACGCATTGCTAGATTCTATTTTATGAATAAAACCTTGTTCCGTCAGAAACTCTAACGCGCGATAGATGGTTGCCGGCTTGGCCGCAGGCTCGGTTTGCTTGAGTTGCTCCAGCAAATCATAAGCACCCTGACCACCTTGGTTTTCTGCCATCAACCGGAACACTTTTTCCCGGATAGCCGTAAAGCGCGCGCCATTTTGTTCACAAATAGCCCTTGCCCGTGACACTAAACTTTCAGTTGACATATATACTCTCCAGCCACTTCTGAAAGCAGTGTACCATATTGCCCAAGCTTCGCCATGTCTGCCTATGCATTAACACCGGGCACGAATTAGCGCACTGATAGAACAAGCGCTGATTTCTAAGTTAGTCTGGGGTATAATAGCCGCTGAAAACGCCGCCAGTGGCGAAAACTCCCGCTCACGATCAGGTTGCAGTAATGCCAAAATTTCCAGCTAAAGCAGCAGGGCTGATAATGCCTTTGCTTCTGTCTATTTTAATGACGTTTATCGTTTCTTTTGTCAGTACGCTAAAAGGTCTGGGTATAGAAGGCTTTACGCTAATTGGTTGGCTTTCTGCCTGGGCATTATCCTGGCTGATTGCTTTTCCTACCTTGTTAATGGTGTTGCCCTTAGTCAAAAAGTTAACTGCCTATTTAGTGCATTCCTGAACACAGATTTGAGAGAAATTGTTTGAAGACGAAAATTCTGCCACAACGCTTTTCCGTAGCCCCGATGCTCGACTGGACTGATCGGCATTGCCGTTATTTTCATCGTTTAATGTCCAAGCGGGCGGTGCTGTATACCGAGATGGTTACGACGGGTGCGATTATTCACGGTAAAGGCGATTATCTGGCATTTAATACCGAGGAACACCCGGTAGTTTTGCAGCTTGGCGGCTCTCATCCGGCAGAAATGGCGCATTGCGCTAAATTAGCGGAACAGCGTGGTTATGATGCTATTAACATCAATGTAGGTTGTCCGTCTGATCGCGTACAAAACGGCATGTTTGGTGCTTGCTTAATGGCCAATCCGCATTTGGTGGCCGATTGCGTAAAAGCAATGCAGGACGCGACCGATATTCCTGTTAGTGTTAAAACCCGTATTGGTATAGATGATTCGGACGAGTACTATTTTTTACAAGACTTTATCGCCACGGTTGCTGATGCAGGTTGCCAGCAATTTGTGGTACACGCCCGAAAAGCCTGGTTAAAAGGCTTGAGTCCCAAAGAAAATAGGGAGATACCGCCGCTTAATTATCAACGGGTGCATCAGTTAAAGCAGGATTTTCCTGCACTAGATATTAGTATCAATGGCGGTATCAAAACGCTGGTTGAGGCTGCCGAGCAGTTACAACAGCTGGACGGCGTGATGATTGGCCGGGAAGCTTATGCTAATCCTTATTTACTTAGTCAGGTTGATAGTCTGTTGTACGGTGACGCACCGCAAACCCTTACTGAACATGAGGTAGTCCGGCAGATGATTCCCTATATAGAGCGGCAAATGCAAGAAGGTGCCCGGTTCTGGCATATAGCACGGCATATGCTGGGACTGTTTCAGGGGCAGCCAGGTGCGAGGCAATGGCGAAGATTGCTGAGTGAACAAGGCCATCTGAGCAGTGCGACACCTGCTTTATTGCTGCAGGCATTGAGTAAAGTCCCAGAAGTCGCCGCAGAATAGTGTGACCAAGAAGTGGTGAATTTCACCACTTTTTTAGTTTTAGAACCAAGCGCACAACAAAAGTCTTGCCGTGAAAGTGATATTAATCATTTAAATCAATTGCTTGCACTTGCCTTCATTGCTGGCACAACACTTGAAATAGCCCCGAAGTATCTGTCAACTGAGATAAATATTAAGGGAATATCATTATGCCAAACCTTTTTGACACCACACTTATCATGATTTATCTGTTGCCGCTGTTGGGATTGCTCTTGGGCATATTGCCAGCGTTCTTCGTTTGGCATTTTAGTAAGCTAAAGCGTAGCAGAGTGAGGCAAAAAGCGCTTGCAGAACAAGTTAACAATGGATTTACGCTGTTGCTATAATTTATTTGGTGTAAGATAGTAAGGATAAATAATGACAGAGGATGTGGAAAATGCGTTATTTTCTAATACTATGCAGTCTTATTCTTTGCTGGACGCCCGCTCTAGCCCAAACTGATTTACTGCAGCTGCAACAGGGGGAAATTAGAGTACCCATGCCAGGGCGTGATGTTACCGCCGGTTATTTTACACTGCACAATGGTAGTGCTGCTGCCGTTGAATTAGTTGCTGCCAGCAGTCCTGCATTCAAGCGTATTGAACTACACCAGCATGTTACACATGAAGGCATGATGAGAATGGTTGAAGTCGCTGCCATCGAAGTGGATGCCGGTGCTACGTTAGTCTTTCAGCCAGGCGGGTTACATTTAATGCTCTTTGAACCACAGCAACAGCTGGTTGCAGGTGATGAAATTAGCGTTATGTTAGATTTCGCGGATGGTAAGCAGCTTGCTATCACTTTGCCTTTAACAGCAATGCCTCGTCGCTAGGAGTTCGCTATCATGAATAAATCTACTATGGGTACCTTTGCGGCAATAGCTTTGGTGTTACTACTTTGGTTAGTAAGCTGGTGGGTAAGTCGTGAACCGGGCATTATGGTACAAGAGATTCAACAAAGCGCCCAGCAGCAAAATGCGCAACAGGTAGTGGGATATACTACGACTACCGCCTTAATACGTGTTACAGAAACCCTGCTTGATAAGCCAGGTGGCTATTTATCTAACGATATACTACCACCTTTTAGTTTATTGGATAATATGCCGGCCTGGGAGTTTGGGGTACTGGAAATGTCTCGCGACCTAGCTTTAGCCTTTCGCAAAGATTTTAGCCGTTCGCAATCACAATCAGCGGAGAATGCGTTCTTAAGAATTGCGCAGCCGCAGTTAAATATTGATCACCGTAGTTGGGTGTTGCCAAGTGCTGAATCCGAATACCGCAAAGCGATTGGGCAACTCTACTTATACCGCGCGGCGCTGGTTGATCCAAAACAAGCTGATAGTCAATTTTATGCCCGTGCAGATAATTTACGTGACTGGCTTAAAAATGTTGAAAAGCGCCTAGGGAGCTATTCGCAGCGGCTTAGTGCCAGTGTTGGGCAAGAGCGCTTTAACACCGATTTAGCCGGCGATGCTGCTGCTCGTCAGTCTACTACGGCACCTGATAAGCGCATTGTTAAAACCAGTTGGTGGAAACTGGATGATGAATTTTATGAAGCTCGCGGGGCAACCTGGGCTTTATTGCATTACCTAAAAGCAATAGAAGTCGATTTTGCTGATGTGTTACAGCGGCGCAATGCTATGGTCAGTTTGCAACAGATTATTCGTGAACTGGAGGCGACACAGCAGCCGTTGTGGAGCCCGATGGTATTAAATGGCAGTGGTTTCGGTATGTTGGCTAATCATAGCCTGGTGATGGCGAACTATATTTCACGAGCGAATGCTGCGTTAATCGATTTATCAGAACTTTTAACCCAAGGATAAAATAATGAAGTGTTTTTTTTGCGCCTTAGCTATCGCCTCTATGGGATTCAGTGCTCAGGCGCAGGCAGATTCAGTACTGGGCGTTTATGCCGGCGTGGATTTCTGGCAGAGCAATATCAGTGGTCGTTTTGCCAACAACGAGCCGATGCAGGCGTTCGAATTTAGAGATCGCTCACAGCAAACCTATTATGTGGCGTTAGAGCATTTTTTACCGATAGTTCCAAACATCAGAATCCAGTACGCTTCTTTACAAGCTCGGGGGGCAGCAATATTAGGCGATAATTTCAATTATGCAGGCGTCTCATTTAGCGCGGGTAATCACATTACCAGTTCGTTAATGCTGCGTAACGCAGATTATACTCTTTACTATGAGCTGTTTGACAATCCATTGTTATCCGTTGATTTGGGTTTAAACGCAAAACATGTAAAGGGTGATATTACTGCTACCAGTGCGGAATCAGCAGGGACAGAGCAACTGAATCAGTGGATCCCTATGGTGTATCTAGATTCCAAGGTCAGTATTTTGGCAACCGGCTTAGATATTTTTGTTTCTGGTAGCGTTGGTGCTGTTAAAGATGGCAATGTATATGATGCTCAAGCCGGTGTGGCTTACCAGTTAATCGACAATATGGTCGTTGATGCCCGTTTAAAACTGGGTTTTAGAGCACTAGATTTGAGAGTAGAGGGTTTGGATAATCTCTACGCCGATCTGACCTTTAAAGGCGTTTTTGCAGGTATAGAGTTGCATTTTTAGGTGGGAAAGCTTGCCTCTGCAGTGGGCTTGAGACATTCTGTACTAAGTCATATAGTGAGTTAGTTTAACAAACAGGGATGATAAGCAAGTTGGCGCATCTTTTTCGTTATTTTCTGTTGGTTTATTTTCTGGGGAGCGGCATTTTGCTGCTGGTGTTGTATGGTGTGCAGCAGTACCAAGCAGAGCAACGAATGCAAGCGCAGCTGCAGCAGTATGCAGATTTATTGAGAGTGAGTTTACGTCCTTTTTTAGCGAGTAGTTCTGCTGACCAACTAAGCAACCAGCTGCTGGAATTACAGTACAGTGCATTATTGCCCATAACCGCCATAGGCATTTATCTCCCCGGTGGCGAGCCTCTGGCCAGTGCGGGTTTGAGTCATACACTACCCACTCATTTGTCACCAAACTTAGTTAAAAACTATCAATTGCAGTTGTTCGGCACGCGAGAGGCGGCTGTTTTACCCTTGTTTAGCCAATCTAATGCAGTAGAGCATGTTATGCCTTTCCAGAGTTCTGGCGGTTACTTAGTCATAGTGCCAGATGTTCTAGCAGACAGATGGCAGTTTTTACCTACTACCGCTACTGCGTGGTTGATTTATACTCTGTTATTTCTCATTACTGGCTGGTATGCCCACCGCTGGTTGCGACAACGTCAGATCTGGTTAGCGAGCTTATTCGATCACTCTGACGTTAGGCTGAGCACTCAAAGTACAACGGAAAATATCAAAAAACTGCCGGCAGAATTGCAAGTTATACATTGGCACTTCACCAAGTTGACGGATCAACTTGTCACTCATCAGGAATTACAACAACACCTAACTGCAGAGTTACAAAAGCTCGAGCAAATTCACCTCAAGATGTCTGAACAACAGCATCATACTGAGCAACAGTTGCAGTCTTTACAAAAGAATATCAACCAGTGGCTGACGCACACTCAGCTTATCTGGCATCGGCAAGAGCAATTATCACACCCCGTGTTTTTTGCACTAATGCGCCTACAACTGTTATATGGGCTTTATCAATTTAATCCACCACAGCTGACCCGCTCTTCAATGCAGTTAAGCGACTGGTTGGCGAGCGAGATCCCGCAGCTAAATCATTTGCTACCTCAGGGGGTAAGTATTGATTGGTTAGAAGGACAAGACAATAATAGCGTTGCCATCATGCTAGATGGCGCATTAGTTGAAGCCATATTACAGGCGCTGATTCTGCTGGCGCTTCGCTCAGATAACCTAACACGTCTCTCAATACGTCTGCGAATATTAAGAAAAACTAACTCGCAACTGGAAATTCACCTAAAGTGTGATGGTCATGGGCTAGCAGTGGACTTGAATGAGCAACTGAAATCTGGGCAAATGCCCCATAGGCAATGGAGTGACATCGATCTGGCTATATTGCAGCGTTTCGCACATGAGTTAGCTGCAGACTTAAAAGTACAATCTTTAGAAGGATTGGGACTGAGTATTGTGCTGAATATTCCAGTGCAAACATCAGAACTTCCTTTTGTTACAAAAATAGGCCATATTCTATTGTTCGATGAGGATACTGAGCGTTTGCATGAACGGGTTACGATGCTAAGAGCGTTGGCCATTCAGGTGACTTACTGTAAAAATCGTAGTGATATGCTGCAGATATTAAGTAAAACCACGCCTGATTTATTGCTATTAATGCTACCCTCAATAGCGCCAAATGACGATTGGTTAACGCTGATCCGGCAAACGCAGCGGCAGTTAAGCTCGCACGTTTTTGCTTCGGCGAGTCATTTGGCGCAGTGGCAGGCACTAATCTCCTGTAACTCAGCCACTGAATTCTGTATAGCGCTTATTCAAAAACTGTCACAACCGGTTTCACCTTTGCTTGCTTGTAAAAATTTGTTAGTTGTTGACGACAATGAAACTAACCAGGCCTTTATTCGTATTTTACTACAACACAAGGCCGTGAATATTCATTCTGCGCTAACCGGAACTGAAGTGTTGCAGTTGTGTCAGCAGCAGCAGTTTGACCTAATTTTGTTGGACATTAGCTTGCCTGATATCTCGGGGATTGAAGTAGCCCGACAATTAAGAAGATTGCCAACGTATCTAAAAACGCCCATATTGGCTTTTACCGCACATGCACTACCGGCAGAAATTGCTGAATTTAAATTAGCGGGTATGGACGATATTTTATTAAAACCGTTAGATCCTGGTAAGTTTGAGACACTTTTGGCGCGTTACCAGCTATATTAAAACTATAAGAAGTGCAAAATTAATCCTGAATAGCATTCCTTTTTCAACTAATTAGCATGTATATTTATCTGGAAGTTAAGGAAAAGGTCAGCCAATCAATGACACAAAGAGAAGCAGATGAAGGGTTTCTGTTCTTAGCAGATGACGATAGCACCCCGCTAAAGCCTGATACGCAAGCGGGAGTCTGGAACTTACTAATCGTTGATGATGATGAAGAAATCCATACCGTAACCAAATTAGCGCTGAGTGACTTGATTGTGCTGGGGAAGCCACTGCAGTTTCATCATGCCTATTCAGGTAAACAAGCTATTGAGTTTTTAAGTCAGCAACCCGAAACAGCACTTGTGTTACTTGATGTTGTAATGGAAACGGATGATGCTGGTTTGCAAGTCGTCAGGCGGATCCGGGACGAGTTGCATATGGATGAGCTGCGTATTGTGCTTAGAACCGGTCAACCTGGTTATGCTCCAGAAGAGAGTGTGATAAAAGAATACGACATCAATGATTATAAAACGAAAACTGAACTGACCCGCAACAAACTTGTTACTACCATTATTTCTTCTATCCGTTCATACCAGCAAATTAAAACCATCAATCAAAATCGCCGGGGCTTGCAGAAAATTATTAAAGCCGGTGCTAACTTATTGGAACAACATTCTCTACATGAGTTTTCAGAAGGGGTGGTAACGCAAATCTCTTCGCTAATTGGTTTGCATGCGGAAGGTGTGCTTTGTGCGCAAATTGAGGATGATGGTACTGCCAGCGATAAAATCTATGTGCTGGGTGCGGCAGGACACTATGCCCCTTTTATTAAATGCCAGCTGGATCGATTAGACAACGTCCGTATTATTACGCAAATTAACCAATGCTTGTCAGGCAGGCAGCACATTTTTACCGATCAGGATACCGTGCTTTATCTGGGGAATGATAAACATAATGCTGCCGTTTATATCGAAACTAACCGGCCTATCGAAGAGGCAGATAAGCAGCTAATAGAAGTATTCCTTAGTAATATTTCAATTGGCTATGAGAATGTAGCTTTATTCCAACAATTAAAGCATGCCGCCTTTATCGATCCACTCACCAAAACACCTAACCGTAACGAGTTCATTCAGATCTTACAAGACACCCGCCGTTTTGAACCCGATAATATGGTAGCAGTACTGGTTGATGTTGACCATTTCTCTGATGTTAATGACGGTTTAGGCCAGGACGTGGGTAATGAGCTATTAATCGCCATTACCTTACGGCTGATAGCGCATTTTGGAGTGAGTTCTCAGCTTGGCCGTATCGGTGCAGATGTTTTTGCCTTAGTGGGGCCGGAAGATGAACTAACACCAGAGCGCTTGCGAGAGGTATTTGTAACGCCGTTTCAAGCTTTTGAGCATAGTTTGCAGGTAAACGCGACCTTTGGCATTTGTCGGTTACGTGACTCTGCTGAGCAGGGTATGGTGATTATGAAGCACGTCTATATTGCGCTTAACAAAGCCAAGAAGACGTTAGGTGTGCATCATCAATACTATCAACCGGAAATGGAAGAGGAAGTGACCGAACGGCTGACGATGCTCAGAATGCTGAGAGCCGATTTTGCGTTGGACAAATTGCAGCTCTGGTATCAACCTCAGCTCTGTTTAAAAACCAATAGTGTCGTAGGTATGGAAGCGTTGTTGCGCTGGCCTCATCAACCAGGTCAATTTATATCGCCGGCAGTTTTTATTCCGCTGGCTGAATATTCAGGCCTCATTGTTGATATTGGGCTTTGGGTACTGGAGCAGGCCTGTCGGCAGATACAGCAATTGGCAGCGCAAGGCCTTGCAGAGCTACGTATTGCCGTGAATGTGTCTATGCCACAATTTCGTTCAGTGCATTTTGTGCAATCAGTGATTGATACGGTGACGCGTTATCAGGTTAAACCGCATTTACTGGAACTGGAGATCACTGAGTCGGTAGTCATGGATGAACCCAAAATGGTGATCGCTGCGCTGCAAAAATTAAAGAGCTTTGGTATTAAGGTGGCGATTGACGACTTCGGTATTGGCTTTTCTTCTTTAAGCTATTTACAGCAGTTACCCTTAGATCGGATAAAGGTCGATCGTGCTTTCGTCAGCACCGTAACCGAACCCGGTGGTGGGCTTATTGCAGAAACCATAGTGAGTTTAGGGAAACGTATAGGCTTGTCTACTATTGCCGAAGGGGTGGAAACCGCAGAACAGCTCGCAGCTATCCAAAAAATGGGTTGTGATGAAGTTCAAGGGTTTTTATTTGCTAAACCCATGCCAGCAGCAGAACTTAAGCAGTTCCTTCAGAATTATCAAGGTGGGTGTAAATAACAACAGCCGGCGTTAGCCGGCTGTTGTTTGATGCTACGCTGTTATTTCTTAGCGCGCTCAAAGGATGTCATAATTTCTGCTTTGGCAGCAGCCGCATCGCCCCAGCCGGTGATCTTAACCCACTTACCTGGTTCTAGCTCTTTGTAGCGCTCGAAGAAATGCTGGATTTGTTTTTTCAGCAGTTCTGGCACATCGTTAATATCCTGAATATGATCATACAGTTTAGTCAGTTTGCTCACCGGTACTGCGATAACTTTCGCATCTTCGCCAGATTCGTCTTCCATATTTAACACGCCAACCGGACGGCACTTAATGACCGCGCCAGGGACTAATGGATAAGGCGTTGGTACTAAAACGTCTACCGGGTCCCCATCTAACGACAAGGTGTGATTTACAAAGCCATAGTTACATGGGTAGAACATCGGGGTTGCCATAAAACGATCAACCCACACGGTCCCTGTATCCTTATCTACTTCATATTTGATTGGATCGGCATTAGCCGGAATTTCAATAATAACGTTAATTTCATCTGGCAGATTCTTGCCGGCAGCTACATCGCTTAAGCTCATCGCTTGTTCCTCAGGTTAATTAAGTGCCGCTATTATAAAGGCGGCAGTAAAATTGGCTATAAGTTATTAGTCGAACAATTAGGTTGTTTTGTGGTAACCCACACAGGTTTCCACTTCATGTTTTGAACCCAGGATCACCGCAACCCGCTGATGAATGTCGGTGGGAATAATCTCCATAATACGCTCATAGCCAGTAGAGCTGGCACCGCCAGCTTGCTCCACCAAAAAGCTCATGGGGTTTGCTTCGTACATCAGGCGTAATTTATCAGGCTTGCTGGCATCTTTATTATCACGCGGGTAGGCAAAAATACCGCCACGGCATAGTACCCGATGCACATCGCCTACCATGGCAGCTATCCAGCGCATATTATAGTTTTTACCGCGAGGACCTTCTTTACCTTGCAGTAGATCGGCAACATAGCGCTGCATCGCCGGCTGCCAGTAGCGTTGATTAGACATATTAATGGCAAATTCAGCGGTATATTTAGGGATAGTTGCTTGTTCTTCAGTGAGTAAAAATCCGCCGTAAGTTTTATCCAGCGTATAAAGGCGAGTACCTTTACCTGTAGTCAGTGCCAGCATAGTCGAGGGACCATAGAGTACATAACCGGCCGCTAATTGCGCGGTGCCTGCTTGTAAAAACTGGCTGGCATCATCGGCTTCTTTGTTTGCATCGGCCGGCAGAATAGAGAAGATGGTGCCAATCAGACTATTGATGTCAGTATTGGACGAGCCATCTAAGGGATCAAAGGTTACCAGAAAACGGCCGCTTGGGTTACCTGGAACTATAGTATCTTCTTCCTCTGAGCTAATAGCTTTCACCACGCCAGTTTCCAGAATTACCTCTTTCAATAATTCATTAGCAATAACGTCGAGCTTTTTTTGTGTTTCGCCTTGCACGTTTTCGGCTAAGGTTGAGCCTAATACGCCAGCCAGCTCACCCTGACTAACCCGGAAAGCAATTTCCCGGCAGGCGGCCAGTATGGTTTTAAGTAAGGATATAAGATCTGGATCCACGCCATCTTGTTGCAGTACAGGGGAGATGCGACGCATTGTTCTTGGTCCTTTTTATTATCGGGTAAAAAAGTAGCTGTAGTCAGCCTGAGCTATTTTAAAGAATTTCTGCCTAAATTGCAGTTTTCATCGCAGCTTTATCTGCATTTGTTACAATGGCACCCGGTAAAGTAGAGAAGTACATTATGCATATTCATATTTTGGGTATTTGTGGCACCTTTATGGGCGGTATTGCCGCGCTGGCAAAAGCACTTGGATATCAGGTGACGGGGGCGGATCAAAACGTCTATCCGCCGATGAGCACGCAATTGGCTGAGCTGGGAATTAACTTAACCCAGGGCTATGATCCCGCTCAGTTTGAGCCGGCACCTGATCTGGTGATTATTGGCAATGCCTTATCCCGCGGTAATCCGGCGGTAGAGTATGTGCTGGATCGTAATTTGCCTTATACCTCGGGCCCGCAATGGCTGTCAGAGCAATTATTACAGCAACGTTGGGTATTAGCTGTGTCGGGTACCCATGGTAAAACCAGCACAGCCAGTATGTTAGCCTGGATCCTGGATTATGCTGGTCTTAACCCCGGTTTTTTAATTGGCGGAGTGCCGCAAAACTTTAATTGTTCGGCACGCTTGGGGGATTCGCCGTTTTTTGTGATTGAAGCGGATGAGTACGATACTGCCTTTTTTGATAAACGCTCTAAATTTGTACATTATCGGCCTCGTACCTTAGTGATTAATAATCTGGAATATGATCATGCTGATATCTTCCCAGACTTAGCCGCTATTCAACGGCAGTTTCATCATTTACTGCGTACTGTACCGGCCACCGGTCTAGTACTTTCACCTGAGGGCGTGCCAGCGGTAGCGCAAACGCTAGCACAGGGCTGCTGGAGTGAACGTGAAGCCTATGGTACGGATTGGCAAGCAAAGCTGCTGATGGCAGATGGGCGGCACTTTCAGGTGTTTTGGCAACAACAGCCCGTTGGTGAAGTGCAATGGCAGCTAAGTGGCCAGCATAATGTGGATAATGCCATGATGGCGATAGCCGCCGCACGGCATGCAGGGGTACCGGTTAACGTCAGTATTGAGGCGTTAGCAGAGTTTGTGGCACCAAAACGTCGGATGGAGTTAAAGGGCGCTCCGGCGAATATTGCAGTTTACGATGATTTTGCGCATCATCCCACCGCCATTGAGACCACCTTAAAAGGTTTAAGAGCGAAAGTGGGCCAGGGGCGGATCTTAGCCGTATTGGAACCACGCTCTAACACCATGCGTCTGGGTGTGCATCAAGCCGCTCTGCCGCAAGCGCTGCTAAGTGCTGACGAGGTGTTATTATTTGAACCCCGGAATGCGGGTTGGTCAATGGTTGACTTGGTAGCCAGGCTTAGCCAGCCGGCCAGCGTCAGTTATGAGATCGACGAATTACTGACAAAGTTGCTGGCCATGGCCCAACCGGGTGACAGTATTGTGATTATGAGCAATGGCGCCTTTGGTGGTATTCACACCAAGTTGGTGACGGCCCTAACTGAAAAATGGACCTGATAATGTCTGAACCCCGTGCAGAGATAACCCTAGCCTTTACCGGTGCCTCCGGCGCGCCTTATGGCTGGCGCTTATTAGAACTGTTACTTGCCCAACAAATTAAAGTGCATTTACTGATTTCCAGTGCCGCTCGGGTGGTGTTTGCCACTGAGCATGATATTAAGCTCGCTGGTGCGCCCGATAAATGTACCGAACAGTTGCTGGCACATTTTCAATGCTCGCCAGCCTTACTCAGCGTTTATGGTAAAGATGATTGGTTCTCTCCGGTTGCTTCGGGTTCAGCTGCACCCAAAAAAATGGTCGTGTGCCCTTGCTCTACCGGTACACTATCGGCAATAGCGCAGGGCGCCAGTGACAATTTGATCGAACGGGCCGCAGATGTAGTGCTAAAAGAAGGAGGGAAACTGATTTTAGTGGTGCGCGAGAGCCCGCTCAGTGCCATCCACCTGGAAAATATGCTGAAATTATCGCGCTTAGGTGTGTGTATAATGCCGGCTGCCCCTGGTTTTTATCATCAACCGACACAATTAAGTGATCTGGTCGATTTTATGGTGGCCCGTATTCTTGACCAGCTTGGCTTGTCACAACAATTAGTGGCCCGCTGGGGTTACGGCGGCCAATAAGCCATTTTTCAGGAGTTTTGATTTGAGTATTGCACTGGATATTGCTGGGTTGCATAAAGTGTATCGCAGCGGCACTGTGGCGCTGGCCGGTATTGATTTACAAGTAACGCAGGGCGATTTTTTTGCCTTGCTCGGTCCCAACGGTGCCGGGAAAAGTACCACCATTGGTGTGATAAGCTCACTGGTAAACAAGACGCAAGGTAAGGTGCAGGTTTTTGGTCATAACATCGATACCGATCTTGAGGCAGCAAAAAGTCAGCTGGGGCTGGTACCGCAGGAGTTTAACTTTAACCAGTTTGAAACCTTACTGCAAATCGTGGTAAATCAAGCGGGCTATTATGGTGTACCTAAAGCGGTTGCGTTGCAACGTGCTGAAAAGTACCTGAGCCAACTTGGTTTGTGGGAAAAGCGTAACGCCAGAGCGCGCGAGCTATCTGGCGGCATGAAACGCCGTTTAATGATTGCCCGGGCCTTAATGCATGAACCGAAGTTATTGATCTTAGACGAACCCACCGCTGGGGTCGATATAGAACTGCGACGCTCGATGTGGGAGTTTTTACGCACCATCAATCAGCAGGGCGTGACCATTATTCTTACCACCCATTATCTGGAAGAAGCAGAGATGCTCTGCCGCAATATTGCCATTATTGATAAGGGTTTAATTATCGAAAATACCAGTATGAAAGCTTTGTTGGCCAAACTGGGTAAAGAAACCTTTATTCTGGATCTGGATAGCTTGCCAGCAGCATTACAGTTGGACGGCTTTCCGTGGCGAGTGTTAGAAGGGCAAAGTATCGAAGTGGATGTAGAAAAAGCCCAAGGACTCAACCCCATTTTTAGTCAGTTAACGGCGCAGCAGATTAAAGTGCTTTCTATGCGCAATAAAGCCAACCGGCTAGAAGAGTTGTTCGTTAATTTGGTTGAACATGGCCGGGGGGCATCAGCATGAATAGCCGGTACCTGATTGCCTTTAAAAGTATTCTGGACAAAGAAATTACCCGTTTTATGCGAATTTGGGTGCAAACTTTAGTACCACCGGCTATCACGATGACGTTGTATTTTGTGATCTTTGGTAGCCTTATTGGTTCACGTATTGGCGATATGAACGGCTTTAGCTATATGGAGTTTATTGTACCGGGCTTAATTATGATGTCGGTCATTACTAACTCCTATGCCAATGTCGCATCTTCGTTTTTTAGTGCCAAATTTCAGCGTAATGTTGAAGAGCTGCTGGTCGCACCGGTGCCCAACTATATTATTGTACTGGGTTATGTCGGTGGCGGTATGGCACGCGGTATGCTGGTTGGCTTAATTGTGACCATACTGTCGTTATTTTTTGTCACCATTCAAATCCATAATTTAGCCATTATTGTGCTGACAGTCGTGCTAACCTCGATGTTATTTTCTTTAGGTGGCTTAATTAACGCTGTCTATGCCAAAACCTTTGATGACATCAGCATTATCCCGACTTTTGTGTTAACGCCGCTTACCTACTTAGGTGGGGTGTTTTACTCATTAACATTGTTGCCGGGTTTTTGGCAGCAAGTTGCCGCACTAAACCCAATAGTATATATGGTTAATGCCTTTCGCTATGGGTTCCTTGGCTATACTGATGTAAGCTTATGGTTAGCGTTGGCCGTGGTAATAAGTTTTATAGTGGTATTATTCAGTTATGCAATGTATCTGATCAACAAGGGTATAGGCTTGCGTAGCTAGGTTATTGCCCTGGCTATCAAATAAAGTCCCGGTACAGGGATATAATTTTGCAGACATTTAATGGTTGCTGCAGTAACTTTAACGTTGCTTAAAGAATGACGTTGAAGACTGGTTGCAGCGCCCGGGTACTGACAGGCATGAATGACACAACAAAACGTCAGGCTGCGGCTTCTGAGGAAGCCTTGTGGCGGATTTTTACGATTCCGGAAGCACCGGATTCCACATTAAGTATTATCGAACAGAATCTGTCGCAGAATCTGGCCGGTTTTCTGAATGAAAGTATTGTCGCGGTAGAAAAGCCACTCTGGCAAATTGAACGGGATTTTCAGGCGTATCAGATCCCAGATCAGCCAACTTTTGTCTCCGATTATACCGAAAGCATTATGCAAAAATTGGTTGCGCACTCGGTACATACTGCAGCACCCAGTTTTATTGGCCATATGACCTCGGCGTTGCCGTACTTTGTGTTGCCACTGTCCAAGATGATGGTGGGGCTTAACCAAAATCTGGTCAAAATTGAAACCTCCAAAGCCTTTACCCCGCTAGAGCGTCAGGTACTGGGTATGATGCATCATCTGGTTTACGGTGAGCGCGAGGGCTTTTATAAAAAGTGGATGCACAGTGCTAATCACTCCTTAGGTGCGTTTTGCTCTGGTGGTACTGTTGCTAATATTACTGCCTTGTGGATTGCCCGCAATAAGTTATTTAAAGCTGAAGGCAGCTTTAAAGGTATTGCCAAAGAGGGTTTATATCGTTCGATGCAGCATTTTGGCTATCAAGGGCTGGCGATTGTGGTGTCTGAGCGCGGCCATTATTCGTTGGGTAAAGCTGCCGATGTGCTGGGCATTGGTCGTGAGTCGGTGGTCTCGGTCAAAACCGATACCAATAACAAAGTCGATATTGCCGAGATGCGCCGGGTAATGGCAGAACTGCAAGCACGTAATATTAAAGTGTTGGCTATAGTCGGTGTAGCGGGTGCCACCGAAACTGGTAATGTTGATCCACTTAATGATTTGGCTGATTTAGCCGAAGCTTATCAGTGTCATTTTCATGTGGATGCTGCCTGGGGCGGCGCGACCTTGCTGTCAGAAAAATATCGGCAAGTGTTAGCGGGTATTGAACGGGCCGACTCAGTAACGATTGATGCGCATAAGCAAATGTATGTGCCGATGGGCGCGGGCATGGTGGTGTTTAAACATCCGTCTGCCGCCAATGCCATTGAGCATCATGCCGAGTATATTTTGCGTAAAGGCTCGAAAGACTTAGGCAGCCAAACGCTGGAAGGCTCGCGTCCGGGTATGGCGATGCTGGTGCATGCCTGTTTGCAGGTGATTGGTTTAAAAGGCTATCAAATCCTGATAGATCGCAGTATCGAAAAAGCCAAGTACTTTGCCACACTGATTAGTCACAATATCGATTTTGAACTGATTACCGAGCCTGAGCTGTGCATTTTAACCTATCGTTATGTGCCAGCGCAGGTGCAAAAGGCGATGGCACACGGCAGTACTGAGCAACGGCAGCGTTTAAACGAGTTGTTAAATGGTTTAACCAAGTTTATTCAAAAGCGGCAGCGGGAAGAGGGTAAATCTTTTGTATCCCGTACTCGGTTAACGCCGGTGCGTTACGATAGACAAGAAACTATCGTATTTCGGGTGGTGTTGGCTAATCCTCTGACTACCGAGCAAATTTTGCACGATGTCTTGGTGGAACAGGATCAGCTAGCGCAATTAGATAAAGAGTTTTATCCTAAATTACGCCAGCTAGCGGCTGATATTTTAGTCTAGGTATCAGAGGCTAACTGCGGTTAGCCTAAGCCTTGCCACCAAAAATACAGCGCCAGTGCACTTAACAGGCTGGCGCTGCTATAACAGATAACCTTGCCCATTAAGCCACTACTGAGTTTTAGATCATGTAAGCCATGATGGATACGATGCATGGCATGAAACAGCGGTAAGCAAATAGCTGCACCGGCCAGTGCTAATCCTGCCAGACCCCACCAGTCCTTTAACAACCATTGTTGTACCTGCTGATAGTTAAGCGTATTTTCCGGCAATAGCCCCAGCGGATAGAGCAAAGCGACGGTTAGGAGTAAACCCGGTACCACCACTGCAAAGCAAACGCCACCGGCACTAAACAGTGCCCACCAGATGGGCTCATCTGAGCGTTTTGGCTGATTCATAGCAAGCCTCCGAGTAACAGCAATAACAAGGTGGCAACGGCAAGAGTAGCTAACCACTGTCCGGCAATCATCAGTGGCGCTGGCAACAGCGGCATCACTCTTGGGAAGAGTTCAAAAAAGGTTTTGGCATGAAATAAACTGGCCGCTAAGGTCAGGGCATTCAGAGCCATTACCCAGGGTTGTGCCATAAAACTCAGCCAATTTAGCCAGCTGGTTTCACCTTGCTGTAAGCTATAAAAACCGGCGATTAGACAACCACAAAAAAACAGCAAGGGTAAGACGGTGGCTTCGCGCAGCATATATAAGCGGTAATAGCGATGTTTTAACCACCAGCTGCCAGTAAGTGGCGTATGATAAGGGCGGCGGGGGGGGTGTTGTTCAGACATAAGGTGCTCCTAAGGCTTAAACAGGCCAATAACAAAGTCAGTAGCCGAGGCAACTTTTCCCTGATTGACGGCGGCGGCCGGATCTAAATGCTTGGGACAAACATCAGAGCAAAAACCGACAAAAGTACAGCCCCAAACGCCATTTTTGCCATTAAGCTGCGGCATGCGCTCAGCCTTACCCTGATCGCGACTGTCCAGGTTGTAGCGCTGTGCCAGCGTTAGCGCGGCTGGCCCCAAAAACTCAGGGTTTAAGCCAAATTGTGGGCAGGCGGCATAGCACAGGCCGCAGTTAATACAGCTGGAGAATTTACGATACTTTGCCAACTGTTTTGGCGTTTGCTTATGGGGTTGTGGTTTACTGGCTGGCGTTGTTGCCGCGCTTTGCTCCTGGCGGATCAGGTAAGGCTTCACCGCTTGCAAATGTTGCAAAAACAGCGTCATATCCGATACTAAATCTTTCTCTGTCGCAAAGTGTGCTAACGGCTCTAACAGCAGATCGCCGCTATATTCACGTAAAAAGGTTTTACAGCCTAGTTTAGGGATGCCGTTAACCATGACACTGCACGAGCCGCAAATGGCCATCCGACAAGACCAGCGAAACGCTAGACTGGGATCTAAGCTTTGCTGAATATACAGCAAGGCGTCCAGCACCGAAGTACTGTTGTCAAAGGGTACCTGATAGCTTTGCTGGCTAGGCGTTTGATCGTGCTCTGGGTTATAACGCTGAATAACCAGTGTTTTTTCCACTGTTTTTTCCATTAGACCGGCTCCTGCTTGTTGGCAGCATCGCCATAGAGGCGGGCGGCGGGTGTCGATTTGGTGATCCGCACCGGCTGATAGCTAATGTTGGCGCTACCGCCTGCTGCGCCAGCGGTTTCTGGCATTAATTGCGCGATAGAATGCTGTAGATAATCGGTATCATTGCGGCTTTGCATACCTTGATCTAAGCGTTGGTGCGCACCACGGGATTCTTGTCGTGCCAATGCGCTGGCACACATGGCTTCTGCCACATCCAGCCCAAAACCCAGCTCGTAATGTTGCAACAATTCGTAATTAAAGATTCTACTGTGATCACTGATCTGTAATTGCTGATAGCGCTGTTTTAGTTGCTGCAAGGTAGTGAGACATTGCTGCATGCCCTCAGTGGTGCGATAGATACCACAGCCTTGCTCCATCGCGAGCGTCATGGCTTTGCGCAAGCTGGCTACGCTCTCGCTTTGTTTGGCTCCAAAACGTGCTTGCAGCTGGTGTTGCAGTTGCTGGCTTTGTCCGTTCAGAGCACTTACAGGCAGCGTTTTGCTTTGTTTGGCATGGGCGACGGCCGCGACACCGGCGACCTTGCCAAAGACTAATAATTCCGTTAGTGAGTTGGAGCCAAGGCGGTTGGCACCATGCAAGCCGACGGAAGCGCATTCACCAATGGCATAGAGGCCAGCAATACTGGTTTGGCATTGGCCATCGGTTAAAATACCGCCCATGGTGTAATGCACCGCGGGGCGAATGGGGATCAGCGCCTTGGCCGGATCGACATTAACGTAGGATTTAGCCAGCTCACAAATAAAGGGCAAGCGTTCGTTAAGATAACTGCTACCCAGATGCCGCAGATCTAAATAGACCACCGCATGCTCACCATAATTACCGGTACGGCCTTTTTGTTGCTCATGCCAGAAAGCTTGCGACAGCTTATCGCGTGGCCCCAGTTCCATAAATTTATTTTCGGGTTTACCCAGCGGCGTTTCTGGCCCTAAGCCATAATCCTGCAAATAACGGTAACCGTCTTTATTCAGCAGAATACCGCCTTCGCCGCGGCTAGCTTCAGTGATCAGAATACCTGAGCCGGGTAAGCCGGTAGGGTGATATTGCACAAACTCCATATCGCGTAAGGCCACGCCATGCCGATAAGCCAGCGCCATACCATCGCCGGTGACAATGCCGCCGTTGGTATTATAATGAAACACCCGACCAGCACCGCCGGTGGCTAAGATCACACTTTTTGCCTGAATTTGGTAAAGCTGACCGGTGCTCAGCTGCATCGCTAGTACGCCGGCGATTTGCTGCTCCGCCACCAATAGATCCAACACAAAAAACTCATCCAGCCTGGCAATGTTGGCGAACTGCAGCGAGGTTTGAAACAAGGTATGCAGAATATGAAAGCCGGTTTTATCAGCAGCAAACCAGGTACGCTCGGTTTTCATGCCACCAAAGCGACGGACCAGCACACTGCCATCATCACGGCGGCTCCAGGGGCAACCCCAGCGCTCTAACTGTACCAACTCGTCATAAGCATGACTGACAAAGTAGTCGACAACGTCTTGATCGGCTAACCAATCACTGCCGGCGACGGTATCATCAAAATGTGCTTGCAGGCTGTCGTGCCCTAAGGTCACGGCAGCGGCACCGCCTTCTGCGGCGACGGTATGGGAGCGCATCGGATACACTTTGGAGAGTAGGCTAATTTTGCAGTTGGGATCAGTTTGCGCGGCGGCAATGGCCGCACGTAAACCGGCGCCACCGCCGCCAATAATGGCAATATCAGTGTGCAGTATTTGCATTATGCTTCCTTATGCTGTTGCGTTTATTGTGCTTTGCTCTGGGCATAATCAGGCTGCCCAGTACAGGCCTGCGCAAAGTAATGTTGGGTATAGATGACAGAGCAGCACATTCATACCTAAATAGCGGCTCAGTTTTTCGGGCTGTTCGGCGTATTTAAAAATGCCCGGCAATATCATAAAGAGCAAAGGCAAGCTCAGTAATCCTAGCAAACTTTGCCAGGGTAATTGTTGAGCTATCACCCCAAGTAGCAGCAAAATATAACTTAACACGGCCAACAGGCTAAACACGCTAGCACTGTGTCGGCGGCCAATCACAATAGGCAGATGACGGCGCCCAACCTGGCGGTCCGCCTCGACATCCGGAAATTGATTCAGTAACAGCAAATTGCTGACCAATAAGCTAACAATTAAGGCCAGCAACCAGGCGCCGCCAGTCAGTTTATCGGCAAACACCCAAAAAGCGCCAAGGGTCATCAGTAAGCCAAAACCAAGGCCAGGTGCTAACAAACAAAGGATCGGTGCTTTATTAATATATTGGGTATAGGCATAGATAATCAGTACTCCGGGGATACCGATCAGCAGCAATTGCCAGCCATGTTGCAGCGTTAAATATAAACCACCGGTAATCACCACTAACAGCGTCATGACCGCTAGAGTAAGCGCGATGCTGCTGGCCTGTGGATTAGCTACCAATGTCCCGCTACCGCCACTGAAGGGGGTGCGCGTGGTTAGAAAATCTAACCCGGACTTAAAATCGAAGTATTCGTTAAAGGCATTGACACTGATATGAGCGCAGAGGGCAACCAAAGTAACCAACAGGTACTGCGACCAGAGCGTTGCGGCACCCGCTTGCAAACTGGCTGTTGCAGCCAGGGCGATACAGACTAAGGTTAATGTTAGAAAATTGGCCCGGCTTACACCGAGTAAAACGGCAATCACTGCAGCGCTCCTTCTTCCGATGATAGCTACCCAAACAACTTAAGGATCTGCTACAAGCAGCACCTTTGGGTATAGCGTACTCCTTTTATTGTTATCGGAGTTTGATCTGTATTCTATTTTGGTTATTTACCTGTTATAGGTTAGGTGGGAACTGCATTAATAGCAAACGTCCATATGACCTAATGAAAGGTGGCTGTTACCAGAGCGCCAGCTGGTTGTGTTGCTCACCAAGCCAGGGAGATAACGCCGGATGGTCAAAGTGTGGCAGGTGTTGCTGTAAATCACGGGCAAACTGCCGGGCTAATTGCGGCGCCAAGCGGTTATCAGCGGTGTGAAAGTAAATATAAGGCGTTTTGCCTTCGTTTAGCCAATTGGCTATTTTGTTCAGCCAAGGCTGATAATAGTGTTGATTAATACTGAGATCATCACAACCAATAAAACGGACGACCGGGGTATCGCTCAGGCAAATAGCATGCACGGGTAAGTGTGGCTTTTTTTGCTGGGCATCGAGCAGGGCTGGCGTAGTGGCAGCGACCGAAAATAACGCCCGGCTATCCAGTACCACGCGCTCGCATTGATATTCACGCAATAAGCGATTTAGGGTAATTTCGTGCTCGGCTTTATCAAAAAACTGTGGATGACGGACCTCAACACACACCGGGGTTAATGGGCGTAAAATAGCCAGCTGTTGTTCCAACCAGTTTAGCTGGGCTGGGCCTGTAGTTTTCGGTAATTGTAAATGAACAAGCCCCAGAAAAGGATGCAAGGGGCTAAGTAGCTGCCACCAGCTTTGCAGGGCGTTGGCGTCCGGTTCGTTGGCGAGCGTATGTGATAACCGCGAAGGGACTTTCAGTTGCAGTCGGAAATCATCAGCTAACAGCGTAGCCCAGCGCGCGATTGTTGTGGCATCGGGATCAGCATAAAAGCTGGTATTGCCCTCTACACTATTAAACACGCTGGCGTAGTGCTTTAAAAATTCCGCTTGCGGGGTATCTGCGCTATAGAGGCTGCCTTTCCAGGCCGGATTGGCCCACATGGGGCAGCCCAAATACAGTAACGGAGCCTGCACCCGTTTTATACTTCCAGATTGTCGATTAGCCGGGTATTGCCAAGGGCGGCGGCAGCTAAAATGACTTTAGGCTCGTTTGCGTTTTGTGCCAGCGTTAAGGTTTGTTGGTGGCTAATATTAAAGTAATCCGGCCGAAAACCAGCGGCAGTTAGCTCGGCTTTTGCCTGTTGCTCCAACGCTCGGTAATCATGTTGTCCGGCAACAATAGCGGCTTTAACCTGCTGCAGTATTTGATACAGCGCAGGCGCTTGCTGCCGCTGTTCGGCACTCAGATAACCATTGCGTGAACTTAAGGCTAAGCCATCGGCGGCACGTTCGGTCGGTACGCCAATAATTTCAATCGGAAAAGATAAATCGGTAACCATTTGCCGAATAATGGCTAACTGCTGATAGTCTTTTTGGCCGAAGCAGGCCACATCAGGCTGCACCAGATTAAAGAGTTTACTGACTACCGTGCTGACACCACGAAAATGACCAGCACGGCTGGCACCGCAGTGCAGATCGCCCAATAGCGGCACTTCGACATAGCTTTGTACCTCTAAACCCCGCGGATACATAATAGCCGGCGTTGGGGTAAAGAGCGCATCGGCCTGATGGGCGGTTAACCCAGCGATATCGGCGTCCAGGGTGCGCGGGTATTTATCTAAATCTTCGTTTTTGCCAAATTGCATGGGGTTAACAAAGATACTGCAAATCACCCGATCAGCATGTTGGTGAGCAATATCGACCAGTTTAAAGTGGCCATCATGCAAGTTACCCATGGTCGGGACAAAAGCAATGCGCTCGCCTGCCTGACGCCAAGTGGTCATTTGTGCGCGCAGCGCAGCAACAGAATCCAGAATATTCATTTAATTAAAACTATGCTCCTGGCCCGGGAAAATACCGGCCTTAACTTCGCTAACATAGCTGGCAATGGCGCTACGAATTTCGCCAGTTTGTGCCAGATAGTTTTTGGAAAACTTCGGAATATAACCGCTGCTAATGCCCAGTAAATCGTGCATCACCAGTACCTGTCCGTCAGTCACATTACCGGCTCCTATGCCGATAACCGGAATGGCTAAGGCTTGCGTAATGCGTTCTGCCAGCGCAGTGGGGATACATTCTAGCACCAGCAGTTGTGCGCCAGCCTCTTGCAAGGCAAGGGCCTGACGTACCATGGCATCGGCTTTATCTGCTGTTTTGCCTTGTACTTTATAGCCACCAAACACATGCACTGATTGCGGGGTTAAGCCTAAATGGCCACATACCGGCACACCTCGCTCAGTTAAGGCCTTAATAGTGGGCAGCAAAAAGTCACCGCCTTCTAGCTTGACCATATTGGCACCGGCCTGCATTAATGGCACCACGCTTTGTAGCGTTTGCTCTAAGGTGCCATAACTCATAAAGGGCATATCGGCAATAATAAAGGCGTCGCTGGCACCGGCACGCACGGCGCGGGTATGGTAGGCAATATCGCTAATGGTTACCGGCAAGGTATCGCTATGGCCTTGTAGTACCATGCCCAGCGAATCGCCAATCAGCAGCACTTCAACACCTTGCTCGGCAAAAAGTTTGGCAAAGCTGGCATCGTAGGCGGTCAGCATGCTGATTTTCTCGCCTTGTTGCTTCATTTTTTGTAATACTGCGGTGGTTATTTTCGCCATGATTAAATTCCAACTTGCTAGTAGCTTATGCAAGGTTACACAAAGCAGAGTGAGCCGCAAGCGGCAAAGGCTGCAGGCCGTTTAAGGGGACCTGCGTTAAAAGTGTGTTTAGGGTTGTACCATCCGGCAGCACCAGCTCGGGGGCGATCTCAGCCAGTGGATACAATACAAACTCGCGTAAATGCATGCCGTAATGAGGGATTGTTAGGCTTGCTGTTGTCAGCTTGAGTTTACCATACAGCAAAATGTCTAAATCCAGGGTGCGAGGCCCCCAACGTTCCGCTTTCCGTTCGCGGCCTTGCTGTTGTTCAATTTGCTGCAAGGCGGCTAGCAATTGTTGCGGTGACAGTTCTGTCTCTATTGCGGCAACTGCGTTTACGTAATCGGGTTGATCTTGTGGCCCCATTGGTTTAGAGCTGTAAAACTGCGAGACTTGCCGTAATTGGGTTGCAGGCAATAGGGCTAAGGCGGCTACCGCACGTTTCAGTTGCGCCACGGGCTCTATCAGGTTGGCACCCAGGCCAATATAACAACACTCAGCCATGATGTTCATTGTTACCGCTGACATTGCGTTTACGTTTGTAAGTACGGCGCCGCTTCGGATTGTCGATACCGGCTTTGCCCAATTGCTGAATAAGTGCCAGGCGTTCAGTTTCATCACTGTGCTGGAATTGTTCCCACCAGCGTGCCAGCTCTTGTAGCTCGCCGCCTTCGGCAGCGGCACGCAGCACTAAAAAGTCATAAGCACCACGGAATTTGCTTTGTTCCATCAGTTTAAAGGCACGGCGCCCAGCACGTTTAGATAAGCGATTTTGTAAAAACCAAATATCGCGCATAGCCAGACTAAAGCGTTTTGGTATAGCAATGGTGCGCTGGATATCGTCGAGTATTTCTGTCATGGCAATGCCAAAGGCATCATTTTCGTTCAGGCCACTTTCAATCAATAAGGTCTGGGCCCGCACTTCTACCGGATACCAGAGCATTGCTGCAAAAATAAAGGCCGGCGTCACCGGTTTATCACTGGCCACCCGTTGATCGGTATCTTGCAGAGCGCGGGTGATCAGTTGAAAGGCTTTACCTTCAGGTTCTTGTTTCAGCAGTTTTTCCAGTTGCGGCACCAGCTGTTTTAAAATGTTCAGCTCGCGCATCAGCATAAAGTTGTCAAATCCCTTGCCAGCAAGCCACATCTTCACCAGCTCATCAAACAAGCGGGGAGCCGGGATATTTTTAAGTAACACGGCTAATTGCGGGATATCGGCGGCGCTCTCTGGCGCAATTTGCATATTGAGCTTGGTGGCAAAACGAATGGCTCTGAGCATCCGCACCGGATCTTCACGGTAGCGGGTTTCCGGATCGCCAATTAATTCAATGCGCCGGGCGGCAATACTTTGCACGCCGTTGGCAAAATCGTAGATGGCAAAATCTTTAATCGAGTAATATAGCGCATTAACGGTGAAATCCCGTCGCTCAGCGTCTTCTTCGATGGTGCCATAAACATTGTCACGCAGAATTTGACCGTGATCGCTTAGGCTGGCAATTTTACTGGCGTCATCATCATCTTCTACGCCACTGTGATGGCCACGAAAGGTTGCAACTTCAATCACTTCGCGACCAAACACCACATGCGCTAACCGAAAGCGACGGCCAATTAGCCGGCAGTTGCGAAACACTTGCTTCACTTCATCCGGGCGGGCGTTGGTCACTACATCAAAGTCTTTCGGTTTTAAGCCCAATAATAAATCGCGGATACAGCCACCCACCAGATAGGCTTCAAAGCCAGCATCTTTTAGGCGATATAATACTTTTAAGGCGCTTGGGCTGATATCTTTACGGGAAATCGAATGCTGATCTCGGCCGATAACCTGCATGGGTGGCAAAGCAGAAGGCGTAGCAGCGCTAGCCTGTGACACAGGGCTGGCTGGGGTTGCCGTTATGGCATTTTTTCCGCCAAGGGTACGGCGGCAAAAATCAATCACGCGCGAAATTATGATAACTCTCCTCAATGGAAAAATGTTACAGGCTTAAAGCCGAAAAAACCGGCGTATCATACCTGAATCTGCAAGAAATGAGAATGAAACTGCTGGTTTTCGCCGAATATCCCGTAATGCCGTTTTAAGCAAAAGTGCTGCAGTGTATTTCTGTAGTTACAGGCACTTTAGCTAACTGCCAGTGTTGCACTGCCCAAGCCAAAATCTCTGTCACGGGTGCTGCACTAAGCGCCTGCGGCACAGGATGCCCCAATAGCTGCAAGGCGGCAGCCAGACTATGCTGCAGTGGCCATTGATCTAAAGCGCTGGCATGGTTTTGTTTACTCAGTTTGTGTCCTGGGCTACTTACTGCCAACGGTAAATGACCATAACGCGGCGCTGCTTGCCCGAGCAGTGCAAATAAATGCTGTTGTCTGGGTGTCATACTGAGTAAGTCAGCACCGCGGATCACTTCCGTGATCTGCTGGTCCAGATCATCAATCACTACCACTAACTGGTAACTAAATAAACCATCGCGGCGTTTCACGATATAGTCTTCCCGCGCCAGCGTACTGTCTATTTGCTGGTTGCCAAAAATGAGGTCAGTAAAGGCGGTGCTAACACCGTTAGCTTTAAGACGCCATGCTAGCGGTTCTTGAGACAGCTTTAAATTAGCGCAGGTGGCCGGATAGCTGCCGCCAGCTAAACTAATTTCGCGACGAGTACATTGGCAACCATAGAGTAAATGGCGCTGTTGCAAATCTTGAAATACTTGCTGGTAACGCGCTAGCCTTTGGCTTTGGTAAATGACCGCGTCATCCCAGTGTAGGCCAAAAGCCTCTAAGGTACGCATAATGGCGCTATCAGCACCGGCTTGTACTCTGGGAGTATCGATATCTTCGATGCGTAATAGCCACTTGCCTTGTTGACTTTTCGCCTGTAGGTAGCTGCCAACAGCAGCAATTAAGGAACCGAAATGTAAGGGGCCGGAGGGCGAGGGAGCAAAACGGCCGATATAGCTGGCCGTTTGCAAAGGTAAAGCATTGGACACGAAAACTAACCCTGGGTTTTAGCCACCCATTTGTTTTTCTTTAATTTCAGCCAGTGTTTTACAATCAATACACTGATCAGCCGTTGGCCGCGCTTCTAAACGTTTGATACCAATTTCAATGCCACAGGTATCACAGTAACCGAAATCATCGTTTTCGATTTTCTGTAACGTTTTTTCAATTTTCTTCAGTAGCTTACGCTCACGGTCCCGAGCACGTAACTCCAGACTGAATTCTTCTTCCTGGGCAGCACGATCCACTGGATCCGGGAAGTTTGCCGCTTCATCGGCCATATGGGTTTTCGTACGGTCTACTTCTTCCCGTAACTGTTGGCGCCAGGCATCGAGAATTTTTCTGAAATGTTCCAATTGCTTCGGGTTCATATACTCTTCCCCGACAGCTGCCTGATAAGGTACTACGCCAGCCAGCGCGAGCAACCCTAAGGATTTATTGTTATTGCCTTCTGGCATGATTCTCTCCTGTACAATCCCACCAAGCAAAAAGATGGCGGCTATAGATAGCAGAATATCACCGCTACCGCAATCACTAATAAAAAACCGCGGAAGTATAGCGACTGCTGACCCTGCCGTCACTTAATTTCGGCTTTTTCGTACGGACTTTCGCGCTTTGTTAGCGATATCAGTCACTAATCATCAGAATTCTTTGTTAAGGAAGCCGCAAGCGGCACTGCGCCTTGTGCTACAATGTGTGCCTCTGCCCCAAACGGCATTTTTTCTTTTTTGGAGTTTGGCATGCAATCTAACCCAGATGTGTTACAGATTAGTTTACAGCAACAACCCGCGCCTGAGCAGTTTGGTCCTAAAGCACTGCTGTCGCCATCTGCAGCGGGTTATCAGATCCATCTTAAAACAGGTGATGAGCAACGCTCAGTGCAAAAAGCGGCTCGATTACTGGACAATTTAGGCTTAGCCGCAGTGCAGCTAAATGGTAACTGGCCACTGGAGTTACAATGGGCCTTTTATCAGGGCTTTGTAAATGCTAAGCGCCAGACTGGCGTGCAGTTTTCTGGCGATAGCAGCACCCTTAAAACGCTGGAACAACGTGTTCAATGCTATCGTTTTGCTAAAAGTTTAGTGAATCAAACCCCAGAGCAATTATCACCACAACTACTGTGCGAACAAGCAGCGGCCTTTATTACTGAGATTGCCGGCAGCGCTAAGGTGAGTTACCGACTAATAACGGGTGAACAATTAGCTGCTGAAGGCTGGCATGGTGTTTACCAGGTAGGTCGCGGTAGTGTGCGCCCGCCGGCGATGCTGGAATTAGATTTTAACCCAAGCGGTGCGGCGAATGCGCCTGTTGCTGCCGCATTGGTGGGCAAAGGCATTACCTTTGACAGTGGCGGTTACTCGATTAAAGCAACAGAAGGTATGTTAAGCATGAAGTGCGATATGGGCGGAGCTGCTACGGTAACTGCCGCTTTAGCACTGGCCATACTGCAAGGTTTAACCAAGCGGGTAAAATTGATCTTGTGCTGTGCTGAAAACTTAATTAGTGGCCATGCCTATAAACTGGGCGATATTATTACCTATAAAAACGGCACTACAGTAGAGATTGTCAATACCGATGCGGAAGGGCGCTTGGTATTAGCCGATGGTTTACAGTTAGCCAGCGACAGTGGTGCAGGTTTAATTATTGATGCAGCAACCCTCACGGGGGCAGCTGTCACTGCAGTAGGCGGCGAGTATAATGCCTTATTTGCGCTTGATAAGCCGCTGGCCCAGCGTGCCTTAGTTTATGCTGAGCAACAGCAAGAGCTAACCTGGCAATTGCCACTGGAAAAATGGCACCAACAGCAATGCCCATCGCCTTATGCTGATACTGCTAATAGCCGGCCGGTGAAAGGCGGTGGTGCTGGCGGTGCCAGTAATGCCGCAGGCTTTTTAAGCCGCTTTGTGGCCAATGATGGCAAAGGCTGGTTGCACTTTGATTTAGCTGCGGCTTTTAATGGCTCAAGCAACGCTTATTGGGCGGCAGGCGCTACCGGACAGGGTATTCGTACTATAGCAGCCACTCTGCTAAATGAATTACAAGCTTAACGCCCTGGTCTATCCCGCCAACGGCCGTTAGCCGTTGGCGTATGCGAGTACAAAAACTGTGTTAC
The DNA here is from genome assembly GCF_014653435.1 of Alishewanella longhuensis. Classification (GTDB taxonomy): domain Bacteria; phylum Pseudomonadota; class Gammaproteobacteria; order Enterobacterales; family Alteromonadaceae; genus Alishewanella; species Alishewanella longhuensis. The sequence continues at coordinate 541,515 of NZ_BNAO01000002.1, read as the reverse complement.
CTGTAGCTGAAATCCTGCCTGAACTCTGCCATTTATTGGCGCACGAACCGCGCGTGGTGTTATCTGCGCCGCCGGGTGCCGGTAAATCGACCTATTTGCCGCTGTACTTACTGAAGCAACCGGCCTTTGCCAATAAACGTATTTTATTATTGGAACCGCGGCGGCTGGCTGCCAGAGCGATTGCCGGCTATCTGGCTGCGCAATTGGGCGAAAATATTGGCGAGACAGTAGGCTATCAGATCCGTCAGGAGAGCAAGTTTAGTGGTAATACCCGCTTACTTATTGTCACAGAGGGGATTTTAACACGCAAAATCCAGCAAGATCCTGAGCTTGCAACCGTTGATCTGCTGATTTTTGATGAATTTCACGAACGATCCTTGCATGCTGATTTAGGATTAGCACTCGCTTTAGAAGTGCAGCAATTAAACGACAAGTTAAAGATTCTGGTGATGTCCGCTACGCTCGATAGCAGTGCGCTCGCCGCGTATTTACAAGCACCTGTGCTGCAAAGCCAGGGCCGCAGTTATCCGGTTAGTATTCACTATCAGCCGCCGGGTAAAGAGCCAATAACGGTGCAGTGCGCACGGCAGGCGCTACAGGCGTTTTATCAGCATCAAAGTAGCGTTTTAGTCTTTTTGCCCGGGCAAGCAGAAATAAAGCAAGCGGCAGACTGGCTCGCCGGGCAAGCCTTACCTGCTCATCTTAAGGTGCTGCCTTTACTGGGCAGTATGACGTTGGCCGCGCAGCAAGCGGCAATAGCCGCACCGCCAACTGGGGAATTTAAAATTGTACTGGCGACTAATTTAGCGGAAACCAGCTTAACCATCGAGGGGATTAATGTGGTGGTGGACAGCGGTTTAGCCAGACGTGCCAGCTATCAGGCGCGTTCGGGTATTAGTCGCTTAGATACCATTGCCATTAGCCAGGCTGCGGCAACTCAGCGTGCGGGACGCGCTGGGCGTTTGGCTGCCGGTTATTGTTATCGGTTAGACACGGCTGAACAATGGCAACGCCGTCAGGCGTTTGAGCCCGCGGAAATTGCCTTGGCCGATCTAACGGCGTTACGCTTAGAAATCGCGGTTTGGGGCTGTCAGCCGGCGGATTTAGCCTGGCTGACAGCGCCAAACACCGCCAATCTGGCCGCCGCTACTGTCTTATTACAGCAATTGCAGGTGTTAGATCAGCAAGAGCAACTTACCGCTTATGGCCGCACCCTCTATCAGTTTGGCACTGATATTCGATTAGCCAGTATGTTGCAGCATGCCAGAATGCTGGAAGCCGAACAGCCGGGTGTGCTATGGCTGGCGGTATTGTTGGCGGCCCTATTAGAAGAGGCCCTGGTCACCCAAGATGATCTGTACCAACAATTGGCGCGCTTACAAAGCCGTCATAGCAGTGTCAGCAGGCAATATCAGCAGGCACAGCAACTGGCTAGACGCCTCGCTTGTCAGCCCGCGCATAGTTTACCGCTGGAATGGGTGCCGGTATTATTGTTACGCGCTTACCCTGATCGCTTAGCGCAGCGTCGGGGGCAGGGCTATTTGCTGGCCAATGGCGCCGGTGCTAGCTTAACTGCGGAGCATCCATTGCAGCAGCAAGCCTATCTGGTGGTACTCTCTATTCAGCAACAGCAGCAACATAATCGTATTCAGCAAGCGGTCGCTATCCGGTTGGAAGAAGTATTAGCCGATTGGCCAGAACTGCCCTGGCAAAACGTTACTGGCTGGGACGAAAAACAAGCAGGCTTTTACAGTGAGCAACAGCGGCGTTTTGGGCAAATTGTGCTACAGCGTCGCCCGACAACCTTGCAATTAACCGTTGCCGAAAAACAGCAAGCCTGGTTAAGTTATATAAGCAAGCAAGGTTTAGCGGTATTGCTTTTTAGCGAAACCTGCCGGCAATTACAGCAACGTTTGGCCTTATTGCGTCAGTATGACTATCTGACGTTTCCAGATCTCAGTGATGCGGCCTTACTGGCCAATTTAAGCCATTGGCTGGGGCCTTATCTTGGCGACGTAAATAAAGCCAGTCAGCTAGCGCAATTACCCTTATATGATTTACTCTGGCAGCAATTGAGCTTTCAGCAACAGCAGCAGCTAAAGCAATTATTACCCGACAGCTGGCAAGCGCCCACCGGTAGCAAGCTGGCAATCGATTACAGCTTACAAGGGGGGCCTGGGTTTTCAGTGCGGGTTCAGGAAATGTATGGTCAACTCAGCTCGCCGAGCATACTGGACGGTAAACTGCCACTGACCATTACCTTATTATCACCAGGTCGACAGCCGCTGCAAATTACCCGTGATCTGGCCAGTTTTTGGCAGCAGAGCTGGCAAGAGGTGAAAAAAGAGATGAAAGGGCGTTACCCTAAACACTTTTGGCCGGATGATCCGGCGCAGGCGCTGCCTACTACTAAAACGAAAAAAGCGATGCAGTTATGAGCCGAAATAAAAAGAAAACCAGTAAATCCAGCCGCCCGGCCCGCTGGTGGCGGATAGTTTGGCTAACGGCTTTAAAACTTGGGTTAGTGGTGCTACTGGCGTTAGTCGTTTATTTTATCTATTTGGATAGCAAGATCACCAGTACCTTCTCGGGTCAGAAATGGCAGGTGCCGGCGCAAATTTATGGCAGAAGCCTGGCACTGTTCCCCGGTAAATATCTGACACAAGCCAATCTTATTCTGGAGCTGGAGCAATTACAGTATCGGCGCAGTAATGAGGTTACCGGGCCGGGCCAATTTAGCGTTAACGGTGGCAGCGTAACGCTATTTAGACGAAGCTTTACCTTTGTCGACGGCGAGCAAAGCGCCGAGCGTTTTAGTGTGGAATTTAACCGCACTGGTATCAGTCGTATTGTTCAGCAGGGTAAAAGTCTTGATTTTGCTCAGTTAGAGCCACAATTAATCGAGCATCTGGTTTCGCCACATCAAGAAGATCGTGAGTTAGTCCGTCTGGAATTAGTACCGGAACTATTAAAAGAAACGCTGTTACTGGTTGAAGACCGTGATTTTTATCAGCATCGTGGCGTATCACCCTTAGCCATATTGCGTGCTTTTGGCGTGAACTTAGTCGCCGGCCGAACTGTGCAGGGCGGCTCGACGCTGACCCAGCAATTAGCCAAAAATATGTATCTCACCCATGATCGTACCTTATGGCGCAAGGTCAATGAAGCCTTTATTGCGTTGGTGCTGGACTTCCGTTTTAGTAAAGATCAGATTTTAGAGGCCTATTTAAATGAAATATACCTTGGCCAAAACCATGCCACTGCAGTACATGGTTTTGGTTTAGCCAGCCGTTTTTATTTTGGTAAACCACTTGCTGAATTAGCGCCAGAGCAATACGCCTTGTTAATAGGCGTGGTCAAGGGGCCTGGATACTATGATCCCAGACGTTTCCCTGAGCGGGCGCAGCGCCGGCGCGATCTGGTACTACGCTTGATGTTTGAGCAGCATTTACTTGATAGGCCCGCTTTCGAGCAGGCCATTAACAAACCCATGCAATTGGTGCCGCGCGGCCAATACCTTAATGCCAGCTTCCCGGCCTATATGGACGCGGTTAAACGGGAGTTACGGCAATTGGCGCTGGATCCCAAGCTAATGCACAGTGGTATTAAGGTCTTTACCTATCTGGATCCGATGGCGCAAACGCAGGCCGAACGCACAGTTAGCCAATTAGTACCCGAGATGAACAAAGAGCTGGAAGCGGCCATGCTAGTCGTAGATTATCAACAAGCCGCTATACAAGCGCTGGTGGGCGGCAAAACTGCGGGCTATGCCGGTTTTAACCGGGCGTTAGAGGCAAGAAGGCCGATTGGCAGTTTGATTAAACCGCCGATTTACTTGGAGGCTTTGGCGCAGCGTGGCCGTTTTACGCTTGGCACCTTATTAGACGATAGCCCGATCAGCCTGCGTAATAATAATCAGGATTGGCAACCACAAAACTTTGATAAGCAATTTCGTGGTCCGGTGTCGTTAATGCGTGCCCTGGCGGACTCGCGCAATTTGCCCACGGTGCGCTTAGGCTTGCAGTTAGGTATGCCCAAAGTGCAGGATGCGCTACGCCGTTTAGGATTAGAGCGGCGGGTTAATCTTTTTCCGGCTGCCTTATTGGGCGCGGTAGATTTATCGCCCTATGAAGTGACACAGCTTTATCAAACCATTGCCAATAATGGCGTACATCAGCAACTAGCGGCAGTGCAAGCGGTGACGGATCAGCATGGTGCTGTAGTGTATCAGCGCGCTAGCCCGAAAAGTCAGCGTTACCCGGCAGAGGATGTGTATTTATTACATTATGCGATGATTGAATCAACGCTGACCGGTACGGCACAATCCTTAGCCCGCACCTGGCCGCAGCCAACCTTTGCGGGTAAAACCGGAACCTCGAGTGACTATCGGGATAGCTGGTTTGCCGGTTTTGATCAGGATACACTGGTCACTGTCTGGTTAGGACGGGATGATAATAAAAGTACTGGCCTAACCGGTGGTACTGGTGCGCTTCGGGTCTTTGCTGATTATTTCCGACAAAGAGGCAAACATAACCTTATTCGCTATATGCCAGAGCAGGTAGAATGGCAGCGTTTTTCTACCAACAGTGGCCTGCCGGTGCCGGAATACTGCCCCAATAGTTGGTTATTACCGGCGCATAAAGCTACTATGCTACAGTTAGCAGCCTGTGATTAACACTTTGGAGCAAGTTATGACAGCAGAGGCATGTCGTTGCGGCTGGGTGGATTTAAGTAAACCAGACTATGTGGCTTATCATGATACCGAGTGGGGTGTGCCGGTTTATGACGATAACAAGCTATTTGAGTTTTTAACGCTGGAGGCTGCGCAGGCAGGGTTAAGCTGGTATACGGTATTGAAGAAACGCGATAATTATCGTGCCGCCTTTGCTGGCTTTGATCCTGTGTTGGTGGCCCGTTTCGACGAGGCCAAAGCTGCTGAACTTATGGCAAATCCCGGTATTATTCGTAACCGCTTAAAGATTGCGGCAGCGATCAATAATGCGGCGCGCTTTTTGGAGATACAGGCAGAATTTGGCAGCTTTAGTGCTTATCAATGGCGCTTTGTTAATGGCGTACCGCAGGTAAATAGCATTAGCGGCCCAGCCGATTATCGGGCAACCAGCCCGGAATCCGATGCGATGAGTAAAGATTTAAAAAAGCGCGGCTTTAAGTTTGTGGGGTCGACCATTATCTATGCTCATATGCAGGCCTGCGGTATGGTTAATGATCATCATAACCACTGCTTTCGTAAGAACGCGGTCTAAGCCATTACTCCTTCGCCATAATGTCCTAAGCTTCAATGTTCTAAGCTTCACCCCCCTGAGCTTCGTGCTAAAAAAAGCCCCGATTAGCTAAAGCAAATCGGGGCTTTTGCACAGTGGCTAATTGCTGTTAATGCTTATTTTAACGCGGCAAAAGCATAGTCAGCAGCAGCAATGGTTTCCGCTAAATCTTCATCGCTGTGTGCCAGGGATAAAAAGCCGGCTTCATAAGCAGAAGGTGCCAGATAAATCCCTTGCTCCAGCATCAGATGGAAGAAACGTTTAAAGGCGTCAATATCGCAGCGGGTGGCTTGTTGGAAATTGCTCACCCGGCCTTCCGCAGTAAAGAACATACCAAACATCCCGCCCACCTGATTAAAGCTCACCGGTATGCCGTGTTTGGCAGCAGCCTGCGCCAGGCCTTTAATCAGCTGTGCAGTTTTCTCAGTAAGGGCTTCATACACCCCAGGCTTGCTGATTTCCTGCATCGCCGCTAAGCCTGCCGCCATAGCGATAGGGTTACCCGATAATGTGCCAGCCTGATACACCGGACCAAGTGGCGCTATATGCTGCATAATGGCTTTTTTACCGCCAAAAGCGCCGACCGGCATGCCGCCACCGATAATTTTACCTAAGGTGGTTAAATCTGGCGTTACGCCATAATAAGCCTGGGCACCACCTAAAGCGACCCGAAAACCGGTCATCACTTCATCAAAAATCAGCACACTGCCGTAATCGTCACACAGCTGGCGCAAGCCTTCTAAAAAGCCTGGCTCGGGCGGAATACAGTTCATATTGCCAGCAACCGGTTCGACAATAATGCAGGCAATCTGCTCGCCTTGTTCGGCAAACAGCTGCTGAATTTGTGCCAGATTATTAAACTCACAGGTCAGGGTGTATTTGGCAAAATCGGCCGGTACGCCAGGAGAGTTAGGTACACCTAAGGTCAGGGCGCCAGAGCCGGCTTTGACTAACAGGGAGTCGGCATGACCATGATAGCAGCCTTCAAATTTCACAATGGTATCGCGGCCGGTATAGCCACGAGCCAGCCGGATGGCACTCATGGTGGCTTCTGTACCCGAGCTGACCATGCGTAGCATTTCCATACTGGGAACTAGCTCTGCTACTTTTTCTGCCATAGTCACTTCCGCTGGGCAGGGCGCACCAAAACTTAAGCCATTGGCTGCGGCAGCGATGACAGCCTCACGGATCACCGGGTTATTATGGCCCAGCAACATCGGGCCCCAGGAACCGATATAATCAATATAACGTTTACCATCAACATCATATAAATAAGCGCCTTCAGCTTTGGCAACAAAGAAAGGCTCACCACCGACGCTTTTAAAAGCACGAACGGGCGAATTAACCCCACCTGGAATAGTGTGCTGGGCACGGGCGAATAATTCAGAAGAAATTGACATTATACTTATCCTGTCAGTTATTTATTGGTGTACCAAGGTACGGCGCATTCGTAATCCTGTACCAGATTTTCCACGCCAAGGGTTAAGGCAAACAGCGCCATCCGCACCAGAATACCGTTGTCGGCCTGGCGGAAAATGGCCAGGTTAGGGTTTAAATTCAGATCGTTGTCCAACTCGTTAGCTTCCTGCCGTGAATCGCGCGGCAACGGATGCATAATGACGGTGTTTGATTTACAGTGCCGGGTATAAATTTCCTGATTCAGTCGGAATTTACCGCGATACAGGTTAGCTTCGGCTTTAGAGGGAAAACGCTCTTCCTGAATACGGGTTTGGTAGACGATATCGGCGTTCAGGTTACCTTCCAGCTTGTCGCTGATGGTAAGTCGATGGCCAGCATTTTCCAAGGCGCTAATGATCTCATCCGGCATGGCTAATTCTTGCGGCGAAATAAGGGTAATTTGCAGGTTTTTATACAGGCTCAACAGCTTAGATAATGAGTGTACGGTACGGCCAAACTTAAGATCCCCTACCATGGCGATATGCATGCCATCGATAGTTTGTTGTGAAGCAGCCAGCTCTTGCTCAATGGTGAATAAATCTAATAATGCCTGAGTAGGGTGTTCATTGGCACCATCACCGCCGTTTAATACCGGCACCCGACTGCCCTCGGCAAACTCAGCAACCGAACCCGCTTGTGGATGACGCATGGCAATGACATCGCTGTAACTGCTGATTACCCGGGCGGTATCGTATAGGGATTCACCTTTAGACAGTGCTGACGACTCCATACCCGTGGTTTCGCGCACTTCGCCGCCCAATAAGTTAAAAGCGCAGCCAAAGCTCACCCGGGTGCGGGTGCTGGGTTCAAAAAACAAATTGCCTAAAATGGCGCCGTCTAACACCTTGGTGCGTTTCTTGCGGCTGGCGTAAGGACCCATGTTACGGGCGACATCAAAGATATACTGGATACTGTCGCGGTCAAATTGTTTAACCGAGAGGATATGCTGACCTTTAAAGCTCATAGTGCGTGCTCACTTAATCGGATAGCGGGGAAGAAAGCCTGTTGGCCTGATCGGCTTATTATACGCAATTTACAGCGGCTTTAACACGGCCAACAGAATGATCGCGAGTAATAGCAGAACCGGTAGTTCATTAAAGATCCGATAAAAACGTGGGCTGTATTTATTGCGATTGTGCTTAAAATCGGTCAGTAGCTTAAAGCAATAAGCGTGGTAGACGTAAAGTAAGGTGACCAATAGCAGCTTATAATGCAGCCAGCTACTTACCGCAAACCAGGCCCGGCCATAGCTGTAAATTAACAGCACGCCAAAGATCAGCGTCAGTATGGCAAAGGGGGTGACAAAGTACAGTAAACGCCGTTCCATCACTTTAAAGGTGGCATCGCATTCTTTGTTGTTTGTTGCAGCATGGTACACAAATAAGCGGGGCAGATAAAAGATCCCGGCAAACCAAGCCACCATAAAAAACACATGTAAGGCTTTGTAGATTAAAATTAAGGTCATATTAAATTATTCTGTTTAATCAGCAAGGCCCGTAACTGGTCCCAGCGGATAATGCCCATAGGTTGCCCTGGATGGTCTTGATAAATATAGACAATCCCTTCACGTTTATCTTCCAGCTCTGCCAGTACTTCTGCCATGGTGCATTGCTGGGATAAACCCTTTACCGGCAAATAGTGTACGGCGCTATCACCGGATAATGACAGGCTAACATCATATTGCGCAGTATAAAATTGCACAGCATCATGCTCATTGCGTTTGATCAATAATTGGCAGGGGGGCTGTATATTATCCAGCTGCTCGCATACCTGTTGTTCGGTTGGATTGTCCAGTAGTTGATAATCCTGACTCATGACCGCCAGCACGCCGACTTTTTGTAAGACATCATCGGCAGGGGATAATTTATAGGGCAGCTGCATAAAATCAAGTTGCATTAAAAAGATCGATTTATTATTAAAAAACTGCACTGTCGTCACATAAGCAGTCACAATCACCAGCATGGCTGGCAATATAATATGCTGGTTGGCTGCTAACTCCATTACCGCCACTAAGGCCGCCAAGGGCGCATGTAGGGTGGCAGCCATCATCCCTGCCATGCCCAATACCGCGTAGGTGCCGGCATTACTGCTGTTGTCGACAATAATCGCTGGCACTATGGCTAAAATAGTGCCAAGTACTACGCCAATACCAAAGATAGGGCCAATAATGCCGCCGGGGACGCCCAGGCCTATCGCAAACAGGGTTAAGATAAATTTACCGATAAAAATCACTAATAGCAGATGGATTTCGGTTGGATTATTGATAGCAAATTGAATAGCGCCCGTTTCTGCACCCATTGCATGGGGGATAAAGTAGCCGACTGCCGCAGTAACAGCGCCTGCTAAGGCCAGGCGTAATAATAACGGCCATTTTTTAAAGGTGCGCAGCATTAACATTAAATGGCGGTTAAACAACCAGGCAACAGCGCCAAAAATGATGCCGCATAAAATAAGGTAAGGGAAGTGCCAGACACTTAAATTGATAATATCTAAGGCGGCCAGTTCCCGATCATGTCCAAATACCAATTGCGTTGCTAAGGCGCCGACTACAGAAGCCAACATTACTGGGATAAATACATGAATACGGTACTCACGTAGTACCACTTCCATTACAAAGATCATGGCGGCCAAAGGTGTATTAAACGAGGCAGAGATGCCAGCAGCGATTCCGCAGCCCGCTAAAATACGGATACTGTTGTAGGGTAGTTTTAAATAACGACCGACACTACTAGCACCATAGGCACCTAAATGTACCGACGGGCCCTCACGACCTACTGAAAAACCACTGGCCAGTGCGAGAATACCGCCGAAAAACTGATTTAAGGTGTTGCGAAACGGCATAACGCCATAAGCGGTTTTAATACGGTGAATTACAAAGGGGATGCCCAGCCGATAATGACGATAGCCGGTAAACAGTGCAATAACACCAATACAGGCAGCACCGCCTAAGGGCAATAACCAGCGGAATTCGGCATCAATACTGCTGAAGTCATCGGTATTCTCTAAGAAAAAACCTTGTAAACCAATGATAGCTAAGCGGAATAAAATGATTAGCAGGGCGGCAATCAGGCCACCTAACATGCCTAACAGGCATAGCTGTAAGGACGTTTGAGGTAGTGCTAATCGGCGTTGTAAGGATGGCAGGTGCTCTTGCCAGCGTCGCATAGAATACTTTTAACTTATTGTTAGTGGGTTAAGTTTATCACATTACTGCAAAAAGCGTGTTTTTCGACAGTGAAAATGCACGTTCCCACTCAAGGGAAATACTTGAATAAAATAGTCAGGTATTAGATAATCCATGTTGTTGTTATGCCCGTTGGAGCCATCATGTCTGAGATACAAATCCCGTTAGAGTTTACCGATGCGGCTGCACGCAAAGTTGCGGCTTTAGTCAGTGAAGAAGAAAACCCGGAATTGAAATTGCGTGTTTATATTACCGGTGGCGGCTGCTCGGGTTTTCAATACGGTTTTACCTTTGATGAGAAAGTGAACGAAGGTGATCTGTTGATTGAAAAGCAGGGCGTAGCCATGGTTGTTGATCCAATGAGCCTGCAATACTTGATGGGCGGTATCGTTGATTATACTGAAGGCCTACAAGGTAGTCGTTTTGTCGTACAAAATCCTAACGCTACTACCACTTGTGGCTGTGGTTCGTCTTTTTCAGTCTGATTTTTTATTTATTTTCTAATTCAATATACCTGGCCCAATAAGATACAACAGGGCCAGACTTTGTCAGTACACTCAATTCCCCCGACAGCAACATATAGTTTTAAGCGTGCTGGTATTAACCTTTTAAACTATATGGTGATCTAGTTTCGGGTCAGTACCACCAGTGCCCATAGCACTAATGCTAGGATCAGATTAAAAGCCAAAATATAGCCAAAGCCTCGTAAACCTTGCTTAATGGGTATTTGATGCTGGCGCAAGAAAAGGTACCATCCTAAACTCATCAGCAGCGGCAATAAGAAAAATAGTCTAACCACGTGTATACCCTCACTACGACATTGTTTGTTACTAAAACTACTATACCTGTCTTCACCAACCTTGCCGTGAAATTTGTTGCCTATTTGCTGCTCGTGTTCATCGCTAGCGGCGCTTTTGTCATGTGTTTACGCTATTTTTAAACATGCCAAGAGATCATTCGCAGTAATTGTTGGTGACAATTTATGCTATCTACGGTTTTTTAACGCGGCTAGCTGTACGCTCGTCGCAACCTATGATATTAATTAGCTACCAGAGAGCTGAAGTTGAGCGGGATAACCTCAGAAAATGAAGCAGGGAGCCGATTTACCATAATAAATAAAAGCGTAACACGCTGGGAGAAGAAAAAAAATGAAAGGTACAAAAAGTGTAATTTCTGATGAAAATAAGCGACTATGTGTTTGGCTAAAGCGGCAGCGTCAGGATAAAGGCCATACTATGCGTAGTTTGTCGGAGTTGCTTGGCACCCCTCATTCCTTTATTGGTAAAGTTGAAAATCAGGAGCGCAGGCTGGATGTGGTCGAGTTTGTGCGATACTGTCAAGCCTTAGAAGTTGACCCGGCAGAAGGATTGCGTCACGTTCTTAGTAACTAGGGGTCTTGTCACTTAAATGAATAAAGCCGCCATTGGGCGGCTTTATTCATTTAAGTGACGGTGTTGTATCCAGCACCTTTAGTTACGGCGTAGATCGGCATTCAGGCATTATTGGTGCTATTGGGCTTAATTGTGGCATAAAGTGCCGTTAGTACTTGACCTCTGGAAGCAGCCAGATAAGCTAGAGCAAAATACTCTGAAGCAGGAATCGTCGTTGTCATTGCTCAAAGCCTGGACTGAATCACTGCAAATTTATTATCAGCGCCGTGTTCTTATCATTTTTTTGCTGGGCTTTTCCAGCGGACTGCCGATGGTATTGGTTTTTGGTACCTTGTCGTTCTGGTTACGTGAGGCGGGGGTCTCTCGAGCAGAAATTGGTTATTTTAGCTGGGTGGTGCTGGCTTACAGTGTGAAGTGGATATGGTCACCGCTGGCTGATCGACTGCAAATCCCTTGGCTGTATGCTTTACTTGGCCGCAGGCGCAGCTGGCTGCTACTCTCACAATTTGCCGTAATGCTCGGCATTTTGGGGATTTCATTTTCTGATCCGCAGCAAGACTTAGCCTTAATGGCAATATTTGCCGTGATGCTGGCTTTTTCCTCCGCGACACAGGACATTAGTGTCGATGCTTTTAGAATTGAAAGTGCCCCTGAGCAGATGCAGGCTGCGCTGGCAGCGGCCTATTTATTGGGATATCGGCTGGCCATGATCCTGGCATCTGCAGGTACTTTATGGCTTGCGGCGATCTTTGCTGGCAGCCCCGAATATCAGCTGCATAGCTGGCAACAGGCTTACAGTGTTATGGCACTCTGCATGCTGCCCTGTATTATTACAACGTTATTATGCAAAGAGCCTACTAATAGTTTGATGGTAACGCCGTCTACAGAAGGTAGCCACCTGCAGCGCTTTGTCAGATGGCTTAAACTTGCTGTTGTTTCCCCTTTTACCGACTTTTTTCAGCGATATCGCTGGCATGCAGTATTAATTTTAGCGTTAATCGCTAGCTATCGAATGAGTGATGTCATTATGGGCGTGATGGCGAATGCATTTTACGTCGATATGGGCTTTAGCAAGGAGGAAGTGGCAAGTATATCTAAGGTTTATGGCGTGATCATGACCCTGGTAGGTGCGGCACTGGGTGGTGTGTTGTTGAACAAGTTTGGTACTTTGAAAATACTTTTTCTGGGTGCCTTACTTAGCGCTGCAACCAATTTACTGTTTTCATTGCTTAGTGTGATAGGTCATGATGTATTTTGGTTAACTATGGTGATTTCTGCTGACAATCTAAGTGCCGGCATTGCGACCAGCGCCTTTATTGCTTACTTATCATCGCTGGTGAATTTGGCTTATACCGCAACGCAATATGCCGTTTTCAGCTCCCTGATGCTATTGCTGCCCAAGTTTATTGGCGGGTTTTCCGGTCAGTGGGTAGAGACGATAGGTTATAGCCAATTTTTTATATTGACCGCGCTATTGGGGATACCGGCACTGATACTGATAGTCTTGCTGGGTTATAATAAACTAGGCGGTAGCTCGCAAAAAATAACGCCAGAACCGTCGTCAGACAAAGGGTCTTAAGGGCGAAGTCCTACACAGTTAACTGGACGTTGTCCTTTGCCCACTAAAAAACCCAGGCAAAGTTGTAAGTTGCGCTTCAGCTTTTTATTCTGCCGCAGTTGCTGTTCTGGCCAATATTCTAGTTGATGCAACAGATGCCAAAACACCCTTTCTTGATAAGCGGGGGGAGATAGCGGTCTGTTATTGAGCGCAGCCCATTCTTCCAGCGTATCCCAAATAAACAAATGCAGCTCGTGATGAGGCAGTTGGCCTCGCAAAAAACGCGAGGCATAAAACACGAGTTGCTGTGATTTTTCGTCAATAAAGTTCTTTGCCATGTTCACACTCCCGGCAATTGCCGGTGACCGCTAGCGACGCACCGTAATTGGAGTATAGTCAAAGAACAACTAACTGAGTTATTGCGAACAAAATTTATTTACACTCTTTGTGACTATTACTCTTGGGGTAATAGCAACACCATTTTCAGTAAAATAGGCTCAATGGGCACATCCGGCCAACCGAGCTTCTCTGAAACAGCTGTTTCCAACTGCTGGATTTGCTCTAGTACTTCCATACCAGAGACGACTTGTCCGAAAACAGCATAGCCCCAGCGACTTCCCGGATCCAGACTAGTATTATCGTTCAGGTTGAAATAAAACTGGCTGCTAGCGCTGTGCGGGTCGGCAAGTCTGGCCATGGCAATACTACCAATTTGATTTTTTAAACCATTTCCAGACTCGTTGAAAATAGGTTTTAAGGTATCAATTGCTTTGAAATCCGGGTTGTAGCCGCCACCTTGTAATACAAATTCAGGGATAAGCCGGTGAAATACCGTATTGTTGTAGGCATTTTTTTTCACATAGCTCAAAAAGTTATTTACGGTAAGTGGCGCCCGGCTGCGATCCAGTTCTACCACTATCTCACCATGTGAAGTAATAAACTTCACCCTGGGGAACAGGTTGTCAGGCTGCATAAACTGACCGGCATTGAGTGACGTGCAGCAGAATAGCAACAAACCTAGCCATAGTTTTTTCATAGTCTCTCCGTTAGTTTAATGCAGCTTTCCAAGCAGGGTCTTGCAACAGCTGATTTAACACTTGCTCGGTTAGAATACGTAATTCACGTTCTACTGCAGCTAAATCGACTTTAAACGGAGCGGTGTAGCTGCTGTCACCGGCATAAGATTTACTAAAGGTGCCGTTGTCGCTTTGAATAAAAACGGTAAGTGCAACCTGGTTTACCACCTGGTGGTCTAAAGGTCGCTGCAGTACATTTGCTTGCAATTGATTCATTTGAATTTTTAGCTGCACACTATGTTGGTTATTGATAATTGCGCCTTTGTCCCGCAACGCATTAGCAACAGTTTCTTCTATTTGCAAACGAACATCGTTGCTGGTGCGATAATTGTTTTCGTTGTTACCCTGTTTAATCGTCAAGCTTTGTGGTCTGGGGCGCATATCAACGACACCAAAACTAAACTGAGCTCCTTGCAGTTCAGTAGCTTGTGGCCAAAAAACCTGAGGAACCACCATAAATGATGGTACTTTGGTCGCGCAACTGGTTAGCACTAGCAGCGCAATTAGCAATAGATAGCGCATAGTTAACTCCTTTTGATAGATTCTAAGATTACAAATTTAGGATTAGCAGCCAGTTGTTGGCAATGCCCGAAGAGCTTTTCTAATTGTAGTCGGTAGGGCAGGTGTCGATTTGCCACGATCCGTAACCGGCCACCGGTTTTTAGCACCCGTTTGGCATCACGAAACATTTGCGATGCAATATGGGTGGTTACCGCCGTTTGTTGGTGAAAGGGCGGGTTGCAAATCACCCAATCAGCAGAGTTATCTGCTTGTTGGGTGAGGCAGTCATCTGCAACAAACTGGCACTGGGCCATTTGCGTTGGGAGGTTCTCGGCAATACTGGCGTGCGCCGAGGCCACGGCCATATAAGACTCATCACATAATACCAGGTGGCAATCAGGCTGTTGCTGCAACAGTTGTAAACTGAGTACACCATTACCGCAACCTAAATCTATTACTGTGCTGCCGGCGGCGACACGGGGTAAGTGTTGTAAGAAAAAACGAGCACCAATATCTAATTTTTCCCGTGCGAAAACGTTGGCGTGATTCACTAGCGTAAAATGGCTGTCATCCAGTGGCCAACGTAGCGGAAAGTTAAGTTGTGGCCTGGCTAATGCAGCCTGAAATGTTGTTTCAATATAACGGCATTTCTTAATGGTAAGCGATGCTTGGGTAGGGCCGATAAATTGCGTGAATAATGCGAGGACATTACGGTTGATGTCTTTCGCCTTAGCTGCTACCAGTAAAGTGCTCTGCGGTGTCAGCACCTTACTAAGCGCCGCTAATTGAAACGCCAGATAACTATGATTAGCAGGTAGTTTAAAAAGCACCAACTGAGGGTTTTCTGGTAAGGGATCCAAACTGTTTAGTTCGATAATCTCATTACTTGGTAAAGTATTCTGAGCTCGGTTATGACGACAAGCTAGCTGCGACAATACGGAGTCTTGCACCAGGTGTTGTAGCGTGGAGCCGGGTGTGGCAGAGCCGATTGCACAAGAAAGCGCGCCAAAAGCATCGTTTAAAATCAGCACCCTGACCGGTGTTTGCTGTGATGCTTGTAACGACGCACAAAGGGGCAAAGCCTGTTCCAGGATTAGCTCATCAGCGGCATCCCAGGCTTGCAAACTGTGATTGGGCTGGGTTAAAGGCCAGCGATGCAACCTTAGCTGGGTTGCACCAAAAGTAAACTGCGTATTCATAATGATATCAGTGATGATTTAAGACAGCTATTCTGACATGGGTGAAGCAGGGCGACAACTGCTAAGCTCTGTGGGCTTGTAGCTAAGAAAAAAAGGATAAATTAATTTTACCTGTTACGGTATTGGTTTAGCAGAGTTTGACTAAAGTCGCTGTCGTTTTCACAGGACAAAGCAGCAGAGCTTGGCTAAAATAAACATAAGGGATGACAACAGGAGCGGAACTAAGATGTTAATCCATACTGCAATAGAGCAAAAGTTACTGGATGCTTTTAAACCGGTGTTTTTAGATGTGATCAATGAAAGCGCCAATCACAATGTGCCTGCGGGCTCAGAGTCTCATTTTAAAGTAGTAATAGTGACACCAGCCTTTGATGGCATGCGTTTATTACAACGCCACAGAGCAGTAAATGCGATTGTCGCTGAAGAGCTAGCTGAAAAGATTCATGCTTTAGCTTTGCATACCTATACCCCTTCAGAATGGTATGAATACTATGCTGAAAAGCCGCCGGCTTCGCCGAAGTGTTTTGGTGGTAGTAAAATAGAAAAAGCATCCTAAGGGATGCTTTTTGCTGATCCGACCTGTTTTTTGCGTTAAAGTTTTACACTAGCGGCACTTTAATAACGACAACAGCAGGACTTCTTATGGTTATTCAACCAAAAATTCGCGGTTTTATTTGTACTAATGCACATCCAGTTGGCTGTGCTGAGCATGTTAATGAGCAAATCGCTTATGTAAAAGCGCTGGGCCCGGTGGCAAATGGGCCGAAAAACGTGTTAGTGATCGGTGCTTCAACCGGCTATGGTTTAGCTTCCCGCATCACTGCTGCTTTTGGTTCAGGGGCAAACACCCTAGGCCTATTCTTTGAGAAAGAGCCGACAGAGAGCAAAACGGGTTCCGCAGGCTGGTATAACACTGCTGCCTTTGAAGCCGCTGCCAATGCTGCCGGTTTATGGAACAAGCACCTGAATGGTGATGCTTTTACCGACGAGCTAAAGTCGCAAGCTATTGATATTATTCGTAGCGAAATGGGTAAAATTGACCTTATCGTTTACAGCCTGGCAGCGCCACGTCGTAAAGATCCAGTCAGTGGCGAAGTTTACAGTTCTGTGCTGAAACCTATTGGCCAATCTTACACCGCCAAAAACCTCAATACCTCCAAACGAGAAATCGAAGAAGTCTCGGTCGAGCCTGCCAATGACGACGAAATCTTTAATACCGTAAAAGTAATGGGTGGGGAAGACTGGGAACGTTGGTTAAGTCAGTTAGATGCAGCCGGTGTCCTGGCGGAAGGTTGCCAAACCGTGGCCTATACTTATATTGGCAAAGAGTTAACCTGGCCTATTTATGGTAAAGCAACCATTGGTAAAGCAAAAGAAGATTTAGATCGTGCCGCTGCTGCTATTACTGCGAGCTTAGCGGACAAAAAAGGTAAAGCTTACGTTGCATCTCTGAAAGCTTTGGTAACCCAGGCTAGCTCTGCTATACCTATTATGCCGTTATATATATCTTTATTGTATAGGGTGATGAAAGAAGAAGGCAGCCATGAGGGATGCATTGAACAGATTAATGGTTTGTTCCGTCAGGGGCTTTATGCAGCAGCACCCGTGCTTGATGAAGCAGGACGTTTACGGATGGACGGGAAAGAATTAAGCGATCATGTGCAGCAAACGGTGAAAGCGCTGTGGGAACAAGTTAGTACTGAGACCATAGACACTTTGACCGATTATGTTGGCTATCATAACGAGTTTTTACGACTTTTTGGTTTCGGTTACCAGCATGTTGACTATGACGCTGATGTCTCGCCAGTAAGGCCATTGCAAAACTTGGTAAATTAGTCGTATTGACATTGTAAAAGCCGCCGTTTGGCGGTTTTTATGCACCTGATACTAAGGGATTGTTATCAGCCAAAGACTGGATAATTTTTGGTATATAGCATGGATACACGCCGCTATTAGTGCTAGAATTCGCGACTTTGATACGTGTATCTGGTCAACTTTTGTGCAATTGCAGGCAGCATAATATGGAGACCAGGTGTGCTGCGTTTAAGCAGCTGAAAAACTAGGCCCTGTTTCTTCCCAAAATAGTAGTGCAAGTACGTATGATAAAACTCAAAAAAGGCTTGGACATTCCCCTTGCAGGCAGTCCTAAACAAGAGATCACTACGGGCAATACCATTACAACTGTCGCCGTATTAGGTGAAGAGTATGTAGGTATGCGTCCGACCATGGCGGTCGAAGTGGGCGATAGCGTGAAAAAAGGTCAGGTGCTTTTCGAAGATAAGAAAAACCCTGGCGTGAAATTCACAGCCCCTATTGCTGGTACGGTAAAAGAAATCAACCGTGGCGCCAAGCGGGTATTGCAATCTGTAGTGATTGCAGCCGAGGGTGATGCGGCTGAACGTTTTACGCAGTATTCAGCTGATCAGCTAGCGACGTTAACTCCAGAGCAAGTTAAGCAGAACTTAAATGATGCGGGTTTATGGGTTGCATTCCGTACTCGTCCATTTTCGCAATCTCCTGCTTTGGATAGCACTCCAAAAGCCATTTTCGTTAATGCAATGGATTCTAATCCTCTTGCAGCTGACCCAGCCGTTATTATTGGCGCGGAAGCTGAGGCGTTTACCCAAGGTTTAACGGTGATTTCACGTTTAACTGAAGGTAAAACCTATCTGACGAAAAAAGCCGGTGTTACTGTTCCGTCAGTAGCTGCGGTGACGGTAGCTGAGTTTGATGGTCCGCATCCGGCTGGTTTAGTGGGTACCCATATTCACTTTTTAGATGCAGCAAGCAGCAAAAAAGTAGTGTGGCATATCGGTTATCAAGACGTGATTGCAATCGGTAAGTTATTTACAACAGGTGAGCTTAATAGTGAGCGTGTTGTTGCCTTAGCCGGTCCTGTAGTGAAATCGCCACGTTTAGTAAAAACCTTGCTGGGTGCCTCTGTTAGTGAGCTAACTGCAGGTGAACTTAGCGAAGGTCAAAACCGTACTATTTCAGGCTCAGTACTTTCAGGTACTACCGCAAATGGCGTGCATGGCTATATTGGCCGTTTTCATACGCAGGTTTCTGTGCTGGCCGAGGGCTTTGAAAAGCACTTCCTGGGCTGGATTACTCCAGGCGCAGAGAAGCACTCAGTCACTCGCGCTTATTTAGGCCATTTAAGCCCGAAAAAGCTATTTAACCTGACAACAACGACTAACGGTTCGTCGCGCGCCATGGTACCTATTGGTAACTATGAGCGGGTAATGCCGCTAGATATCCTGCCTACGCTGTTACTGCGTAACCTGATTGCTGGCGACACAGATGAAGCACAAACCTTAGGCTGTCTGGAACTGGACGAGGAAGATTTAGCTCTGTGTACTTATGTATGTCCGGGCAAATATGACTACGGCACCATTCTGCGTGACTGCTTGACTACCATCCAGAAGGAAGGCTAATCATGAGCTTAAAGCATTTTTTAGAGCGCATTGAACCGCAATTTGAGAAAGGCGGTAAATACGAAAAGTGGTACGCTTTATATGAAGCCGTTGCTACTGTTCTCTATACTCCTGGCTATGTAACGAAGAATGGTACACACATTCGTGACAGCATCGACCTGAAGCGTATTATGATCTTTGTGTGGCTGGCATTATTCCCGGCGCTCTTCTTCGGAATGTACAACATTGGTCATCAAGCATCGCTTGCCTTAGCACAAGGTTTTGCTACGCCAGATACCTGGCAGGTTGCGATTTTCTCTGCGTTAGGCGGAGAGTTGGCAGCCAATTCAGGTTGGGGCGTGAAGATGTTCTACGGCGCCGTCTGGTTCTTACCTATTTACGCCGTGACCTTTATTGTTGGTGGTTTCTGGGAAGTATTATTCGCTTCGGTGCGTAAGCATGAAGTGAATGAAGGCTTCTTTGTTAGCTCCATCTTATTTGCGCTGATTCTGCCGGCAACTATTCCATTATGGCAGGTTGCTTTAGGTATTACCTTCGGTGTGGTAGTGGCGAAAGAAGTGTTCGGTGGTACTGGCCGTAACTTCTTAAACCCGGCATTAGCAGGTCGTGCCTTTTTATTCTTCGCTTACCCGGCACAAATTTCGGGCGATGCGGTATGGACTGTAGCTGATGGCTATTCAGGTGCTACCTGGTTAAGCAAAGCACAAATGGGTGAGTTAGATTACGCCGCAAATACTCAACTATGGTGGGATGCGTTTTTAGGCTTTATCCCTGGTTCTGTAGGTGAAACTTCAGTATTAGCGTTGTTAATCGGTGGTTTAGCACTCATTTACTTCCGTATTGCTTCTTGGCGCATTGTGCTGGGCGTGATGGTTGGGATGATCTTAACCAGCTATTTATTTAACGCGGTTGGCTCAAATTCAAACCCATTATTTGCTATGCCTTGGCATTGGCACTTAGTGCTGGGTGGTTTTGCCATTGGTATGTTCTTTATGGCAACTGATCCGGTATCAGCGTCGTTCACCAACCAAGGTAAATGGGCTTACGGTATCCTGATCGGCTTTATGGTG
The DNA here is from genome assembly GCF_014653435.1 of Alishewanella longhuensis. GTDB lineage: Bacteria > Pseudomonadota > Gammaproteobacteria > Enterobacterales > Alteromonadaceae > Alishewanella > Alishewanella longhuensis. Next base: position 521,359 of record NZ_BNAO01000002.1, on the reverse strand, counting down.
ATTATGATCCGTGTAGTAAACCCTGCCTATCCTGAAGGTATGATGTTAGCTATTTTATTCGCTAACCTGTTTGCACCTTTATTCGATTTCTTCGTGGCGCAAGCCAATATCAAGCGGAGGCTGGCACGTAATGTCTAGTAATAACGACAGCATCAGCAAAACGCTGATCGTAGTAATTTCTTTATGTCTGGTATGTGCCATTGTGGTTTCCACTGCAGCAGTGCAGTTACGGCCAACGCAACAGGCTAATAAAAAGTTAGATTCACAGGTCAATATTCTACGTAGCGTAGGCTTATTAGAGGGCAGTGCACCTGCCGCGAGAATTGCTGAATTGTTCGGTAAACATATCGAAACACGTTTAGTTAATTTACAAACTGGTGAGATCGATGCTAACTGCGATAGAGCCTGTGCCGAAGCTTTTGACTATCGCAAATCGCTGAAAGAAGGCAGAGCCTTGGCTGCAACAGATGATGTTGCGTCTATTCGTCGCATCTCTGAGCGAGCGCCGGTGTATTTGACCTACGATGAAAATCGTAATTTGAAAGCCATAGTATTGCCAGTTCATGGTTATGGCCTGTGGTCAACCATGCATGCCTTTTTAGCGTTGGAAACAGATGGTAATACCATTATCGGTTTAAACTACTATGAGCAAGGCGAGACGCCAGGTTTAGGTGGGGAAATCGAAAATCCGCGCTGGAGAGCGCAGTTTGTTGGCAAGCAGTTAACAAACGACGCAGGCGAGTTAGCTCTGACTATTTTAAAACCAGGCAACGCAGATCCACAATCAGCTTATCAGGTAGATGGTTTATCAGGCGCTACGCTAACAGCTAATGGTGTGCAAAATACCTTTACTTTCTGGATTGGTGAGAGTGGTTTTGGTCCATTCTTAACTAAAGTGCGTCAAGGAGCCTTAACCAATGGCTAATGCAAAAGAAATTAAAACCGTATTGTTTGGACCGGTTTTTGCCAATAACCCTATCGCTTTGCAGGTATTAGGGATCTGTTCGGCGCTGGCGGTAACCACGCAGATGACCACTGCCTTGGTTATGTGCTTAGCACTGACCTTTGTAACGGCATTCTCGAACTTGTTTATCTCTACTATTCGCAATCATATTCCATCTAGTGTGCGGATTATTGTGCAAATGACCATTATCGCTTCGTTGGTAATTGTCGTTGACCAATTTTTAAAGGCTTATGCTTATGACTTATCTAAGCAGTTATCGGTATTTGTGGGTTTAATTATCACTAACTGTATCGTAATGGGCCGCGCAGAAGCCTATGCCATGAAGAGCACGCCAGGTATGAGTTTCCTGGATGGTATCGGTAATGGTTTAGGTTACAGCGTGGTGTTACTGGTAGTCGCCTTTATTCGTGAATTAGGTGGTTCTGGTTCGGTATTTGGCGTGCAAATTATGCCGTTGATTAGCGAAGGTGGTTGGTATCAGCCAATGGGTATTCTGTTAATGCCACCAAGTGCCTTTATCATTATTGCTGGCTTTATCTGGGTACTGCGTACTTACCGCCCAGAGCAAGTAGAGAAGAAGGCATAAGGAGCGATAAATGGAACACTATATTAGCTTATTTGTACGTGCCGTTTTTATTGAAAACTTGGCATTAGCATTCTTCTTAGGGATGTGTACTTTCCTGGCTGTTTCGCAAAAAATTAAAACGGCTTTTGGTTTGGGTGTTGCGGTAATCGTGGTTTTGGGTATTTCAGTACCGGTAAATAACCTGGTGTATGCTAACTTGTTAGCGCCAGGTGCTTTAGCATGGGCAGGCTTCCCGGATGCCGACTTAAGCTTCCTGGGCTTTTTGACCTATATCGGTGTTATTGCGGCTCTGGTACAAATTCTGGAAATGACCCTGGATAAATATTTCCCAGCGCTTTACAACGCTCTGGGTATTTTCCTGCCGTTAATTACCGTTAACTGCGCTATTTTTGGTGCAGTAGCCTTTATGGTTGAGCGTGATTATAACTTTGGCGAAAGCGTCGTGTTTGGTTTAGGTAGTGGTGTAGGTTGGGCATTAGCCATTACGTTATTAGCCGCAGTGCGCGAGAAGCTGAAGTACGCTGATATTCCAGGTGGCTTACGCGGTTTAGGGACTACCTTTTTGGTAGTAGGTTTAATGGGATTAGGCTTTATGTCTTTCTCTGGCGTTCAACTATAAGCAGTAGAGGAATTACACAATGCAAGAGATTTATCTTGGCGTTGGCATGTTCACTGTCGTGGTACTGGCGCTGGTATTTATTATTCTGGCAGCCAAGTCTAAGCTGGTGGCCAGTGGCGATATTACCATCAGTGTTAACGGTGATCCGAGCAAAGCCATTAAAACCAAAGCCGGCGGTAAGCTATTAAGCGTATTAGCAGATAACGGCATTTTCTTATCATCAGCTTGTGGTGGTGGTGGTTCTTGTGGTCAGTGTCGTGTGCACGTACATGAAGGTGGCGGCGAAATTCTGCCAACAGAACTTGGCCATATCACTAAAGGTGAAGCCCGTGAAGGCTGCCGTTTATCCTGTCAGGTGAACGTGAAAACCGATATGGATATCGAAGTTGAGCCAGAAATTTTTGGTATCAAGAAATGGGATTGCTCTGTTATTTCTAACGATAACAAAGCCACCTTTATTAAAGAGTTAAAGTTACAGATCCCAGATGGTGAATCTGTACCGTTCCGCGCTGGTGGTTATATTCAGATTGAAGCACCAGCACACCATGTTAAATACCAGGATTTTGATATTCCTGCCGAGTACCGTGGTGATTGGGAACGCTTTAAGTTCTTTACTCTGGAATCGAAAGTAGATGAGCCGACGATTCGTGCATACTCTATGGCGAACTATCCGGAAGAAGAAGGCATTATTATGCTGAACGTGCGGATTGCTACGCCGCCGCCAAATAACCTGACTTTACCTTGCGGTAAGATGTCATCCTTTATTTGGTCTTTAAAAGAAGGCGACAAAGTCACAATCTCCGGTCCATTTGGTGAGTTCTTCGCCAAAGAAACGGAAGCTGAGATGGTGTTTATCGGTGGTGGTGCCGGTATGGCACCGATGCGTTCGCACATTTTCGACCAGTTACGCCGCTTAAAATCTAAGCGTAAGATCAGTTTCTGGTATGGTGCTCGCTCTAAGCGCGAAATGTTCTATGTGGAAGATTTCGATATGTTAGCGGCTGAGAACGAAAACTTTGTTTGGCATACTGCACTTTCAGATCCACAACCAGAAGATAACTGGACGGGTTATACCGGTTTTATTCATAACGTAATTTATGAAAACTACCTGAAAAACCATAAAGCACCAGAGGATTGTGAATTCTACATGTGTGGTCCGCCGATGATGAACAAGGCGGTAATCAACATGCTGAAAGATTTAGGCGTAGAAGACGATAACATTCTGTTAGACGACTTCGGTGGTTAATCTTTCGCGAAAGCGGTAAAATATCAGGGGTGACGCTAGTCACCCCTTTTTTTATCTGGAGTTTTGTCCATGGGCGTACTATTACGTTGTTTCTCATTCATGTCGTTATTGTTGCTGGTTGCCTGTCAACCTAATACTCATCCGCGTGAGTATCAGGTTGAAGGTAAAACCATGGGTACATACTATGTGGTTAAATTTTATGCAGAGCAACAGCCAGATTTAATTGCGCTGCAACAAGAGCTAGATATTGAACTCGAGTTAATTAACGATCTCATGTCAACCTATAGGCCTGAATCTGAATTAATGCGTTTTAACCGCCAGCAGACAACAGAGCCGGTGCAGCTTACGCCACAAACTGCCGGCGTGATTGCCGAAGCTATTCGTATTGGTCAGCAGAGTGAAGGTATTCTAGATGTAACGGTCGGCCCCTTAGTAGAACTTTGGGGCTTTGGTGCCAAAGGACGCATTATCCGCGCTCCAGAGCAAGCAGAGCTAGAGGCCATTCGTGATTATGTGGGTATAGACAAAATATCGCTAGAAGGGACTTGGTTACGTAAGTTAGAACCTCGGCTAGCTATTGATCTGTCGACCATTGCTAAAGGTTATGGTGTAGATCGGTTAGCAGAAATTTTACTTACTCATGGTTACCAGAGTTTTATGGTTGATATCGGTGGCGATATGCGGGTGGGTGCTGTTAAGCCCACTGGCCCATGGAAGATCGCTGTTGAGAAGCCTGTCAGCCAAGAGCGCTCAGTGCAGCGCATTTTAGCGCTTAGCAATGTATCTTTAGCCACATCGGGTGATTATCGCAATTATTTTGAGGAAGACGGCATTCGTTATTCTCACCTGATTGATCCTCGCAGCGGTAAGCCTATTCAGCATAAAACGGTATCCAGTACTGTACTGCATCCGGCCGCTATTACTGCCGATGCTTACGCCACTACTTTAAATGTATTACCGGCAACTGAAGCGCTGGCCTTTGCCAACCAACACAGCATTGCAGTATTGCTTATTGTAAAAACTGAGCAAGGCTTTGAGGAGCTTTATTCAGAAGCCTTTAAACCCTATTTAACTGAAAATTGAGGTGTAAGATGACAATCTTTTTTCTGACCTTTGGTCTGTTTTTATTGGTAGTTGTTGCTATGGCGGCTGGCTATATACTGCAGCGTAAAACGCTAGCTGGTAGCTGTGGTGGCTTAGGTGAGTTGAATATTGAAAAAGCTTGTGATTGCGACAAGCCTTGTGAAAAGCGCCAGAAACGTATGGCGAAAGAGAAATTCTGGCAAGATAATAAGATCATTTGATGCTAGACCATTTTTTTAAAATCTCTGTCCGCGGTAGCTCATTGCGCCGAGAAGCGCTGGCTGGCTTAACCACCTTTATGGCGATGTCCTATGTACTCTTTGTCAATCCCAGCTTGCTGGCGCAGGCAGGGATGGATCATGGTGCTGTTTTTGTAGCGACCTGTCTTGCTGCTGCGTTAGGGTGTTTATTGATGGGGCTGTTGGCTAACTTGCCGATAGCCTTGGCCCCGGGTATGGGACTTAATGCGTTTTTTACCTATGTCATAGTGCTTGAACAAGGCTACAGTTGGCAAACTGGCCTAGCCGCGGTATTTTTTTCTGGCTGCTTATTTTTGCTATTAAGTATTTTTAAGGTGCGGGAATGGATTATCAACAGTATTCCGCTACCGATGAAAATGGGTATCGCCGCCGGTATCGGCATGTTTTTGGCGTTAATTGCGCTTAAAACGGCCAATATTATTATTGCCAGCCCCGCGACCCTTGTTACCTTAGGTGATTTGCATAGCCCGCAAGTGTTACTCGCGTTAGCCGGTTTTTTTGTTATTTTTGCGTTGGCGCATCGTGGTTGGCACAGTGCTGTGTTGCTGAGTATTCTGGTGGTTACCGCCGCCAGTTGGGTGCTTGGTGATGCACAGTTCTCTGGTATTGTTGCCATGCCTCCGTCATTAGCCCCGACTTTTATGCAGCTGAATTTTACCGAAGCCTTTACGCTGAGTATTATCCCAGTGGTATTAACATTGCTGTTTCTGGATTTATTTGACACTTCGGGTACCTTAGTGGCTGTGACGCAAAAAGCAGGGCTGATGCAAAAAGATGGCTCAGTTCCTGATTTAAGCAAAGCACTGATCGCGGACAGCGCGGCCAGTATCACAGGTGCTATGTTAGGCACCTCAACGACGACAAGTTATGTGGAAAGTACCAGCGGCGTCTCAGCAGGTGGTCGCACAGGGCTTACCGCCATCGTGACCGGGCTGCTTTTTCTGTTAGCGCTGTGGTTTTCTCCCTTGGCTGCTATGGTACCTTCGTATGCGACGGCCGGGGCCTTACTCTATGTTGCAACCTTGATGCTAACCAGCTTGCAACATGTAGAGTGGGATGATGTGCTACAAGCCGTTCCTGTTGCGGTGGTATTAATTATGATGCCGTTAACCTTCTCTATTGCTGATGGGATCGGTATGGGGTTTATTAGTTACGCAGTACTATGTTTATTAACCGGTCAGTTACACCGAACCACCCTTAGTGTTTGGGTTCTGGCGAGTGTTTTTATCGCAAAGTTTGTGTTTGCTTAACACTTATCTGTTTGCCCCCTTGTCGCCCAGACCAATGCTGAGTATGCTGTAAGACCTTTTCTGATTATAAAGATGACAGGCAAAGGCCAGGATGAGGCTTCGGGAAACACTGCTGGTTTATATGCTGCCGTTATTGGTCTTACCTATAGCGATACTTGGCTATTTAGCTTATTACTACAGTACCGCTTTGAGAGACCAACAAGCTTATAACTATGTTGCCGAGCGTTTGCAGCAACAACAGCAGTTCCTTAACGACTACGTGCGAATGCAGCAAAACCGCCTGTCTTTTCTTGCTATCTCAGCGCCACTAAATACCCACTTACGTGAGGGCACGATGCGCAGCCGCGAAGAGGTTGCGGCACTTTTCCAAGCCATTTTAAAACAAGACGCACAGATTCGTTCGGTTAAATTGTTACAAATTAATGGTGATGAAGATTTGGCAGTTCCCGTTTCTGCTACTGATGTAGCGTTACCGGGTAGACTTCGCAATGAGTATTTTTCAGCTGTGCAAGCTATGCTTGATGAGCAAATCATGTTTTTAGCGCCAGATGGACCTGAGCGTCATCTGCAGCTTTTTTTTGTACAAAAGCTTTATGTACAAGGCATTACAAATAATCAACAGTTTTGGGGGTACTTGTTATTGGTTGCTGATCCCGATCCTATTGTCAATGTGGTGGCAAGCCCAGCAACACCTGGGAGTATTACGCTGTTGATTAACCGTTCAGCAACTATTGCCTATGCTGCAAATCAGGCGCTAATTGGCACTGCTTTTACCCCGCGTCATTATAGAGCTATTCAGCAAAGTTTCGAGCAAGAGACTCTGACAGAGGGGATGCTACTTGGTCAACCAAGGTTGTTGTTAACAAAGGGATTAATGGGTTCTTATCAGTTGCTTTACGGAGTAGAAGCAAAAGAGCTATATCGCCATTTCTACAATTGGCCGTTGTTGATTTTGTTGCTAACTTTACTAACTATAGTGTTGATGCCTTTGGCTATTTATCGTTTATTGATTCGGCAAGTGTTTGATCCAGTTAAGCAATTGACCGCGGCAAAAACAGCCGTTAGCCGGGGGGATTTATCCATATTACTAGATGTGCGTAAACAGGATGAATTGGGAGATATGTTCGCCGCTTTTAATGTGATGGTCAGGCAGTTAAGAGTTTATCGGGAACAAGAATTAGCACATAAACAACAATTGGAAGAAAAAGTACTAAGGCGCACCCAAGACTTGGCGCAAGCAAATGATGATTTAGCTGCGGCAAACCAGCAACTTATAGTAGCGCGGGAAATTGCCGAGCAAGCCAATCGTTTGAAAAGTGTTTTCTTAGCCAATATGAGCCATGAAATAAGGACACCGCTTACTGCGGTAATCGGTTTTAGTGAACAAGCCTTGGTGGAGACGGAGCAGGAAAAAAGATCTGATTATTTAAAGCGTGTGCTGCGCAGTAGTGAGCACTTGTTAGGTTTGATTAACGATATTTTAGATTTGTCCAAGATTGAAGCGGACAAGTTGGAGCTGCAACCAGAACACTTTGATTATCTTGAAATGTTGGATGATATTTATCAATTAACTCGTGAGCAAGCACTAAGCAAAGGCTTAGATTGTAAACTGCAGTTACATTACCCATTACCTCATAGTTTGCTTAGTGACAGCTTGAGGGTGAAGCAAGTTTTATTAAACTTAACGAGTAATGCTGTTAAATTTACTCGAAAAGGTAAAATACTTCTGGTGGTGAGTTATGATCAGGTCTCAATGCGGCTATCCATCAAAATTAAAGATACCGGTATTGGCATGACCAGCGAAGAAGTTAGCCGACTATTTCAACCTTTCATGCAGGCTGATGCCACCGTAACCCGCGATTATGGCGGAACAGGTTTGGGATTGTGTATTTCAAAAAAGTTAATGGAGCAGATGGGTGGCGATATTTTGGTTGATAGTGTCAAAGGTATTGGTAGTAACTTTGAACTGATTTTCAAACAGGTTGAGCCTACATTATTGCTCAATAGCTATCAGCCAGCCGTTAAAGCCAGTGCCTTGTTTGCACCATCCTTCACAAAACTGCAGTTGCATGTCTTGGTTGCTGAAGATAATCAGGATAATCAACTATTGTTGGGGTTGATGTTACAGCAGCTAGGCATAACTTACGAATTAGTCGTAAACGGACATCAGGCCGTCGAAAGTGCGTTACATGGTACTTTTGATATTATTTTTATGGATATGCAAATGCCAGTAATGGGTGGGGAAGAGGCAACCCGGCTGATTCGCCACGCCGGCGTCACTGTTCCTATTATTGCTATTACTGCGAATGTTATGACAGAAAATGCCGAAAGTTACAAGGCGGCGGGATGTCAAGCGTTGCTTGGAAAACCTGTAGTACAAAGCGAATTTTTGGCCGTATTAAGCCATTATGCTAAAAAGGCCACACCGCCAGCCACTGAACTAGCGCGACAATTAGCGACAGACCCCGGAATGCAAGCGTTACTTGCTCAGTTTCGGACGCAGCTGCCCTTGTTACTCGCGCAGTTAACACAATATGCTAGTGTTAAAGCTTGGCCACAGTTAGCTTTTGCCGCTCATAGCTTAAAAGGCAGTGCTGGTAGTATGGGGTATCCGGGGCTAACAACCTTAGCTGATAAGCTTGAGTTAGCTTGCAAAGAGCGGGATGAGTATAATGCCACGCTATTGTTAACAAAAATGCAGGCGGAGTATCTTAGTTGTGGTAACTAATGCTCGCGCGGACTTTAACGATGCTATGCAGTCATCTCATATTTTACTAAAGTATGAGCCAGAGAATGTTTGTTAAGCAAGTGGGGTTTACATGAGTTCACAGCAAGCGTTGTTAACTATTCTGGACGATAAAATTCGCCAAGACCGGCTGGTGCTGCCTACTTTGCCAGAAATAGCGTTGCGTGTGCGGCAAACCGCAGATGATCCTAAAGTAAGCTTAGCGCAAATGGGCGAAGTTATTGCGCAGGATGCTGCCTTGTCTGCCAGAATGATGAAAGTGGCGAATAGTGCTTTTATGGGGCGCTCTATTAAAGTGAGCACTTTGAATCAAGCCGTCACCAGAATTGGGTTAAGCCAGATTAAAAATATCGCTACGGCTATGGCCTTGGAACAGCTGTTTGTCTCCGAATATAAGCAGGTGCAGCAACAGTTAGATAGGCTATGGCGTGACAATATTCAGGTTGCAGCCATTGCGGTAGCTTGTTTAAAGTCTTATCAGGCTAATCAACCACAGTGCCGGCTTAGCCCTGATATTATGACGCTTTGCGCCTTGGTACATAATATCGGAGCGCTTGCGGTGATCACAGAGGCCGAGCGTCATCCTGAGGTCTTTGGTCATCCGTTGTTTTTAACTAGTGTAATAGATAAAGCAGCACCTTATATTAGTGTCAAAGTGCTCAAAGCCTGGGGGTTTGCTGAGGAGTTTCAACTGGCTGCAAAAAGCTGGCGGGTTTGTAAAGCCAGTGTGCCACTCGATTATACGGACTTTATCCGGTTAGCCGCCATAGCCCGGGGTTATTATAAATCTGCCGAAGAGCAGCAGCTATTGTTGCAGCAGTATATCGAGCGAGATGTCGTCGCGGTTCCTGAGTTTATGCAGCAGCCACAGATAGCCAGTCTTTATCAAGATATTAGGGCCTTGTTTCAGTAAAAGGTATTTTCAGGCCAGCTTGCTGCTCATGCTGCGGCTGCAAACTAGCCTGTCTGATTTAGTCTGCAGTTACCTGACTAACTTGCTGGCTAATCGCCTGCAAGGCCTTATTAAGGCTGTCAGCCATCAACAGTAAGTCTGCATCTAAGCGGGCAACAAGATCTTCCCAACCCAGCTCATCATTTTGCTCTGTTAAACTATCGGGGTAACTGAGCTGTTTAATACCACCATCATCAGTAACCGTTAGCCCCATTCCCTCTGTTTGCTGCAGATTGATACGGGTAACCAGCTTATCCTGTAAGTGTGTTTGTACTTCATCTGCACTTAACAAATGGTTACTAAAGCGAACTTTAGCACCTTCTTCATCTGGCGCTTTTAATTCGACTTCAGATCCTGGCTGGAAGTTGCCCGGCAGAGCTTCGTGCTGCAACCATAACTGTAAGTGGTTGTTCAGTTTGTGGTTATCTAACCAAGGTAAGGCCGGTAATGATCCCAGCGCTTTGCGTAGCAGGGCCAAAATATCTTCTGCTTTACTGGCACTGCTAGTATTAATGACCAGCCACTGATGCTCTGCATCATAATACCCGTGAGTAAGCTGCGAACGGCTGAACGCTCTTGGGAGTAAAGTTTGAATAAGATCTTCTTTTAGCGCTTGTTTTTCCTTGCGGCTTAAGGATCGACCTTGTTCTTGCTCTGCCGCTTCAATCTTCGGTTGTAATTCCTCGTTAACCACTGCGGCGGGCAACACCTTCTCTTGTCTTTTAACCGCAAAAAACCATCGTTGTTGCTGTTGATGACAATACTGTTTGATACTGGGGTGCAATGGAAAGCTGAAGCCGGTGCGTAGAGCTTCCTGACCGGTGCAAGGAGTGAATTTGAAATCTGCGAGAGCTGTTTCCAATACAGATAAATCTGTTGTTAGCGGCGCACTTAATTTGTACACCCTGACATTCTTAAACCACATAACAACCTTAGTTCCATTTTATGTAAAGAGTCGCAGTATAACCCGTACCAACGCAAGTTGCAGCGGTGTTGACTACGCTTACGTTTGTTTACCGCTTTATCTTAGTTAAGTTTTTTGGGGAACCAGATATGGTAATGCAAGCCTTTACCCGGCTCACTGCTGACTTCAATACTGCCTGCTAAGGTTTGACGCACGAGATTATAGGTAATGTGCGTACCAAGACCGCTTCCGCCTTGGTCCCGTTTAGTAGTAAAAAACGGATGGAATAGCTTAGCAAGTTGTTCTTCCTCTAAACCTTTACCATTGTCTGCATAGCGAATATCAATATTGTCAGCGTCCTCTAACACAGTAATACGGATAATCCCTTGTTCCATATGTTCAAAACCATGGATCAAAGAGTTCATCAGTAAGTTAGTGAAGATCTGAGAAATAGCACCTGCAGGGCAGTCTAGAATAATATTGTCAGCACAATTCACTTCAATTTGATGGCGGGTTTTCTTAAAGTGCGGTTGGAGGGAGCGAATAATCTCGTGAATATATTCACACAAATTGATAGTACGGATGGCTTCGCTCGCTTGATCGACGGCGATCTGCTTAAAACTGGCAATTAATTCTGAAGCTCTACCAAGATTGGACTCTAGTAAGTGAGTGCTTTGTTGTGCTTCATCTAAAAACTCTTCTAGCATTTTTGGGGTAAGCGTTTTCGTCTGATAGGCGTTGTTTAAACGTGTTAAACGCTCTTCTAAAAAGCTGGTTGCAGTAACACTGATACCCACCGGTGTATTTACTTCGTGCGTGATACCGGCAACTAACCCGCCTAAGGCAGCCATTTTTTCTGATTGTACCAGCCGATCTTGCGCCTGGTTTAAATGATCAATGGTTTCTTCCAATGCTTTTTGCTTTTGCAGCAAATTAAGCTCTGTTTGTCTGCGTTGCTCAATTTCTTCTTTCAGCGATTGTTTTTTATTTAACAACTCTTGCTTTTGTTGCTGTAAATCCATCATCGCTTGGCTTAAACCAGAGGTTTTACGGGCAACTTCTTGCTCTAGTAATAAATTTTGTTGATCAAGTTTGTTATTAGATAGCATTAGCTGTTGCTGGGTTTGCTTGAGTTGTGCCTGATAATCTTGCAGGCGTTTTATCAAACGATTATAGGCATCTGCCATCAGAGTCAGTTCTGCTCCTTCATCAGCAGAGATACTTATTTTAGAGCCATCAAGTTGTTCTAACTCTAGATCTTCAATTTGCCGGCTTAAATCGGCTAAAGGTTCGGTAAGGTAGCGGCGAAAGGCAATCAAAAATAGAATAATCAGAAACGTGGTTTTTAACATCGCGTTACCGATTAAAAAATACAAACCAATTTCAATACGCTCAATCACGATATTTCGGCTAGAGAATAAGGTCACGTCACCGACCTGGCTAGTACGACCGGAGAACTCAAAAATCAGTGGGAAAGTATAGCCAAAGATGCCAGACTGCTGCTCGCTTATGCTGAGTTCCTGTTCCACGAGTTGGTTGCTAAAACGTTGTTGGATATCAATGTAGCGGCCAGATTGGGTGATAATAGCGCCATTATCATCGCGAATAATAATGCCTTCAATCGACGGTATCGCGAGTAATCCATCTGCTATATTTAATGTCTGTGGTGTATTAAGTTCCCAGATGGCGCGGGTCAAACTGCCAGAAAAAGTTTGTTGCAGGGTGCTGAGTTCATTTTTAATATAATTCTTAGCGTTGTAATACTCAGCAAAGATTTGACCAAAAGTCACAGTGACTGTTAGCACAAAGTATACTGATAAAACCTTTGTTAGCAGTTTTTTCGATAAGCTTTGTTGCTGCATATAATCACCCTGAGGTTCAGCTTAAGATGTCCAATATCATTTAGTGTTACCATAGCGAATAAGCGAGCTATTTAAAATAGCTTTATAAAAATAGTCGATATTTAACAGCAAAAAGAGAAGCCAATTGTCTTTAGCCATGTTCGAAAGTGTGATGCAGCAGCTACCAGGTGGGATATTAATTCTAAACTCATCCTGTCAGATCCTTTATGTAAACCATTATATTTGTCGATATAGTGATTTAACTGCACAGCAACTTATTGGTAAATCATTCTTTGCGAGTTTCCCGGAAGTGCCTCAAGCATGGTTTAATCGTAAAATTGAGGCAGTGTTAAGTCAGAAAATCACAGAGCAGATTAGTTGGCAGCAACGCTTATATCTGCTCAAGTTTCCACGACAAGATGCCGGAGATGAGTCGCGACGTTATATGGCACAAAACTGCACACTTATGCCTTTACCTAACCCGGTGAGTGGAGAGCTGCAACTTTGTCTATGGATCCAAGATGCGTCAGAGCAAGCACGTTATCACGCGAAATTATTGTTTACTCAGCAGCAGCTCAAGGTGCATGAGCGGCAAGATAGTTTAACCGGTCTGATGAATCGTTCATTCTGGCAACAACAATTGCAGTTGGAAATTACTCGCGCTGAACGTTATGAGCGGCCTTTATCACTGTTGTTGTTCAATGTGGATAGATTTAAACCTTTCAATGATAAGTATGGGCATGAGCATGGCGATCAGTTGCTACAAGCACTGGCTAAATTTTCTGCAGCTTTGCTGCGTGATAATGATCTGTTGGCTCGTTTTGGTGGCGCCGAATTTGCTATTGCCTTACCTGATACTGCCATAATAGGCGCGTTAGAAGTCGCAAATCGCTTCCGTGTGCAGCTTGCAAACAGTCGTTTGCTAACAGCATTGCCGTCTATCCAGGTTACAATCAGTATTGGTGTGAGCCAATATCAGAGCGATGTAGATATGTCTGAGTTAATACAACGAGCCGAACAGGCCTTACATCAAGCTAAGTGCGCGGGTCGAAATCAGGTCAGTATTTTTACTGCTAAAAATAAAGCGGGTTAAAAGCGAATCTAAAAATGGCTGCAGCTCGAAAAATGTTTGACAGACGTCTATAAGTCTGTGCATAGTGTGCTTATGAAAACAAATAATACGACACTCACCACCATTATTATTACCACCAACCCCGCGGGGTAGGAGGTCGGCGGTGTGTTGTCTGTAAAAAGGCCCGTGACCTCAAAGGTTCGGGCCTTTTTTTTAGCCGAATTTGGCTATTGGTCTGCGATAACAACATAACATAAGACTTGAATACCCAATGGATTTCGAAATGCAAGTAGGCGGCAAGTTCGAGAACTGGTTCGCCAGTCCGACCCCATGAGCTTTACTAAGTGATTGAGGTTCGCGAACACAGCTAACCCCTGTACATTTTGAAAGACGACGGGTAAAGGCGCGAGGAGAAGAATATGAGAGTGCTAAAGTTTGGCGGGTCATCGCTGGCGTCAGTTGCCAGGTTTTCGGAAGTTGCGCAAATTGTGTTACAGCAAGCAACGACGGAGCAAGTCTGTCTGGTGTTATCGGCGCCGCAAGGTGTAACCAATACGCTGGTGGAGCTAACTGATTTGGCTTATTTAGGGGCCGATTTTCAACCTTTATTGACACAGCTGGAGCAACGATATCAGCAACTATTGCAAGATATTGTAGGCATCAGTGATGAGCAAAAAACGCGGGTGCAAGCGTTAATCACGGCACAAATCCAACAATTAGGCTGGCAATTACAGGGCATGAGTTTATTACGTTTTTGTCCTGATCATATCAAAGCACAAATTCTGGGCTTAGGTGAGCAGTTTAGTGTGGCCTTGATGACCGCCTTATTACGGGCACGAGCCGCAGACGCGGTGGCGCTGGATTCGGTGAAGTTGGTAAAAAGCCAGGGCGATTTTCTGAATGCCACGGCCGATGTTGATGCCACTGCTCAGGCGTTAGCACAAGCGCTGGCGGCAACACCGGCTGCTGTATATGTGATGGCTGGCTTTGTTTCCAGTAATGCGCAGGGAGAAACTGCCTTGTTGGGGCGTAACGGCTCTGATTATTCTGCAGCGGTGGTAGCGGCGGCCATTCGCGCCAGTGCTTGTGAGATTTGGACCGATGTCGATGGGGTTTACAGTGCCGATCCACGTCAGGTGAAACAAACCCGTTTAATTGATCGTTTATCTTATGATGAAGCCATGGAGCTGTCTTATTTTGGCGCCAAGGTACTACACCCGAAAACTATTGGTCCACTGGCCAGAGTACAGATCCCTTGTTATATCAAAAACACTTTAAATCCGGCGGCACCGGGAACTTGTATCGATGTGCAGGGGGATGGCGAAGCACTGGTCAAAGGGATCTCCAGTTTAGAGCATCTGGCTTTGTTTACTGTTTCCGGCCCTGGCTTAAAAGGTGTGGTGGGGATGGCAAGCCGGGTGTTTGCCTCTATGGCACGATCGCAAATTTCGGTTAGTTTAATTACGCAATCCTCTTCCGAATTTAGCATCAGTTTTTGTGTGCCACAGTTGCATCTAATGGCAGCGAAAAAAGCCTTAGAAGCTGAATTTGAATTGGAATTACAAAATAAGTTGTTAAGACCATTGAGTATCCAATCTGATATGGCGATTGTCAGTTTGGTTGGCGATGGTATGCGTCAGCATCAGGGGGTAGCCGCTAAGTTTTTTGCTTCCTTAGCGCAAGCCAGAGTCAATGTGGTCGCTATTGCGCAGGATAGTAGCGAGCGCTCTATCTCTGCGGTTGTTGAACAGCGCTGTTGCCAAAATGCGGTAAAGGTCTGCCATGAGAACTTCTTTAGCCATATCCCCAGTATTGATGTGTTTTTGGTTGGCTGCGGCGTAGTCGGTGCAGAGTTATTGGCACAAATTCATCGTCAGCAAGCCTTTTTACAGCAGCGGCAGGTTAAGTTAACGGTTTATGGTATCGCTAATAGTAAGCAGTTACTGCTGGCTGCAGATGGCATTGCGCTAGAAGACTGGCAAAGCCAATTACCGGCGGCAACTAAGCAGTTTTCGCTGGCCGAGTTAAATCGTTTTGTGCAAGAACAGCATTTAACCAATCCGGTATTGGTTGATTGCACCAGCGCCCAGCAAATTGCCGATCAATACGCTGATTTTCTGGCCGCGGGCTTTCATGTGGTTACGCCAAATAAAAAGGCCAATACCTCTAGCCTGGATTATTACCATAAGTTACGTGCCGTAGCTCAGCAGCAACGCCGGCGCTTCTTGTACGAGACCACTGTGGGTGCTGGCTTACCGGTAATAGATACCTTACAGGGCTTACTTAATGCCGGTGACGAGTTATTAGCCTTTGAAGGAATTTTATCTGGTTCGCTGTCGTATATTTTTGGTGAGTTAGAAGCAGGCGTTGCCTTGTCCGTCGTTACTGAAAAGGCCAAAGCGCTGGGTTTCACCGAGCCCGATCCACGTGATGATTTATCGGGTATGGACGTCGCTCGGAAGCTACTGATTATGGCTCGTGAGTCAGGTTTAATGTTAGACCTGGCCGATGTGGAAGTCGAATCGGTATTGCCTGCTGATTTTGATGCCAGTGGCAGTGTTGAGACCTTTATGACTCGGCTGCCAAGTTTAAACGGCTATTTTAGCGAAAAACTGCAGCAAGCCAAAGCAGAGCAAAAGGTGTTACGTTATATCGGTGAAATTCGTGATGGTAAATGCAAAGTTGCTATTAAAGCGCTACCACTGGAGCACCCATTGGCCAAAGTTAAAGATGGCGAGAATGCCTTATCTATACTCAGCCGCTACTACCAACCTATTCCTTTTGTATTGCGTGGCTACGGTGCAGGGGCCGCCGTGACCTCTGCTGGGGTCTTTAGCGATATTATGCGCACTCTTAGCTGGCAGCAGCAGGTATAGTAAAATGCAGAATAACAATATTAAGCGCTATTACGCCCCGGCTTCCACGGGCAATATGTCGGTCGGTTTTGATTTGCTAGGTGCGGCCTTTGAACCCCTTGATGGCAGCTTACTTGGCGATGTATTAGAAATTCAGGGGGAGGCGGCAACCTTAACGCTAACGATAAGTGGTCGTTATGTGCATCAGTTACCTGCTGGAACAAGTGATAACTTGGTGATTAAAGCGTTCTATGCCTTTGAACAAGCGTTAGGCAGGACCTTACCAAGACTTACTCTGCATTTGCAGAAAAACCTGCCGGTAGGCAGTGGTCTGGGTTCCAGCGCTTGTTCGATCGTGGTGGCTTTTTATGCCTTTAATGATTATTTTGATCAGCCTTTTAGCCAAGCTGAATTATTGCAGCTGATGGCTATTGCCGAGGGCGGAGTAAGCGGCAGTGTGCATTACGATAATGTGGCTCCGTCTTATCTGGGTGGTTTGCAGCTAATGCTGTCAGGCAGCACTAAAATTTGCAGAAGCTTGCCCTGGTTTGCTGATTGGCAGGTAGTGTTATGCTATCCGGGAACCGTGTTATCGACCAAGGCGGCTCGTGAAGTCTTACCCAAACAACTGAGCTTGGCGCATAGTATCGCATTTGCGGGAACACTAAGTCGTTTTGTTAGTGCGTTGTACAGTCAGGAGCAAGCCGAGGCAGCGGCTGCTTTACAAGATCTGGTGGCGGAGCCGGCGCGTTTGCCATTAATACCAGAGCTCTTGCCACTGCGTACAGCGTTAGCGGCCGCAGGCGTGTTGCATCTGGGCATTTCTGGCGCAGGCCCCACCTTATTTGCGCTATGTAATAGCGCTGCGATAGCGGAGCAAACCGCCCACTATCTACAAGAACATTATGCAAAAAATCAGGATGCGCTCACCGTAGTGTGTCGTTTAGCCACTGCAGGCGCACGGGCGCTGGAGAACTAACTTATGCAATTAACCAATTTAAAAGTTCCTGCTGAGCAAGTCAGCTTTTTACAGGCAGTACGTCAAGGGTTAGGTCAGCAACAAGGGCTGTTTTTCCCAACATTGTGGCCTAAGCTTGATATTAATCATTTATTGACTTTACCGCTGGCCGAACGCAGTGCCAAGATCCTGTCTGCCTTAATTGGTGACGAATTAAGCCAAGAGCAAGTGGCTGCGATGGTAAACCATGCCTTTACTTTTCCAGCGCCTCTGGTTGCTGTTAATGAGCAAATGCACTGTCTGGAGTTATTTCACGGACCTACGTTAGCCTTTAAAGACTTTGGTGGGCGTTTTATGGCGCAAGCCTTGGCGGTGGCTCAGCAGCAGAACAAGACCACTATCGTCACTGCAACGTCTGGGGATACTGGTGCTGCGGTCGCGCATGCTTTTTTCCGACAGCCAGGCGTACAAGTCGTTATTTTGTATCCTAAAGGCAAAATTAGCATTTTGCAGGAGAAGCTATTTACCACCTTGGGTGAGAACATTACTACCTTAGCAGTGGATGGCGACTTTGATCAGTGCCAGGCTCTGGTTAAGCAGGTATTTGATAATAAAGCTTTAGTAAGTGAGTTCAATATCAACTCAGCTAACTCAATTAATATCAGCCGGTTATTTGCACAAATTTGTTATTACTTTGAAGCGATGGCACAGGTACCCGCTGAAAAGCGCGAGCAAGTGGTGGTGGCAGTACCTAGTGGTAACTTTGGTAATCTTACTGCCGGTTTAATTGCCAAAGCATTAGGCTTGCCAATTAAACGAATGGTGGCGGCAACCAACTCAAACGATACGGTACCTCGGTACTGGCAAAGCGGCCAGTGGCAACCTAATGCTACGGTTGCTACCTTGTCCAATGCGATGGATGTCAGTGCGCCGAATAATTGGCCTCGGGTAGAGGCCTTATTAGCACAAGGTGTGATTAGCCGCAGCGATATCGAAGCGGTAGCCGTAGATGAAGATGATACGCAACTCGGTATGCGCTTATTGGCGCAAGAAGGGTATTTAAGCGAGCCACATGCGGCTATTGCCTACAAAGCACTGAAGCGCAGTTTACAGCCAGAGGAATTTGGTATTTTCCTGGGTACCGCTCATCCGGCGAAGTTTAAAGAGCAAGTCGAAAATATTTTGGGTAGCCCTATAGCCTTGCCGCAAGCGTTAGCGCAATGTGCTGCAGAGCCTGGATTACAGCAGGATATTCCGGCAGACTTTGCGGCATTAGAGCGGGCTATTCGTCAGTTGGTAGCCAATTAATGGATTGGCAAGCTATTCTGGGGGCGGAAAAGCAGCAAGCCTATTTTCAGGGTTGTTTGGAGCAGGTTAAACAGCGCAGAGCGGAAGGTAAGGTGATCTATCCGCCGGATAGTGAGATCTTTAACGCCTTTAAGTTAACCTCCCTTGCTAATCTAAAAGTGGTGATCTTAGGACAGGATCCTTACCATGGCCCGAATCAGGCGCATGGTTTGGCTTTTTCGGTACGCCCCAGTGTGCGGGTACCTCCCTCGTTATTAAATATTTACAAAGAGCTGGCTCTGGAATATGCCGATTTTCAGCCACCAAAACATGGCTTTTTGCAAAGCTGGGCCGAGCAAGGGGTGTTATTGCTGAATACCGTGCTGACGGTAGAGGCTAATCAACCTAATTCGCACCGGTTGTTTGGCTGGGAGCAATTTACCGATCAGGTGATCCGGCAAATAAACCACCATACCGAGCAGGTGGTATTTTTATTGTGGGGCTCACATGCACAAAAAAAAGCAAAGCTGATAGATGCTAAGCGCCATCATATTTTAACGGCACCGCATCCATCGCCGTTATCGGCTCATCGCGGTTTTTTGGGCTGTGGTCATTTTTTACAAACCAACAGCTTACTCGAGTCGATTGGTAAAACGCCAATCAACTGGCATACCGTGATGTACTAAGCCGTGCTAGCGCGATAAAAAAACAGGCTCACTGTTACCAGTAAGCCTGTTTTCTACAATTCGATATCGCTAAGCTCAGGTTCTATCGTCCAATCAATATCACAAAGTTCCTTTTTTAAGCGCTGGCGTTCTTTGAGTTCTTCAATTTCACGCCATTTACGTTTGACCGCGCGGGTTTTCGCAGCTGGTCGTTCCAACATATTCAGTAAGTCTTCGAAGCTTTCCATATTACGGCCTCATCTGATGTTGATTTTTGTTGTTATTTTCAACAAAGGTTCTACCACACTTTGGTTAAAAATAAAACTAAAAAGTGACAAGCTGATGACAAACTAAAAATAAAGGCTGCCGTAGCAGCCTTTATTAACGATGTTGAAACTTAGCTATTTTTTAAAAAACGTTGAATAAGCTGAGTCGTCGAGCTATCAAAGTTACCCGGCTTGTTAGCACTAAGTGCCTGATAGATAGGGCCAGATAATTGTTTGCCAAGCTCTACACCCCATTGGTCAAAGCTATTCAGCTCCCAGATTGCTCCCTGACAAAACACTTTGTGTTCGTACAAAGCAATCAAAGCGCCCAGGTGATAGGGTGATAACTCGTCTAATAACATGGTATTGCTGGGTTTATTACCTGGTGATACCTTGTGTGGAGCCAGTTCGGTTGCTGCTGGTTCGCTCATGCCCAGAGCTAAACATTCTGCTTTGGCTTCTGTTAAGGTCTTACCCTGCATTAAAGCCTGGGTTTGCGCAAAGCAGTGCGCGGCTAGGCGCTGATGCTGGTCCGTTAGACTATGGCTGACTTTTAACGGTAGAATAAAATCTGCAGGCACTTTAAGCTGGCTTTGATGCAATAACTGATGATAAGCATGCTGGCCATTAGTACCGGCATCTCCCCAAATCACCGGCGCGGTAGCATCTGCCAAAGCCTGCCCCTGACGGTCTACTGATTTGCCGTTACTCTCCATATCCAGTTGTTGCACATAGGAGGGAAGTAGGCGCAAATAGTGGCTATAGGGCAGTAAGGCTTGAGCCTGGCAACCAAAACCATTGATGTACCAAATGCCT
Organism: Alishewanella longhuensis; assembly: GCF_014653435.1. Classification (GTDB taxonomy): domain Bacteria; phylum Pseudomonadota; class Gammaproteobacteria; order Enterobacterales; family Alteromonadaceae; genus Alishewanella; species Alishewanella longhuensis. The sequence goes on along the minus strand of NZ_BNAO01000002.1, from coordinate 500,989 downwards.
AATAATGCCAAAATAACCGGTAGGTTTTCATTAAATGGCGTAGTAAAAAAATGTTGATCCATGGCTGCCGCGCCCTTTAATAACTCAGCAAAGGCGTTATTACCAATCATTAAGGCAACAGGTAATCCGATCGCTGACCAGAGTGAATAGCGGCCACCAACCCAATCCCACATTGGCAGAATGTGCTGTTCGATAATACCAAAATCAGCAGCAGCCTGGATATTGGATGAGGTTGCCCAAAAGTGCAACGCAATAGCATCACTATCTGCGCCGGCATCTTTAAACCATTGCCGCAGCGCCAGGGCATTTTGTTTGGTTTCTTCGGTGCCAAAAGATTTGGACGCAACCACGACCAAAGTAGTGGCGGGATCTAACCCTCTAGTAATATCGCTGACCACGGCGCCATCGATATTACCGGCAAAATGCAGCTTTACCGGGCTGCAATGATAAGGCGTTAAGGCTTCGACCGCCATTTGTGGACCCAGCAGGGAACCACCAATCCCCACCCAAATTAAATCGGTAATAGCCTTACCCTGATAGCCCAAATACTGTTGCTGATGTAGTTGCTCAATTAATGCTGCCATTTTTTCGCGGCAGGCAGCGATGGCAGCACCAATATCTTCATTGTCCAGCTTAAGGTTAGTTAAGTCCTGCTGACGTAAACGGCTATGCCATACCGCACGTTGTTCGGTATTATTAATGGCTGCACCGGCTTGCATTTGCTGGCTTAATTGCCGGATTGGGCTTTGCGCTGCCAGTTGCTGTAAGGTTTGCCAGCTTTGTTCGTCAATCAGGTTTTTTGAGTAATCAAGATAAATACCACAAGCGCTGGCGCTAAAACGCGCTGCGCGCCCAGGTTCTGCTGCAAATAACTGGCGTAAAGGCGGTTGCTGCGCAGCCAAAGGCTGTAACAACGCCGATAAAGTTACCGACATAAAGGATCCTCCAAGTAGATTTACAGCTGAGCCCGAATCACATCTTCCAGCTTGCGTTGATCGATGGCAAATTTCCGGATCCCTTCAGCCAGTTTCTCAGTGGCCATGGCGTCTTCATTTAACGCCCAGCGGAACTGCTGTTCAGTTAAAGCAGCTGGTTTACTGTTGGTAACACCGTTATCCTGCAATTTAACAACAAGTTGGCCAGATTGCTGGCTTAGCTCATCCAAAAGTGCCGGGCTTATCGTTAAGCGATCACAACCGGCCAGCGCCAGTACTTCACCAATATTACGGAAGCTAGCGCCCATTACTACGGTGGGGTAACCATGCGCTTTAAAGAACTGGTAAATTTCACGGACCGACAGCACACCAGGATCGGTTTCAGCGGTATAATCTTGCTTAGTATTAGCCTTGTACCAGTCTAAAATACGACCAACAAAAGGCGAAATTAAAAATACACCGGCTTCAGCACAAGCACGGGCTTGCGCCATATGGAAAAGTAATGTCAGATTACACTGAATGCCTTCCTGCTCTAACACCCTAGCCGCTTGAATACCTTCCCAGGTGGAGGCGATTTTGATCAGGATCCGCTCAGTGCTGACACCATTTTGTTGGTATAAAGCGACCAGTTGCCGGGCTTTTGCTACTGTGGCTTCGGTGTTAAAAGATAAACGTGCATCCACTTCGGTAGATACTCGCCCCGGTACTAGCTTACTAATGGCAGTACCGACATCAACCGCAAATTTGTCGCTGGCTAAAGCTAATTGCTGCTCCGCATCTGCGGTTTGTGTTTTCGCATAGGCCACAGCGGCGGCCAGTAAAGGCTTAGCAAATTCTAATTGACTGGCGTTGAGCAATAAAGAGGGGTTAGTGGTGGCATCCACCGGACGAAACTGTTCAATAGCACCTAGATCACCACTGTCTACTACGACGGTAGTTACCGCTTTTAATTGACTTAATAGATCACTCATGTTGTTCACTTACCATTTATTTGCTTGGGTTTGCTTGATTATACGGCTAAATGGCTAGATGTGTAGTATAAGATGTAATAAAAAAACAACATTTTGTCATTTAACCACGAGATCCACGCTTGGTCTATCTTTGCTGCTAAAGCGGGTAAAAGCAGTCTGCCCAATATCGGCGAAAGTATGATGACAGTCAGAGTGCCGAAATACATATTCCTTTTGCAATCGGGTTGTTAAACAGCATAATGGGCGTAGGCAATGTCTGCAAGGCTTTAACGGCCTATTTACCTAAGAACTTTGCGGCGTTATCGCGCAGCAGTAGCAATCTTATTTATACTATGATGCATTTTAAAGGAGCCGCCCTATGTTAATGGTTGTATCGCCGGCCAAAGATCTTGATTTAACTCCACTGTCGTCTGCTCTCAGTTTATCGCAGCCAGCCTTACTGGCTGACGCCATCGAGCTTGCGGCAATCTGTAAGCAACTCACGCCAACCGATTTAGCATCGCTAATGCATATAAGTGATAAGCTGGCTGGCCTAAATGTTGCGCGTTTTACTCAGTGGCAGCCACCTTTTACCAAAGACAATGCTAAGGCCGCGCTTTTTATGTTTAACGGCGATGTCTATCAGGGGTTGGATGCTGCCAGTTTAAGCATGGATGATCTCGCTTTTGCGCAGCAACATCTGCGTATTTTAAGTGGGCTTTATGGGGTACTGCGGCCTTTAGATCTGATGCAGGCCTATCGGTTAGAAATGGGCACTAAGTTGGGCAATGGGCGCGGTACGGATCTCTACGCTTTTTGGAAAGCAAGTATCGCAACCAATTTGCAGCAGCAGCTAAATGAGCTGCAAAGTAACGTATTACTGAATTTAGCCTCGCAAGAATATTTTAAAGCGGTAGATAAAAAGCAGCTAAGTGCCAGAGTGATTACACCGGAATTTAAAGATTATAAAAATGGCCAGTATAAAATTATCAGTTTTTATGCGAAAAAGGCTCGTGGTTTAATGGCGCGTTACGTGGTTCAGCAGCGTTTAACCTCGGCAGAGCAATTAAATCAATTTAATCTGGCCGGTTATTATTACAGCGCAGAGCATTCCAGTGCAGATAAACCGGTATTTTTAAGAGATGCAAACTGAGATTACTTTTTTACCGGTATTTTTGGTAAAATGCCGGCATATTCTTATTTGAGTCTTCGTTATGAAATTTCCTGGTCTGCGCAAAATTAAGCATTATTTTCCGGTATCCCAACCTAAACCTCAGCTGCCTAGCTTTGAAGTGCGCCCAGAACTTGATACTTACATTGTTGGTTTAGATCAAACCATCGTAGATGTCGTGGCCAGTGTGAGCGATGATTTTTTGGCGAAACATAATATTCCTAAGGGGTTATCTAATCTGGTAGAGCATGAAAAAGCCAACCGGATTTACCATGAATTGGTAGTTGAGCAAGCCATTTCTGATCATTTTGCCGGTGGTACCATTGGCAATACTATTCACAACTATTCGGTATTGGCCGATGATAAATCAGTACTTTTAGGTGTAATGTCGGCGAACATTGCCCTGGGTTCTCCGGCCTATCATTATGTTTGCCATACCAGCTCAAAAGTCGATATGAACCGCTTACAAGGGGTTGCCGGTGATATCGGACGGGGTATTACCATGATCACTCCTGATGGCGAGCGCACTTTCGTGATTGACCCCAGCGATATGGACCAGCTGGCGCCCGACTATATTCCAACCGAGATTATTGCCTCAGCTGCGGCCTTTGTGGTGAGTGCTTATCCGCTGCGAGCTACCGGTCAGCCAATTCAACAAGCTATGTTAAAGGCCCTGGCTGATGCCAGTGCCCATCAGGTGCCGGTGGTAATGAGTTTAGGTACCCGGCACCTAGTGGAAGAAAATCGCGAGCAAATACTACAAACGGTAAGCCAATATGTGAATGTTCTGGCGATGAATGAGTTAGAAGCAGAAGCATTAACTGGTTTTGCTGATCCGCTGCTGGCTGCGGAAGCTGCGCTGGAATTTACCGATATGGTGCTCATTACCGCCGGTGCTGACGGGCTATATCTATGTGGCTATACGGATGACGAGATCAAACGGGAAAGCTCAAACCCTATTAAATCTGCAAGTTTGGCTGATTTTAACCGCTTTGAATTTAGCCGGCCTATGCTGCGCAAAGATTGCCATAAGCCACTTAAAGTGTATTCGCATATCGATCCCTATTTAGGCGGCCCTGAGCGAATTAAAAACACCAATGGCGCTGGTGATGGCGCTTTGGCTGCCATTTTACATGATATGGCGGCCAATCATTATCATAAGCAAGTGCAGCCGTTATCGAGCAAGCATGAGCAAGCCTACTTAGCATATTCATCTTTTGCGCAGTTGTGTAAGTATGCTAACCGGGTTAGCTATGAGATCTTGGTACAAAACGCGCCGCGTTTATCCAAAGGTTTGCCTGAGCGTGAAGATAGTTTAGAAGAAGCGTATTGGGAGCGTTAAGTGCTACACGCTCCCCGATGTTTCAGGCAACTAAGGACAGTAGGTGATTAGTATTAACGCCAGTGTGCAGCTGGCGGATGATGAGTTAAGTTGGCAGTTTATCCGCGCCTCAGGCCCGGGCGGCCAACATGTAAATAAAGTTTCTACTGCAGTGTTGCTGCAATTTGATATCGCCAGTTCAAGCTTACCGGAATTATATAAAAGCCGTTTGTTGCAACTGGCGGATCATCGCATAACGCCCAGTGGTAAAGTATTAATTAAATGTCAGCAAAGCCGTAGTCAGGAACAAAACCGTGAGCTAGCGCTGGCGCAGTTTATTACTTTGCTGCAAAGTGTGGCAAAAACGCCGAAAAAGCGTCTGGCGACTAAACCGACCTATAGCAGTCAGCTAAAACGCCTGCAAAGCAAAAAACAGCAAAGCCAAACTAAATCGTTACGACGCCAAAAAAGTTTTGATTAATGAGCCAAGGTAGCTGGGTTTTTAGCGAGGCGGGTGAGCTGTTCTGGAATCCCGCATAACCTTTTTATAGCAAGCTATGCGGGGTATTATTACATAATTAGGCCGGTGTTAAACGATACGCGCGGAAGCTGCGCCCTTTCATTTTGCTATTATTTAACTGCTGCAATGCCGCTTTAAAGGCAGAGCGTTTCACCGCGACATAAGCGCGTGACTCTTGTAACTGAATTTTACCAATATCGGCAAACGCTACCTGCTCATCGCGGGTTAAAGCGCCAACAATATCGGCTGGGCGCAATTTCTGCTTTTTACCACCATCAATTTCAATGGTTATCATGGCTGGCAACGGCGCTTTAGCATTCTGGGTTAGCGGTAACGGCAAAGGCGTAATATCTTGTTCGAAGGCATCTTCCAGTAACCCCAGTTTGTAACCGTCTTGCTCGGTGTAAAGGGTACAGGCAACGCCTTGCTCACCGGCACGACCGGTGCGGCCAATACGGTGGATATGGGTATCGGTATCATGCGCCAGCTCGTAGTTTAGCACCAGATCCAACTTTTCAATATCCAAACCGCGGGCTGCAACATCGGTTGCTACTAATACTTGTAAGCTGCCGTTAGCAAACTGCAATAGTTGTTGCTCGCGGTCCCGTTGTTCCAAATCACCGTGTAAGGCCGCGACGCTAAAACCCGCTTGCTTTAACTGCTCGGTCAGGCTTTGTACTTCTTTGCGGGTATTAGCGAAGACAACACAGCTACTGGGCATTTTAGCAAATAGCAAACGAATAGTGGCTGCAGCGCGGGCGCTGCTATCTTCTACTAAATAAAATTCCTGGCTAATGCTGGTTTTAGCTTTGGGGCTATCAATAATGACTTGCTCTGGCGCTTTTAGCAGCGCATCGGCGAGTTTTTTTACTGCTGGGGCAAAGGTTGCACTAAACAGCAATTGTTGGCGTTCTGCTGGCGCTGCGGCGATAATCTGCTGCATCTCATCGGCAAAGCCCATTTCCAGCATGCGGTCAGCCTCATCCAGCACCAAAATGCTAAGTTCATCTAATTGCAAATGTTGTTGTTGTAAATGATCTAACACTCTCCCTGGTGTACCAACAATAATATGAGCACCGTGCTCCAATGACAACGTTTGGCCTTTAGTTGGCACACCGCCACAAAGCGTCAGGACTTTAATATTATGAATACTGCGCGCTAAAGTGCGAATTTCTGTCGCAACTTGCTCAGCCAATTCGCGGGTAGGGCAAAGTACTAAACTTTGCACCCGAAAGTGTTTTACGTTTAGCTTACTTAAGATCCCTAAGGCAAACGCTGCTGTTTTGCCAGATCCTGTCGCAGCCTGGGCTAACAAATCTTTACCTGCAAGAATAACCGGTAAGCTTTCTGCTTGCACTGGCGTGGGCTGATGAAATGCCAGGCTTTCTAAGGTATCAAGTAATGCTTGCGGTAAGGCAAAGGCGCTAAATTGGGTTTTGTAAGTCAAAACAACATCCTGCAACAGGCGCAAACCCGTTGTTTGCGCGAAAAGTGCAGTATTATACACTCAATCAACTTCAGACGGCAGCTTTCACTGTGCAATCTTTGTACTTTAACTATTTTACCGGTTTAAAGCTGACTTGATGTACCGCGGGAGGTTGTTCTTCTGTGAGCAGTAAATTTTGTTGTTGGGATGGTGCAGGTAAGGTTTCACCAACAAAGCTACCGCCGCGTTCGATGCAAAGATGGTCGGTTTGCATTACGCCATGAGCTTTCCCAGCGGCGAGAACCTCGATATTATTTGCGGTAATTTTGCCTTCGAACTGACCGTTAATAATCACTTTGTCAGCACTGATCTCACCTTTCATTTGACCAGAACTACTGATAATCACCGTGCTGTTGCACTCCACATCACCTTCAAGTTCGCCGTCGATTTGTAAGTCACTACTTACTCGGCAACTGCCGTGGAGGATACATCCTTCAGCGATGACAGTTGTAATTGCGTGCTTGCCTTGGTTTGTAGCATGGTTACTAAAGAATCCCATTTAATACTCCTTTCTTTTTCGAACAAGAGATCGAAATTACCGGAATCCCATTCCATAAAATGTTGTGGATTGAGTGAGCGGTCAAGAAAATGGATCTCATAGTGTAGGTGCGGTGCTGTTGAACTACCAGTGTTGCCCGCAGTCGCAATTTGTTGGCCTTTGTGCACAAAGGTACCACTGGCAACGTTAAAGTCGTCCAAATGTGCATAGAGGGTGGCAAAGCCGAAAGCGTGGCGGATCTTAAGTAAATTACCATAACCACTATTGCTGCGACGAACGACCTCAACGACGCCATCAGCAGGCGCATAGATTGCGGTCCCTTTCGGAGCAGTTAAGTCGATTCCGTTATGATGTTTGCGTTTGCCCTGAATAGGATGCATGCGGATGCCATAGCGGGAGGAGCGTTTATTAAAATCCAGTGGTGAGCCGTTTGGTACTAACTGTAGCATCGCCATCCGGGCACTGGAGGTCACAGTGGCAATATCTAAGCGGGCTTCAAAGTTTTGATCTAAATCTTGTTCTAACCCTAAACTGAGTTCAATTTCACCCAAGCGTTGGGTAACTTGCGTCATTTCGTCTTGTTTTAACGTCAGTTCCAGTTCTAGCGTTTGGCGAGCGGCAGTTAACTGTTCCAGTTGTTCTTGCAGGGCAGTAGTTTGCTGGGTAAGCGTTTGTTGCTCGCTTTGGGCTTGTTCCACCGTATGCATTAAATAGTTAATTACCGCTGCTGTAATCAAGATAGAAAATAGCATCAACCATAAGCCAATTACCGCATTGCGTTTAAATATCTTGCCGATATTAAAATGCCGGGTGCCGTTGACACTAGAGATTGAAATGGTAATACGATCTTTCATTGGTGAAGGTTTTTTGCTCAGTAAGGTGAAATTTGATGGCTCAAAATAAGGGGCTTTATTCTAGCTGTCAAGCAGTTCATTTTTGCATCGGACGAACGCACTATATAAACAGACCCTAATAACATTTGTTTTAAAGGCAATTATTGAAATAAACCGCAGTGCTGAGCTGCGGTTTATTTTGCTTGCGAGTGAGGATAAAGCGTATTTTAATGTCCGGCGTGGCCGTCTAAACCATGAACGTGACCATGCGCTAATTCTTCTGCAGTGGCATCTCGTACTAGCACTACTTCAACATCAAAGCTTAATTCAATGCCAGCCAGCGGGTGGTTACCGTCAACAACTACTTCTTCATCTGTGACGTCAATAATAATAACGGGCTGTTCGCGACCATCTGGTCCTGAAGCGCGAAAACGCATACCTACAGCAACGTCCATACCTTCAAACATCGATTTAGGCACGGCTTGCACTAATTGGTCGTGACGCTCACCATAGGCGTCTGCTGCTGCGATTTGGCTAGTAAACTTTTCACCGGCATGTTTACCAATTAAAGCCTGCTCTAAACCTGGAATAAGAGCACCGTGGCCAAATAAGAATACCAGAGGCTCGCCACCGGAAGAGGAATCGAGTTGATTCCCGGTAGTATCGGTTACGGTGTAATGAATGGCGACAACTTTGTCTTGAGAAATGGTCATGCAAACCTCTTAAGTAAGGGAGTAAGGTAGCGGTAGCTGTTGCAAAATGATGAGTTGCTCAGATTTTAACCGCAAGGTCTCTGCCGGTGTTATGTCATTAGGCAGCAGCGCAATTAACCAGAGTTGGTTATTAATATTTACTGCATTTACGACCTGGCCAACCCGGCGCCAGTTGTTTTCTAGCTGAAGTTCAATGTCAGAGCCTGCTACCGGTAATTCGTTGGTATTGGCTTCCAATACATATGCTGCTCTCTTATTACCGCCACGGTATTTCAAACGCGCTACGGTTTCTTGGCCTACATAGCAGCCTTTTGTAAAACTAATGGCGTTGACTGCTTGTAAGTTAAGCATTTGTGGCACTAGTTCGCCAATTAGTGGCTGTTCTAAATAAGCAAGTCCTTGCAATATATGTGCTTTTAACCACAGAGTTGGTGCGGCAAAAGGCAAGGGCGATTGCATCAATTGTTGTGCCTGGGGTTGTGGTACGATTAACAGATAATGGTCTGCTGCCAGACGCAGCAATGCCGCATCATTATAGCGACTCAGATGACCGTCTGCACTTGGCTGGCTAAACCCTAACTTTGCCAACAGCTGCGCAGACTCGGCACCGCCAATCCCAAATACCGCATACCGTCCAGCTGTTGCATCGAAACTGACTTTCGAAAACACGCCAAATTTCTGCCACTGTGCGGTTGAGGCGATAAGCTCGTCCCGAAATGCCACAACTTGCAAACAGTCTGCTTGCGAGAACACCTGAAAAATTGACCACATTTTTCCTTTAGCATCGCAGTGGGCACCGCGTAAAAAGTTATCTGCTGTTAACTGAGATAAATCGCAGGTTGACTGGCCTTGTAAATATTTCAAGTTGTCTGGCCCGCTAATTGTCAGTACTTGAAAAGCGGGTAAAGGAGCAATAAAGGCGCCCTGAACCTGAGTGGATAAATGCGCGTATTGTTCTGCGGTAAGCCAGGATGTCTGCATAGCGGTCTTTAGTCTTATTGCCGGTAATACTAGTTAGATTGGGGCTCAGTACAAAAGCTCAACCCCAAACTGGAATTTTTGTTAGTATAAAGCCAAATTAAACACCAAGGAGTTTTAATGTCTGCATTAATGAGTAAACCCAAGTTACGCTGGGCCTGTCGGCGTGGAATGTTGGAGTTGGATGTATTGTTAGCTCCCTTTGTCGAAGAAGGCTACGATGCGTTAAACGATCAGCAGAAAGCCGATTTTGAGCGCTTGTTGGCCTGCGATGATCCAGATTTATTCGCATGGTTTATGGGGCATAATCGCTCTGATGATACTGCTATTCAGGCGCTGATTGAGCTTATTGTTAATCGTGTCCGAGTCTAGTGTTGCGTTAACCGCGTCCCGGTATCGCCAATATGCCTTGCTGATCGCAGGGCTTTGGGTGGGAGGGCTTTTTATGCTGCTGCCGCTTAGTGGGAGCGGTTACTTGTTAGCTGGCGTGTTATTAACCCTATGGTTCTATGCGTTAATGTGCACCTGGCCTCAGCCTTTTCGTGCAACTGTCTTACATATTGATCAGCATGGCGCCTTGTATTGGCAGCAGCAGGTTTTAGCTTCAGGTCAGCTAAGTCAGCGTAGTTTAATCACAAACTGGCTGCTGTTACTAGATTGGCAAGATTCGCAAGGGCAGATGCATCAGCTATGCTTGTTTAGAGATCAGTTAACTGAGCAAGATTACCGGGCACTCGCCCGGCAGTTGCAACTGCAACGCTGGCGTGGGCCCAGTGTAAACCGCTAATAAATTTAGGGTGTAAGCACACTCGGCTTGCTGTCAGTAAGCTGTTCTGGGTAATCCAGATTGTAGTGTAGACCACGGCTCTCTTTACGTTGCATCGCACAACGAATAATCAGTTCAGCCACTTGCACTAAATTTCGCAGCTCCAATAAATTATGACTGATGCGGAAGTGGCTGTAATAGTCCTGAATTTCTTGTTTTAGTAATTCGACCCGATGTAAGGCGCGCTCCAGCCGTTTGTCCGTGCGCACTATTCCGACGTAATCCCACATAAAAAGTCTAAGCTCATGCCAATTGTGGGTGATCACGACTTCTTCATCAGAATTACTAACCCGGCTATCATCCCAGGCCGGAAGCTGCAACAAGGCTTGTGATAGGCTTAATTGTGAAAGAATATGTCGTGCTGCCGCTTGGGCGAAAACGACACACTCCAGTAACGAATTCGACGCCATCCGATTAGCACCATGTAAGCCGGTATAGGCCACTTCGCCTATCGCATAAAGGTTCTCCAGATCGGTCTGACCATTGAGGTTAGTCATCACGCCGCCGCAGGTATAATGTGCTGCGGGCACCACCGGGATAGGCTCTTTGGTAATATCAATACCGACGCTTAAGCACTTGGCGTAAATAGTCGGGAAATGCTCGATAATAAAGTCTTTGGGTTGATGACTAATGTCTAATAGGACCGAATGTGCACCTAAGCGTTTCATCTCAAAATCGATGGCTCTGGCAACAATATCGCGTGGCGCTAATTCTGCTCTTTCATCAAAGTCGGGCATAAAGCGGCTACCATCTGGCCGCTTCAGATAAGCCCCTTCGCCACGCATCGCTTCGGTAATCAAAAAGTTGGGTGCGGCAGGGTGATATAAGCTGGTTGGATGAAACTGATTAAACTCCATATTCGCTACTCGGCAACCCGCACGCCAGGCCATAGCAATACCATCGCCACTGGCGACATCGGGGTTACTGGTATAAAGATACACTTTACTGGCTCCGCCAGTTGCCAGCGCCACCGCTTGAGCTTGAATGGTCTCAACTTTGGCGGCGTCTTTATTCCAAACATAGGCACCATAACAACGTTTGCTATCTAAGCCGAGTTTTTTACCGGTTATCAAATCAATGGCGTTATAGTTTTCCAGTAACTGAATATTGGGATGATTTTTTACTTGATCAACCAGCGTAATTTGCACAGCGCGGCCGGTCGCATCTGCCGCGTGCAGAATGCGTCTATGGCTATGGCCACCTTCGCGAGTTAAATGATACTTCATACTGCCATCAGTATCTTGATACTGATCAAAAGGCACGCCCTGCGCAATTAACCATTCCATGGCAGCTTTGGCGTGCTCAGCGGTAAACTGCACTGCAGCAGGATCACACAAGCCAGCCCCTGCCACTAAGGTATCAGTAACATGCGAGGCTATACTGTCGTTCTCATCAAATACTGCGGCGATACCGCCCTGGGCATAGAGAGTTGATCCCTCACGCAGTGGGCCTTTGCTAAGCACTATTACTTTAGCTTGGTCGGCTAATTGCAGTGCTAATGATAAGCCGGCAGCGCCGCTGCCGATAATTAATACATCACAAAGATATTCTTTTGCCTGTGTCATAGGATACACTTAACTCTGTTGATGGCCGTAGCATTACAGCTGGTTGGGCCGCAGTGCGGCGCTTGGGTTCGGCTTATTCTAGCGTTTTTGTCAAAATAAACAGAACTATTTATTCAGCTTACAGTCATAGTGAATACGCTTGACTGGCGCCATTCGTTTACAAAACCTAAAAGTATTACAGGGGCAGGCTCACAGAATGAGCGAGCAAGAATTAGATTGGCAGATTGTCCAGCGCGTACAACAAGGCGATAAGGCTGCGTTTAATATACTGGTTAAAAAATATCAGCATCGGATTGCGAACTTAATTTCGCGTTACGTCTCTAACCATGGAGACGTGGCAGATGTCGCTCAAGAAGCCTTTATTAAGGCATATAGAGCGATCCCCGGTTTTCGGGGCGAAAGCGCGTTTTACACCTGGTTATACCGGATCGCCGTAAACAGTGCTAAAAACTATTTAGTGGCTAATGGCCGCAAACCGCCAGCCAGCGATGTAGATGCTGAGGACGCTGAATATTTCGAAGGTAGTGACGCCTTGAAGGAGCAAGACTCACCAGAGCGTTTGTTGTTATCTGAGGAAATTAGGCACGTGGTATTTAGTACTATAGAAAAGTTACCTGATGAGTTGCGCACGGCAATAACCTTGCGTGAATTGGAAGGGCTAAGCTATGAAGAAATCGCAGAAGTGATGGAGTGTCCAATAGGTACAGTACGCAGTCGTATTTTCCGGGCACGTGAGGCTATAGACGCTCAGTTAAAGCCTCTAGTAGGGTAAAACCTAAACCGAACAAGACTATTTGACAGGAAACTTTATGTTGTCAGACAAGCACGAATGGCTATCACAAGCCGCAGATAATCAGCAAGTTACGCCAGAGCAACTCTCAGCGTTGTTACAGCAGCCTGAATTGCAGCAAACACTGCAGCGTTACCAACTGGTGGGTGCTGTGCTGCGTAATGAAAGCGATAGTGTACTGCCCGCGGATTTCAGCGATGGTTTAGCTAATTTACTGGCTGATGAGCCAATTTATCAGTTACAGAATCAAGCTGGCTTGATGCAAAGAATTAAAGGTTCCATACGTCAGGCTGCTAATGCTGAATGGTTTAAACCTGCAGCGCATGGTGCTATTGCCGCTAGTGTCGCGTTAGTTGCGGTATTTGGTGTGCAGCAGTATCAACAGCCCTTAGAGCAGGAACTGGCAATGCCAGCGCCGATACTGCAAACCAGACCTGTTGCCGGTTTTGCTATTCCAGTTAGTTTAAGCCAAACATCGGTAGACAGCCGCTTTGAGGCACAAGAACAGCAAGCTATGCAAGAACAACAACGTCGGCTACAGGCGTTACTGCAAGCGCACCGCCAGCAAGTTCGGGTAACCGATGTGCAGCATAACACTGCCCATCCAGAGCAGGAAAATCGTGAGCATTAAATGATGAAATGGCTGTTTGGCATCTGTAGTATCGTCGTGCTAAGTATTTTACAGCCGGCAAGTGCCGATGAGACTGGTTGGGCTTTATTCAACAAAGCCCAACAGAGCGTTAGACAGCACAATTTTGATGTGTCTTTTGTTGTGCTCAAAGGCGGGCAGGCAGAAACCTATCGTTGGCTACACGGCCGTGATGATGCTGCTGAGATTGAGCATCTGATCCCTATGTTTGCTGATGGTGTTGATATTGTTCGACGCGATCAGCAAATTTACTACCTGATTAGCGAACGGCCGTCTTTAGTCACTCACGGCGATAGTATTAAAGAGTTGCCTGCCTTATTATTTGAAGAACCTGCACTTATTCGTACCCTGTATAATGCCGTTGCCGGCAGTAGTTCAGTTATTCATGGTCGCAGCGCCCAGTTGTTACGATTATCAGCAATCACTGACGAGCGTTATCATTACTGGTTGTGGATAGACGTTGAAACTGGCTTTCCGTTACGTATCGACACCTTAGCCGAGCAACACTTGCGTAGTGAAAACAAGGCATTAGAGATCTGGCAGATCACGCACTTACGTATTACGCCGGAGATGCCTGATAATTTGGCTCAGTTAATGAAGGTGACCTTACCGCTAGCTTTACCTGTAGAGGTAAAGGTGCAACAGCCGCAACAACATCAGTTAGGCTGGTTGCCTTCGGGTTTTCAGATTGTGCCAGAGCCACTGCAAGTACCGCAGTTGGAACCAGAAGTGTTGAGCTATTGGTTGCTAAGTGACGGTTTACACCAGGTCTCTGTATTTGTGCAGCGTAGTCATCGCTTACCAACCCAAGCCTACCGTGACGGTGCCGTCACCATCTATGTACAGTCTGATCCGCAGCTTGATGTTACTGTTATTGGCCCTATCAGCGTTGATACCGCGCAGCGCTTAGCTGCTTCAGTGCGCTAATTGCTTAGCGTTAAATTGGTGAGCTTATGGTAGAAGAAATAGCCACTGTCGTTGCCAATGAAAGTGCTGGCGTTTGGTTGGTAACAACGCCGGCTGGTAGTTGCAATAGCTGCAATGTTAGTCAGGACTGTGGCACGGGCATAGTGGCGAAAACCTTCACCCCGCGACAAAACCGTTTTTTTGTGAAAACACCACTTAATTTGTTACCTGGTGAACAAGTGCAAATAGGCGTAGCCGAGCAAGGCTTAGTTTTAGCGGCCTTAATGGTATATTTGCTCCCGCTTATCTTAATGCTGACCACGCTATTAATGCTGCAGTCGTTATGGCAACCTGCTGAGGGGTGGTTATTACTTTCTGCTGCTCTGTCTGCTGCTTTTGGCTTTTTTTTAGCACGCTTATACAACAATAAGGTGCAGCAACAGCAAGAGCCTGTGCAAATTCTGCGTGTGCTATCGCAGCTAAAGGTGACTAACGCAGTGAGTGACGCGCAACAACCGTAGCAAGCTGCTGCCGGATAGAGTACAATTCGCGCTAATTATTGTTAATAACCTGCATTGTCAGCTGCCAGTCTTTTGCTTTGAGCTTATAGCGTCGGCGGCCATGCGCTCAGTTTTTTGCGGATAACATGCCAAAACTCGAACATATCAGAAACTTCTCTATTATTGCCCACATTGACCATGGTAAATCGACGCTGTCAGATCGCTTGATCCAGTTTTGTGGTGGCTTAAGCGATCGTGAAATGCAGCAGCAGGTACTGGATTCGATGGATCTGGAACGTGAACGTGGTATTACCATTAAAGCGCAAAGCGTGACTTTGTACTATAAAGCAGATGATGGTAATACGTACCAGCTGAACTTTATCGATACACCCGGTCACGTCGACTTTACCTATGAGGTTAGTCGTTCGCTGGCTGCTTGTGAAGGCGCTTTATTGGTGGTCGATGCGGGGCAAGGCGTAGAAGCGCAAACCGTTGCCAACTGCTATACCGCGTTGGAAATGAATCTGGAAGTTATCCCGGTACTGAATAAAATCGATTTGCCGCAGGCTGAGCCAGATCGTGTATCAGAAGAAATTGAAGATATTATTGGTATCGAAGCGATAGGTGCGGTGCAATGTTCTGCCAAGACCGGTTTAGGCATTAAAGATGTTCTGGAAACTATTGTTAGGCAAGTACCTTGCCCAGAGGGCGAGCCAGATGCACCAACACAAGCATTAATTATCGATTCCTGGTTTGATGCCTATCAGGGTGTCGTGTCACTGGTCCGCGTTAAACATGGCAGCATCAAAGCTAAAGATAAGATCAAGGTGATGTCGACTGGCCAAACGTATGAAGTGGATAAAGTAGGGGTATTTAGCCCGAAAGCCACCAATACTGGCGAGTTAAAAACCGGTGAAGTAGGCTTTATTATTGCTGGTATCAAAGAAATTAAAGGCGCACCGGTTGGTGATACCTTAACCCTGGCAAAAAACAGTGCGGAAAAACCATTACCCGGTTTTAAACGCATTAAGCCGCAGGTTTATGCAGGTGTATTCCCGGTTTCCAGCGATGATTATGAAGATTTCCGTGATGCCTTAGCCAAGTTAAGCCTAAATGACTCCTCTTTGTTTTATGAGCCAGAGAACTCAGGTGCACTGGGCTTTGGTTTCCGTATTGGTTTCCTCGGCATGCTGCACATGGAAATTATTCAGGAACGCTTAGAACGTGAATATGACCTGGATTTGATCACTACTGCGCCAACGGTGGTGTATGAAGTCGTTAAGAAAAATGGTGAAACCATATTGGTTGATAATCCGAGCGCTCTTCCTGCAGTTAACGATATTGATGAAATTCGTGAGCCTATAGTGGAAGCACATATACTGGTGCCGCAAGAATATCTGGGTAACGTTATTACCCTTTGTATCGAGAAGCGCGGTACTCAGGTTAATATGAGCTACCATGGGCGTCAGGTTGCTGTCGTCTATGAACTGCCAATGGCAGAAGTGGTGATGGATTTCTTCGATCGCTTAAAATCGACCAGCCGCGGTTATGCGTCACTCGATTACAGCTTTAAACGCTTCCAAACTTCAAATATGCAACGCGTTGATATTTTGATTAACGGTGAGCGGGTTGATGCTTTGGCTATTATCAGCCATATCGATTTTGCCCAGGGCCGCGGCCGGCAATTGGCGGAGAAGCTAAAAGAGCTGATTCCGCGGCAGATGTTCGATATCGCTATTCAGGCTGCTATCGGCAATCACGTTATTGCCAGAACGACGATTAAGCAAATGCGGAAAAACGTCTTAGCGAAATGTTACGGTGGTGATATTAGCCGGAAGAAAAAGTTACTACAAAAACAAAAAGACGGTAAAAAGCGGATGAAACAGGTCGGTAATGTGGAAGTACCACAAGAAGCCTTCTTGGCTATTCTGAAAGTGGGTAAGTAAACCCGGTGAATTATTAAGGACGCTTAATGGCAGGTTATTTTGCAATTTTTCTGGTGCTGCTTACGCTGGCATGTGGATTAATATGGTTGCTGGATGCATTGGTACTAGCACCAAAACGTAAGCAAGCATTGGCTAGTGCGCAAGCGGCAAACCCTCTTCCAGAGGAGGCTCAGCAGGAGTTCCTGAAAGAGCCTGCCATCATAGAAACCGCGAAATCCATTTTTCCTTTGGTCGCCGGTATTATGATATTGCGCTCGTTTTTATATGAGCCTTTTCAGATCCCCACCGGTTCAATGATTCCAACCTTGTTGGTGGGTGATTTTATCCTGGTGGAAAAGTTTTCTTACGATGTTAAAGATCCGGTATGGCGTAAAACGCTTTGGCACAATAACTCGCCTGAGCGTGGTGATGTTGCAGTCTTCAAGTATCCGCTTGACCCACGCCTTGATTATATAAAGCGGGTTATCGGCTTACCGGGTGATCGTATTATTTACCGTGAGAAGCAGCTGTATATTGAGCAGGCTTGTCAAGATGGCCAAACCACCGGTTGCGGTGAGTTAGAACCCATATCGCAAGCGTTTCAGGCCGAAGCAGAGTATTTTATGGGCACTATGCCGCAGCGCCGCTACATAGAGCAGCTTGGCGACGTTAGCCATAATATTCTTACCACCCCGATGCGTCCGGAGATGCTGCGTGATTATTATCGGCAGCCTAACACGGCCATTGACGAATTTATTGTGCCTCAAGGCCATTATTTTGTGATGGGTGACAATAGGGATAATAGTCAGGATAGCCGCAATTGGGGCTTTGTACCCGAGGATAATATGGTGGGTAAAGCTGTATTTATCTGGATGAGTTTTGAATTTAGTGAAGATCCTAACAGCTGGTTACCTCGCTGGGTGCCGGTTGGCGTTCGCTTTGGACGTTTGGGTAGGATCCATTAAGAGTAAGTTATGCAAAAACCATTAGCGTCTTTGATGCGAAAAATAGGTTATCAGTTTCAAGAGCCTGCTTTGTTGGAGCAGGCGTTAACACATCGTAGCTGTAAGGGGCAACATAACGAGCGTTTAGAGTTTTTAGGTGATGCGTTGTTAGGTTTAGTTATCGCCGAAGCGTTGTTTGCCCGGTTTCCGGAAACTCGTGAGGGCGATTTGACCCGTATGCGTTCTTCGTTGGTGAAAGGGGTGACTTTAGCCTCTATTGCGCAAGAATTAGGGTTATCTGAATTTTTACGCCTAGGGCCAGGGGAGTTAAAAAGCGGTGGTTTTCGCCGCGAGTCCATTTTAGCCGATGCGCTGGAAGCTATTATTGGCGCTATTTATTTAGATAGTGGCATGACAGCATGTAAAGCACAGATTATGCTATGGTTTGAGCAGCGTTTAAATGAGATCACTCCGGGGCAACAGAAAGATTCGAAGACCTTGTTACAAGAGTATTTACAAGGTTTGCGCAAACCTTTGCCCACTTATGATGTGATTGCCACTGTTGGCGAAGCACACCAGCAAACCTTTACGGTACGTTGCACCGTGCCGGGTATGGCACCTATTACTGCGACCGGCTCATCCCGGCGTAAAGCTGAGCAGGATGCTGCTCAGTATGCACTGGAAAAGATTAAAGATGACAGATAACACTAGCGTTGTTACTACCTATGCTGGCCTGGTGGCTATTGTGGGCCGGCCGAATGTCGGTAAATCAACGCTGCTTAACAAGTTGGTTGGGCAAAAAGTCAGTATCACCTCAAAAAAACCGCAAACCACCCGTCATCGCATTGTCGGTATTGATACCCAAGAAAATTTTCAAACGGTTTATGTGGATACACCTGGCTTACATATCGAAGAGAAGCGGGCCATTAATCGGTTAATGAATAAAGCTGCCGCATCTTCAATTCTTGATGTTGAGTTTGTACTTTTTGTGGTGGAAGGTACCCGCTGGCATGATGATGATCAAATGGTGCTGAACAAACTGATTGCGGCGAAAAAGCCGGTCATTTTGGTGGTGAATAAAGTCGATTTATACAAAGATAAAGCAGAGTTATTGCCACATCTGCAATGGCTTGGTAGCCAATTAAACTTTTTAGATGTAGTGCCTCTCTCCGCTGAAACCGGAGATAATGTAACGGCACTACGTAAAGTGGTTCAACAACAATTGCCACCATGCGAGTTTTTCTTTCCAGA
Organism: Alishewanella longhuensis; assembly: GCF_014653435.1. GTDB lineage: Bacteria > Pseudomonadota > Gammaproteobacteria > Enterobacterales > Alteromonadaceae > Alishewanella > Alishewanella longhuensis. The sequence continues at coordinate 482,227 of NZ_BNAO01000002.1, read as the reverse complement.
CGATTATATTACTGATCGCTCACAGCGTTTTATGGCGGCTGAAATTGTTCGTGAGAAATTGATGCGCTTTCTAGGTGATGAGCTGCCGTATGCCGTAACGGTGGAAATTGAGCGCTTTAAATGGGAAGAGAAGCATTTTCATATCGCGGCCTTAGTATTGGTAGAGCGCGAAAGCCAGAAAAGGATGGTGATCGGTAATAAAGGCGAACGTATTAAACAAATCGCCACTGAAGCCCGACTTGATATGGCGGATATGCTAGATGCTCCGGTATTTCTGCAGGTATGGGTGAAGGTTAAATCTGGCTGGGCTGATGATGAACGAGCCCTGCGAAGTCTTGGTTACGGCGAAGACTAACCGCCATTATGGACGGCAACTTATGGCCTGCCTATATTTTGCACAGCCGTCCCTATCAGGAAGATAAGCTATTTTTACAACTGCTATTGCCAGAGCAAGGTCGCTTAACGGCGGTGATTCGCCGCCGCAGCGGTAAACAGCATCGGGCCTTACAGCCATTTCAGCTCTTCTCCGTAGCTTTGGTCGGACGCAGCAATTTGCAAACGGTAAGACAGTTAGAAGAGCAAGCCCCTGCTTATGTGTTTAATGGTAAGGTGTTATTTAGTGGTATCTATATTAATGAGCTAATTTGCCGACTTTGGCCGGCAGATCTCGCCTCAGAATGGTTATTTACGCATTATCAGGCGGCACTAACAGCGCTTGCTCAGGCACAGCAGCAACCCGAGTTATTGGAGCCCTGTCTGCGCCAATTTGAATTCGCGCTGCTGGCAGAGCTTGGGGTGTTGCCGGACTGGCAATATGATGCTATGCAACAGCCAATTCAACCAGAGTACTATTATCATTATCTGCCAGAGCAAGGCTTTATTGCTGCAACAGCTGATCTCAGCCTTAGCAAGCCATGTACAAAGCTGGCTGGTGACTGCTGGCAAGGCCAACTGCTGTTGGCGATAGCTGCGGCTGATTGGCAGCAGCAAGGCGTTTTGCTCGCGGCCAAACAACTTAGTCGACAACTATTAACGCCCTTATTGGGTGAAAAACCACTGGCTAGCCGGGCGTTGTTTAGCCAACTTGTCAAGGTTAAACCGTCATCGGCCTCGTCGTCGTAATGGAGCAATAAATGAGCGCAATTTATTTAGGGGTTAATATTGACCATGTCGCTACGGTACGTAATGCCCGTGGCACTTACTATCCTGAGCCAGTGCATGCCGCGCTAATGGCTGAGCAAGCGGGCGCAGATGGCATTACTGTGCATCTACGGGAAGATCGTCGCCATATTATTGATCGCGATGTATTTATTCTGCGAGATACTATCGCCACCCGACTAAATTTTGAAATGGCCGTAACAGATGAAATGTTAGCTATCGCCTGCAAGTTGCAGCCACATTTTAGTTGTTTAGTACCAGAGAAACGGGCAGAGCTGACAACGGAGGGCGGTTTGGAGGTCGCGGGTCAACTGAGCCGTATTGCTGATGCCGTAACACAGTTAAAAGAGGCTGATATTTTGGTGTCTCTGTTTATTGATGCGGATAAAAAGCAAATCGAAGCTGCTGCAGCAAGCGGTGCACCCTATATTGAAATCCATACCGGTAAGTATGCAGAAGCAACGCAAGCGGCTGTGCAGCAGGCAGAGTTAGCGCGGATTGCTGCAGCTGCGGCCTATGCTTCATCGCTTGGGCTAATTGTTAATGCGGGACATGGTTTACATTACCATAATGTGCAGCCTATAGCGGCTATCCCAGAAATGTATGAACTGAATATCGGTCATGCCATTATCGCTCGCGCTATTTTTACAGGTTTAGGCCCAGCAGTGGCTGAAATGAAGCGTTTGATGGTGGAGGCTCGGCGCTGATGGCTATTCGTGGCCTCGGTACAGATATTATCGAGATCGCACGTATTAGTCATAGCTTGCAGCAAAGCCCGCGCTTGGTGCAACGGGTGCTTACAGCGTTTGAGCAGAGTGAGTACGGGCAACATTCTCAACCCGACCGTTACTTTGCTAAACGGTTTGCGGCCAAGGAGGCCGCCGCTAAGGCACTGGGTACCGGTATTGGCCGCGGTGTCTCTTTTCAACACTTTGAGATAAGCAATGATGCTTACGGCAAGCCAGAGCTAACCTTAAGTGGTTATGCTGCTGAATTGGCGGCACAGATGGGAGTCAGTGCGGTGTGGCTCAGTATCAGCGACGAGCAAGCCTATGCTTGCGCCACGGTGATACTGGAAGCTTGAATCAGCGGTTCTGGCATATTGGTATCGGCTTCTAACAACATCTGAATCACATCATCCAGCTCATATAATTCTGGCTCCAGTAGTTTAATACTGGCGCCTTTTTTTAATTGGGTTTCCAGCGCTTCCAGCAAATTTTTTAGACGAGGTACACCGGTGTAACAGCAAGCACCATGAAGTTTATGCAGCGCATGTAGCAGTACTTGTTGATCATTGTCGGTAATCGCCTGACGAATTTGTTTATCCGATTGCGGTAACGATTTAATTAATAGCAGCAACATCTCTTGAGCCAGCTCTGGTTTTCCTGCAGCACGCTGTAAAGCCAGGTCCCAGTCAATTAAAGGCGTTGCTTCGGTAGCAGTGCCTTGCTGATTCTGACTGTTTTTTTGTATCTGACAAAATTCATGTAAGGTGTAGTGCAGCATTTTTTCGTCGAGTGGCTTAGTTAAAAACTCGCTAAAGCCCAGACTTATCAAACGGGCTCTCTCGCCATCCATCGCATGTGCGGTCACGGCAATAATCGGTGTTTGCTCATTAAGAGAGCTTTGTCTGATCCGTTGGCATGCAGTGATGCCATCCAGAACAGGCATGTTGATATCCATAAAAATAATGTCATAAACATGCTGAGTGGTTTTTTGCCAGGCTTCCGCGCCATCTCTAGCTGAATCGAGTGATTGCACCTGCTCACGTAACAACGTATTTATCAATTTTAAGTTAGCTTCGTTGTCATCTACTGTTAATACTTTTAATGGATAGAGCAGAGTGTTAGTTGCTTCCGTCCGCAGCTCATTAGGTTGGGTATAAGGAAAGGCGATGGACATCGCTAGTTTGCGCATATGGGCTGGTTTAGGCAAACAGGCACTCGCACCCGAGCTGAGTAAGGCCTCACGTAAGTTGGGGGATAAGGTATTTACCAGCAGATACACATATTCACAATAAGTCTTTAAGCGCTGTACCAGCAAAATAATATCATTGACCTGGTTTATTGCGACCGCTCGACCGACAAGGCCGATATCGTAATGCGGATTCTGATTGAGTGCTTGTTGCAACTGCCCCTTGGTGGCACAAACTGTTACCTGTAAGCCCCAACTGGTTAACAGTTGCAGGGTAGCTTCGCGGGAATACTGTTGTGGCTCAAAGTACAATACCGTTTTATGTTCCAGTAGTTCTAACGGTAAGGGTTCGGCCACCGATAATTGATGACGCTGGCATTTAATGGTGAACCAAAAGGTAGAACCTTCGCCAGGCTTACTCTCGAAGCCAATATTGCCTTGCATCGCTTGCACTAGTCTTTTGGAAATTAATAAACCCAGACCTGAGCCGGTTTGTTGATCGTTTTGTTCAATCGGAGCTATGCCATCGAACAAGCGACCTTGTTTTTCTTCACTAATTCCCCTTCCGGTGTCTTTTACCGAAATATGGAGCACCAGTTGCTCTTCGTTTAACGGGATAGCATCCACTTTAATCACGATACTCCCGTGTTCCGTGAACTTAATGGCATTACCGGCGATATTCATTAACACCTGATTGATCCTGGCAGGATCTGCAATAACATCATCTGGGCACTCAGGTTCAAACACTAAGACAAGTTCTAATTGTTTATCAAACGCATTTGCGGCCAGTAATTCTGTGGCGTCATTGAGGGTATCGCGCAGTGAGAAAGGTTCTGGATTAATTGACATCCGGCCTTCCTCCAGCCGGGAGAAATCGAGGACATCATTTACCAGGTTTAATAAACTGTTGGCGGATTTTTGGATGGTATGCAGGTAATCGCTTTGATGATGGCTTAGTGGTGTTTTTAGTAGTTGCCGGGTAAAGCCGATAACGGCGTTGAGTGGGGTGCGCAGCTCATGGCTCATTTTGGCTAAGAAATCTGATTTTTGCCGGTTATCTTCCAGGGCTTTTCGTTTAGCAAAATCGAGTTGGATATTTTGAATTTCCAGCTGTTCCATGCTTTGTTGTAAATCGCTGGTCACTTGTTCGATATTTTGTTGCATCTCTTGCTCTAACCTGGCCAAACGCTCAGCCAGTTGCAGCACCCCTGCTTGCAAAAGGTCCATTTCGCGAATACTCAGCGGATAAGAACGTACCCGGTATTGACCATCCATCAGTTGTTGCATTTGCCTTTTTATCCGATGTAGCTCAGGTTGTAGCTTTTGGATTAGGAACAAGGCCAGACATAAAGCCAGGATCAAGACAACGGCAATTAACAAACCACTGTGAAGCAGGCTTATCTGTTGTTGCAGCAGAAGTTGTTGTTGCTCAAACTGTAACAGTAGGTAGCCTGGCGCTGCTTCGCGCAAAGGATGCGTTTTTAATAATGGTTGATATACCAATAAATGTTGCTGTTGATTCAGGTAGCTCAGTTGGTTTGGTTTTTTAGTTTGTTGGTGAAAAGCTTCGTTGCTTAAATTATGCTGACTATTGCTGGTTAGCAGTAATTCTCCCTCGGCGTTAAACAGCGAAATGCTAATAACCAGCGGCGAATTCAACCGGTGAGCCTGCTCCAATAACGACTGGATGGCGGCTGACTCTTGTTGTTGCAATAATTGCTGGCTGCTAATAGCCAGGGAAAGGGCAATATTGGCCGCTCTTTCGCGCAGATGTTGTTCACTGTCCTGTTGTTGTTTGCTATTAAAATAGCTACCAAGCAGTAAAGCTACCAACAGGGCAGGTAGTACACTGCACAAGATTAACCAAAAGCGTAAACCAATTTTCTTCATCAGGGCACGGCACTTGTTACAATTAAGCTCAGCCATGTCATAATGACACATCAACTACCAAATGCCTATAAGACCTGTTACGAATGGTAATGCTATATAAACCTAAACAAAATGCTCAGCGCACTGGTCAGCAACTTAAACTGCTAGTAGAGCGCTCTGACTATGAAGCTAACGGTATTAGCCGCTATCAGCAAAAAATTGTGTTTATCACTGGTGCTTTACCTGGTGAACAAGTGCTGGTACGTGTCACTGAAGATAAGGCTGGTTTTTTAAAAGCCCGCACCGAACAGGTACTAACCACCAGTCCGCTGAGGGTAACGCCTTTCTGTGGTCATTATGAACGTTGTGGCGGTTGTCAATTACAACATCTGGCTGCACCAGAACAAGCCAAGTTAAAGCAACAAGGTGTAGATGAACTACTGCGTCATCAAACTGGCCTGGCTGATTTACCCTGGCAGCCGATAATAAGTGGGCCAGAACAAGGCTATCGGCGTAAAGCCCGTATTGGTGTGTGGTTCGATAAAAAACAGCGTAAGGTGGTAGTTGGTTTTCGACAGGCAGCAAGTAAAGAGCTGACCTCGATCAACACTTGCGCGGTATTAAGCCCGGTATTATCACCTATTTTTACGGTGTTAAAGCAGGTCGTTGCGAGCTTGCCTCAGCCTGCTATTATTACCCATGCTGAGGTTATAGATGCCGATGGACAGGCCTATGTGGTTATTCGTCACACTGCCCCATTAACGTCAGAGCAGCAACAAGCCTTTATTGATGCTTGGCCAGAAGCTATATGGATTGGTGAGGCAACAGCGGGCGAGCTGAACTACTGGCAAGCGGGGGCTGCTGCGCCAACTTATCCCTTAGCCGAGCAGCAGCTAACCTTGGCTTTTGCCGCAGATGATTTTATTCAGGTGAATGCTCTGTTAAATCAGAAGATGGTGACTCAGGCTCTTGATTGGCTCGCTCCCACGGCTGATGATTGTATCTTGGATCTGTATGCGGGGATGGGGAATTTTAGTTTGGCTTTAGCTAAGCGAGCCAAAAAAGTGCATGGTGTTGAAGGTTTAACAAAAATGGTGCAGCAAGCTACGGCCAATGCTCAGCTTAACCAGTTGAGTAATGTTCAGTTTTGGCAAGCGGATTTGCATTTACCTTGGGGCAAAGCCGAATGGCATCAGCCGATATATCAAAAAGTGGTATTGGATCCAGCCCGTGCTGGTGCAGAAGGTGCTATGCCGCAGTTGGTGCATTTAAAACCGGCACAAATATTGTACGTGTCTTGCAATGCGGCGACCTTTGCCAGAGATGCGAAGGTTTTACTTAATGCAGGTTACCAGTTGCAAAAAATTTCTGGCATAGATATGTTTCCCCATACCGGTCATTTGGAACTTATGGCACTATTCAGTCGTCATTAATGATGACACGCACTTAAATCGAACGGCAACTGAGGCTGTTCGGCGCAATTAAATGAGGACAAAGCATGGTTAGGGTTCGCCAGTCACATAGCAGTGGCTACCATGGTGGTGAGACGATAGAGTGGTTGTGCTCGCTAGGTCTGTCAGACAAAAAAATTAGCGCCTTGCTCGAGTGTGCGGCTTGGCTAAAACAACAGCAGCTTGATGATGAAGTGGCGCAAGTTCGCACCGGTTGGGAAATGGTGGAGATCCTTGCTGAGCTGAAAATGGATCAAGACTCGCTGATTGCTTCTTTATTATTTCCGGCTTTTGAAGCCGGCTTGCTAGAACTGGTGTTAATTGCAGGCAATTTTTCTCAGCCGGTCAGTGCGCTGTTAACGTCAGTCCAGCAAATGGAAGCGATTCGAACTATTCCTACCAGTGTGAAACAAGGCGCCGATAGCCAGCAAGCGGATAACTTACGTCGTATGCTGTTGGCCATGGTAGAAGATGTGCGAGCGGTGGTGATTAAGCTGGCGGCACAAATTTGCTATTTACGTGATGTAAAGAACGCTGATGAAGAAACCCGGGTTCTGGCCGCTAAAGAGACCAATGCGATTTTTGCGCCACTGGCGAATAGGTTAGGAATTGGTCAATTAAAATGGGAGTTGGAGGACTTAGCCTTTCGCTATTTGCATCCGCAAACCTACAAGCAGGTAGCCACTTTACTGGAAGAGCGGCGGCTGGATCGTGAACAATACATGCAAGATTTTGTGACTGCCGTGCGGCAGAAAATGCAGGACGCGCAGCTGCAGGCTGAGATTTATGGTCGGCCGAAACATATCTTTAGTATCTGGAAGAAGATGCAGAAAAAGCAGCTGCCCTTCGAACAGCTTTACGATATCCGTGCGGTACGTATTGTTACCGAGCGGGTGCAAGACTGTTATGCTGCGCTAGGGATAGTGCACACCGGCTGGCGTCATCTTCCGAAAGAGTTTGATGACTATATTGCTACGCCGAAACAAAATGGCTATCAGTCTATTCATACTGTGGTGGTGGGGCCGCAAGGTCGACCCATCGAGATTCAGATCCGTACCCGACAAATGCACGAAGAATCTGAGTTAGGCGTGGCGGCGCACTGGCGTTATAAAGAAGGTGGGACTGCCGGTAAGACCGCTGCCAATGATGAGAAAATTGGCTGGTTACGTAAACTGTTGCAGTGGCAGGAAGATTTAGCCGATGGTACCGATCTGGCTGAAGAGTTACGGACCCAGGTTATTGAAGATCGGGTTTATGTGTTTACCCCGAAAGGCGATATTGTTGACTTACCAATAGGCTCAACGCCGCTCGATTTTGCTTATTATGTGCATTCTAATGTTGGTCATCGTTGCATTGGTGCCAAAATCTCTGGCCGGATAGTCCCTTTTACTTATCAATTAAAAACCGGCGATCAGGTTGAGATCCTCACCGGGCGTGAGCCTAACCCCAGCCGGGATTGGTTAAACCCCAATTTGGGCTATCTGAAATCCAGTCGGGCCCGTTCTAAGGTACAGTACTGGTTTCGGTTACAAGATCGGGATAAAAACTTGCTGGCTGGCCGTGAATTATTAGATGCTGAACTAAACCGCTTAAACTTAGTGCTGGAACACCCAACGAAGGTGCTAGCGCGGTTTAATGTAAATAGTATGGACGAGCTATTAGTAGGCATTGGTGGTGGCGAGATAAAAGTGACTCAGGTGGTGCACTTTATCCAGAGCCAAAGTCCGAAGCATGAGCTGCCAGAAATTGATCCACGTTTAAAAACCAAGCCACTGCCCAGCCCTAAAGTAAAAAGTGATGTGGTGGTGCAGGGCGTGGGGAACTTACTTACTCATATGGCGGGGTGCTGCCAGCCACTGCCGGGCGATGCCATTATCGGTTATATCACCCAAGGCCGCGGTATCGCTATTCACCGGGATGATTGTGACCAGTTTAAAACCCTATTGGATGCACACCCGGAACGGGTGGTGGATGCGACCTGGGGCGATAAATATGCTTCAGGTTATGAAGTGGATATCCGGATCGTTGCGCATGATCGCAATGGCTTACTGCGAGACATCACCAGTATTCTGGCTAATGAAAAAGCCAACGTGACCAAGATGAGTAGCAGCTCCGATATCAAAGCGCAAACCGCAGTAATTAATATGACCATGGAACTTTATAATCTCGACTCGTTAAATAAATTGCTGAGTAAAGTGAGTCAAATCGACGATGTTATTGAAGCTAAACGTTTCCATCATTAATAGGTAAAAATAACGGTGTCAGAGAGAGAACAAAATACTTTGCAATTGCCCGCCCGGCATGACGCTGTAATGCCGGCTGAGCCTATCGCCAGATTGCTGCATATTATGGCCCGATTACGGGATCCGGCCAGTGGCTGTCCCTGGGATCTTAAGCAAAGCTACAGCAGCATAGTACCCTACACCCTGGAAGAGGCTTATGAAGTGGCCGATGCCATTGCTCGAGGTAATTTTGACGAGCTAAAAGATGAGCTGGGCGATCTGTTATTTCAAGTGGTGTTTTATGCGCAAATCGCTAAAGAAGAAGGGCGTTTTCAATTTGCTGATTGCGTAACGGCCATTTGCGATAAGTTGGAGCGACGTCATCCCCATATCTTCGGCAGTGTGACCGCGAGCGATGCTGATGCGGTATTAAAAAACTGGGAAGCGCTAAAAAGTGCTGAACGCCAGCAAGTTGGTCAACATAGTGTGCTGGATAATATTCCTAACGCCATGCCTGCCCTAAGCCGGGCTTATAAGCTACAAAAGCGCTGTGCCAATGTCGGCTTCGATTGGCCTGATGTGGCCGGCTGTTGGGATAAGGTAAAAGAAGAAATCCTTGAAGTAGAGCAAACTGCGGCAGCTAGCCCGGAACTTGCGGAGGAGCTCGGCGATTTAATGTTTGCGCTGGTCAATGTCGTGCGTAAACATAAGTTGGACCCAGAGGCGGTATTGCGGGCGGCCAATAGCAAATTTGAACAACGTTTTCGTTTGGTAGAGCACGCACTTAATGCGCTTGGTAAAACGCCCGCACAAAGCGATTTAGCCGAAATGGATGCGCTGTGGCAGCAGGTGAAGCAGCAAGGAGCTTAATGGTAGCTGCGGTGAAGAATGTAGGATGCACAGAAATATGTTGCGACTAAACGCTTCTTTAGATTGAGCAGCGCCTAGCCCTTTGCTATACTTTCCTCCCGTCCTGATACCAAATAGTTAAAGCCCTAATTTTCCAGTAAACAGCCTGCTTACCGGAGTTTTTTGCTTTTTCTTGTTTGGCTTAATCTTATTTTTACTGCGTTTCTGGGGTCTTATGACAACACGATATATCTTTGTGACGGGTGGGGTTGTCTCATCTCTTGGTAAGGGCATTGCTGCGGCTTCATTGGCGGCGATACTGGAAGCGCGTGGTCTGAAAGTGACCATTCTCAAGCTTGATCCCTATATTAACGTTGATCCGGGTACTATGAGCCCAATTCAGCATGGTGAAGTTTTTGTCACTGAAGATGGTGCTGAGACCGATCTGGATTTAGGGCACTATGAGCGCTTTATCCGCACCAAGATGAGCAAGCTGAACAACTTCACTCAGGGCCGTATCTATGCCGATGTGTTACGTCGTGAGCGTCGTGGTGATTATTTAGGTGCAACCATTCAGGTTATCCCGCATATCACTAATGAGATTAAAAACCGGGTAGTGGCTGGCGCTGAAGGTTACGATATTGCTATTGTCGAGATTGGCGGTACCGTCGGCGATATCGAGTCCTTGCCCTTCTTAGAAGCGATACGCCAGTTAGGCACTGAAGTGGGCCGGGAGCGCACGCTTTATATGCACCTTACGCTGGTTCCTTACCTGGGTACGGCAGGTGAAATTAAAACCAAGCCAACTCAGCATTCAGTAAAAGAATTGCGCTCTATTGGTATTCAGCCAGATATTCTGGTCTGTCGTTCAGATCGCGCTATCCCTACCAATGAACGCGCTAAAATAGCCCTCTTTACCAATGTTGAAGAGAAAGCGGTTATCTCGTTAAAAGACGTGTCCAGTATTTATCAAATACCAGCCCTGTTAAAATCGCAAGGCTTGGATGATTTAGTTTGCCGTCGTTTTTATATTGAAGCCCCAGAGGCCGATTTGGTAGAGTGGGAGCAGGTACTATATCAAGAGTCCAATCCTACTGGTGAGATCACCATTGGCATGGTCGGCAAATATGTAGAATTACCGGATGCCTACAAATCGGTTAACGAAGCGTTAGGCCATGCCGGTCTGAAAAATCGTGTAACAGTGAATATCAAATATATCGATTCTCAGGATGTCGAAAGCAAAGGCGAGGCTGTGCTTGCTGGCATTGATGGTATTTTAGTGCCTGGTGGTTTTGGTGAGCGCGGTGTTGAGGGCAAGATTCTTGCAGCTAAATATGCCCGTGAACACAAGGTACCTTACCTCGGCATCTGTTTAGGGATGCAGGTGGCATTAATTGAATACGCGCGTAACGTTGCCGGTATGCCGGGCGCGCACTCTACTGAGTTTAATAAAGAGACGCCTTACCCGGTAGTAGGCCTGATTACTGAATGGCGTGATGCCGATGGTTCAGTAGAGGTACGCACCGATAAGTCTGACTTGGGCGGCACTATGCGTCTGGGCAGTCAAAACTGTAACCTCGTAGACAACACTAAGGCCCGAGATATATATGGCAAGGCTGTTATTCAGGAGCGGCATCGTCATCGCTATGAAGTGAATAACAACCTACGACCAAAATTAGAAGAGGCCGGTTTGGTGATTTCAGGTTTATCAGCGGATAATCAGCTGGTAGAAATGATAGAGATCCCAGATCATCCCTGGTTTGTCGCCGGACAATTCCATCCGGAATTCAACTCAACACCGCGTGATGGTCACCCGCTGTTTCAGAGCTTTGTTGCCGCAGCGCATAAATTTCAGAAACAGCAGCGCGTATAACTTTATCAAGCCGTGACATCGTACACGGCTTTTTCGTTTTTAACAGGGGACTTACTACTATGTCAGAGATTGTCAAAATTATCGCCCGTGAAATTATGGACTCACGCGGTAACCCAACGGTTGAAGCTGATGTGTATTTAGCTAGCGGCGCTATGGGCCGTGGCTGTGCGCCTTCTGGCGCGTCAACCGGCTCACGTGAAGCTTTAGAGCTGCGTGATGGTGATAAAAGCCGTTATTTAGGTAAAGGTGTTACCAAAGCGGTAGCTAATATTGATGGCGCCATCCAAGCGGCCTTAGTGGGCAAAAATGCCTATTTGCAAGCTGAAATTGATCAACTGATGATCGATTTAGACGGTACCGAAACTAAGTCTAAACTTGGTGCCAATGCTATTTTGGCGGTCTCTTTAGCTGTAGCCCGTGCTGCGGCGGCGGATAAAAAGATCCCGTTGTACCAGCATATCGCTGATTTAAATGGTACTTCTGGTGTTTATAGCATGCCAGTACCCATGATGAATATTATCAATGGTGGCGAACATGCCGATAATAACGTCGATATTCAAGAGTTTATGGTGCAGCCAGTGGGCGCAAAAACCTTCGCTGAAGCCCTGCGCATGGGTGCGGAGATTTTCCACAGCCTGAAAAAAGAGTTACAAAAACGCGGCCTGAACACGGCAGTGGGTGATGAAGGTGGTTTTGCACCGGATCTGAAATCAAACGAAGAAGCGTTATCTGTGATTGTTGAAGCAGTAAAAGCTGCTGGTTATGAAATGGATAAAGACGTAACCTTAGCGCTGGACTGTGCCGCGTCTGAATTCTATAAAGAAGGCAAATATGTACTAGGTGGCGAAAATAAAAGCTTTGATTCTTACGGCTTTAACGATTACCTGGCAGGCTTAACCCAGCGTTATCCTATTGTGTCTATTGAAGATGGTTTAGACGAAAGTGATTGGGACGGCTGGAAAGACTTAACCAACAAAATTGGCAATAAGATCCAGCTGGTAGGTGACGATCTTTTTGTTACTAATACCAAAATTTTAACCCGTGGTATTGAACAAGGTATTGGTAACTCGATCTTAATCAAGTTTAACCAGATTGGCTCTTTAACCGAAACCTTAGCAGCCATTAAAATGGCGAAAGATGCTGGTTTTACCGCGGTGATCTCACACCGTAGTGGTGAGACTGAAGATGCCTTTATTGCTGATTTAGCAGTAGGTACCGCCGCGGGCCAAATTAAGACCGGTTCGTTATGTCGTTCTGATCGGGTGGCTAAGTACAATCAGTTATTGCGGATTGAGCAAGAGCTGGGCAGCAAAGCGCCCTATAAAGGCCGCAGCGAAATCAAAGGTCAGTAATTACTGCTAGATGAGGCTGAGATGATTAGCCTCGAATTTATACCAAACCCCGGCTTTTTAGCCGGGGTTTGTTTTTGTTACGGGCAAGGTTGCGTTACTACGGGTTCTTTTTTACAGACAGGTGATAAGTGCAGACAATTTACGCTATAGTAAAACGCTAGCGTACTTAGGAAAGAGATAAAGCATGTTGTCTGTGCAGTGCAGGTTGCCATTGTTGATGTTATCGCTGTTGCTTAGCATTTTCCCGGTAGTTGCCAATAATGCTCCTGCAGTGAAAGCAGCAATTACCGAGACTGATTTAACGCAAATTAGTGTGCAACATTTGCAGCTTGGTATGGACAAAGCGCAGGCAGGTCTTTTGCTAGAGCAGCATTTTTCTAATGTCAGAAAGACCGAATCTGGCAGCGTGACGGCATTTAAATGTGTTAAGCAACAGTGTCAGGCGCAGCGCCTGGCTGCCGATGGCAGTGTTTCGGTGAATGTGCACTTCAACCAGGCGGATAAAATTTACTGGATCGCCGCGCAAACACAAACGCAATTGGCCAGCAGTGCAGAGGAGTGTATGCGTTTAGCTGGCGAGCAGCTCGCCGCTATTCGCCTACAGTACAGCCCAGATAATCAACAATACTTTTATGGTCAGAATACACTTAGCCTGCGCTTAAATAAGCAAGGTCATCCCGATCCGGCAGATAACACCCTCTATGGATTTAGAGTGCAAATTAAGTGCGACCCGCTTGCTAAAGGCTTAGCACAAAGTGAATTTGAATTAAGGGATAATGCGCTTTAATTTTTTGTTGCTTGTTAAACAAGTAACAGAAGGTTACGCAATTAAACTTGCTGAATTTCCTGTAAGTGACTTTGTAGATGTAAATAATGCGCACTGTAATACTGGGCTTTGGTCAGGCTACCATAAGCAAAATGAGCTGCCAGCTCTCCCTGCCAATTGATAAATTGTTGTAATTCATACATGAGCTCGCGCAAGGCTACATCGTTTGGCACATCGGCTTGTAGTGCTGGCGCCCCCGGTATCACTTCATCCAACGGGTGATGCATACTCCCTTTTGCGGCAAAGGCATTTAAGGCCAGCTTGCCGGCGGTATTCTTAAAAAGCGCCGAATAGTGTTCTGGATAGCCATAAATGGAATAGCGGATACTCTGCGCGCAATGCTGAAAAATCTGACTGACATTCCAACTGCCAAGGCTGATAAGCCGATCGGGTTGCATGGCGCGAAGCCGCGTTTGCAGCTCTTGCAATGGATAAGGGCGTAAAGTGGCAATAAATTTAGCACCTAAAATCAGTGCTATTGGTGTTATTGCAGCAGTTTTCAAAAATTGACGGCGATTCATTAGATTCAGTAATAGCAAACTAGGATAAACAGTAAACTAACGTTTTTCTGAAACAGCGTCTAGCCAAGAATGCTAGCCCGTTTGACCTTTTTGTGTTTAAACGCATTTAGGCTTTTACAAAAATTGAGCGATTGGCTAACATCGCAGCATGACCATGATGCATGAAAATCAACCACATTTTTGGCAAGCTACGCCAGATAATCAGACTTATACTGAGCTGTGTAATGCTTTGTATGAGCGCGAGCTGCTGCGCTTGGCTATGGCTCCAGCAAGTGAACTGGCATCGCTGCCAAAGCGACTTGCCAGTTTACCTTTTTATATCAGGCGTGCGGCCAGCAGTATTTTACGTTATCAGACTACGCTGGCGCTGGATAGTCAAAATGCCTCCTGGTTTTCCAGGCAATTAAGCCGTTGTCCGGCCAGTAAACAGCAGGCAGATCCTATTGCTAATTTTTATTTGAAGGCGGCCAGACCGGGCCTGATCGTGCCGATTTATTGTGAAGAAAAAACCTTGGAACATATTTTACTCGACAGTGTCGATGAAGTAGATAGCGCCGAGCAGAAACTGCATTGTAATCAGTATGGCTGGTTTTCTTTCAATGGTATGCCACTACAAAGCGGCAATAGTAATATGTTTATGTTAAAGCCCGACAAAACCATGATGACGGCAGCCTGCTGTGGGCATCAGTGGCTGAATATGCAGAAAAAAGAACCGAGACTGCTGAGCTTACGCGAGTTACTGCTAGCCAGTCGCCTTAACTGGCGTAACTTTGCCAGGCCGCATTTGGGCCAAGCAGACTGATTGATCTCTAAATAGGGTAAAGATTCTTGCCGTTGTTTGGGATAATGCTTTGCAGCAGGCGCCATAGGCTTCATAATAATCTGACAGAGATAAACCGATACTGATTATGCGTATATTAATAGCATTACTGCTGCTGGTATTAGCTGCACTGCAATACCGTTTATGGTTCGGACAACTCAGTGTGACCGATTACCTGCGGCAGCAAGAAGAAATTGCCGCGCAACAAGCCAGTAACCAAGAGCTGATTAAGCGTAATCGCATGCTGTTGGCCGATGTCAATGATTTGCGCCAGGGACAGGAAGCGATAGAAGAGCGTGCCCGTAATGAATTGGGGCTAATAGCGGAAGATGAAGTCTTTTTTCGGATAGTACCGCGAGATCCCTAATGTCAGTAAATAAATTCCCCAGTATTGCTGCAGTGATACCGGCAGCGGGTGTAGGCAAGCGGATGCAAGCCGATAGACCAAAACAATATTTGCGATTGCATGGTAAAACCATTCTGGAGCACAGTGTTAAGCCATTATTGGCAATTGAAGCAGTAAAACAACTTTATCTAGCATTAAGCCCAGATGATCCCTATTTTGCTGCGACCAGCTTAACCTCCCGTCAACTGATTCGGGTCGATGGCGGAGCTGAGCGTGTCAATTCAGTATTAAACGCCCTGATGCAAATCGATGCTGAACAGATGCCTTGGGTACTGGTGCATGATGCGGCCAGACCTCTAGTGCGTGTTGAGGATATTGAGCAATTAATTAGCCGTTGCCTGGCTGTGGGGCATGGTGGCATCTTGGCCACTCCCGTGCGCGATACGATGAAACGCGGGCAAACGCTGGTTACTCATACCGTTGAACGTAACGAGCTATGGCACGCGCTAACCCCGCAGTTTTTCCCTACGGTGTTGTTGCGTCAAAGCATCGCAGCTGCGTTAGCTGCTGGTGTTACTATTACAGATGAAGCGTCCGCAATGGAGTGGGCTGGTGAGCCGGTATTGCTGGTCGAAGGCCATAGCGATAATCTTAAAATTACTCGACCAGCAGATTTACAATTGGCTGCATTTTATTTGGAGCAGAACCGATAATGACAATACGTATAGGGCATGGCTTTGATGTACATGCTTTCGGCGGCGCAGGCCCGATTACGCTGGGTGGAGTGAAAATTAGCTATGAGCAAGGCTTGTTAGCACATTCGGATGGTGATGTGGTATTACATGCGTTGTCAGATGCGCTGTTAGGTGCCCTGGCACTGGGGGATATAGGTCATCACTTTCCTGATACTGACGCTGCTTTTAAAGGTATAGATAGTCGCATTTTACTGCGTAAAGTATTTAGTGAAGTGCAGCGTCTAGGTTATCAGATAGGAAATCTGGATATTACTATTATGGCGCAGGCACCGAAGATGGCGCCGCATATCAGTGCCATGCGCGTTTGTATTGCTGAGGACCTTGATTGTCAACTCTCGCAAGTGAACGTTAAAGCCACCACCACCGAAAAACTCGGGTTTGTGGGCCGTAAAGAGGGTATTGCTGCAGAGGCGGTGGTCTTGTTATGTCAGAGATAAATACCCAACCTAATACTCAGCTTGAAAATATCGCAGCGCAATATCCGTTAAGCTACTTGTATGGCGAACCTAGCGTAAGAGCCGGCATCAGAGCAGTGCCTGATGACTTTGTGGTAGTGGAAGAATTAAACTTTCTGCCCAGTGGTGCGGGTGAGCATTTATTACTGCAAATTGAAAAGACCGGGCAAAATACCCAGTTTATTGCGCGTGAGCTCGCCCGGCTAACAGGTTTGCGAGTCAGAGATATTAGCTATGCAGGTTTGAAAGATCGGCATGCGGTGACTAAGCAGTGGTTTTGCTTTAAATGGCCTATTAAACAAGAATTATCCTGGCAAGATTGGCAAATTGATGGTGCTAAGATCCTGCAAGTCGTCCGGCACTATCGTAAATTGCGTTTAGGGGCCTTAAAACGCAACCACTTTACTATTCGTTTGAGTCAGGTCACTGATAGTGCTGCTTTGTTAGCCCGCCTGCCACTGCTTAAAGCGGGCGTGCCTAATTATTATGGCGAGCAACGTTTTGGTATTAATGGTGGTAATTTACATTTAGCAGAGCGACTTTTCAGGGGAGATAGTATCGCTGATCGCCAGATCCGCGGTCTGGCTTTATCGGCCAGTCGCTCGTTTTTGTTTAATCAGGTTCTCTCTACCCGACTACAGCAACATAACTATCAGCAATTGTTGCCAGGTGATGTGGTGCAGCTCAATGGTACTGGTTCAATTTTCACTGTAACTGCTGTAGATGAGATCCTGACACAGCGCTTGCTTAGTGCTGATATTCATCTTACAGCGCCTTTAGTGGGGGATGGCAAAACGCTGGTGACCGCTGAAGCAGCGAAGTTGGAACAGCAAGCGATTGCACCCTGGCAACACTGGGTTGATGGGCTTATTCGGTTGCGAGTGCAGGCTGGTCGGCGCAGTATGCGGGTGTTACCCGAACAACTTGAAGCCGAAATAGCTGGCGATAGTGTGCTTGTGCGTTTTGCTTTACCGGCGGGTTGCTTTGCCACCAGTGTACTGAGAGAATTAGTATGTTATCGGGATAGTACCCGCGAGCTCGCACAGATGGAGTGTTAAATGCGCATATTATTAAGTAATGACGATGGTGTTTATGCCCGCGGTATTCAAGTATTACAACAGGCGTTAATGCAGATTGCAGAAGTAACGACCGTCGGCCCCGATCGTAACTGCAGCGGTGCCAGTAATTCCCTGACCTTGCTTAATCCTTTGCGAACTCAAAGTCTGGATAATGGTTTTATTGCCGTAAATGGTACGCCAACTGATTGTGTGCATCTGGCGATTAGCCAACTACTGGATTTTACTCCAGATTTAGTTGTCGCCGGGATTAACCATGGTGCCAACTTAGGTGATGATGTACTTTATTCCGGCACGGTGGCCGCCGCGACAGAGGGACGTCATCTCGGGTTACCGGCGATCGCTGTATCGCTGGCTGGTCGTGACGAGCAACATTTTGCAACAGCGGCCCACGTTACAGTAGAAGTCATTCGTAAACTCAAATCTCATCCATTACCCGCTGATCAAATTCTGAATATTAATGTGCCTGCTATCCCGCTTAGCGAACTCAAAGGCATTCAGGTCACCCGGCTTGGAAGACGCCATAAAGCCGAAACCATGAGTAGTTCAACTGATCCCTGGGGTCGTAAAATCTACTGGTATGGTTCTTTAGGCCCTGAGCTGGATGCTGGCGAGGGTACCGATTTCTATGCTATTGCCAATGGTTACGCCTCTATTACGCCTTTACATGTAGATATGTCTGCATATAAAAGTATGGAAACTCTTGCCAGTTGGCTTGACGGGATCCCTTTATAGTTATGGCAGTAGTGACTTCTCGAAGTGCCCAGGTATTGGCACAAAAATTACAACATGAAGGGATTAAAGATCAGCGTGTATTGGCAGCGATCTCCCAGACACCCCGACATTTGTTCGTTGAGCCGGTCTTGGCGCACAAAGCCTATGAAAATACAGCTTTACCGATAGGGTTAGGACAGACTATTTCGCAGCCATATATCGTGGCGCGCATGACCGAGCTGTTGCTGCAAGGTGGAAGCTGCGGCAAGGTACTAGAGATCGGCACTGGCTCAGGTTATCAAACCGCTATTCTTGCCAGGTTATTTAGCCACGTTTGTACAGTAGAACGGATTAAGTCGCTACAGTTTCAGGCGAAACGACGTTTGCAACAACAAGATTTACACAATGTATCTATGAAGCATGGCGATGGCTGGCAAGGTTGGCTTACTAAGGCGCCTTTTGACAGTATCATTGTAACTGCCGCACCGGTAGACGTGCCTCAGGCGTTATTAGAACAATTAACTGATGGCGGGCGTTTAGTGATCCCAGTCGGCTCAGAACAGCAGGTACTGCGGGTATACCAGCGTCGAGCAGAAGAGTGGCATAGTCAGGATATTGAAACAGTACGCTTTGTCCCGCTAGTGCCGGGTGATCTGGCTTAAGCTTACTTGTTTAACAGGATAAAACAATTCACAGGAAAAGTATGCGCTATCTGCAATGGATTATTAAGGGTATGGCGATGGGCGCGGCAGATGTAGTGCCTGGTGTCTCTGGTGGCACCTTAGCCTTTATTTTGGGAATTTATGAGCGCTTATTAAATGCCATTAGCGCCATTAATGTGCAGGCGGTAAAGCTACTATGGCACGGACGATTTAAAGCCCTTTGGGCTCATATCGATGGTAGCTTTTTACTCTGTCTGTTAACTGGGATTCTGTGCAGTATTTTTTCGTTAGCATCGGTCATTAGCTGGTTGCTTGAACACAGGCCCGTGCCGGTTTGGGCTTTTTTTAACGGTTTGATCTTAACCGCCTTACCTGTATTGCTAGCAGCAGTAAAATGGAATCTCTGGCGTGGTGGGATTTTTATTGTTGGTGCGGCTTTCGCTCTTGGAATCAGTATGTTAGCTGCTGTTGATGTACAGCCAGCCAGCTGGATGTTTTTTGTGGCTGGCGCTGTCGCCATCTGTGCGATGATTTTACCTGGAATTTCAGGTAGCTTTATTCTGTTATTACTTGGCATGTATGCGCCTGTTATCCTGGCAATACGCGAGTTACAATTTAGCGTCTTGTTATTGTTTGCAGCTGGCTGCATTATTGGTCTACTTAGTTTTAGCCACTTTTTAAAGTGGCTGCTGCAACGTTGTCATGATGCTACTCTAGCCTTGTTAACTGGGGTAGTAGTAGGCGCTATGTATCGGTTATGGCCATGGCAAGATGCTAACCTGATGTATAGCCCTGCCAGTTATGCGGCGCGTTTTGGGCAACATGATTTGCCACTGGCATTGGGTTGTTTTGCGACAGCGGTTGCAGTGATGCTAGTACTACTTAATCTGGACAAACTATTAGGTACAGTACCTGAAAAACCGATTTCTCTTTAGCATGCACGTCGAGGAGTAAGCTATTATTGGTGGCCGTTACATAAACAAAGCAAAAGAATGCTTGGTTGTTGCGCAAAGCAGCTGCCTTTTTGCTATTTTTTTGCTGTTAATGGGCTGCGCCGGGCGTTCTTCACCCGCTCCTGTGACGACGTTGGAGCTTAGAAAGCAGCAACTACAACAACAGCAACAGCAAGTCTCACTAACGCAAAGTCGTTACGTGGTGCAGCGTGGCGATACCCTTTACTCTATAGCGTTTCGTTCTGGACAAGATTTTCGTACCCTCGCAGCTCGAAATAACATTGGCGCACCCTATACCATCTACCCTGGACAGGTTATTCAATTACAGGGAAGCGTCAGCCGCTCTGTACCGACCTCTAGCACACCGGTAACCGCCAACAAAAACAGCAGCGGAAACAATACTAAATCAGTTGCAGCTAATCAGCAAAAGGGTTATGGTCAAGTTAGTTCAACGCCTGCAACACCCGCTATGTCGCAACCTCCACCTGCGGCTTTGGGACGGGTAAATTGGCAATGGCCGGTTCGGGGGCAAATACTGGCTCGGTTTTCCAGCGCAGAACAAGGCAACAAAGGCATTGATATCGGTGGCAGAGATGGAACACGAATTAATGCGGCCGCTGATGGCCAGGTGGTTTATGCGGGAAATGCGTTAAGAGGTTATGGTAATTTAATCATTATTAAACACAATGATGATTATCTAAGCGCTTATGCTCACAATAAACGTATTTTGGTAAAAGAACGACAAGAAGTGAAGGCCGGGCAACAAATAGCCGAAATGGGTGATACCGATGCAGCGAGTACACGGTTACACTTCGAAATAAGATTTCGCGGCCAATCGGTTGATCCTGTTAGGTATCTGCCGAGATAACAACAATAAAACTAAAATAAAAAAGACGATCACTTGCTTGGAAGCAAAGGCGTGCCGACAGGGCGTTCTTCGTAACGGGGAAATTTTATGGCGACAAAAGATAATGATTTAACTGATTTCAAAGAAGAGGATATAGCAGAGGATAGCCTGCTAAGTGATGAGGATTTAGATCCTGAATTACTTGAGTTATCAGCTGACGATAGCAGTATAGAAGAACTGCTGGTTAAAGATGATAGTCAGAAAACGCTCGATGCTACGCAAATCTATCTGGGGGAAATTGGTTTTTCACCTCTGCTTTCCGCCGAAGAGGAGGTTTATTTTTCCAGGTTAGCGCTTAAAGGTGATCAGGCAGCCAGAAAGCGGATGATAGAAAGTAACTTGCGTCTGGTGGTAAAAATTGCCCGCCGTTATATCAATCGCGGCCTGGCATTATTAGATTTGATTGAAGAAGGTAACCTTGGTTTAATTCGGGCCGTTGAGAAATTTGATCCCGAACGAGGCTTTCGTTTTTCGACCTATGCGACCTGGTGGATCCGTCAAACCATTGAACGGGCCATTATGAATCAAACCCGCACCATCCGTTTACCTATTCATGTTGTCAAAGAGCTCAACATCTATTTGCGCGCAGCTCGCGAGTTGTCGCAAAAATTAGACCATGAACCGACGGCAGAAGAGATTGCTGCAGCCCTAGATAAACCTGTGGCTGAAGTACGCAAAATGCTAAAACTCAATGAAAAAATTACCTCAGTCGATACACCGGTGGCCGGCTCTTCGGAAAAACAATTGCTAGATGTGATTGCCGACGAGAAAGAGCTTGGTCCAGAGATGGAATTGCAGGACGCCGATATCCGGCAGCATTTGGTAATTTGGTTAGAAGAATTAAACCCTAAGCAACGTGAAGTGCTTGCCAGACGTTTTGGCCTGCTTGGTTATGAGCCTTCTACCCTGGAAGATGTTGGCCATGAAATTGGTCTAACCCGGGAGCGGGTGCGGCAAATTCAGGTAGAGGCATTGCGCCGCTTACGAGAAATCGTCACCCATCAGGGGCTGAATATTGAAACCTTGTTTCAAGAGTAGCCTGTTACCGCCGCGTCCAATAGCTAAGATGGACGCGGTAATGGGGCGTTTCACCAAAAAAAGTTAATATTTTAGCTTACCCTCTGATTCTACTTTGCATCACTTTTTTCCTATTGTTTACAAAATGCTGAATTATCAGTTATGGTACAAAAACGTAAACACTATAAGGAAAAAAAATGCGTACTTTGTTCACCGCTGCATTATTGCTCAGTGCTGGCGCCTATGCTGCAACTGATGATCCCTATCTTTGGTTGGAGGAGGTTTCTTCTGACAAAGCCATGGCATGGGTAACCGAGCAAAACAACCAAGCAGAAAAAAACCTGGGCACTCACCCTAAATACCAACAGTTCTATGACGCTACGTTGGAGGTTATGGACTCGAGCGACAAGATTGATTACCCCAGCCGGGTTGGAAATTATTTATATAATTTTTGGCGTGATGCAAACCACACTAAAGGCCTTTATCGGCGCACTACCGCAAAGAGTTATGCCAGCGGTAAACCCGAGTGGCAAACCGTACTGGATATTGATGCGTTAGCAGAGGCAGAGGGAGAGAACTGGGTATTTAAAGGCATGTCTTGTTTGTACCCGGCGTATCAGCAGTGCCTGGTTTACCTGTCACGCGGCGGTGCGGATGCCACTGTGGTGCGAGAGTTTAGTAAAACCACGATGAGCTTTGTTGAAAATGGTTTCGTTTTGCCAGAAGCGAAGAGCCAGGTGACCTGGCGAGATGAAAACAGTTTATTTGTAGCGACAGATTTTGGTGAGGGCTCTTTAACTGACTCAGGTTATCCGCGAATCACCAAGATCTGGCAGCGTGGCGCAAATTTAGCGGAAGCGGCAACAGTATACGCGGGAAGTAAAACTTCTGTGGCAGCGAGTACTTTTCGGATGTTTACCGCCGCCAAACATTACGATCTGGTGTATGAATCTCTTACCTTCTACAGCAATCAAGCCTGGTTATTAGTCGATGATAAGAAGATTGCCATTCCCAAGCCTGACAGCGCCACTTTGAGTGGTGTGTTTGCCGACGCGCTGCTAATCAATTTGCGGCAGGATTGGCCAGAGCACGGTTTTAAACAGGGCTCAGTAGTGGCTATGCCTATTGCTTCTATCAAAGCAGGTAAACCTGAGGTATCGCTGGTTATGGCACCAACCGCTAACTTAAGCATCGAGCGGATAGCCAGGACTAAAGACTATTTATTAATCAGCGTGCTGGAAGATGTGAAAACTAAGGTGTTACGGTTGGAGCAGCGCGAAGGTAAATGGCATAGCACTGAGATCCCGCTGGCAGAGAATGCCAGTATTGGTATCTTTAATACTGACGAGGTGGACAATACTTTTCACTATACGGTTACTGGCTTTTTAACGCCGGCCAGTTTATATACCGCAGACAGTAAAACCTTAGAAAAACAATTGCTGCGCCAAGCCCCCAGTTGGTTTGATGAGAGCAAGTTTAAGGTGGAGCAACATAAAGCCAAGTCTAAAGATGGCACCCTGGTGCCGTACTTTGTGGTGATGCCTAAAGCAATCACCTATAACGGTAAAAACCCGACCTTACTTTATGGTTATGGCGGTTTTGAAGTGTCTTTAACACCTGCGTATTCAGCAGCGGTTGGCCGGAATTGGTTAGCTGAGGGTGGCGTTTATGTGCTGGCGAATATTCGTGGTGGTGGAGAGTATGGCCCGGCTTGGCATCAGGCCGCATTGCAAAAAAATCGCATGAAAGCCTATGAAGACTTTTTTGCCATTGCTGAGGATTTAATAGCGCGCAAGATCACCTCGCCACAGCATTTAGGTATTAAAGGTGGCTCTAATGGTGGTTTGCTTACCGGTGCCGCCATGGTGTTACGCCCCGAGTTATTTGGCGCAGTAATTAGTCAGGTGCCATTATTAGATATGCGACGCTATCATCAATTGTTAGCGGGTGCTTCCTGGATGGCAGAGTATGGCGATCCAGATCAAGATGAATTCTGGCAGGTGATTAAAACCTATTCGCCGTACCATAATGTGCACAAGGATAAAAAGTACCCCAAGGCGTTTTTTTACACTTCAACCCGCGATGATAGGGTGCATCCGGCGCATGCCAGAAAAATGGTCGCTCGCATGCTAGAGCAAGGGCATCCGGTGTATTACTATGAAAATATTGAAGGTGGTCATGCCGGTGCCAGCGATAATCGCCAATCCGCCAGAATGGCGGCCTTGGAATACAGCTATTTATGGCAGCAGTTGAAGTAGTCGGCGGTAGTTGAGAGAGCCATTAAGATAATCGTTAAGAGAGAAGCCCGTACTGAAACGGGCTTTTTTATCGGTTTAGTTTTTGGCAGCTTGCTCTGCCTGACGTAAAATTCGTAACACATTGCCGCCCCACAGCGCCTGGATCTGTGCTTTGGTGTAACCACGGCGCATTAGCTCCCAGGTGACGTTGAGTGTTTCACTGGCATCATTCCAGCCTTCAACACCGCCACCGCCATCAAAATCAGACGCAATGCCGACATGTTCGATACCAATACGTTTGACAGCGTAATCAATATGATCGACAAATTGCGCCAGGGTCACGTCCGGATGTTCACGACGTAACTGTGTTAGCTTCGCATCATAGCTGGTACGTTGCTCTTCGTTAGCATTGGCCCAGCCATTTGGCAGGTATTGCTGGCGTAGCTCATTAATGGCGGCAGCTAACGCCGGGTCCAGCTCGGCAACATAGCTACGAAAGGCCACCATTTGTGCCACGCCACCATTGGCTTTTATCGCTGCTAATTGCTCATCGTCTAAATTACGTAAGTTCGCATGTACACTCATCGCGCTGGAATGTGAGGCAATCACAGGCGCTGTTGAGAGTTTTATAGCTTCTAGCATCGACTTTTTACCCACATGCGACACATCAATTAAAATGCCATGTTGATTAAGTGCCTTAACCAGCTGGCGGCCCAGTGCGGATAAGCCCGGATCGTTCTCGCTGTCGTTTAAGTCTGCTCTGGGGTTAGAGCTACCCGAAAATTGATTATGGCCAATATGGGTTAAACCCACATAACGAATACCGCGCTCGGCCCATTTCGGCACATCTTTAATGCTGTCACCCAATGGATAAGCATTTTCCATACCCAGTAGCACAATGCGTTTACCTGCTTTATGCAAGGCTTCTACGTCATCTGCGGTGCGGGCTAAACCGACTTGCTCAGGATAAGCTCGAATCATCCGCATAATGGCCTGATAACTGTGCTCGGCTGCATTGGCGGCCTGTTGATAGGCTTCGGCAGTCAGCGCACCTTGGGCGGCATAGACAATCAGGAATACGGCATCCAGGCCGCCAGCACGCATCTTGGGTAAATCGACTTGAGCTTTGGTAAAGCCGCCTGGATCTAATAAATGAGTAGCATAACCACGACCGATATCCACATGGGTATCAATGGTTAAAATCTGCTGGTGTAAAGCACGAGCCTCTGCCTCTGTGATATTTTTGCTGGTTGCCATAGCTTGGCTAGAGAGCAGTAAGCCCGCGGTTAATAAAGCAATTTTTGAGAAGCGCATTATGTTTCCTTGTTATAGTTATGGTTGGGCAGAGCTTAGCCTGCAATTACAACTTTGCGCAACCTGCTTATGGCCAAAGTTTAGCGCGAGGCTTTGTTTGGTAGCTGTTGAATTAGCACTGTCGCAATGCCGGCTATTAAGCCCCAAAACGCCGAGGCAATGCCGAAAAAGCTAACGCCAGACGCGGTAACTAATAAGGTGATCACTGCTGCCTCCCGGTAACCTGGATCCTGAGTGCAGCTATGTATATTGGCAGCGATGGTGCTAATTAATGCCAGCCCCGCTAGTGCGGCCACCATTGCCATTGGAAAGGCTGCAAATAACGCAACTACGGTAGCACCGGCTAACCCAAAGAATAAATAAAATACCCCTGCCGCTATACCCGCGATATAGCGCTTTTCAGCTGCGGGATGAGCTTCAGCACCACTACAAATAGCTGCAGTAATGGCGGCCAGATTGATAGAAAAAGCCCCAAAAGGCGCCAACAGCAGCGTACTTAATGAGGTGCTAGTGATTAAAGGGGAGACGGGCGTGCTATAGCCGCTGGCACGCAGCACGGCAACACCGGGAATATTTTGCGAAGCCATCGTTACAATTAGCAGCGGTAAGCCAACGCCCAACATGGCAGCCATTGAAAACTCGGGTGTTACCCAAACGGGGCTGGCTAGTGTCAGGGTGATATGCGATAAATCGAGCGTACCGGAGAACATGACGGTAATAACCCCACTTAACAGTACCAATAAAATGGCATAGCGCGGACTTACGGCTTTAGCCAGTAAATAGCTTAAGCACATGATGCCGACTAGCAGCAGTTCGCTTTGCATTGCGCTAAAAATCGCAAAGCCAAATTGCAGCAAAATGCCTGCCAGCATGGCGCTGGCTAAAGGCAATGGGATCAATCTGGTTAGGCGTTCAAACATGCCGGTAAGACCGATAATCAGCCCCAGTGCTGCGGTAAAAATAAACACGCCGGTGGCTTCGGCCAGACTGAGCCCTTGTAAGCTACCGGCCAGCAGCGCTGCGCCAGGGGTGGACCAGGCAGTAATGACCGGCGCTTTATAATACCAGGACAGGCCAATACAGGTAACTGCCATACCAATCCCCAGTGCCAGCAGCCACGAAGCCATAATATCGCTGCCGGCACCCGTTGCTGCTGCCGCCTGAAAGACGATGGCAACCGAGCTGGCAAAACCGACCAGTACCGCCACAAAACCCGCGACAATAGCAGATAAACTTACGTCCTTCAGTAGCATGTTTTTTCCTTATGCTGTTGCTGCCAGCCACATCGCCTGAGTCTGGATTTAAGTATTAAGTTGTTGTTTTAGTTGGTACAGTAAATCCAGTGCTTGTCTGGCACTAAGCTCATCCGGCTGTAATTGCCGTAGTTGCCCTAGTACCGGATGCTCGGGTGCCAGTAAATCTAATTGCTGCTGCGGCAATGGCTGCTGTACCGTTGGCAGTTTAGTTGAGTCTGGCGTTTGTTGTTCTAACTGTCGCAGTTTTTGCTTAGCTTGCGCAATCACATTTTTTGGTACCCCCGCCAATTGTGCGACTTGTAAGCCAAAACTTTTACTGGCCGCACCCTCTTGTACATGGTGCATAAAAACAATGTTATCGCCGTGTTCAATCGCATCCAGATGCACATTAACTACTCCGGCTAGTAAGTCTGGTAATTGAGTAAGCTCAAAATAGTGGGTAGCGAATAAAGTCAAGGCTTTAATGCGACTGGCCAGATAGTCCGCACAAGCCCAGGCCAGACTTAAACCGTCGTAGGTACTGGTGCCTCGGCCAATTTCGTCCATCAAGACTAAACTTTGCGCAGTAGCATGGTGCAAAATAGTGGCGGTTTCGGTCATTTCGACCATAAAGGTAGAGCGACCCGAAGCCAGATCATCTGAGGCACCAATCCGGGTAAAGATCCGATCTATAGGCCCTATAATGGCTTGCTCTGCTGGTACAAAACTGCCTATTGCTGCCATTAAGGTGATCAATGCCGTCTGGCGCATATAGGTTGATTTACCGCCCATATTGGGGCCGGTAATGATGAGCATGCGTCTATCGCTATTTAGTTGAAGCGGGTTGGCAATAAAAGGACCTTTTAATACCTGTTCAACGACCGGATGGCGGCCTTGCTCAATACGAATACCGGTTTCGCTACTTAGCTGCGGGCGACAATAATGATGTAATACCGCACATTCAGCGAAGCTGGCCAGCACATCCAGTTCAGCTAAGGCCGCCGCCAGCTGCTGCAACTGGGCTAAATAGGGGCTAACCAGCTCAAACAGCTGCTCGTAAAGTTGCTTTTCTAAGGCCAATGCTTTGCTTTGACTGCCTAGTACTTTATCTTCGTACTCTTTCAGCTCAGGGATAATATAGCGTTCGTTATTTTTTAGCGTTTGTCGGCGTACATAGTCGGTAGGTACTTTGTTGTCTGCACTGCGGCCGGTTTCAATATAAAAACCATGAATTTTATTATAACCGACTTTAAGTGAGCTAATACCAGTACGCTCGCGCTCGCGTAGTTCCAAGGTTTGCAAATAATCTGTTGCGCCACTGGCTAGGCTGCGCCACTCGTCTAACTCGCTATGATAACCATTAGCGATAACCCCGCCGTCACGGATCAGTGCAGGTGGCGCTTCAACGATGGCTGCTGTTAACAGTGCCAGCAATTCCGGGAGTGGCTCACTGTGCGCCGCATGCTGCAACAGTAAGCTGCTCCTCGCTAATGTGAGATGTTGCTGCAGCTCCGGCAAAGCTGTTAAGGCATGGCGTAAGCGGGAAAAATCACGCGGGCGGGCACTTTTTAACGCTAAACGAGCAATAACCCGCTCGATATCCCCAATATGTTTTAGTTGCGGTTGCAGCGCTTCGTAGTCATCGGTTAATTCATTTACTGCCTCATAGCGCTGGTTGAGCAAAGATTGAGCACGCAGTGGTGCATGGATCCAACGTTTTAACAAGCGCGAGCCCATAGCAGTTTGGCAACGATCCAGCACCGAGGCTAACGTATTATCCGTTTGCCCAGAGAGGGTACTGGTGAGCTCCAGATTACGCCTGGTAGCGGCATCCAGCACGATATAATCTTCAGGTCTTTCTAAAGCAATACTACGAATATGCGGTAATTGCGCCCGCTGGGTATCATTGACATACTGCATCAGACAACCTGCAGCCATCAAAGCGACAGGTGCTTCTTTTACACCAAAACTTTGCAAATCACGGGTACCAAATTGTTGACACAGTACGCGTTCAGCACTGGCTAAATCAAACTCCCAGATAGGACGACGGCGAGCACCTTTGCGTTCGATTAAGGCTGTTTGGTTAAAGTCTTCCGGGTAGAGCAATTCTGCCGGATTTAAGCGCTGTAACAACGCGGCTAAATCATCAACATTTTGCACTTGATTCAACAGAAAACGGCCGCTACTCAAATCCAGCTGTGCTAAGCCAAATTGCTGCCGGCTTTGGCTAATGGCACATAACAGATTGTCTTGCCGTTCATTTAACAAGGCTTCGTCAGTAACTGTGCCTGGTGTGACGATGCGCACCACTTTGCGCTCAACCGGCCCTTTACTGGTCGCCGGATCGCCGACTTGCTCGCAAATTGCCACCGATTCACCCAACAGTACCAAGCGCGCTAAATATCCCTCTACGGCATGATAGGGCACGCCAGCCATGGGGATAGGCTCACCCGCGCTTTGCCCCCGCTTGGTTAAAGAGATATCGAGCAAACTGGCGGCTTTTTTCGCATCGTCAAAGAACAATTCGTAAAAATCACCCATCCGATAAAACAGTAAGATATGTGGATGTTGGCTTTTTAAGCCAAGATATTGCTGCATCATAGGGGTATGAGCGCTTAACACTTGCTCCGGTTTCTGGTCTGACGGCATAATGTGATTATCAATTCCCGTTGGATTAACGATGACGATGGCTAAAACAAGTTTTGAGCTTGCCAGCGAGTTAGGTCAGCTATTATTACGGAAAAAATGCAGTATCACCACTGCTGAATCCTGTACAGGTGGTGGCTTGGCTTATTGGCTAACGGCCGTTGCTGGCAGCTCTGCTTATGTTGACCGTGGTTTTATTACGTATAGCAATAAGGCAAAACAGCAGTTATTGAGTGTGCGCAGTGCCACCTTATTACAATTTGGTGCGGTAAGCGAAGAGACGGTAAGTGAAATGGCCGAGGGAGCCGCCAAGGCGGCGCTAGCAGAGGTTGCTGTCGCTATTTCTGGTGTAGCGGGGCCAGGCGGCGGCTCTGCAGCCAAGCCGGTTGGAACCGTGTGTTTTGGTTTTGCGATACGAGGTAAAGTCAGCACTCAGCGTCTGTTTTTTTCAGGGGATCGTCAACAGATTCGACAGCAAGCAATAGATCATGCGCTTGAGCAATGCATCTTGCTGTTGACAGAGGTTTAAAACTCGACTACTGTATGCTCATACAGTGCCAAATCGGTGTCAGCTATCTGACCGACTTTTCCGGAGCAAAAAATGGACGACAACAAACAAAAAGCCCTAAGTGCAGCATTAAGCCAGATCGAACGTCAATTTGGTAAAGGCTCTATTATGCGGTTAGGCGACAGTACCGCTTTGGATATCGATGCGGTATCAACAGGCTCTTTAGGGCTGGATATTGCGCTGGGCATTGGCGGCTTACCTTATGGCCGTATTGTTGAAATTTATGGTCCTGAATCTTCAGGTAAAACTACGCTTACTTTGCAAGTTATTGCCGAGGCTCAAAAAGCAGGTAAAACTTGTGCCTTTATCGATGCCGAGCATGCGTTAGACCCGATTTATGCTAAAAAATTAGGTGTAGATGTCGATAAATTATTGGTTTCACAACCAGACACTGGCGAGCAAGCATTAGAGATTTGCGATATGTTGGTGCGTTCTGCTGCGGTAGATGTGGTTGTAGTAGACTCGGTGGCGGCCTTAACGCCTAAAGCTGAAATTGAAGGTGACATGGGCGACAGTCATATGGGTTTACAAGCCCGCTTAATGTCGCAAGCCTTGCGTAAATTAACGGGTAATATCAAACGCTCAAACACGCTGTGTATTTTTTGCCCTAAAATTTTATGCGTCGGTACGTTTAGATATCCGTCGTATCGGTTCGGTGAAAGACGGTGACGAAATCACCGGTAATGAAACCCGGGTTAAAGTGGTCAAGAACAAAGTGGCACCACCCTTTAAGCAAGCCGAATTTATTATCCAGTATGGCGCAGGCATTAATAAGTTAGGTGAGCTGATCGATTTAGGTGTGCAGCAGAACTTAGTGGATAAAGCCGGCGCCTGGTATGCCTATCAAGGCAATAAAATTGGTCAGGGTAAAGCGAATGCCATGAAATATCTGGCAGAAAATCAGGCTGTAGCCGATGAGATTGAAAAAATACTGCGTGAGCGTTTATTGCTGAAGCCGGGTGAATCTATGGTCGATAACCCAGCTGAATTAGCGGATATTGCTGAACCTGAAGCAGAGTAAGTGTTACCACCTAGCCTGGCTTAGCATTTCACGACAGTATGGTGACTAGCGAGATGGCGTAATGCTTACATGGCAATCATCTAGCGACAAAGTATAGAGAATCCCCACCTTGACTAGGTTGTAGTTTGGTGGGGATTTTTTTATTGCTTTTTTTTAGCTGCACCCGATAATAGCGCACCTTTATTTTTAGACGTCTAAACGTATAGAAGTTGACATCTAGTGGTTTATTGCGCAAAGTAGCATATCGGTGGCGCCTGGAGTGAGTTATGCCTGTAAAAGTAATTGATCAGTTACCTGCGGTAGAGGCCTTATCTGCTGAGAACGTGTTTGTGATGACCGAAAGCCGCGCTGCGGCTCAGGATATCCGGCCATTAAGAGTCGCCATTTTAAATTTAATGCCGAACAAAATTGCGACTGAAATACAGTTATTGCGCTTATTGGCCAACAGCCCGTTGCAATTAGATATCGAATTGCTGCGTATTGATGATCATGTCAGTAAGCACACACCGGAGAGTCACCTGAATTGCTTTTATCGGTATTTTTCTGATGTGCAGCACCAGAAATACGATGGTTTAATTATTACGGGTGCCCCCTTGGGATTGGTCGACTACGAAGATGTAACCTATTGGCAGCAATTTGGTGAGATCCTACGCTGGGCCGATACGCATGTTACCTCGACGTTGTTTTTATGCTGGGCAGCCCATGCCGCCCTCTATCATTATTATGGCTTACAACGTGAGATCCGTGGTGAAAAGCTATCCGGCGTTTACTGGCAGCAAGTTTTGCAGCCGCTAAGCCCTTTGGTGCGCGGCTTTGACGATCAATTTTTAGTGCCGCACTCGCGCTATGCGCAGGTACCGAAACAACGTTACCAGCAGCATGACGATTTACATATCCTGGCCGAAGCCGACGTTACCGGTGCTTATTTACTACAAAATAGTAGTGGTAGCCGTATTTTTGTTACCGGCCATCCGGAATATGATGTCACTACTTTAGATGACGAATACAAACGGGATGTCGCCGCAAGTATTGCTGCCCGAGTACCGGAGAACTACTATCGTAATAATGACCCATTACAAGGGCCGCAAAAGTTATGGCAATCACATGCCTTTTTATTATTCAGTAATTGGTTAAACTACTATGTTTACCAAGCTACGCCTTTTGATATTAACCAAATTGGCCGGAAATAAAACATGAGTACAGCACGACTAAGCCCGGCAGCGTTTCGCGCGCAGCTGCAGCACCGCATTTTTATTTTAGATGGGGCTATGGGTACTATGATCCAGCAGCAGCAGCTGGATGAAGCCGGTTACCGCGGCCAGGAATTTGCCGACTGGCCGACAGATTTAAAAGGTAATAATGATTTACTGGTGTTAAGCCAACCTGAGCTAATTGCTGACATTCACCGGCAATATTTACTGGCTGGCGCTGATATTATCGAAACCAACACTTTTAATGCCACTACCATTGCCATGGCAGATTATCAGATGGAACACCTTTCAGCGCGGATCAATCAGCAAGCGGCAGTGCTGGCCAGGCAGGTATGTGATGAAGTGACAGCGCTTAATCCGGCAAAACCTCGTTATGTGGCAGGAGTGCTTGGACCCACTAACCGTACAGCCTCTATTTCTCCAGATGTGAACGATCCCGGTTTTCGGAATGTCAGCTTCGACGAGCTAGTGGCTGCTTACACTGAATCGACGCATGCCCTGATTGCTGGAGGGGCCGATATAATTATGTTGGAAACCATCTTTGATACCTTAAATGCCAAAGCGGCAGCTTTTGCCGTGCTGCAGGTATTTGAAGAATTGGGTTTTGCGTTACCAGTGATGATCTCTGGTACTATTACTGATGCATCTGGCAGAACCTTATCAGGCCAAACGACAGAAGCTTTTTATCATTCATTAGCCCATGTTGAGCCGGTGAGCTTTGGCCTTAACTGTGCGCTGGGCCCAGACTTACTGCGGCCCTATGTTGAAACCTTATCGGGTATCTCAGAGGCTTATGTTTCGGTACATCCTAATGCCGGTTTACCAAATGAATTTGGAGAATATGACCTGGGAGCAGAGGAGATGGCTGCCGAGATAGCTGATTGGGCCAGGCAAGGTTTTTTAAACATTGTTGGTGGTTGCTGCGGTACCACACCAGAGCATATCAAGGCTATGAGTGAGGCGGTAAAAGATGCGCTCCCCCGGCAGCCCAGAGCCGCTGATCACAGTTTTCATTTAGCAGGCTTAGAAGCTTTTTCGGTGGAGTGGTAATGCGACAGCAAGCACGATTTATCAATATTGGCGAGCGGACCAATGTGACTGGCTCAGCCCGTTTTAAAAAACTGATTTTAAAAGGGGATTACGAAACAGCGTTAGATGTGGCACGACAGCAGGTTGAAAACGGCGCCCAGATTATTGATATCAATATGGATGAGGCCATGCTAGACAGCAAAGCTGCCATGGTGCGTTATCTCAGTTTGCTGGCTTCAGAACCCGACATTTCAAGAGTGCCGATTATGGTCGACTCCTCGAAATGGGAAGTGATAGAGGCGGCGTTAAAGTGCATCCAAGGCAAGGCCGTCGTGAATTCAATTTCATTGAAAGAGGGCGAGGTGCCATTTTTACAGCAGGCCCGCCTATTAAGGCGCTATGGTGCTGCGGTAGTCGTGATGGCCTTTGATGAAAAGGGACAGGCTGATACGCGTGCGCGTAAAGTTGAAATATGCCAACGTGCCTACACTATTCTAACTGAGCAAGTCGGTTTTCCGCCGCAAGATATTATTTTTGATCCTAATATCTTTGCGGTAGCGACGGGTATTGAAGAGCATAATAACTATGCTGTCGACTTTATAGAGGCCACCCGTGATATTAAACGACTGTGTCCCTATGCCAAAATTTCAGGTGGCGTGTCGAATGTGTCCTTCTCGTTTCGTGGTAATGATGCGGTACGCGAGGCAATCCACTCGGTATTTTTATACCATGCCATTGCTGCTGGTATGGATATGGGGATTGTCAATGCCGGGCAATTAACGGTTTATGATGATATTCCTGAACTGCTGCGGGAGCGGGTAGAAGACGTCATTTTAAACCGGCGCTCTGATGCTACCGAGCGTTTACTTGATATCGCTGCGCAGTTTAAAGGCGATGGTAGCGTCGCTGAAAAAGTCGATGATGCCTGGCGCAGCTTACCAGTGGGCAAAAGGCTGGAGCATGCCTTGGTTAAAGGCATCACCGATTTTATTGATATTGATACTGAAGAAGCTCGCCAACAAGCGGAAAAGCCGCTGCATGTGATTGAAGGGCCGTTAATGGACGGTATGAACGTGGTCGGCGATTTGTTTGGTGAAGGTAAAATGTTCTTACCCCAGGTAGTTAAATCGGCCCGGGTGATGAAGAAAGCTGTTGCCTATTTGCAGCCTTTTATTGAGCAGGAGAAAGAGGGCGGGCAAGCACAAGGTAAGGTGCTACTGGCCACCGTAAAAGGCGATGTGCATGATATCGGCAAAAATATTGTCGGTGTGGTGTTACAGTGTAATAATTTTGAGGTGATTGATCTTGGGGTGATGGTGTCTTGTGCCGAAATTCTTCGTGTAGCGAAGGAGCGTAATGTAGATGTTATCGGCCTATCAGGCCTAATTACACCTTCGCTGGATGAAATGGTGCATGTGGCGAAAGAAATGACCCGCTTAGGTTTTACCGTGCCGTTATTAATCGGCGGTGCCACCACCTCTAAAGCCCACACTGCGGTAAAAATAGCACCACATTACCAACATGGTGTGGTTTACGTGCCAAATGCCTCGCGTAGTGTGTCAGTGGTGCAATCACTAATTAGTGCCGATAATAAACCCGATTATCTGGCGCGGATCAGCGAAGAGTACCGTATAGCTGTTGAGCAACATCATCGTAGTCGCCCTGGTGAAAAAATGTTAAGTTTGGCTGAAGCGCGGGCGAACCGCTTTCCGTTAGACTTAGGTAGGGTGGCGACAGCACCAAAACATCCAGGTGTGCACTATTGGCAAGATGTTGATTTACAAGTACTACGCGATTATATCGACTGGACGCCGTTCTTTTTAACCTGGCAGCTATCAGGCAAATACCCGTCGATATTAAACCACCCGGAAGTTGGTATAGAAGCGCGTAAAGTCTTCAAGGATGCCAATGATTTATTGGATCTAATGATCAGCCAACAGCAGATCGCAGGCAAAGCGGCTTTTGGTTTCTTTCCGGCGAATAGTGATGGTGATGATATTATCGTTTATACCGATGACAGCCGACAGACTGAGCGTTGCCGTTTGTATGGTCTGCGTCAACAATTGGCGCTGCGAAATAACGCGCCAAATTGCTGCTTAAGTGATTTTATTGCGCCTGTTGGTTCAGGTGTTGCTGACTATGTTGGGGCCTTTGCGGTAAGCACCGGTTTTGGTGCCGATGAGTTTGCCGCAGAGTTTGCTAAAGCCCATGATGATTACAACAGTATAATGGTAAAAGCCCTGGCCGACCGGTTAGCGGAAGCCCTGGCTGAATATCTGCATATGAAAGTACGCCGCGAATATTGGGGTTATGCAGCAACTGAGCAATTGGATAATGAGCAGTTAATTCGGGAACTTTATCAAGGAATTAGACCTGCACCTGGATATCCGGCTTGCCCAGAACATACTGAAAAAGGTACTTTATTTCAGCTCTTGGATGTCGAGGCCAAGATCGGCATGCAACTTACTGAAAGCTATGCCATGTGGCCAGGTGCTGCGGTAAGTGGTTGGTATTTTGCCCATCCTGATAGCAAGTACTTCGCAGTAAGTAAAATTGATCCTGCACAAGTAGCCGACTATGCAGCTCGCAAAGGTTGGGATTTAGCCACTGCAGAGAGCTGGTTGGCTCCAAATATTCGTTAATTAGTAAAGTATCCCAGCCGCAGGCCGCCTTAACGGCGGCTTTTGCTGACAACTTGTGCTTTTTTCGCTGCCTGACCCTCTTAATTACCGGCCTTTTACAGTATGATAAGAACCAATTTGCTGGTGCTAACCAGCCTGTGGTAGTGGAGTGAGTGTGGAAAAGCCGTTTCAGATAAAACTGATCATTCGTCGTGTTAAGGCGACAACCGCTATTGAATGGCTAAAACAAGCCTGGGATATTTTTAAACAGTATCCTTTTGTGTTTATTCAAATGATTTTACTGACGTTAGTGCTAACTTTTTTGGCAACTTTAAACGCGATTACACTTATTTTAGGCGTATTAGCCAGCCCTTTTTTAACTGCTGGCTTTTATAAGGCCGTGGTAGGCGTGCAGCAACAACAAACAATAGGTATCGATTGGCTGTTTAAACCCTTTACCGAAGCGGCTAGTCGCCGCATCTTAATCTTAATCGCTACCTTAAACTTTCTGGTATCGGTACCCTTGGTACAATTTCGGGAGCAAATTTTTGTCGCTATGAAATTGGCTCAAGAGACAGGTGTACAAGATCCCGCCATTACCTGGCAATTATTACTACTAATAATTGGCTTGCTGTTAAGTACCATGTTGTTCGCTTATGCCGTGGCTATTGCTTACTTTTTAAAAGAACAACGGGTGACGCTGATTTTGCAAGCCAGTTTTATTGCCTGTTGGCGTAATATGGCCGCATTAGCTTTATTTAGTCTGTTGAGTCTGGGGCTTATCGTCCTTACTATACCTACTATGCTGCTCGGTTTAGTTGTAGTGGTGCCGATATTACATATCGCCTTCTTCTTATCGTTCAACGAGTTGTTTGCGTTACAAGTTAAAGCACAACAAGATGGTGTATTAGAAGTTTGATGCTAGATCAGCAAGCCTTACGCAAGGCCGCACTAAACTATTTAAGCCGCCGCGATTACAGCCGGGCCGCGCTGGCGGTAAAATTACAGCGCAAAGGGGCTTCTGCTGCACAGGTAGCCGCGGTACTCGACTGGTGTCTTGCTCAGAATTATCTGAATGAAGAGCGCTTTTTGCTGATGATAGTGCGTAACCGCTGTAACCAGGGCTATGGTTACCGCTATATTTTGCAGGAGTGTCGGCAGCATCAGTTAACAGAACAGCAATTAAATGCCGTTATCGCAGCTGAAAATATTGATTGGTGGCAAGTAGCGAAACACACTTATCAGAAAAAGTTTGCTGATAAAGCGATAGCGGATTATCAAGATAAAGTAAAACGCATGGCTTATTTGCAACGCCGCGGTTTTAGCAGTGAGCAGATCCGCGCGGTGTTCGACCAGAATGATTAACCGATAAATAAACAGGATTTTTCATGAGCATGACATCTGCCGCTATCCGGCAAGCCTTTTTAGATTTTTTTGCCAGTAAAGACCATAGCATAGTACCTAGCAGTTCACTGATCCCTGGTAACGATGCCACTTTGTTGTTTACTAACGCCGGAATGGTGCAATTTAAAGATGTTTTTTTAGGACAAGATCAACGCAGCTACAGCCGTGCCGTATCGGCACAGCGCTGTGTGCGAGCCGGTGGAAAACATAACGACCTGGAGAATGTGGGGTATACCGCACGCCACCATACTTTTTTTGAAATGCTGGGCAATTTCAGCTTTGGTGATTATTTTAAACAAGATGCCATTCGCTATGCCTGGGAATTTTTGACCGAAGTCGTTAAATTACCTAAAGAAAAATTGTTGGTCACGGTCTATGCTACTGATGATGAAGCGTATAATCTTTGGTTAAATGATATCGGCGTGCCAGCAGAGCGCATTATCCGCATTGGTGATAATAAAGGTGCCCCTTATGCCTCTGATAACTTTTGGGCAATGGGTGACACCGGGCCATGTGGTCCCTGTACTGAAATATTTTATGATCATGGCGAGCATATCTGGGGCGGCCCGCCAGGGTCAGCCGAAGAAGACGGCGATCGCTTTATCGAGATCTGGAATATCGTCTTTATGCAGTTTAACCGCTTAGCCAGCGGCGAGATGCTATCACTACCAAAACCCAGTGTTGATACCGGTATGGGCTTGGAGAGGATTGCCGCCATACTGCAGCATGTACATAGCAACTACGAAACAGACACCTTTGTGGCGCTAATTAAAGCCGCGGCAGAGGCCACTGGCGCCAGTGATCTTAATGATAAATCGCTGCGAGTTGTGGCCGACCATATTCGTAGCTGTGCTTTCTTAATTGTTGATGGGGTGATGCCATCCAATGAAGGTCGCGGCTATGTACTACGGCGAATTATTCGTCGGGCCGTGCGTCATGGCAACAAGTTGGGAGCGAATGGAGCCTTTTTCTACAAGTTAGTAAGTGCGCTAGTTGCTCAGATGGGCGAAGCCTATCCAGAGCTTGCTGCTAAGCAAGCTATTATTGAAAAAGCGCTTAAGCTGGAAGAAGAGCAATTTGGTAAAACGCTAGAGCGAGGTTTGCAAATTCTGGATGAGGAGCTAGCAGCATTAACGGGTTCTGAAATTCCTGGTGAGTTAGTTTTTAAGCTATACGACACTTACGGTTTCCCTGTTGATTTAACCAACGATGTTGCCCGCGAGCGCAACCTGACCATTGATCAGGCCGGGTTTGACGAGGCCATGGCACAGCAGCGTAAAAGGGCGCAGCAAGCCAGTAATTTCGGTATGGATTACAACCAACAATTAACCTCAACGCAACAAACGAAATTTATCGGCTATACTGAACATTATGGTAACGCTGAGGTTGTTGAGATCCTAAAACAGGGCCAAAGCGTACAAGAAATTGCCGCAGGTGAAACGGCGCTGCTGATTTTAGATAACAGCCCTTTTTATGCTGAATCTGGCGGTCAGGTTGGTGATACTGGTACCTTAACACTGGCTGATGGCACTGTTTTTAATGTCCATGATACCTTGAAAGTCGCCAAAGCTTTTGCGCATCAGGGACAGGCTAACGGTGCGATAAAAGTCGGTAGCAAAGTGCAGGCAGAAATAGATGTAAAGCGGCGTGATGCGATTCGTAAGAATCACTCTGCTACACATTTATTGCACGCGGCGCTGCGTCAGGTACTAGGTGAGCATGTTACACAAAAAGGTTCTTTAGTAGGACCAGAGCGTTTACGGTTTGATTTCTCACATTTTGAAGCAGTAAAACATAACGAATTGCAGCTTATTGAGCAGTTAGTGAATGAACAGATCCAACTAAACTCGCCGCTGCAAACCCGTTTAATGCAAATTGAGGCTGCAAAAGCGGCAGGAGCTATGGCGTTATTCGGCGAGAAATACGACGATGAAGTCCGGGTGCTGAGTATGGGCGAGTTTTCAATTGAACTCTGTGGTGGAACCCATGTCGATCGTACAGGTGACATTGGTTTGTTTAAAATTGTGTCTGAAGGCGGTATTGCCTCAGGTGTGCGTCGGATAGAAGCGGTTAGTGCTACAGGTGCTGTTTCTTATGTACAACAACTGGAAAATCAAGCTGCGCAAGCAGCCAGTTTGTTAAAAGGCGATATGTTTAGTTTAACCGAGCGCGTGCAGCAAACGTTAGATCGCAGCAAATCGCTGGAAAAAGAAATCGAGCAGCTAAAAGCAAAACTAGCCAGCTTCGCCGGAGCCTCTTTAACCGACAATGCACTGCAACTCGGTGAGGTGAAGGTGTTGGTACAGCAACTTGAGCAAGCTGATGCTAAAGCGTTGCGTTCGGTATTGGATGAGCTTAAAAATAAATTGGGTAGTGCTGTAATATTGTTGGCAACGATAAATGACGGCAAAGTGAGTTTAATCGCTGGGGTAAGTGCCGATTTAACTGCTAAAGTTCATGCAGGTCAGCTAGTTGCCTGGGCGGCAAATCAACTTGGCGGTAAAGGTGGTGGGCGGCCAGATATGGCGCAAGCCGGCGGAACTGACGCCGCGGCGTTACCTGCCGTGTTAACTGCGGCAGTTGACTATATTAAAGAGCGAATGTAGAAGCGCTCAGTTATAATCTGCGCAGTTGTAAGCTTTCCAATTAAACGAGCGCTGTGTATTATACAGCGCTAATGAATAGTGCAGTGACAGACCACTGCTAATGACAGGCAAAGGAGCAAACGAATGCTAATTCTTACGCGTCGAGTAGGTGAAACCCTAATGATTGGTGACGAAGTTACCGTAACTGTATTGGGTGTAAAAGGTAATCAGGTTCGCATTGGGGTTAATGCACCTAAAGATATTTCTGTGCATCGTGAAGAAATTTATATGCGCATTCAAGCTGAGAAAGATACCAACGGTGGTAACTTTAACGAAGGTGAATAAGCTGCATGTTAGCTTTACACCGCCTTGGTTATTTAGCTGTTTTATCGCATTTCAGCTAAATAACCAACAAACTGCTTAAAAGGTCGGCAAACAGGCTTTTCAATTCTAAAAATTGTTTGACTTATTTTCCCAAGACATTAATATACACGCCGCAACACAGTGCGGAGAAATGGCCGAGTGGCTGAAGGCGCACCCCTGCTAAGGGTGTATAGGGGAAACTCTATCGAGGGTTCGAATCCCTCTTTCTCCGCCATTTTTCAGAT
>NZ_BNAO01000002.1:420075-441986 GCF_014653435.1 Alishewanella longhuensis | reverse complement strand
GACGCATAGCTCAGCTGGATAGAGTACTCGGCTACGAACCGAGCGGTCGGAGGTTCGAATCCTCCTGCGTCCGCCATCTGAAATGGGATGTTACAAGCACTCGGCAATAATGCCAAACACGGTGCTCCATAAATAGTGTAAAAATTATAAATAGCAACACCCCGGACGCATAGCTCAGCTGGATAGAGTACTCGGCTACGAACCGAGCGGTCGGAGGTTCGAATCCTCCTGCGTCCGCCATATTCGAAGAAACCCGCTTAGATTAACATCTTAGCGGGTTTTTTGCTTTTGAGCCTGATGCTACTGACGCAGGAGGTGAGAACCTCCGTTAGGTTCGACCAATTTGCCGGGAGCAAATTGGGACAGCTTCAGCTGGCCCGAGGGGCAGGCGGCAGGATAGCCGCCAGCCATCCCTGCGTCCGCCATATTCGAAGAAACCCGCTTAGATTAACATCTTAGCGGGTTTTTTGCTTTTGAGCCTGATGCTACTGACGCAGGAGGTGAGAACCTCCGTTAGGTTCGACCAATTTGCTCCTGGCAGATTTGTCTGTCCGGCATCCATGCCGTACACGCTTTGTTTAGCAATATCGGCTCGCTGCCTGACTGCATAGGTTGATTCGAAGCGATCGTGAAAGATCAGTAAGGTGCAAACGAGGTGGTAAACGCATAGTACACTTTGCTCGGGGAGGTGTTTTCACGGATGAAAAACAGCAGCGTACAGGGAGGTATCCACAGCGTGCCCCGACAAAGTTGTACGGCGCGTTTAGCCAACGGATGCACAAATCTTGAATTGACTTAACCTAAAGTAACCGCAGATTTTAGTGTGGTGCAACGCCCTTAGCAGGGTAGTCATTTTCTCCACCGGCTTCGAGGATCACGTCCTTGTGCCCACTCAGCCTACGCAGCATCCCTGCTGCTGTTACAAAATTTTACCGCAGCCAAGGACTTAAAGAAAACGGTGAGCCATCACGAAAAGCAGCAATAGAACGAAGAGTTAGTGCTTTTCCCAGTTCTAAAAACAAAAAGTAATAATTATTTATTTTTTGTTTTTTTATGTTGAAAGTGTGGTTTCTATGTGTCAGCGTACCGGTAGTTGCTACATGCAATGTGGCAACTAGCCTTTTGTTTGTTTAAATTAAGGAAGTTTTATATGGATGTGTTACGACTTACTGCTGCCGGCTTATGCCTATTGCTGACCAGCACTGTTGTAGATGCAGCACAAAAGTCTATCAATACGCTAGCCACAGTATGTGAGGATTGCTCATGTCAACAAGCTGTTAGCTATACTAAAGCGCATGCGGCGCCCAGAATAGAATGCAGTTACGCGACCGAAGATCTGCGATCTGACATCTGAAAAATGCCATAGTGCTGAATCCCGGCATATTGTTTATAGTGCAGCAAGTCAGCAAAGTTATGGCTTTCGTTTGTATCACAGTAATCAAGGCGGGTCGTCTGATGCTCTAACACTGCAGTAAGGGATGAA
Source organism: Alishewanella longhuensis (assembly GCF_014653435.1). Classification (GTDB taxonomy): domain Bacteria; phylum Pseudomonadota; class Gammaproteobacteria; order Enterobacterales; family Alteromonadaceae; genus Alishewanella; species Alishewanella longhuensis. The sequence continues at coordinate 440,503 of NZ_BNAO01000002.1, read as the reverse complement.
CCGGTAGCGGCTGAAGTGAGTCGATTGTTGCGGCTAGCGGCAGACGCAAGAGACCATTTATAGCAAGGTATAGCACAAATCCCAGCGGAAATTATTAAGCAGACAAAGCTCAGAACCAGCTGAATTTAGCACATACACCAACAGCAATGCATGTAATCAGGAGCCGCATGCCAGAGCTTTACAGGATGCCTTAAGTAGCAATCGTCGGCTCAACACACTGCAGCTTACCTCAAGTAATAGCTTAGTAAGTAAAAAGGCTGAAACGGTAAACTGGTTTAAAAATAAAGAGGGCTTAACGCTGTTTAGCCTCGATACGCTCTCGTTCGGTGTGAGCTCCTCTTCCAGTAAATTTGGCAGTGTTGCAGTGAGTGGTACTTTCAAAGTGAACGCAGAGTCCGGTACACAATTTATTACTCGTACTTACTATCCCAGTGCAGAACATGACGCAGTTAATGTCGGCTTGACACCAACATCAGCCTCTTTTTCAAAAGTGGTCGATCGAATGAATTATGCTAGTGGTACTCCGGTGACTTCTGTCGATCCTAACTTAACCTTTATCGAGGGTATTGCCCTTCGTTTTCTGATTGATGCTAAAACAGATAAGCCATTTGCGGCTAGTAAATGCGTTGATGAGAAACTTAAAGAGCTGTTGGATATTTGACCAGCAACAACCAGACTAGTGGGCGGTAAGGAGCCTGTTTGAGCAGGATATGGAGGTGTAATCACGGCATGTACTCACTTTGCTCCCTATATGGCAACAGTTAGCTAGCAAGTTCTATTAGCCTATCCACAGATTGCTCGAAATATGCTATAACAGCACTACTTACCGCGATCTTATTCTCCCGGAAACCTTGTGTCTGTCAGTAATAGTCCTGCGATCACTGCCTGCTTTGAAACAACAGCACCCATGCCCGGTGTTGAATTGGTGCTTTGCCGACATTGCGATCTTTTGCAGCATCTGCCGCAACTGCAAGAGGGTGAGCAAGCACATTGTATCCGTTGTGATCATCAACTGGACGTGCGCCAACCGCAGCCAATTTTAAGGCCGGTACTTTATGCAGCGTCAGCTCTCTTTATGATGCTGTTAACCAACTTATTTCCTTTTGTCAGTTTAGGTGTAGCGGGTAATCGCAGTGAAATGCATTTTTTTGATACCGCCACGGTATTGTTTACTGAATATCATCAGGCGTTGGCCATTTTGGTTTGGCTGTTTATTCAAGCCGTCCCAGCTTTTTGTATGGCGGCGGTAATTTATCTGAAGTTGGGGATGATTTATAAATTACCCGCCCGTATTTGGGTTGCCAGGGTACTGTTTATGTTAAAACCCTGGAGTATGGTAGATATATTCCTGATGGGGCTGCTGATCAGCTTTGTGAAGCTGGTCGCTAATACTGATATCTCACTGGGTTTAAGTTTTTGGGCGTTTTGTTTGTTTTGTTTATTGCATCTACGTACATTTCAGGTAATTGATCGGCACGAAATGTGGTCTAAGCTGGCCCCAGCACCTAAGCCTGCAGTCAATGCCATTGCCGGTTTAAGTGGTTTGGAGCAGCAATTAAAACTTTGTCAATGCTGTACTGCTGTGGTGGCGATGACACAAAGCCACTGCCCGCGTTGTGATAGCCGCGTTTATCCCCGCATCCCCAGCAGCCTGCAGAAAACGCTAGCATTATTATTTGCTGCTTGTGTGTTATACATCCCTGCCAATTTATTACCTATTATGCGTACTGTCTCTTTTGGTAGTATTACAGACTCTACCATTATTAGTGGCTTTCTATTAATGTGGCAGGATGGAGAATACCCAGTTGCACTGGTTATCTTATTGGCTAGCGTCATAATACCCATAGCGAAAATTTTAATCATGTTTTGGCTGTGTTACAAAGCGCGGCAACCGGCAGCAGCCAAAGGTAAATTTACTACACAGGTCTATTTGTTAGTAGACTGGGTTGGGCGTTGGTCAATGGTCGATGTCTTAGTAGTGGCTATTCTGGCTACCTTGGTACGCTTTGATTTACTGATGAGTGTTTACCCTGGGGTAGGGGCGCTGGTATTTGCCGCGGTGGTAGTGATAACTATGTTAGCAGCCATATGTTTTGATCCGCGTTTGCTGTGGGATCAGCATGCGGTTAAAGGAGATCGAGTGTGACAGATACGCAGTTACCACAAGCAAAGGTAAAAGGGATCCGGCAATGGTCACCCATCTGGGTTGTACCTTTAGCTGCGATGCTAATTGGTATCTGGATGCTATTTAATCATTTTCAGCAACAAGGTGCTATGTTGCTATTAATCGCGGAAGATGCGGAAGGCATTGTCGCGGGGAAAACACAGATAAAAAACCGCAGTGTTGATGTTGGTCAGGTGGTATCGGTTGAACTCAGCTCAGATCTGAACCAAGTAATGATTAAGGTAAGGATGAAGCCCAATGTGACCCCACTGCTAAATGAAGGCTCGCAGTTTTGGGTGGTCAAACCGCAAATAGGTCGTGGCGGTGTTACCGGCTTAAACACATTGCTCTCAGGGGCTTATATTGAGTTACAACCGGGCGACTCACCGCACGTTAGATTGACCCATCCGCTGCTCAATACTCCACCGGTGGCGCCACCAGATGCGCCAGGAGTTCGAGTACTCTTGCAAACGGTTAATACTAGCGGGCTGGCCGTTGGTGATCCGGTGTTATATCGTGGCTATGAGGTAGGCACGGTAGAAAGCAGTGAGTTTGATTTGATGGAGCGACGCACCCGCTATCAGCTCTACATTCGTCAGCCTTATGATGCGCTGGTGACTGAGAATGTCAGGTTTTGGCTAAGTAGCGGTTTATCTTTCGATTTATCGGCTGAAGGGTTATCGGTTGATATAGGCTCTGCGGCAACACTGTTAAGTGGCGGTGTAAGTTTTGATGTGATGGATGGCTGGCCGGTTGGCAGCAATGTGAAAAACGGTGCTGAGTTTCAGCTATTTCCAGACCGTCAAAGTATCCAGGATGGTATGTACCATCAGTTTGTGGAGTATTTGGTATTTTTTGATGAGTCAGTACGCGGTTTAAAATCTGGTGCGCCCGTGGAATATCGGGGTGTTAGAGTGGGTACCGTTACCAGTGTGCCGTTCTTTTTTGCCATGGAGAAGCCATTTGAAGTTTCGCTTAATCAGGGCATACCAGTATTAATCCGCATTGAAGCCGGTCGTTTATATGAAAACCTCACCTTACAGCAGCTAGGACAAGAGTTAGATTTGGCGATAAGCCGCGGTTTACATGCGGTATTAAAAACCGGTAATTTACTCACCGGAGCGCTCTATGTCGATTTAGATATTAATAACGAACGCCTGGCTGATACTAGGCTGCAGCAACTTTACGCTGAGCAAATTGCTTTAAGCCAGCAGGCCGGTTATCCAAACTTACCCTCGGCACGCAGTGGCTTAAGTAATATCGAGCAAAAAGTACTCACCGCTTTGGATAAAATTAATAATTTGCAGCTAGAACCGTTTCTGGCGCAAGGGCAACAAACTCTGGCCGCGACCGAGCAATTATTGGCTAGAAGTGAAGACCTTATTAGTAATTTACAGCAGCTTGTTGAAAAACCAGAATTACAGCAGCTTCCAGCCGATTTACAGCAAAGTTTAGCCGAAATACGCCGGGCGTTGGCCGGTATAAGTCCAGGTTCTGTTGCTTATGAGCGAGCTGGCAATAATCTGCAGATGTTGGATCAGGTGTTACGCGAGTTACAGCCTGTTTTAAGGTTACTCAATCAGCAAAGCAATGCGCTATTAATCAATGCCAGTGATAATGCTGATCCACAGCCGAGGAAAGCCAAAGAATGAAGCTCATACCTGCTATCTTATCTTCGACCTTACTGCTGCTGGTTGGCTGTAGTAGCCCAGCCAGTGAGGTTCGTTATTATCAACTGGTGGCACAGACACCGCCTGCTATTGATACCCGAGTTCAGCAACCGCTTGTGCTGGCACCGATAAAGGTTGCAAGTTACTTAAATGGTAGCGGTTTAGTACTGCAACAATCTGCAGTTGAGTTTAGTATTGCCCGCCAGCACCTCTGGGCTGATGCGCTGGAGCAACAGTTACAACGACAACTTACAGAATATCTGTTATTAGCGCTACCAAAACAACCACTTGCAGCTTTTAATGCCATTGGCGCCAGAACCCTGCAGCTGGAAATTGATCGCTTTTATGCCAGCGAGAGCGGGCAGGCGATAGTCAGTGGCCGTTACAATATCAGTGGGGCAGTGCTGGATAGCACTGTACCGTTTTCCTATCAGGTCGCTTTGGCCAATGATGGCTATCCTGCTATGGTCCAAGCCTTAAGCTTGGGCTGGCAGCAGTTATTGCAGGAGCTTGTTGCTGCGCTAGCCGTCACTCATTCCTCGGTTGAATGAGGTAAAGCTGTTAGGCGTTACCTTACACCCTAATATATCGCCAGAGGTAAAGAAAGTTTTTGCCTCTGGTTGACCTCTTGATGTTCAATGCTATTTAGACGGCTAGAAATATATATGTCTTGATGGTTGATTGTCCGCGGTAAATCGTATAAAAATAACAATACCAAGTATCACTGTAATTTATTTTCGTGTGCCGGGGCTTTAGGCCATACTGTATCAATACGCTTTTGGGCGCAGCTTGGCGGCTGCCCATCGCACAGCTACTGTTGTGCCCGGCATTTATACTGGAGAGATATTGATGGTTGCAGATTTACTGTTAGAAGCGGCTGGCTTAATGCTGATCGGCATGGTGACCGTTTTTACCTTTCTATTTGTGTTAGTTTTGCTACTGCAATTAATGAGCAAAGTAATACAGCGTTATTTTCCAGTAAAGGTAGTGGAAAAATCGCACAAGATTGAAGATTCCAACAACGGGGTATCCCCGGCCATCATCGCTGCAATTAGTGCTGCAGTGCATCAATACCGTCAAAAACAATAAACAGACCAAGAGGATACTGGCATGACGAAGCCTTTGCTATTAACTGAACTGGTGTTGCGTGATGCACATCAATCTTTGCTGGCCACGCGGGTTCGCTTGGAAGATATGCTGCCCATTGCCAGTAAATTGGACAAAGTAGGCTATTGGTCGGTTGAATCCTGGGGCGGCGCGACCTTTGATGCCTGTATTCGTTATCTGGGAGAGGATCCCTGGCATCGTATTCGTGAACTAAAAAAAGCTATGCCGAACACCAAACAACAAATGTTGTTACGTGGCCAAAATTTACTAGGTTATCGGCACTATGCGGATGACGTGGTTACGCGCTTTGTCGAGCGGGCGCATGATAACGGTGTCGACGTATTCCGTATCTTTGATGCGATGAATGATATCCGCAATTTACAAACTGCGGTGCAAGCTGCCATTAAAGTCGGCGCCCATGCCCAGGGTACCATTTCTTATACCGTTAGCCCGGTGCATACCGTAGATATGTGGGTCAATATGGCCCGGCAATTGGAAGATATGGGCTGTGATTCTATCTGTATTAAGGATATGGCCGGTTTATTAAAGCCGTATGATTGTGAAGAGCTGGTGACCCGCATTAAAGAGGAAGTGAAAATTCCACTGGCGATGCAATGCCATGCGACCACTGGCTTAAGCACCGCGACCTATCAGAAGGCCATTGACTCCGGTATTGATATGTTAGATACCGCTATTTCCTCGATGAGTATGACCTATGGTCATAGCGCCACTGAAACTTTAGTGGCGATAACCGAAGGCACTGAGCGGGATACTGGTCTTAATCTGGAATTATTAGCCGATATTGCCGCTTATTTTCGTGATGTGCGGAAAAAATATGCGCAGTTTGAAGGCTCACTAAAAGGCGTTGATGCCCGTATTTTACTGGCACAGGTACCAGGTGGCATGTTAACCAATATGGAAAGCCAATTAAAAGAGCAAGGTGCGCTGGAAAAATTGGATGCGGTACTCAAAGAAATCCCGCGGGTGCGGGAAGATCTGGGTTACTTACCTTTGGTGACACCTACCTCGCAGATTGTAGGTACCCAGGCGGTATTAAATATCTTAACCGGCGAGCGTTATAAGAGTATTACTAAAGAAACAGCGGGCGTATTAAAAGGTGAGTACGGTGCCACACCAGCGCCGGTAAATGCTGAATTACAGCAAAAAGTATTGGCAGGTGGTAAAGCCATTACCTGTCGTCCAGCTGATGTATTAACCCCCGAGATGGATAAACTAACGGCAGAGCTCAATGAGCTGGCTAAAACCGAAAATATCGATCTGGCCGCGGATATCGTCGATGACGTGCTCACCTATGCTTTATTTCCGCAAGTGGGCTTAAAATTTTTGAAAAACCGTAATAATCCAGCGGCCTTTGAACCGGCGCCAGGCGCCGTTGCTGAGCAAGCCAGCAAACCTGCGGTGAAGACGGCTGTAAGCCAAAGCGGTCCTGCCGCTTATAGCGTGCGGGTTGATGGCAAGGTATATGAAGTAGAAGTTGCACCCACTGGCGAGCTTAGCAGCGTAAAACCGGTGGTGTCCGAGAATATCCCAGGCAGTGCATCGGTAACCGGCAGCGCTACCTTAAACGCACCTTTGGCCGGTAATATCTGGAAAATTGTTACTAAGCCAGGCGCCAGCGTAAAACGCGGCGATGTGGTGATTATTATGGAAGCAATGAAAATGGAAACAGAGGTGCGGGCCGTATCGGATGGCACTGTGGCGAAAATTCATGTCGCAGCGGGTGATGCCGTATCGACCGGTGATGTGTTAATCAGTTTTGATTAACCTGAACTTGCGATAACAAGGATTACTGATGGACGCTATTCAGACACTGATTGCTTCAACCGGTCTGGTGCACTTTACACCAGGCCAGGTGGTTATGATGCTGGTTGGGGTGGGCTTACTGTATTTAGCCATTGCCCGCGGTTTTGAGCCTTTATTGCTGCTACCCATAGGTTTTGGCGCTATCCTGACCAATATTCCGTTGGCGGGTATGGGTGAGCCTGGCGGTATTCTCTATCTGTTTTACGATATGGGTATCGCCTCTGGCTTATTTCCGTTGCTGATTTTTCTTGGTGTGGGGGCGATGACCGATTTTGGCGCTCTGATCGCCAATCCGCGCATGCTGTTTCTCGGTGCAGCGGCACAGTTTGGCATCTTTGCCACCCTGTTTGGTGCTATTGCCCTGAACTGGGTGCCGGGTTTAAGTTTTACCTTAAAAGAAGCCTCGGCTATTGCCATTATCGGTGGTGCTGATGGTCCTACTGCTATCTTCCTCGCATCGCGTTTAGCGCCCGATTTACTGGGTGCTATTGCTGTGGCGGCATACTCCTATATGGCGTTAGTACCGCTGATTCAACCGCCGATAATGCGTGCGTTAACCACTGAGAAAGAGCGTAAAATTCAGATGACGCAATTACGGGTGGTCAGCAAGCGTGAGAAAATTATTTTTCCGCTCCTTTTATTGTTACTAACCATCTTGTTATTACCTACAGCTGCACCCTTAATTGGTATGTTTTGCTTAGGCAATCTGATGAAAGAGTGTGGTGTGGTTGACCGGCTCAGTAAAACCGTGCAAAACGAGCTAATCAATATAGTCACTATTTTCTTAGGCTTGGCTGTGGGCTCGCGGTTAAGTGCTGACTTGTTTTTAACCACGCAAACGCTCGGCATTCTGGTGCTTGGCATGGTAGCGTTTGCCATCGGTACTGCAGCGGGCATTTTAATGGCGAAATTAATGAGTAAGTTCTCTACCCAGCCGATTAATCCGTTAATTGGTTCGGCAGGTGTATCAGCTGTGCCTATGGCCGCCAGGGTATCAAATAAGCTTGGCTTAGAAGCTGATCCACATAACTTCTTATTAATGCATGCCATGGGGCCGAATGTCGCGGGTGTTATCGGGTCGGCAGTGGCTGCAGGTATTCTGTTAGCCTTGGTAGGTTAACTAATAGCAGGTAATAAAAAAGGTGCTACGGCACCTTTTTTATTACTTTGCTGGCAAGTTATCTACACCTTAAGCTTCGTTGTTTCAACACCATTACTATGTATTAGTTGCTGGCGCTTTGCGCCGTATTGTTACTATTCTGCTTAGCAAGATACGCTTGTTGTTGGCTTTGTAACTCACCCAAAATCAGGTTAACCTGTTGCTGAAAGGCTTGGCGCTCAGCACCACTTAACGGTGTGGCTTGCGGCAGTTTTACGGTGCGGGGATTACGATGCACGCCGTCTTGTAAGAACTCATAGTGTAAATGTGCGCCAGTAACCCTGCCTGTAGCCCCTAAGCGGCCAATAGTTTGCCCTTGGCGTACCCTGTCACCGCTTTTTACGTCGCGTTTTGATAAGTGCAGATATTTGGTGACGATATTATTGGCATGTTGAATAAATACATAATGACCATTTACCCCATTATAGGCTGAATGGGTTACCCGGCCATCACCCGCGGCCATAATAGGTGTACCAACAGGCGCCACATAGTCAGTACCATTGTGGGCGCGTACCGTGCCTAACACTGGGTGTAAACGACGCGGATTAAAATTAGAGCTGACATACTGAAAACTAACCGGGGCCCGTAAAAAAGCCTGACGCATGCTGTTGCCATCCGGTTTATAAAAGTTACCATCGGTATGGCGAATAGCCTGATAAACCTGACCTTGATTACTAAATTGCGCTGCAATAATTTGGCCGCGACCAAGATATTCGCCTTCGACATATTCCGCATTAAAAATAACGCTAAAGCTATCACCGGCACGAAGGTCCAGCGCAAAGTCGATATCCCAGCCAAAGATGCCGGCCAATAACATAATTTGTGCTTCGCTTAAGCCCGCATTTAACCCTGCATTCCAAAAGCTGCTGCGTATTTCGGCAGTAGCAAATTGCTGGCGCTGTTCAATGGCTTTTTTAACTTCAGCAACCTTAAAACGGCCATTGTCTTGCCGGCTAACCTGCAGTGTGGTTAAGCGATCCATGGCATAGCGCAGTTGTTGTAATTCACCTTGCTCATCCAAGCCAAATTCTAACTTTTCGCCAGGAAACAACCGGGTTAGGGTGCGGGTTGTTTTACCTAAGTCGAGTATTTGTAGCATGGTTTGTTGATTCACATTGGCTTTGCGAAATAAGGTCGACAAAATATCACCCGGTTGGACCTCAAGCGTAGTCCAGTTTAGGCCAAGTGCCTCCGGCGGTAAGTCTGTTAAGCTATCGTCCAGTTCGGGCAGTGCCGTCAGTGAGGTTTCTTCTGGTAGATCTAACTGCACGCTATAACGTTTGCCCACTTCTAGGGCACTTTGCTCGGCGCCTCTGGACGCCGCAGCGCGTTCTGATGGTAATAACAATAAAATCGCGATAAAAACAGAAACCAACACGATAAGCAGGCGGTGGCGAGAAGGAATTTGAGCGACGAGTTGCTGCATAATAAGAAGGCTATCTGAAAGTGCACAAAAAGCGAGCATATACCGTTTTTTTCGAAGATACCAGACTTTTGTGCGTTTCCCCCTGCCGGAACATGCTATAGAATGGCTGTTCTGTAAGCAAAAACTATCTATTGTCAGGAGTTGAAAATGGCCGATTGGGCGCAGGCATTAGCGGAATTAAAACGCGGTTGCGAGGAAATTCTGCTCGAAGAAGAGCTTATTGCCAAGTTAAAAGAAGGCAAGCCTTTAAAAATCAAGGCGGGCTTTGATCCTACGGCACCTGATCTACATTTAGGCCATACGGTTCTGATCAACAAGCTGCGTGCCTTCCAACAACTGGGTCATGAGGTTATTTTTCTGATTGGTGACTTTACCGGCATGATTGGCGATCCAAGCGGTAAAAATGTCACCCGTAAGCCATTAAGCCGGGAAGATGTGCTGGCGAATGCTGAAACCTATAAAGAACAGGTTTTTAAAATTCTCGATCCGGCGAAAACCCGGGTAGCCTTTAACTCGCAGTGGATGGGTGAGCTCGGCGCAGCGGGCATGATTAAACTGGCCTCGCGGCAAACGGTGGCGCGGATGTTAGAGCGCGATGATTTTAAAAAGCGTTTTGCCAACAATCAGTCGATCTCCATTCATGAGTTTTTATATCCGCTGGTCCAGGGCTGGGATTCTGTTGCTCTGGAAGCCGATGTAGAAATGGGCGGTACCGATCAGCGTTTTAACCTGTTAATGGGCCGCGAGTTACAAAAAGAAGAGGGCATGCGCCCGCAAACCGTGATGATGGTGCCGCTGTTGGAAGGGTTAGACGGTGTGCAAAAGATGTCAAAGTCTTTAGGCAACTATGTTGGCATTACCGATGCACCGAACGACATGTTTGGTAAAATTATGTCCATCTCCGATGAGTTGATGTGGCGCTACTATGACTTACTCAGCTTCCGCCCGGTAACTGAGATCCAGCAACTCAAGCAAGACGTGCAAAATGGCACTAACCCGCGCGATGTAAAAATTGCTTTAGCGAAAGAAATTATTGCGCGTTTCCATGATGAGGCAGCGGCAGAAGCGGCGCATCAGGATTTTACCCAGCGTTTTAGTAAAAATGCCTTGCCGGATGAGATGCCAGAGCTAACGGTTACTTGTACCGCCGATAGTATGCCAATTGCCAATTTGTTAAAAGAGGCGGCGCTGGTGGATAGTACTTCTGAGGCGATCCGCATGATTAAGCAAGGGGCGGTGAAGCTAAATGGCGACGAAAAAGTCGAAGATGCCAAACTAGAGATTGCCAAAGGTACGTGCCAAATTTATCAGGTAGGTAAACGCAAGTTTGCTAAGGTCACCCTTAACTAACTCAGAGAACACAATAGCGAGGCAGGCAGTATGCAACGAAAATTTTTTTTGATACTGGCTGGCTTGCTGAGCCTGTTAGTTGCGTGTTCAAGCACCGAACAGACAAGCACTGTTGTTAGCAAACCCGCAGTTCAGCCCCTGACTGCGGCAGAGCAGCTAGCGCTGGCGAGCGGTACAGGACAGTTGCAGTTAAGCTGGCCAGAACAACGCAGTGAACGCGTGGCGTTAAATAACCGCCGCCGCTTTTTAGCCTATGCTGGCCAGGGCGAGTTGCTGGTAAATATGCAGCAGGCAACGGAACTGCTGCTAGAAGTGAATCAGCAAGTGCTGCATTTACAGCGCCCGAGCGATGGCAGTCCTTTTAAAGTGGAGTTAGCGGACTATACCCGTAATGGTGAAAATCGCCTGCAGTTAGTGGCGGTGACACCTACGGATGCAACTGTGCAGCTTAGTCTGCCTTATCCTACCTTAAGAAGCGATTTAGAACGCGACAGTGCGGCTTTTCGCGAGGTTGATCAATTAATTAACGCAGAAGTGGCCGATGGCTTTCCTGGTGCCGTGCTGTTAGTGGTAAAAGACGGTGTGGTTATTAAGCATACGGCATATGGTTATGCGCAGCGTTACAACAGTGATGCACAACCACTGGCAGAACCTGTAACAATGCAACCTGATACGTTGTTTGATATCGCCTCTAATACCAAGATGTATGCCACTAACTATGCGTTGATGCGTTTGGTTAGCGAAGGCAAACTTAATGTCAATTTACCCATTCAGCATTATTTTCCCGAGTATCAGGGCGATGGCAGAGAGCAGCGCACAGTGAAAGATTTACTCTATCACACGGCTGGTTATCCGCCTGAAGTGCATTTTTTCCGGCCAGATAACCGGCATGGTCCAGCGTTTTACTCGTTAAATAAAGCCCATACCGAACACCTTATTTTAACTCAGGTACCCTTTGCCACTGCACGGGGGCAGCAAGCAGTCTATAGCGATGTCGATTACATGCTGTTGGGGATGCTGATAGAGCGCATTACGGAGCAGCCATTAGACCAGTATCTGGAGCAGCACTTTTATCAAGCTTTGGGGTTAAGTAATACCGTGTTTAATCCGTTACTAAAGGGTATCGATAAAAGCCGACTCGCGGCCACCGAGTTAAATGGGAATAGCCGTGGCGGCAGGGTCGATTTTCCGGCTAATCGTCAGGGGGTGATACTTGGCGAGGTACATGATGAAAAAGCTTACTATTCCTTTCAAGGGATAGCAGGGCATGCGGGTTTATTTAGTACTGCCCATGATTTAGCGGTATTGATGGCCGTTGCTATGCAAGGTGGCGGCTATGGCTGGCAGCAGTTTTTTGATCAAGCCACCTTGCAGCAGTTTATTAGCCCTTCACCTTATGATCATAAATTTGGTTTAGGCTGGCGTACGGCAGTGCAGGGCGATTTGGCCTGGCATTTTGGCGCCTATGCAAGCGATACAGCATATGGCCATACTGGTTGGACGGGCACCGCTACTGTTATCGATCCAGCACAGCAATTAATGGTAGTGTTATTAACCAATAAAAAGCATAGCCCTATTGTAGCTGATGGCGACAGCTATCGTTTCATGGGTGATAGCTTTGAAACCGGGCGTTATGGTTCTATTCTCACCTTAATTTATGAAGCAGTGCAGCGCTAACCAGCGGCGCCAGATAGCGGCTATTAGCGCATTTTGCGCCGCAATCTAATGTCAGCTGTTAATCTTGTTCAGGCTTGTCTAAAGGCGGCCAGCCTGATTTAATGTGTAAATCCCGCTGTGGGTAAGGGATAGTAATATGGTGTTGTTTAAAGGCACGCCAAATAGCCAGGTTAATATCTGATTTTACCGCCCCGGTACCTTTTTCTAAATCGGCAATCCACACCCTTAATTGCAGTTCAATACCACTGTCGGCAAATTCCATTAATCGTACCGTTGGAATAGGATCCCGCAGCACTCGCGGTGATGCAAAGGCGCATTCCAGCATCAGTGCCATAGCTTGTTCTGGATCGTCATCGTAGCTAATTTGCACTTTAATAATCACTCGTACGTTAGGATCGGCATAGCTCCAGTTAATTACTTCTGAGGTGATCAGGTTTTCATTGGGGATCAGGGTATCAACGCCTTCGCGATTGCGCACTACCACATAACGGGCATTCAGTTGTTCTACCCAGCCAAATTTATCGCCTACTGTAATTATGTCCCCAGGTTTGATTGAACGGTCTAATACCAGAATAAAGCCGCTAATAAAGTTAGAGGCGATTCGTTGTAAACCAAAACCTAAACCAACGCCAAGCGCACCGCCAAAAACCGCTAATGAACTTAAGTTAATGCCTACTGCGTTTAAAGCCAGTAGGAAAGCTAAGGTAATCAGTAAAAACTTGCTAAATTTAGCAAAGCCTACGCGCATGCTAGGGCTAATATGGGAAGATTGAAGTAGGCGTTTACTAATCAGCTCGGCCAGCCAAATCGCGATAGTAAAGGCGAGTGCAATCATAAACACCAGTTTTAATATCGATAACACGGTGATCCGTGTTTCGCCGATAGTCATCGCCAGACTATCAAGCATTTCTAAAACTAAAGGTAGCCATCCGGCTAAATGCAGTAACACCGCAAACCAAATTAAACCCGCCAGGAAATTTTCAGACGATTTAAGCAGCGGGCTTACGGTAAAGGCTTTTCGTAAAATATAAATCGACAGTCGGATGAGCGCCAAGGCAAGTAAGATGGGCACCGCTATCTGCAGCAGCTGCATTGGTAAGTTATACCATTCAAATATCGCTTTAATTGGCAGTAACAGTAGCATAGCACTAAGTGGCCATAGCAGGCGTTGCAGGCTCCTAACGGCTATGTGCCTAAATCCCACAGATTGCTGATTTTGTGCTTCAAGTAACAGTTGCAGCTTTTTATTTGCCATGGAAGCTAATAAGGCTGCGACACTGAGTGCCAGCAGTTGCCACCAATAAATAGGTTGCTGCAAGGCATTGATAATACTTTCGAACCAGAGATTAAACTTTTCCATCTTATCCTTATTGAGCGTGTTGCAGCAGCCAAAATACTATGGGTAAGCTAACCAGGCCGGCTAAAATACCAAAACCAATGATGCCGCTGACCAGTCGTGGTGCTAGGCCAGCCATAATCGCAATAGCACCGGCTGAGATCATGGGTGGCATGGCTGCCTGGAAAATACTAATTTGTACGGCCAAACCTTCTTGCCCCAGTGTAGTCCAGATAAGCCAAGCAGCAAACGGCATTAGCAGCAGTTTAATACTCAGTGCGCTAATCAGGGGCGATACCTCACTTTTACTAAAGCGGAAACTGAGCTGAAAACCTACTGCTATCATCACTACCGGCACCAAGGTAGCGGCTAAATTATTTATTAGCGCGTTAGCTAGTGGCGGCATACTGATATCTCTGATCAGTAAGCCAACAACCAAGGCAATAAAAGAAGGGAAGGCGATAATTTTCAGTAGAATCGCTTTGGGTGTCGGCTTAGCCATGGTGGGGCTATAAATAGCGGCCACGATAGTCACGTAGGTGGCCAAAGCAATAAAAGAGCCGACTTGATCGTACACCACCGCATAGGGCATCGCGGTTTGACCGAATAACGCTTCTGTCATCGGAAAGCCCAGAAACGATGTATTCCCGAGTGGCAGCACTACTAATAATGCCCCAGTGACTTCACGTGACCAACCCAATAACCGGCTTAGGATAAGCACCACTGCAACAACAATTAATAGCAAAAGCCAGGGGGTGACGGCCGGGATCAGCAGCGCCAAGGAGAACTCCAGCAGCGTAATATTTTTTAAAATAAGCGCAGGTAGTGCCACGTAGAGTACGTAGATATTCAGCACCAAACCGCTATTTTCGGGCATGGCAGGCAGACGTCTTAGCAACATACCAATTAGCAGATAGGCTAAAACCAGATAAAAATTTTCCATTATTGCTCGCTAATAAGCAGCTCTTTTGCTGCTTTGCTTTGTTGTTTTAATTGGTATTCGGCTTTACTGGCACTGGCTCGATCCGCATAGGCTTGTTGATAGACCAACTGCAGTGGCCCTTTACCACGTAAGGCTTTCGCGCCGCCTTTTAGCTCACCGCTATGCTGGCGTATACGCCTTGGCGGATCCACACTAATACCGGTATAGAGTTGGCCGCTGGCTGTGCGTACCATATAGAGAAACCACTGTTGTTCGTTCATAAGCGTGGAAAAATACCCAGAATATCTTGTCACAGGTGCATCTGCTATAATCCTGCATTAATCTAAGTTAGCGATAAAGACCTTTTGGAATTAAGCATGTCGTTTCAATCTTTGGCCCTTTCTGAGCCTATTTTACGCGTTTTGGCAGAGCAGGGCTATGTTAGCCCGACACCGGTACAACAACAAAGTATTCCGCAGATTTTAAGCGGTAAAGATGTGTTGGCTGGCGCGCAAACCGGTACCGGTAAAACCGCTGCTTTTACCTTACCATTGCTGCAACAGCTGCTCAATGCGCCGAAAGTCTTAAACAAGGCACAGGTGCGGGTTCTAGTGCTAACCCCTACCCGTGAACTGGCTCAGCAGGTTTTTGAAAGCGTACAAACCTATAGCCGCCATCTGCCGGTAACTAGCGCCGTATTCTATGGTGGGGTATCAATACGCCCGCAGTATGATGCTGCCGAGCAAGGGTTGGATATACTGGTCGCCACACCAGGGCGCTTAATTGATCATCTACATCAGGAAACAGTGGATTTAAGCCAACTTGAAGTATTGGTGCTGGATGAAGCCGATCGCATGCTGGATATGGGCTTTATTGTTGATATAAAACGTATTATGGCCAAGCTGCCCGTAAAGCGGCAGACTTTATTATTCTCCGCCACCTACTCAAAAGACATTAAACAGCTGGCCGATGCGCTGTTAAATCAACCCGTATTAATTGAAGTGGCGGCAGCCAATGCCACGGCAGACAGGGTTACCCAGCAGGTGTATCTGGTCGATCGCCATCGTAAGCGCGAGCTTATCTCACACGTAATTGGTGCCCGCAATTGGCAACAGGTGCTTATTTTTGTGCGTACCAAACACGGCGCCGATCGCTTAGCCAAGCAGTTACAAAAAGATGGCTTAACTACCGCTGCTATCCATGGCGATAAAGCCCAGGGCGCTCGGCAGCGCGCCTTAGATGAGTTTAAACAAGGCAAGGTACGGGTGCTGGTGGCTACCGATATCGCTGCCCGTGGCTTAGATATTACCGAGCTGCCTTATGTAGTGAACTACGACTTGCCGCAAGTGGCGGAAGACTATGTACACCGGATTGGCCGCACTGGCCGCGCTGGGTTAAGTGGCGAAGCAGTAACGCTAGTAGGGCCGGATGAGTTGGGCGCGCTACAAGATATTGAAAAGCTGACACAGCAAGTATTACCAACGCAAATTTTACCGGGTTATGAGCATGATCCGCATTTCAAAGCACCGAATGAGCCGACAGAGCGTAAGCCTGGACAGCGGCCGGCAGGCAGGCAGGATGCTGCGGCAAAGCGGCAATCGGCAGGGAAGTTAAAAGCGAAGTTACGTGCCAAAGCGCTGGGTAAAGCCTAGCCTACCCGGAAGGTATGGCCGCACTTATTGCTGCGGCTATGTTATTAGTTTCGATAAAGGGTTTTAATCAGGTGAAAACCAAACTGAGTTTTTACTGGCCCGAGTATTTCCAATACCGGGCCTTTAAATACCGCATCGTCAAAAGGCTTTACCATCTGCCCTTTACGAAACTCCCCTAAATCACCGCCTTTTTTCCCAGACGGGCACAGCGAATGTTGCTTGGCCAACTTGCCAAAGTCGGCGCCTTTTTGCAGTTGCAGTTTAAGCTTATCTGCTTGTTCTTTGGTCTTTACCAAAATATGTAAGGCGCAGGCTTTGGCCATGTTATTACTCGCTTAAGCTAAAGGTTGCTGTTGGGTAATACAGTGAATATTCCCGCCGCCAAGCAGAATTTCCCGCCCTGGCACTGTCACCACTTGATGCTCAGGGAACAGTTGCTGCAGCACTTCTGCTGCGACCTTATCGTTCGGATCATCAAAGGTTGGCAGAATTAAGCCGCCATTACATAAATAAAAATTAATGTAAGAGCCGGCCAAGCGGGCATTGGCTTCGCGTGGAATCGCCGCCATCGACTGATCAACCGACGCATATTCTTCGGCTTTGGCGATAATAGGTGCCGGCACCGGTAGCTTATGCACCTTGATTTTACGGCCTTTAGCATCGGTACTGGCTTCTAAATAATCCAATGCCGCTTTGCTACGGGCATACTGCGGATCGCTTTCATCGTCAGTCCAGGCTAACAGCACTTCCCCGGGTTTCACAAAGCAGGCCATATTATCAACATGCCCATCGGTTTCATCGTTAAAGATGCCGTCTTCTAACCACAGCACTTTTTCAATGGCCAAATGCTCACGTAGCATGGCTTCAATCTCTTCCCGGCTTAAATGCGGGTTACGGTTGGTATTGAGCAAGCATTCGGCCGTAGTCAAGAGGGTGCCTTCACCATCGACATGAATAGCGCCGCCTTCCAGCACAAAGCCTTCAGTGCGATAGCGTGGCAGTTGCTCTATACCTAAAATCTTGCTGGCGACTTGATCATCACGATCCCAGGGGAAATATAAACCACCATTTAAGCCGCCCCAGGCGTTAAAGGTCCAATCGACACCCCGCACTTCGCCTTTGCCATTGGTAACAAAGGTTGGGCCGGTATCACGACACCAGGCGTCGTTATTGGAGATCTCGACTACCCGAATAGGAAACTTGGTTTCTGCTGTACTTAGCTGTGCATAGGCATTGGCATACTGCGCGGCAGAGACGCCAACAGAAACCGGTTCAAAGCCAGCAATGGCTTTAATCACTGTTACAAAGGCGGCTTGTGCTGGCTTAGCGCCTAAGCGCCAGCTGTCGGTGCGCTCGGGCCAAATCATCCAGGTCTGCTTATGCGGTGCCCACTCGGGCGGCATGCTAAAGCCATCTTGCTTGGGCGTTGACGTCAGTGTTTGGCTCACTTGCTGTTCTCCGGGTTAACTTTGCCATCTTTGGTCAGCAAAGTATCGTAGATATCGATACGGCGATCGCGGAAAACGCCCCAGGCGCGACGGGTTGCGGCCACTTCGTCTAAGTCAAAGGTGTGTACTAACACGGCTTCGTCAGTTTCGTTAGCTTCTTGCACTTTGGCGCCAGTATGGTCAGCAATAAAAGAGCTGCCATAGAAGGTAATAGAGAAGTCACCTTCGGTTTCAGTACCAATGCGGTTAGACACGATAACCGGTGTTAAGTTAGCGGCGGCGTGGCCCTGCTGGGTGCGCTGCCAGTGATCACGTGAGCTAATGGTCGGATCATGTGGCTCACTGCCAATAGCCGTTGGATAGAAAATCAGCTCAGCGCCCATTAAGGCCATACTGCGCGCGCACTCAGGGAACCACTGATCCCAGCAAATACCTACGCCTACTTTAGCGTAACGGGTATCCCAAACTTTAAAACCAGTATCACCTGGGGTGAAATAGTATTTTTCGCTATAGCCCGGGCCATCAGGAATATGGCTCTTGCGGTAGATGCCCATATTGCTGCCGTCCGCATCCAGCATCACCACAGTGTTATACAGGCAGTTACCGGCGCGTTCATAAATGCTGATCGGTAATACCACGGCCAGCTCTTTGGCAACCTTAGCAAAGTGTTTAACAGCAGCATTTTCAGCTACGGGTACGGCAAATGCTAGATAGTCAGGCTTTTGCTTTTGGCAAAAGTAGTTACGTTCAAACAGCTCTTGGATCAGGATAATCTGCGCACCTTGTGCTGCGGCTGCACGCACCAGCTTATCTGCCCGGGCAATATTTTCTTCAACATTCCAGCCACCAATCATCTGGGTAGCAGCAACGGTTACATTACGCATCAGCCATCTCCAATTCAGTTTTTCAATAAGGGTCAGTGATAGGCAAATTCAGCAGTGAAAATTAAGCTGTATCTGGCTTAGCACCGTATTTGTAAAGTATAACAGGGCGCGCAAAATGCCGTATTTTCCGCCGGTCGTCAATATTTTTTACGGTTATTTGATCTGGCTGTTTTGCGCGCTGCGAAATTGTTGTTAACCTTAGCAAAATTTACCAGAAATTACCTGCCAATTTTGTACCCCTAGGGTGGTTACCCTGCTACTTGCAGGTTATAGAGGAAAACATAAATGTATGACACAGATGTGATCATCAGTGGTGGTGGTATGGTAGGGGCGGCATTGGCTGTCGCTTTGTCTCAAGCTGGGCTAGCGGTGACAGTGTTAGAGAAACAGCAACCCACACCATTTGCTGCCGATAGCGCGATCGATTTGCGGGTGTCTTCCCTAAATTTGCGCTCCGAGCGTTGGTTAGCGACCTTAGGCGCCTGGCAAGATTTACAACAGAAGCGGCTTTGTCCTTATCAGTTTTTGCAAGCGGGTGAAGGCAAAGCGGCGGTACGTTTTGCCGCCAGCGAGATTGCTGAGCCGCACCTGGGGCATATTGTTGAAAATAATTTGGTGCAGCTGGCGCTTTGGCAACAGTTTAACGAACAGGTACAGGTGGTTACCGATACCCAGATCGTGGCATTACAACAAAGCGATAGCTCGGTAAGTGTGACACTCAGTGATGATAGGGTAGTAACTGCAAAATTGCTGATTGGCGCTGATGGCGCACACTCTGCCGTTAGGCAATTAGCCGGTATTGGCACCCAAGGCTGGCAATATCGGCAGGCCTGTTTAGTGGCCTATGTTGATACGCCGTATCCGCAACAAGATATTACCTGGCAGCAGTTTTACCCAAGCGGTCCTCGCGCCTTTTTACCTTTACCTGGCGCGCAGGCGTCATTGGTATGGTACGACGAAGCGGCTAAAGTTAAGCAACTGGCTCAGCTTTCGCCTGCTGCGTTAGAACGGGCCTTTATTGAGGCTTTTCCTGACGAATTAGGCGCGGTGAAATTAAAAAGTTCAGCTTGGTTTCCCTTGGCGCGGATGCAGGCACAGCAGTACGTAAAAGGGCGGGTGCTATTAGCAGGCGATGCTGCCCATACCATTAATCCGTTAGCCGGGCAGGGCGTTAATTTGGGCTTTGCCGATGCCATGCTATTGGTTGAACTTATTAGCGCTAATCTGCAAGCCGGGCGTGATCTGGCCGATAGCGCTAGCTTGCTGCAGTATCAGCGGCAGCGTAAGCTGCAAAATAGCTTAATGATGAGCGCGATGGATGTCATTTACCAAACCTTTAGCCGTGATTCAGATGCGCTGAGTTTTATCCGGCAGCAGGGGCTGCGGTTAGCGGCCAATGCCGGCGTGGCGAAGCGGCTGCTGACCCAATATGCGGTAGGAAATGGGGTGTTTTGAAAAACACCTCCCCGAGCAAAGTGTACTAGGCGTTTACCACCTCGTTTGAAATTTACTGATCTTTCACGAGCGCTTCGAATTAACCTTTGCAGTCAGGCAGCGAGCCGATATTGCTAAACAAAGCGTGTACGGCATGGATGCCGGACAGGAGCCTACAGGGATGTATTCACGGCGTCTTTGTGTGCAATATCGGCTGCAAGCAGCCTGACGGTTCGACTAAAACGATCTAACAGAAAAACGTCGAAGCCAGTGGAGAAAATTACTACCCTGCTAAGGGCGCTGCGCTGATCTTGAATCTGCTGTTACTTTAGGTGAAGCAGGTTTCAGATTGGTGCATCCGGCGGCTAAACGCAC
>NZ_BNAO01000002.1:419691-420034 GCF_014653435.1 Alishewanella longhuensis | reverse complement strand
GGACGCCGTGAACCCATCCATGGGGGCTCCTGTTTTTCATCCATGAAAAACACGCCCTCGGTCAAAGTGTACTATGCGTTTACCACCTCGTTTGAACCTTACTGATCTTTCATGATCGCTTCGAATTAACCTATGCAGCCAGGCAGCGAGTCGATATTGCTAAACAAAGCGTGTACGGCATGGATGCCGGACAGACAAATTTGCCAGGAGCAAATTTGAACAGCTTTAGCTGGCTCTCAGTTACGCAGACTCGAGATTTCTGTATCTGGTGGCTGTAAGCACTTGAGTTTTGTTGGTGAAGGATATAAAGGCGAAAACCCGACGCGAGGTCGGGTTTTCTGAA
>NZ_BNAO01000002.1:407530-419526 GCF_014653435.1 Alishewanella longhuensis | reverse complement strand
AATGGCAGGGGCGGCTGGATTCGAACCAACGCATGGCGGGATCAAAACCCGCTGCCTTACCGCTTGGCTACGCCCCTGCAGAAACTTCTACTTACTTAGTGTGCACCTTGTGGTGCGGAAAGAGAGACTCGAACTCTCACGCCTCGCGGCGCTGGAACCTAAATCCAGTGCGTCTACCAATTCCGCCATTCCCGCATGCAAGGAGATTAAGTGGTGGCTACAGCGGGAATCGAACCTGCGACCCCAGCATTATGAGTGCTGTGCTCTAACCAGCTGAGCTATGTAGCCACTGTAACTTGTCCTAAGCAAGTGGCGCGTATTATGCTGATATGACTTATTAGCGTCAACCGTTTTTTTGCGATAATTACGCTGCAGCGGTTTGTTTGCCGAATTTATATCCAGTACAGCTATTTTTAAGGTGCCTAAGCGTTAAAGCTGATAAAGAAAAGTACTAATTTGTCGGGCAGGGGAGGTTTCAATCAGATGACGTGACAAGCGCGGAGGCTTTATGTTCTTGGTTTAGGATCTGAGTAATAAAAAAGCCGAGCGCTAAGCTCGGCTTTTAAAAAAGATAGTGTTAGACGTTAAAGCGGAAATGCATTACATCGCCGTCTTTCACAATATAATCTTTACCTTCTAAACGCCATTTACCTGCTTCTTTGGCACCGGCTTCACCGTTAAATTGCACAAAATCATCGTAAGCAATCACTTCGGCACGGATAAAACCTTTTTCAAAGTCGGTATGAATCACGCCTGCCGCTTGCGGTGCCGTGGCGCCAATAGCGACAGTCCAAGCGCGCACTTCTTTTACGCCTGCAGTAAAGTAGGTGTGTAAATTAAGTAGCGAGTAGCCACCACGAATTACCCGGTTTAAGCCTGGCTCTTCTAAGCCCATATCGGCCATAAACTCGGCTTTTTCATCATCATCCAGCTCAGCAATTTCTGACTCAATAGCGGCACATACTGGTACTACAATGGCGCCTTCTTTTTCGGCGATAGCGCGAACGACGTCCAGATGCGGGTTATTTTCAAAACCATCATCCATTACGTTAGCGATATACATAGTAGGTTTAATGGTTAAGAAGTTCATATAAGCAATTAAGGCTTTCTCTTCTTTTTCCAGCGGTAATTGGCGTAAGGTTAAGCCTGCTTCTAAATGCGCTTTCACTTTTTCCAGTACGGCAATCTCTGCTTTGGCGTCTTTATCGCCGCCTTTGGCTTTCTTTTGCACGCGGAAGATGGCGCGCTCAGCGCTGTCCATATCGGATAACACTAATTCCATATTGATGGTATCAATGTCGTCAGCTGGATCGATTTTACCGGCAACGTGGATAATGTTTTCATCATCAAAACAGCGCACTACATGACCAATGGCATCGGTTTCACGGATATTGGCTAAAAACTTATTGCCTAAACCTTCACCTTTAGAGGCGCCTTTTACTAAACCCGCAATATCCACAAATTCCATGGTGGTCGGTAAGACGCGCTGCGGCTTGACGATAGAGGCTAATTTATCCAGTCGTAAATCGGGCACTGGTACTACACCGGTATTCGGCTCGATAGTACAAAATGGGAAGTTGGCGGCTTCAATGCCGGCTTTGGTCAGAGCGTTAAATAAGGTAGATTTGCCAACATTAGGTAAACCTACAATGCCACATTTGAAACCCATGAGTGTATCCTTTAATGTGCTGTTAAAACGGGAGCTCCCGCTATTTTAGCTGGCTTGAAAACTATGTAAACGGTGCTGTGCTTTTACCAGGCCTTCTTTGGCAAGTAGCGCAAAACATGCTACGGCTTCATCGATACTGGCATCGAGCAGTTTTTGCTCGCTGGCGGGGGCTTTCCCCAGTACAAAGCCGGTAACCTGATCTTTGTGGCCCGGATGGCCGATACCCAGGCGCAAACGGTAAAAGTTGGGGTTATTGCCAAGCTTGCTGGTGATATCACGCAAGCCATTATGACCCGCATGGCCACCTGCGAATTTGAATTTAGCACTGCCTGGAGGTAATGCCAACTCGTCATGTACCACCAGTATTTGCTCTGGACTAAGTTTATAAAACTGTGCCATCGCTAATACGGCTTTACCGCTTAAATTCATATAGGTGTTTGGGATAAGCAATTTGAATTCTTGACCTGCTAGCACAAACTTACCGGTATGACCGAAAAATTTTGCTTCAGGTTTTAGTGGTGCGTTATAAGCCCGGGCGAGCTGCTCCACAAACCAGACGCCAGCGTTGTGTCTGGTGTACTGGTACTCGGGGCCTGGATTACCCAGGCCCACGATTAGCTGTATCTTAGGTAGTACAGCGTCAGACATTACTCAGCGGCAGTGTCTTCTTCAGCTTTACCAGCTGGTTTGTTTACAGAAACTACTGGTAAATCGTGGCCTTCACCTTTAGTTAACTGAACAAATTTAACACCTTTAGGTGCTTTGATGTCAGTTAAGTGCAGGGTTACACCAACAGCTACATCAGCCAGGTCAACTTCGATAAACTCTGGCAGATCCTGTGGTAAACAGGTGATTTCTACTTCGTTCAGACCGTGTACTACTACGCCACCTTTCTTAGCAGCAGCGTCTTCGTTTAAGAAGTGAACTGGTACTGTAGTGTGTAATTCATGGCCCGCTTCAACGCGTTGGAAGTCAACGTGCAGAATCTTTGGCTTGAACGGGTGACGTTGCATGGCTTTAACGATAGCTTTAACTTCTTCACCGGCTACGTTAATAGTCAGGATGTGTGAGTAGAAAGCTTCGAAGCTTTGTGCTTTTAACAGCTTTGAGTGTTCTAAAGTAACAGATTGTGCTGGCTGGCTGCCACCGTAGATGATAGCTGGCACTTTGTCTTCGTGACGTAGGCGGCGGCTCGCACCTTTCCCTAAATCAGCGCGGACTTCTGCTGTTAACGTAAAAATTGCATCAGACATTGATGTACTCCAAAAATTAAGTGTTGTTTTGGCTTGCGACCAGCCAAAACTTGTAGCCCTTACAAAAGGCGCGACATATTACCACCGGCGTGCAGGCGCTGCAAATGAAAAAGGCGCCAAGCAGGCGCCTTTATAAAGCTGTGTTACAAAAAGCGTTGTAACAAAAACAGCCTGGTGCTTAATCAAACATTGACGAGATAGATTCTTCGTTGCTAATCCGGCGAATACATTCGGCTAAAAGATCACTTAAGGTGAGCTGCCGTACTTTTGGAATGGCTTTCATAGCCGCGGATAACGGAATGGTATCAGTGATAATCAGCTCATCAATGACTGAGTTGCTAATAATCTCTGGCGCATTACCCGAGAATACCGCATGAGTCGCATAGGCAAAGACCCGCTTAGCACCTTGTTCTTTTAAGGCTTCAGCTGCCTTGCACAGGGTGCCGCCAGTATCAATCATGTCATCGACGATAATACAATCGCGATCTTTAACATCACCAATAATATGCATAACCTGAGAAACGTTGGCTTTCGGGCGGCGCTTGTCGATGATGGCTAAATCAGCATCGTTTAACAGTTTCGCTACGGCACGGGCACGTACTACGCCACCAATATCCGGTGATACGACGACGGGCGCTTCCAGCGATTTTTTGCGCATATCTTCTAACAGCACCGGGCTGGCAAAGACGTTGTCTACCGGTACGTCAAAGAAGCCTTGAATTTGCTCGGCATGTAGGTCAACGGTAAGTACCCGGTCAACACCTACGCTGGATAAAAAGTCGGCTACCACTTTCGCGGTAATAGGTACCCGCGCTGAGCGTACCCGGCGATCTTGTCTGGCGTAGCCAAAATAAGGAATAACGGCAGTGATCCGACCGGCAGAAGCGCGGCGTAATGCATCAACCATGACGATAAGTTCCATCAGGTTATCGTTGGTGGGAGCACAGGTGGATTGAATAATAAAAACGTCTGAACCGCGTACATTTTCGTTGATTTGCACACTGACTTCGCCATCACTGAAACGACCGACAGCGGCGTCTCCCAGTTTGATGTAAAGACGGCTGGCGATTTTGTTGGCAAGATCTGGTATGGCGTTACCAGCGAAAACCTTCATGTCGGGCACGGTAGGATCCTCAGGGCAGTGGTGAGTCCGGTTTAAATCATTATAACGTCTGTTGGTTTAGTTTTGCTGGTAATTTGCGCGAAACAAATTAAAAAACATCTAAACTAACTGGCGTCAGCTGTTGTCGTCGGTATCTGCCAACGCAGCCCACAGTGGCGACTGGTTGACCCCTCTGGCAATAAAGCCCCGGCAGTTTGCCGGCAGTTGTGCGAGGGCATGTTGAGCACTGGCCGTGTCCGGAAATTCGGCGAACACACTAGCGCCAGTACCCGTCATTCGACACGGCGCGTATTCTACCAACCACTGTAAGGTTATTGCAACAATAGGATACAGCTGTTCGACCAGTGGCTGACAATCGTTATGCCATTCGCTTTGCAGCAGTTGTGTCAGCGTAATTGCCGGCGTATCGCGTTTTAACGCCGGGTGACGAAAGATGTCGGCTGTGCTGATATGACAAGCTGGCGTTACCACTAAATAGATTTTTTCTGGTAGCGTTACGGGTTGTAAGTGCTCACCCACACCCTCGGCAAAGGCGGTATTCCCATGCACAAATACCGGGACATCGGCACCCAGTGTTAGGCCGATAGCAGCTAACTGCGCCGTGGTTAATTTTAACTGCCATAATTTATTTAACGCATGTAAGGTTGTGGCCGCATCAGAAGAGCCACCGCCAAGACCGCCGCCCATGGGTAAATTTTTTTCCAGCACAATATGGCAACCGGCATTGGTTGCGGCATAAGGTTTTAGCAACATAGCCGCTTTATAAATAAGGTTATCTTTGCCCGTTAAGGTCGGGTCCTCGCATGCGAGCGTAATGCTATTGCTGTCATTCGCGGTAAAATGCAACCTATCGCCAACATCCAGCATTTGAAATAAGGTTTGCAGATTATGATAACCATCAGCGCGCCGCCCGGTAATATGTAAAAATAAATTAAGTTTAGCTACCGCTGGTAGGCTTAACATCATGGCTGCCAGCTCCGGATAATGAGACGGATTTGCGTATCATCACTTTGTAGTTGTAATTGTCTGGGTAACGATAAAGCATCATCGAAAAAACTGCGATAACTAAGTTGCCAACGAATGCCGGTGCTGTCGGTTAACACAAAACTCACCAGCCGGCCGGCGTTATCGTACTGTAGTTCGGTGGCGCTATCGCCCGGTAAGCCGCGTAGCCACAATGCCATATCATGTAATGGAATGGACCAGCCCACCAACTGCCACAACAGGCTGCTGGCATCCGCCGCCTGATAGCGTTCGCCGCGCACCTGTAATTCAGTTAAGTCGGTTTGTTGGCGCAGCTCAAACAAACTAATACCTAGCATATTAGCTAGGCGTGCCTGATAATCTGCTTCATTAAATTGTTGCCAGCGCAAATTACCGGTTACGGATTCTGCCGGTGATTTTAGCCCCATAGAGGCTTGCACGGTAAATTGCTGCATAGCGCTAAGCTGTTGCTGGCGCTGGGCGGGAGCCATTACCGCTTCGGGAGCTGATGGCTTGGGTTTCAGGCTACAGCCTGTTAATAATGCTAATAAAACGAAGATGCTTAGTTGTCTGCTTGAGAATGGCACACTAAAGTCCTTGCTTTTGCTTTTCTTAACCTGGGGTTTTTCGTACAATTCGCCCCTCACAGAAACCATGATACAGGTGATGGCTATTTTTGCACTAGGCATAAATCATAAAACAGCACCGGTTGCGCTGCGCGAAAAGCTGGCTTTTGCACCGGAACAGGTGCCTGAGGCCTTGCAGCAGCTATCAGCATCCCTGCGTTTGGCTGACGCCGTTATCTTGTCTACCTGTAATCGTACCGAGCTGTATTTTAGCGGTGATGTAGAGCAATCAGAGCAAGTGTTACATTGGTTGGCGCGGTTTCATCAGCTGAATTTAGCGGAATTGCAGCAGCATTTGTATTTATATTCTGATCAAGATGCGGTGCAACATTTAATGCGGGTAGCATCTGGGCTTGATTCATTAGTACTGGGTGAGCCACAAATTTTGGGCCAGGTAAAGCAAGCGTACAACCAATCACGGCAAGCCGGCACTATTAACCCACAGTTTGAACGTCTTTTTCAGAAAACCTTCTCAGTAGCAAAAGAGGTGCGTACTGAGACGGATATTGGTGCTAATGCGGTATCAGTTGCTTTTGCTGCGGTCACTTTAGCCAAGCAAATTTTTGGTAAGTTAGAAAAGGTCCGGGTGCTGTTAATTGGTGCCGGTGAAACTATTGAGCTGGTGGCTAAACATTTAACGGAGCAAGGCGCCAAGCACCTTAGTGTTGCGAACCGGACCTATGAGCGAGCAGAGAGTTTAGCAAAGCAATTTGATGCACAGGTATTAACCTTATCGCAGGTGCCTGCAAGATTGGCCGATGCCGATATTGTTATTTCTTCCACCGCCAGTACCTTACCCATAGTGGGCAAAGGTATGGTCGAGCAAGCGTTAAAGCAGCGTAAGCATAAGCCGATGTTTCTGGTAGATTTAGCAGTGCCGCGGGATATTGAGCAGCAAGTTTCTGAGCTGGAAGATGCCTATCTCTATACTGTGGACGACTTACAAAGCATAGTGGCGCAAAATTTAAACAATCGTCAGCAAGCTGCCGAGCAAGCAGGGGTGATGATTACAAGCGGTGCAGCCGATTTTCAGCAATGGTTACAGTTGCAGGATAAAGCTGACTGGCTGCGCGATTACCGGCAACGTTGTGAGCAGGTAAAAATAGAGTTGTTGGCAAGGGCGCAAAATCAGTTAGCGGCCGGGCAGGATCCTGAAAAGGTCATGGCAGAACTTGCCACCAAACTTAGCAATCGCTTGATGCACAGCCCAACCCGGGCGATCCGGCAATTATTACAATCCGATCAGCCGGAAGCCTCCGAGCTGGTTAAGGTCTTAGTCGATTTATAATCAGGTTATCAGGTTAAAATGAAAGAGTCGGTATATCGTAAGCTGCAAGGCTTAGTAGAACGTTACGAAGAAGTGCAAGCTTTGCTAAGCGATGCAGGGGTCATTGGCGATCAGAAACGTTTTCGTGAACTGTCTAAAGAATTTAGCCAGCTAGAAGACTTGCACAAAGCCTTTGTTAGTTATCAGCAAGCGCAAGATGACTTACAAATGGCTGAAGAAATGCAAAAAGACAGCGATCCGGATATGCGGGAGATGGCACAAGAAGAATACAAACTGGCCAAAGCCCGTATTGAGCAATTAGACAGCGAGCTCCAAATTTTATTGCTGCCTAAAGATCCGAATGACAGTAACAGCTGCTTTATTGAAATCAGAGCCGGTGCCGGTGGTGATGAAGCTGCTATTTTTGCCGGCGACGTGTTCCGTATGTATAGCCGCTATGCTGAGCGGCAGCGTTGGCGCTTAGAAGTGATTAGTGCCAATGAAGGTGAACATGGCGGTTTTAAAGAGGTTATTGCCAGCGTGCAGGGCGAGGGCGCCTATGGCACCCTGAAGTTTGAATCGGGCGGTCATCGGGTACAGCGGGTTCCGGCCACTGAATCGCAAGGGCGAGTGCATACTTCAGCCTGTACTGTGGCCATTATGCCAGAGATCCCAGAAAGCGAAGCGATCGAAATTAACCCAGCTGATCTGAAAGTGGATACCTATCGTGCCTCTGGTGCTGGTGGTCAGCACGTAAACCGAACCGACTCAGCGATACGTATTACCCACTTACCGACCGGTATCGTGGTGGAATGTCAGGATGAGCGCTCGCAACATAAAAACCGTGCCCGGGCGATGAGTGTATTGCAATCACGTATTCAGGCTGCTGAAGATGAAAAACGCCGTTTAGCTGAACAATCAACCCGCCGGTCACTGGTGGGCAGCGGCGATCGCTCTGAGCGGATCCGCACTTATAACTTCCCACAAGGTCGCTTAACGGATCATCGCATTAACCTAACCATTTACCGGCTAAATGACGTAATGGAAGGTGAGTTGGAGCAGGTTATCGAGCCGTTAAAGCAAGAGCACCAAGCAGACCTCTTGGCTGCGCTGGCGGAAGAAAACCGTTAATGCAGCTACAGCAGTGGCAACAACAGACGGCGGCGGCATTAGCGGCCGTGTCTGACAATCCACTGCACGAAGCCCGGCTGATGCTTTGCCGGGTGCTAAGTTGCAGTAGTAGCTACCTTTTTACCTATCCAGAGCGAGTGTTACAGCAGCCTGAACTTATAGCATTAACAGCCATGTTGCATCGTCGGCTACAAGGTGAGCCTCTGGCCTACATCTTTGGTAGCTGGCATTTCTTTGGTTTAGAGCTGGCTGTTGCGCCCTGTACCTTAATTCCCCGTCCTGATACCGAAATTCTGGTAGAGCAAGCGTTGAGTTTGCCATTAGCCGCCGGCAGCCAAGTTTTGGATTTAGGCACTGGCACCGGTGCTATCGCGCTGGCATTGGCCGCAAATCGGCCTGATTGGCAGCTCACTGCCGTTGATTTGCAACCTGAGGCAGTGGCATTGGCGCAGCTAAATGCCACTAAGTTACAGCTAAGTAATCTACAGATCCGGCAAAGTAGTTGGTTTTCTGCCTTGGCTGCACAACAGTTTTCTCTGATAGTGAGCAACCCTCCGTATATCGAACCTGAGGACCCACATTTACAGGCTTTAGCTTATGAGCCTTTATCAGCGTTGGTCGCGGCTGACAATGGCTTGGCCGATTTACAGCACATTATCACCCAGGCACCTGCTTATTTACTACCTGGTGGTTGGCTCTGGTTGGAGCATGGTTATAATCAAGCCGATGCGGTACAGGCTTTGTTAGGTGCTAATGGCTTTAGCCAGGTAAGCTCAGTAAAGGATTATGGTAATCAGTGGCGCATCAGCGGTGGCCAGTTTATTGGCTCTTTATAAAGCTTTTGACCTTAGACAAAAAGCAGCTTATAACAAAGAGTAATTAAGCCGTTAAAGGATGCTGCGCTATGTCAGATAATTTTCTCTTTGCCGAAGAGCCTGAAGTAAATGAAGCCGTTAACTACGGTAGCTGGAAAGTGCTTATCGTGGATGATGAGCCTGAAGTTCACGCAGTAACCAAACTGGCCTTAAACGATTTTCAATTCCAAAATAAACGGCTTGAATTTATTAGTGCCTATTCTGGCATTGAAGCCCGCGCTATGCTTAATAGCCACCCTGATATTGCCATTGTTTTGCTGGATGTAGTGATGGAAACCGATGATGCGGGCTTGCAGGTCGCGCGGTATATCCGAGAGCAGCTGCAAAATCAATTTGTTAGAATCATCTTACGCACTGGCCAGCCCGGACAAGCACCGGAGCGGCAAGTGATTGTTGATTACGATATTAATGATTATAAATCTAAAACAGAGCTTACCGCGCAAAAGCTTTTTACGGTGATTATGTCTAGCCTGCGCTCCTATCGGGATATTATTTCATTGGAACAAAGCCGGCAGGGGTTGGCTAAAATTATTGATGCCTCGGTTGATCTGTTTTCGTCACATTCTATGGAACAATTTATTGATGGCGTATTGCAGCAGTTGACCTCGGTATTGGGCTGTGACGAAAACGCTTGTATCGTCAGCTCGTCTTTAGTCGCTGGCAGCATACAAACCACAGATCCACACGATTTATTTGTTTTTGCCGGTCAAGGTGACTTTGAGCGTCAGGAAGGACGACCAATAAAAGAGGTGTTAGAACCGGCCTTACTGGATGCCTTTGAAGAGGCACTGGCCAGTAAAGACATTGTTTATCGTGACAATTTTCTAGTGGCTTATTGTTGTAGTAAATTTACCCAGGGCTCACTGCTATATGTCTCTGGTTTATCTGGTCCCATGTCAGAGAACAAGAAGAAGCTGATCGAGTTATTTGCGCAAAATGTACAAGTGGCTTACGAGAACGTGCAATTACAGCATGAAGTAGAAGATACACAGCGCGAAATTGTCTATCGCTTAAGTGAGGCGGTAGAGCATCGGTCGGTGGAGACCGGTAATCACGTTAGACGGATCGCTTTTATTTGCTACGAGCTGGCTAAAGCCTATGGTTTGTCTGAAGAAGATGCTGAACGCATCATGTTTGCTGCCCCCTTGCACGATGTCGGAAAAATAGGTATTCCCGATGCTATTTTAAATAAACCGGCAAATTTAACGGAGAAGGAGTGGCAAGTGATGCAAACACACTCCAGCATAGGTTTTAATATTCTAAAAAACTCCAAGCGCTCTATTATTCAGGCTGGCGCCGTTATTGCCCGAGACCATCATGAAAAATGGGACGGCTCGGGTTACCCCAGTGGTAAAAAAGGCGAAGATATCCACGTTTTTGCCCGTATTGCTGCCCTAGCCGATGTGTATGATGCCTTACGGCATCGTCGCTGCTACAAAGATGCCTGGACACTAGAGCAAGTACTGGCAGAAATTGACAGCCAATCAGGTCGGCAATTTGAACCGAAAATGGTTGCTAGCTTCAAAGTTGTAGTGCCAAAGCTTGAAGCAATACTGCAAAAATATCCGGATGATGTTAACGTTAGCGACTAGTCATTCAATTTAATTCTCTGGAGTTTATGATATGTACATGGCATTTAAGCACATGCATCTGCTTTTGGTTGCTTTAAGTGTGTTATTTCTTTTTATCCGTTTTGGTTTAAGGTTAAAAGAGTCGCCGCTATTACAGCGGAAATTTTTCAAAATCGCGCCTCATGTCATCGACACCTTTTTATTGTTATCAGCAATAGGTTTAATGCTAATTATCCAACAATATCCTTTTGTTAATGGCTGGCTAACAGAAAAAGTGATCGCCTTACTCGCTTATATCGCTTTAGGTTTTTCGGCGTTACGCGGGCGTACTGCAGCCATTCGCTGGTTATCTTTCCTGGGTGCTTTAGGTTGGTTAGGCTTAATGGTGCGGGTTGCCTTAAGTAAACAACCGCTGTTTTTACCTTTTTAATTCTTTAATTTTTCGGATATTTTATGCAAAACAACATCATTAATGTTGCTGGAATTGAGGTGGCTAACCATAAGCCCTTTGTTTTATTTGGTGGCATGAATGTATTAGAGTCACGGGATTTAGCCATGCGCATTGCCGAGCATTATGTGCAAGTCTGTGCAAAGCTAAAGATCCCTTATGTGTTTAAAGCCTCTTTTGATAAAGCGAATCGTTCCTCTGTTAAGTCGTATCGCGGTCCGGGTATGGACGCCGGTTTGCGGATTTTTGAAGAGATCAAGCAAACGTTTAAGGTGCCATTAATTACTGATGTACACGAGCCTTATCAAGCCGCGCCGGTAGCGGAAGTGGTGGACGTGATTCAGCTGCCCGCCTTTTTAGCCCGGCAAACCGATTTAGTGGTGGCGATGGCAAAAACGGGGGCAGTGATTAATGTGAAAAAGCCGCAGTTTTTAGCCCCGCATGAAATGCGGCATATTATCAAGAAGTTTGCCGAAGCCGGTAACGAGCAAGTTATCTTGTGTGAGCGTGGCTCTAGCTTTGGTTATAACAACTTAGTGGTTGATATGCTGGGCATGGACGAAATGAAGCAGTATGCGCCAGTGATCTTTGATGCGACCCATGCCTTACAAAAGCCTGGTGGTCGTGAAGACTCTGCGGATGGCCGTCGTGCCCAGGCTGCGCAACTCGCGCGCTCTGGTATGGCGTTGGGCTTGGCTGGCTTATTTATCGAAGCGCATCCAGACCCAGAATTGGCAAAATGCGATGGTCCTTGCGCTTTACCCTTAGCCAAATTGGAGGCGTATTTAACGCAAATGCAAGCTTTGGATCAATTGATCAAAAGTTTTGCACCGCTGGATACGTCAAACAAATGATTTTTCGCCTGCTTATTGGGTAATGATTAAAAGATAAACCTAGATGAAAACAAGCAAACTACCCTCAGAAAGTTTGCTCGTTTTCTGTGCTGGAATGCTTGAAAAAAGGGTTTTTTGTTTAAGTTATAAGCTGTCGATTGGGTTTTAATAAATTTCTGTTGACTTAACTTCGCAAAATCCGTTTAATACGCCGCA
>NZ_BNAO01000002.1:407300-407502 GCF_014653435.1 Alishewanella longhuensis | reverse complement strand
TGCCCAGATAGCTCAGTCGGTAGAGCAGCGGATTGAAAATCCGCGTGTCGGTGGTTCGATTCCGCCTCTGGGCACCATAATTTAAGTGGTGTTGTTTAAACGATACTAGAAAATTGATTTGCCGCTTTAGCTCAGTTGGTAGAGCAACTGACTTGTAATCAGTAGGTCATCCGTTCGACTCGGATAAGCGGCACCAACGTTT
>NZ_BNAO01000002.1:327635-407274 GCF_014653435.1 Alishewanella longhuensis | reverse complement strand
TGCCCAGATAGCTCAGTCGGTAGAGCAGCGGATTGAAAATCCGCGTGTCGGTGGTTCGATTCCGCCTCTGGGCACCACTAATGTAAAACGCCAGCCTAGTGCTGGCGTTTTGCTTTTTAACGCCCAAGGCATCATCTTTGATTACTCGGTGCGTCCTGCACCTCGCCCTGCGGGTCAGCTTACAGCTGCTCAAAATCGCTCCTGGCGATTTTGTACTCGGTGCGTCCTGCACCTCGCCCTACGGGTCAGCTTACAGCTGCTCAAAATCGCTCCTGGCGATTTTGTACTCGGTGCGTCCTGCACCTCGCCCTACGGGTCAGCTTACAGCTGCTCAAAATCGCTCCTGGCGATTTTGTCCGCCTCTGGGCACCACTAATGTAAAACGCCAGCCTAGTGCTGGCGTTTTGCTTTTTAGCGCCCTTAGCACAATCTTTGGTAACTCGTTGCTACTACCTCGAAATGTACAGCACCTTGTCGATACCATATCAATCTACAAAAAATCCAGTTAAGTGAAATAGGCAAAAGGTTGCTTCTTTGTTAAGCTCATGCGGTTTCCCAATAATCACAATAACAATGGAGTCCACCTTAATGAAATATGTTGTTACTCTGCTTGCTGCAGCTGTGTTAACAGCCTGCGGCGGTGCTAAGCAAGATGTTGTTCCGGAGCAAAATATGGCAGTTGCCGCGCAAACTAGCGTTTTAAATTATCCTACTTCGGCAAAGGGCGATGTGGTTGATAGCTATTTCGGCCAGCAAGTTGCCGATCCTTTTCGTTGGTTAGAGGATGATCGCAGCAGCCAGACTGAAGCCTGGGTAAGAGCGCAAAATGAAACCACCTTTGATTATTTAAAACAAATTCCTTTCCGGGATCAAATTCGTGACAAGTTACAACAAGCTTGGAATTATGAGCGGGTAGGGGCGCCATTTAAAGAGGGCGATTACACCTATTTTTATAAAAATGACGGCCTGCAAAACCAGTTTGTGTTATACCGGCAAAAAGATGGCGGCGAGGTGGAAGTTTTCCTCGACCCCAATACCTTTAGCGCTGATGGCACCACTTCGATGGCCGATATCAGCTTTTCCCGTGATGGTAAATTAGCGGCTTATGCTATTTCCGAAGGCGGTAGTGACTGGCGAAAAATCATCGTATTGGATGTGGAGAGCAAGCAACAAATTGGCGATACGCTAATTGATATTAAATTCAGTGGTATTTCCTGGGTGGGTAACGACGGTTTCTTCTATTCCAGCTATGACAAGCCAGACGGCAGTGAGTTATCGGCCATGACCGATCAGCACAAGCTGTATTACCACAAATTAGGCACGCCACAGGCTGACGATAAAGTGATTTTTGGTGCAGCTGACGCAGAGAAGCATCGCTATGTTGGCGCGACAGTGACCGAAGATGATCGTTATTTATTGGTGTCGGCGGCAGTTTCGACCTCGGGTAATAAGCTGTTTCTAAAAGACCTGACTAAGCCAGACAGTGATTTTGTGACCATAGTGGCAGATACGGATTCTGATATTGACCTGGTTGATAGCGTGGGAGATACGCTGATCCTGGCAACCAACCGTAATGCACCTAACCGCAAAGTGGTAAAGGTGTCTGCTGCAGCGCCGCAGCAAGAGAATTGGCAGGAATTGATCCCGGAAACAGAGCATGTGCTTAGAATTAGCCGTGGTGCCGGTTTCTTATTTGCTAATTATATCGTGGATGCTATTGCTAAGGTTAAACAATATGATTATGACGGCAAGCTAGTACGTGATATTGCACTGCCCGGCGTAGGCAGTGTTGGCGGCTTTGGCGGTAAAAAAGACGCAGATACGCTGTACTTTAGTTTCGCGAACTACATTACCCCGGGCTCAATTTATGCTTTTGAACCCAAAGCCGGAGCGGTGAGTTTATATAATCAGCCTAAGGTTAATTTTGATCCGGCTAATTATGTGTCTGAGCAGGTATTCTATACCTCAAAAGATGGTACCAAGGTGCCGATGATCATCAGCTATCGCAAAGATTTAAAACGCGATGGCAGTAACCCTACTATCCTGTATGGCTATGGTGGCTTTAATATCAGCCTAACGCCGTCCTTTAGCGTGGCAAATGCCGTGTGGATGGAAATGGGCGGTATCTATGCGGTAGCTAATATTCGCGGTGGTGGTGAATACGGTAAAGCCTGGCATACTG
Organism: Alishewanella longhuensis; assembly: GCF_014653435.1. Lineage (GTDB taxonomy): Bacteria > Pseudomonadota > Gammaproteobacteria > Enterobacterales > Alteromonadaceae > Alishewanella > Alishewanella longhuensis. The sequence goes on along the minus strand of NZ_BNAO01000002.1, from coordinate 405,092 downwards.
CCGGCACCCAGCTGCAAAAGCAAAACGTGTTTGATGACTTTATTGCCGCAGCTGAATATTTACAGGCTGAGAAATATACTTCGCCGGCGAAAACTGCTGTGCGTGGTGGCTCTAACGGTGGTTTATTGGTTGGCGCCGTGATGACGCAACGGCCAGAGCTATTTGGTGTGGCTATTCCGCAGGTCGGGGTATTAGATATGCTGCGTTATCATACCTTTACTGCTGGCGCAGGTTGGGCCTATGACTATGGTACTGCCGAGCAATCTGCTGAGATGTTTCAGTATCTGAAAGGTTACTCACCGGTGCATAATGTCCAAGCGGGTGTCACCTATCCGGCAACGATGATCACCACAGCGGATCATGATGATCGGGTAGTGCCGGCGCACTCCTTTAAATTTGCTGCAGAATTGCAGGATAAAGCCAGTAAAACGACACCACAGCTGATCCGCATTGATGTGAAAGCAGGGCATGGTGCGGGCATGCCGGTATCAATGATTATTGATCAGGCCGCGGATATTTATAGCTTTACCCTGTTTAATATGGGCTATAGCAGTTTGCCTAAATAATTGGGTAATTTGTTCTATACTCTAGTTGCAAGGGCGCCAATTGGCGTCCTTGTTTTTTTAAGCGGTTTTACGTCTTGTAACTGGATCCTGACAGCATCTTGCTAAAATGTGCCAAGCGTATTAAGCTGCGTCCCCTTTTTATTTTATGCACCTGGCACAATCTGGCAGAATAGGGTGTCTATTCAGCCTAGGAGTTAAGTAATGACAAAAGCCGTCATTTTAGTGCTCGACAGTTTTGGTATTGGCAGTGCACCGGATGCTGCCAAGTTTGGTGATGTTGGGGCCAATACGTTTGCCAGTATTGCTAAGGCTTTTCATGCACAAAAGCAGCGTCCATTACAGTTACCGAATTTAGCGCGCCTTGGCTTGGTAAAAGCGGCCACGGCGGCCAGCAATGGCATTGCGCCGGATGTAGCCGATACAACTGATTGCGTAGGCGCCTATGGCTACGCCCGTGAGCTAAGCAGTGGTAAAGATACCCCAAGCGGGCACTGGGAAATTGCCGGGGTGCCAGTATTATTTGATTGGGGCTATTTTCATGAGAAAACCAATAGCTTTCCGCCTGAGTTAATTGACGAGTTATGTCAGCGCACCGGTGTGCCGGGTATTTTGGGTAATTGTCATGCCTCAGGTACGGATATTTTAGTCAAGCTGGGTGATGAACATATTAATAGCGGTAAACCCATTTGTTATACCTCGGCCGACAGTGTGTTTCAGGTGGCCGCCCATGAAGAACATTTTGGGTTGGAAAAACTGCTAAGCTTTTGCGAAACCGCGCGCGAACTGCTGGATAACTACAATATAGGCCGGGTGATCGCCCGGCCATTTTTAGGTACAACGGCAGAAAATTATGCCCGTACCGGTAACCGTCGCGATTATTCGGTATTACCCCCGGCTCCTACGGTGTTAGATAAGCTAACAGCAGCCGGCGGTAAGGTAATCAGTATTGGTAAAATTGCCGATATCTATGCCCATCAAGGCATTAGCGAGAGTTTAAAAGCGACAGGTTTAACGGCTTTGGTAGATAAAACGCTGGCGCAAATGGCTCAGCAAGCAGATAACAGTTTAATTTTTACTAATCTGGTCGATTTTGACCAAAACTTTGGTCATCGCCGTGATCCTATTGGCTATGGCGAAGCGCTGGAATATTTTGACAGCCGCTTGCCAGAGCTAATGGCGGCCTGTGGTGAGGATACCCTGATGTTATTAACCGCTGATCATGGTTGTGATCCAACCTGGCCAGGGACTGAGCATACCCGCGAATATGTGCCGGTACTGCTATATAAAGCCGGGCTAAAAGGGGTGGATTTAGGCGAACGGATGAGTTTTGCTGATATGGGGCAAACCTTAGCCGATTATTATGGGCTGGATGCCATGGCATACGGCGAATCTTTTTTAGCAAATTTACATTAACAGAACAGTAAGAGAATTTATGGCCACTCCACATATTAATGCGCCAGAGGGCGCTTTTGCCGAAGCGGTGTTGATGCCGGGCGATCCGTTGCGTGCTAAGCATATCGCCGAAACCTTTTTAGACGATGCCGTTTGCGTAAATACCGTGCGCAATATGTTTGGTTATACCGGGACTTATAAAGGCAAGCCGGTAAGTGTTTTAGGCTCAGGCATGGGCGTGCCCTCCATGTCTATTTATGCCACTGAGCTGGTAAAGTTTTATGGCGTAAAAAATATTATCCGTATTGGGTCTTGTGGTGCTTTGCCACTGGATGTGAAAGTGCGCGACGTGGTTATCGGTATGGGCGCCAGCACCGATTCCAGCGTTAACCGTAATCGCTTAGCCGGGATGGACTTTGCTGCTATTGCCAGCTTTAGCTTGCTGGAAAAAGCCGTTGCTGCGGCTCGCGCAAAAGCAATTAATGTAAAAGTAGGTAATGTCTTTACCTCGGATTTATTCTACAACCCAAGTGAAACCCTGTTTGACACCCTGGAAAAATACGGCGTGCTGGCAGTAGAAATGGAAGCTGCCGGTTTATATGGTGTGGCTGCGGAGTACGGTATTAATGCTTTAGCGATCTTTACGGTGAGCGATCATATCCGTACCGGTGAAGCCTTAAGTGCTGAGCTGAGACAAACCAGTTTTAATGAAATGGTTGAAGTGGCCTTAGGCTGTCTATAAACAAACAGCCTGTAAACAACGTTAGGAAAGAGTCGTATGTCATTAGCCAGCAATAAAATGTTTTATGTTTCCTGGGAAGCCTTTCACCGCGCCACCAAAGAGCTGGCGCGCCAACTCTTGGGCCAAAACTTTAATGCCATTGTTGCGGTGAGCCGTGGCGGTTTAGTGCCGGCAGCGATTATTGCCCGGGAGCTGAATATTCGGGTACTAGATAGCATCTGTATTGCCAGTTATAACCATGATCAGCAAGGCAGCTTAAGGGTGCTAAAAGATGCACACTTAGCAGATTCTGAGCAATTATTGATTGTGGATGACTTGGTTGATACCGGTGAAACCGCCAAGGCACTGCGTGAGCGCTTTCCTAAGGCGCGTTTTGTGACCGTCTATGCTAAACCGCAAGGCAAGCCATTGGTCGATCACTACGTTACCGATATTGAGCAGGATACCTGGATCCAACTGCCCTGGGATATGGAGCTGGCCTATAGCAAGCCTTTGGTAGAGGGGGCATAACAGTGCAAGCTGTCAGCATCAGCCTACCAGACTGGATAAACGAGCTGGTCGATTGGCAGCGCCGTTACCTTAACGATGATGACAAGATGGCGCTGGCCATTGAGTTATCCCGGCAGAACGTATTGCGCGGTACGGGTGGGCCTTTTGGTAGTGCGATTTTTGAAGCCGATAGCGGTAAGCTAATCAGTGTTGGTGTTAACCGGGTGATGCCGCTCAGCAATTCCAGTGCTCATGGTGAAATGGTCGCGATTATGCTGGCAGAGCAGGCAGTGCAAAGTTTCAGCCTAGCTGCTGATGGCGTAAAACGTGAGCTATTTACCTCCTGTGAGCCCTGCGCCATGTGTTTGGGCGGCACCTTGTGGAGCGGCGTAAAGCGCTTAGTCTGCGCCGCAACAGCAGAAGACGCCCGGGCTATTGGCTTTGATGAAGGCCCGGTGTTTGAGCCAAGCTATCAGTATCTGCGTGATGCCGGTGTAGAAGTGGTGCGATTGGTACAGCGTGATGCTGCGGCCGCAGTGCTTAAGCAGTATATGCAGGATGGCGGAACTATCTATAATGGATAAGGTTAAAACGCCGATTAGCCAGTTAACCAGGTAAAAGTCAGCCCTTATCTTATAGCGCTACGGCAGCCGGAGTGTTTCAGAGATTGCATCATAAAAAAACCAGCGAAATGCTGGTTTTTGCGCTTTTACCGGATGTCGGGCTGGCTACTGCTGATAAAGTTTGGTAGCGATAAACAAGGCTTCGGTTTTTTCGCGTGCCCAGGGGGTTTTACGTAAAAAGGTTAAACTGCTTTTAATCGACGGGTCTTTTTTAAAGCAGTTTATATCAATCTGCTCTGCTAATTTGGCCCAGCCATAGTGGTTAACCAGGGCCGTGACAATTTGCTCCAGCGTAAAGCCGTGTAAGGGGTTCTTGGGTTGGGTCATTGCTGTTCTCAAAAAAATAGCCACAATAATGTGGCTATTTTAGCATTAAATAAGCGGGGAAAGGTTTATAAACGTTCTAATACGGCCTGAGTAAAGTCAGTAGTACCAAAGCTGCCGCCCAAGTCACGGGTGGTGCGATCGCCAGAAGCAATCACATCGCTAACGGCGGCCAGGATCTTCTCTGCTTTATCTTTCATTTCTAAGTATTCCAGCATCTGAATTGAGGCCAGAATCACTGAACTTGGGTTGGCCAGGTTTTTACCGGCGATATCTGGGGCACTACCATGTACCGCTTCAAAAATGGCGCAATCTGTACCAATATTGGCACCCGGTGCCATGCCCAGACCACCCACTAAGCCTGCGCAAAGATCTGATAAAATATCACCAAACAGGTTGGTGGTCACAATCACATCAAACTGTTGTGGATTCATCACCAACTGCATACAGGTGTTATCGACAATCATTTCTTGCGCTTCGATATCAGGGTAGTTTTGTGCCACTTCGCGGGCGGTTTTTAAGAATAAACCCGAGGTTGATTTTAAAATATTCGCTTTATGCACAATAGTAACTTTCTTGCGCTTCTCACGGCGGGCAGTTTCAAAGGCAAACTCGGCAATGCGGCGGGCGCCTTCTTTGGTCACGATACTAGAAGCTTGTGCGGTCTGGCCATCTTCTGACACGATTTGACCGTGACCAGAGTACATACCCTCAGTATTTTCACGGATAGTAATAATATCAATATTTTCGTAACGTGCCTTGGTGCCCTTAAAGGAAATTACTGGCCGCACATTAGCGTATAAGTTGAATTTTTTACGTAAGGTCACGTTAATAGAGGTAAAGCCTTCACCGACTGGCGTGGTTAATGGGCCTTTTAAGGTGATTTTATTACGTGCTATGGCATCCAGCGTAGCTTGTGGCAGTAGCTCACCGGTTTTCTCTAATGCGGTAAGGCCTGCGTCTACATATTCGTAGTTAAAATCGCAGCCAGCTTTCTCCAGTACCTGAATGGCGGCTTCAACAATACTTGGGCCAATGCCGTCACCTTTGATGACGGTAATCGTTTGCTTGCTCATGGGGATCCTTAGCTTGAATATTTCTGAAATTTATAGTCAGGCGTATGCCTGAAGGCGCGCTAATTATAGCGTTTTAGCTGGTTTTAAGCCAGTTTGCAGCAGTAAATCATTAGTCACCAAGCTAATAAGCAATATAATTTGCATGAATGGTAAGGTCGCTAAATGCTTTAGGCTGGTTGACTATCTAACGGATAGTATAGCTGCTGGCAATTAAGCAGCTCTTGCTGCCAATAATCCAGAGGTTGCTGTGGTAAGGGGAGATACTGGGCCGCTAAACGCAATAACTGCTTGCTACTTTGCTGAGCGCTGGGATAACAAAAAACGCTGAACGTGAGTTGCCAGCAGAGATGCAGAAATACCCCCAGTATTTGTCGATAGGACATGACTTGTCCGGGTTGTGGTTGTTGGTATTGGCTTAACACTGCAACAGCCCAATCATCTAGCTGATAATGTTTTAATAAGGCGGCACTGAGTCGTTGGCTACGCACTGGCTCTAGCAAGTAACTTTGACAAAGTTGTCCCAGTAGTAGCTGGTTTTGCTGCATTTTACTCAAAGGCACAGCTTGTAAACTCGGATGGTGCCAGAGTGGGGCACTACAACAGGCGGCGATTAAGCCTGCTTGTTGTAGGTTTAGTGGTTGCGGTAGGTAGCGGCCAACGAGTTGTATACTAAATTGTAGTGTATGCTGCAGTTGAGAGAGCCAAGCATGTTGAGTACTGCTTTGTAATTGCAGATATTGTAGAACCTCCGCTCTGGCTACGGCGAGAGGAAGTTGCTCCTGACCAAAAATAGCCAGCGCATGCCGCAAGCGATGGATCAGTGTTTGCCGACGATTACTTTCGCTGGCGTTATCTAATAAAAATTGTACCAGTATGGGATGTTTTTCAACGAGTTTTAGTTGGGCATCAAAATCATGGTAGCTCAATTTTGTGAGAATCGAATTTGCTATCAGGCTGCTGGGTGTCGGAATTTTTTGCGTTGCAAGGGGCTTAATATGAATTTTCGATAACCAACTACCCAAAGCCAGCCTCGCCGGCGGCAGTAAGTTTAACTCGGCCAAGGGTTTTGCACTAAGGTGATCGCTAATCTTCTCTTGCTCCGGCCAGTATTGTAATGCTTGATAGGCCTGACCGTCGGCATGACATAACAGCCAGTAGCGTTCCAATTGGTCGATGGCTAAGCGACCGGATAAATATAATGTAGGTGCAAGTTGTGCCAGGATATTGAGCTGTGCCAACTCAAACTCATCTGTGCTGTTACTGATTTTAAACGCCAGTACTTGTTCTAATGCTCGGGCGGAATTGTCATCTGGCTGGAGTTGCTCGGCAATATCCAAAGCGAGCGTTAATAATGGGCTATCCTGATGTACTTGCCAGCTAAAACGTTTCTGTTGCTGATGATAAGTGCCCGCCAAAACGGCAGTGAAAATCCCGCCGCTTTGTTGGTTTTTTAACAGTGCAGCAAGTTGCAGTGCGGCGGGGCGTTTACTGTGTTTTATAGTACAAGCGGCGAGTAAGGCACAGCCGCCTATAATATCGCGCCGGGCATTTGGCCAGTGCTTCAGGCGACTCCAGAATGCTAATAAAACCCAGCATTTTATTGCTTGAGATATGGCGGTTGTTGTGTTGCTTTCAATTATGGATAGTTGAGCGATTGCCATACCCGGGTTTTCATCAACTAATTGCTGTAACTTAGTGTTAATTTCGCGGCTTAGTTGTAAACAACCCTGTAACTGCTCTGCAGTGTCGGCTTGCTGTAAGGCAGCACTGAGAGTCGAGAGCTGTTGGTAGCAAATTAACCAATTATTCAAGAGATCTGGCATCAGGTTGCAGCTCCAGATAACGGGCAATCGCTTCGTCGCCAACGGCGCTTAACTGGCGTTCAATAAAGAGTAGAGCAGTACATTCATCTGCAGTGGTAATGCCGTCAGCAGCCTTACGATGAGTACGATAGTAGAGTAACTGATAGACCTCGCCGTTATGACGATAAGCCTCGGTAATATCCGGACTTCCCAGACGATTAATTAGATACTCCTGCTGGACAGGTTTGCTAAGATTTAAGCGCTGAATAAATTTGGCGTTAAAAGCTTCACGATCTTGCCAATTCATTTGTGCTGGATTATCGGGATAGAACCGCAATATTACTATGGTCGCTAGCAAATAAATACCGATCCCGACTACCAGCCATAATAGAATCTTGATTTTCATAGTAGGCTACACAGGCTCCGTTAAACGCAGATCTTGCATATTGAGACCCAGCTCTAAATTAGTTTGTAACGCCAAGATTTGGGTATAAATTAGTATATCTTGCTTGTGCTCGCTAATTTTCTGGCCGAGCTTTTTAGGGCAGTCCGGATTTTGCAGCGCTTCATTTAAACTACGCCCAAGCGCCATAAACTCTAAAGCACTTTTGGGGCCAACCCCGGCTACTCCAGGGATATTATTAGTACTGTCACCGACCAGGCTCCACCAACTTAGCAATTGCTCGGGGTAGACACCAAACTTCTCTTTTACCTGGGCTTTGCTGGTAAATTGGCGAGTAAAGGCATCGTACACCTCAACACCATGGCTTAGCAGTGGCAGGTAGCCTTTATCGGTAGAAATAATGACCACTTGTTGTTGATGTTGTCTAAGTTTACTTGCAACCGTAGCAATAACATCGTCCGCTTCATATTCCGCTTGTAGAAAACAGCGGACACCACTTTGCTCCGCTTGATGCATCAAGTTAGGTAAGGCCTCAGCTAAGACTGACGGCATAGGTTTACGATTGGCTTTGTAAAGTGGGCAAAGTTGTTGCCGCCAATGGCTATGTTGGCCATCAAAGACCATTAGCGCGTGACTAGGTGCCAAATCCTGGCGCAGTCTGGCCAGGGCTTGTAATAACATTTGCTGCGTATTACTGATAATTTGCTGACGGGTACCTTCTGCAACCTCACCTGCTAATGGCAGGTAAGGCCGCTCCTGAACAGCATAAAGCCGCCGGATCAGGTTTAGCGCATCTATCAGTATTACTTTAGCCATGGTTTACTTTTCAATCCGATAGCAAGGCTCATACTTAGTGCCGGGTAGTTTCATTCTACCTTGTTCCACAAAAGCTTGTAGCAGCTTATCCATTAATTGCATTAGTTTTGGCTCACCACTGAGTATAAAAGGACCATGTTGGCGAATAGCGCGGATCCCTTCATCTTTTACATTGCCGGCGACAATACCAGAGAAGGCCCGGCGTAAGTTAGCGGCTAGTGTGGCTTTGTCTTGCGCTAGGTGCAAGTCCAGTGCGGCCATATTCTGATGGTTTGGGATAAAGGGATGTTGGAAGTCAGGTGTAATATCTAAAGTCCAGTTGAAATGATAGGCATCACCTACCGACTTACGATACTGGCGCACTTCCTGACAGCCTTGTTTTAAGCGTCTGGCAACTTCAGCCGGATCATCAATGATAATATCTAACAGCGCGAGGGCTTCTTTACCAAGGGTTTGTTCAACAAATTGAGCAATCTCGTCAAAATAAGCTGCACTGCTGGCAGGGCCGGTTAAAATAATGGGCAGTTTTTGATCGGCATTGCGCTCATCCAGCATAATACCTAACAAATACAATAGTTCTTCGGCAGTACCTGCACCACCTGGGAAGATAATAATGCCGTGGGCTACCCGTACAAAGGCTTCTAAACGTTTTTCAATATCAGGCAGGATAACCAGTTCATTAACAATAGGGTTAGGTGGTTCAGCAGCGATAATGCTCGGCTCGGTTAACCCTAAATAGCGGCCACTTTGAATGCGTTGTTTACTATGGCCGATAGTGGCGCCTTTCATTGGTCCTTTCATGGCGCCAGGGCCGCAGCCGGTACAAATATTTAAGCCACGTAAACCAAGCTGATAGCCGACTTCCTTCGTGTAATTATATTCTACTTCCCGGATAGAGTGTCCACCCCAACATACAATCATATTGGGCTCACTCGTTGCATCAATTACCCGGGCATTACGCAGAATATCAAAGACGCTGTGGGTGAGATGCGCGCTATTGTTCAAATCCAGCGGATTATTATCTACACCATGCCGGGTATGGTAAAACAGGATATCGCGCAACACCGCAAACAGGTGTTCGTGGATCCCTTTGATAATCTGACCATCGACAAAGGCGCTTTGTGGTGGGTTATTTAGCTCAATTTTAATACCGCGTTCGCGGGCCAGTAAATTAATAGAGAAATCTTGATACTGGTCGTAAATCTCAGCTGAGCTATCTGTGTGACTACCGACGTTGAGCACTGCTAGAGCACAATTACGGAATAGTTGAAACGCTGCCTGCTGGGTATTTTGTTGTAAACGTTCTACTTCCAACTGCGACAGTAAATCCATGGCCCCCAAAGGGTTAAGATGCACTTGCATCGGCAATCTCCTATGTTGTGTTGCCGGCAGTCGCGAAGCTATTTCAAAGAAATACGATCCCTGCCGTCTTTTTTAGCTTGATATAAGGCCTCATCGGCACGGTCAAAAGCCTGTCTTGCGGTATCGCCCGGCATCAATTGAGTCGCACCAAATGAAATAGTAATAGGAACACTTTTATTCTTGAATTTAAAGGGTATTTTCTTAATTTTTTCTCTTAATAAATTGAGCGGTTCCGCTAATTGTTGCAAATTGGTTTCCGGCATTAAAATAACAAACTCTTCCCCGCCATAGCGAGCAATAAAATCAGTTTGCCGAATAGATTGTTGCAAGGCTTTGGCAATCACCTGTAGCGTCTTATCGCCGGCACTATGGCCATAGTTGTCATTGATATTTTTAAAATAATCAACATCTCCCAGAATGACGCAAAGTGGGGTACCGAAACGTTTCCAACGTTTAAACTCCAGATTGAGCCGCTCATCGTAGGCAGCTCGGTTTGGAATTCCGGTCAAGGCATCGCGTAAACTGCGGAAATTCTGTTCGGTTAAGCGATCTTTAAAGCTTAATGCCTCTTTTTCCAGTTCTTTGACCCGTTTTTCCATTCCTACTAGTGTTAAACGAATCTTTTCTCTTTCTTCCCTTTCCAGCTGTTCTTTTTCTTGTAAAGAAAGCGTGAGATCATTGATTTTATGGATCACCAGTAACTTAAGTTGTTCCAAAGATTCTGCATGCTCGGTTTGTTGCCCCAAGTGTTCAATCTGATCTGCAATTTTTTGATTTAGCTCAGCAAGTTTTTGTTGGATCCGGCCCGAATCTTTTAGGGTTGCTTCGACAGCCTGCTGCACATTGCTTAAGGCGTCGTTTAGCTTTAACAAAAAGCTTTCTGCAGATAATCGTTCCTCGTTAATCCCATTGACAATAATACTAATGGTTCTAAGGCAGGCGTCCAGCAGGTTTTCAATACTCAACTGACTGAGTAAGCTGCCTTTAATTTGATCAACTTCAATTGCATATTTGCCAGTGAAGGTGAGTTCACCTAACAAATTGTTTAGTTCTAAGGTTATTTGCCGGCAAATATGAGCATAACGCTCTTCATCCTGGTTGGGTGCATCTTGCTGTTGTTTGGCTTTAAGCGCTAACTGGTAAAGTTGCGTAAGATTACTCAGTTGTGGCAGAAAGGCTTGTAATGTAGCGGTAGGTTGTTCTACTGTAAACAATAATTGCCGCAAGTCCCGCCTGAGCTGATCAGGTAAACCCCGTTGTTGTTGCAGCATACGACCCGCTTGGGTGAGATCTAGTTGCACCTGCCGGATATCTTGTTGCTGCTTTTTTTCAAGAAGCTGCAAGCTATTACTGGTGTCTTCAATGAATGGCAACAACTTTTCTAAATCGGTATTTTTGGTTAATTCAGTGCGTAATTTAGCTAATCTGTTATCCAATTCTAAATCTATGCCTTTGCATAACAAAGACAGTCGTAAAACAAACTGGGCTAATAATTTAAATTGGTTTTCATAGGTGCGTTCTAGTGTTTTGCGGGCAGTGACAGCCTCTAGGAGTTGTTGTTTCAGGTCTGGATGCAATTGGACCACCTGCTCTAACGCTGCTGAAAATAGTTAATAGCTTAAGTATATCCTCAGTATAAGTATTTAAGGTAGTTATAAGCCAAAAAACTTCGAGAAAAAAGCGAGCCAGAGGCTCGCTTGACGTAGAGGTATTTTTATTAGAGCAAGTTCTACTTCGTTAAATAGTAAGGTAACCAGCTCGTTTCTTCATTTTGGGTAAGATATATCATTTTTAGGTTCCATAATAATCAGCACCTATCGTTGGGAACAATAGGTGCCGCTATTAGAACAAAAAACATTCAAAAGTGAAAGTGCTGGTGAAACATTACAGAGCAAATTACAGTTTTGCTGCGCTTTTTTGTATAAATATACGCAATAAACCTTACCTTATTACTGTCTGCTAAGGCGAATGTTAGGGGCTGTATAAGGCTCACTGCTGCGCATTGGATTAATGTCTAAACCGCCACGGCGGGTATAACGAGCATAGACCGCAAGAAACTCTGGTTTAGCTGCGTGCCAGATATCCACAAAGATCCGCTCAATACATTGCTCATGAAACTCATTATGGCTGCGAAAGCTAATTAAATATTTTAGTAAGGCTTCATGTGATATCGCTGCGCCGCGATAATGAATAAATACACTGGCCCAATCGGGTTGCGAAGTGATCAAGCAATTAGATTTTAGTAAGTGTGAGTGTAGCTTTTCTTCTACTTTGCCGCGATTTGGTGCCATGGCTAACAGACTGGGATCATATTGATACTGCTCTATGCTGATATCCTGCTCATCTAAACATATGCCCGGGATCCAAGTCGGTTGAAAAGTCATGATTTCACTAACATTATGTAAACTTACTTGTACCGTTTTTCCAGCGCAACCGCTTAAATCTTGTTGCAATGCCTGATATACCTGGCCTAAATCCGCAAAACGACTTTGGTTAAAACTGTTGAGATACAACTTAAACGATTTCGATTCAATCAGGTTTGGTGAATTATAAGGCACCACAAAGGTTGCCAGGGCAACCATCGGCTTACCTTTGGCATTCAACCAGGACAGTTCATAGCCGTGCCAAATATCCTGCCCCACAAAGGGCAGTGTGCCTTCGGTAAGCCCCAAAGTTTGACGGCCAAGACTGCGTGGCACGGCCTGCAATAAAGACGGGGTATAGTGATCAATATAGTCAGTAATCTTGCCGAGACTTAAGTCGGCTAGAACGTCAGCATGGCTTTTTGTCATTTCTTTGTCTTTTTAGTTACAATGCGCCATATCTTATCATAAGTGATACTGGGAGTAGAGGTGTCAACCAAAGAAGCCTATGCAAATTTTATCGAGCAAAGCCTGAGCTGGCATCAACTGCAACAGTTGCAAATGACAGCCTGGGCCGACCCGGCTAGCCCATCGCCTTGCCAGCAGCAATGGTTAGCAGAAGAACAGGTGAGTTGGTTACCTGTAGCCCAGCAACCGGCAGCAGATTTTAGCAACGTAGAGCATGCGCTGGAGATGAGTTTACATCAGGATATTAAAGATTATTACAGCAGTTTTTATGGCGCTAATCTGGCGGCAGAACATCCACGCGGTAAATTGGCGCTTTTAATGCCATGGAATAGTGCTGACATCGCCAGATTGCAGGAGAATATTATAGGTCATATTCTGATGAAACGGCGCTTAAAGCAGCGTGAGACAGTATTCTTTGCTGTAACCGATGATGAAAATATACTGTTATCAGTACTAAATAGTAGCGGAGAGGTGTATCTGGAGCATGTTGGTAAAGAGGTTGAGCAGAAAGTTGCTGCTAGTTTGGCAGAGTTTCTGTTACATCTTAAACCGTTAGCCTACTCCCCGTTATTTGACTGACATTCCCAGGCAATATTGCTTAGCAGTAAGCAATGCTTACAGCGAAAATCAAATAGCTGAGCTATTGGCTGGCTAAGACGCCAATCACTACCACAGCCAGGACAGTTTTTTTCTGCTTCCTGGCTGCAATCATTACTGCTGCCGCTATAAAGTGCATAGTAAATATCGATTTTATTTTGCCTACTCAATTGCTTTGCTAATTGCCTTCCCATCCGGTTTAGCTTGCTATTGAGCTGCTGTAGGCTGTTCTCTGCAATTTTGTGCAATACTCGTTGTTCCTGCAGCTGAATTTCATCCAAGGCTTGAAACTGTAATTGCCAGCGGATCAGTGCCTCATGATCGGTATTGCCTGTTTTTAACCAAAACAGAGGTACTGGCTGCAAGGTGTTAGCACAGCGCACTGGTGAGCAGGTATCTGCAAAGCTGGTAAAGACTACCAATTGACTTGGAAGCTCCTCGCAGCTTGGCTGTGAGAGTAAGTCTTGCCCGAGGATCTGCAGTTGTGGGTAGCCTAAACCGGCAAGACTCAGCTGTTGCTCTGCCTGGCGACCCTTATTAGTATGCCACCTAGTGTGCAGTGCGTCTTCGGTTGGTATGACGACCCGGCTGAGAAAAGCATCTTGCTGCCAGGCCGTGGGGAATTCTCGGCCAATAACCTGACCATTAAAAATAAGGGCTTCCATGTAGCAGCGAATGGCTTGCTCAGCGGCCGTTAGATTAGTGTCAGCGATAATTTTAAAGCGTAGTTCAGCCAGATACATGTGTTTGCTCTAGTAGATGCAACAGTCTGTCAAGTTTTTGTTCGATGCGGTTAAGTTGGCTACTAAGGTCTTGCTCGGCGTTGATCGGGCGGCTTATGGCAAGATCTTCAGCGACAGCGACGTCAAGATACTGCTCGGGATGTTGTCGCCATTGTTGATAGGCGCTAAATAATTCTGGTGGGCTAAGCTGCCCGGCTAAGCGGGCTTTAAACAAGGCTAAGCTAGGTTGCTTACCCTCTTGCCGCAGTTTTGTTGCCACCTGCTGTAACAACTGAATCGCTGATGCCATCTTTATTCGCTAAGTTCACTAAAATTTAGTTTAAATTACCACTCATTGCTCGTAAGTGAAAGTGTGCTTTAGTTAAGGTTATGAAAATATTAAATATTAATTTTGGCGTTAATTTTGCTATTATCTTGGTGCTATTGGTTTTGGTAAAAGGCAATTGGCCTGAATTTGAGCAAAAAATAAAATAAGGAAGCTGTATATGTCGGTAAAAATCTCATTATTAGGTAAGTTATTAGCGGTATCTGTGTTAACTGCAGCGTTAAGTGGCTGTGTTGTGGCTATTGGTGATAAAACAGATAGTCGATCAGAAAGTAGTTGGCAAAAAGCACAGACACACAATTTACAACAGATTAATCAGCTGCAATTGGGCGCTCGCGCCGACGATGTGCGGTCATTGCTCGGTGCGCCCGACTTCTCTGAGTTGTTTGAAAAGGATGGTGAGCAGGTCTTGGTATTATTTTATCGTACTCACCATGTCAAAAGTGACAACAAAACTACCAAAGATGAATGCACGCCACTGGTATTTAAAAACAACCAGCTAACAGGTTGGGGTGACAAAGCCTACAAATATTTGTAATAGCGCTATTCTGTATGACGCTGGTTGCAGTTGTCTGCCAGCGTCTAATGTAAAAGCTTATTTAGCTCATCAATTACGTCACTCCAATCAGAATCCGCACGCCAAGCCTCTTGCAAAAAGCTACTTTGTGCTTGACTCCAAAAATCCGCTTGCGCTAATTCAGTACCTGCAGGCAATCGATGTTCATTAATAAAAGCTTGTATCGCCGCAGCGTCGTTATCCAGACCGAGTTGTGCAAATAGGCTGCTTAGCGTATGTTGACTGGTATCCATTTTTGACCTCCGTTAAACTTCGTAGCGTATGCTTTAATCATAGTTCATTATCTACACTAAGCTAAAATCTTAGCTTGGCAAGCTAAGATGACGCTGTTATTGTGAATAAAAAAACAACAATAACAGGTGCCATATGTTAGCTCAGCTTAACAACTTTGAACCCACCCAGCTGAATGCAGCCTTATTAGGTGGTGAAGATCTGAAACTTGCGGCCTCTTTACTCTATCAGTCATATCATGATGATCCCTTGTTTATGGAGATTTTCCGCGCGGCAGAAACTGACTATGAAGCAAGATTACGTTCAGCGATTCGGGAAGAGCTAAGTACGTTTTGGCAGGCGGGACAACCTATTATCGGCTTGTTTTATCAAGAGCAGTTATTGGGCGTGGCTTGTGTGGTAGGGCCCGACTCAGGTATCGGTAGTAGCCGCCTGTGGCATTGGCGTTTAAAAATGCTATTAACCGCAGGCTATGTTTCAACCCGGCAGTTACTACAAAAAGAAGAAAAAATTCATGCGGCGATGCCAGCGAAACGCTACCACATGTTAGCTTTTATTGCGGTTGCCCCGAAATATCAACATGCCGGCCTGGGGCATTACTTAATTCATGCCGTTGATGGTTTGGTCGATCAAGATGCAGCGTCCGCTGGTATCGGTATTTTTGTCACTTTAGAAAAGTATCAACGCTTTTTTGCTGATGATCATTATTATCGGGTGAGTGATCTGGTATTTGGTTCGGTCAGCGGCACGTTAATGTTCAGACCGAGACAAAATAAGCAACCAAGCTGAGAGACTAAGATGCAAAAATTTGATTCTTTTAGTGCGTTTTACCCTTATTACCTGCGTGAGCATGCTAATCCCTGGTGTCGCTTGATGCATTATATTGGCAGTACGCTAGTATTGTTGATATTAGCTTGGATACTGCTAACAGACGCTTGGTTTTGGTTAATTAGTTTACCGGTGATAGGGTATGGCTTTGCTTGGTTTGGTCACTTAGTGTTTGAACATAATAAGCCAGCCACCTTTCACTATCCTTGGTATAGCTTGGCGGCAGATTGGGTGATGTATAAAGACTTTTTAACCGGGCAGCTTAGTGGCAAGCTGGCGAGTGCAGCCATTAAGCAATCTTAAATACGATGCGGCGGCAGGTTAAAGTTAGCTAACCTCAGCCCTTGCAGTGTCAGCTCAGCCTGATAACGGCTTTCACCATCGCTGCTAAAGTCAACCTGATAATAGGTAAGCCAACGTCTGCGATCATTCAGTTTACTAAAACGATGACCAAGACGGCCACATTCTAAAAATTGTAGCTGATGCTGCTTACATAGCTGTTTCGCTAATAAAATCGCTCGTTCATCTTGCTGCCGCTGTAACCAAAAGCCATATACTATGCTGACTAACAGCAATAATAACCAAATTGTCGTCATCGTTCTTCCTCTTTCCTTGCATAATGGTGACTTGAACTGTTTTTTACAAGTGGCTGGATCCATTATGCATTATGTTAGAATAGCCGTTTGATATCGGGGAGGGCGCTTATGTCAGCACAAGTCAAACAATTACTTATTGAACTGGAAGCCGCTCTAGTGGCGGATAATTTGTGGAGTACACTGCCACCTAGCCCCGCCGCTCTGGCAAGTAATGCACCTTTTTGCTGCGATACCATGCCGTTAGAGCAGTGGTTACAATTTATATTGTTACCAAAGATGCAAACACTGCTTGAAGCTGGTGCACCTTTGCCAAATAACATCGCTATCTCACCGCTGGCTGAGCTGGTGTATGCCAATAACTTATCGGCTGTCGATAGCTCACTTGCTGCTATTAAAAGGTTAGAACAGTGTCTGAATCAACCTTAAACCAAGACATCTTTGCTGATTCAGCGGCAGCGCAAACGACAGAGGTTACATCTGCAGTGCCGCATTTATTAGACTTTCCGCCTTTAACCATCCTTTATCAAGATGAATATCTGGTCGCGGTAGATAAACCAAGCGGTATGTTGGTGCATCGTTCTTTTTTAGATAAACACGAAACCCGCTTTGTTTTACAAACTTTACGTGATCAATTGGGCCAACATCTTTATCCGGTACACCGCTTAGATAGGCCGACTTCTGGAGTGCTAGTTTTTGCCTTGTCTGCTGAGATTGCCAGGGTGTTATCACAACAAATCGAAGCAGGACTCTGGCAAAAAGGTTATCTGGCAGTTGTACGTGGTTATCTACAAGTTGCAGGTACTTTAGACTATCCGTTAAAAGAACAACTTGATAATATTGCCGATAAATTTGTCAGGGTAGATAAAGCGGCGCAGTCGGCGGTTACCCGCTATCAGCCACTGCATGATGTCGAGTTACCTTTTGCGGTGAGCCGGTATAGCACCGCCCGTTACAGCTTAGTGGCGCTGCAGCCAATAACGGGTCGAAAACATCAATTAAGACGACATCTAGCGCATTTGCGCCATCCCATAGTGGGCGACACCAGCCATGGGGATGGCAAGCATAATGCATTGTTTCGGGAACAGTTTGCCAACGAGCGTTTGTTACTCTGTGCTTTTACTTTGCAGCTGCCACATCCGGTAACGGGCAACAGACTGATACTGCAAGCTGGGTTAGCCGAACTGAGCGCGTTATTTGCGCGCTTTGCCTGGCCCACTGACGAGACTTATTATCAACAGCTTTTTCAGCAATTTCTGGAGCATAATCCATGCAAAAAATCGCAATAATGGTAGGCAGTGTTTATGGCGGTGCCGAATACGTAGCAGAGCAGGCGCTAACGCTATTACAGCAAAAAGGCTATCAGGTTGCATGGTTTCATCCGGCGGTATTGGATGAAGTATTGGCATTTAATGCCGATTACTGGCTACTGATCAGCTCTACGACCGGTCAAGGGGATGTACCAGATAATCTATTTCCGTTTTTTGCACAGTGCCGAGATCGCTTTCCATTATTAACCGGTAAAAAATTCGCTGTGCTGGCAATGGGTGATAGCAGCTACGGTGATACCTTTTGTGCTGCGGGCCGGCAACTGTTTGAGCTGATGACAGAGCTGCAAGGTGAGGCGCTAGCGCCCATGCTAGAGATTGACGCCGGCGAAACACTGCAGGCAGAAGACGTGGCGCTGCCCTGGCTAACGCAACATTTTTAAGCCCCAGCGCCCCGCATGGTGCTAACAATACTTATCCAGTTTCCGGTAGCTACGGGCTCCAGGTGCCTGTAATGCCGGATCATAGGCATCGGCAAAACGGGCGCACCAAAGTGCTGTAGCGCCGCATACCGCGG
Source organism: Alishewanella longhuensis (assembly GCF_014653435.1). GTDB lineage: Bacteria > Pseudomonadota > Gammaproteobacteria > Enterobacterales > Alteromonadaceae > Alishewanella > Alishewanella longhuensis. The sequence goes on along the minus strand of NZ_BNAO01000002.1, from coordinate 386,927 downwards.
CAGGCATCACCAATAAATTTAACAGCGGCACCATGCTACATAGCGCAACGGCGCTGCCAAAAGATAAACTGAGCGCCGGGGCTTTTCTTAGCTCTGCCCGCAAAAGGTCAAAGCTGACATTGTTGTTATCAAAAGGGTAGTCCAGATATTGCAGGCTATAAAACCAGGCGCTGCAGGCAAACCACAGGAAGGGCCCCACCACCGGAATAAACCAGCAGAGGATAAACAAGATCACGGCTCGTGGTAGTAAATAACACAGCTTTTGCCATTCCCGTGCCAGCAGGCGAGGGCAAGCTTGTAGAAATTGCTTTACGCTGGTTGGCGATATCGTTTGACCTCGTAACAACGCCTCAGTTTTTTCGCTCAGCAAGCCGTTAAAAGGGGCAGCAATAATATTGGCTACCATGGTAAAGCTATAAGCAAAACTGATAATTAGTGAAAACAAGCCCAGTGGTATTAACAGGTATTCCAGCCAGTGCAGCCAAGCGGGGAGCCAGCTTTGTATTGCGCTAATCATTTGCCGCAATAGTTGCCATAACCAGTAAAACGCCAGGCTAAACAGCAGCAGGTTAATCAACAATGGGATTAGCACAAAACGTTTTAGGCCTTTTTGACTTAACAGTTTTAGCCCTTGTAAAAAATAGCCCATAGTAGGTTCTCACATGCACTGTGTTCAGCTGGCAGTATAAGCCTTAACCCTTGCCTTAACCTGTATTATTGCGTAACAAAATATATCGCCTTTAACCGCAAGGAAAGGTTACTGGCCGTAAATAGTATAAAGCCGTGGCACGTTAGTGCTAAAATGCGCGCGATTTTTGGGATGGTTTTTGGTTTATCAAGTGTAGAGGTACGATATGTCGGCGTGGTTAGCTGTATTGGGATCGGCGGTGGAGTTTACTATTACGTTGCTGCTGCTAATAACCACTTTAGTATCGGCTATTTCTGCCATACTGGTACCTGCCAGCTTAACTGCTGAGCAGCGTTTTGAAAAGCGGTTGGAATATATTGTGTTCGCTATCGGTGCCGCTGTGCTCTTAGCGCTAGTGTTATTTGCGCCACGTTAATGTTTGGCCTTGGCGGGTCACAGCGTTAATCGGCGTTTAGCAGGCATTGCTGCGAACACAATGCCTGCCTTTTGTCAGCTTTTACTCATCAATGCTGCGTAGCAGCGCATTAATGCCGACTTTAGCGCGGGTTTGGGCATCCACTTTTTTGACAATAATGGCGGCATATAAGCTATGGCTGCCATCTTTTGCCGGAATGGTACCAGGCACGACTACGGCACCTGCGGGCACGCGGCCATAAGTGATTTCACCGGTTTCACGATCGTAAATACGGGTACTTTGGCTGATATAAACGCCCATTGATAAGACTGCGCCTTCTTCGACGATAACGCCTTCGACCACTTCAGAGCGTGCGCCGATAAAGCAGTTATCTTCGATAATGGTGGGGTTAGCTTGCAATGGCTCTAATACACCACCAATACCGACACCGCCTGATAGATGCACGTTTTTACCAATTTGCGCGCAGCTACCTACGGTCGCCCAGGTATCTACCATTGAACCTTCACCGACATAGGCGCCAATATTGACGTAAGAGGGCATCACCACCACATTTTTACCAATGTAACTGCCACGGCGTACGGCTGCTGGCGGCACTATGCGCACACCATCAGCACGGAATTGCGCATCGGTATAGGCGGCGTATTTCATCGGTACTTTGTCGAAGAAACGGTTCTCTGCACCATCCATGACTTCGTTATCGTTAATCCGAAAAGACAGTAACACCGCTTTTTTCAGCCACTGATGTACAACCCATTCACCGGCAATTTTCTCAGCCACGCGGGCGCTGCCATTATCCAGCATATGTAGTACTTGCTCTACGGCCTGTTTTAGCTCGGCGCTGGCGGTCTTTGGCGTAATATCAGCACGTTGTTCAAATGCGGTTTCAATCAGGTTTTTTAAATCAGACATCGGTTTACTTAGCCTTCTGTTTGCTGTGAGAGTTGTTCGATCAGACTACGTTTTAACTGGCTTTGCTGCTCTGGTGTTAAAGCATCGTCCTGCTCGTTGGAAATTAAGAAAAAGTCTTCGGCGCGCTCGCCAATGGTAGTGATTTTAGCAGCATGAATATTTACACCGCATTGCTGAAAGACCTGACCTATATCGTACAGTAAGCCCGGCGTGTCTAATGCGGCCATTTCTAGCATAGTGCGGTGTTTGGTATTACCTGGTAAGAAAACCACCTTAGGCGGCACCGTAAACTGGCGCATTTGTCGGGATAACCGTGGTTTTTGCCTGGAAAAATCTGGCTTACCGGCAATAAATTGCTCCAACGCTTTTTTAATGCTTTGCTGGCGTGAAGGGGAAGTAACCGCTTCACCGTTTTGCTCCAGCACCACAAAGGTATCCATAGCATACCCATCTTTGTTGGTCATAATTTGCGCATCAAAGATATTAACCTTTTTGCTATCCAAAGCGGCAACCATGCGAGCAAATAGGCCCGGTTGATCCTTGGTATAAACAAACACCTGAGTGCCGCCTTTAATCGCTGCTTTACTGACCAATACCAGCGGTTCGTCGGTATTTTTGTGGCGCAAGATATGTTCGCAGTGCCAGACAATTTGTTTTGGACTATAGCGGGCAAAGTAGTCGGCTTTGATGCGGCTCCATAATTGCAATATTTCGCTCTCAATAAAGGTTTGCTTGATTAAGAGCGGCAAGGCCTCTGCCTGGTTTTCCCGAATAAGGTCTCGTAAATCCATCGGTTTTTCCAAACCACGGCGAAAGGCTTTTTGCGTGGCTAAAAACAGCTCCCGTAATAACGAGCCTTTCCAGTCGTTCCACAAATTATCATTGGTAGCCCGAATATCGGCCAGTGTTAGGCAATACAGGTAGTTTAGGCGGGTCTCATCGCGGATTTTTTCGGCAAATTCCGCCACCACTTGCGGATCATGAATATCTCGGCGCTGGGCGGTAACCGACATCAATAAATGATGCTCGACCAGCCAGGCAATGAGTTTACTGTCAAAGTCGCTAAGCTTGTGTAACTTGGCAAATTCCCGCACATCCATTGCGCCCAATTCAGAGTGGTCGCCGCCGCGCCCCTTGGCAATATCATGGAAAATGCCGGCAAGATACAACAGCTCGGGTTTCTCCATTTTTTTCACGATGTCAGTGCAAAGCGGAAATTCACTTTCATGCTCAGGTAAGCTGTATTTATACAGATTTTTTAGCAAGCGATGGGTGTGTTCATCCACGGTATAGGCGTGAAACAAATCAAATTGCATCTGGCCTTCAATATTACGCCATTGCGGTAAATAGGCTGCCAGAATCCCGTAGCGATGCATTAGGGTTATCGCTTTATCCATACCGCGCGGATGGCGTAGCAGGGTTAAAAACAATTGGCGGCAGGCTTCGTAATCTTGCAAATCACCCATCAAACGTCGCCGTACCTGGCGGATTAAGCGAATAGTAGTAGAGTGAACACCGGTAATATTTGAATTATTGGCGATATGCCAGAATAGCCGTAGCAGGTTGTCGCGCCTTGCAAAAACCGCGTTATCACTGGCCTTAATTAGATGGCCATGTAGTTCAAAATAATCATCCAGTTGGCTTACTTTAACTTTTTGCTGCGAGTTTAAAATACTGCCTTCAAAGTGTTGCAACAGCATTTCGTTAAGCTCGCTAACGCGTTGCACGGTGCGGAAAAACCGCTTCATCATCCGTTCAACGGATGCTTTACCATCGGCACCAAAGCCTAAGCGCTCCGCTGCTGCTGGCTGATAGTCAAATAGAATGCGGTTTTCATTACGGCCGGCCTCTAAATGCAAGGCAAAACGCATCTGCCACAGATAGGCTTCACACTCCATCAGCTCTTGGTATTCATCTTCGGTCAAATACTGGTAGGCCACCAATTCGCGCATGGTGCGGGTATTAAAGTGCTTTTTGGCCACCCAGCCAATGGTTTGAATATCGCGCAGGCCACCGGGGTTGGCTTTTAAATTGGGCTCAAGGTTGTACGCCGTACCATGGTACTGCGCATGGCGTTGTTGTTGCTCATGCCGTTTGGCCTGGAAAAACGCCTGACTGCTCCAAAAATTATCTGCCATCACCGCTTGTTGCAGCTCATTAAACAGGGTTTTATTGCCGGTTAACAGGCGCATTTCTAGCAAATTGGTAGCAATAGTAATGTCGTCTTTGCCAAGACTGATGGTTTCTTTGTAGGTGCGAACACTATGACCGACTTCTAAGCGTAAATCCCAGAGCAAGGTAATAAAGCGGGAAATGGCATCTTGTTGACTGCCGCCTGGTCTTTTATCCACCAATAGCATTAAATCAATATCGGAAAAAGGATGCAGCTCGCCACGCCCATAACCGCCCACGGCAATTAAGCTAATACCTTTATCTTTAGACAGCTCGCAATGTTGCCATAACTCCAGCAGTACCTCATCAACAAAGCGTGCCCGCGCTTTAACCAGCGTATTAATAGGCTGGCTATGAAAGGCCCGGGCTTGGAACTCCTGAAAGTCGGCAAAGAGCTTTTTATAAGCATCAAGGGAGTAATGTTCTGGCAGTGGGCGGTTAAAACTCAGGGCCTGGGTCACACGTTACTCCTTAAAATGGTTTATTCGGCGATGACTATACGGTCAATGGTATCATCGCTACGCAGGGTTAAAATCTCGCAACCGGTGTCGGTGACTAAAATAGTGTGTTCAAATTGTGCTGACAGGCTGCGATCTTTGGTCACGACTGTCCAGCCATCTTTTAACAACTTGCTGTGGCGGCCACCGGCATTCACCATCGGCTCGATAGTCAGGCACATACCGCTTTTTAATACTTCGCCGGTACCGGGCTTACCGTAATGCAACACCTGCGGTTCTTCATGAAACACGGCACCAATACCGTGACCGCAATATTCGCGCACAATGGCGTAGTTGTGTTTTTCGGCGTGCTGTTGAATAACAAAGCCAATATCACCTAAGCGCGCGCCATCTTTCACTTTTTTAATGCCTAAATACATGGCTTCTTGGGTAATCCGAATCAGCCGTTCGGCCATAATGCTCGGTTTACCTACTACAAACATTTTAGAGGTATCGCCATGATAGCCGTCTTTAATTACCGTGATATCAATATTGATAATATCGCCGTCTTTTAAGGCTTTGTCATTGGGGATGCCATGGCAAATAACTTGATTCACTGAGGTACAGATAGATTTAGGAAAACCATGGTAATTAAGTGGTGCCGGAATCGCTTGTTGCACATCAACAATATAGTTATGGCAAATGGTATTGAGCTCGTCAGTAGTGATACCTGCTTGCACATGTGGTTCAATCATCTCCAGCACTTCGGCTGCCAGGCGGCCGGCAATGCGCATTTTTTCGATTTCGGCCAGGGTTTTGATAGGTGCTGTCATGCCTGTTCTCTCTAGTAAATCATCAAATGTATACCCTTCGTCTTTCAAAATGCACGGGTGTTGGCTGCCTTCACTTACTGAGGCGTCAGTCCGACCCAGTCACATAGTGTGCTATGCTCCTGGGGATGCCCTCAGTTGCCGCCTACGTGCATTTCGAAATCTACTTGGGTATAACTGCTGTAAAATTACACATTTTATTGTGTTTGCGAGCATACTATGGTATAAAGCGCGCCGCAATTTAGCAATTCGCATTGTACCCTAACTTAGCGCCGTTGGTCTGTAGCTTTACAGAATTTATGGTGATAAGTCATAACCGTCTTTGCTTAGCAGATTGCATTAACCTTAATTAAATAACACACATGCATCGACACATATTCCGGGGTGCTTGGGGTTAAACCTAAGTCGGCATATGGGATGCATGGAGGCCTAACCCCTTAACAGGAATAAATATCATGGCAAAAGTTTCTATGCGCGACATGCTCCAGGCGGGCGTTCACTTCGGTCACCAAACCCGTTACTGGAACCCAAAAATGAAGCCGTTCATTTTTGGTGCACGTAACCGTGTTCATATCATCAACCTGGAACAAACTGTTCCTATGATGAATGACGCTTTAGCGTTCATCCAGCAAGTATCTGCAAAAAAAGGTAAAATCCTGTTCGTAGGTACCAAGCGCGCAGCCTCAGAAGCAATTAAAGAAGCCGCAACTAACGTTGACCAGTTCTACGTAAACCACCGCTGGTTAGGTGGTATGTTAACTAACTGGAAAACTGTGCGTCAGTCAATCAAGCGTTTAAAAGATCTTGAATCGCAAAGCCAGGACGGTACTTTCGACAAGCTGACCAAAAAAGAAGCTTTAGACCGTACCCGTGAAATGGACAAGCTGGAAAAGAGCTTAGGCGGTATTAAAGATATGGGCGGCTTGCCAGACGTGCTGTTCGTAATCGATGCTGACCACGAACACATTGCTATCAAAGAAGCCAACAACCTGGGTATCCCAGTAGTATCTATCGTTGATACTAACTCAGATCCTAAAGGTGTTGATTACGTAATCCCTGGTAACGACGACGCTATCCGTGCTATCCAGTTATATCTGGGTGCTGTTAGCCAAGCGATTCAGGAAGGTCGTGACAAAAACATCGAAGTGCAAGCTGAAGCTGAAGCCTTCGTTGAAGCAGAATAATTTTTCTGTCATCAGCTGCATTTAATATTACCAGCTGAAATACAGAATCACTTTGCAACAGGGGCGTAAGCCCCTGTTTGTCTGAACTCAATTACGAGGAAGCACTCATGGCTGTAACTGCCGCTTTAGTAAAAGAACTGCGCGAGCGCACTGGCGCTGGCATGATGGATTGTAAAAAAGCATTGGAAGAGACCGCGGGTGATATCGAAGCGGCAATCGACGCGATGCGTAAAAGTGGCTTAGCCAAAGCTGCCAAGAAAGCTGGCCGTATTGCTGCTGAAGGTGTAGTAATTACCCGTGTTGCTAACGGTGTTGGTATCGCTATCGAATTTAACTGTGAAACAGATTTCGTGGCGCGTGATGCCAGTTTCTTAGCGTTCGCAAACAGCGTTGCTGATCTGGCACAAGCTCAGAACATCGACAGCGTTGAAGCTCTGTTAGCTGCTGATCTAAACGGTACTTCAGTTGAAGATACCCGTGCAACTTTAGTTGCCAAGATCGGTGAAAACATCAACGTTCGCCGCATTGCCAAAGTTGCCGGTGCTGTGATTGGTCAATATATCCACTCTGGCCGTATCGGTGTACTAGCTGTGTTAGAAGGCGGTAACGAAGATATCGCTAAAGACGTTGCTATGCACGTTGCTGCTAACAACCCAAGCTATGTTAACCCAGAAGATGTTTCTGCTGAAGTGGTTGAGCGTGAGCGTCAAATTCAAATCGATATCGCGGTTAACTCTGGTAAGCCAAAAGAAATCGCTGAGAAGATGGTTGCTGGCCGGATGACTAAGTTCACTGGTGAAGTAAGCTTAACAGGTCAACCATTTGTAAAAGATCCATCAGTGACTACTGGTGAATTCTTAAAGCAAAACGGTGCTAAAGCAATTTCTTTCATTCGTTTAGAAGTAGGCGAAGGTATCGAGAAGAAAGAAGAAGACTTCGCTGCCGAAGTTGCTGCGCAGATCGCTGCTGCTAAAAAGTAATTTACGCTTTAGCAATTGGCTGAAAAACGCTAAAATAACCGCGACCAAAGTCGCGGTTTTTTTTTGCCTGACTAACACAACTAGCATAATGGGGTAACTATGAGCACCAATCCAAAACCAACCTACCGTCGCATTTTACTTAAACTTAGCGGTGAAGCCCTGATGGGAGATGAAGGCTTTGGTATTGATCCCAAAGTGCTGGACCGGATGGCTCAGGAAATTAAAGAGCTGGTTGAGCTAGGCGTGCAAGTCGGTATTGTACTTGGTGGTGGTAATATTTTCCGCGGTGAAGGCTTAGCCAAAGCAGGGATGAACCGGGTCGTGGGTGATCATATGGGCATGTTAGCCACAGTAATGAATGGCCTGGCGATGCGTGATGCTTTGCACCGTGCTTATGTTAATGCCCGGATGATGAGTGCTATTCCGCTGAATGGTGTATGTGATAATTACAGCTGGGCCGAGGCGATTAGTTTATTAAAATCGGGCCGGGTGGTGATTTTCTCTGCCGGTACCGGGAACCCGTTTTTTACCACCGATTCTGCTGCTTGTTTACGCGGTATTGAAATTGAAGCCGATGCCGTACTTAAAGCTACTAAGGTTGAAGGGGTATATTCAGCCGATCCAGTAAAAGATCCTACTGCTACACTATATAGCCAGCTGACGTATACCGAAGTGCTGGATAAAGAGCTAAAAGTGATGGATTTGGCTGCCTTTACCCTGGCCCGAGACCATAATTTACAAATCCGCGTCTTTAATATGAACAAGCCTGGCGCATTAAAGCGGGTGATAATGGGCGAGGAAGAGGGTACAGTCATCGACCACGCAGAAAATTTACAGTAAACTAGCCCACTGCGTTACTGCTGCATAAACAAAAAAGGATAACGATCGTGATTAACGACATTATTGCTGATGCTAAGATCCGCATGGATAAAAGCGTTGATGCTCTCAAAGTTCAATTAACTAAAGTGCGCACAGGGCGCGCTCATCCTAGCTTACTGGATAGCATTCAGGTTTCATATTACGGTGCAGATACACCACTGCGCCAGGTAGCCAATGTATCAGTAGAAGACTCGCGTACCTTAGCGATTACCGTGTTTGATAAAAGCCTGACCCAAGCGGTTGAGAAAGCGATTATGGCTTCAAATCTGGGCTTAAATCCAATGTCTGCTGGTACAGTCATTCGGGTACCATTACCAGCCTTGACCGAAGAGCGCCGCCGTGACCTGGTAAAACACGTCCGTGGCGAGGCTGAAGGTGGCCGAGTGGCTATTCGTAATATTCGCCGTGATGCAAACTCTGATTTAAAAGCCTTGTTAAAAGACAAAGAAATCAGTGAAGATGATGAACGTAAAGCTGTAGATGAAATCCAGAAGCTGACCGACATCTTCGTTAAAAAAGTCGACGAAGTGTTAGCCGATAAAGAAAAAGAGCTGATGGAAGTCTGATTTCAGACTAACAGGCTTTTTACCCTTTATCAGGATTTATTATAAACCAAGCGCCGTGCCAGTTAAGCTTCGCGGCGCTTTTTTGTTATAAGTGGGTTGAACCGGACGAGCTACCGAGCAGACTAAGCATTTTAAAGCAGAACTGGACAGGTTAAACTGATGACTGTAGTACCACAGCTTAAACAGCAAATATTGCCGCAACATGTGGCAATTATCATGGACGGTAATGGCCGCTGGGCAGAGCAACAAGGCAAGCCACGTGTTTGGGGTCATAAAAAAGGGGTTGAAGCCGTCCGACGTAGTGTGAGCTTCTGCCGGGAACTCGGTATTCGCTCGTTGACCTTATTTGCCTTTAGTAGTGAGAATTGGCGTCGACCAGAAGAAGAAGTTAGCACCTTAATGCAGCTGTTTTTGTTGGTATTGCAAAAAGAAGTCAAAGCACTACATAAAAATAATATCAGGTTAAAAATAATTGGTGATCTGTCTGCGTTTAGCGATAAGTTAGTACAAAGTATCAAAAAAGCAGAAGCACTTACTGCGGCTAATAATGCGATGACACTTAATATTGCAGCGAATTATGGTGGTCGCTGGGATATAGTGGCAGCAAGCCAGCAGTTGGCAACGCGGGTGCAACAAGGTGAAATACAGCCTGCAGAGATTAACGAAGCGCTATTTGCAAAGCAGGTGCAAATGGCGGAGCAACCAGAACTGGATTTGTTGATTCGAACCGGCGGCGATTTACGGATTAGTAATTTTTTACTTTGGCAAGCCGCTTATGCTGAACTTTGGTTTACAGAAACACTGTGGCCAGATTTCGATCAGCAAGTGTTTTCGGAAGCCATAGCCGCCTTTATCAATCGAGAGCGGCGTTTTGGCTGTACCGGCGCACAAATCAGAGAACTGGCTGCTGAAAATAAAGGATAATAATATTGTTTAAGCAACGCGTACTTACTGCGCTAATTTTGGCGCCACTGGCTCTTTGGGCTGTGTTTTATTTACCTTTAGCAGGTTTTGCTGCTTTTTTATCATTGGCATTTTTGCTTGGTGCCTGGGAATGGAGCGGTTTTTGTGGTTTAGACAAACGCCGGATACGGGCAATTTACGTTGTTCTTACCGCCGCCTTGATGACATTGTTTTATTATATGACGCCATTAAGCGGTGAGCTGGCAGAAAATCGGTTACTTTTTAGTTTATTATTGCTCGGTGCAGCCTGGTGGTTATTGGCCATCATTTTAGTACTGACATTTCCTGCGAGTCAGAAATTTTGGGCGAACAGTGATTGGCGTCGAGCGCTGATGGGGTGGTGTACTTTATTGCCTGCCTGGGCAGCATTACTGTTCATTCGCGGTGTAAATTATGATATCTCCAGTTTCTATGGTGCTTGGTTAATTTTTGCGTTGCTAGGGTTAGTTTGGGCGGCTGATATCGGTGGTTATATTGTCGGGAAGCCCTTTGGTCGGACTAAATTACTGCCTAAAGTCAGCCCGGGAAAAACCCTAGAAGGGCTACTAGGTGGTTTAGCCTTTGTGGTATTGGTCGTTACCGGATTATTAATCTGGTTAGACTGGCCAGGGCAACCTTATCATTGGTATGTCGCGGCGATATTACTTACCTTGCTCTCAGTGTTTGGCGATTTAAGTGAAAGTATGTTTAAGCGGGTAGCAGGGAAAAAAGACAGCGGCGTCTTTTTACCGGGGCATGGCGGAATTTTAGATAGAATAGATAGCTTAACCGCCACAGCGCCTTTGTATGCATTATTGCTGGCATTTTTTGGTAAGCAATTTTTATGAAGCAAGTCGTGGTATTGGGGGCGACTGGCTCTATTGGTTGCAGCACCTTATCGGTTCTGGCCGCGCATCCAGAGAAGTTTGCTGTATTAGCGCTGACCGCGGCAACCGGAGTCGACAAACTTTTCGAGCAGTGTATTCAGACTAATCCCCGTTTTGCGGCGATGCAGGACCCTGCGGCAGCTCTCCAGTTAGCGCGTAAATTAAAAGATGCGGGTAGAGCCACTGAGGTACTTAGTGGCACAGAGGGATTGCTCGCTTTGGCCGCTCACCCAGAGGCCGATATTGTGATGGCAGCTATTGTCGGTGCTGCCGGTTTACTGCCAACTTTGGCTGCGGTCGAACAGGGTAAAACGGTTTTGTTGGCTAATAAAGAAGCGCTGGTAATGACCGGTGAATTGTTTATGCAAAAGGTGGTTAACCACGGTGCCACTTTACTGCCTATTGATAGCGAACATAATGCCATTTTCCAGTGTTTACCTGCGCCTATCCAACAGGCTGGTTGCCAAGCTCAGTTGCAAGACTATGGTATTGCAAAGTTATTGCTCACCGGCAGTGGCGGCCCATTCTTACAGCGGCCGTTAGCCAGTTTTGAGCAAATTACAGTTGCTGAAGCGGTCGCGCACCCCAATTGGAGTATGGGGCAGAAAATCTCGGTAGATAGCGCAACCATGATGAATAAAGGCTTGGAGTTTATCGAAGCGCGCTGGTTGTTTAATTGTGCGGCAAGTGACATTCAGGTGGTTATCCACCCACAAAGCATCATTCACTCAATGGTGCAATATACCGATGGTTCAGTACTGGCACAATTGGGCCAGCCAGATATGCGCACGCCCATTGCCCATGCATTGGCATTTCCCGAGCGGATCAGTAGCCCGGTAAAACCATTAGATTTCTTTAGTCTGCAATCTTTTACCTTTAGTGAACCTGAGATCGCCCGCTATCCGAATTTGTATTTGGCGATGGCTGCCAGTGCTGCCGGACAAGGTGCAACAACAGCGCTTAATGCCGCGAATGAGGTTGCCGTAGCGGCATTTCTCGCTGGAAAAATCAGTTTTACTGCGATTAGTAAGGTAAACGAACAGTGTTTGAATCGTTTCCTAAGCTATCAGGCAAGAGCCTTGGATGATATATTAGCGCTTGATGCCGAAACCCGGGCTTATGCCCATCAGCTGTTGGGGACTGTATAATGTCGGCTTTTTTATGGAATGCGCTGAGTTTTATCGTGGCATTAGGCATTTTAGTTACTGTGCACGAGTTTGGGCATTTTTGGGTTGCGCGCAAAAATGGCGTTTTGGTAAAGCGTTTTTCCATTGGTTTTGGTAAAGCCTTAGTGCGCTGGCGCGATCGTCAGGGTACAGAATTTGTTATTGCTGCCATTCCGCTCGGCGGTTATGTGCAAATGCTGGACGAACGGGTTGACCCCGTCTTACCACAATACAAAGATTTAGCCTTTAATCATAAAACGGTGTGGCAACGCATTGCTATTATTGCTGCGGGGCCTGCAGCTAATTTTATTTTTGCTATCTTTTTGCTGTGGGTCATGTATCTGATTGGGGTGCCTGAGGTTAAGCCTGTTATCGCTACCACGCAAAGTCAATCTATCGCTGCGGTGGCAGGCGTGGGTGAGGATGAACAAATTATTGCGATTAATGGCCGACCAGCACGCGACATCAGAACAGCAAATTTGCTATTGGTTGAACAATTGGGACGTGCTGAGATTCGTTTAACGTTGCAGCAGCGCGAGAGTTTACAAGTACAAGAGCGAGTGCTGGACATTCGTAATTGGCAATTTAATCCGGAGACAGAAAGTGTCTTTGGCAGTTTAGGACTGAATTTATTGCTCCCTCAAGCTACCAGTACGGTAGCAATAGTGAGTAAAAATTCTGCAGCGGAGCGAGCAGGCTTACAAGCTGGGGACACCATTCTAGCCATTAATGGTGAAGCCATCACTGCCTGGGGGCAAATTGACAGACTGATTAAAGAAAACCCGGAACGGCCGTTGGACATGATGCTGTTGCGTAATAGCCAGGAGCTTTTAGTGCAGGCTACACCGGAGTTAACGCAAGGTGCGGATGGTTTTAGTCAAGGGTTACTTGGCATAGTGCCAGCCGCCTCACCTTGGCCAGAGGATTTGCGCTATACCCAACGATATGGCATCTTTGCAGCAGTTAAAGAAGGAATAGGCCAAACTTGGCAGCTAACCCGGCTTAGTTTTGCCATGGTGGCGAAGTTGTTGACCGGCGATTTGTCGGTGAAGCACTTAAGTGGCCCTATTTCGATAGCGCAAGGCGCTGGTACTACCGCCAGTATGGGGTTAATTGCTTTTTTATCCTTTATGGCGCTGATAAGCGTTAATTTGGGTGTTATTAATTTATTGCCGTTACCTATTTTGGATGGCGGCCATTTAATGTATCTTGTGGTGGAACTAATACGCGGTAAACCTGTCTCTGAGAGAGCGCAGGAAATAGGTTTTCGCTTCGGTGCTTTAGTCCTGCTGATGTTAATGGGAATTGCGCTGCTCAACGATATTTCTCGTTTGTAATAAACTAATCATAAGTAGTTCAAATAATGACAATTAAACGATTAGTAGCTGCGATGTTGCTTGCTACAGGCAGTAACTCGGTGCTTGCTGAAGAATCTTTTACCGTTCAGGATATTCAGGTCGAAGGCCTGCAACGTGTAGCCTTAGGTGCTGCGCTGAATAACCTGCCGTTTAACATTGGTGATACAGTTACCGAATATACGCTATCGCGCAGTATCCGCACCCTTTATGGCGCCGGGCACTTTGATGATATTCGCGTATTTCGTGATGGCAATACCATAATTTATCGCCTGCGTGAGCGGCCAACAATTAACAATATCGAGTTCTCTGGCAACAAAGATATTAAAGATGATCAGTTGAACGATAGTTTAGCTGGCAACCGTATCCAGATTGGCGAGCCGCTGGATAAAACTATTCTGAAAAACATCGAGAATGGTTTAACCGAATTTTATCACGGTGTGGGTAAATATCAGGCGAAGGTGGATGTTAAAGTAACCTATCTGCCGCGTAACCGGGTTAACTTAAAGTTTGAGTTTGAAGAAGGTGATCCTGCTTCAGTTCGCCAGATTAATATCGTTGGTAACCACATTTTTCCAAATGAAGAACTGTTGTCTGTTGTTGAATCTAAGCAAGATATGCCTTGGTGGCGTTTTTGGAGTTCTGACCGTTACCAAAAGCAAACATTACAAGGTGATTTTGAGAAGATTAATAGCTACTACCTGGACCGTGGCTACTTGCGCTTTAATATCGATTCATCACAAGTGGCAGTAAGCCCAGATAAGCAAGCTGTGTATGTGACGTTAAACGTGACCGAAGGTGAGCAGTATAAAATCAGTGATATCAATTTTGTTGGTGATCTGATTGGCCAGGATGAGTTTATTCGCTCCATTTTGCCGTTGGAAAAAGGCCAGTTGTATAATGGCGCACTGGTAACGTTCACCGAAGAGAATATTGCCCGTTTGCTGGCGCGGTTTGGCTATGCCAATTCCAGAGTTCGTACTATCCCTAACATTAATGATGTGACCAAAGAGGTTGCCTTAACTATCAGCGTTGATCCGGGTAAGCGGGTTTATGTGCGGCGTATTGATGTAAAAGGCAATGCCAACACTCGGGATGAGGTTATTCGTCGTGAATTACGGCAGATGGAAGGTGCCTGGCTCTCGAATGACTCGTTGGAGTTGTCAAAAGACCGGATCCAACGCCTAATGTATATCGAAAAGGTTGATTTCGCTACATCACCAGTACCTGGTGTAGATGATTTAGTGGATGTGGGTTTTACTATTAAAGAGCAACCTTCAGGCAGCTTTAATGCCGGTGTGTCTTACGGCAGTTTCCAAGGCTTGTCATTCCAGGTTGGGGTAGAACAAACTAACTTTATGGGCTCAGGTAACTCAGCGGGTATTAGTCTTAATACCAACAAGTTCCAGAAAGGTGTGACTTTGAGCTATACCGACCCCTATTTTACCTTGGATGGTGTCAGTTTAGGTGGGCAGATTTTCTATTCTGACTTGGATTATAGCCGCGCTTCCTCTAACTTGGAATCGTTCAACAGAAGAAGCTATGGTGTAGGTGGAAACATTGGTTACCCTATCAACGAGTTTAACCGGTTGAACTTTGGTGCCAATATCTCGGTCAATAAAATTAACTCCATTACTGAGTATGATCAGTTACGCCATTTCCGTGCTGTCTTGCTCGATGCGCAAAACCCAGATGGTGGCTACAATTTCACTAACTTAGAGTTAAGTTCAGGTTGGTTACATAGCACCTTAAACCGTGGTTTATTCCCGACTGCGGGCCGCATGTTTAGTTTTACCTTGCGGGCAACCACCCCTAACTCAGACTTGCAGTATTTCAAAACGAATTTTGAAGCCCAGCAATATATCCCGCTAAGTAATGATCACCAGTGGTCGTTCCGTACTAAGCTGGAGTTAGGTTACGGTAATGGCTATGGCAATAAGAATGGCTATGACTACACGCTGCCCTTTACTGAGAACTTCTATGGCGGTGGTACCAACTTAAGGGGCTTTGAGAACCGCATCATTGGTCCGCGGGCGATTTTCCGCAGTCCTAGTTTTGTACCTGGGGTGCCGGATCCAATCAATGGCGGTACCAACTTCCCCACTGATCCGACAAACGATTTTTATAATGTGTCAACCCGCTCCATTGGTGGTAATGCGTTAGCCATGTTAACGTTGGAGTTAATTACCCCCACACCCTTCCTGAAAGACGAAAACCGTAATTCAGTGCGCACCAGTATTTTTGTTGATGCCGGTAACGTTTGGGACACAGAATTTGATATTAATCGTTATGCCAATTTGGTACAGTTGCGCCAAGATAATCGCGAACCTTTCATAGCCGATTATTCTGATGCAAGCTTAATCCGTGCTTCTGCCGGTGTGTCTGTGCAATGGATATCACCTATGGGACCACTGACCTTCAGTCTGGCGAAAATTATTAAAAAGTACGAAGGCGATTTACAAGAGAACTTTAGTTTCAACATTGGTACAACTTTCTAGAACATGATAGGAATCAAGATGTTTAACAATAATTTATTTAAATCTGCTGTTTTTGTTGTTGCAACTATGCTTTTTGCCGGTGCTGCACAGGCAAAAGAAGTCAAAATTGGTTTTGTGGATGTTGCTGCTGTTGCGGCTAGTATTCCACAATCGCAACAAGTACAGGAAACTATCCGTACTGAGTTTGCAGCTAAGATTGCTGAAGTGAACAAATTGGAAACCGATATTAATTTTAATATCGAAAAGCTGCGCCGTGATGGCCCAACTATGAGCGAAAAACAACAGCAAGACTTGACCGCGACCGTAAACAAACAGCGCGAGCAATATGAAAACCTGGCGCGGCCATTAGATGAGCAAATTCGTCAGCGTCAAAACGAAGAACGTAATCGCATTCTGGGCTTAATTAAATCCGCTATTGATGTGGTTGCTGAACGTGAAAAGTTTGATGTGGTGTTAAATGCTAACTCAGCAGTTTACGCTAAACCAGAGTTTGATATTTCTGAGAAAGTGATTCAACAGGTCGGAAAGGCGAACTAAGACTGTGATTTTATTATCTGTTCTAGCCGAAAAGCTTAATGCAGAGTTACATGGAGACGCCGCTTGCGGCGTTTCTGCTGTAGCCTCATTGGAAAAAGCTGGCCCAGGTCAGCTTAGTTTTTTATCAAATAATAAATTCCGTTCTTACTTGACGACAACTCAGGCCGGTGCGGTGTTAATAAAAGCCGAAGATGCTCCCTTTGTTGCACCTGGGGTCAGCACTTTGGTGGTAGCAGATCCTTATGTTGCTTTTGCCAAGGCTGCGCAGTTACTTGATACCACACCGCGTAGTGCCGTCTCTGGGATTCATCCTAGCGCAGTAATTGATCCCAGCGCACAGATTGCTGTTGATGCTGCTATCGGTGCTAAGGCGGTTATCTCTGCTAATGCGGTTATCGCATCAGGTGTGCAAATTGGTGCGGGTTGCTTTATTGGCGAAGGTGCGGAAGTGGGCGTTAACACACGTTTGTGGGCTAACGTCACTGTATATCATAAAGTTAAGATTGGTGAACGTTGTGTGGTGCAAAGTGGTGCGGTAATCGGTGCCGATGGTTTTGGTTTTGCTAATGAACGTGGACAATGGTTGAAGATCCCACAAACAGGCGCAGTTATTATTGGTGATGATTGTGAGATTGGTGCCAATACCTGTATCGACCGTGGTGCTATCGAGAATACGGTTATTGGCAATAACGTGATCATCGATAACCTCTGTCAAATAGCACATAATGTTAAAATTGGTGATCATACCGCAATGGCGGGCTGCACCACTATAGCAGGTAGTACCACTATCGGTAAGTATTGCATCATCGGTGGCGCAGCTGTTATTAATGGACATATTGACATCTGCGATGGTGCTCAGGTTTCAGGTATGGCGATGTTAATGAAGCCGGTCACTGAAAAAGGCGTCTATACTTCAGGTTTACCGGCTACTTCGAATGCTGAGTGGCGCCGTAATACAGCGAAGCTACGGCAAATAGATCAGCTATATCAGCGGGTAAAACAACTCGAAAAACAATTGGCGGCGCCAGTACAAACGGCCGCTTCGTCAACTGAGGAATAATTTTGGCGAACCAACTTAATAGCCTGGATATTCAGGAAATCATGGCATTATTGCCACATCGCTATCCGTTTTTACTGATAGATAAAGTGCTGGATTATACACCGGGCGAAACTTTGACAGCGGTAAAAAATGTGACTATCAATGAGCCCATTTTTACTGGCCACTTTCCTGGTATGCCGATTTTTCCAGGGGTCTTAATCCTTGAAGCTTTGGCCCAGGCAACCGGTATTCTTGGATTCAAAACGGCCACTGAACGTTCTGAGAATGAGCTGTATTTATTTGCAGCTATCGATGAAGCGCGTTTTAAAAAACCAGTGGTGCCGGGCGATACGATGATCCTGGAAGTTAAGTTTCTGAAAGAACGCCGGAACCTCTGGAAATTTTATGGTGAAGCCAAGGTCGATGGCCAGGTAGTATGCTGTGCCGAACTGATGTGTGCCAGAAGAGAGATGTAACGTGATTCATCCTACAGCAGTAATCGAAGCCAGCGCTAAGCTGGGACAAAATGTCAAAGTAGGGGCCTTTTGCTATATTGGTCACAATGTAGTGTTAGGTGATGACTGCGTGTTGGAAACACACGTGGCAATTAAAGGACCTGCTACTATTGGTAAAGGTAACCACTTTTACCAGTTTGCCAGTATTGGCGAAGCTTGTCAGGACAAGAAATACAAAGGCGAACCCACAGAACTAATTGTAGGGGACTACAATGTATTCCGCGAAGGTTGTTCTGTGCATCGTGGTACTGTGCAAGATCAAGGTAAAACCATCATTGGTAGTCATAACCTGTTTATGAACACCACGCATATTGCCCATGATTGTATCATTGGTAATAATGTGATTTTTGCTAGTGGTGCGCAAGCTGCAGGACATGTGCAGGTGGGTGACTGGGCTATTCTGGGTGGAATGACCGGCGTGCATCAATTTGTGCATATTGGTGCTCATAGTTTCTGTGGCGGTGGTTCTATCGTACTAAAAGACGTCCCGCCTTATCTTATGGTGCACGGCGCTCCTTGTGTACCCGCTGGTATCAACACTGAGGGCCTAAAGCGGCGCGGTTTTAGTAGTGAAGCTCTGCTGGAGATCCGCCGGGCTTATAAAGAAGTCTATCGTAAGGGGCAAACGGTGCCTGAAGCATTACAAGCCTTGGCAGAAAAATCTGCCGCTATGCCCGAGGTTCAGGCCTTTACCGATTTTATTGCTAATGCTTCGCGAGGCATAGTGCGCTAAGGCGTATTGCAACATCATTGTCGTTGCGAGCCTGTTGCTGCTATTAAAAAATGCTAGCTCGTTTCGTACCATTAAGCGCTCTGTTTAGTTTATGCTAGCAGAGCGTTTTGCTTATAGCGCAGTTTCACTGTCAGCGCTTAGCGGGTAAGATAATCTTTTTTAACATTATTTGGATAACTAAGGTTATCTAGTAGGAAATATTTGCTGCGTTATGGCTGACTTAGAACTATCAAAAACTAGCCCACTAAAGTTTGCGCTCATTGCTGGCGAGCATTCAGGGGATATTCTGGGAGCTGCCTTAATGGTAGCGTTAAAACAACAGCACCCAACTGCTGAGTTTTTCGGTATTGGTGGCCCAAGAATGCAAGCCGAAGGCTTAACGGCGCTGTTCGATATGGAAGAGTTAGCCGTTATGGGCCTGGTCGAAGTACTTGGTCGTTTACGCCGGTTGTTGCAGGTTAAGCGAGAGATCACCGCAGCTATTTTAACCGCTAAACCCGATGTGTTTATTGGTATTGATGCGCCCGACTTTAATATTCCGGTAGAGCTTTCGCTAAAACAGCAAGGCATTAAAACTGTACATTACGTTAGCCCTTCAGTTTGGGCGTGGCGCCATAAACGCATTTTTAAAATCGCCAAAGCGACTAATATGGTTTTGGCGTTATTACCCTTTGAGAAAGCTTTTTATGATAAATATCAGGTACCCTGTACCTTTGTTGGTCATACCTTAGCAGATAGTATGCCATTGCAGGTGGATAAAACTGCAGCAAAAACCGCGTTGGCATTAGATTCGAATAAACCGGTGTTAGCAATCATGCCGGGTAGCCGTACCAATGAAATTAAACTGCTTGCTCCAGATTTTTTGCAGGCCGCTGCTGAATTGAAGCGACAACAACCAGAGCTGCAGCTGATCACGAATATGGTTACACCGGAAAAAGCTGAACTTTGGCGTCAGCTTAAAATGCAATATGCGCCAGAACTTGAGATCACGGAGTTTATTGGTCAGGCTCGTCAGGTGTTACTGGCTGCAGAGGCAACTTATATTGCTTCCGGTACCGCCACCTTAGAAGCGATGCTCGCCAAATGTGCCATGGTAGTAGGCTATAGAACCAATTGGCTGACCTTTCAAATTGCTAAACGCTTGGTAAAGCTTAAGTATGTCAGCTTGCCCAATTTGTTGGCGGGGCGGGGAATGGTTACCGAATTACTCCAGGACGATTTGACGGTGTCTGCCTTGTTAAAAGCTATGCGGCCATTACTGCACGGTATTGATGGCCAGCTCGCCATTGACTATCAGACGATCCACCAACAGTTGCAGCAGAACGCTAGTGTTGTCGCTGCCAATACCGTATTACGGGTGATCACCGATGATTAATTTTCAGCGTCCTGACGTCAATTTGCTTTGCGGTGTGGATGAAGTGGGGCGCGGCCCTTTAGTTGGCGCTGTAGTAACGGCGGCAGTAATATTGGATCCGAATCAGCCCATTCAGGGCTTAGCCGACTCTAAAAAACTCAGTGAAAAAAAACGCCAGCAGTTGGCGATAGAAATTAAAGCCAAAGCCTTATGTTGGGCGTTGGGCCGGGCAGAGCCCACTGAAATTGACGAACTTAATATTTTACATGCCACTATGCTTGCAATGCAGCGCGCTGTCGCCGCATTGGCTATTCAACCAGAGTGGGCACTGATAGATGGTAATCGTTGCCCGTTGTTAGCCATGCCTGCGACTGCGGTGGTAAAGGGCGATGCTTTGGTGCCGGAGATCAGTGCCGCCTCAATTTTAGCTAAGGTGGCACGTGATGAAGAAATGGCACTTTTGCATCAGCGTTATCCACAGTTCGGCTTTGCTGAGCATAAGGGGTATCCCACAGCTGCTCATTTAGCAGCGATTCAGCAGCACGGTATTTTAGCTGAGCATCGTCGCAGTTTTAAACCGGTACGTATCATCGTTGAGCGAGATGCTGTTGCGACGCCAACAGAACAGAGAGCATTAAGCTGATGAGCGAGCCTGCCTTTATTCATTTACGGGTCCACAGCGATTTCTCCATGATTGATGGCGTCGCTAAAATAAAACCTATCGTCAAAGCCGCCGCAGCAGCCGGAATGCCTGCCTTGGCATTGACGGACCAGATGAATCTTTGCGGTCTGGTAAGGTTTTACAGTACCGCGCACGATG
Source organism: Alishewanella longhuensis (assembly GCF_014653435.1). Lineage (GTDB taxonomy): Bacteria > Pseudomonadota > Gammaproteobacteria > Enterobacterales > Alteromonadaceae > Alishewanella > Alishewanella longhuensis. The sequence goes on along the minus strand of NZ_BNAO01000002.1, from coordinate 366,060 downwards.
CAGGTATTAAACCGCTAATAGGTGTTGATTGTTGGGTACAACATGCCATCTTCCCGGGTGAGCTAAACCGCTTATTGATTTTATGTGCTGATAATACCGGTTATCAAAATCTGACTACCCTGATCTCTAAAGCCTATCTGCGGGGTCATATTGACGGTAAGCCACAGCTAGATCACGATTGGTTAATAGAGCATGCTGAGGGCTTAATTTTGCTCTCGGGAGCTAAAGATGGTCTGCTGGGTAAAGCCTTATTAAAAGAAAATCCACAAAGCGTGCAGCAACTGGTAAGTTTTTATCAGCAGCATTTCCCTAATCGCTACTATTTGGAATTAACCCGCACCGGCCGGCCAGATGAAGAGCGTTATATTCAAAAAGCAATTCAGTTAGCTGAGCTTGAGCAATTGCCGGTGGTAGCAACCAACGAGGTGGTCTTTTTAAAAGCCAGTGATTTTCCGGCGCATGAGATTCGCGTGGCAATCCATGATGGTTTTACCTTGGATGATAAACGGCGGCCGAAAAACTACTCCGAGCAACAATATCTTCGAACCAGTGAAGAAATGCAGCAGTTGTTTGCAGACATACCTGAAGCACTGGAAAATAGCGTTGAAATTGCCAAACGCTGTAATGTGACCATCCGCTTGGGCGAGTATTTTTTGCCAGCCTTTCCAACCGGTGGCTTATCTGATGCAGATTTTCTGGTACTAAAGTCCCGTGAGGGTTTAGAACACCGTTTATTGCAGTTATTCCCAGATGAGCAGCTTCGTGCCGAAAAAAGACCGCCATACGATGAGCGTTTGCAAATAGAGCTGGATGTAATCAACCAGATGGGTTTTCCAGGCTACTTTTTGGTGGTAATGGAATTTATCCAGTGGAGCAAAGATAACGATATCCCTGTGGGACCAGGCCGTGGTTCAGGGGCCGGTTCGTTAGTGGCTTACGCGCTGAAAATCACCGATTTAGACCCACTAGAATTTGATTTACTGTTTGAGCGCTTTTTAAATCCAGAGCGGGTTTCGATGCCTGACTTTGACGTCGACTTTTGTATGGATCGCCGTGATGAAGTGATTGAGCACGTCGCCGATATGTACGGCCGCGAAGCCGTATCACAGATTATCACCTTTGGTACTATGGCAGCCAAAGCGGTTATTCGCGATGTCGGTCGGGTACTAGGCCATCCCTATGGCTTTGTCGACCGTATTTCAAAACTCATTCCCCCCACGCCGGGTATGACGCTGGAGCAAGCTTTTAAAGAAGAGCCGCGTTTGCCGGAATTGTATGATTCAGATGAAGAAGTGCGCGATCTGATTGATATGGCGCGGCAGTTAGAAGGGGTTACCCGAAATGCCGGTAAGCACGCCGGTGGTGTGGTTATCGCTCCTACGAAAATTACCGATTTCTCTCCGTTGTATTGCGATGAACATGGTTTAAACCCGGTTACCCAGTTTGATAAGAACGATGTGGAATACGCCGGCCTAGTGAAGTTTGACTTTTTAGGCTTACGCACCCTAACTATCTTGCAATGGGCGCTAAATATGGCAAATGCCCGCTTGCAAAAGGAAGGCAAGGCCCCGGTTGATATTAATACTATCCCGCTGGATGACCGCTATAGCTTTCAGGTCCTGATGCGCGCTGACACCACGGCGGTATTCCAGCTAGAATCGCGCGGTATGAAAGATCTGATCCGCCGTCTGCAGCCTGACTGCTTTGAAGATATGATTGCTCTGGTGGCGCTATTCCGGCCAGGCCCCCTACAATCGGGCATGGTAGATAACTTTATCGATCGAAAACGCGGCCGCGAAGAAATTTCTTATCCAGACGCAACCTGGCAGCATGATTCATTAAAACCTATTCTGGAACCGACCTACGGTATTATTTTGTATCAGGAACAGGTTATGCAGATTGCTCAGGTACTGTCTGGCTATTCCTTAGGTGGGGCTGACTTACTACGTCGGGCTATGGGTAAGAAAAAGCCAGAGGAGATGGCTAAGCAGCGTGATACCTTCCAGGAAGGTGCCGCTAAAAATGGCATAGATCCAGAGCTTGCGATTAAAATTTTCGATCTGGTAGAAAAATTCGCTGGCTACGGGTTTAATAAATCACACTCTGCCGCCTATGCTCTGGTGTCTTATCAAACACTTTGGATGAAAGCGCACTTCCCGGCTGAGTTTATGGCTGCTGTGATGTCGGCCGATATGGACAATACCGACAAAATTGTGACGCTGGTGGATGAGTGTGAGCGGATGAAGCTAACCTTGATCCCGCCCGATGTAAATACGGGACAGTATAAGTTTACCGTGAATGAGCAAGGCCATATTGTTTACGGCATCGGTGCCATTAAAGGGGTGGGTGAAGCACCGATTGAGGCCATTATTGAAGCGCGGCGTGATTATGGCGAATTTAATGATTTGTTCGACTTTTGTGCTAAGGTAGACCTAAAACGCCTGAATAAACGGGTGATGGAAAAGCTTATTTTATCTGGCGCAATGGATAGACTGGGCCCAGAGCGTAGTAAACAGCAGCACCCTGGGCCGCTGCGTGCGATCTTAATGGCCAGCTTAGAAGAGGCAATGAAAGCGGCGGAGCAACACGCCAAGGCACAAGCGGTAGGGCAAGACGATCTCTTTGGTCTGTTAGGCGGAGAAGATGAAGCGACCACTAGCCAGAGTTTTAAAACCGTGCCCTTGTGGCCAGATGAAATGTGGTTGGAAGGGGAACGTGAAACCTTAGGCTTATACCTTACTGGTCATCCAATAAATCGCTATCAGGATGAAATTAAACATTATGTGAATTGCCGGTTAGTGGATTTGCAGCCAACCAAAAAAGATCAAAGTGTGCAGGTTGCTGGTTTAGTGGTCGCCGTCAGGATCATGATCAATAAAAAAGGTCGGCGCTGGGGTATAGTCACCCTGGATGATAAATCAGCACGATTGGATGTACGGTTTTTCACAGAACAGCTGGAAACCTTCGAGCATTTGTTACAAAAAGACCGGATTTTGTTGGTTAGCGGACAGGTCAGCTTTGATGATTTTAATGGTGGCCTTACAATGTCGGGCCGCGATGTCAGCGAAATTACCGCTATGCGCGAAAAATCGCTGAAATCTCTGAATATCACGGTACAATCAACGCAGATTGATCAGAATTATCTGCAAAAATTAGCGTTGGTGCTAAATGATTACAAAGCTGGCACTGTCCCGGTACATCTTTGGTACCAGCGAGAAGAAGGGCAGGTTAGACTGCAGTTCGGTACAGATTGGTGGGTAACCCCCGCAGACGCTTTGTTGCATCAGTTAAAGCAAATTGCGACAATAGAATTGGAATTTAATTAATTAGGTAATGATAGTCGATGATGCTGAATTATTTAGAGTTTGAGCAACCCATTGCTGAACTGGAAGCAAAAATAGACGAGTTACGCAACGTCAGTCGCAACGGCGATTATGATCTTGGGTTAGAAGAAGAAATTAATAAACTAAAAGAAAAAAGCCTGACGCTGACCAAGAAAATCTTTTCAGAGCTGGGTGCCTGGCAGGTTGCACAAATCGCCCGTCATCCACGTCGGCCTTATACCTTAGATTACCTGGCAAATATCTTCACCGACTTCGATGAATTGTGTGGTGATCGTGCCTATGCCAATGACAACGCTATTATTGGCGGTACTGCGCGCATTGGTGAGCAGGCTGTGATGGTAATTGGGCATCAGAAAGGGCGCGATACTAAAGAGAAAATTCGCCGTAATTTCGGTATGCCGCGACCAGAGGGATACCGCAAAGCCTTACGTCTGATGGAAATGGCCGAGCGTTTTAAATTGCCTATTATTACCTTTATTGATACTCCTGGGGCTTACCCAGGTATAGGTGCAGAGGAGCGTGGTCAGTCTGAAGCCATCGCCCGCAATCTAAAAGTGATGGCCGGTTTAAAAGTCCCAGTGATCTGCACTGTGGTTGGCGAAGGCGGTTCTGGTGGCGCTTTAGCTATCGGTGTTGGCGATAAAGTGAATATGCTGCAATACAGTACCTATTCGGTTATTTCACCGGAAGGCTGTGCCTCTATTTTATGGAAGAGCGCTGAAAAAGCGCCATTGGCTGCGGATGCTATGGGGATTACGGCTGAGCGTTTAAAAGAGCTAAAATTGATTGATGAAGTGATTAGCGAGCCACTCGGCGGTGCGCACCGCGCACCGGAGCAGATGGCCAGCTCACTGAAAACTGCTTTATTGCGTGATTTGGAAAAACTACAAAAGCTCAGTATTCCTGAATTGCTGGACAGACGCTATAAGCGTTTAATGTCTTACGGTTATTGTTAACGCTTGCCGGTTACTTTGGTCAGAACCAAGGTAACCTGGTAATAAACCAGGCTAAAGCTAACGCAGAATGTTAAATCTACAGCAGCATATCAAGGCTGCGTTGCTGCAGCAGCTGCAACAACACCCGCCCGCAGAGCTCAGGCTGGTGTTAGCCTATAGCGGCGGCCTGGACTCGCAAGTATTGCTTCATCTGTTAGCCCCGCTTTGCCAACAAATGGCTATCCCCTTTAGTGCAGTACATGTTCACCATGGTTTAAATGTTAAAGCTGATAGCTGGGCCGCTTTTTGTCAGGAGCAGTGCCAGCGGCGGCAAGTGGATTTTAACATCCGTTATGTTCAGCTAACAAAGCCAGGTAATATTGAGCAGCAAGCCCGGACAGCCCGCTATGAAGCGTTGGCAGATTTTATATCTACGTCAAACACCCTGTTATTAACCGCCCATCATGCTGACGATCAGCTAGAAACCGTGTTGTTGGCGTTAAAGCGTGGGGCTGGCGTAACGGGATTGTCGGCCATGCCCGCGGTACGAGCCTTTGCTGCCGGTAAGCTAGTGCGTCCATTACTTGCTATTAGCCGACAGCAACTCCATGATTATGCACACTCTGTGCAACTCGCATGGATTGACGATGACAGCAATCAAAATATTGACTTTGATCGGAATTTTTTAAGAGAGCAGGTAACACCTATTTTAAAACAACGTTGGCCTGCGTTGCTGCAAACCGTTAGCCGTAGTCTGCAGCACTTACAAAATACAGCAGAATTAGCCGACTTTTATACTAAGCAAGCGCTAAAACAATGCCTGTTTAATAACCGGTTGAACTTACAGCAATTACATCAATTCCATCCCTTACAGCAAGATTTGGTATTGCGCAGTTGGTTAGGTTTGGCAGGCTTAAATCCCGAGACGCAGTGGCTTACAACCTTAAAGCAACAAGTCATAAATGCTAGACAAGATGCGATGCCGCAATTACAACTAGGCAAACTGCAGATCCGCCGTTATCAACATTGGTTGTATTGCTTGGCTGAGCGACCAGAAATATTAAATGATGAGAACCTGAAGTTAAACGTAGGAGAGAACCTGCAATTGGCTAATGGTCTGGGTTATTTTACCTGGGATAAAGAGCCTACTGCACATAGTTTGCCGGTGGCGGGCAGCGCAACAGCGTTTAACCTGGCTTTTGGTTTGCTGAGTAGCGTGTTTAAACCTGCAGGCCGACCAGGTAAACCGCTTAAACAATGGTTTAAACTCTGGCAAGTACCACCCTGGCAACGCACTAGAGTGCCTTTATTATTTCACTCTGGTGAACTGCAACTCGTGGCTGGTTATGCGAGTGTTTTTAAATCAGCCCAAGCGACTGTATGGCTTAACTGGCAACCCGCATCGGATGAGTTAGTTTATCCGTTAAATTTGCACGACTAACTTGGCTATGCCGCACCTTACCCTTACCTGAAGACTTGGCCTGATATAGTGCTTCATCAGCTAAATGAAATAAATCTCTTGGCTGCTGTTCATGTGATAATCTTGCCAGACCGATACTGCAACCAACCCCTAATTTAACTAAAAATGATTCTGACTTTATAGCACTAAGCAAACGTTCGGCAACACGTTCTGCATGCTCTGCATCAGTATCTGTTAAAAGTACCGCAAATTCGTCACCACCAAAGCGAAATAGGCTATCGGTTACCCGTAGCGTTTCACGCATACAATCGGCAACTTTTAGTAAGACATCATCGCCAATACTATGCCCTTCGATATCGTTAACTTGCTTAAAATTATCTAAATCTAACAGTAATAAAGCAAAAGGTGATTGATGCCGTTTGGCTAATTGCACTGCTTTGGCAAAGCTATCGTCAAAAAACCGTCTATTGCCCAGAGTGGTTAACGGATCTTTGAGTGCCATTTGTTGTAAGCGACTGACTACTAAGGCGTTGCGTAGTGAAAACAACCACTCTGACTCTAAAATCAGTAATTGTTGTTGGACTAAAGGTGTAAATGGGTATTGTGACTCATAGCTAAGTTCAGCTAGTACCTGCTGATCTAAACTCAAGCTGGTTTTATGCTGGTACTCACCCGCTTTAGAACCTGTAGCTTGAAACTCCCCAAGGGCAGTTTTTAGGGTGAGGCCATTTAATGTTAAGGCACGCCCAGCACTCATGGAAAAGATATCAAGCTGCTGCTGCAGGTCCAAGGTCGTTTGCAACTGACTAACCAGACTATTCTCGCTACAGTCTGGTGTGTCCTGCCAACTGCTGCCAAAAGTTAGGTCACCGAAAGCGTTTGTTAAGTTGCCCTGTTCCTGCCACATATCAACACCACATTTAGTAAGTTACTCTGATATTTAATATGCAATTGGTGGGCCACTTATTTAATGTATTGTTTTTATTGTGACAATCTTGAGCTTGGACGTTTTTTTGACAGTATTATTCCTTAGCAACGGCAAGAAATTGCATGATAGCGTCCAACTGGTGAATACCATCCTGATAGCCCAAATCGATGAGTCGGCGTGTATATTTTTGTTCAAAGAGAAGGTAACTTACTAAACTAGAGTCAGAATGCTGACTAATACCAACCATCCTCAGAAGCGTACGTATAGCTAACGGAAAACATAAGAAATTTTCACTGGCCAGTTGGTTGAAGTTTTGGCTGGGATTAATCAGTAGGCTTTGGACCGGTTTCAATTCTGTTGCAATATTATGCTGCTGTAACACTTCGACCGTTTTATTAACCCGTTTCATACGTTCTAAATCAGAATTTAGGGTGTCAGTAAAGACGGTATCGAGCAAATGGCCTGCCACTGTTGCCAAATCTGGGTGATGCAATTGTCGTGGCTTCAGTTCTGTCGGCCTGGGGTCGTCTACTCCGACAATCAGAATTTTATCGGCCCCCAAATGAATTGGCGCGCTCAGAGGGGCTAACTGATTAACGGAGCCATCACCATAATAATGTTGGTGAATGCGCACTGATGGAAATAGTAGTGGAATTGCAGCAGAGGCCATAAGATGGTGGATACCGAGTAGCGTTTTCTGGCCACAACGTCTTGCTCTACGCCATTCGTTAGCGCTCTCTGACTGGAAAAAGCTAATTGAATCTCCATCGTTATAGCAGGACGCAGTGACTGAAAAGCTTGATAGATAACCACGCATTATATTCCGGTCGATACGTTGTAAATCGAGAATGCGGGTTAATAGTTGTTTTAGGGGCTTGCTATCTAACAGGCTTACTGGTTTTTTATTAGCGTAATCTGCCTGAAAGGCGCTGTAAACACTTCTAAAGAGATGCCGTAATAAGCGGGGGTAATCAGAATAGTACACCTGGTTAGTGTGGAAGTTTCGCCAGACGGACTCTATTTTTTTTACGCCAAGATGAAAGCATGAGGCATAACATGCGAGGCCGGCGCCATTAATTGCGCCGGCAGAGGTGCCGCAAATAATTTGGAATGGTAAGGGACTATTACGGGGGTACTGGGTGGCAATAGCTTTTAATACCCCGATCTGATACGCGGCTCGTGCTCCGCCCCCTGTGAGCAGTAGTGCGGTTTTTCCTGTTGTCGCTACGGCTGTTTTTGGCATTAAGATCCTTAACTGAACTTTTTCTAAATTTATCGCTCTTCAGATAGTATATTGCTGATATTTCGAATTAATGCAATGCTGAGTGCCCTAATAGGCAAGTTTTTCCGATAGGATAGGTGAAGTGCGATGTCAGAGCAAAGTTCAGGTAGTGGTCAGGCCGTTTATTATGCCGGGTTAGCCGGTGTTATTGTGGTTATTATTGTGGCATTTTGGTTGCTTTTTAGTGGTGACAAGGAGCAGGTTGCACCAGCGCCATTACCGCAAATTGTGCAATTACCCGTGCCAGAGGCGGCTCCTGAGGCTGTAGCGTCGCCAGAAGTACCTGAGCTTGAAACTCCTAATGTTGAATCTGCACAAGTCATCACCGAATCTGAGCCTGTTGTTTTGGAGAAATCTGCACCTGCTTTGCCGCCGCTGCCTGCACTAAATGAATCCGACTCGGCGCTTAGTACCGATTTGCTGGCGTTAAATTGGAAAGCAGGGCTTGCCGCGCTCTTTAATCGCGAAGAGATGATCAGGCATTTTGTCGTCACCGTTGACAATGTGGCACAAGGCCAGCTAGTTGCTGGGCAGCCTGTCTTGGTGAAGCCTGCCAGTGGTTATCAGGTGGAAGAGATAGCACAAAACCGCTTTAAAATGGCTGGCAGCAATTCACAGCGCTATGAGCCGTACATTCAATTGTTAGAAAGCGTGCCAGCTCGGCAATTATTAGCGTTAAAGCAACGTTATCAACCGCTATTAGAAGAGGCCTTTGCTGAATTGGGCTACCCGGAATTGACTTTTGATCAGCGTTTACGGCAAGCTATTGCATTATTATTAGCAACGCCCTCCGCTCCCACAAACGCAGAGTTAATCCGTCCGTCGGTAATGTACACCTATGCAGACGAGCGCTTAGAAGGCTTACCTGAGGCACAAAAACAAGTACTACGACTGTCACCTGAGCAACAGCAACGTTTCAAAGCTTTATTGGCGACTTATCAGCAAGCTTTAGGTAACTAAGCTGTTGATTTTATCAGCAGTGAAGTGTTATTGAGTGGGATAGCGCTTGCAACAGGCAGCGCTTTTACGGATAATGCGCGCTGCCTTAATTGGTTACAATGGTAGTCCCATTGGTCCTCTCGCAATACTAGTAGGCGAACCTGGTCAGGTCCGGAAGGAAGCAGCCACAGTTTATGACGTATGTGCCGGGATGTGGCTGGTGGGATTGCCACCCAAAACTCCGCTTATTGATTTTCCAAAAAGCTACTTGCTCGTGCCACTGCTTCTTTTACCTTAAGCGTCATTTCAAACCGCTCAGATTGCGGTAAATAAAACGCCATATCTACTTCGTAGCGAATGTAGCGTGGCGGCAGTAAATTAAGTGATATACAACATAAATCGGCCAGATACTCGCTATCTTTTTGCTGATCAATGCCAAGCTCTGCAATATGCTCTAATACCAATTTTTCATAGTAATTATGAATGTCATCGTCCAGTTTCATTAGTACTCTCACCATTAACGTTGTTTAAGTATAAGCATAATCAGCTTCGACAGAAAAGACCACTGAAAGATTGAGTTAGTAGTTAGCCTTGTTACAATGCTGCCAAACAACTCAACGGGTCCTCACAATGCAAAAAAATACGACACCTTGTTATTATGGCGATTACCTGCAGCTAGACAAAGTTCTGACAGCACAGGCACCTGAAAGTGCCCGCTACGGCGTGGAAGCCCATGATGAAACGTTATTTATTATTGTGCATCAGGTTTACGAGCTTTGGTTTAAGCAAATATTACATGAATTAAAAGCCGTGATGGCAGTGTTTGCTGGCGCTGAAGTAAAAGATGAGCAACTGACAGGTATCGTTCATAAATTAAAGCGCATTATTAGTATTCAGCAACTGCTAAACCAGCAGATAGCTGTTTTGGAGACGATGACACCGCAAGACTTTATGGCGTTTCGCGATTATTTGGTACCAGCCTCAGGCTTTCAGAGTATCCAGTTTAAGATGCTGGAAATTGGTTTGGGTTTAAAAAGCGAATACCGCATCGATTTTGATAAAAATTCTTTTTATAGCCGTTTAAATCAGCCTGATCGCGAGTTTTTACAAGCGCTGGAGCAAGAGCCCAGTTTGTTTGAGCGGGTCGAGAAATGGCTGGAGCGGATGCCATTTTTACAATTTAATGATTTTAGTTTTTGGCAAATGTATCAGCAGGCGACTAATACTATGTTGGCGCGTGATAAAGCGATAGTCGAACAAATTGAGCAAATAGCTGAACATGAACGCGACATGCAATTAAATGAGATTGGCCGTACCTATGAAAAATTTGCGGCTCTGCTGGATGAAAGTAAGTATCAGGCGTTACAACAGCAAGGGACTTTCAGGTTAAGTCAAAAAGCGATGTTATCTGCTTTGTTTATCAACTTATACCAAGAAGAACCAATGTTTAACTTACCTTTTCAACTGCTGACTTGCCTGACCGAAGTGGATGAACAGTTAACGATTTGGCGTTATAAGCATGCCATGATGGTTCAGCGTATGTTAGGCAGTAAAATTGGTACTGGCGGCTCTTCTGGTCATGATTATTTAAAGCGCACGACTGAAAAAAATCGGATTTTTACCGATTTATTTAGTATGGCGACTTTTCTACTACCTAAATCGGCGTTACCAGCTTTACCGTCAGCGATAAAGCGCCAGTTAGGTTTTTATTTTTCCCCCCAGGCCTGAGCCGTTGAGGTTAAATGCGGCCTTGAAAAGTTGCAGATGCACGGCTGTCAGGGCAGCGAGATCGCGCTGGTAGCCACCGCCAATAACTGCCGCAACGGGGATTTTCCGTTGTTGGCAGCTTTCTAATACCAAGCGATCGCGCTCAGCTATGGTATGGGTCGTAAGTTGTAATAAGCCCAGATCATCATCTTGATGGATATCAACTCCCGCATCATAGATCACAAATTCGGGTTGATACCAATTGAGCAAACTATTCAGGCTTTGTGCCACAGCTTCCAAGTAGAGGTTATCAGTACAGTCAGTACTGACTCCTATATCCCAATCGGAGTTTTGCTTACGGGCAGGGAAGTTCTTTTCACAGTGGATAGATGCAGTAATAATTTGCTTGTTATGACTAAAAATTTGCGCGGTGCCATCTCCCTGATGTACGTCCAAATCAAAAATTAAAATTGGGCCAATTCCCCTTTGCTGTAAAGTGTAAGCGGTGAATGCCAAATCGTTAAACAGGCAAAAACCACTACCTTCAGCATGGAATGCATGATGATAGCCACCACTTAAATGCACAGCTAGCCCCTGTGTTAATGCCAATTCAGCTGTTTTCAAGGTGCCGCCAAGCGAGGTAAGTGAACGTTGTATAAGCTGCTCTGACCATGGAAAGCCTATACGTCGCATCGCTTTGGCATCAATACTGCCCTGGCAAAGTGCGTTAACATACTCAGGACAATGCACGGCGCAGAGTTCCTCTGCCATTACGGGCGATGGCAGTGAGAAATGGTTAGCTGGCACGCCCAGAGCGAGTAACGCTTGATACAGAGTACGGTACTTACCTATGGGGTAGCGATGATTGGCGGGTAATGCGAGTTCACTGTAGCAAGAATGATAAACCAGTGGCGGTAATGCAGGGTTCATTTTCGATGACCAGACTCAAGTTGTTGTATGGCTTGCTCTACTTCATTAATCGCTCTGCGGCAACGGCCTAAACGAGCATGCAATGCTAGGGTTTTGTTGGTTGCTTCGCTGCTATTATCCCGTTCAGCCAACCTGACCATATCAAGTAACCTGTTCTCAAATTGCTGGTATTCACTTAACTGCTGATACAGTTGTTGGCTGCTAGCCGCTAAATGTTGAACGACAGCTTTGGTACGGGGTAGGCTGACTTGCGGCTGGCGTACTTCGCGGTTACGGAACGCTAGCGTAAGTGCTGCTACTTGCTCGTTTAAACGCTCTGTTAGGCGCTGCCGAGCTGCTGCTGATAAGGTGTCGCCTTGGCGCTGTAAATGCTCAAGATGTCGCAGGCTATCTAAAACATAGTCGGCTAAATCGGGCGAGTGACAACTAAATAAACTAGAGTCAAACCAGTGTTGCGGTTTGCCGGGTTTTTTTTTACGATCAAGTTGTTGTGCCCACTCCAGCAGTTTTTGTAATAATGCTTTTAGCTGTTTGATTTGCGTTTGAGTGAGGTTATTCATCCACTTTGACTCCACGCCTGCCATGCCAGGCGCATAGCAATAGCAATCACCACGCTGATAAAAATCGGGCGAATAAATTTGCTACCAAAGCGAATAGCGGAATGCGCGCCCAGCCAAGCGCCTAACATTAAACAAAGTCCCATGGCGATGCCGAGGGTAAAATGCACATGACCCAGCACGATAAAGGCCGCCAGTGAAAAGCCATTGCTGACAAAATTCATAGTACGGGCCACGCCACTCGTCAGTAACAGATTAATTTTGTAGATAGCCATAGTAGAAACCATCCAAAATGCACCTGCCCCGGGGCCTGCTACACCATCATAAAAGCCTAGTGTCAGGCCTTGAATACGTTGTTGCCAATAAAGTTTTGAGCTGGCGGCCGGCAAAGTGAGGCGATCATCAGGTTGCATTCGGTTAAACAAGGTATAAATGGCGGCAAATAAGATCAGCAGTGGCAGAATTTTCTCAAGCAGCGCGGTACTGAGTTGATCGACAACCAGGGTGCCAAGCAAAGCACCCAAAGCGGTAAATATTAAACTGTAGCGCCAGTAACCAGGATTAAAGAGTTTCTTGCGGTAGTAAGTAACAGAGGCGGTAAGTGAGCCAAAAGTGGCGGCCAGTTTATTGGTGCCTAATACGACATGTGGTGGCAGGCCGGCGGTGAGTAAGGCGGGTACCGTTAGTAAACCGCCGCCACCCGCTATGGCATCGATATAGCCAGCGACAAAAGCCACGCTGCAAAGTAATAGCAAGAGTTCGGTAGTAAGTGTGATATCTGGCATGAACGTGAACTGTCCTGTTAATACTCAACAACGCGTCGAAAGGGAGGTAAGGCATCTAACATGGCTTTACCATAGGTTTTACTGATCAGGCGGCGATCTAAAATGACAATGCGCCCTTGATCCTGCTCCTGGCGCAGTAGTCTACCACAAGACTGTACCAATTTTTTCGCTGTAGTCGGAATACTCAGCTGTAAAAAGGCATTGCCACCCCGCGCGCTAATCGCTTCTGTTAAGGCTTCTTCTAACGGTGAGGTAGGCACAGCAAAAGGTAGCTTGGTAATAATCAGATTTGTCAGTAATTTACCTGGTAGATCCAAACCCTCCGAAAAGCTTTGGGTACCAAATAAAATACTGCGTTGCCCATGCTGTACCTGTTGCGCATGCAGCTGTAGCAGGGCTTGTCGGGAAGCTTCACCTTGCACTAACAATGAAAACCCAGCTTTACGCAGTGCGGCAGCCACTTGCTGCATTTGCCAATAAGAAGCAAACAGTACTAGTGAGCCTTCATTCTGCTGTAAATAGCGAGGCAGGAGACGCACAAGTTCATCAGTAAATGCTGGATCGGTCGGTTCGCAGTGTGTTTTGGGTAACACAATCTCCGCTTGCTCATGATAAGCAAAAGGAGACTCTACCTGCACACAGTGCAATCCTGAGTGCTCGGTTAATCCCAGCTCGCGTTTGGCATAGTCAAAAGAATTTAACGCGGTTAAGGTCGCGGAGCAAAGTATGGCGGCATAGGCTTTGCTGAACAGCAAATTTTCTAGTTGTAAACTTGATGATAACGGACTGGCATGCAGTTGCAACTGCTCTGGTACCTTAGCCTCTTTACTTAGCCAGCGGGCTTGCCAGGCCGGCTCACGCTGTTCTTGGTGTAATAATTGCCAAAGTGCTTGTTGTTGCTCAAAGCGTTGCCGGGCATAAGCTAAATCTTGCAGTAAGCTGTACCAGTTTTTTACTGGTTTACTCTGCTCTGCCAGCTTAGTTTGTAACTCGGTTAAACATTTTTCGCAGCCATTCGAGGCTTTTTGGGCACTTTGCCACACTAATTCTGCTTGTTGTTGCCAAAGCTTCGGTAAAGCCGCATGTTTAAACCGATATTCTAGCTGGGCCTTTTCGGTAAACCAGCGGGGAATATAATCCACTAAATTACGTTCAATAGGTTTTAATGCGGCATAAAAGTCGCTAACTGCGTCGTCTAGTTTAAGGATATCGCGCAAAGCCGTGTCAGGGAGTATGCTTTGCAGTTGCTGCAGATTCTTACGGAGTTTTTCAAGCCAGCGACCGTTATCGGTAAGTTGTGCACTGGCACTGAGTAATTCTCTGGCACAGCTGGCCAGGTGATGAGCTTCGTCAATCACATAAATACAATCTTCTGGCGGCGGCAGGATAGCATTACCACTGATTAAGTCTGCCACCAACAAACTATGGTTTACCACCAATACCTGTGAGTCAGTCATCTCCGCGCGAGCCAGATGAAAGGGGCAATGTAAATGGCGTCGTTGTGTTTTACTGCAATAATGAGCATCGGCTTGCAAGCTATACCATAACTCATCACTAATCGTTTCAGGTAAGGTATCCCGGTCGCCAAGCCAGCGCCGCTCTTGCCAGGCGGTTAACAAGGATTGTAACAGCGGTTGTTGTTCTGCGGCATGTTCTGTAGTGGCAAATAACATTGGTTGCTGGATCTGTTGCTGTAAGCGTTCAATGCAAGCATAACGCTGTCTGCCCTTAACTAACGTAAAGTTGAAAGACAGTCCACTGTGTTGATGAAAAAAAGGGAGATCTTTTAAAACCAATTGTTCTTGCAAGGCCACAGTTGCAGTGGCAATCACCAACGTTTTTTTCTGGCTGAGCGCATAGGGTAGAGTACCGAGCAAATAAGCCAGGGATTTACCTGTTCCTGTCCCTGCCTCAATTAGCCCAATTCGATCATGTCGATGATAGTTACCAGCAATAATAGAGGCAATCTCCGCAATAAGTTTATTTTGTGCTGGCCTGGGCTGATACCCTGGTAAGCTGGCTTTTAATTGCTGGTGTATGGTCCGGATTTGCTGTTTAAGGATATCGCTTAGCATGGTTTTTCTGTATGAATGTACAGTCTTGCCATTGTAACCCGAGTGAAATTTCTAAGCCACTGATTCCTGTTTTAGCGGACAACATCCACTAGCGAGAAAAAATTATATTTTTTTTCGTAGATTAAACTGGTCCGATGATTATAAATTGTAATCATAAGTTTACTTTGTGCGACTGAAAAAATCATAGGTTCATGTTAAAAAAACAGGTAATTTATCCTTTAATTAACCTTGAGTGTTTTTTTTAACGTATTGGCCTCTATCTATGTAACTGAAGTGTTATGGAATGATGCTAAACCGGGTCAGCTAGATTTTAGACGAAGCGGCCTCAGACAGCCTGTTCATAAAATTGTTCCGTAAAAGCGGTTGACCAAGCAGAAAAATTACGTTTATTATCGGGGCGCGTTACTTGGAGTATTCACCGCAAGATATGGGTGTTCTAACTCGCCATAAAATTAGTAACTTAAAAACAGAATCACAAAACGTGGTCCAGGGAGATATACATGTATTCAAATAATAAATTAAGCAAGGCTGTGCGCTTAGCTATCGCATTCGGTGCTACCTCTGCATTTGTTGGCACTGCAGTTGCGCAACAAGCTGCTCAAGACGAAGAGTCTTCAGCACGCGTTGAACGTATCGAAGTAACGGGTTCACGTTTAAAGCGTACTGACTTAGAGGGCGCTTTACCTATTACCGTTATCGACCGTGAAGCTATTGATATGTCTGGTCAGATGTCAGTATCTGACTTACTGCGTAACACGACTTTTAACTCTTTCGGTTCTTATCGTACTACTTCAGGTAACACGGCTCAGGGTACAACACAGGTTAGTTTGCGCGGCCTGGGCTCAAACCGTACTCTTATCTTAATCGATGGTCGTCGTTTACCAAAATCACCTTTACTAGGTAGCGCTCAGGATCTTAACCAGATCCCACTGGCTGCAGTAGAGCGTGTAGAAATTCTGCAAGACGGTGCGTCGGCGGTATACGGTTCTGATGCCATCGGTGGTGTAATTAACATTATTACCCGCAAAGACTACACTGGTGCTGAGTTGAAATTAGGTACAGCCCGTGTTGGTTTGCCATCAGAAGGTGGTGATCGTGAAGAAGGTAGTTTCTTAATTGGTGCTGCCAACTCAAGCAGTAACGTGGTAGCTGGTTTCTCTTGGAATAACCGTGATATCGTGTTTGAGCGTGCTTTCCCATGGAACGCGCCAAACCGTGGTTTATCTGGCTATGGTAACAACTGGTCAGAAATTAATGCCACCACTGGTCGTCCTAACACAGCGACGGGTTCTCAGTTCTCACTGGCTAAGGCGTGTGATTTCGAACTTTATTACACCACTGTTAACCCAGTAAATGGTACTACCCCATGGTGTAGTTATGACTTCTTAAAGACTAACGCTAACGATTCTTCTACAGGTAACCAGTCTGCGTTCTTCCGTGCTAACCACAATTTCAACGATGATTGGAAAGTGTATGCTAACGCGACGGCCTCTAAGAGCAAATCATTTGGTCGTTATGCTGCATCATTAAACGATCCAGGTAGCATTATCTCTGCAACTAGCCCGAACAACCCAACTAACCCGAATAGCCCATTATTCGACTCTACTATCGGCGGCAATGCCCGTCCTGTCGGCGTATTCCACCGTTTTGCGGCACTGGGTACTCGTGATACTCAGGTAGATGGTTACAACACCGATGTTATGGTGGGTTTAGAAGGTAATGTTAATGATGTTATCGTAGATTTTGGTGCTCGTAAGAGCAAAACCAAAGTATACAACATTGGTAACGGTTACTTGCTGCGTTCTGCTGCTAACATAGCGATGGAAAGCGGCGCCTATATGTTGAACGATCCGTTCGGTGAGCGTTTCACTACGGTTGCCGAGCGTAATGCTTACCAAGCGTTGTTAAACTCAATGAACGTAACCATTTCTCGTATCAGCCAATATGATCAGGAAGAAGCTTATGCTTCTGCGGCCTTCGATGTATTTGAAATGGACGCGGGCACGGTACAGTTAGTAGTTGGTGGTGAATACCGTAAAGAGATTTACGATGACCAATACGACTCATTATCAGAAGCTGGTGTGGTTGGTGGTTCAGCGGGTAACTCTGCAGGCGGTGATCGTACTGTTAAGTCAGCTTACTTTGAAACGCTAATTCCATTAATGGATAAGTTAGAGATGAACATTGCCGGCCGTTATGAGAAATACTCTGACTACGGTAATGACTTCGCACCTAAGGTTTCTTTCTGTTATGAACCAATCGACGGTTTAGTGGTACGTGCTTCATGGGGTCAAGGTTTCCGTGCACCTAGCTTAGATGTGTTAACACAGAAGCCAGCTTCAAGTAACCCAACAGTGCAAGACTTTGTATTGTGTGATATTCAAGGCATCCCGACAGCTAACTGTTTAGCACGTCAGATCCGTACTGAAGTGGTCTCTAACCCAGCGCTGCAGTCTGAACAGTCAACCCAGTACTCTTTAGGTTTAGCCTATCAGCCAACAGATTGGTTAGACTTCGCGGTGGATTACTACAACACCTCTATCGAAGATACTATCCGTTCTATCGGTTTACAAACGCTGATTAACCGCCAACGTTCAGGTGATCCTATCCCAGCGGGTTTAGGTATCGTCCGTGACCCGGTAACTAATGAGATTCTAGAGTCAACCACGGGTTTTGCTAATGATGGTACTATCGATACCTCTGGTTTAGATTTTAACTTCAGAACGAACTTTGACTTCGGTGAGTACGGTCGTTTAAGACAAAATCTGCAAATCAGCCATGTACTTGAGTATGCAAACGACGGTGGCCGTAACTTAGTGCGCGATCCGAGCGTACCACGTCAACGCGCTTCGTTGTCACATGCTTACTCAATTGGCGATTTCGATATCTCTTTTGCCTCTAATTTTATCGGTAAGCAGTTTAACAACGTAACAACTGTAGCTGGCGTAACAACGCGTAGCGGTAACATTGCGTCTTACACCACGCATGATGTGCAGTTCACTTACAACACAGGCTGGAATGCAGACATTACTGTAGGTTTCCAGAACGTATTTGCTAAAGAGCCGCAAATCGGTGTGTCATCAGCTGAAGGTCGTAACTTAGACTACTCACTGTATGATGCTTACGGTCGTATCTCTTACGTACGTTATACTCAGCGTTTCTGATAAATTCGCTTAATTAACAAAAGGCAGGTGAGAACCTGCCTTTTTTATTGGGTTTATTTAGCAATTTTTTTTAAGCTGATACTTTGGAGGTTAATGTGTCTGCTCATTGGAGCCAGTTTTGGCAAACCACCAAAACATTAAACAGTTTTAGTGCTAGCGAAAATGCGTTTGGTTATCGTGGTGAATTGTTAGCTTTTTGGCAACAGCAGTTTTCCAATCTTGGCGCTAATGCTCAAGTCGTCGACTTGGGTACGGGAAATGGCGCTTTGGCATTGGCTGCATATCGTTATGCCACTCAGCATCATCTTAATGCCCTAGTACATGGCGTTGATGCGGCGGCTATTAACCCCTGTGCTGTTTTTGCAGATGAGGCCAATATTGTCGGCGATTTACGGCAAATACAATTTCATCCAGAATGCAGTATCGAAGCTATGCCATTTAAATCTGGTAGTGTGGATATCTTGCTTAGTCAGTTTGCCCTAGAGTATGCGGAATGTGAGCCTGCCGTTGCCGCTTGCGCCAGAGTTTTAGCACCAAAAGGGCGTTTAGTTGCTGTTATGCATCATCAAGCCTCTGATATTGCTTATGATTGTGCTGCTGGGCTTAAAGTGATTGCTGCCTTTCTCTATGGTAGTAATTTTCAACACGATGCCAACCAGTTATTGTCGCTGGCAACATCCGCGGCGACTGCAGAAGCATTGAGCTTGGCTAACCAGCAGTTGTTACAAAGTGTTAGTGCTATAGAGCAGCAGCTACGGAATGAGCTTGAGCAAGAATGGTTTGGCTTTGTCATGCAAAGCTTTGCACCGCTATTTATCAATATTAACACTAATCACCAAGTAAGATTTAAGGCTCTGCTTAAACAATTAGTCGCGACCTACCAGCGACTAACGGACCAGCATCGAGCTGCTCTGAATCAAGAAAGTATTGTGCTTTGGGTTGATGCTTTTAAACAGCAACAGTTAGACGCTTGTTATGAGGAGTTGGTGATTGATAAACAACTATTTGGTTGGGTGTTAAAAGTAAGCCGGTAATCAGTTCAGTTTTTTCGTTTTGTTATTGGCTCTCTGGGTTATTGTTATTTTAATTTAATTGTTTTAAGTCTGTGTTGTTATATGGTTCTTACCAAGTTAAAGGTAAAACCTACGTAAGATATTAAAAAGTGCAAAAAGTTGCATTTTTGCAAGCAGTTAATCGCATTTAGGGTTGACCACAATTTTTTTTGCTGCATATTAGCTAGCGAGGTTATGCGCTAAATAGTTAACCTTTTGCAATCAAACTAAAAATATCAAAAACAATAACTATCGAGACGCTCTTTCAAGAGTGTTCCAGGGAGTCTACTATGTTCACTAATAACAAGCTTAGCAAAGCAGTTCGCTTAGCTATGATGTTTGGTGCTGCATCAACGCTAGCTTTTGCTGGTACTGTTGCCGCTCAAGAAAACGATGATGAAGAAGCAAAAAAAGAAGAAAAAGCAGAGCGTATTCAAGTTGTCGGTTCACGTATCCGTACTGATGGTCTAGACAGTGCTACACCGGTTACCGTAATCAGTGCCTCTATTGCGCAAGAGCAGGGTTTAAATACCCTAGGCGAATTATTACGTACCTCTACTATTGCAGCTGGCTCAGATCAGTTAATTTCTGCTTATTCAGTTGGCTTTGTGACTGCCGGTGGTTCTGGTGCAGAATCTATTTCACTCCGTGGTTTAGGGGCAAACCGTACTCTAGTATTGTTAAATGGACGTCGTGCAGGTCCTGCAGGCGCACGCGGTCAGGTTTCTGCTTTTGACATGAACGCCTTACCAATTTCAGCTATTGAACGCGTTGAGGTTTTAAAAGACGGCGCGTCTTCACTGTACGGTTCTGATGCAGTCGCGGGTGTTATTAATATTATTACCAAGCGTGATGATGCGGCTAATATTACGGTTTCTGGCAGTAAGCCGTTTGACTCAGGTGGCGAGACTTACCGGGTAAATGGTACCTATGGCGAGACTTTTGACCGTGGCTCATGGCGTGTTATTGCTGACTATAACGTTAATACCGGTTTACTCCGTGATGATAGAGAGTATTTTAATTGTAATACCCGCTTACTATTTGATGTTACAACGGGTGATCTAGCAGATCCTATCGATCCTCGCACCGGCCAAGCGCATTGTAATGGTACTGGTTATGGTTTATTTAATGGTTCTGGTGGTCGTTTCCAATATGATTACACCAATTTTGGCTTCCCAAGCGCAAGCAGTACCTTTACTGCACCAGGCACTAATGCTAATAATCGGCCAATAACTACTCCAGATGGTTGGTACTATGCCGGTTGGAATAAAGAAACTGATGGTTGGTTAGATGGTCAGCATCCATTCCAGCGTCAATCTACTATGATCCCTGAGTCGAAAGTTGCTTCAATTTACTTGCAAGGTAACTACGATTTAAATGATAAAGTCACTATGTTTGGTGAGTTTTTACATAGCCAACGTAAAACTGAAACAATCGGCGTACGTCAATTATTTTCACAAACTCCCGGTGGTAACGGTGCTTTCTTAAACGGTGGTTTTATACCTGTAACAGCTATTCCTGGCTGGGCTGGCACTGCTACAGTGTTACCTGTCGCTATCAGTAACCATTTCGGCAATGATACAACCATTGACTATACTCGTGGCGTTGCCGGTTTTGAAGGCGAGATTGGTGAGTGGATCTGGAACCTTTCGTATCAGCGTACCTTTAACAATGGTACTTACCGTTCTGATATTTTTCTCGCTGATGCCGTTACAAAATCTCAGCGCGTATTGCGTGGCGAGGCCTGTGAGGGTCTGACGCCGTTATCACAACGCCCGTGCTATGCGGTGGAATGGTTTGATAAAGATTTCTTAAATGGTAATCCAAGTCAGGGCGCGCGTGATTTCTTATTTGGTGAAGAAACCGGTAATACCTACTACAAACAAGACACCCTAGATTTATACTTCACAGGTGATTTATTCGAATTACCAGCCGGTATGGTGGGTACTGCTTATGGTTTGTCTTACCAAACCGACTTTATTAAAGATACCCCAGGTGTAGAAACTTTACGCGGTAACTCCCACGGTTTAAGTGGTGCAGGGATTACTACAGGTCGTTCTTCTACTAAGGCGGTATTCGGCGAATTAAAGATCCCGTTATTACGTGATTTACCTTTTGCGCAGAATGTCGAGCTAACCACCTCAGGTCGTTGGACGGATGTTAACACCTACGGTAGTGGTAATACTTATAAAGCGAGTTTAAATTGGACTATTACCGATAATTGGCGTATTCGTGCCTCACGTGGTACGTCTTTCCGGGCTCCAGCCTTATTTGAACTGTTCTTAGATAACCAAACCGGTTTCTTACCACAAAATGGTGACCCTTGTATCAACTGGGTTGAAAGTTCAAACGAGCTATTAAAAGCTAACTGTCAAGCAGCAGGTGTTCCTGCCAGTTATATCGTTGCGGTAGGCTCAAGCATGACCTCTATCACAGGCGGTGGTCAGGGACAATTAGATGCAGAAACATCGGTTTCAAAAGGTATAGGCTTAGTTTATACCAGCGACGAAAACCGCTTTGCTGCGTCAGTAGATTATTATGATGTGGAAATTCGTAATCAGGTCGTTAACGTAGGTGGCGCAGCTGTGCTTAACCAGTGTTATTTATCTGAGAACTTCGCCAATGAGCCGTTCTGTCGTCAGATTACCCGTCGTACCGGGGTAGATGGTGACTGGGGTGTTGCGACAGTGCGTGGTGGTTATTTAAATACCGCTAAGCAAACCGTACGTGGTGTGGATTATGCCTTTACTTACCGTGATTCTTTCTCTTTTGGTGATGTGCGGGTACGTTTAGAGCATACACAACAAATTGAACGTAATTATCAGCAGTTTGCACTTGACCCAGAAACGCGCTTTATTGGTCGGGTGGGTAGTCCAAAAGAAGTGGGTACTTTGCAAACCAGTTTCTTGCGTGATGGCTGGCGCTTTAACTGGAGCATGAATTACTTTGGTAAAACCTCTAATTACCATATTTATGCGAACGGCAATCTAACTTCATATCGCCCAACTACACCAGGTGAGCGTAACGTGACGTTCTTAGCCGAAACGCCGACCTATGTGTTACACGCGTTCTCTGCTAATACTACCTTTATGGATAACTTCGACGTAACTTTTGGTATTGCTAATGCGTTTGATAAGCAACCACCAAAAGCGAGCCCTGCAGCGTCTAACGTAGTGGGTAACGTACCGTTATTCGCCTCACAATTAGATTATCTGGGCCGTCGGGTATTTATGACGCTGTCTTACGATTTCTAATTAAATTGTAATACCACTCTCCCTGTATAAAACCCCTGCAGCATGCTGTAGGGGTTTTTCTTTGCAGATTGCCGCATTGTCACTTTTCAATACCAGCTAAATTCATTACCATAGACACCCATTTTGATTTAGATCAACTTTTACGTGGTGTAGTAGTATGGCTGACGAAAACTTTAAAGACTCGTTGAACGTAAAACAGGTAGTATTGTTCGTTATTTGTTTTGCCGGTTTGTTATGTTTAGCGCCCATCTTGCGCTGGGTACAACTCCTGTCCTGATGCTACTAAGCACCAGCTTAATGGCCGCCGCTTGGGCGGCTTTTTTATCGGTTTGCCACTAAGGGTTTTATTATGAATTATCAGCAGCTTAGTCTGGAACTAAAGCAAATCATCAAAACAGTTGAAAATTATCCTAAGCCAGGGATTACTTTTCGTGATGTCACCAGCTTAATGCAAGATGGTGCCAGTTTTCGTAAGGTCATCGACGCCTTTGCCGAACACTACCGGGATGCGGGTATTACCAAGATTATCGGTACTGAGTCGCGTGGCTTTATTTTTGGTGCGCCTTTGGCTTACGCTTTGGGGGTCTCTTTTGTGCCGGTGCGCAAGCCGGGCAAGTTGCCACGCGAACGTATCTCTCAGGCTTACACCTTAGAATACGGCGAAGATGCGCTGGAACTCCATGCAGATGCCATCGTTGCGGGCGATAAAGTGCTGCTGGTCGATGATTTATTGGCGACTGGCGGCACCATTGATGCGACAGTTAAATTAGTACGTCGCCTGGGTGGTGAGGTACAGGATGCGGCCTTTGTTATTGCCTTACCTGAGCTGGGTGGGGTAGCAAGACTGCAAGCTTTAAAGCTGAATATTTTTAGTTTGGTTGAGTATCAGGGCGATTAAGTTTAGGCTAGCGGTAATTAGCATGTTTTCAGGACAGCCGGCATGAGTTATCAGGTATTAGCAAGAAAGTGGCGGCCACGGCAATTTAGTGAATTAGTTGGGCAGCAGCATGTGAAAACAGCGCTGGCCAATGCCCTTAGTAGCAGCCGCTTACATCACGCCTATTTATTTACCGGCACCCGCGGTGTAGGTAAAACCACTATTGCCCGCATTTTTGCGAAAAGCTTAAACTGTGAAACAGGTATTACCGCTACCCCTTGCGGCCACTGCAGTGCTTGCCAGGAAATTGATGCCGGCAACTTTGTCGATCTAATGGAAATTGATGCGGCGTCGCGCACTAAAGTAGAAGACACCCGGGATTTACTGGATAATGTGCAATACGCGCCCAGCCGCGGGCGCTTTAAAGTCTATCTGATTGACGAAGTGCATATGTTGTCGCGGCATAGTTTTAATGCCCTGCTTAAAACGCTGGAAGAGCCACCGCCGCATGTGAAATTTTTATTGGCAACCACCGATCCGCAAAAACTGCCGGTAACGGTATTGTCCCGCTGTTTGCAATTTAGTTTAAAAGCACTGACCGTAACGCAAATAGAGCAGCATCTTGCCCAGGTATTAACGGCTGAACACATAGCCTTCGATAGCGCGGCCCTTACCTTACTTGCTAAAGCCGCCAAAGGCAGTTTACGCGATTCGCTAAGTTTAACTGATCAAGCCATAGCGCTTACCGACAGCCAGCTAACGGTAGAGCCTGTTCGGCAGATGTTAGGTCTGCTGGACAGCAATTGGTCAGTGCAGTTGCTGGCGGCTATGCTGGCTGCCGATATCAATTCACTGCAGCAGGCATTACAAGCGTTACTGAGCCAGCAATCAGACTATCAACAGGTATTGGATGATATGCTGGCTTTGTTACATTTAACGGCTTTAACCCAGCTGCAACCTGCCGCAGCAGAGTTAAGTGAGCAAGCTGATTTTATCCGGTTGCTAGCGCGGCAACAGACGCCTGAGGCTATTCAGCTTTATTATCAATTACTTCTTAGTGGTAAAAAAGATTTACCTTTTGCACCAGAACCCTTAATTGGCTTAGAGATGGCGTTGTTAAGAGCCATGGCTTTTGTGCCAGCGGCCGTAACAAACCCTGCGGCTGGGTCTCGTCCTGAACGGAATGCTAGTTATGTAAATAGCTCTGCGCCTAACAATGTCACAGAGCGTGCGGATTTAGTTATAAATCCAACACCGCAAACTGTCGCACCTTCACCAAGTGTTTTGGTTGACAGTTTGAGTGCTAATGCTGTCGCCATCGAGCAAACCAAGTCTGACGCCATTGTTGCAGAATCACCGGTCGCAGTTGAGATAATGCCTGCGTCAACCATGGCCGCAAGCTCACAGGATTTTGACACTGGTGGTATGGACCCAGTTAGCGCGCGAATTATGCAGCGACGCGGTCTGACGTTGCCGCCGACAAAAAAGGACACGGATACCCAAGATAACAACATCGGAAAAAAGCCTGAGCGCCCAGAGGCGCCTCTTTCTGCGGTAAGTAATCAACCTAAAGCTGACTTTACTGAAACGCTGCCTCCTGATACGGCCCTATTGCAACATTCAGGTAGCGGTGACGGGAAAACAGAGAGAAATAGCTCAGCGGCAAAGGCCAAAGAGCTGGCAACTGATGATAATAACCAAGATGATGACAGTGTCAGTTTCGCAGAGCAACAGGCATTAACTGAAGCCTGGTGGCAGCAGCAAAGTTTTATGTCGTTACCGGCTGCCGATGCTGATGAATTGGATGAACAGCGCTTTTCTATTCGGTTTGCTGCACAAGTCGATCCCTGGGCCCGGTTAATTGAGCAACTACCGGTTGGCGGTTTAATGCGTTTGTTCCTATTGCACAGTGCTATGCAGCAAGAGGGTAATACGGTCAAGTTAAGGGTAGGACGAAGCCAGCGACATCTTGATAAAGGAGAGTTTAGGCAAAAACTCTACGCGGCCATTAGCCCGGTATTTGCCGCAGGCTTTACGCTGGAAATTAGTTACCAGCATGAACTTAGCGACAGTCCATTAGCCATCCAACAGCGTATAGAGCAAGAACGCAAAGACTATGTCAGCCGCTTGCTACAACAGGATCCTAAAGTACAGGCTATTCAGCAACGTTTCGCTGCGCAGCTGCAATTAGATACTTTACAGGTGAATTAACCTTGTAATTTGCGACTTGAATTATTATCTTGTCGCCAGCAAATATCCACAGCCATATTAAAGAAGAGAGAAAGACTATGTTTAAAGGCGGTATGGGCAATATTATGAAGCAGGCGCAAGCCATGCAAGAAAAAATGCAAAAAGTGCAGGCCGAAATTGCCAGTATGGAAGTCACCGGAGAATCTGGTGCTGGCCTGGTGAAAGTAACGATGACAGGCAATCACAATGTACGCAGAGTCAGCATTGATGACAGCCTGATGAGCGACGACAAAGAGATGTTGGAAGATTTGATTGCCGCTGCGCTTAATGATGCGGTGCGCCGGGTGGAAGAAAATAATAAAGAACAAATGGCAAAAGTGACCGGCGGTATGCAGTTACCTCCTGGTATGAAGTTACCATTCTAATGCCGGCAACGCTGCTATGACAAAGCTAACTCCGCTATTACAGCAACTGATCGAAGCCCTGCGGATCCTACCCGGTGTTGGCCCTAAATCGGCGCAGCGTATGGCATTTCAGCTATTAGAGCGCAATCGTGGTGGCGGCGTTCGCTTGGGTGCAGCTTTAACCGCTGCCATGGCGGGTATTGGCCAGTGCCAGCAGTGTCGGACCTTTGCAGAAGCCCCCCTCTGTGCTATTTGCAGCGATCCAAAACGCCAACAAGCCGATGTGCTCTGTATCGTCGGCTCGGCAGCCGATCAGTTAGCGATTGAACAAACCGGGCAATTTCAGGGGCGTTACTTTGTGCTGATGGGATATTTATCACCACTCGATGGTATCGGACCAACAGAACTCGGATTGGAGCAACTGTCTGAACTGTTAGCTAAGGGTCAGATTAATGAAGTAATACTGGCCACTAACCCCACAGTAGAAGGTGAAGCCACCGCTTTCTACATTGCAGAACTCTGCCAACAATATGGTTGCAGTGTCACTCGTCTTGCACAAGGTCTACCGGTAGGTGGTGAGCTGGAGTATATTGACGGTACTACCCTGGCACATGCCTTTAGCGGGCGAAAGCGCTTTTAAGCTTTCGCTATCTTGCCAGACAAGGCTCTTCCTGCTGTGCTCTGTCTAGCAAGCACATTTTCTGGAAACCCAAGTTAGCGCCTGGAAACGGCGTGCCCTACTGAGCGCTTCTTGCTTAATCACTCTACGCTTGAAATTTAATTTAATAACCCCATATCCAGTGCTGTTAAAGATCGGCAGGCGCTAAGGTAGCGTCTGCTGAACCCTTGTTATCTTAGGTTGAGGAAAAATAAAATGAGTGATACCACTGCCCACGCTGGCCAGAAGCAAACTCATGGCTTTCAGGCGGAAGTAAAACAACTACTGCAACTGATGATCCATTCGCTGTATTCCAATAAAGAAATTTTCTTGCGCGAATTGGTTTCTAACGCTTCTGATGCGGCTGATAAATTGCGTTTTCTGGCATTATCAGACAGCAGCTTATATGGTGAAGACGGTGAATTAAAAGTTCGCATTAGTCTGGATGAAAAAGCCCGTACCATTACCATCATTGATAACGGTATTGGTATGGATCAGGCTGATGTTGTCTCTCATCTTGGAACTATCGCTAAATCAGGCACCAAAGAGTTTTTCTCTCAGCTGTCAGGTGATCAGAGTAAAGATTCCAAGTTAATCGGCCAGTTTGGTGTCGGTTTTTACTCAGCTTTTATTGTCGCCGATAAAGTGACGGTACGCACCCGCAAAGCCGGTTTAGCGGCCGATGCGGCGATAGAATGGGAGTCTGCCGGTGAGGGAGATTACACCCTGACGCCTATCACTAAAGACAGCCGTGGCACCGAAATCGTACTGCATTTACGGGAAGGCGAAGATGAGTTTTTAAGCCGCTGGAAAGTAGAAAGTATTGTTACCAAATACTCGGATCATATCTCTATTCCGGTAGAGATGTGGCAAGAGGGTACTCCTGAACGTGAAGAAGACGGCGAGAAAATTCCGGCGACTGCAGGGCAGTTTAAAGCAGTAAACAAAGCCACCGCTTTATGGACGCGTGATAAATCAGATATTTCTGATGAGGAATATCAGGAGTTTTATAAGCATATTTCACACGACTGGAACGAGCCATTAAGCTGGAGTCATAATAAGGTTGAAGGTAATTCAAATTACACCAGTTTATTGTATGTGCCGAAAAAAGCGCCATTTGATATGTGGAACCGTGAAGCTAAGCATGGCTTAAAGCTTTACGTGCAGCGCGTATTCATTATGGATGATGCTGAGCAGTTTATGCCCAGTTACCTAAGGTTTATCAAAGGGGTGCTGGATTCAAGTGATTTACCGCTTAACGTATCGCGTGAAATTCTGCAGGACAATAAAGTTAGCCAAAGTTTGCGGAAAGGTTGCAGCAGTCGTGCTTTGAAAATGCTGGAGAAGCTGGCAAAAGATACTGAGCAATATCAAAGTTTCTGGAATGAATTTGGCCAGGTATTAAAAGAGGGACCTGCTGAAGATCAGGCTAACAAAGAACAAATTGCTGGCTTATTACGTTTTGCTTCGACCCATAACGAAGGCAGCGAGCAAAGCGTTGCCTTAGCCGATTATGTTGGCCGGATGAAAGAGGGGCAGGACGAGATCTACTTCCTGGTAGCCGATAGCTATGAAGCAGCTAAGCATAGCCCACATTTAGAAGTCTTCCGCAAGAAAGGCTTAGAAGTGTTACTGTTATCAGATCGGATCGACGAGTGGTTAATTCAACATCTAGCAGAATTTGACGGCAAAAAACTGCGTTCAGTAGCTAAAGGCGGCTTAGATTTATCTAAATTGGATGACGAAGAAACCAAGCAAGCTCAGCAACAAACGGAAGAAGCCTTTGCCAGCGTGGTAGAGCGTTTTAAAGCGGCGTTAGGTGAGCAGGTAAAAGACGTTAAAGTAAGCCATCGCCTGACTGATAGCCCTGCTTGTGTGGTGACTGATGAGTATGATATGAGTACTCAGATGATCAAATTGATGGAGTCTGTGGGGCAGAAAGTACCAGAGGTGAAACCCATTTTTGAACTGAACCCTGAGCATCAATTGGTGAAACACATTGCAGATGAACAAGACGAAGGTCGCTTTAAACAATGGGCTGAAGTTTTGTTTGAACAAGCTTTATTAGCGGAGCGTGGTAGTCTGAAAAACCCTGCCAGCTTTGTCACCCGTTTAAACAGTTTACTGTTGTCGCTGGCTAAATAAGTTTTGCCTTGTACAGCGGCCGCTGTGGCCGCTGTAGTACGATGTTTTTAGCCGCTCGCTCCTCTCTGTTGTTCTCTTTCTGTTGCTGCCCATCATTACAAATAATCCGGCGTAAATATTTAGCTGCAAGAATTCCAGCTATACTCAATTATTAATAATAATATCAATGACAGGTGGGATATGGCTCAGCTTTGGCGTCGCATGGGATTAGGTGCTCGCTTAACCTCAATTATGGTAGCGTTATTTCTGGTTGTTATCGCATCACTAACGAGTCTGGTGTTTATTCAGTTTAAAGCAACGCAGACTCAGGGCGTGGTAACCGCCTTGCAAAGTTCGGCAGAGCTGAATGCGGAATCTTTCACAGAATGGTTATTGGTACGTCAAGATGAAATGCGTTTGTTGGCTACCTTGCCGTCAATTCAGCAACTGGATCTTGACTTAGCGCAGGAGCTAATACTGCAATTGGCACAGAATAGCGGTTTCTACGATACTATATTTGTGGTGGGTACTAATGGTATTGGTAAGGTTGGAGTGAGTTATGCTAATGGTTTAGCTAAAACGCTTTCTGCGGCTGAAACAAGCAATTTTAATGTGGCGGATAGAGCTTGGTTTCAGCAGGCCGTTGCCGGGCAAAATGTGTTCTCCCAGCCTGTAGTATCGCGAGCCACTGGACAGACCGTAAGCACAGTCGCGATCCCAATCCGCCAAAATAATCAGGTAGTGGCAGTTATGCGCGGGGCAGTGCAGCTCGAAACCATTTTTAACAAGGTCAATGAGTTAACTCACAATGATTACACCGAAATTTATTTGGTAGATACCGACGGTGTAGCGATAACGCCAGCTCCCTCTATTCAGGGAAATAAAAGTCTTGATACCGTGGCTGCTAATGCTGCTCGGCAAAAACAAAGCGGCACAGGTCTTTATACTAACGCATCCCACACGGCAGTAATTGGTAGTTATCAGTTTATTCCCATGCTTGGCTGGAGTTTAATACTGGAAAGTCGGCAATATGAAGCCTTTGCTGAAGTAAGGGAAATGCTTTGGACTTTATTTTTTGCGGCATTGATATCGTTAATAGTCGCCTCTGGTGTTTGTATGTTGATTGTTAGAGGAGTCACCCGAACCTTGGGCGGGGAGCCTGAGTATGCTGCTGCAGTGGTGCATAGGGTTGCTGAGGGGGATTTAAGTGCCGCCATCAAAGTTCCTCTAAATGATACTTTCAGCTTATTAGCATCTATTTCCATGATGCAACAGAAATTACGGCAGATGATCACTGAGGTGGGTAATTATTCAGATCAGGTTGCTGCCGCCTCTACGGAGCTTTCACAGATCAATCAGCAAACCAGTGACGGTATGCAGCGGCAGAATACCGAGATTAGCAGTGCTGCAGTGGCAATGAACGAAATGACTAGTACATTGCAGGAAGTGTCGCGCAATACCCAACAAGCTGCAGAAGCAGCGACCGAAGCGGAGCAACAGAGTAAGCAAGGCCGAGATGTTGTCAGCAATACCCTGCGAGAGTTATCGGTGTTATCAAAAGAAGTAAGCTCGGCAGCGGATATTATTCGTATGCTGAAACAAGACAGTGATCAAATTGGTAGTATATTACAAGTTATTGAAAGTATTGCTGAACAGACAAACTTACTAGCATTGAACGCTGCCATTGAGGCGGCTCGTGCCGGTGAAAGTGGACGTGGTTTTGCGGTGGTAGCTGATGAAGTCCGTACCTTGGCTAGCAGAACAAAAGATTCAACCACCGAAATTAAACAAATGATTGATAAATTACAGCGTGGTACTGATAACGCAGTAAAAGCGACGATAAACAGTGAGCAAGCCGCTAAGCAAACTGCTGAGCGAGCCAGCCTGGCAGAGCAAGCTTTGTTGGCGATTAATGAAGCGGTAGAGTTAATTAGCAGTACAACGCATCAGATTGCCACCGCTACAGAGCAACAAACAGTGGTTTCGCGTGATATTAATCAAAATTTCCATTTAATTAGTGATGTAGCTTATCAAACTAATGAGAATGTTCGTCAGTCGGCCCAGGCCAGCAGTGCTCTGTCTGCACTAGCTGAGCAATTGCAGGAATTGGTACGTCGCTTCAGACTTTAGTCTGATAGTGTTGCAAAATTATGCAGTAAATTGTCATTTTTTGGCACTTGTCATTGTTTATTACCTGAGATGGCGCTATAGCACAGGCTATCGACTAAAGGCGAGTAACAACGCCACTTCAGGTAGCACCAGTTGACAAATTTCTTGTTTCAAAACGCGCATTATGCAAAGATTAAGCACTATATAAACTACATATTAATCCCAGAATACGAGGGTAAACGCGATGCGCATAATTTTGTTAGGGGCCCCTGGTGCCGGTAAAGGTACTCAGGCACAATTTTTAATGAGCAAATACGGTATCCCGCAAATCTCTACCGGTGATATGTTACGTGCCGCCATTAAAGAAGGCTCTGAACTTGGTCTGGCAGCAAAAAAAATTATGGACGCTGGACAATTAGTGTCAGACGACTTGATTATCGGGCTGGTAAAAGAGCGCGTAGCAAAAGCCGATTGTGCTAATGGCTTTTTACTGGACGGCTTTCCGCGTACTATCCCGCAAGCTGATGCGATGAAAGATGCTGGAATCTCGGTTGACCACGTTATAGAGTTTGACGTACCAGACGATGTTATCGTCGAGCGTATGAGCGGTCGGCGCGTGCATCCAGCTTCTGGTCGGGTTTATCATTTAGTTTATAATCCACCGAAAATAACAGGCAAAGATGATGAAACCGGTGAGGAGTTAGTGATCCGTGCTGATGATGTTGAGGAAACAGTACGCAAGCGCTTGGCTATCTACCATGAACAAACTGAGTTGCTAGTAGGGTATTATCGTAAAGCAGCTGAGCAGGGGCAAACCCAGTACCATCACTTGGATGGTACTCAAGCTGTGGAAACCGTTAGCGCGCACTTAGTTAAATTACTAGGTTAAATACACTAAAGCTAAAAAACCGGTACCTCTTTAAGAGTACCGGTTTTTTACTGCGTTAAGGTAACACAACGAATTAACTGGCCAGGATTTTTTGTAGGGCTGCTAGTGCCGCGTCATAATCGGGTTCCTGCGCTAGTTCAGGGACCATTTGTTGATAAGCAACCACACCGTTTTTATCAATAATAATGATAGTGCGGGCCAGTAACCCCATATCTTTAATTAACAAGCCATAATTACTGCCAAAGTCGCGCCATACTGCGTCAGATAACACTGCCATAGCTTCTACCTGCTCTTGTTGACAGAAGCGTTTTTGGGCAAAAGGTAAATCGGTGGAGATAGTTAATAGCACCACATCTGCAGGCAGCTTACTGACTTCATCATTAAATCGCTTAGTTTGCAGTGAGCAGATGCCAGTGTCGATACTAGGTACTACACTAAGTAACAGTGTCTTACCGCTATAATCAGCCAGGCTTACGCTTTTAAAGTTATTGTCAACGACTTTAAAAGGCGGTGCAGGTTGCCCAGTTTGCAACTTATTACCCAATAGTACAATTTGTCGTTCACCAGCTTTAACATTACTTACTCTAGCCGTTAGTTTTTCAGTGCTGTCTATTGCTATACTGTTTAAACTGAAGGTGCTGAAGCACAAGGCGGCTAGTATTTTGCTACTATTTTGAAAATTCAAAAACATTTTGCTGCTCCGATTGTCAATCAACGTTATGATTAGTTAAGACCGTCGCCACGCGAGAAAGTTATGACGCCAGCTATATTGATTTGTGATGATTCTAATCTGGCCCGAAAACAACTGGCCAGAATTTTACCACAGGAATGGCAGCCAACCATTTTTTTTGCTGGTCATGGTGCAGATGCGCTTGAAACTCTGAAAAAACGGGCGATAGATTGGTTGTTTCTGGATTTGAATATGCCGGTAATGGATGGTTACCAAGTATTGACCGAATTACAGAAACTGCAGTTACCTGTGCGCGTTATAGTGGTATCGGGTGATATCCAGCCTGAAGCCTATGAGCGGGTAATGGCGATGGGGGCTTTAACCTTTTTAAAAAAGCCGGTTAGCGCGACAGAATTATCGGTATTTTTGCAAACTACCGTTCCTGAAAAACAGCAAACACTTGCGCAAACACGTCAACATAAGATACCGGATGTAGTGCAGCTGGATGCTGAACTGCGCGATGTGTTCCAAGAGGTTGCTAACGTTGCCATGGGACAAGCGGGTGACTTATTAGCCAGATTGTTAAATGTGTTCGTGAAATTACCTATCCCAAATGTTAATTTGATTGAAGTAAGCGAGCTGACGATGGCGCTAGCTTCGATTGAGCCTGAAAGTAAAACCTCAGCGATTTGTCAGGGCTTTATCGGTAGTGGCGTTGCCGGAGAAGCATTACTGATTCTTACCGATTCTAGCTTCCAGGATATCGCCCGTTTACTTAATTACCATGGTGAACTTAATAGTGCTGTTGAGCTAGAGCTGTTGATGGATGTCTCTAACATTTTGATTGGTGCTGTGTTAAAAGGGATCGCTGAGCAAGTTGATATGACCTTTAGCCAGGGACACCCTGTTGTACTTGGCCAGCATGCGCCGATTAGCGAGTTAATTAAAGCTAATGCTAAGCGCTGGCGCACCACTCTCACTATTGAGCTAAGTTATGGGATAGAAAGTTTTAATATCAATTGCGACTTACTATTACTATTTACCGAAGACAGCTTAAAGACATTACGTTATAAACTGGCATTTTTGATGGATGAGGCATGATGACTGATACAAGTACAGGCGTCTCAGAGTTACATTGGTTAATGGATATGCTGCAAACCGTCGATGTCGGCTTAGTGGTGGTAAATGCGGACTATCGGATTCAATTGTGGAACGGTTTTATGGAGAATCACAGTGGCTTAACACCACGGCAGGTGCGTGATAGCTACCTGTTTGATTTATTTCCTGAGATTGATGAGGATTGGCTAAGACGTAAATGCGATCCTGTATTACTGTTAAAAAACCGGGCTTTTACGATATGGGAACAGCGCCCGTATATCTTTCGTTTTAAAAATTATCGGCCTATTACTGGTAATGCCGACTATATGTATCAAAATAGTACAATTTTTCCGATAACTGACACCCGTGGTAATGTTAGTCACCTGTGCTTTATTATTTACGATGTGACTGATGCCGCTGTCAGTAAGTTGGAATTACAGTCGATGAATGGTCAGCTCCGTCAGCTATCGACCACCGATTATTTAACGCAAATGCGTAATAGAGGCACTTGGGAAGAGGGCTTAAAGCAAGAGTTTAATCGCTTACAACGTTACTCTCAGCACCAGAGTAGTCTTATTATGTGTGACATCGATCACTTTAAACGGATCAACGATACCTATGGCCATGCTGCGGGTGACTTAGTTATAAAAAACGTTGCTGAGATTATTCGTAAAAGCTTGCGCAGTACTGACATTGCCGGGCGTTATGGTGGCGAAGAGTTTGCTATTTTACTGCTGGATACCACAGAAGATCAGGCTAGCTATTTGGCGGAACGGATCCGCCGTAAAATAGAGCAGGCCGAGATCATTTATAATAATCAAGCAATCACCTTTACTATGAGTTTTGGCTTGGCAGAACGCTCCACCTTTATCCAAGACTATATCCAATGGATGGAGGCTGCTGATAAAGCCCTATACACTTCTAAAGCGCAAGGGCGGAATCAGGTGACGCAATACACAACAGACTTATAGCCTTAGCCGCATACCTATTCAGCTCTGACAACTGGCGAGTAACGTGATATTGCCAAGGTTGTCTTGTTGTTCTAGCCTGACTTCAAACCCCCATAGCCGATGTAAATGACGTAGCACCTCTTGCATATTATCTGCAAGAGGAATTCCATTATGAGGTATATACCTGAGGGTTAATGCTCTATCGGTATTAATATTTACCTGTTGTACCTGAATATTGGGTTCTAGCTGGCTTAAATTATATTGAGCAGAGAGTAGTTGTCTGATTTGCTGATAGCCCTCAGCATTATGGATTGCAGCCACTTCCAGATTTGCGACTTTGCTATCGTCTGTGATAGCAAAGAGGCGAAAATCGCGGATGACTTTGGGAGACAAATATTGACTGATAAAGCTTTCATCTTTAAAGTTTTGCATCGCAAAATGTAAAGTTTCCAACCAATTGCTGCCAGCAAGCTCTGGAAACCAGCTCTTATCTTCTGCGGTGGGTTGCTCACAGATGCGTTTTAGATCAGTGAACATCGCAAAGCCTAACGCATAAGGGTTTAGGCCAGAATAAAATTTACTGTTGTATTCAGGCTGTAGCACAACATTAGTATGGCTATGTAAAATTTCCAGCATAAAACGATCGCTAACTCTGCCTTCAGCATACAGATGCTGAAGCAAGGTATAATGCCAAAAGGTCGCCCAACCTTCATTCATCACCTGCGTTTGTTTTTGCGGGTAAAAGTACTGCGCAATTTTTCGAACTATCCTGACTAACTCGCGCTGCCAGGGGTGTAGCAAGGGCGCATGTTTTTCAATAAAGTACAGAATATTTTCCTGCGGCTCTTCCGGAAAATGGCTCACCGTTGTTGCATTCTGAGCTTTTCCTGGTACGGTGCGCCAGAGGGCATTGACCTGAGATTGCAAAAAGGCTTCGCGCTCTTCCTGGCGTTTTTGCTCCTCTTCCATCGAGATTTTTTGTGGTCTTTTGTAGCGGTCTACACCATAGTTCATTAGCGCATGGCAGGAATCCAGGAAGTCTTCAACAGCACTGATACCATATTTTTCTTCGCAGCGGCTCACATAGTTTTTGGCAAATACCAGATAGTCGATAATAGAGCTGGCATCCGTCCAGGTTCGAAATAGGTAATTATTTTTAAAAAATGAGTTATGGCCATAGCAGGCATGCGCTATGACTAAAGCTTGCATGGGTAAGGTGTTTTCTTCCATCAAATAAGCGATACAGGGGTTTGCATTAATAACAATTTCATAAGCTAAGCCCATATAGCCGCGTTTATAGTGCTGTTCTGTTTGGATAAATTTTTTGCCGTAAGACCAATGGTTGTAGCCAAGCGGCATACCGATGCTGGAGTATGCATCCATCATCTGTTCGGCAGTAATCACTTCAATTTGGTTGGGATAAGTATCAAGCTTATATAATGCAGCAACACGAGCTATCTGCTGTTGATAGTTCTCTAGTAATTCAAAGCTCCAATCTGGGCCGTCATCTAAACAAGGTCCTGTGTTTAAGGCAAGGCTACTCATGTTGCCTCCTATTAAGCGGCTTGCTTTTTAAAGAGTTCACGAAATACCGGGTAAATATCACTGACTTCCCGGATATGTTGAATGGCAAGGTTCTGGTGACTGGCGAGCAACTGCTGGTACTGCTCCCAAAGCGATTGGTGTGCTCTGGGCGTGATCTCTATATAAGCATAGTATCTTAATAAGGGAAGTAGCTGCTCAGCCAGTAACTTAGCGCAGGGGGCGCTATCTTCGGCCCAGTTGTCACCATCTGATGCTTGGGCAGCATAGATATTCCATTCTTGCGGGTTGTAACGCTTTTGCACAATGTCCAGCATCAGTTTTAATGCCGAAGAGACAATGGTGCCGCCCGTTTCCTGAGAATAGAAAAACTCCTGTTCATCAACTTCTTTCGCTTGGGTGTGATGGCGGATGTAGACTACCTCAACATTTTTATAAGTACGGCTTAAAAATAAATAGAGCAGAATATAAAAGCGTTTTGCCATCTCTTTGGTCGCTTGATCCATAGAGCCGGACACATCCATTAAACAAAACATCACCGCCTTGCTGGTAGGCTCGGGTCTTTTTTGATAATTTCTGAAACGGAGATCGAAGCTATCAATAAAGGGGACTGCAGCAATCTTTTGTTTAAGTTCAGCAATTTGCTTTGTTAAAGCGCGACGCTGTAGCTCGTCTGGTACAGCAAGCTTCTCCTGCTCAGCAAGTTGTTGTTCAGCATCTTTTAGTTGCTGTTTCTTTGCTGCCGTCATAGCTATTCGCCGCGCCAAAGAGCCACGTAGCGAGCGCACTATATCAATATTTGCCGGTATGCCTTCCGCTCTGTAGCCTGAACGTACATTTTTGTATTGCACCAGCTTATCTAGCTGATTTTGTTTTAGGTCGGGTAATGCCAAATCTTCAAACAGTAGGTCTAGGTATTCATCTTTTGAGATGGCAAATACAAAATCATCATTGCCTTCTCCATCCTGGCTGGCATCACCTTTGCCGTTGCCCGCAGCTTCGCCTTGCGGCCTGGCGATTTTATCGCCCGGACTAAACTGATCATTACCAGGGTGAACACGATCGCGTTTACCGCCTTTACCCTGATGAAAAAACGGTTCTTTTATATCCCGCGCCGGTATACTGATGCTCTCGCCGCTGTTGAGATCTGTCACACTGCGTTTACTAATGGCGTCGGAAACTGCTTGCTTAATTTGCTGCTTATAGCGCCGGATAAAGCGCTGGCGATTTACCGCGCTTTTATTTTTTCCATTAAGACGGCGATCAATAAAGTGCGCCATACTACCTCCGGAGCTATTGAGATTTACGGACGCGCAAATACCATTCCGACAATAACCGGACCTGTTTGCGAGTGTAGCCTTTCTCCATCATGCGATTCACAAAATCGTCGTGCTTTTTCTGATCCTCAGTACTGGTCTTCGCATTAAAGGAAATGACCGGTAATAATTCCTCGGTGCTGGAGAACATTTTCTTCTCAATGACGGTGCGCAATTTTTCGTAACTGGTCCAGGTTGGATTTTTGCCATTGTTTTTGGCTTTGGCTCTTAGCACAAAGTTAACGATTTCATTGCGGAAATCTTTGGGGTTACTGATACCTGCTGGTTTTTCGATTTTTTCCAGTTCTGCATTTAGCGCCGAGCGGTCAAATAGCTGCCCTGTTTCCGGATCGCGATATTCTTGATCCTGGATCCAAAAGTCTGCATAAATTACGTAACGATCAAAAATATTCTGACCGTACTCAGAGTATGACTCCAGATAAGCGGTCTGAATCTCCTTACCAATAAACTCAACATACTTAGGTGTTAAAAAACCTTTCAAATGTTCCAGATAGCGCTCTGCCGTATCTGCTGGAAATTGCTCACGCTCAATTTGTTGCTCCAACACATAAAACAAGTGCACTGGATTTGCGGCTACTTCGGTGGTATCAAAATTAAACACCCGCGATAAGATTTTAAAAGCAAAGCGGGTGGAGAGCCCAGTCATACCTTCATCAATGCCAGCATAATCGCGATATTCCTGATAGGATTTTGCTTTAGGATCAGTATCTTTTAAGCTCTCGCCATCATACACACGCATTTTTGAGTAAATACTGGAGTTCTCGGGTGTTTTTAACCGGGATAGCACCGCAAACTGCGCCAGAGCAGCTAGTGTGCCTGGAGCGCACGGTGCTCGTTTTAACTCACTGTGTTCCAATAGCTTTTGGTATATTTTCATTTCCTCACTAACCCGCAGACAATAAGGCACTTTCACAATGTAAACCCGGTCTAAAAAGGCCTCATTGTTTTTATTATTACGAAAGGTCTGCCATTCGGACTCGTTGCTATGTGCCAGGATAATGCCATCAAACGGCAGGGCGGCAAGCCCCTCAGTACCGTTATAATTTCCTTCCTGGGTCGCGGTAAGCAGCGGGTGCAACACCTTAATAGGGGCTTTAAACATCTCGACGAACTCCATCAGCCCCTGATTGGCCCGGCAGAGTGCGCCTGAATAACTGTAAGCGTCTGGGTCATTTTGAGCAAAATGTTCCAGCTGCCTGATATCT
>NZ_BNAO01000002.1:315720-327610 GCF_014653435.1 Alishewanella longhuensis | reverse complement strand
ACCTTGCCGACCAGAGCTGCGATATCCTGATTGTTTTCATCGCCGGGTTCAGTCTTCGCGATAGCTAATTGATCAAGAATAGAGGGGTAGCGTTTTACTACCCGAAACTGGCTAATATCGCCATTAAACTCGTGCAAACGTTTACTAGCCCAGGGCGACATAATGTTTCTTAGATAACGTTTGGGAATGCCATATTCCTGTTGCAGCAAATCACCATCCTCGGCAGCATCGAATAAACTTAATGGATGATCTTGTACCGGTGAGCCTTTCAGATAATAAATAGGTACTTGCTGCATCAGATGTTTTAATTTCTCAGCCAAAGAGGATTTGCCGCCACCGACGGGGCCGAGTAAATATAGAATTTGTTTACGTTCCTCCAGGCCTTGAGCTGAATGCTTTAGATATGACACTATCTGTTCGATAGCATCCTCCATACCATAAAATTCGGAGAAGGCTGGGTAGCGGGCAATCAGACGGTTGGAAAATAAACGACTCAGTTGCGAGTCTTGTGAGGTATCAATCAGTTCTGGCTCACCGATCGCCATTAGCAAGCGTTCGGCAGCACTGCTATAACAGCTTTTATCCTGTTTACAGAGTGCTAAATACTCCTGTATGGTGAGTTCTTCCTCTTTGTTTGCCTCGTAGCGTGCTTTGTAGTGCTCAAATATGCTCATATGCCCTCCAGCTACTCATCTGGGAAAACTGCTTTCAGCTGTTAGTTTAAGGGTAGACATGAAATGCCAGTTTTGCCCGTTACTATCAAAAAATTCTGTAATCAAAATACTTTACGAACAACACTTAAGTTTAGTTCTGTTTGATTTTTGAGCGGGTGAACAGAGGAAGGTTCAAGCTAATAGACAAAAAAATACCCGGCGATAGCCGGGTATCATAGCACTAAAGACTGAGTTACTTAGCAAAGTTCTCTGCTGCAAATTCCCAGTTTACTAGTGCCCAGAAGGCATCCAGGTAAGTTGGGCGGGCATTACGGAAATCGATGTAATAAGCGTGTTCCCACAGATCAACAGTAATAATTGGTGTTACTGTCGCATCTTGAATAGGGGTGCCGGCATTGCTGGTGTTAACAATATCCAGGCTACCGTCTGCTTTTTTCACTAACCAGGTCCAGCTAGAACCAAAGTTATTCACGGCTTTGTCGTTGAAAGCTGCTTTGAAAGCGTCAAAAGAGCCAAATTTCGCCGTGATCGCATCAGCTAAAGCGCCTGTTGGCTGACCACCGCCATTTGGCGATAAGCAATGCCAGTAGAAAGTGTGGTTCCATACTTGCGCAGCGTTGTTAAACACACCGCCTTCGCTATTACGGATAATTTCTTCCAGTGTTTGGCTGGCAAAAGGGGTGCCTTCAATTAAACCATTCAACTTTACCACATAAGTATTGTGGTGCTTGCCGTGGTGAAATTCTAAGGTTTCAGCAGAAATATGTGGGGCTAACGCATCTTTAGCATAAGGTAATGCTGGTAATTCAAAGGCCATTGTTGCTCTCCGTTCACGTTGTTAAAAGTGTCTGCATGGCGTAGACTACAAAACCTGACTAAAATACTCAAGTTTTATTCATCGTTCGCTTGGGCTGCCGTTAACTGGGGCTAACCGCATTTTATAGGTTTACCAGATATTGGGCGCTTTCTGCAAAACTCAAGTGCCAGCGGTTATAATTCAGGGTAAAATAGTGACACTGACATGTTAACCTTTGAGGTCATTATGGAAACATTAGATAAAATTAAACAGCAAATTGCTGAAAACCCTATTCTGTTGTTTATGAAAGGCTCACCAAAGTTCCCGAGTTGTGGTTTTTCAGCTCAGGCTTCTCAAGCTTTAATCGCTTGCGGCGAGCAATTTGCGTTTGTGGACATTTTACAGCACCCAGATATTCGTGCCGAATTGCCAAAATACGCCAACTGGCCAACCTTCCCACAATTGTGGGTTGAAGGTGAGCTCATTGGCGGTTGTGATATTGTGCTGGAAATGTTCCAGCGTGGGGAATTACAGCCTCTGATTAAAGAAGCCGCTGCCCGGCAAAACGTAACTGCGTCTGAGTAAAACGGGCTTTTAACCCTGCTAGATTAGTTTGTATTGACTAAGCTTAAGCCATCCCTCGGTTTTCACCGGGGGACTTTTATATTGGCGTTGGGAGTTAAGGCGTGCCCTAAGCCTGTTCTGTTGTTGACTCACTTTCTTCAGTATCTTCTTGCGGCAAAGCGTTACTCAGTGGCCAGCCACCCATCTCTTGCCAGCGATTCACAATATAACAAAATAGCTCTGCGGTACGTTCTGTGTCGTACAGAGCGCTATGTGCTTCTTTGGCATTGAAAGCAATACCGGCCTGAGCACAGGCTTTAGCCAATACTGTTTGACCTAACGCCAGAGCTGATAGGCTGGTGGTGTCAAAAGAAACAAAAGCATGAAAGGGGGAGCGTTTATAATTTAATCGGTTAATTGCCGCGTTAAAAAAGCCCTGATCAAAGGCGGCGTTATGCGCGACTATCACTGAGCGCTGACAGCCTGCGGCCTTTTGTGCCTTTCTAACCGCTTTACAAATTTCACCAATGGCATCGCGTTCTGCTACTGCGCCACGTAGCGGGTTAAAAGGATCTATACCGTTAAACGCGAGTGAGCTGGCATCGAGGTTTGCGCCCTCAAAAGGATCCACGTGGAAATGTAAGGTTTCGCCTGGTACCAGCCGTCCATTATCATCCATTTGCAACATATTAATGGCGATTTCCAGCAAGGCATCGGTTTTAGGATTAAAGCCAGCCGTTTCTATGTCGATAACTACAGGATAATAGCCGCGAAAGCGGCGCGCGAATAATGAGGTTGTTTCAGCAGGGGATGTGGGTTTCATAGCTTAATCATTTTGCTTAGTTGTGGCTATTATGCCAAAAAATCGCGGCGAGGTCTTGTATCAGGCACAATGCTTGCTTAGTTTTCTAGAAGAATTTTTTTGTAGACATTATTATGCTTAAGCGCTCGTCATCAGTTTCGGTTAAATTAAAGGAGTCACCGCCTTATATGCGTGCTTTTGCCCTATTTATTAGTGTCAGCTTAAGTCTTGTCGCAAGTGGCAGCTTGGCGGCGCCGACACAATGGCGTCAATATTCCGCCACAATAGAGCAATCCCGTTGGCTACTTAGTGAGAATTCTCCGATCCATTGTCAGTTAGAGCATGAAATCCCTAATTTTGGTAAAGCCGTTTTTCGTAGTTCTGCTGGCAAAGCATTAAATATGGATTTTGAATTAGCCATGCTGCGCTTACCTGATAACTATGGCTTAGCTGAAGTGCTGTCGGTACCGCCACATTGGCGTGCCGGTGAGCGAACAAAGTCTGTTGCGAGTATGAAATTATTAAAGCAATTTAACGGTGATTTACCGAAAAAAACGGCTTGGACTTTATTGACAGAGCTAGAGCAAGGTTTTAGCCCTACTTTTTATTATGCTGATTGGCATAGTCCTTATGACAAGGTGGTCGCGGCATTAAATCCTGTACAGTTTCCAACACAATATCAGGCATTTAGTCAGTGTTTATCTGCTTTGTTACCTTATTCCTTTGAAGATATTGCCTTCACGGTGCTGGTTTATGAGAGTGGTGGTGATCAGTTAAGTCGTGAATCTCGCCGGCGTCTTAGTCAAATCGCTGATTATTTGCGTTACGATACAGAAATCGAATCGATAGAGTTACAAGGCTACAC
This sequence comes from Alishewanella longhuensis, assembly GCF_014653435.1. GTDB lineage: Bacteria > Pseudomonadota > Gammaproteobacteria > Enterobacterales > Alteromonadaceae > Alishewanella > Alishewanella longhuensis. Next base: position 323,909 of record NZ_BNAO01000002.1, on the reverse strand, counting down.
AGATAGTTTTGGTGGCCGCTGGATGAATGAACAACTTTCCATCAAACGGGCCGAGAATATCAAAGCGTTTTTCGTCGCTGCTGGTGTGGCCGAAGATCGGATCCAAATAGAGGGTTTTGGTGAACGGCGCCATGTCGCGTCCAATGAAACTTCGCTGGGCCGAGCGGTGAATCGCCGTGTTGTGGTGCAAATGGCTAAGCCTTAATAGCGTTAGCCAATCTTCGATTTTTACCCATTTACATTTAGCGGGCAAAACGCTGGGGCGACAAGTGTTGTAACGTAGTCTCAGCGGCCGGTACTGGCTCGCCTGTCAATTGACACGCCAATATCTCTGCTAAAAGAGGGGCAAAAAGTAAACCTCTGGCCCCCAGACCGGCATGCACCCATAGGGTCGGTTGACTATTATCAACCAAACCAGCCAGGGGTAAATGGTCGGGTACCGTGCCGCGAAAGGCCGCTTTGGCTGAATCAAGTTGGATCTCTGCAGCCAATGGTGTCATCGCTAATTGCTCTGCTAACTGCTGAATATTGGCGTTATCGTCTGCTGCAGAGAGATAAGCTTCTTGTGCATTTCGATCAAAAGTTGCACCGATACAATGTAGCCCTTGCCAAGCAGGGGTAAGATAGCCTTTGTGACATATCACGGTTTTAAGTGGCGTTAAGGTTGCTGCGTGCACATGGCTAACCTGGCCACGCACTCTGTTGAGTGGCAAGTGTGCCATAGCTGCTAATTGGGTTAAGTCTGCACCTGTTGCTACCAGTAATCGTTGAGCTGTAAGTTGATGTTGCGGTGTTTGCAATTGCCAACCTGTATCACTCGCTTGCATGTCAACTATTGGGCAATCAAAAACCGCGGTAAATAATGGCTGAGTTGTTAAAAAGTGAAACAACGCCTGACAAAAGGCTTGTGGTGCTATCCAACCGGCATCCGGTATAAAAATACCGCTGTGTTGTAGTGGTATGCCCGCCAACGCAGACGCTTCGTCGGCCGCCACAAAACGCACTAGCGACGTCGGCCAGCTTTGGTGTTCAGCCATTTTTCTCTGGCGCTCTGTTAGCTGTGGCGTGGTTGCCAGATGTAACAGACCACAAAATTGCATTGGAAATGTTATGCCGGTTTGCAGACAATCCTGATAGAACTGTCGGGCATAATGAAATGCCTGGCAGTGCCATAAGCCTGCCGCACTTGGGCTTACCGGCAGATTTGGATAAAGTGCACCTTGACGATTGTGAGAGGCACCCTGCGCGACCTCAGCATCAGCACATAACAGCGCCACTTTTACGCCCCGGCGCACCAAGGCATAAGCCGAGCACAAAGCTGCCAGGCCGCCACCAATAATGGTTACGTCGTCTTTAGCGGGTAGCTGTGATTCGCGGTGTAGCGCAACCTTAGCCGCAATGGGTTCAGAAGCGGTATCTGCAGCGATTGTCGCGGTTAGCATTTCCCGCTTCCGGCCAAAGCCCTTTACTTTTTTAATGTTAAATCCCGCTGCGGTTAATCCCTGCTTTACCAGACCAGCACAAGTAAAGGTCGCGAGCGTCGTATTGGCATTACTGAGCCGAAATAGTTGTTCAAATAAGCCTGTTTGCCACATATCAGGATTTTTTGCTGGCGCAAAACCATCCAGAAAGATGGCATCTACCTGATTTTGCACGGGTAGTTGCGGCAACAGCGTATTGACATCACCTTGCCACAAATCGAGGATAACCTGACCATGATCAAATACTAGCCGATGACAGCCTGCTACTGGTGGCGGATAGGCCTGCAGTAACTGCTCGCATTGTGCTTGAAGTAAAGTATGGCAAGCCAGGGCCTGTTGTAAGTCGGCCAGGCTTAATGGATACTTTTCAAAACTGCTGAAATAAAGGCGCTGGCAAGCAGCGGCAGGATATTGTGCCCTAAAAGATCGAAAGCGCTGCCAGCACAGTAAAAAATTCGCGCCGGTGCCAAAACCGGTTTCTAAGATATGGAAAAAAGCCTGCGGGTGCCGCGGCCAACGCGAGGGGAGGCTGTTTTGCTGTAAAAATACATAATCGGTTTCGGCCAACCCGCCGTCATTTGAAAAATAGATATCATCAAAGTCGGTCGCAACAGGTGTGCCTTGCGGGTTAAAGTGAATGCGGGCGTTAGATAGAGACTGCATGCTAGGGCCTGGATAGAAAATTCGGCTTGTAGTTTACCTCAGGCTGAAGCAAAATTAAAAACAGAGTACAACTGTTCGCTGAAAGCAGACCAGTTTTTCGCTTAAAAGCCGTAGAATAGCACACAAATTTTAAAATTAGCCTGAATAGAAAGGTTGGGGAGTAAGCATGAAAAGAGCCGTAATCACCGGTTTTGGCATTGTATCCAGTATTGGTAACAATAAATCAGAAGTATTAGCTGCGTTAAAAGCCGGTAAATCAGGCATTACCCGCGCAGAGGAATTTGCCGAGCTGGGGTTACGCTCTCAGGTTTGGGGTGATATTAAACTCAATCCAAGCGAACATATTGATCGCAAAGCGATGCGTTTTATGGGGGAGGCGGCAGCGTATTCCTATATTGCTATGCAAGAAGCCATGCAAGATGCGGGATTGAGCGAGGAGCAAATCTCACATCCCCGCGTTGGTTTGGTGGTCGGTTCGGGGGGCGCTTCGTCTAAAACTCAGGTTGAAGCTGCCGATATTCTGCGTGAAAAAGGGGTAAAGCGGGTTGGTCCTTATGCAGTTCCGAAAACGATGTCCAGCACCTGTTCAGCCTGTTTAGCGACTCCGTTTAAAATTAAAGGCGTTAATTATTCAATTAGCTCTGCTTGTGCCACCAGTGCGCACTGTATCGGACATGCGATGGAACTGATCCAGCTTGGCAAGCAAGATATTGTTTTTGCGGGTGGTGGCGAAGAAGTACATTGGACCCTAGCGATGGAATTTGATGCCATGGGCGCACTTTCATCCCGTTATAACGACACACCAGAGATGGCCTCGCGCACTTATGACGCCAATCGTGATGGTTTTGTGATTAGCGGCGGTGGCGGTATTGTGGTTGTTGAAGAGTTGGAACATGCGCTGGCGCGTGGAGCCACTATTTATGCTGAGATTGTGGGCTATGGTGCAACCTCAGATGGTTATGATATGGTTGCGCCTAGCGGTGAAGGCGCAGTGCGCTGTATGCAAATGGCGATGCAAGGAATATCTGCGCCAATCGATTATGTAAATACCCATGGTACCAGTACTCCAGTAGGTGATGTAAAAGAGCTTGGTGCTATTCAGGAAGTGTTTGCCGGTAAAACGCCTGCTATTAGCGCGACCAAAGCAATGACCGGTCATGCACTGGGCGCTGCTGGTGTGCATGAAGCTATTTACTCTCTGCTGATGATGCAGCATAACTTTATTGCTCCCTCTATTAATATTGGTGAGTTAGACGAGGCGGCGAAAGGACTGAACATCGTGACAGAAGCGCGTGATGCCGTGCTTAATACGGTGATGTCAAATAGCTTTGGCTTTGGCGGTACCAATGCGACGCTGGTGATGCAACGTTATAGCAAGTAAGTTTATCGGTTACTTTAAAAGGCGCTTTTGATAAGCGCCTTTTTGCTATCTGAGCTATTAATTTTGCTACACTAGGTGCCTTAACCTAATCAAGATGGTCCAATTAGAGTGCGCAATGAAAATTTTTGCTGATGAAAATATGCCGCTGGTGCGGGAGTTTTTTGCCGATGTCGGCGAGGTTACGCTGTTTAATGGCCGCACAGCAACTGCCAGTGAACTGGCTGAAGCTGATATTCTGCTAGTGCGCTCGGTTACCCAGGTGGATGAACCATTACTGGCTAAAAATACCCGCTTACGCTTTGTGGGCACGGCAACCATTGGCATGGATCATATCGATCTGGCCTACCTGGGCAAGCGTAATATTGCCTTCAGCTCCGCCCCTGGCTGTAACGCACAATCGGTGGTGGAATATGTGCTTAGTAGTTTATGGTGTCTGGCGGAGCGTTATCAATGGCAGCTTAGCAACAAAACCGTGGGCATTGTTGGCGTAGGCAGTATCGGTAGCCGTTTAGCCGCGGCGTTGACGGCAATGCAAATACCGGTGTTGCTTTGCGATCCATTGCGCGCAGAGCAACAGAGCGACTTTGTACATACCGATTTTACCAGCCTTTGCCAGCAAGCCGATATTATTAGCTTTCATACGCCGCTGGTTAAAGCGGGGTCTTATCCGACCAAGCATTTGTTAAATAGTGAGTGTTTAGCTCGCTTAAAACCCAGCTGCGCCGTTATTAATGCCTCGCGCGGTGCGGTGATTGATAATGCCGCCTTGTTAGCCGCACAGCAAATACAGCGTCGGCCTTTGGTGCTGGATGTGTGGGAGCAAGAGCCAGATATTTTGTTGCCGTTGCTGCCTTATTGCGATATTGCGACAGCGCATATCGCTGGCCATAGTGTAGAAGGTAAAGCCAGAGGCACAGAAATGCTCTATCAGCGCTGTTGCCAACTTCTGGGGATCGCACCCACTGTGACGCTTAGCCAACTATTGCCGGTGCCAGCAGTGGAAAAACTGCAAATATCTGCAAATTTTGGGCTTCCAGATGTCCAAAGTGTCGCAAGAATGTTATATGATGTGCAACGTGATGATGCCTTATTCCGCCATCACATTGAAGGTAAGGGGTTTGACTGGCTTAGAAAGTCATATCCGGCACGGCGTGAATTTAGCGCGCTACAGCTTGTCGGTCAGGCCACCCCGGCCTGGCTTGGCCAATTGGGCTTTAATAGTCAGTAATAAGAGGATGCATCGCATGGCGTCGCAATACAATGTCGCAATTTTAGGCGCGACCGGCTTGGTAGGCCAACACTTGATTGAAATTCTGGAACAACGTGATTTCCCGGTTGCTCAGCTGTTTCCGCTGGCTAGCAGTCGCTCTGCCGGCGGCTCCATTACCTTTAAGGGCAAAAAAATCACTGTGCTGGATGCGGAAACCTTCGATTGGAGCCAGGCCCAAATTGGCTTGTTTTCAGCCGGTGGCAGCATTTCTGCTATTTATGCGCCAAAAGCAGCAGAAGCCGGTTGTGTAGTGATCGACAATACCTCACATTTTCGCTACGAAGCCGACATTCCTTTGGTGGTACCGGAAGTGAATGCGGCCGCCATTGCGGATTATCGTAACCGGAATATTATTGCCAACCCAAACTGCTCAACGATTCAAATGCTAGTGGCGTTAAAGCCGATTCATGATGCAGTAGGCATTAGCCGGATTAACGTTGCTACTTATCAGTCGGTGAGCGGCGCAGGCCAATCTGCGGTTGAAGCATTAGCAAAAGAAACGGCGCAGTTACTCAATGGCCAGCCGTTAGATGAGCAAGGTCAGTTCGCCCGGCAAATTGCGTTTAACGTGATCCCGCAAATTGATGTGTTTATGGATAACGGCTACACCAAAGAAGAAATGAAAATGCATTGGGAAACTCAGAAAATTCTGGGTGATGATAGCATCTCCGTTAATGCCACTGCAGTACGGGTACCCGTATTCTTTGGGCATGCCGAAGCGGTACATATTGAAACCCGGATGCCGATTACCGTAGAACAGGTTAAAGCGTTATTAGCTGAAGCGCCTGGCGTGGTGTTGCTTGAAAATAATGCTGACTTCCCAACACAGGTTTGTAGTGCAACGGGTAAAGATGAGGTTTATGTTGGCCGGGTGCGGCAAGATCTTTCCCATGAGAATGGCATTAATCTTTGGGTGGTGGCAGACAATATTCGTAAAGGCGCGGCAACGAACAGTATCCAGATTGCTGAGCATTTGATCCGCGATTATTTGTAAGTTTGTTACGATAAAAAAGCGCCTTCGGGCGCTTTTTTGCATTTTCGCTCATGAGAATCTGGATTTGGGTATTAACCGGAGATAATGGATCTTGAAAACGGCTAATTTCAGCTAATGCTAGCCAGCCAACGGGTTCTGCATTATATTTGACTGAAACGCTATCGCAACAGTGGAACACTGTTTGCATGACGTTGTCTAATAGTTTGGCTTTTATGTGAGTCTGGGTGCTCGGCTAAGGAAACCTGATGCCTGTTCTACTAGTGTTACTACTGCTTATTGTCAATTTTTCGTCGCTGGTAATGGCAGATACTGTGCCGACGCAAATCCGTGGCCCAAAAAATGCCGATAGCGCCTTGTTACAAAAACAATTTGGCCCACTTACAGCCAGTGACACGCTATGGCGTATTGCCGAGCAAGTTAAACCCAGCAATACCGTAACCACCTATCAGGTAATGTACGCGTTGTTTGTGAAAAACCCGCAAGCCTTTAACGATGCCAACTTTAATCATCTACAGCCAGGCGCTGTGCTATTGCTGCCTGATTTACGTGAGATCCGCAATGTTGATCCCGAAGTTGCTAAACGCAAAGCTGAAACAGATGACGCGCTTTGGGCACAAAAAATTGCCCGCGACGCTGCGGCTCGCGCTAGAAGTAGAGAACAAGCAACCAGGCCTAATCCAGTACAACAACAAACCGCTGCTGAGCTTAATGCCCTTAAAGATCAATATCAGGACTCGATGCAGTTGATTGAAGGTATTGCCCGTGAGAATGAGAATTTACGGGGGTCTTTAGGTCGGGTTGAACAAGAGCTTGAAGGACTTAAAGCACAGTTAGCTGAGGATAGTGTTTTACAACAACAACTTAATCAATTGTTACAGCAACAGCAGCAAATTTTGCGTGAGCAACAAGCGGCTAAAGAAGCTGAAGAGGCCGCTCGATTAGCCGAAGCCGAAAAGAATAACTTGTCAAAGTTGCTAAACAACCCGTTGGCTTGGATATTAGCGGCGTCAGTTCCCGCGATCTTGTTATTACTTGGGGCAGTGTTTTGGATCAAGCGTCGTGGTCGTAAAACAGAGGAGGCGGTAGCTGCTGCCGTTAAAGAACCAACAGCCGTCAGTGGCTATCAATCACCCTTGCCGCCGCTTGACCCTAGTCAGGATTTTGACGATAGCTTATTTGATATTGACGACTCCCTACTTGGCGATCCTTTTAGCGCTGGGGATAAAACAGCTTCGACCAATACTGATGATACCTTTCTTGATGACGAACTACCTGACTTTAGTGACGATATTATCTTAGACGATATAGATGATGAAGATCCATTACAAACCGACATTTTGGACAGCGGTAATGCCGACGAGCTAGATATTACGTTGGATGGAGACTTTGATGACGAGCAAAACGCTGGGGACGACCTTGCTATCGATTCTGCGTCAGAAACAAATTTTGATGCAAATAATATTCTGTCTGATATGGATTTATCTGCCTTATTAATGGCAGAAGATGAAGTTGCCGAAGTTATTGATTTGGCAGATCCTGAAGAAACAGAAACCGATGATTTACTGGAGCAAGAAAGTATCGACCAGCCGGTTAGCTTGGAGCAGTTGGCACCGGAAGCCATTTCCTTAACCGATCAAGATGATATTGATAGCTTACTCGAGGAAATTGAGCTAGAGCTACCGCTTGATGAGGCTGACACTGAACAATCGATAGACGACATTTTAGCACAGCATGGCGCGGCTGAAGTTGGCGAAGAGCAAGCCAGTACTGTAATGAAAGACGATATGCTGGCAACACTAAATCAAGCGGATGAGCAGAGTGAATCTTCGGCACTTGATGTTGCCGATATTAATGAAATGCTCTCAGAGCAAGAAGAGATAACGATCTCTGAGGAACACTTCGATAGTTCTGATCTTGATGAATTTGCAGAGCAGCTTGCTGCAGAAGTAGACGATGCTGAGGAAAACGCTTCGTTAACTGAAGATGAGCTACAACTAAGTGCTGAGATGGATGATATTTTAGAGCAAGCAGCAGTGCAGCAGATTACACCATCTGAAGAAGATGCATTGGGCGCTCAAATTGATGAAGAGAATCTTGCTAACGAAGATAGTTCTGATGAAATCTTGCAGCATACTGATAGCACTTTAAGAGCAGAGGCATTGGATGATGTTCCATCTGACGAAAATACAGACAACACGCCACTGGATGAAACCGAATTACAGCTTGACCTGGCAATTGCAGAAGATGCTTCGGTGTCTCGCCCAACTGAAGCAGCATTAGCGGTAGAAAACCCCAGTAAAGTGCTCGATAGTTATCCTGAGCTCGCGTTGCATGAGTTTGAACAAGAAGATGATGGAGAGTTTAATTTATCATTTGAGCAAATCACTCAGTTAACACAAG
>NZ_BNAO01000002.1:160671-315632 GCF_014653435.1 Alishewanella longhuensis | reverse complement strand
CAGAAGCAGAAGCAGAAGCAGAAGCAGAAGCAGAAGCAGAAGCAGAAGCAGAAGCAGAAGCAGAAGCAGAAGCAATATTGCAGACAGAGGTTGATTTAGATGAATTAATGCCTACTGCTGAGATGTCGGACAATTCGGACAATTCGGACAATTCGGACAATTCGGACAATTCGGATGAGTTAGATGAGTTAGATGATTTGGATGAAAGTCAGTTTGACGATTTGTTGAACGAACTGGAGGCTATTGCCGTTGATGATTCGCACGATTTTTCAGCTGACTTGGACGCTGAAGAGAGCGTCGAGCTTGAGCTTGCGGATAAGCCGGCAATGTCTGATGCCGATTTTGTGGAAATTGATAATTTGCTGCAAGCGATGGAGCAATCAGAGGCTGACCCGGAACGTTATAATCATCTTAACGTAGATGTCGGCCTGGATGAGTTTGCAGATATTATCGGTGAACACAACAAAATGGATGTGGATCAAGAAGATGCTGGTTTCGCCGGTAAATTGGACTTGATTCGGGCTTATATTGAAATGGACGAGCCAGAAAGTGCCACTTTACTTATTGACGAAATATTGACCTCTGCAGCGCCAGAGCATGTAAAAGAAGAAGCTAGAGTATTAAGACCACAATAATTTAGGATAGTCCTAACCATTTGTAGTCTGTATTTTCAGGTTGTTTGGGGATCTCGGGTTAGCTGCGGTATAATTGTCGCAGTTAATAGAGGGGCAAAGATGCGGATAGCTTTAGGTATTGAGTATGATGGTACGGTTTTTTTCGGCTGGCAGCGGCAGCGCGAAGTAAACAGTGTTCAGCAAGAATTGGAAACGGCGTTGGCCAAGGTTGCCAATCAACCAATAGAGTTGTTCTGCGCTGGGCGTACCGATGCCGGTGTGCATGCTACTGGCCAGGTCGTGCATTTCGACACAACGGCTGAGCGTGATACTAAAGCCTGGGTTATGGGTACTAATGCTCAGCTACCTGATCAAATAGCGGTGCGCTGGGCAAAGGTGGTGCCAGATGATTTTCACGCTCGATTTAGTGCTACAGCCCGCCGTTACCGCTATGTTATTTATAATCATAAGTATCGCCCGGCTATTTTACGCTCGGGATTAAGTCATTACCATCAACCTCTTAATTTGGCTCTGATGCAACAAGCAGCACCAGCCTTGTTGGGTGAGCAAGACTTTAGTGCTTTTCGGGCGATTCAGTGCCAATCGAAAACTCCTTTTCGAAATGTACATCATCTGCGGTTAGAGCGTTTTGCTGATTATCTGGTGCTGGATATTAAAGCCAATGCCTTTTTGCACCATATGGTACGCAATATCACGGGTAGTTTGTTAGAGATAGGTATGGGTCGTCGCCCGCCCGAATGGCTGGCAGAGATACTGGCGAGTAAAAACCGCAATCTAGCCGCGGCAACTGCTAAAGCGGGGGGGTTATATTTAGTTGAAGTAGATTACCCAGAACACTATCAAATTCCTAAAGTGGCATTGGGTCCGTTATTTTTACCTGCTACCTGACATGCTGACTACTCGCGAGTCTATGCACTACTAAGACCAGTTTTCTGTATTCGAGCAGCCTGCATTTGTGTTTTAATAGCCGCATTTTCGCCATTTCGGTGTTTTTAGCGTATTTTATGCTCAAGTAGTGTTAATCTACGGGCAATGACAGAATTAGGAAGCCTTTATGAGTTGGTTAGAAAAGATCCTGCCCAGAACCTCATCGTCTGGTCGTCGTAATATCCCGGAAGGGGTGTGGACTAAATGTACCTCTTGTGACGCTGTATTATACAAGGCAGATTTAGATCGCAATCTGGGGGTTTGTCCCAAGTGTGATCATCATATGCGGGTTTCTGCACGCAGTCGTTTACAAAATTTCTTTGATACTGGTTCAACAAAAGAATTGGCTGCAGAGTTAGAACCACAGGACTTATTAAAGTTTAAAGATAGCAAGCGCTATAAAGATCGCCTGGTTGCAGCGCAAAAAGACACCAATGAAAAAGATGCCATGGTCGTTATGCACGGTACCTTGCATGGTATGCCTGTGGTAGCAGCTTCTTTTGAGTTTGAGTTTATGGGTGGGTCTATGGCATCGGTAGTCGGTGCGAAATTTGTGGCTGGTGTAGAATATGCGCTTGCCAACAAAATACCGTTCGTTTGCTTTTCTGCCAGTGGTGGTGCGCGGATGCAAGAGGCGCTGTTTTCGTTAATGCAAATGGCAAAAACCAGTGCGGCGCTAGCTAAAATGAGCGAGCAGGGATTACCCTATATCTCAGTTCTAACGGATCCTACCATGGGTGGGGTTTCGGCGAGTTTGGCAATGCTTGGTGATGTTAATATTGGTGAGCCCAAAGCATTAATTGGCTTCGCCGGACCACGTGTTATTGAGCAAACCGTGCGGGAAAAACTGCCAGAGGGTTTTCAGCGTAGTGAATTTTTATTGGAACACGGCGCTATCGATATGATAGTTGACCGGCGCGAAATGCGCGATACAATTGCGCGACTCGTTGCTAAATTTATGCGATTGCCAACGCCGGTGGCGGAGAGTAGCGCATCCTAAGGATTTATGTCTGTTCAACATTTGAATAGCCAATCGTGCCAGACGCTGGCCGATTGGCTTTGTTATATAGAGCAAAGCCATCCGATTGACAAAATCGAGTTGGGACTAGAGCGGGTGCAGCAGGTCGCGGCACGCGGAGCCTTAGCCAGTTTACCTGGCAAGGTAGTGCTTATTGCAGGAACCAATGGTAAAGGCACGACAGCACGTACGCTGGAACAACTATTGCTGGCGCAAGGTCATAGCGTTGGGGTTTATAGTTCACCGCATTTATTACATTTCAATGAGCGACTGCGTATTAATAATCAGGATGTTGCTGATGATGACTGGCTGGCGGCTTTTGCGTTGGTAGAGTCGTTACGGCAGACCACCCCGCTTACCTATTTTGAATTTACTACCTTAGTCGCCTTTGCTATTTTGCGGCAAATGCAACCAGAGTATTGTCTGATTGAAGTTGGTTTAGGTGGGCGTTTAGACGCTACCAACATTATTGAACCAGATATTAGTGTTATCACCACCATTGGTTTAGATCATCAAGATTGGCTTGGTAATGATAGGGAAAGTATCGGTAGAGAAAAAGCTGGAGTATTTCGTGCTGCCAAGGTGGCGATTTCTGGTGAATTAGCACCGCCAGCCAGTATTGCAGCGGTGGCTTTGCACAAAGGGGCTGAATTATTACAACTGGGCCAGCATTTTAATTATCAGGCAACCGAGCAGGAATGGCACTGGCAAGGTATAAGTCAGCAGTATCGCCATCTTATGTTACCTTGGGTGCCGGTACAAAACGTCGCCACTAGTTTAGCAGTACTTGAACAGTTGCATAAGTTGCCAGCTTTCGCTCAGTTACAAGAAAGTCTGCAACAGTTAAAGTTACCTGGCCGGATGCAGTTATTGCAGCAAACACCGGATATTATGGTGGATGTCGCCCATAACCCCCAGTCAGCAGCTTATTTGGCTAGCCAGTTACAGCGAATAAAACCAGGTTACAGCAAGGTTCTGGCTTTAGTTGGGATGTTAAAAGATAAGGATATTACGCACTCTTTATCACCCTTGACGAATTACGTTGATGAATGGCATCTTGTCAGTTTACCGGGAACCCGCGGCGCTGACAGTGGTCTGTTAGTTCAGGCCTTGCAAAATACTGATGTGAAATTGGCAGAGGCAGCGCTGCAGTATGCGACTATACAGGAAGCCTATCCGGCTATTGTAAAGGCACTTAAAGCAGATGAACTTTTGGTAATCTTTGGATCTTTCGTCACCGTGTCAGCGGTATTGACGCTGCAGCAGGAGGGGCAATGACGGCTAAGTTTAAACATCGGCTTTTAGGAACCAGTATTTTAGTACTGGCGGGGATTATTTTTTTACCTGACTTGTTAGATGGTGAGAAGCAGATTGTTAAAGATGATTTTAAAGTCATTCCCGATAGGCCAGAATTTCAAGGTGTGCAAGAGCTTGTCCCTTTTGACGATGCCGAATTTGCTGCTCGGGCGCAGCAAGTGGCTGAGCAGCTGGTCAATGATGAAAAAACATTAGATGAGCAATCCGCCGTAGCACAAACTGAGACGTTACCCTCGCAGCAATATGCGCAGGTTACTGTCGAAAGTCCAACCCAAGCACGCACTGAGGTAGCTACAACCCAAACTAGTTCTGCGGCAGCAGCGGTTAGCAACAATGCTACGGGCCTTAGTCAGGCAGCGTGGGTAGTGCGTGTTGGCAGTTTCAGTAATCAGCAAAATGCCAATGCGCTGGTGGCGAAGTTGCGACAGGCCGGTTTCACTACCTTTACCCGGAATATTACTAATAGTGCGGGCCAATCTTTAACCAGTGTTTTTGTTGGGCCAGAGCTAAGGCGTGAGCGTTTGGAGCAAGGTTTGCCGAAGTTACAGCAATTGACCGGTGTAGAGCGGTTAATGATTAGTAATTATCAACCAACCGAAAATAATTAGCTATTTACCTTGGCAATTTGATAGAATGCGCCCCGTCATTAAGCATCCTTTGGTAGCAAATGAGTTGGGTTGATATCGTCATTTTGGCCATCATAGCGCTATCCGCTGTGATTAGCTTGGTCCGGGGCTTCGTTAAAGAGGCCATATCGTTGACCGTCTGGATCGCGGCGTTTTTCATCGCCAGCTCTTACTATCCTCATCTCGCTAGTTTTTTCACGCAAATTTCTGAGCCAACGCTTCGTAATGCCTCCGCTATCGCTATTCTATTTATCTGTGCGCTTATTGTCGGCGCATTGATCAACTATGTGGTTGGAAAACTTGTGCAATCTACCGGATTATCAGGTACAGACAGAGTTCTGGGTTTAGTATTCGGCGCCTTACGTGGTGTGTTGGTTGTTAGCGCTGTCCTATTTTTTATTGATGCTTTTACTCCGGCTGCGTCGGCCGACTGGTGGAGCCAGTCGCGTTTGATCCCGGAATTCGGTTTTATCATCGAATGGTTCTTTGAGTATTTACAGAGCCATTCCAGTTTTATGCAAAAGCCATAGCCGGCGAGGATTAATCAATGTGTGGTATTGTTGGTATCGTAGGTAAGTCTCCCGTAAATCAGGCACTGTATGACGGTCTGACTGTGTTACAGCACCGCGGGCAGGATGCTGCCGGTATCGTTACGGTTGATAATAATACCTTGCGCTTGCGCAAGGCCAATGGTCTGGTTAAAGATGTGTTTGAAACCCGACATATGCAACGCCTGGCAGGTAATATCGGTATCGGCCATGTGCGTTACCCTACGGCAGGCTCTTCCAGTACGGCTGAGGCACAGCCTTTTTATGTTAATAGCCCTTTCGGGATCGCGTTGGCGCATAATGGTAACCTGACCAATGCCCATGAACTGAAAGACGAAATCTTCCGCCTTGCCCGTCGTCATGTTAATACCACTTCTGATTCGGAAGTGTTATTAAATGTGTTGGCGCATGAGCTGGCATTGCAGCCAAATATGCATTTACAGCCTGAGCAAATTTTTAAGGCGATTGCTAGTGTACACCGCAAAGTGCGCGGCGGTTACGCTGCAGTTGCTTTGATTATTGGTCATGGCTTAATTGCCTTTCGTGATCCTAATGGTATTCGCCCTTTAGTGATGGGCAAACGGGAAACTGCTGCAGGTACTGAGTATATGGTAGCTTCTGAGAGTGTGGCTTTAGATGCAGATGGCTTTACCGTACTACGGGATGTTTCTCCGGGTGAGGTCGTTTATATTACCGAGCAAGGCGAGTTACACAGCCACCAGTGCGCAGAAAACCCAAGTTACACACCCTGTATTTTCGAATATGTCTACTTCGCAAGACCAGACTCCACCATTGATAATATTTCGGTTTATGCATCACGAGTAGCGATGGGCACCTATTTGGGTGAGAAAATCAAACGTGAGTGGTCACATCTGGATATTGATGTCGTTATTCCTATTCCTGAAACCAGTAATGACGCGGCGCTGGAAATTGCTAATGTGCTGGGTTTACCTTACCGGCAGGGTTTTGTAAAAAATCGTTATATCGGTCGCACCTTTATTATGCCGGGACAAACCCAGCGCAAAAAATCGGTAAAGCGCAAGCTCAATGCGATTTGGCAAGAGTTTAAAGGTAAAAACGTGCTGTTGGTTGATGATTCGATAGTACGTGGTACCACTTCAGGGCAAATTATTGAGATGGCACGAGAAGCTGGCGCTAAGAAAGTATACTTTGCCTCGGCAGCGCCGGAGATCCGTTTCCCTAATGTTTACGGTATTGATATGCCGTCAGCAACTGAACTCATTGCGCATGGTCACGATGTTGACAGTATCTGTCAAATTATTGGTGCTGATGGTCTAATTTTCCAATCGTTACCCGATTTGATTGCGGCTGTCCGCACTGAAAATCAGGAAATAAGCCGCTTCGAAACCTCGGTGTTTGATGGCTATTATGTGACTAACGACATTGATCAGGACTATTTAAACCGGTTAGATCAAATGCGTAGTGATGATGCTAAAGTTGCCTCTGTGATGGCGATGGCTGCAAATTTAGAAACGTACAACGAAGGCTAAGTTTCTAACATCATTACGAAGACCAATAAAAAACGGCTGCTACTGCAGCCGTTTTGCTACCTTGTCTTACTTTTTTATATTAATACGTTTGTTACTAAAGGCGTTGCTGGCAATACTTAATGGGTAAATGCCGGGCCGTAACCGGAACTCCAAAAAATGGCGGTTGCAGCCAATACTGTCACCAACAAAATCAAACCACATGTGACTACTGAGCTGGCGTAAATAAAACCGCGCTCTTCTGGAATATGCATCAGAATAGGCACGCCAACATACAATAAGTAGACCGAGTATGCTAAGCCAGCCAAACCAACCATCATCACAAACCATAACTCAGGATACAGCGCCGCGAAGCCGACCATAAAGAGTGGGGTAGAGGTATAGGAAGCCAGCTCTAATGTTTGGGTATAGGTTGGTTCAGCGCCAAAGGTATGTGCCATCCAGTGAGCTAACAAGCCTAACGCAAAAACGCCGGCAATTAATGCAATATACATAGCAACAGACAGCATCATCGCGCTATTGGCGGTTAAATAAATTTTTTCGCCTACACCAATACTCCAGCCTAAATAAACGGCAGAGTAATAAGCGCAAATGGAAGGTATTAACGCCACTAATAAAATGTGGATCATGCTGTATCGAAAACTTTCGTGCCTGGCATCTATGCTATGCCACTCTTCTTTCGGGTGGGCATATAAGCCCCATAAATGGTTTAGTATCATAATTATTATCCTTATTACTGCACTACTGCGCCCTTGTCCGGGTCATTATACTTTTTGCCCGTACTACAGTTATGGTTGATGTCAGGCTATTCGTCAAGCATATTGTGTAAAATTTAAACTAATGTGCGATAAAACAGCCGGTTAGATAAATAGCCTCGGACACTTGCTTAGCTTGCGGTAGCGGCAGCAGACTAGAGCTAAAAAGGCATCTGGGGTACAATACAGGCCGCATTCAACGAGTAAATGAGCTTATGTTATCCAACGAATATCAGCTACTTTTAGCACCCATTAAGCAATTTTTGCATTGCGAAACGCCAGACAGCTGGTTGGCGGCAGCGCAGCAACCACAAAATTTAGCGATATTGCTTACCGATCATCTGATCTGTGAGTTAAAAGCGGCGCAATCGGCGATGTATTTGATTAGACGGTATGCTGTGGATGAACAAAGCGGTGAAGCCCTGCTGCAATGGCTTAAGCCATACGAAGACTTTACTTATCGTCAGCAAGGTGATTGGCGGGCACTGGCCGAGATTAAGTTGAAGAAGTCGATGATCCCGAAGGCAGACTCCGGTTTTGGGCAGGAGTTGATTGATAAAATGGTGCTGTTAATCAAAGAAGAGTTGCATCATTTTTATCAGGTGCTGGAGGTGATGCAACAGTATGGTGTGGCTTATGAAAAGATTACGTCCAGCCGTTATGCCAAAGGCTTGTTACGCCATGTAAGTACTTTTGAACCCAATGCATTGACTGATAAGTTGATTTGCGGTGCCTATATTGAGGCTCGCTCTTGTGAGCGCTTTGCCAGGTTGGCACCACTGTTGCCTGCAGATATTGGTGCTTTTTACGTGTCGTTGTTGCGCTCAGAAGCCCGGCATTATCAAGATTACCTGCAATTAGCTGAGCAAATTGCCGGCAATACGATTAGTGAGCGTGTGGCATTTTTTGGCAAAGTAGAAGCAGAGCTGATTAGCTCCGATGATACAGATTTTAAATTTCATAGTGGTGCTTATGTTGCGGCCAGCTAATTGCATCCGCAAATACGGCTTACCGAACTTAAAACGCAAAGCATGGTACCGCCATGACAACTTGATTACGACCAGCATGCTTCGCTTTATATAACGCGCTGTCAGCCTCTGCGTAAAGTTGCTCGAAACTCATACATGTCCCGGTTGCAACACCAATAGAGATAGTGACGGGCAATGCTAATCCGCTCAACACAAAAGGTTCTGCGGCTATTAGCTGCCGGAGCCTTTCAGCGACCTCTGCTGCGGTTGTTCGATCTGTTTCCGCTAAGAAAACACCAAACTCCTCGCCGCCAATTCGGCCAAAAATATCATACTCACGCAGTGTGCTGCTGATGCGCCTTGCTACTTGTTGTAACACCGCGTCGCCGGCCTGATGGCCATGGTTGTCATTGACGCTTTTAAAGTAGTCTATATCTAATAACAATAGTGCGACTTTAAAGTTTGAGCGTTCACAGCGACTCAGTTCTGATTGTACTGACGCTACAAAGCTTCTACGGTTCGCGATACGGGTGAGTTCATCGGTGAGTGCCAGGTTGGTTAGGCTGCGAGTGCGCTCACTTAAATGTTGCTCGAGTATTTTCTGTTTGGTGATATCTTTAGTTTGTAGCAGCAGCTCACCAGTTGGCAGCAACTGCTCAGAGAATAAAAACCAGCGGCCATCCACCAGATCGACTTCAAATAGGCGAAAATCTCTGCTACGCCGCTCTTTTGCTGCAAGTACCAGCCATTGTTCGATATCATCGGTATCAATTTTTGGTCCGGTTTTTTCAGTAAATGCCAGTCGGATAATTTCGGTGAAGTTTAAGCCAATCATATTATTGACGGTCTGATTAAAAGTGCCCAGAAAGGCATTGTTAGCACAAATCAAAATGTCATCGGCAGAAAAAATGGCATAGCCATCTTTACTTTGGTTGGCAAAGTCGGCGAGTAACTTAGCGTAATGGTGAAATGAATTTATCATAAGACCTATGCTCAATCTTCAGCATGGTAAGTCTAGTATAGTTTCGCACACTGTTGCGTTTAAAATTGAGAAATGTTGCCAACTTTCCAGATAGCGCTAAGCAACCAGGTTGTGTCTTATTGTGATGCAGGCTCGGTGGGCAAAGGCTGAAAAAACAGCTGCCATGCTGCTGCAGAGACTTTTAAATAACTGCTTTGGGTATACCAATCGCCTAAAACATAGCGCTTAGCTGCCAGGCCATTTACTGTTAGTTCATGCACAGCCGGTCTGTGGGTATGACCATGGATTAAATGCTGCACGCCGTATTGTGCCATGACTCGAGGTACTTCCTCAGGCGTGACATCCATAATGCTGGCACTGCCGCTAGCCTGATAACTGGCTTTCGCTTGCGCGCTTTTACGCCGCGCCTTAGCTGCCAGATGCTGTCGATACCACAGCGGTAAAGAGAGCATCAAAGATTGCCACCAGGGTTGATCCCACCAGCGCCGGAATTTTTGATACTTAATATCAAGAGTACACAGGCTATCACCATGCATAATCAGGGTAGGCGTGCCGTATAGGTCAATAACCTGATGCGGTGGCAACAACGTCATACCAGCGCGCTTGGCATAGGCTTGCTTTAATAAAAAATCGCGATTGCCGTGGATAAAGTAGACAGGTATATGTTCGCTCAGCTGTTTTATGGCTTGAGCAAGGGTAGCCAACAAGGGTTCTGGATTGTCGTCGCCAATCCAGACTTCAAATAAATCGCCCAGAATATATAGGGCATCTGCAGCAGGCGCTTGCTGCTGCAAAAAGGCTAAAAAGGCCTGCGTAATATCAGGCCTTTGCGCCGACAAATGTAAGTCAGCAATAAATAGCGTATAAGGCATTACTTAGTCGTTTAACTCAGCACGCTCGATCACTACCGGATCTACTGGAACGTCACTATGTCCAGCGAAACGGCCAGTACGTACGGCCTTGATTTTATCAATCACATCCATGCCTTCAGCTACTTCACCAAATACACAATAACCCCAACCTTGTGAATTCTCGGCAGTAAAATTCAGGAAGCTATTGTCGGCCACATTAATAAAAAACTGGCAAGTTGCCGAATGTGGATCGCTGGTACGCGCCATGGCGATAGTGCCTTTGCGGTTAGCAACCTTATTGTTAGCTTCGTTTTTGATGGTAGCTTTGGTTTCTTTCTGATCCATATCAGGGGTAAAACCACCGCCCTGGATCATAAAGCCATCAATCACCCGATGAAAAATGGTGTTGTCATAAAAGCCGTCTTTTACATAGCTAATAAAATTAGCCACAGTAACAGGTGCCTTGTCGGCAAACAGATTTAATTTAATAACGCCGTAGTTGGTGTGTAACGTGACCATGGTTTGTATCCTTGTAATTGCAAGGCAGCTATTCTAGCGCACTGTTGGCAAATCATAAAGCAAGGATAGCGGCAGTGCGCTGCCGGTGATAAACTAGTTGGCTAAATGCTGTGTTAGCAACTTAAAGTTTGTCAGAGGACATAATGTTACAGATATACAATACCTTAAACCGCCAAAAAGAAGTGTTTACGCCTATCGTTCCGGGTAAAGTCGGCTTGTATGTCTGTGGTATCACCATTTATGACCATTGTCATGTGGGGCACGCCCGTACTTATGTGGCTTTTGATATCATTAATCGTTATTTACGCTTTAGCGGTTTCGATGTGACCTATGTGCGTAACATTACCGATGTTGATGACAAAATCATCAAACGTGCAGCTGAGAATAATGAAAGTTGTGATGCGTTAACGGCGCGTTTTACCGAAGCGATGCATGCTGATTTTAATGCCTTAGGCTTGTTACCGGCTGATATTGAGCCGCGGGTAACCACTCACATGGCCGAAATCATAACGCTGATCCAAACCTTACTTGAGAAAGGTTATGCCTATCAAGCGGCAGATGGTGATGTGTTGTTTGATGTAAGCAAATATGAAGCTTATGGCGCGCTAAGCCAGCAGAATTTAGAGATGTTGCAATCGGGCGCGCGGGTTGAAGTGGCCGATAACAAAGATGACCCACTGGATTTTGTGCTTTGGAAAACGGCTAAACCCGGTGAACCGTTCTGGGCATCGCCTTGGGGCAACGGCCGTCCGGGTTGGCATATTGAATGTTCTGCCATGAGTGCCAAACACTTAGGTGAGCATTTTGATATTCACGGTGGCGGTTCTGATTTACAGTTCCCACACCATGAAAATGAAATTGCTCAGTCTACCTGTGCGCATGGTCATAAATACGTAAACACCTGGATCCATACCGGTATGGTGCAGGTGGATAAAGAGAAAATGTCTAAGTCGTTAGGCAACTTCTTTACGGTGAAAGATGTACTGGCTGAGTACAATGCTGAAGCCGTGCGCTATTTCTTGTTATCCAGCCACTATCGCAGCCAGCTCAATTACTCTAAAGAAAACTTAGAGCAAGCGCATGCTGCCTTAGGGCGCTTATACACAGCACTGCGTAATGTGACGCCAAGCCACAGTATCGATTTAAATAGCCCTTATATTGTTCGTTTTAAAGCAGCCATGGATGATGACTTTAATACCCCGGAAGCACTACCGGTGTTATTTGAGTTAGCACGGGAAGTGAATCGCTTTAAAGAAACCGAACCGGCAAAAGCAGCAGAGCTGGCAGGGTTATTGAGTTTGCTAGCGGGTGTGTTGGGCTTGCTACAAGGCGATGCAGAAAGCTTTTTACAAAGTGGCGCATCGGTTGATGATGTAGCAGAAATTGAAGCCTTGATTGCTAAGCGTAACGCCGCCCGTGCTGCCAAAGATTGGCCGGCCGCGGATGCTGCCAGAGCAGAACTTACCGCTAAAGGCATTATTGTCGAAGATAAAAATGGCGTTACCAGCTGGCGTAAAGCATAAGGGTGTAAGCAAAAAATAAAACCGCCGCCAGGCGGTTTTATTTAAGAGAGGCTAATGTTAGCGTTGCGCAGACCTGAGCAGGGCTGATTTACAGTAGCCCTTAATTTACTTACTGTCGTGATACAGCTCGCAGGCTTCCAAGGTGTTTTCAATTAAGCTGGCAACAGTCATCGGGCCGACACCACCAGGTACCGGTGTAATATAGCGGGCATGTTTTACGGCGTTGGCATAGTCGACATCGCCGACCAATTTGCCGCTATCTAAACGATTTATACCCACATCAACCACTAAGGCTCCCGGCTTTACCCAATCACCCGGAATAAACTCAGGTCGACCTACGGCCACCACTAATAAATCGGCACGGCGCACTTGCTGTTCTAAGTTTTTGGTAAACTTATGGCACACAGTAGTCGTGCAACCGGCGAGTAATAATTCAAGCGCCATGGGGCGGCCAACGATATTAGAGGCACCGACGACGACAGCATCCATCCCTTTTACGCTGACGCCAGTGCTTTGCAATAAGGTCATAATGCCCTTAGGTGTGCAAGGACGCAGTGCAGGCATGCGCTGTGCCAAACGGCCTATATTGTAAGGGTGGAAGCCGTCGACATCTTTATGCGGGTGAATGCGTTCTAAAATAGCCGAGGCATCTAAGCCGGCAGGTAAGGGCAGTTGGATCAGAATGCCGTCTACGGTGTTATCAGCATTGAGCTTATCGATCAGATCCAGTAATTGTTCCTGGCGGGTATCGGCAGGTAAATCATAAGACACCGAATGAAAACCCACTTCTTCACAGGCTTTGCGTTTACTGCCCACATAAACTTGTGAGGCGGCATCTAAACCAACTAACACAACAGCTAACCCGGGGGCGCGTTTTCCGGCGGCAATTCTTGCCCGAACCTGTGCTGCAACTTTGTCTTTCGTTGCCTGAGCAACGGCTTTGCCATCAATTATTTGTGCTGTCATGCCTGCTGATTTCCCGCGAAGTAAAAAGGCCAATATTTTCGCACAGCTGTCGAAATAACGCCATCTTCAGTGGCAGAACTGCTGGATTAGTTACTTTAGGTTCAAATAATAGCCAATCAGTGCGAATTACAAAAAAAAGGTTTGACGGTATGCATGGCGAGCGTTAATATTCCGCCCCGTTGCAGCAGTGCAACGAAGTCGGTGATTGGCGCAGCTTGGTAGCGCACTTGGTTTGGGTCCAAGGGGTCGCAGGTTCAAATCCTGCATCACCGACCAATTTAAAAACAGTTTGGTAGCGCACTTGGTTTGGGTGCTTTTGATCTAACGGGTCACAGGTTCAAATCCTGCATCATCGAACAGTTTTAAAAGCAACATATTTCCAACCCTGTTAGGCGTTTGACGTGTGCGCCCGTAGCTCAGTTGGATAGAGCAACGGCCTTCTAAGCCGTGGGTCATAGGTTCGAATCCTATCGGGCGCGCCATTTAGGCGTAAAAGTTTTAAATTGTGGTGGTTGTAGCTCAGTTGGTAGAGCCCCGGATTGTGATTCCGGTTGTCGTGGGTTCGAACCCCATCATCCACCCCATCCCCCTTTGTTCGGTGATTGGCGCAGCTTGGTAGCGCACTTGGTTTGGGTCCAAGGGGTCGCAGGTTCAAATCCTGCATCACCGACCATTCTCCCAAAGTTAGACTTCACGTAGACATACACATTTAGCACACTTCGTTTGGGTACTTTTACTCTAACGCGTCGCAGGTTCAAATCCTGCATTATTGATTTATCTCCTAAACGTTTCAATTCAGATGTTTTAAACCTTATTTAAACCTTATTCTGCTGTATTTTGAAAAATTTTCAGATTCTGGATTAGTGCATCCGGCGGCTTAGCGCGCCGTACAACTTTGTCGGGGCACGTTGTGAATACCTCCTTGGGGGGGCACGGCGGCCTGGTGTGCATTATCGGCTGCAAGCAGCCTAGCGGACCTATCACGCTAAACTAGTTAAGCAAGCATTTCCATAATAGCAGCAGGAAGCTCTGTTATAACGACTATTCATCAAAATGATACCTGATTATTGACCCAATTCCATTCACGCCTGAAAATCATAACGAAATCTCGTCTAAAACTGTAATTTTATTACAGTTTATCGCAGGTTGGCTTGCCTGCAAAACACACTAATAACATGGGTGAAATGTTTAATATCATGAATAATAATGCTTATTTTCTTTAGTGGCTCGACATTGGGTCAGCTCGGAAATGGTAAGTCGGGTGGTGCCGGGTTACATATTTTGTTAGTATAGTCCCAAGTCCACACATTGGAGGAGTTATGCTAAACCCATCCTGGCGTAGGGTCGTACTGAAAGTCGGCAGTGCCCTAATAGCGCCAGACAATGAAGGATGCAGTGAAAGATATTTGCGTCCCATTGCCGAATTTATCCGCGAATGTCGTCTTCTTGGCCGGGAAGTGATCCTGGTTTCCTCAGGCAGTGTTGCTGCTGGCCGTCATCATTTTAATTTTCAACATCATCGGGTGCCATTGGCATTAAAACGGGCTATGGCTGCGGTTGGTCAAAATGAAATGATGAATTTCTGGAGCCGCTGTTTCGATTTTCCCTGTGCCCAAGTGTTACTGACGCACGGCGATCTGAGTGATCGGGTCAGACATGTCAATGTACAAAATACCTTGCGCCGATTACTTGATCATGGCGTCTTACCTATTGTTAATGAAAACGACACCATCGCAACTGAAGAATTGAAAGTTGGGGATAATGACAACTTGGCCGCTATGGTCGCGACAGTATGTCATGCCGACGCTTTGATAATTTGTTCAGATGTAAATGGTCTTTACACCGCAGATCCCAATAAAGATCCGAGCGCAAAGTTGATTCCTGAAGTGAAAAAAATTAGTCAGGAAATTTTTGCCTTAGCGGGGGGCTCGGCTTCTGCCGTGGGTACTGGCGGTATGCGTACCAAAATAGAAGCAGCAGAAAAAGCGACCACACAAGGTGTAGACACCTTAATCGCCGATGGGCATCAGCCTGAAACTTTTCAGTGTCTTTTAGCGGGCAAGAATCCGGGTACTATTTTTTATGCCCAAAAAAATCCGTTACCGGCTAAAAAACATTGGGTTAGGCATACCTTGCGTGCCAAAGGTGAAATTTGGGTCGATGACGGCTGCGTTAATGCCTTATGCCAGCATGGCGCCTCTTTATTAAGCAGTGGTATAGTAGAGATCAGAGGCGAGTTTGAGTCGGGTGATGCAGTAATAGTGCGCTGCTCGGTTGGCAAGCGTTCTATTGCCAAAGGTGTTAGCCGCTTTAGCGCGAGCGAGTTGTTTTCAATAAAAGGGCAACAAAGCCAGCATATTGAGCGTTGCCTCGGATATTGCCCAAACGGCAGTAATGCGGTGATCCATCGCAGTGAAATGATGTTACTGGAGAGAATATGACTACCGATGTCGCGGCCACTTTAGCCGCAGAAGCTGCCGCAGCTGCCAAAGCGGTTGCAGTATTAAGTACAGAACAAAAAAATACCGTGTTACAAGCCTTTGCTGATAAAATTCGGCATGCTACTGCGGCTATATTGACAGAAAACCGGGCTGAGGTAGCAGAAGCTGAAGCTAATGGTACCAGCGCGGCTATGTTAGATAGGTTAACACTCACCCCTGAGCGTATTGAAGCCATGGCTAGCGCCATAGAACAAATTATTCGTCTAAAAGATCCTGTTGGCCAAACCCGCCAGATAGAGCAGCGTCCGAATGCTATCAATATCGCTAAGCGGCGAATTCCGCTTGGGGTGATTTGTATGATTTATGAGGCGCGGCCAAATGTTACTGCCGATGCCGGTGCTTTGTGCTTTAAATCAGGTAATGCGGTCATTTTGCGGTGTGGCCGTGAAGCGATAAAGACCAGTTTAGCTATTGCTGCTGCTATGCGCCAAGCCTTGGCTGAGCATAAATTACCCGCAGCAGTGATTAGTATAGTGCCTGATCCGGATCGTAACTTGTTGTTATCGCTGTTAAAGCAAGATCAGTTTATTGATTTAGTGATCCCACGTGGTGGCGAAGGGCTGATTCGCTTTGTTACTGAGCATAGCCGGATCCCGGTTATTCAACATTTTAAAGGTGTCTGCCATTTATTTGTTGATCAAAGTGCTGATTTAGCGATGGCTTTAAACTTATTACTCAATGGTAAAGTGCAGCGCCCTGGTGTTTGTAATGCATTGGAAGCTTTATTGGTGCATCAGGCTATTGCGGCCGACTTTCTGCCAATGGCTGCCAAGGCGTTGGCGGAGCATCAGGTTAAAGTGCATGCTTGTGCTGACAGTATCAACTACTTTGCCGGTGCTTCTCCTATTACCACAGATGAATTTGGTCAAGAATATTTGGCGCCGGAAATTGCCGTTAGGGTCGTAGCTGATCTAGACGGTGCCATAGCTCATATTGACCGTTTTGGTAGTCAGCATACTGAAGTCATTTGCACTGCAGATCAGGCAAATGCCGATCGTTTTATTGCCACAGTAGACACTGCAGTGGTCATGCATAATGCCTCGTCGCGTTTTTCAGACGGGGGGGAGCTTGGTTTAGGTGCAGAAATTGGTATTTCCACCAGTAAGTTACATGCCTATGGCCCTATGGGATTAGAAGCCTTGACTACGGAAAAGTATGTGGTAACCGGAGTGGGGCAAGTTCGACAATAAATCGCAACTTTTTTAGATCTGAACAGGCTTTTACCGCGAGTGGAAGCCTGTTTTTTTGTTTGTTGACAACAAGTTAAAAGTATCAAACTGGGCATTAAATCTGGGGCTCGACTAGCGGGTTATAGCCCGCTATAATGCCGCGTCCAATTTATAACAGGTCAGGTTCATCTTAAGTTTGTCGACACCCGGCCATCACACTACGGCGTATTTAGAGGCGCCTGACATTGAATTTGAGGTAAAGCGATGCAAGTTTCTGTTGAAACCACCCAGGGTTTAGAGCGCCGTGTAAATATTACTGTGCCAGCTGCGAATATTGATTCAGAAGTAAAAAACCGTCTACGTGAACTGGCTAAGCGTCAGCGTATCGATGGTTTCCGTCCAGGCAAGGCGCCTATTTCAATTATCCAAAAACGTTTTGGCTTAGCGGTACTGCAAGAAGTTGCCTCTGAGCAAATGCAACGTTCTTTTTACGAAGCGATTATTGCTAACAAAATTACCCCAGCTGGCGCTCCTACTTTTGCACCAGGCGCGTTAGAAGCCGGTAAAGATCTAGCCTTTACTGCAACTTTCGAAGTATACCCAGAAGTGACCGTAGCCGCTCTTGACAAAGTTGAAGTGACTAAGCCAGTTGTTGAGATTTCAGAAGACGATCTGAACAAAATGTTAGATACACTGCGCAAGCAACATGCGAAATGGGAAGACAAAACTGCTGCTGCCGCTACTGGCGATCGTGTAACCATGGATTTTGTTGGTTCAATCGACGGCGAAGAGTTCGAAGGCGGTAAAGCCTCTAACTTTGTACTGGAATTAGGCCAGGGTCGGATGATCCCTGGTTTTGAAGAGGGCGTTATTGGCAAAGCTGCCGGTGAAGCCGCCACAGTAGAAGTAACTTTCCCAGAAGATTACCATGCAGAAAATTTAAAAGGCAAAGCGGCTAGCTTCGCGGTAACCGTAACTAAAGTTGAAGCTCAGGTGTTGCCAGAGTTAAATGATGAGTTTGCTGCCCTGTTTGGTTTAGCAGAAGCCTCTGTTGATGCTTTGAAGGCGGAAGTGCGCAAGAATATGGAGCGCGAGCTGAAGCAAACCATCAAAGGTAAAGTGAAAGAGCAAGTCATTAAAGGCTTATTAGCAACCAATGACGTTGAAGTACCTAAATCATTAATCGCCAGTGAAGTAGATGTACTGCGTCAGCAGGCTTTACAGCGTTTTGGTCAAAATGTAGATCCTAAGCAATTACCTGAATTGCCAGCAGCCTTATTTGAAGAACAAGCCAAAGACCGCGTGAAAGTCGGTTTATTATTAGGTGAAATCATCAAGACGAGTGAGCTGAAAGTTGACGAAGCTAAAGTACAAGAGCTGATTGATAACGTAGCTTCAGCATACGAAGATCCAGCTGAAGTAGTCCAGTACTACAAGTCAAATAAAGAGCTGTTGCAAAGCATGCGTAATGTGGCTTTAGAAGAGCAAGCCATTGAAGTTGTGTTAGCCTCGGCTAAGGTAACTGAGCAAACCGCAGCTTTTGATGAAATTATGAACCCAAAGGCCGCTAACTAAGATTGACTTCTTAGCGCGTGACGGTTTTAATGGCTCGGACATCTGTTCGGGCCATTTTATTTTCAGGTACCGTCTTTTCACCAGTATTTAAACCGCTACCGCAGAGGGATCCCAGATTATGCCAATGTCTCGCGACATGAATGACATCGTTAGTGCCTTAGTACCCATGGTTATTGAACAAACCGCTAAAGGCGAACGTTCTTATGATATCTATTCCCGCTTATTAAAAGAACGGGTGATTTTCTTGACGGGCCAGGTTGAAGACCATATGGCTAATTTGATCGTGGCACAATTATTATTCCTCGAATCGGAAAATCCAGAAAAAGACATCTATATTTATATTAACTCACCTGGCGGTTCTGTTACTG
Organism: Alishewanella longhuensis; assembly: GCF_014653435.1. Taxonomy (GTDB): domain Bacteria; phylum Pseudomonadota; class Gammaproteobacteria; order Enterobacterales; family Alteromonadaceae; genus Alishewanella; species Alishewanella longhuensis. The sequence continues at coordinate 296,876 of NZ_BNAO01000002.1, read as the reverse complement.
CTGGCTTATCGATATACGATACGATGCGTTATATCAAGCCTGATATCGCTACGGTATGTGTGGGGCAGGCGGCGAGTATGGGCGCTTTTTTATTATCAGGCGGCACCAAAGGTAAACGGTATTGTTTACCTAATGCCCGTGTGATGATTCACCAGCCGTTAGGTGGCTTTCAGGGGCAGGCCACAGATTTTGAAATCCATGCCCGTGAAATATTATATATTAAAGAAAAGCTTAACCGTTTAATGGCAGAGCACAGCGGCAAAAGTTACGAGCAAGTCTGTAAAGATACTGAGCGTGATAATTTCTTAAGTGCACAACAAGCCTTGGAATATGGCCTGGTAGATGCCATATTAACAAATAGAGACACAAAATAATTGAATCAGGCGGGCACTGAATGCCTGCCAAGCTAGAAAAGAGGTAGTTACATGTCTGATCACCGCACTGACGGCGATAAGAGCGGCAAATTACTGTATTGCTCTTTTTGTGGCAAATCACAGCATGAAGTGCGTAAGTTGATCGCAGGGCCACAAGTCTATATTTGTGATGAATGCGTTGACCTATGCAACGATATCATTCGCGAAGAAATTAAAGATATTTCACCTAAGCGTGACGCAGAAAAACTGCCTACGCCACGCGATATCCGCAAACATCTGGACGATTATGTTATCGGTCAGGAGCATGCCAAAAAAGTATTAGCAGTAGCGGTATATAATCACTATAAACGCTTGCGCAGCGCCCAGTTAAAGCAAGAGGTTGAATTGGGTAAAAGTAATATTTTGCTAATAGGCCCAACCGGTAGCGGTAAAACCTTACTGGCGGAAACCTTAGCCCGCTTGCTTGATGTGCCTTTTACCATGGCGGATGCCACTACCCTAACCGAAGCGGGTTATGTGGGTGAGGATGTCGAAAATATCATTCAGAAGCTACTGCAAAAATGTGATTACGATGTTGAGAAAGCACAGCGCGGTATCGTTTATATTGATGAGATAGATAAGATTTCCCGTAAGTCTGACAATCCGTCGATAACCCGCGATGTTTCAGGTGAAGGTGTGCAACAAGCGCTATTGAAGCTGATTGAAGGCACCGTCGCTTCGGTACCACCTCAGGGCGGGCGCAAGCATCCGCAGCAAGAGTTCTTACAGGTTGATACCTCGAAGATTCTGTTTATTTGTGGTGGCGCTTTTGCCGGTTTAGACAAAGTGATTGAGCAGCGTAGCGCCAAAGGCTCAGGTATCGGTTTTGGTGCCGAGGTTAAAAGCAAAGAGAGCAGCCGCAGTTTAAGCGAGTCTTTCCGTGATGTAGAACCGGAAGATTTAGTTAAGTACGGTCTTATCCCGGAGTTTATTGGCCGTTTGCCCGTGGTGGCGACCTTAACCGAGCTGGATTTGGATGCCTTAGTGCAAATTCTTAGTCAGCCGAAAAATGCGCTAAGCAAGCAATTTGCGGCCTTGTTTGAGATGGAGAACGTAGAGCTGGAGTTCCGCGAAGATGCGCTTAAAGCCATTGCGCAAAAAGCCATGGAGCGTAAAACCGGGGCTCGTGGTTTACGCTCTATAGTTGAAGGCGTATTATTGGATACAATGTACGAATTACCCTCAATGCAAGACGTCAGTAAAGTTGTTATTGATGAGACGGTGATCCGGGGCGAGAGCCAGCCCATATTAATCTATGAGAACAGTGAACCGGCTGTTGCTGAATCACATTAAGTTGCAAGACCAGAAGGAGCTGTAAAGCTCCTTTTTTACCAGATGAATTGAAGTTTTCAGAACAGCCCCCATATACTAATTATTGTCGCCTGCAGTAACTAAATTCGAGAGCAAATTAATGACCACAGAACACTCTGAACGTTTGCATATGCCCGTGCTGGCATTGCGAGACGTTGTTGTTTATCCGCACATGGTGATCCCACTTTTTGTTGGCCGGGCAAAGTCCATCAAATGCCTAGATGCGGCTATGGATAATGACAAACAAATATTTCTGGTAGCCCAAAAAGACGCTACCCTAGACGATCCAACAGAGCATGATCTGTATCGGATTGGTACTGTCGCGACCATTTTACAGTTACTCAAATTGCCTGATGGCACCGTGAAAGTACTGGTAGAGGGCGGCAGAAGAGCGCAATTAGCTGAATTTACTGAAACAGAAGACAGCTTCGCGGCTTATATCGATCCGGTGGCGACTCAGGATATTGATAGTCGTGAGCAAGAGGTGTTTTTACGCTCGGCAATTAACCAGTTTGAAGGCTATATCAAACTGAATAAAAAAATTCCGCCAGAGGTGCTAACGGCGTTAAGTGGTATCGATGATGGTGCCCGCTTGGCAGATACCATGGCAGCGCATATGCCCTTAAAGGTTGATGATAAACAAAAGGTATTAGAGCTCACCAATGTGACGGAACGGCTTGAATATCTGATGGCTATGATGGAAAGCGAAATCGATATTCTTCAGGTTGAACGTCGCATCCGTAGCCGGGTAAAAAAGCAGATGGAAAAAAGCCAGCGTGAGTATTATCTGAATGAGCAAATGAAAGCCATTCAGCGTGAACTTGGCGAACTGGAAGACGCACCGGATGAATTTGAAACGCTGTCTAAAAAAATTGCCGATGCCAAAATGCCAGCTGATGCGGAGAAAAAAGCCAGGGCAGAGTTACAAAAATTGAAGATGATGTCGCCAATGTCAGCAGAAGCGACCGTAGTGCGTAGCTACATCGATTGGTTAACGCAGGTGCCATGGCAAACACGTTCCAAAATAAAGAGAAATCTGGCGGCAGCTGAGCAGATCCTTAATGCGGATCATTACGGTCTTGATAAAGTTAAAGAGCGTATCATTGAGTATTTGGCAGTACAGCAGCGGGTAAATAAATTAAAAGGGCCTATCCTGTGTTTGGTAGGGCCACCGGGCGTGGGTAAAACTTCGCTAGGGCAGTCTGTTGCTAAAGCAACAGGCCGCAAATATGTGCGCATGGCATTGGGTGGCGTGCGTGATGAAGCCGAGATCCGTGGTCATCGTCGCACTTATATCGGTTCTATGCCGGGTAAAATTATCCAGAAGATGGCTAAAGTAGGGGTGCGTAACCCGCTTTTCTTGCTGGATGAAATTGATAAGATGGCGTCGGATTTCCGTGGTGATCCTGCCGCAGCCTTACTGGAAGTATTAGATCCAGAGCAAAATGCCGCCTTTAGTGATCACTATCTGGAAGTGGATTACGATCTGTCTGATGTGATGTTTTTCGCCACCTCGAATAGTTTAAATATTCCAGCTGCTTTGTTAGATCGGATGGAAGTTATTCGCTTATCGGGCTATACCGAAGATGAAAAACTTAATATCGCTAAACAACATCTGATTCAAAAGCAAGTAAGCCGTAATGGTTTAAAACCATCGGAAGTGGTTATCGAAGACAGTGCCGTAGTGGGTATCATCCGCTACTACACCCGGGAAGCGGGGGTGCGCAGTTTAGAGCGAGAGATCTCGAAGTTGTGTCGTAAAGCGGTAAAACAAATACTGCTGACTAAAGATCTGAAGCAGGTTGTGATTAATGAGCAGAATCTGGAAGAATTTTTAGGTGTACATCGTTACGATTACGGTAAGGCAGAAGACAGCAACCGTATTGGTCAGGTTACTGGCCTTGCCTGGACCGAAGTGGGCGGTGACTTACTGACCATTGAAGCCGCAGCGGTAGTGGGGAAAGGTAAACTGACTTACACCGGTTCACTGGGCGATGTCATGAAAGAATCGATTCAGGCGGCCATGACAGTGGTACGGAGCCGTGCCGAAGCCTTACGGATTAACGAAGACTTTTACGAGAAGCGTGATATCCACGTGCATGTGCCGGAAGGTGCTACGCCAAAAGATGGCCCCAGTGCCGGTATTGGCATGGTTACCGCCCTTGTTTCTAGCTTAACAGGTAATCCTGTGCGGGCTGACGTGGCAATGACCGGGGAAATTACCTTACGCGGTGAAGTGCTGCCGATTGGCGGTTTAAAAGAGAAGCTACTGGCTGCGCATCGAGGTGGTATAAAACGTGTTTTAATACCGCACGATAACATTCGGGATTTAAAAGAGATCCCAGATAACGTGAAAGATGCGCTGGAAATAAAAGCCGTAAAATGGATTGATGAGGTGCTTGAATTGGCGTTGCAAGAGCCAATAGCGCGGGTAACCCCCTTAAATACGGTAAAAAATGCAGCAAAAAGCAAAAAAACCGAAAAAAATCCGGCTTAGGGGCTTTTCATTCGCGGTAGCTGTGCTAAGTTATGGACAGTTTCGGCCAAGCCCTTGTGTAGCAAGGGCTGCGGTCAAAGCCAAAATTATTAGTTTTCGCGTTTCTGCTGCTTGCAAGTGAGTTCGTTGCTTGTTATAACAAGCGGGCAACTACTAAAACTAATAGCTTGCCGTTGTAGAAAATAATAACAATTGAAGGGGATGATATTGTGAACAAGTCTCAACTAATCGACAAAATTGCTGCGAATGCAGATATTTCTAAGGCCGCAGCAGGTCGTGCTTTAGACGCGTTCATCGACGCTGTTACCGAAGCTCTAAAGGAAGGCGACTCAGTAGCTTTAGTTGGTTTTGGCACTTACGCAGTACGTGAGCGTGCTGCTCGTACTGGCCGTAACCCACAAACTGGCGCTACTATTCAAATCGCTTCTGCGAAAATTCCTTCTTTCAAGCCAGGTAAGGCGTTAAAAGACGCTGTAAACTAACAGAATCCTTACCGGCGCGCCGGGCAGGATCCTTAAGCCAGCAGACAATGCCAAGGCTTCTATAAAAAGGGCGCATCTGTTAAGATGCGCTTTTTTTTTAACACAACTTTTGTGTCACTGATAACAGAGAAAGAGCAAAGATGTTAGAACGAATCAGAGAAGGCTCGCAGGGACTTACCGCCAAAATTATTCTTGGCTTAGTGATCCTGACATTCGCCCTGGCTGGTGTTGGTAGCTATCTTAGCACGCCAACAGAAGCCGTAGTGGCAGTAGTAAATGGAGAAGAGATTAGCCAGGCTAGTTATGATCAGGCATTACAACGTGAACGTGCGCGTATGCAAGAGCAGTTTGGCGAGATGTACGACACACTAGCCGCTGATCCTGCCTATATGGCGGGCTTTCGTAGCGATGTGCTGGAGCGTTTGATTGATGATACGCTGCAAAAGCAGTTTGCCAAACAATTAGGGTTACGGGTAGGCGATGAGCAAGTACGCATCGCGGTAACCAGTTTACCTGATTTCCAGATTGACGGTGTTTTTAATACCGAACGTTTTAATGCTTTATTACGACAAGCAGGCTATCAACCCGCAGCATTTCGGGAAATGGTACGTGAAGATCTGGCAACCTCACAATTGATGCAAGGTTTAATTGGTAGTGAATTTGGTTTAGCATCAGAGATCAATTCCTTGCTTGCGCTACAACAACAAATCCGTGATTTACAGTATTTCACCATACCAGCAGCACGTTTTGCTGATGCAATTGAAATTACTGAAGATAAGCTACAAGCCTACTATCAGCAAAATATCGAACGCTTTATGACACCAGAGCGAGTTGCGGCTGAATATGTAGAGCTGTCTGCTGCTGCTTTAGCCGAAGATATCGAAGTAACAGAGCAGCAAATTGCGGATTATTACGAAGCTAACAAGGCACGCTTTGGCAGTACTGAGCGTCGTGAAGTTGCGCACATTATGTTAGAGAGCGAACAGGATGATGCTGAGGTAGCGGCTAAAGCTGGCGCGTTATTAACTGAGCTGCAAAATGGCGCCGATTTTGCTGAATTAGCCAAAACGCATTCGGCAGACACCTTCTCTGCTGAAAACGGTGGTGCTTTAGGGCAACTGGTTGCTGGTCAAATTGATCCAACATTTGAAGCTGCAGCCTTTGCATTGACTGAGCAGGGACAATTATCGGCAGTAGTAAGAAGTGAGTTTGGTTATCACATTATCAAACTTACTGCCTTTGAGCCTGCTGTCACGCGCGCCTTAAACGAGGTTTCCGCTGAGATTGCGAGCATACTACGTGCCGAACAGGCTACGGCATTGTTTTATGATTTGCAGCAGCGTTTAGCACAAGTTGCTTTTGAGCAACCAGATAATCTGGATGAGGCTGCTGATGTTATTGGTGCTAAAATTCAGAGTACTGAGTTATTCAGTCGCATAGAAGCTATTGGTACCCTGGCACAACCTGCAATTTTAAATCGCTTGTTCGAGCCCCGTTTTATCGCCGAGCGCCTAAACAGTGATGTATTGGAATTAGCACGTGAGCACGTAGTAGTGGTTCGGGTGAAGGAGCATGTACCGGCGCGGACGCAACAGTTAACTGAAGTGATTGAGCAAGTCACCGCCGCTGTGCGTCAGGAAGCCTTGGCTCAGCAAGCAAAAGCCTTTGCTACAGAGTTATTAGCGCAAGGTACCGATCTGGCTCTAATGGCAGAGAAAGCCGAAGCTGAAGTCGTAGTTAGCACGGCAACGCCGCGTTTCGGTGGCAGTTTAGCCGCTGAGGTTCGAGCTAAAGCCTTCGCTATGCCAAAACCTGCTGAAGGGCAGAGTAGCTTGGACTCAGTGCAATTGAGCAACGGTGATGTGGTGATTGTAGCTCTGGATGCGGTTACCGCAGCAGAGATCACAAGCGTACCTGATGCTGGGCAACTTGAGGCTATCTCCCGTCAGCAAGCAGAGCAGCATTATCAGGCGCTACTAGCCAACTTAAAGTCTCAGGCTAAAATAAGCCGTAAATTACGAAGCACGGTGGCCGCTGACGACTTTTAATACTGTTACTGATTGACGTAACTAATTGCTATATTAAATGCTAAGGGAGCCAATAGGCTCCCTTAGCTTTAGCGGCATTGTCATTAAAGGCAGCGACCATTACCGTCACTAAGCTGACATTGTTGTAAGGTTAGCTCCACATCGATACCTAAGATTAATACACCGATATGTTGCTCGCTGACGTCTTTAATTGGGATACTTAAATGAACCAAAAAGCGCTGAGTTGAGGCATCAAAACTTACTTCGTCAAACACATAATCAAGTTTGCTTTGATAAAGATCTTGGAATTTCGCTTCATCCCCTTGCCAAAAATCTGAGGTGAGTTCACTTATCGCCACATTACGACCTTGTTGATCTGTTAGCATAATCTCAGCTATCTGGCCATTAAACTGCTGTTGCCAGTGTTGCAGGTATTGAGATAGCTCGGTTTGTAGCATGGCTTCAGCTAATCCTGAGATCTGTAAATTGAGCTCTTGTATCCATTGCTGATCATACTGCACTATTTGTTTTTCTGGCCATTGTTGCTGATTGGCTTGCGCTAGTGCACTCTGTATCTTACTTTGTTTTGCTAATGCCAAAGCCTGATGTAAAACGTGATGCACAATGGTGGTTTGCTCACTCGCCGACAAGGTAAAAGGTGTTTGCGAACAGAGGGGAATAGCCTGATTAAACTGCGCTAAAAAGTCTGGATATTGTTGAAGATAAGCGGTCGAAAAATATACCCCTAAAGGTACATACCGAAAGAACTCACTTGCGATTTCGCTAGGGTCTAACTCTACCCGTTTCGCTGTTTCTTCAAAGGCCTCTAAATCCATCAGAATACTGTCGACTCTTTTGCGCTTGAGTAATAGCACCAGCTCTTCTGCGCTATTAACTTCAACCGTTGGCGTGATGCCGATGCTTTCAAACCATTTTGCTTGATGACTGCCGCGGATCACGCCATGTTGTCGCTCAGCTCTATCTAAAGCTGTGGCAGCCTGTGGCTCGAACCAATACCAGTTTTCCAGATAAAGTGGCGCTGATAATTGGCCAAAGGGCGCCATTTCACTGAGTAATATCGCTGTATAATAGCCATCTATCCGACGCAGACGCAGCTCTTGTCTGGCGCGTAGCCAAGGTAAAGAGATAAGCTCATAGGGATGTTTTAATTTTTGTAAAATACACTTCACTTGCTGATTAGCAGAGTTATTTAACTCTTTTGGTACATTGGTACCTAATTGCATTGGTGTACTCAGGGCAATTAAAAGGGTGGGTATTAGCATCAGCGTTCTTATCTAGTCAGACACTATACTCAGTATAGCAGGCGTTATCCATCCATGTTAAAAAGCACTGTTGATCAGTTTTTTGGTATAGTCATGTGTCGGGTTAGCGAAAACGTCTGTGGTAAGGCCACTATCTGCCATGCCGCCTTGATACAGTACCAGCATTTCGTCACTGATATGGCGAACTAGTTGTAAGTTATTGGTAATTAACAGGTAGGCTAAGCCTTCTTTATGCTGTAACTCCAGTAAAAGGTTAACAATTTGCGCTCTTAGCGAAGGGTCTAGCGCCGTTAAGGCTTCATCCAGAATCAGCAATTTCGGGTCCAGTATTAAGGCTCTGGCTAACGCGACCCGTTGTAGCTGGCCACCAGAAAACATATGTGGATAGTACTCGGCATGCTCATCCAGTAACCCCAGCTGTTTTAAGGTTTTCCGAATTTTTATCCGGCGTTGCTCAATGTCCAGAATGGTACTAAACCGAAGTACATCTTCTAACATTTGCCCGACTTTTTGTAGCGGATTAAGCGAGCGACCGGCATCTTGAAAGATAAAACGGATGACATGGTTATATTTTTTATAGTTACTGATCTCCACCGGTTGGCCTGATAAACGGATCTCTCCACTATCCGGTTTTTCGATACCAACCAGCAGTTTAGCCAGCGTACTTTTCCCTGAACCCGTTTCGCCGACAATAGCCAGCGTTTTAGCGGTATGTAAGGTAAAACTGATGTTTTGTAAAGCGATGATCTTTTTCCGTGTTAAACCACGTTGTTTAAAATAGCTCTTACTCAGCTCTGTCACTTCCAGTAGCGCGCTCATGTATCATCTCGGGATAGTAAAGGAAAATGGCAACTATAATAATGGTTTTGCAACCGATCTAAGATTGGGGTTTTAACACACTCTTTGCGGGCGTTGGGGCAGCGGGGACCCAATCTACAGCCTATTGGCAAATGTTGTAAAGTAGGGATACTGCCGGGAAGGGCATAGAGTGGCGTTTTTGGTGGCAATTCGGGCTGAAATTCTGGCACACTTTTAATCAGTGCATGGGTATAAGGATGGAAAGGGTGCTTTAGCATCGCCGTTGTGTCACCACTTTCAACCAGTTGACCACAGTACAATACGCTTAAATTTTGGGTATAGCGCGCTACACTTTCTAACTCATGGCTGATTAGTAGCACGGCCATGCCTTTTAACTGATTAAAGCTGGCTAACAGGCGAAACAGCTGAGCTTGCGTGGTGCTTTCTAAGGCGGTAGTGGGTTCATCAGCAATCAGTAGCTTGGGATTTTTGGCAATGGCCATGGCAATCATCACTTTCTGACAAATGCCCTCAGATAACTGATACGGATAACTTTGCATAATATTTTGATGATCACGAATACCGACTTTATGCAGCAAGGCGATGGCTTTTTTCTTTCTTAAAAAAGGCTTTTGCCACCAGTGCCCTTCCAGCAGATGATTGGGGATAGCTTCTTCTAATTGCTCACCAACTTCTGCAGTGGGATCTAAGCTTCGACTTGGCTCCTGATAAATCATGGCGATGTCGCGGCCAATAATTTTGCGGCGCTGCTCTGTACTGACTTGCAGCATATCCTGGCCCATCCAGCTAAAGCGATCGGCAGTAATGCGCCAGCGCCGGTTTAATACGCCAACAATAGCTTTAGCAATTAAGCTTTTCCCTGAGCCGGATTCACCCACTAAACCGCGGGTTTCCCCTTCGCGTAAGCTTAAACTGACCCGATCGACGGCCCTAATTAAGCCTTCAGGCGTTTCCAGCTCAATAGTCAGATTTTTAATATCCAGCAGTAACATTAGCTTTCCCGCCGTTTTTGAATGGCGACTTTCAGGCCATCACCGAGTAAATTAACTGACAACACCGCAGCAAAAATAAGTAAGCCGGGCACGGCGACGCTAACGGGCGCGACATAAATGATATCCAGTGAATCGCTAATCATCGCTCCCCATTCTGCGGTTGGAGCTTGCGCACCTAAGCCTAAAAAACCTAAGGCGGCGATATCCAAAATGGCGGTGGATAACGCCATGCTGCTCATTACGGTAATTTTTTCCCAGATATTGGGGATGATCAGCCGGGTTAGTACCTGCCAGTTATTCGCACCATCTAGGCGATAAGCGGTAACATAATCTTGTTTTAGCTGCTCGGCGATGGCATTACGAATACCATGCACAAACTGCGGCAATAACGCCAGAATCACCGCCCAGGCGGTATTTTCCAGTCCTGGTCCTAAGATAGCAACGATAATAATAGCCAGCAGCAATGAGGGAATAGTTAAGATGAGATCAAGTAAATGATTAAAAAAGCTTGATTTTACCCCTCTGCTCATCCCTGCAAGAGCACCCAGTGCCAGGCCAGCTAGCAAGCTGGCTAAAACCGTTAATAACGCCAGACCGAAAGTATAGGTGCTGCCCTTTAACATACGCGACAATAGATCGCGACCAAGATCGTCTGTACCAAAAGGATACTGTACCAGGCCTTGTTCTGACCAGGACGGAGGCAGTAGCAGCAAACTGTCATTCTGCAAATAAGGATCATGAGGGGTAATCAGTGGTGCCAATAAACTTAACAGCAAGAAACTGCTAAACAGCACCAAACCAAATAGGGCACTGTGCTGCCGGGCAAATTCACGCCACAATTGCGCCAGTGGTGAGCGATTATTCTCTTCAAGGTAAAGCCGGAACTTTGCCATGTTAATACTTCCTGGCCAGCGGATTAAACAGCGTGTGTAAGATTTCGGTGAGCATATTAATGGTAATCACCAAGGTAGAGATAATCATCAGCCCAGCCTGTATTGCCGGGAAGTTTCGCTGATAAATACTGTCAATCAGCCAGCGACCAATACCTGGCCAGGAAAAAATAACCTCAGTCAGCATAGCCAGGGTAATCAAGGCACTAAATTGTAGACCGATTTGTCGGATCACCGGTAGCAGGGCATTACGCAGACCATGCCGGTACAGCACCTGTACCCGATTTAACCCTTTGGCTTTAGCGGTTTTAATGTAATTTTGCTCCCACACATCCAGCATGGCGTCACGCACGAAGCGGATCATCACGGTAGTCGGGTAGGTTGCCAGTACTAAGGTAGGCAGTGTCAGATGTCGGAGAGCGTCCCATAACGCAGCGTGCTGGTAACTGACATCGGATAATAAAATGTCCAATAACATAAAACCGGTAATGGTCGGAACTTCGTAGAGCACACCGAGACGGCCGCCGGATGGTAGCCAACCTAGGGTAACCGAGAAAAACATAATCAGCAGTAAAGCCCACCAGAAAATGGGTAACGAATAACCCACCAGAGCGATACCCGAAATACTTTTACCGATAGTACCTTCTGGCTTTATCGCAGCCAAAATGCCCAAAGGTACACCCAGCATAAAAGACAACAGTAGCGCGTATGCGGTGAGTTCCAGTGTGGCAGGCAATACTTGCCAGATCTCTTTTAATAAAGGTTGCTGACTGGCAAAAGATAAGCCCCAATCGCCTTGTAAAATACGGCCTAAAAATGCCAGATACTGGGCACTGTAGGGTTGATCTAATCGATACTGCAGAATTAACTGTTCGCGCAGCGTACTGTCGATGTAGCGCATGCCGCTAAAATTTTGCAGTGGGTCACCAGGAAATAAATAGCCTAAGCTAAATGCAAAAACGCTAAGACCAAATAATACGGTTCCGAGCAAAAATAGGCGACGTAGCAAAAATACTATCATGGTGTCACCCGCCTGGCACCAAACAGGGCTATACCACCGTAAGGGTTGATGCTAACGCCTTCCACATTCGCATTAATAGCCTGAAAACGTTGTGAATGTGCTAGGGCAACTAAGGGTTTCGCTGCGTGCAAATATCGCTGTGCAGCGAGATAGTACGCCCGACGTTGCTGTTGGTCGTCGGTGCTAAGCGCTTGGTGTAACAATTGATCGAACACCGGATCGCACCAATGGGCCCTGTTGCTGCCGCTGTCAGCGGCAGCACAGCTGAGTAAAGGTCGAAAAAAGTTATCCGGATCGGCATTATCAGCTGCCCAGCCAATGAGTACCGAGTCATGCTCGCCTTCGGATAATTTGCGGCGAAAGGTGTTCCATTCATAACTGATGATATTTGCCGTGACGCCGATTTGTGCCAGATCGGCTTGTATCAATTCAGCCATTTTGAGTGCATTCGGGTTATACAAACGCTGCACCGGCATCGCCCAGATATCCATAATAAAGCCCTGGCTTAAGCCCGCTTCGGCCAGTAAGGCTCTTGCTTGCTGTGGGTTATATTCGGCGTTAGGCAGCTCGGCATCAAAGGCCCAAGACGTAGGGGGTAATACCCCTTTCGCTGCAGTGGCCTGATTAAAATACACGGCTTGTAGGATTGCATTTTGATTAATGGCCAGCGCTAATGCCTGCCGCACTTTTATCTGATCAAAAGGTGGTTTTTGGGTATTAAAGGCCCAGAAGCCTACGTTCATACTGGTACTTTCTTGTACCTTAACATCGGGGCGTTCAGTGATCAGTGATAACTCTGCCAAACGGGGAAAAGCTACAATATCACATTCGTGCGTGAGCAACTTTGCCATTCGTCTGGCATTATTTGGCACTATATCAAACACTAATTGCTCCATAGCTGCCTGGCCCTGCCAATAGTGATTGTGGCGATATAAACGCACCAACACATCTTTTTGATATTCTTTAAAACGAAATGGCCCCGTGCCAATAGGGCGGCTATCTAACCATTGTGGTTGGCCCTCAGTGAGCATAGCCGCGCCGTATTCTGCCGATAAGATGGCGGCAAAGTCAGTAGCCAGGTTAGCTAAAAAAGAGCTGTCAGGCCGGCTTAATTGAAAACGTACCTGGTAAGGAGAACTGGCACTGACACTTTCTACCAGACTCGCCCAATCCACACTCTGAAAGTAGGGGTAAATACCGCCACCCAAAAAGTGATACGGATGGGTTGGATCCATAATGCGGTTAAAGGTAAAAACCACATCTTCAGCATTAAAGGGCCGGCTTGGAGTAAAGTAGCTGGTATGATGAAAAGCGACATCCTGCCGCAAATTAAAGTCATACGTTAAGCCATCAGTAGAACGTTGCCAGGAAATCGCCAGGCCCGGCAGTAAGTCGCCATTTCGCGCATCGATATCGAGCAACCGATCATAAAGTTGCTGACTGACAATATCGATAGTGGTGCCGGAGGTTACCCGTTGTGGGTTAAAACTTTCCGGAGCCCCCTCTGCACAGTAGACCAGGCCTGAACGAATGTTTTCCGGTAATTCTTGCTGGCAGGCACAGAGCAGCAACAGCGTGGCGGCCGCGATAAAGCACTTTTTTTTCACTGTTGACTGTCCAGTAATTGATATTTTTTCATATAGCCCCGCAACTGATGGTAGGTTAATCCTAACATATCAGCGGTTTTTTTCTGATTATACTGGCTAGCGGCTAGTGCTTGCTTGATTAAATTAATTTCAAAGTCTTGTGATAAAATTTTAAAGTCTAATGGTTGGCTAAAATCGAGCGTATTTTGTGTTGTACTACTGGCAGTAATGCTAACGGGGGCCGCAGCCATCACTTCGGGAATACTCGTTGCTGGCAGCGGTTTTGCCTGAGTTCGTATCCGTTTCTGCGGACGAAATGCCGATTCAAAAGGATCTAGCTGGATATGGTGGACAGGTACATAGGCGTTGTTATTTCGATAAACGGCACGCTCTACCACGTTTTTTAGTTCGCGGACGTTACCAGGCCAGTCGTGATCGAGTAGAGTGCGCTTAGCTCGCTCGGTAAAGCCACTAAATAATTCTAGCCCTAACTCCCGCGCCATATTAACCGCAAAGTGATCTGCCAGCTGTAAGATGTCTTCCCTACGCTCGCGCATGGGAGGCAGCGTAATCACATCAAACGCCAAGCGGTCTAAAAGATCGGCACGAAACTCGCCTTGCTCTGCCATCGATGGCAAATCTTCATTGGTTGCACAAATTAACCGCACATCGACCCGGATGGGTCTGCTACCACCAACTCGCTCAAACTCACCATACTCGATAACGCGTAATAACTTTTCTTGCACCATGGCCGGGGTATTTGCTAACTCATCCAGAAAAAGCGTGCCGCCACTAGCGCGTTCAAAGCGGCCTTCATGTCGCTTGCTGGCGCCGGTGAAAGCCCCAGCTTCATGCCCAAACAGCTCACTCTCCAAAAGGTTCTCGTTTAAAGCGGCGCAATTTAGCGTTTGGTATTGCTGATCCCAACGTTTTGATAAAAAATGCAGTCGAGCAGCAATCAACTCTTTACCAGTGCCCCGTTCACCAATTATCAGCACCGGCTTGTCCAGTGGTGCCAGTTGTGACACCTGGTCCAGTACATTCAAAAAGCTGTTGGCTTGGCCAATAAGGTTATCTTGCTGATACTTTCGATTCATAGCGGCTACAAGTTAGTGAAATTAGCTAATTAATAGTGTATTTCATAATCGCGTTGGGCAACAGTGAAATTTTAAAATAAATAAAAGCAATTAAAATCATAGCCTTAAAATATAAAAACAAGTTGGCAAGAAACCTGAATAACATTAAGTGTCTATGACATTCATACCAACAAAGAGGTAACTATTATGGGTATTTTTTCACGCTTTTCCGACATCGTGAACTCCAATCTGAATGCTTTGCTGGATAAGGCCGAAGATCCGGAAAAAATGGTCCGCCTGATTATTCAGGAAATGGAGGATACATTAGTTGAGGTGCGTTCTTCTTCGGCTAAGACGATTGCGGAGAAAAAAGAATTACAACGGCTGGTTAGCCGTCTGGAAGAGGAAACCGCCGATTGGCAGGCCAAGGCTGAGCTGGCATTATCTAAAGAGCGCGACGATCTGGCACGTGCCGCCTTAATTGAACGGCAAAAAGCCGCCGATCAGGCTGCCGCTGTAAATCGTGATATTGCCAATTTAGATGAGCATATCAGTAAATTACAGGATGAAGTGGGGCAGTTGCAGGAAAAACTGGCGGATGCCAAAGCTCGGCAAAAGAGTATGTTGATGCGTCAGCAAACTGTTGCTAGCCGCTTAGAGGTAAAGAAAACATTGGATAGCAATCGCATTAATGATGCTATGTACAAGTTTGAGCGCTACGAGCAAAAGATTGATTCTTTAGAAGCGCAGGTAGAAGCTTATGATTTAGGTAAGAAAAGCCTAAAAGATGAGTTTGCTGAATTAGCAGCACAAGATAAGATTGATAACGAACTGGCGGCGTTAAAAGCCAAAATGAGCAACCAGAATAATCAGAAAAAAGACGCCTGAGTAGGGCGTCTTTACTAAGCAAGGACTAACCGATGGATATTCATGAGATTATTTTTGTGCCATTGATTTTGTTTATGATCTTTGTAGCACCGCTATGGGTGATTATGCATTACCGTAGTAAAAATAAGATCAAACAAGGTTTAAGCGACAGTGAGCTGAACCAGTTAAACGAGCTAACGCTCAAAGCTGAAAAAATGGCGGAAAGAATTAAAACGCTTGAAGCTATTTTAGATGCCGATAGTCCAAGATGGAGAACTCAGCATGATAAGTAAAAAACGCGAGCTACTCAGAGACGATGAAAATGGCAAAATTGCCGGGGTCTGTGCCGGTATCGCCGATTACTTTGGTTGGGAGCTATGGTTAGTGCGGATTATCACTGTATCAGCTTTTTTTCTCGGCGGTAGTGGTATCATCTTTGTGCTTTATATTGCTGCCTGGGTGGTACTGGAAAAAAAGTCTAAAGCGGCGAAACATCTCGCCGCCGGAAGCAGTGCTACCGCCTATGCCGATAGGCCGGTAGAGCTAAAAACCCGGGTTTGGCAACGCGGTGAATCACCGAAACAGGCATTGCAGCATTTAAATCACCAGTTTAACAGTATGGAATTAAAGCTACGTGATATGGAACGGCATGTTACCTCAAATCGTTTTCAGCTAAATCGCGAATTTAACAACCTGTAAAATTGGCAACCTTGTTAAGGAACTACATAAAGTATGAGCTGGTTAGACGATATACAGTATCAGGGCCGGCAACTGGGAAATCGCGCTTTGGACCGGCATATACGGCTGGGCGTGACCGGTTTAAGCGGTGCCGGTAAAACCGCTTTCATTACCTCGTTGATACACCAGTTAACTTTAGGTGATCAACCCACACACCTACCTTTTTTTTCGGTAGTGCAACAAGGACGTTATCTGGGGGGGCGTTTGGCCACGATGCAACCTTTAGCGTTACCCCGTTTTCCATATGAGCACAATTTACAATACCTGTTGCAACAGCCGCCCCAATGGCCGCCATCGACTACCGGATGGAGTCAGCTTAATTTAACCTTAAGGTATAAGCCAGGCAGTGGTATGCGGGCACGTTTGCAAAACCACAGCGAGTTGCAATTAGAGCTAGTGGACTACCCGGGTGAGTGGCTCCTGGATTTGCCAATGCTCCAACAAGATTATCAGCAGTGGTCTGAGTTTTGCTGGCAACTGTTTCGTCAACCTCATCGTCAGGCACTCAGTAAGCCTTTTGCCGAGTTATTGCAGCAAACTGATTTAAACGATATCAGCGAATTGCAGTTGCAGCACCTGACAGAGGCCTACAGTGCTTTGCTGCAACAATTTTGCGAACATGCCGGCACTTATTTACATCAGCCAGGTAGATTGTTAGTGCCGGGAGAGTTAGCTGGTGCACCTATGTTGCAACTGTTTCCTTTATTACCCGAGCAAATTGTTACTGCGAGTCCTTTGTTGCAGCGTGTAACTGCACACTATCAAAGTTATTGTAATTACGTCATTAAACCTTTTTACAAACAGCATTTTTCACGTTTAGATCGTCAAGTCGTGTTGGTAGATTGCTTATCGGCCCTGAATGCCGGACACGCTGCGATGCAAGAGCTGCAGCAAGCCTTGGGGCTGATTATGCAGAGTTTTCGCTATGGTCCAACCAGCTTGCTGGGCAGGCTGTTTAAACCTCAAATTACTAAAGTCCTTTTCGCCGCGAGTAAAGCAGATCATGTAACGCCGGAACAACATAAAGCGCTGACCTTATTGCTGCAGCAATTACTACAGCAACCGATTAAGCACAGTCATTATGCAGCAGCTCACAGCGAAGCTATGGCATTAGCAGCTATTCGGGCAAGTACTACCGGTTTTGTCGAGCAGCAAGGACAGAAATATCCCTGCATTAGTGGACGAGAGTTAGGCGCTATCGCGCCAGTGACGCTGTTTCCTGGTGATGTACCCGCCAGCTTGCCAGATGCGGCCTTGTTTCAATGTCATCCTTTTCAGTTCCCTGCGCTGGCGCCGCTTGCTCTTAGCATGCAGCAACCACTACCTCATGTGCGAATGGATCATGCACTGGAGTTTCTACTCGGAGACAAACTGCAATGAGTGAACTTAAACCGGCACAGCGTTTTGCGGCTTCGGTTCAGCCAAAAACCTCGACTGTCAATCCAAAATTGCAACAACGCCAACAGTTTGCCGACAACGCTTTTGCTGTTGATGTGGCCGTTAGTGCGACAGCAACAACAGCAAAGCGAAGTTGGATCGGGTTTTTAATGACACTGGCACTGTTGCTGCTTGTATTAATGGGCGTGTGGCAATGGGGCCAATGGCTGCAGCAAAGTTGGCAACAGAGTATTCTTTCTGCGCTCTTACCGAGTTTACTAAGTGTTGTGCTGCTGAGCTTACTGGTGATTGTGAGTTGGCGCGAGTGGCGTTTATGGCGCCGTCTTAAATTAAATCAACAATGGCAACAACAAGCAGCCCGTATTGCACAGAGCGTGCAGTTTGGAGAGGCTCGGGGATTATGTGAGGGCATTTTGCAGGTAATGCCTGAAAATAACGTCGTAGATGTCGCTGCACAATGGCGTCAGGCTGTTACCCCAGAGCATAGTGATCAAGAACAACTGCAGTTATTCGACCGCTTGGTCCTGAGTACCGTGGATAAAAAAGCCCAACAATTGATTTGGCGAGCGAGTACCGATAGCAGTCTTGCCGTGGCGATTAGTCCCTTTGCGCTAGCCGATATGGTGTTGGTTATTTGGCGGAGCAGCAGAATGTTGAGGGAGCTTGCTGAACTATATGGTGCACCCGTGGGGCAGCTACGCAGCTTAGCGATGCTAAAACGGGCATTAGCAGCCTTGTTGTGGGCTGGTGGTTCAGAATTAGCGCTGGATATGGCCGGCGATTTACTCAGTAGCGAGTTAACGGCTAGGCTTTCAGCTCGCGCAGGTCAGGGGATTATAGCTGGGTTGTTGGTGGCAAGGTTAGGCTATTTGGCGCAGCAGCAACTACGACCGTTACCGCTAAATGCCGCGCAAAAGCTTAATTTTAGCGATCTGAGTAAAGCCCTTGTTAGCCGTTTTACTGCAGCGCCAGCGACTGACAATAAAAACTGACAGTTTTTACGACTGAAATTTTTCAATATTGTGGATAGCAAGCCGTCTGGCTTGCTTCCAATTTTGTGCCTTTCTGTTAATGCTGTAGGGGAGTTATCGAGTAACCTTCTATGGTAGACATTATGACAAATAACAATAATAAACATCCTGAAACACTCTGTATTCATGCAGGTAAAACCAAACAACCTTATGGTGCGCTTAGTACACCTTTGTACCAAACTTCTACCTTCGTGTTTGATAGCGCCGAACAGGGCGCTGCGCGTTTTGCTGGCGATGAGGCTGGGTATATTTATACCCGTTTGGGGAATCCAACCACGCGAGAGTTAGAATTAAAAGTTGCCGCTTTAGAGGGGATGGCCGATGCGGCGGCCACTGCCACCGGTATGGGCGCCGTAGCGGCGTCAACTATGGCTTTCTTGCAGCACGGCGATCATCTGATCGCTTCTAATACCCTTTATGGCTGTAGCTTTGCTTTGTTTAGCCACCAATTTAGCCGATATGGCATTGAAGTCAGCTTTGTGGATATGACTGATCATGCCGCAGTATGCGCAGCTATTAAGCCCAATACCAAAATGTTGTTTGCTGAAACGCCTATTAATCCTAGTCTGGTGGTGTTGGATTTAGCATTCTTATGCGGACTTTGCCGGCAGCATGGTATCTTGTCAGTAATAGATAATACTTTTATGACTCCCTTACTGCAGCAACCCGCCCTCTTTGGTGCTGATATCGTGATTCATAGTGCTACCAAATATCTCAATGGCCATGGAGATGTGGTAGCCGGGATCATCGTATCGGATGCGGAGAAAATTAATCTCATTAAGCTAACAACGTTAAAAGATATGGGCGCGACCATAAGTCCACATGATGCTTGGTTAATCATTCGCGGTTTAAAAACTTTGGCGGTGCGTTTGCAACGCCATTGTGACAGTGCTCAGCAGGTCGCAGAGTTTTTAGCAACGCATCCAGCGGTAGCAGTAGTGCATTATCCTGGTTTACCCAGCCATCCAGGTTATCGCTTTATCGGTAAACAGATGAAAGCTGCCGGTGGCGTACTGGCGTTTGAATTAAAGGCTGATTTAGAGCAGAGCCGGCAGGTGATCAACCGCTTTAAACTGTTTAGTTTAGCGGTTAGCCTAGGGGATGCCGAGTCGCTGGTGCAGCACCCCGCCTCGATGACCCATAGTCCTTACACAGCAGCAGAGCGGGCCGCAGCAGGTATTAGTGATGGGCTAATTCGCCTGTCGGTGGGCCTGGAGCATATTGACGATATACTGGCAGATTTACAGTACGCCTTGAGTATTCTGCCTGTAACTAAACCAGAGGCCTCTGCTGGCTATATGCTGGTTTAACGCTAACTGTAACTTATACTTTACGCCTTCTACGTAGAGTTTTCGCTGCGCTGGGATTAACTCCTGGCGCACTATCAACTAGTATCCGAACCACTAAAGCCGACTCCTTTACTAGAATAATGTCGGCAGCCTTGCGGTATGTTGCCGCCTTGCTCAAAACAACAGGTAGTGTATGACTAAGACCAATAAATATGTGTCGCGTCAGTCGGATGCCAATGGTGTTATCCACTGGAGTGATGAAGAAAATCAAATATGGCATGAACTTATCACCCGCCAGCTCGGAGTGATTGACGGCAAAGCTTGTTCAGAATTTATGGTGGGCTTACAAAAACTGCAATTACCAGAAGATCGCATTCCTCAGCTGGCTGAAGTAAGCAAAGTGCTAAAAGCATGCACCGGTTGGGAATGCGCAGAAGTGCCCGCTCTGATTAGTTTTGATAAATTTTTCGAGTTACTTGCTAATAAACGTTTTCCGGTGGCGACTTTTATTCGCAGTCGCGAAGAATTTGACTATTTGCAAGAGCCAGACATTTTTCACGAAATCTTTGGCCATTGCGCCATGTTAACTCATCCCGCCTTTGCTGAGTTTACTCATGCTTATGGTAAGCTGGGATTAGCGGCCAGTAAACAAGATCGGGTGTATTTGGCACGTTTATATTGGTTTACCATAGAGTTCGGTTTGCTCAAGACGGCTGAGGGCTTACGTATTTACGGTGGTGGAATTTTATCCTCACCGGGTGAAACTCTTTATGCGTTGCAGTCTGAGGTGCCAGAGCGGCAGCCTTTTAATGCGCTTGAAGTACTAAGAACACCGTATCGTATCGATATTATGCAGCCGGTGTATTTTACGCTAAACCACATTGATGAACTATTTGACGTGGCTAAGTTGGATATGATGGCTCTAGTTGAGCAAGCGAAAGCGTTAGGCTTACATGCCCCTAAGTTTCCCCCAAAAGAACAACAAGCGAGTTAGGATAGAGTTATGACAGAGTTAACTAAAATGCAATGTGAGGCTTGTCGTGCTGATGCACCTAAGGTGTCTGATGCTGAGTTGCCAGAGCTGATGCGGCAAATACCTGATTGGACGCCGGTAGTCCGTGATGGTATTTTACAGTTAGAACGTTTATATAAATTTAAGAACTTTAAACAAGCCTGGGCCTTTCACAATAAAGTCGCAGAAATGGCCGAAGCGGAAGGGCATCACCCAGCCCTATTGTTAGAGTGGGGTAAGTTAACCGTAACCTGGTGGTCACACTCAATTAAAGGGTTACACAAGAACGACTTTATTTGTGCCGCTAAAACTGACACCCTCCTGGTTTAAGATGCGCCCTTCCCAGAAAGTTACAGCTTAACGTGCTGCAATTTTCTGGGGAGCAGCTAGACACCGCGCGTTTCACCGTTGGCTATTTGCCTCTGCTGTGTTTTGTTCATATTTGTTTACAATAACTCTGGTCTGTTAGCCGATCTATAACGTATTATGCTACATCGGTTCAGTCAAAGGTGTATAGCAGTTATGCGTTTAGAAATTCTTTGTCAAAATCGACTGGGTCTTGCTCAGGAAGTATTAAATATCCTGGTAGGTTACCAGTTGGATCTGCGTGGTATCGAGGTCGATCCCTCGTTAAATAAAATCTATGTTTCTTTTCCTACGGTTAACTTTGAACAATTTCAGGAGTTGATGGCGAAGATGCGCCGCATCAATGGCGTGGAAGATGTAAAAACTACTGCCTTTATGCCATCTGAGCGCGAGCATAATGAATTGCTGACCTTGCTTAGAACTTTGCCAGATGGTCTTATTGCCATTGATATTAAAGCTAATGTAACGGTAATTAATGATGCTGCGTTAGAAGCGCTCTCTGTCGCCAGAGAAGATATTGCTGGCCAATCTTTACAAGGTATGGTGAAGGGCTTTAATTTTTTACGCTGGCTGGAAGGCGAGGATGTGCTGGCGCAAACCCGTCGTTTTGAAATTCATAACAAGCGTTTTATCGCCGATATCCTACCTGTGCTGGTGCCGGATGAAAGCGGTAACGAGATCCTGGCTGGCGCGGTAATTAATCTTAAATCGGAAAGCCGGTTAGGTCAGCATATGATTGCCTTTAAAAAAGGCGATCAAGAAAGCTTCAACAATATTCAGGCCAGCAGTAATACCATGCGCAAAGTGGTGCGTGAGGCAAAACGTATGGCGCAGTTAGATGCTCCTATTCTGATCATGGGCGAAACGGGTACTGGCAAAGAGTTGCTCGCCAGAGCCTGCCATGCTGCCGGCAGTCGGCATACTAAACCTTTTTTAACGGTACCTTGCGCCTCTATGCCAGATAATGTCGCTGAATCTGAGTTATTTGGCTACGGGCCCAATGCTTTCCCCGGTACGGCAGAAGGAAAAAAAGGCATTTTTGAGCAAGCGAATGGTGGCACCGTCTTTTTAGATGAAGTGGGGGAGATGTCGCATCAGCTGCAAACTAAGCTGTTACGCTTTTTACAAGATGGCAGTTTTCGCCGCGTAGGTGAAGAGCAAGAGGTTCGAGTTGATGTGCGGGTGCTCTGCACCACACAAAAAGATTTGCCTACGATGGTACAAGAACACAAATTTCGGGAAGATCTATTTTACCGTTTAAATGTGCTGACGCTTAATTTGCCGCCATTACGTGAACGTAAACAAGATGTGGTGCCGCTCGCAGAATTTTTTATCGCCCGTTACGCGGCAAGGTTAGGACGCAAAGCGCCCAAACTGACCGAAAACTGCAGCCAATTTTTGCAGCAGTATCCGTGGCCCGGTAATGTGCGGCAATTAGAAAACGCCTTGTATCGGGCAGTTACCTTACTGGATGGTAACGAGCTGGATAAACACCATTTGCAGTTACCCAGTTACACCAGTGACTTTGGCTATTTAGAACAAGATTTTGATGGCACTTTGGATGAAGCTGTAAAACATTTTGAAGCCAACTTGTTACGTAAGTTGTTTCCGGCCTACCCAAGTTCGCGCCAGTTAGCGAAAAAGCTTGGTTTAAGCCATACCGCTGTTGCTAATAAGCTGCGCGATTATGGCATTAATCGCAAGAGCGTAAAAATTTAAATACGCTTTTGTGCTAAAAGCTGTACTTTTGTAAGGCCGTCAGCCAGAGCTGACGGCCTTTCTGTTTATGCTTTGCTAAAAACGCGGTTTTTGTATGGCTTCTTGTACATTTTCGTCAATCGGCTTGCTTTAGGTTGTTACTGTGACGCCTCTTCCTTTTTTATGGCGCTAGCGCATGATAATGCCCACAAAAAGCAAATTGCTTTGATAAAAGACAGGAGTAGAGCAATGACTGATCACATTAATCCATTGGGTACCGATGGTTTTGAGTTTGTAGAATATACCGCTGCCGACGCCGTGGGTATTCAGAAATTAAAAGACTTATTTTCGTCACTGGGTTTTACCGAAGTGGCAAAACACCGCTCTAAACAAGCCTGGCTGTATAAGCAGGGCGATATTAATTTTATTATTAATGCAGAGCCAAATTCCCAGGCAGAAGAATTTGCCCGCAAGCATGGCCCATCAGTTTGTGCTATGGCCTTTCGGGTAAAAGATGCCGCTGCCGCGTTATCGCATGCTTTGGCTAATGGCGCCAAAGAGTACAAGAACCAAATTGGTCCGATGGAGCTTAATATTCCAGCCGTTTATGGCATTGGTAGTAGTTTACTGTATTTTGTTGACCGCTATGGTGCCAGCTCTGTCTATGATATCGACTTTAAGTACTATGATAACTGGCAGGTTGAGATGGCTAAGCACGGTGTTGGCTTGGATGTGTTAGATCATCTTACACATAACGTCATGCGCGGTAATATGAATTTATGGTCTGGTTTTTATGAAAAAATCGGCAATTTCCGTGAAATCCGTTATTTTGACATTGAAGGTAAGTTAACGGGTCTGGTATCACGCGCCATGACAGCGCCATGTGGTAAAATTCGCATCCCTATCAATGAATCTTCAGACGATAAATCACAGATTGAAGAATTTATCCGTGAATATAATGGCGAAGGTATTCAGCATATTGCGCTTACTACCGATGATATTTATCAAACGGTACGGACCTTACGCGAGCGTGGCATGGAGTTTATGCCAACGCCAGAAACTTATTACAATAAGGTGAATGCCCGGGTAGAAGGCCACACCGAAGATTTAGAGCAGCTGCGTGAACTGCGTATTCTAATTGACGGTGCACCGATGAAAGATGGCATTTTACTGCAAATCTTTACCAAAACGGTGATTGGCCCGGTGTTCTTTGAAATTATCCAGCGTAAGGGTAACGAGGGTTTTGGTGAAGGTAACTTTAAAGCCTTGTTTGAATCTATTGAAGAAGATCAAATTCAGCGCGGAGTATTAAGCAATGCGTAAATGGGCATCGTTTCCACTGAAGGAAGGTGATGTATCACGGCAGGCTCATGCCGATTTTCCCGAGCAGGGTATTTACGAGCGGGAAGCCGGCCGTAGCGGTTTTTTTGGGCCAGCAACCCATTTCCATCACCGGCATGCCCCTACAGGGTGGAGTGATTGGCAAGGCCCGTTAAGACCACGTTTATTTGATTTTAACGCCTTAGCCGATGTCAGCACCCAGTCGCCATGGGCGGTGCCGTTGTTATTGCACAATGCCCATTGTAAATTCCGCACCTGGCGTTTAGCGGAAAAGATGACGCGGCTGGCGCGAAATGCCGATGGTGATGAACTGTTGTTTATCCATGAAGGCAGTGCTGAGCTATACTGTGATTATGGACACTTAACGCTGCGTGATGGCGATTATGTAGTGATCCCACGCTCTACCATGTGGCGTTTAGAACCTTTAGAGCCCTTGTTTGTGGTGCTAATTGAAGCCACTAATGATAGCTATCAGCTACCTGAAAAAGGTTTGGTAGGTAATCATGCTATCTTTGATCCAGCGATGCTGGACACGCCAAAAATTGATGCGGCTTTTCAGGCGCAATACAGTGAACAGACATGGCAGGTAGAAGTTAAACGGCATAATCAGGTATCGGTGATTACGTATCCTTATAATCCACTGGATGCGATCGGCTGGCATGGCGACTTAGCGGTAATGCGAATTAACTGGCGTGATATCCGACCGCTAATGAGTCACCGCTATCATTTACCTCCTTCGGCACATACTACTTTTGTGGCACAGCGTTTTGTGGTGTGTACCTTTGTGCCAAGGCCAATTGAGAGCGATCCTGGCGCGTTAAAAGTGCCGTTTTATCACAATAATGATGATTATGACGAAGTGCTGTTCTATCACGCCGGTGACTTTTTTAGCCGTGATAATATTGAAAAAGGCATGGTGACTTTTCATCCTGCAGGTTTTACGCACGGACCTCACCCGAAAGCTTTTCTGGCCGGACAAGAGTACCGGAAAAAATTTACTGATGAGGTGGCTGTAATGCTCGATACCCGCGATGCGTTGGAAGTGGGAGAAGCGGCACTGACGACCGAAAATCCGGAATATGTTAATAGCTGGCAAGTTAAAGGCTAAGTGGCCGATTAAGGAATAGCAATGAAGTTAGCAAGTTTAAAAAATCAGACCCGTGATGGTCAGCTGGTTGTCGTAAGTCGCGATCTAACGCGTTGTATCGCTATCCCGCATATCGCAAGCACCCTGCAGCAGTTGTTAGATCACTGGGCTGTGTTAGCACCGAAAGCCGCGGAGATCTACCAGGCATTAAATGCTGGCTCCGTTAACGGTGAGCAAGCCTTTAACCAGGCCGAGTGTGAGTCGCCTTTGCCACGCGCTTATCAATGGGCGGATGGCAGTGCCTATGTCAATCATGTCGAGTTGGTGCGTAAAGCCCGTAATGCCGAGATGCCAGAGACTTTCTGGACTGATCCGCTGATGTATCAGGGCGGCTCAGACGATTTTATTGGCCCACGCGATCCAATAGAGGCGATTAGTACCGAGCATGGTATTGATTTTGAGGGTGAAGTCGCAGTCATCACTGATGATGTGGCGATGGGCTGCACTGCAAAAGAGGCGTTAGGGAAAATCCGTTTGCTGATGCTGGTAAATGATGTGTCCTTGCGCGGTTTAATTCCTAACGAGCTGGCTAAAGGCTTTGGCTTTTTCCAGTCTAAACCTGCCTCAAGTTTTAGTCCGGTAGCCGTAACCCCAGAAGAGTTAGGTCAATATTGGCGTGAAGGTAAGTTACATTTGCCGTTATTATCAACCTACAATGGCGAGCTGTTTGGTAAGCCCAATGCCGGTGTTGATATGACCTTCCACTTTGGTGAGTTAGTGGCGCATGCGGCGAAAACCCGTAACCTGGGCGCTGGCGCTATTATCGGCTCAGGTACTGTGTCTAACAAGCAGGGTACGGCTTACGGTACTGCTATTGCAGAGGGTGGTGTGGGTTATAGCTGTATTGCCGAGATCCGGATGATTGAAACCATTCGTGATGGAAAACCATCAACTCGGTTTATGCAGTTTGGTGACCGCATTCGTTTAGAGATGTTGGACGAGCAAGGCCAGAGCATTTTTGGTGCTATCGAGCAGCAGGTAGTAGAGTACAGAAAAAAATAGCGTTACCATTGTGACTCAATGTTAACACTTGCCCGCAGCGGCTTAGCTGCGGGCTGTTTTTTGGAGCTAGCTTATGAAACTCTATAGTTACTGGCGTTCATCTGCCGCTTATCGGGTGCGAATAGCGCTGCATTTGAAGCAGCTTGGCTTTGAAACCATACCCGTGCATCTGTTGCAGGATGGCGGACAGCAACATCATGCAGATTATCAATTACTCAACCCGGCGCAGTTGTTGCCAGTATTGCAGGATGATAACCTGAGCTTAAACCAGTCATTAGCGATTATTGAATATTTGGAAGAAGTATACCCTGAGCCTGCGCTGTTACCGACAGATGCTAAGGGCCGGGCAGAGGTTAGAGCTTTGGCCTTAGATATTGCGTGTGATATTCATCCTTTAAACAATTTACGGGTACTGCAATATCTTACTGGACCATTAGCGCTTAATGAGCAGCAGAAATTAGCCTGGATCCAGCATTGGTTAACAATAGGTTTTACTGCTTTAGAGCAGCGCCTTTCTCTTACGTGCGGCGAATATTGCTATGGTAACCAAATTTCGCTAGCGGATGTCTGTTTGGTACCACAGGTTTATAATGCTTTGCGTTTTAACTTAGATATGCAAAGCTATCCGCACATTCATCGCATTTATCAACATTGTCAGCAGTTAGCTGCCTTTGCCTTGGCTGCACCTGAGCAGCAGCCAGACGCCATGATTTAGCAGAATGCTTTTTGCTTTCTATCGCCCTATATTGTCGGATGTAACAGGATGTCTAAAATCGACTATTTTCAATGGTGGCGCCAAGCTCCTTTTGCTTGTGCTTTATTTCGTAGTCCTCAGGAGCAGCCTGAGCAAGCGGAATTTGTCGCGGCTAACGCGGTTTTTAAAGTAGTCACTGGTTTAAGCTCTGAGCAATTGCAATTATGCCAAGCAGAGGATTTTAATCGGCGTGCGGTATATTATTCGGTCAATACTTCCCTTAGTTATCAGGTGCAAAGTTATGCGCCTGATATTGGTCTGCTGTTGATTACCTTACATCAAATACCTAATGTGAACATGTCGGTATTTAGAGCCGATTCCGCGATGGACACCCAATCACTTACCGCATTGATGCTAGATATTGCTCAGCGTTTTATCGGCATAGAAAATGATGAGTTACCTGTGTTACTTAATCAGACTTTGGCCCAGTTGGGTTCAGCTGTAGCGGCTGATAGGGTATATATCTTTGATTATGATTTTAACAAACAAACGTGTTCTAATACCTTTGAATGGTGCGCTAATGGCATTGTCCCGGAGATTAATAATTTGCAGCAGGTGCCGTTAACCGCAATACCGCAATGGGTGAATGCGCATCAACGAGGTGGCGAGATGTATATCCCTGATGTGCCGTCGTTGCCTCACGGCGACGCGTTAAAACAACTGTTACAACCGCAGGGTATTAAGAGCTTGTTGGCTTTGCCGATTTTAGCGGATACAGAGTTATTTGGATTCGTAGGTTTTGATTCTGTAAAGCAACATCATTACTATAGTGAACATCAGAGACTGTTATTAGGGGTATTTTCGCGCATGTTGGTCAAGATAAAGCAACAATATAGGTTTGAAAGTGCGATTCCCCAAACGCTGGCTTAACCGCTTGTTATGTTATTGTGGTATCTTTGGTTTGGTTTTTCAGTTTACCGCAGCCATACATGCCTATTGGCATGATATCCCGTTGACTAACTTTTGGTTTTTACTGTTAGCTCCGCTGCTCTGTTTGGCGTCTGGCCTTATTCCGGCGTTACAACCCCAAAAAGAATAGATCAATTATTCAGGATGAAGATGGCTTCACCGCAGTTTATGTGGTGCTAGCGGCGTGGTTTAAACATGCCGCGTATTTCTATATCAACAATACCGCTTGGCTCTAATTTAAAATTAATTTGCGCCGGTCCTCGACCAAAGAAATAGGTTTCATCACCAAATTGCAGTATAAACTTACCTCGAGCAGCGGTTGCTTGCTGATCCTGTTTAAGGATTATTTTATAGTCTGCAATGGTTAATACAAACGCCTGTAAAGGTTGGTCAGTGAAGTCGGTCACCCAAACTTCACGATCATGTTGCAGTATTAGCGATAACGCATATTTTTGTGGTGGCGCTGCGACACGAGCGCTCTGAGAGCCAACTTGAAACAGATAGTTACCTGCTTCCCGGGTTAATGCCAGCGAAAACTTTTGAGTGCGCTGCTCCCCATTAACATAGTGCAGTGCAACTTCCCCTTCATAATTAAAAGTTGCCTGGCTGCAAAAGCTAACTAATAATAGGGCCAACACCAGAAATCTCATGGCGAACCTCTAAATGATCAAACTGCGGTTGCAGCAACCAATAATGTTAGCTGCTGGCCCGGCTGCAGATAACGCTCAGGGCTAATATTATTCCACTTGATGATATCGTCAACGCTTACGCTAAAACGCTGAGCGATTTTAGCCAGCGAGTCCCCAGACCTGACACGGTAATTTACGGTACGGGTTTTCAACTGAGCATATTGAGCTTGGTTACTCTGTATAATTTGTAACACTTGGCCTTCATTTAATATAGCGTTACTGGCAAGCTTATTCCAGTTGCGTAACTGTGCTACGGTGACATCATATTTGCGACTTAGATCCCATAGCGTGTCACCGCGCTGTACTATGTACTCTGTTTGAGTTGAACTTTCTGCTGGACCTATATTTTGTAAATCTGGCCCAGCTGACTGTTCGTCACTGCCGCTGGCTCGCGGAATAAGCAGGGTTTGGCCAATACGAATAGTATTGCCGCTCAGTTTATTCAGGTTAGTCAAGGCGCTAACTGTGGTTTGATAACGTTTGGCAATGGCGCCTAAGGTATCACCACTCTTAACCTGATAGGGTTGCCATTGCATAAGCTGTTCTAGCGGTGTCTGCGCAAGCTTACTATTAAAGGTATCAACCTGCTCTATGGGTAAGACCAAATGATGTGGGCCATCTGGAGCGGTTGCCCATTGGTTAAAGCCAGGATTTAAGGCCTGTAAATCAGCCAAACTTATTTCTGCCAGATCAGCGGCGATACTTAAATCCAGCTGTTTACCTACTTCAACAACAGCTATTTTGGGTTCGTTAGCGATAAATTTCCAAACAATTTGAAACTCTTCAGGTCGAGCCAGGATATCGACCAATGCCAACAGTTTTGGTACATAGGCAGTGGTTTCAGCAGGTAAATCTAAAGACCAAAAATCTGTGGGTAAACGGCGCTTTTTGTTGGCCTGAATGGCCCGCATAATGCGTCCTTCACCGGCGTTATAGGCAGCGATAGCATTTAGCCAGTCGTGTTCCAGCGTATTATAAAGGTATTGTAAATAGTCTAATGCCGCTTGTGTAGATTGAATTACATCCTTACGTCCGTCGTACCAACTGTTTTGTTTTAAACCAAACCGCTTACCCGTTGTGGGCATAAACTGCCACATCCCTGCTGCTCTTGCCGGAGAATAGGCGGAGGGATCAAAAGCACTTTCAATAATAGGGAGTAAAGCCAACTCTAATGGCATTGCTCGCTTTTCCAGCTCTTGTACAATGTAGTAAAGGAACGGCTGGGCTCTGCCTGAAATTCGATCCAGGTAGTTTTGATTATCAGCGTAGAAGTTGCGCTGCTCTACGATAGCGCGGGTTTGTGGCACATTAAAACTCAGCTGTGTTTGGATGCGTTGCCAGAGATCTTCGAGTTCAGTGGCATCTAATAATTGCTCTTCACTTAAGCCCGATGACCATAATCTATCGGCTATAGATTCAGCTGACGCTGTATTACGATGGAAATCTTCAGAGGCTTTTTTGTTTTTATAACCGCTATTTTGCGGAGCCGAGTTCGCTGTTACAGTGTTGGTGTTATCAGAGTCAGACCCTGTCGTGCTGACACAGCCGGTTAACAGTGCCAGCAATACTACGGCAGAGATTCTTACAGTCATAACGGGTTTCCAGATTTAAAAAAAATATATTACCTGTCTGACAGCTCAATGCAAGTCAGGATTTAAATTGATCTTTGGCCATCCTTAGGTAAGCAAATAGCGACTGTGCCGAGTTTTGATTATGTTTCAGCTGTAAGTCTTTGTTATTGCATCGTAAAAAAGGGTTAACTTTTTTCTCAAGTCCAATATTTGAGGGCAGGGTTGGCTTAAAGTTCTGGCGTTTTACCTGGCACTGCTGTTGATAATACTGCAAGTCCAGATTATCAGGTTCAATACTAAGGGCAAAGCGTAAATTAGCTAAGGTGTATTCGTGAGTACAGTAAACCTCTGTAGTCTCAGGTAAGCTAATAAGTCTTTGTAAAGATTGATACATTTTTATGGCGCTTTCGCTAAATTCGCCTTCCAGCAACCTACCACAGCCTGCGCTAAATAGCGTATCACCACAAAACAAAACGGGCGCTGAATAAAAAGCAATATGTCCGGCGGTATGTCCCGGTATCGCTATTACCTGAAATTGCTGCTTGAGTTGCGGCAAAACGACTATTGCACCGTCACCTACCGTTTCGGTTAAGGCTGGAATTCTAGCGTGTTCAGCTGTCGGACCAATGATTCGTAGCTCGGGCCACTGCTGTTTTAACTGCATCAGCCCCCCTGTGTGATCGGCATGGTGATGAGTGATCAAAACTGCCAATAGTTTTTTTTCATTTTGAATTAAATAGTCGTTAACCACGCTGGCATCGCCAGGATCAACGACCACACACCAGGGGGTATCTGACTGACTTAGCACCCAGATATAGTTATCCTGAAAAGCGGGGAGTGGGATAATCGTTGTCATTTTGTTATCCTGAAAAAAAGTCGAGGCAGAACCTTAACATGAAACCAGCACTACGTGAAAATCATCCCGCTGCTCCCGCAGGCTGGCAGGCATTTCGTCAGGGGGAGGCACTGGCGGTGGCAATTAGCCAGCAGTTGGATCCTTGGTGGCAGCAGATTTTCGGCTACTACTTATTAAAAGTAGGCAATTTAAGTAGCCAGCTTGATACCCAGGCGGCCCGTTTGCGCCATCAAGTCACTCTAGGCGACGTAGCTTCTTTAGCACAGATCGTTGCCGACGCAGATGCTCTGCCCATTGCGGCAGCCAGCGTTGATGCCGTGTTACTAAGTCATTGTCTGGAATTTCAGGTTGACCCTCACCATGTTATTCGTGAAGCGCATCGAGTACTTATTGGTGATGGTTATTTGTTACTAACAGGTTTTAACCCATACAGTGTGTCAGGCCTTTGTCGGCATATCCCCTGGTTAAAACAAGACTTTCCCTGGCAGGGACATTTTTTTAGTGCTTCCCGCATCAAAGACTGGTTACATCTGATTGGTTTTGAAGTTCTTAGTGAAGAGCGATTTTTTTGTAGCGCCCTATTAGCAGCAGAGCATAAGCAAGGACGCTGGCAGCGTTTTAGTGAACGCTATTTAAGGTATTTTGCTTCCAGTTACTTACTCGTTGCCAGAAAGCGTGAGCTGCCATTAACACCGATCAGGCCGAAATGGCAGGTACAAAGCCGCTTTAGTGCAACTCAGGGGATTAGTGCCAGGGAAGGGGTGCAGCGTAAACCTATCGATCCTGGTTCTACGTAAAATAACAGGGTGCTGTCTCAAATGCTGGCGCAAGTTGCCAGTGAGATGAGACAGCGAAGATCAGTTAGTCAACTAATTGCTTGATGGTATAGCCGCGGCTTGTCAGTAATTTTAGTAAGCCATCGTCACCCACCATATGCAAGGCACCGACCAGTACCATCGTACCTGGTTCAGTTAGCTGCTCTAGCGTTTTCATCCAGGCATGATTTCTATCGACCAGCATAATGTTGTACATGTCTGGGAAGGCTTTCATATCAGCAAGAAATAAGGTTTCCAGTGCGTCAGTATCGCCACTGCGCCAGGCTGCTTTCATCTGTGCTAGCATAGTTTCCGTTTGTGCTAAGTCTTTCAATGTCGCACTGATAATGCTATCTGCATCCAGTTTATTTAATGCTGTCATCACGCCTAAATGTTCGTCCAGGGTTTCTAAGCCGCCATAGGTCTTTTGCTGCTGCTGGGCAAGCTGCAAGTAGTGCATGTCGACACCGGTCGAAGCTGCGCCTAAACGTTGTAGCTCCAGCGTGGCCAACATGATGGCGGCAAAAGCAGGCTTAAATTGCTCGATAGAAGTAAGTGGCCACTGTCGCTCAGCAGCTTTGCTTTGCAGTTGTTGATATACCTCTTTTGATAAGACTTGCTGTAAATTTTGCCCTGGTTTGTAAGTGTTTTGCGACATTAACAAATTCATGCCCTTGGGGCTGGTCAGGTCTGCTAAATTTGTTTCAAAGATCAGGTGGTTGCTGGCATTAAAAGCGGTATCAAATGCCGCGGGTAGTGGGAAATCTGATTCGCTTAATAAATGCACAGTACCGACCAGATAAAAACTCTGATCGTCTTTACTAACTTGCCATACCGAGGCGGCAAATAATGCCTGGCTGGTTGTGAGTAAAATAATAAAGCAGGATGATAGTAATAGCCGCATAGTAAGCTCCTTTGTTAGCGGTAACGTAATTTGAGTCTGATTAGACTAGCCAGACAAGGATTTTTGACTTTACCACATCAAATCGTCAGGGATTTGATAGGCAGCATAAGGATCATCCTCGTCTACAGTTTGTTGCTGGCGATCATGCAGTACCACTATACAATCCGGCTCGCGCTGTGCAATCTTGGCGGCAATAGCCGCTGGTACTAATACATATTGTTCACCATCTCTGACAACAGCGAGTAAACCACGAGTTAATTCGCCATGCAACTTGTTGTTAACGTAAATGCGTTTTACTAAAGTGCCATCAGTAAAGTTAAATGACAGCTCACCACTAGGTTTAATAGTGTTATGCGCAATCAACTGTTTTACTTGCGCTAAGATAGCTTTTTTCTGCAGTTGTTCCTGTTTTTTCCGGTTTAATTCTTGATCACGGGCCACTTGTTCTTGTCGGCGTTGTTCCGCGAGTAATGTCGTTTCACTAACCGGCTTTTGACTTTTACCCGCTTGCACCCGCTGCTGATGCTGCTGCTTTTTTGCCGCTTTTAATTTTTTCGGATCGGCCAGGCCGGCTTTTAACAATTGTTCTTTAAAGGCGTTACTCATAGGGGCACTCTATTTATGATGATAAATACGAATTAGCGAAATAGTGACTATACTAGCCCGAGAAATGATGCTAACTCAAATTTGTTAGTTCGGTTATCATAGCGCGCTATTTTCAAAGTGGGGTTTATTTTGGTATTTCAGGATTTGCGGCTAGACCCGCGTTTATTGCGCTCGGTCCAACATTTAGGTTTTGCTAAACCTACCGATATTCAACAAGAAGCGATCCCGGCGGTGTTAGTGGGACGCGATTTAATTGTTTCTTCTAAAACCGGGTCCGGCAAAACCTTAGCCTATTTATTACCGATGATGCAGCGGCTGTTAAAAAGCCGGCCTTTATCAAAGCAGGATGCCCGGGCATTGATTTTGGCGCCAACCCGTGAACTGGCCAAGCAGGTTTATGCTCAGTTACGCTTATTTATCGCCAATACGCCTGTTACCGCGGCTTTAATTGTTGGTGGCGAAAACTTTAATGATCAAGAAAGGCTGTTAAAGCGCCAACCTAACGTGATAGTCGCAACACCTGGCCGTTTCCTCGACCACCTTGAGCACAAATCAGTCTTTATACAGGGCTTAGAATTGTTGATTCTGGATGAAGCCGATCGCATGCTGGATCTGGGTTTTATGCCGCAACTGAATGCCATTAATAAAGCGGCTGATCATCGTTTGCGGCAAACCTTGATGTTCTCGGCAACACTGGATCATGCTGAAGTTGATGAGCTGACGCTATCATTGTTAAAGAATCCGTTTCGAGTGGCCTTAGGTAGCGGTCATGAACAACATAGCGATATTCAGCAACAGTTTGTTTTTGCGGATCACTTAACACATAAGGAGGCGCTGTTGCAGCATATGTTGCAACATGAGCCGGTAAAACAGCTGATTATTTTTACGGCGACCCGTGATGATGCCGAGCGTTTAGCCGTGTTTTGTAATGAACAAGGGTTCAGTGCTATGGGCTTAAGTGCCCGTTTAACACAAGGGCAGCGTAATGCGGTGATGCAGCAATTTGCTGCTGGCAAGTATCAGGTGTTAGTGACGACCGATTTAGCGTCGCGCGGCTTAGATTTACTGCAAGTGTCTCATGTTTTAAATTTTGACTTACCTAAGCATGCTGAAGAATATGTGCACCGTATAGGTCGCACCGGGCGTGCGGGCGCCAAAGGCGTCGCAATGTCTTTGGTGGGACCAAAAGATTGGCTGGCACTGCAAAAAATTGAGGCTTTTTTACGCCGTCCTGTAGAGTTTAGTGTTATCCCCGGTTTGGAAGCGCGTTTTAGCGGTATAGTGCCAGCCCCTGCTAAAACGGCAGCGAAAACCACTAAAGCCACAGCAACAACGGGCACAGCGGCCAAAAAGCGCGCGAATACTGCAGCTAAAACGGCAAAAGTGGCCACAAAAACCTTCTTTGAAGGCGGGGATGATGGCACCGCGCCGGTGAGACGCAAAAAAATTGATCCAGTTTGATTATTTTTTCAACATTTGCTGCTACACTGAAATTGCACAGGGATTAAAACCTGCGTTGGAACGGCCTGTAGAGAAACTATTTTCTGTTCGCCCGGGTATTTATGTTGACCACTTAATCAGCATCCCTGATAATGCGGTTGAATATGTATCAGCTCGATGACGTGGCCGGTAATATTTAAGTCGCCGGAAGTCCGGCAAAATTTGTTAAAGTAAGAGAGTGTTATGTCACAGTTAATTTCTGGTACAGTTAAGTGGTTCAACGAAGATAAAGGTTTTGGTTTTATCGAGCGTGAAGGCGGCAAAGATGTATTCGTACATTTCCGCGCTATCAATGGCACAGGCCGCAAAACCCTAGTTGAAGGCCAAAAAGTAACTTTTATCGTTACTGAAGGTCAAAAAGGCCCACAGGCTGAAAACGTAACTGTTATCGGTTAATTGATAAAAGTTTATTAAGAGCCGGCCATAGTGCCGGCTTTTTTATTAATAAGATTGTGTGCTTAAAAGCGCTCTGTTTTTCACACAGAATATTGAACACCCTCCTATCACAATCTACGCTAGCAAGGACTAAACGCTAAACTAGCGACAAAATCGATGATATAGCTTAAAAAGGTAAACTAAGTTGTTCTTCACAAAAGGTTTTAAAACCTAGTTGGATACCAATTAAGCGCACGGCTTTGTCTTGCCGCCGTTGCCAGGCTTGTTCCAGGAGCTGTTTAAACAGGAGCATATTAAGTTGGTTGCTTTGCGTTTCTACCGTAGTTTGCCGAAAATCACTGAATTTAAGTTTCACGCCAATTTTCTGTAATAAGCTCGCTTTACCGCTTTGTGATAAACGCTGTTCTAAAGTGGGGAGTAGTTTGAGCAATTCGGCTTGGGCTTGTTCTAGTTGTTCCAGGTCTTTTGCTAAGGTTTGTTCTACGCCAATAGATTTACGCTCACGGCTCTGCTGCACTGGCCGCTCGTCAATACCCTGGCTGCGTTTTATTAAAGTGCTGGCCAGGCTGCCAAAATGCTTTAACAGCAAAGCTAGCATCTGTGTACTGGGTTCTTCTCCTAAAGTCACAATGTCGCGGCAATGTGTCAGGCTAAGCTGAGTCAGTTTTTCCGCTGTTTTTTGCCCAACCCCCGGAATGCGGCGCAGTGGCAGCGTATGGATGAAATCTTTGATTTTATCTGGAGATAATACAAAGAGCCCATCTGGTTTATTCTCATCGCTGGCGATTTTCGCCAAAAATTTATTCGGCGCGACACCGGCAGATACGGTTAAACCGGTTTCCTGCAATACCGTGCGGCGAATATCTTCCGCAATAAATGTAGCGCTGCCATGAAACAGTGAGCAATCACTCACATCTAGGTAAGCTTCGTCTAGTGATAGCGGTTCAACCAGCTCGGTGTAGCGCAAAAAAATCGCCTGAATTTGCCGGCTAACGCTTTTATATTTTTCCATATTTCCGCGTAACAAGGTGAGCTGTGGGCAGCGCTTTAAGGCTTCATGGGTAGACATGGCGGAGCGTACCCCAAAAGCGCGGGCAGGGTAGTTACAAGTAGCAATCACACCGCGCTCGTGGCGATTGCCGCCAATCGCAATCGGAATATGTTTGAGACTGGGATTATCACGCATTTCAACAGCTGCAAAAAAGCAGTCCATATCCAGATGAATGATTTTGCGGCATCTTGTCATGAGCAGCTAACCCCAATTAGACAACTGTATTAATATCCAGTAATTTAACTTTGTCCCGTAGCGTTGTAAAGCTAAGATGCCATTTTTTACTACAAAGGGTTTGATGGTACAGACTATTTTTTGTTTCAGACGTTTAGACGTCTTCTTTTTCAGTGCAAGGATTCAATTTTCAGGGTAGAATACCGGCCAGTTTTTTAGACTGTAGTTAACCTTTAAGCGTGATAGCCGCGCCCAGGAGAAAGCATGTTAAAGCGTGATATGAATATTGCCGATTTTGATCCGGAATTATGGCAATCGATGGTACAAGAAACTGAGCGGCAGGAAGCGCATATTGAGCTAATTGCATCAGAAAACTATGCCAGCCCACGGGTGTTGCAGGCACAAGGTTCACAATTAACCAACAAGTATGCCGAAGGCTATCCACATAAGCGTTACTACGGTGGTTGTGAATACGTTGATATCGCTGAAGACTTAGCCATTGCCCGCGCTAAAGAATTATTTGGTGCCGATTACGCTAACGTACAGCCGCACTCAGGTTCACAGGCTAACTCTGCCGTTTTCCTTGCATTACTCAACGCCGGTGACACCATTTTAGGCATGAGCCTGGCGCATGGTGGCCATTTAACCCATGGTGCTACAGTTAGTGCCTCAGGCAAGTTATATCATGCCGTGCAATACGGTCTGCACCCAGAAACGGGTGTTATTGATTATGAGCAAGCCGAAGCCCTAGCGCTGGAACATAAGCCTAAGCTAATTATCGCTGGTTTTTCTGCTTATTCAGGCATTGTTGATTGGCAACGTTTCCGTGATATTGCTGATAAAGTTGGTGCTTACTTACTGGTTGATATGGCACACGTTGCTGGTTTAGTGGCCGCGGGTTTATACCCAAACCCAGTGCCAATTGCTGACGTTGTTACCACTACCACCCATAAAACACTGGCTGGTCCGCGCGGTGGTTTGATTTTAGCACGTAGCAACGAAGCCATTGAGAAAAAGCTGAATTCAGCGGTTTTCCCAGGTGGTCAGGGCGGCCCGTTAATGCATGTTATTGCTGCAAAAGCGGTGGCTTTTAAAGAAGCCTTACAACCTGAATTTAAGGTATACCAACAACAAGTGTTACTGAATGCCAAAGCGATGTGTGCTGAGATGATGAGCCGCGGTTATAAAGTGGTGTCTGGTGGTACTGAAAACCATTTATTCTTAATGGATCTGATTGATAAAGAGATCACCGGTAAAGAAGCAGACGCTTGGTTAGGTTGTGCGCATATTACTGTTAACAAAAACTCAGTACCAAACGATCCACGTTCACCTTTCGTAACCAGTGGCTTACGTATCGGTACACCAGCAATTACCCGTCGTGGTTTTAAAGAAACCGAGGCGCGTCTGGTCGCTAAGCTGATTTGTGATGTGCTGGACAGCCGTGGCGATGCCGCGGTGATTGAACAGGTGAAGGCTCAGGTAGCTGACGTTTGTGGTCGTTTCCCGGTTTATGCGTAACGAATAATAACATGCTATGATGGCCGCTATTGCGGCCATTTTTTTCATGGGTCAAAGTAGAGAGCAACGCATGTTTTGTCCTTTTTGTAATGCCGATGATACCAAGGTTATCGATTCCCGCTTAGTGGCTGACGGACATCAGGTGCGTCGCCGCCGCGAATGTCTGGCTTGTCATGAACGTTTTACCACCTTCGAAGCCGCCGAATTAGTGATGCCACGCATTATTAAACGTGATGGTTCGCGCGAGCCTTTTAACGAAGATAAATTGCGAAATGGCTTACTACGCTCGTTGGAAAAGCGCCCGGTGTCTACCGAAGAAATTGAACAATTGATCCATAAAATCAAATCGCAGTTGCGGGCAACCGGTGAGCGCGAAGTCGCTAGCCAGCTACTGGGGAATTTAATTATGGATGAACTGGTTAAAGTGGATAAAGTGGCTTACGTACGCTTTGCTTCGGTGTATCGTTCTTTTAAAGATATCCGGGAATTTGGTGAAGAAATTGCCCGTTTAGGGGAGCAATAGTCGTGTTGTTTTCAGTGGCTGATCAGCAGCACATGGCTGAGGCAATTGCACTGGCTGTCAAAGGCCGTTTTACCACGGATCCCAATCCCAATGTGGGCGCCTTAATTGTTAAAGATCAAAAAATTATTGGTCGCGGTTATCATCAGCAGGCTGGGCAAGGCCATGCTGAGGTTTATGCCCTAGCAGAGGCCGGCGATAACGCAGCGGGCGCAACCTGCTATGTTACCTTAGAGCCCTGTGCGCATTATGGTCGCACACCGCCTTGCGCTGAGGCCTTAGTTAAAGCAGGCGTGGCACGGGTTGTGATTGCCATGCTGGATCCTAATCCGTTAGTGGCTGGCAAAGGGGTAGCAATTTTAACAGCGGCTGGGATCGAGGTGCAAAGTGGTTTGCTAGAAAGTGATGCGCGGGCGCTTAACCCCGGCTTTTTAAGCCGAATGGAGCGTCAGCGGCCCTATGTGTGGCTAAAAATGGCCGCCAGTTTAGATGGCCGTACCGCGCTGGCCAATGGTGTCAGTAAATGGTTGACCAGCCCAGAAGCACGCGCTGATGTGCAATTGTTTCGGGCACAAAGTAGCGCTATTCTATCGACTGCCAATACGGTACTGGCCGATGCGGCTAGCCTGACAGTGCGACAAATTCAGCAGCAAAGTATCACGCCTTTAGCAAGCGGTAGTTTACGCCAGCCGCTGCGCATCATTTTAGACAGTAAACAACGTTTAACAGGTGAAGAGCCGTTATTTAAGCAGGGGGGCCCGGTGCTGCTCTGTTACGCCAAAGGGCAAGCTGCCAAGGTGCTGGCTGAGACCGATGTCGCCGTAGAGCAATATGCCTTAGCGATTGCTCATAACGGTAGGCTCGCTCTCACCGAGCTGTTCGCTGAACTGCACCGTCGGCAAATTAACAGCATTTGGACTGAAGCTGGCAGCACCTTAGCCGGTGAGCTGATGCAACAAGGCTTAGCAGATGAATTGCTGATCTACCAGGCACCTTTGTTACTGGGCGAACAAGCGCAGCCGCTCGTCAGGCTTGGCGAGTATCAAACCTTGGCTCAGGTACCAAAGCTGCACCTACAAGAGGTGGTAACCATAGGGCCAGATTTACGGATCCGTGCCACCTTTGCGGCCAGCACCTTAACCGCGACAGCCTTACAAGAAGAGCACTAATATGTTCACTGGAATTATTGAAGCAACAGGGTCTATCAGTCAGCTAAGTCGTAAGGGCGGCGATTTGATGGTGACGGTGCAAAGTTCGACGCTCGATTTTAGCGACGTTAAACTGGGTGATAGTATTGCCACCAATGGCGTTTGCTTAACGGTTACCGCTCTTAGCGGCCAAAGCTTTACCGCAGATGTCTCGGCTGAAACGCTGGCACTGACCCGTTTTGGACAGTATCAGGTAGGGCAGCGGGTAAATTTAGAAAAAGCGTTATTGGCAACCGGGCGCCTTGGTGGCCATCTGGTCAGCGGCCATGTCGATGGCGTCAGTGAGTTACTGCATATCGAGAAGTCTGCCCGTGCCTGGCAATTGTGGTTTAGTTTGCCGGCGGCACTCGCCCCTTATTTGGCCCATAAAGGTTCAGTGACTATAGATGGGGTTAGTCTAACGGTCAATGAACTGGCGAAAGATAGGTTTCGTTTAACCATAGTGCCGCATACCGCCGCAGAAACTACCTTGGTGCAGTTGCAAAAAGGTGCACTAGTCCATATAGAGGTGGATCTGATTGCCCGTTATTTAGAACGGTTATTAACGACTAAGGCCCCTGCAGCAGCAGGTGGTGTTGATCTGGTGCTGCTGCAGCAGCGCGGGTTTTTATAAAGAAGGTTAGCTATGCAACTGAATACACCTGCTGAAATAATAGAAGATATCCGTCAGGGCAAAATGGTTATTCTGATGGATGATGAAGATCGCGAAAATGAAGGCGATCTGGTGATGGCGGCGGAGTATGTTACGCCAGAAGCGATTAACTTTATGGCGAAATATGGCCGAGGTCTAATTTGCCTGACCTTAACCAAAAAACGCTGCAAGCAATTGGCCTTACCTTTGATGGTGGATGCCAATAAATCGCCTTTTTCTACCAACTTTACCGTGTCAATTGAAGCGGCAGAAGGGGTCACTACTGGTATTTCGGCTGCAGATCGGGCACGTACCGTGAAAGCAGCGGTAGCGCGTGATGCCAGCCCAACCGATATCGTGCAGCCGGGGCATATTTTCCCGTTAATGGCGCAGGACGGTGGTGTGTTAGTACGTGCTGGTCATACCGAAGCGGGTTGTGATTTAGCGCGCTTAGCCGGGCTAGAGCCAGCAGCAGTGATTGTCGAGATCTTAAATGACGACGGTACTATGGCACGGCGGCCAGATTTAGAAGTGTTTGCCAAAGAGCATCAGGTAAAGATTGGCACCATTGCGGATTTAATTGAATACCGTAATCTAAACGAAACCACAATTGAAAAAGTAGCCACCTGTCAGCTACCGACCGAGATGGGCGAGTTTGAGTTAGTGACCTTTAAAGACACCATTGATAATCAGCTGCATTTTGCTTTGGTTAAAGGGCAGATAGTGGCCGATGAGCCAACGCTGGTGCGGGTGCATTTACATAATACCTTTAATGATCTATTACTTAGCACGCGCAGTAATAATCTTAGCTTTCCGCTGCATACCGCAATGCAACGTATCGCCGCCGAGGGGGGCGTGCTGGTATTGTTAGGTAAGCACGAGTCTACCGACGAGCTGGTGCATATGGTGCAGAATTTTGAAGCGGAAGACAAGGGTGAAAAGCCACGTTCAGCGCCGTGGAAAGGCACTTCACGTAATGTTGGTTTAGGCTCGCAAATTTTAGCCAGCTTGGGCGTAAAGAAAATGCGCTTATTAAGTCAGCCGAAAAAGTACCATGCTTTATCGGGCTTTGGCTTAGAAGTGGTGGATTACGTTTCGGAATAAGCTTAACCGCGTATAGTCCGAGCATCTTGAAATGCATTGGGTATAGACAGAAATTATGTTAGAATACGCGGCTAATTTTTGATGGCAGTTAACTAGTAAGGACTGGCAATGCAGGTAATTGAAGCAGGCTACTCAGCTCGTGGCAAAAAAATTGCGATCGTGGTCGCGCGCTTTAACAGTTTTATCGTTGAGAGTTTACTCAGCGGCGCTATTGATACCTTACAGCGCGTGGGTAATATCGCTGAGCAAGATATCACTGTCGTGCGTATTCCTGGTGCTTTTGAACTGCCGTTGGCAGTGCAGCG
The DNA here is from genome assembly GCF_014653435.1 of Alishewanella longhuensis. Taxonomy (GTDB): domain Bacteria; phylum Pseudomonadota; class Gammaproteobacteria; order Enterobacterales; family Alteromonadaceae; genus Alishewanella; species Alishewanella longhuensis. The sequence goes on along the minus strand of NZ_BNAO01000002.1, from coordinate 255,079 downwards.
CGTTGCTGCCAGTAAAAAATACGATGCTATCGTTGCCTTGGGTGCGGTGATCCGCGGTGGTACCCCGCATTTTGAATATGTGTCAGGCGAGTGCGTGAAAGGTATCGCACAGGTATCTATGCAATATGACTTACCTGTCGCCTTTGGTGTATTAACGGTAGATAGTATCGAGCAAGCCATTGAGCGCGCCGGGACTAAAGCGGGTAACAAAGGTGGCGAGGCAGCAATGTCAGCACTGGAAATGATTAACGTGCTAGAACAGCTGTAACAGGAAGCTTAAATGAAACCCAATGTTCGCCGTCAGTCACGTTCTTTAGCCGTGCAAGGTATTTACAGCTGGCAAGTTAGCCACAATCCTATTGCCGATATTGAACAGCAATTATTGCTGGAAAATAACGTCAAACATATTGATGTTGCCTATTTTCAGGATATTTTACGTGGTGTTGTACTGCATCACAGCAAGCTGGACGAGGCCATTAAACCTTATCTCGAGAGACCGTTCGATGAAATCGATCTGGTAGAAAAAGCGGTGTTACGCGTTTCTGCTTACGAATTAAAGTACCGGTTAGATGTGCCTTACAAAGTCGTCATCAATGAAGCCATTGAACTGGCCAAATCTTTTGCTGCAGATGATAGCCATAAATTTGTAAACGGCATCCTGGATAAAGCGGTTAGGGTACTGCGTCCAAATTAATGGAGAAGCCGACGTAAGTCGGCTTTTTAATCTTTATGGGTGAATTTGATTTAATCGCCAAGTATTTTTCGAATGCGGGTGTTAAGCGCACTGATACCTGTGTCAGTGTTGGTGATGATGGCGCCGTACTGCAAGTGCGCGATGGTTACGATTTAGTCGTGACGACTGATACCATGGTTGCCAATACACATTTCTTTCCCGATGTTGATCCACGCTCGCTTGGGCACAAGCTGGTAGCGGTAAATGTCAGTGACTTAGCTGCTATGGGCGCAGAGCCTACCTGGTTGTCCCTTGCCTTAACCCTGCCAGCCATAGAAGAAGCCTGGTTAGCGGAGTTTGCCGCCGGTTTACATGAAACGGCCGACTACTATAATTGCCAGTTAGTTGGCGGCGATACTACCCGTGGCCCACTAAGTTTAACCATGATTGCCAAAGGTCAGGTTCCGCGTGGCAAAGCGATTACCCGCTCGGGCGCTAAAGTAGGTGACTATATTTATGTTACCGGCACCCTGGGTGATGCTGCTTTAGGTCTAAAGTTGGTGCAAGGGCAACATGAGATTAGTAAAAAGCATCAGGGGCATGTGCTGCAGCGTTTTCACTATCCTGCTGCCCGTGTGGCGCTGGGGCAAGCATTACGAAATACCGCCAGTAGTGCTATGGATATCTCTGATGGTTTAGCAGGGGATCTACCGCATATTTTAAGACGTTCTGGCGTTGGTGCCTATATTGATGTGAATAAGCTGCCCATGTCACAAGCCTTAAGAGACAGCTGCGAGCCTGCCCTGGCCATTCAGCTGGCGCTCTCTGGTGGCGAAGACTATGAATTATTGTTTACTGTACCAGAAAATCGCCGTGGCTCTTTAGATGTGCTGCTATCACCTTATGGCGTGCCGGTAACTTGTATTGGCCGTATTACCGGGTTAGCTGGTAAGTTAGAGCTCAAAGCCGGTGAACAACCTTTTTTCTATCAACATCAAGGGTTTCAACATTTCTGATGAAGGCAAATTTTCAACTGACAAAGTGGCAACACTTTTTGGCGCTAGGCTTTGGTAGTGGCCTGGCACCAAAAGCCCCTGGTACCTTTGGTACTTTAGTTGCGTTGCCCTTGGTCTGGCTACTTAGCTTAGCGGGTACTAGTTGGTTTGTGGCTTTCTTGGTGGTAGGTACCTTATTGGGGATCTACGTCTGTGGCAAGGCTGCGGCTGATGTGGGCGAGCATGATCATGGCGCCATTGTTTGGGATGAGATTATCGGTTTTACCCTGACAATGTTGTTGGTACCGGTTAGCATTATGAGTTTGTTAGTTGGCTTTGCCTTATTCCGTTTTTTCGATATCGTAAAACCTTGGCCAATTCGCTGGTTCGATCAGCGGGTACATGGTGGCTTCGGCATTATGCTGGATGATTTACTTGCGGCATTGCCTGCTTTGGTTATATTACATGCCTTACTCGCTCTGGGATGGCTGGTCTAAATCGAAAATTTAAAAACCCAAGGAGGGACTATGCAAAAATTTTGGCTACCGCTTGTCGCTTTGTGCCACGTGTTGGCTATTTTTGCACCCGCTATCTATGCCAGCAATCCTTCGGTTTACGATTATGATATTAAGCATTGGACTAGTGCTGATGGTTTGTCCAGTAATTCGGTACGGGCTATTACCCAAGACAAACTAGGTTACATGTGGTTTGGCACTTTGTTTGGCCTTAATCGTTTTGATGGCAGGCAATTCGAGGTATTTAATACCGAGCTCTATCCTAAGCTTGCCAGTAATGCGATCACTCAGTTATTAACTGACAGTGAGGGGAATATTTGGGTCGGGACTAAATCGGGTTTATCGGTTCTGGATGCCAATACCTTAACATTAGAGCGCCTGCCGGTTTTTAGTGAAGTAACCTCCCTCCTTGAAGTTGCACCAGGCGAGATCTGGGTGGCGGCTGATCAGCTGTTTAGTATTAGCTCAGGTAAGGTTAAGCGGGTTGAGCACATAAAGGCGGTAGTAAGCCAGCTTGCGCAAGCCAATAACCAGATTTGGGTGTCAAGCAGCGATGCCATATATCAGCGTGATGTTGAGGGTAACTGGCAGCAGTTTGAGTTACCTCCTGAGTTGGCACAAAACCCAGTATATGATTTAGCCTGGACTGAGGAAGGCTTGCAAATTGCCAGCGAAACGGGCTTGTACCGCCTGCAAGCGGATGGTCGTATTCTCCTACAATTACTACCAGATCAAACTACAGCGCCAGTCTATCGATTATTACAAGACATATCCGGTGCTAATTGGATGTCGGTTTATCGCAAATTATTTTATCAATATCAACAACAACCCTGGCAAACTATTACCACTTCTGAATTAGGCAGCTCGCCCTGGTTTAGCAATATTTATCAGGATAAAGATCATAATATCTGGTTAAGCAGTTTTAGTGACGGTGTATTTTTAGCAAGCCGTAGTCAAATCCGTCGCTTTTTACCCGGCACAGAGCCGATCATTCGTAGCGTATCACTGACTCCGCAAGGACAGTTGCTATTTGCCAGTCAAAGTGATGTTGGGATACTGTCAGCGGCGGGCGAATATCAACAATTAATTACAGATACACACCTTCAAGGTCAGACAGTACATGATCTTTTTTGGCCGGATGACGATCATTTGTGGCTTGGGTTAGAGCGCGGTTTATTTCGTTATTCTTTAAAAGATGCGAGCCTGACACCTTTGTTTCCGCTATTACAAGGACAAGCTGTCAGAGTTGTTCAGGCTGCGAATGAGGGGGGCGTGTTGCTTGGCACGCAACAAGGGTTATTTCTAGCAAATAGCACTGAGCTACAGGCTTTGCCATTTAACCCTGAACTTGAGTCGCGGCAGATTACCGCTTTAAGTCAAAATAAAGATCTGTTGGTATTTGGCACCAGTCGAGGAAGTTATCGGTGGCATGAACAACGTTTAACTCGCCTTGGTATCGGCAGTGCGTTATACAATGCCTATATTATGGCAACACTAATACTGCCTGATAATACGGTCTTGGTCAGTACTTTAGATGATGGCATTTTTATTCAGCCACCAGGTCAACCCTGGTTACAACTGCATGGTGCTAATGGCTTGTTACATGGCCCGGCACTGAGTTTTTACTTTCATCAACAAAGTGGCTGGTTATGGATTAGTACGCATAAAGGTATTTTCAGGCTCTGGCGCGATAGCTTGGCACAAGCGGCAACGGATGGCTTCCGTTTAGAAGAAATTCTCTCACCTTATGATAGACAGATGGGCTCCGTGACCAGTCGTTGTTGTAATGGTACCGGGCAAGCAAAAGTTGTTTATTGGCAACAACAGCTCTGGTACCCGACTTTGCGGGGGTTGGTTGCTGTGCCTGAGGGGTTTATTGGTTCAGCGCCCAGTGGTCTGCAGCCATTAATCAAAAGAGTCACAGCACACAATACCTATCCTGTCTCTGGCTTACAACAAAGGCAGACATTGGAACAGTATGAGAGAAACTTAAGTATTAGCTATTCTGCGCTAGAGTTTAGTCGACCCGATAGTGTGGTATTTCGCTACAAATTAGCGGGTTTTGATCAGCAGTGGCATGACGTAGCAGACCGGCGCGAAGCGGTCTATACCAACTTACCACCTGGCAGCTTCGAATTTAAAGTACAAGCAAAATATTCTCATCAGAGCTGGCAAGACGCGACAGAAACACAACTGTTCTTACAAATCCCCAGGCGCTTTGATGAGACCGTACTATATAGATTATTGTGGTTATTATTATTGTTGTGTTCTTTATACGGCTTGTTTTGGTTGTACCGTCAAAATAACTTAGTTAAACAAGAGCAGTTGGCTAATTTGGTACGGCAACGTACACAAGAGCTTGAAAATACTAACCAAAAGCTTAACGAACTTAATGAACAACTGAGTCAGTTAACCCATAGAGATGCCACTACAGGTTTACGTAACTTGCGCTTTATGCAAGAGCAGTTACCCAAAGACATCGAGCATTTTCAGCGCAATCGGCAATCCTTAACCCAACAAGGCAAAACCATTGCGTTACTGCTTTTAGAACTGGAACATTATCAGCAGATTTTGGCCAATTATGGCAGCAACAGCGCTGATACCATGTTGCAACAAGCCAGCGCGCTGTTAATTCGTGAGACAGGTGGTTCAGATTATGTGGTTCGGTATGCTGATGATCGCTTTGTGGTGGTGTTCCGTGATATTTCAGTCGCGCAAGTGACTCAATACAGCACCCGCTTGTTGAGTCAGCTAGCGGCTAGTGAATTGATAGTAGCGGATGGGCAGTTAATCAGACTTGTTTCATCAGCTGCGTACGCGCTTTACCCATTGCCCTTGCTGGGCGGTCAACTGCTAAATTGGGAAGTCTCAATGCAATTAGCAGAGCAAGCTCTGGCACAACTTAGAGCAAAGCAGCTGAGCAATAAGGTTGCAACCTTAACCTTTGATAGTCAGTTGGATGCTTTTGAGTTTGAGGAGAGCCAGGACCTGGAGTTGCAGATTAGTCGATTACTAAACGAAGGCTTGTTAGCGTTGCAGTATGATTAACGGTGAAAAATAACAAAACCTGCCGCAGCAGGTTTTGTTATTTTGTGTCCACTCATCACTATTTGTTCAAGAACTGCTTGGCTTTAAGAGTGATCCCGACCTGATCTAGACCGAGCTCCTGATAAATTTCCTGTTGGGTACCGTGCTTAATAAACTCATCAGGCAATCCCAGGTTTAACAGCTTACCGCTATACTGCTGAGTGGCTAAAAATTCGTTTACGGCGGAACCAGCACCGCCCATAACAGCGTTATCCTCTACCGTCATAATATGGCTATGACTTGCAGTCAGGCTTATTAATAATGATTCATCTAAAGGTTTGACGAAACGCATATCGATCAAAGTGGCGTCGAGTTCTATCGCTAGTTGTTGGCAAGCGGCAAGCAACGGGCCAAAGGCTAAAATAGCAAAGCCTTTACCATTACGGATAACCTTAGCTTTACCCACCGGCAGCAGTTCCATCTGTTCAACTACTGTTATGCCTGTACCTGCGCCCCGCGGATAGCGCACTGCTGCCACGCCTGAATGCTGATAACCGGTATAGAGCATTTGCCGGCACTCGTTTTCGTCAGACGGTACCATAATAGTAATATTAGGAATGCAACGCATGAAGCTAATATCAAAGGCACCTTGGTGAGTAGGGCCGTCAGCACCCACTATTCCTGCGCGGTCAATCGCAAAGAGGATATCCAATTGTTGCAAGGCAACATCGTGAATTAGTTGATCATAACCCCGTTGCAAAAAGCTGGAGTAGATGGCGACAACGGGCTTTAACCCTTCGATTGCCATGCCAGCAGCTAAAGTAACCGCATGTTGCTCAGCAATAGCTACATCAAAATAGCGCTTGGGGAAACGTTTAGAAAAGGCAACCAGATCAGACCCTTCACGCATAGCTGGCGTGATGGCTTGCAAACGTTCGTCCTGCAGGGCCATATCACAAATCCACTGTCCAAAAATATTAGAAAAACTGGGCAATCCTGGCTTTTTAACTGGTTGGCTGTTTGCGGTAGGATCAAATTTAGCTACTGCGTGATAACCGATAGGATCTGCCTCGGCAGGGGCATAGCCCTTACCTTTTTTGGTGACAATGTGCAGCAGCTGCGGGCCTTTTAACTGGCGCATATTGCGAATGGTATCAACTAAAGCTAATACATCATGGCCATCAATGGGGCCTATGTAATTAAAACCAAGTTCTTCAAAAAAGGTACCCGGTGTGACCATGCCTTTAAAGTGCTCTTCAGCACGACTGGCCAGCTCATGTAAAGGCGGGACGCCGCTGAGAATTTTTTTACCACCTTCACGTAAGCTGGTGTAAAAGCTGCCTGACAGTATACGGGCGAAATACTGGTTTAGCGCACCGACATTTTCCGAAATAGACATTTCATTGTCATTTAAAATCACCAGCATGTCGGGTTTCACTTCACCAGCATGATTCAGGGCTTCAAACGCCATACCCGCAGTAATGGCGCCATCGCCAATAACCGCAACCACTTTGCGTTGGTTCTTCGCCTGCTGCGCAGCAATGGCCATGCCAAGAGCCGCACTGATTGAGGTGCTAGAGTGACCTACCGTTAAAACATCATACTCGCTTTCTTCACGATAGGGAAAAGGATGTAAACCGTCCTTTTGACGAATGGTGTGCATCCGATCACGGCGCCCCGTCAAAATTTTATGCGGATAAGCTTGATGGCCAACATCCCAGATCAAGCGATCTATCGGGGTGTTGTAAACATAGTGTAAGGCGACTGTGAGCTCAACAGCACCTAAGCCAGAGGCAAAATGACCACTGCTTTGACTTACAGTTTTCAGTAAAAAATTGCGTAGTTCCTGGCTCAACTGTGGCAAGAGTTCTTGTGGTAGCTGACGCAGCTGTTCAGGCAAGTTCGCCTTAGTCAGTAGCGGGTAATCCGTCATATCAATTTGCATAACAAATGCCTATGTTAAAACTTTCTGGCAATAATGTAATGAGCAAAGCTTTGTAGCTCTGTCGTATCGTAGGGTAAGCGTTTTAGTGCCGAAAGTGCATTTTCATAAAGTTGTCTGGCTTTCTCTTTCGCCCCTGCTAAGCCTAGTAACGCTGGATACGTTGATTTATTTGCCTTGAGATCAGAACCTTGAGGTTTCCCCAGTGTTTGCGTATCGCTTTCAATGTCAAGAATATCATCCTGCACCTGAAATGCCAGACCCAGCGCGCTAGCAAAGCAAAGTAAATCTTGTAGTACCGTTTCATTCTCAATAGGGCTGGCGTAATACGCGAGTTTTACGCTGCATTCAATTAAGGCGCCAGTTTTTAATCGGTGCATTTGTTCTAGTTTATCAAGGCTAACCTGTTGATTAGTTTGTGCCAGATCTATCGCTTGACCAGCACACATCCCACTGGCACCTGCGGCTTGCGCTAGCATGTGTACCATAGCCATTTGACGTGCCAAACTGACCTGTTGATAACTGTGGCTGCAAAGCGTTTCAAAAGCTAAAGCTTGTAAAGCATCGCCGGCTAAAATGGCAGTCGCCTCGTCAAAGGCAATATGACAGGTCGCTTTGCCACGGCGTAATTCGTCATTGTCCATAGCAGGTAGATCATCATGGATTAACGAATAGCTATGGACCACTTCGATTGCGATTGCCGGTGCGTCCAGATCGTTGAGCTGTGCGCCCAGCAGCTTACCTACAGCATAGACCAAATAGGGTCTAATCCTTTTACCACCAAGTAACAGACTGTATGACATTGCCTGGTAAAGTGGGTTCGGTTCGGTAACCTTTATGAGTAACAGCTGTTGTAGTTGTTGCTCAACCCGTTGCTGGTAGAAAGATAAATTCATTTGGGTCAAGCTAGTCTCCTGCCTGAGGCGAAAAAGGTTGTAACTGCTCTGAACCTTGTTGTTGTAACAAGATTTGTACTTTTTGTTCTGCTGCTTGTAATTGCTGCTGACTATGCTTGACTAAAACGATACCTCGTTCAAACTGGGTAAGAGCTTGCTCTAAGGTTAGCTCGCCTTGCTCTAGCTGTTGCACTATTTGTTCTAGCTCTTGCATCGATTGCTCAAACTGGCCAGGCTCAGTGCTTTTTTTACTCATGTTATTCCCCAAAAAAACTGTGCGCAACCTTATCGTAGCAGGCTATTATGGTCAATGCTAAAGCGCTTTGGAACGACTAAATTGGTATTCTTTGCTGAATTATTGCTTAATGATTGTCAGCAAAGGTCGATAACTAAGCTGTGGCTAAGTTAAAATAATAAAGATACAGGTTTAAACGCCCGGCCAACAGGCTGTCAGTAAAGGAGCAGAATGTGGATTTAGCAACGCTAATCGGAATGATAGGCGCAATCGGTTTTATCGTGATGGCGATGTTTATCGGTAGTAGCGGTGATCCCGGGATGTTTGGGGATCTCGTCTCAGTACTAATTGTATTTGGTGGTTCAATCTTTGTCGTCTTATCTAAGTTTACGTTACCGCAATTTCTGGGAGCTGGCAAAGCGTTGATGAAAGCGTTTATGTTTAAAATCGAATCACCGGAAGAACTGATTGAGAAAGCAGTACAACTAGGCGACTCGGCCCGTAAAGGCGGTTTTTTAGCTCTAGAAGAAGCTGAAATACCCAATGCTTTTATGCAAAAAGGCATTAATATGTTGGTAGATGGTCATGATGCCGATGTGGTGCGGGCAACCTTACAAAAAGACATCGTACTGACTGAAAAACGACATGAATCGGCTATTGCCATTTTCAAAAGTCTGGGTGACGTTGCCCCTGCGATGGGGATGATTGGTACTTTAATAGGCTTAGTCGCCATGTTATCAAATATGGACGATCCCAAAGCTATAGGACCTGCCATGGCGGTAGCCTTATTAACCACACTCTATGGTGCCTTTATTGCTAACGTTATTGCTATTCCTTTGGCGGATAAATTAGCAATTCGTAATCAGCAGGAAAAACTGAATAATATGCTGATCCTGGATGCAGTATTGGGTATTCAGGATGGTCAGAATCCTAAAGTCATCGAAGGTATTTTACGTAATTACTTAGCACAAGGTAAACGTGAAGTTGCAGGAGAAGCTGCATGAGTGATAACGAAGAAGAATGCAAATGCCCACCTCCGGGATTACCTGCTTACATGGGGACCTTTGCGGACTTAATGGCACTGTTAATGTGTTTCTTCGTATTGTTACTAGCATTTTCAGAAATGGATGTGCTTAAGTTTAAACAAATTGCTGGCTCAATGAAGTTTGCCTTTGGTGTTCAAAATAAAATTGAAGTTGATGATATTCCGAAAGGAACGAGTGTGATTGCCATGGAGTTTAGGCCTGGTCGACCCGATCCGACGCCTATTGAAACCTTGCAGCAACAGACAATAGAGATGACACAGCAAGTAATAGAGTTTCAAGCGGGTGAGGAGGATTCTGCCGGTGGTAGGCAAGAGCAGCGTGATGATCAAACTGGTGGACAAACGGCGCTAAATGCTGAGGAGCAAGAAACCGCAGAAGCAACTGCAGACGCCGCACAAGAAAAAGTAAATGAAACAGTTAAAAAGTTAGCTGAGGAGTTAGAACAGCAAATCGTTGACGGTGCTATTGAACTGGAATCGCTGGGGCAACAGATTATTATTCGGATCCGGGAAAATGGTTCTTTTCCTTCGGGCTCTTCTTTTTTACAACCGCGTTTTAAACCAATAGTGCAGCAGATTGGCCGTTTACTTAACGACGTACCTGGTGAAATCACGGTAAGCGGTCATACTGACGACTTTCAGGTTGCGGATGAATTACATGCTAATAATTGGGACTTATCTGCAAAGCGTGCTGTATCTGTAGCAACAGAGCTTATCAGGGCTCCTGGCTTTGATCGTAATCGTATAGTGGTGATGGGGCATGCGGAAACCCGCCCGCTGGTTCCTAACAGCAGCGAACTTAACCGCCGTCGCAATCGCCGGGTAGAAATTGCCATTATGCAGGGCAAGCCCAAAGTGTCGGAACCGATCAGTTTTGAGCCAGCAAGCAGCCCCTAACCAGTTATTAGGAAAACGCCTGGTCAATCGATTAGGCGTTTTCCTGCAGATTGGCTATAATACGCGCCCGTTTTTAGCCAACTGCGACTGCCATGTTAGAATTTATTATCAAGCTTCATCCTGAGATCTCCATAAAAAGTAAATCGGTGCGTAAGCGGCAAACTTTATTATTGGAGCGCAATATTAGAACTATTCTAAAGCAGCTAGACGAGCAGGTGCTGGTAACGAATAATTTTGATCATCTTACGGTGAGTATTGAGAGTAGCTGTGACAGCTTGCGCAGTCAGATGATAGAACTCTTGGCGTGCATCCCTGGTATCGTCGCGTTTTCCCAAATGCAAAGTCTTGGTTTTAGCGATTTGCACGATATATTTTTGCAGGTTGCGACAGTGTATCAAGCGCAACTTTCAGGTAAAACTTTCTGTGTTCGAGTCCGGCGTCAAGGTACTCATTCCTTTAGCTCGCTTGAGGCTGAGCGTTATATTGGTGGCGGTTTAAATCAACTGGTTAGCAGTGCCAAAGTGCAGTTAAAGAAGCCTGATATCACCATCAAACTGGAAATAAAGCAGGATAAATTCTTACTGGTGACCGAAACTTTTGCCGGTATGGGCGGATTCCCGCTGCCTTCACAATCGGATGTCTTGTCTCTTATCTCAGGTGGCTATGATTCTGCAGTTGCCAGCTATTTTATGATCCGCAAAGGTTTACGCACGCACTATCTGTTTTTTAACTTAGGCGGTGCGGCGCACGAAGCTGGGGTGCGGGAAATTGCATTTTATTTATGGCAAAAGTACAGTTTGTCGCATCGAGTTAAGTTTGTCAGTGTTGACTTTGCGCCGATGGTGGCGGAAATTTTGGAAAAGGTCGATTCGGGCTTAATGGGTGTCGTCCTGAAACGCATGATGATGCGCGCTGCCAGCCAGGTCGCAGCAAGCTTGGATATAAAAGCTATTGTTACAGGTGAAAGTATTGGTCAGGTTGCCAGCCAAACTATCACTAATTTGGCGGCCATTGATAGGGTAACCGAAACGCTTATCTTAAGGCCGCTGATTTACCAGGATAAGCAAGAAATTATCGATATTGCCCGAAAAATTGGCGTAGAAGAACTGGCTCGCACTATGCCTGAATACTGTGGTGTGATTTCAAAAAGCCCCACGGTCAATGCGGTCTTGGCAGAAGTCGAAGCGACAGAAGCAAACTGTGATCCTGCAGTGCTGGCAGAGGTTATTGCTAGTACTAAGGTGCTGGATATCCGAACTATTGAGTACCAAGCTGAGCAGCAAGCTCGTACTGTTGCCACCGAAGAGGTTTTACCCACTGATGCCATAGTACTGGATATCAGAGCGCCTGATGAAGCTGAAGCTAAGCCATTGCAATTGCTTAGTCACCAGGTACTTGAGATCCCTTTTTTCCGGCTCGCCACTAAGTTTCCTGAGCTTGACCAAAGCAAGCAATATTACTGTTATTGTGAACGAGGGGTGATGAGCAGGCTGCAGGCATTACTATTGCAGGAAATGGGTTTTAGCAATGTTGCGGTTTATCGGCCTTAACGTCGGGCTGTTACGTGAGATTGAAACGGCTAATAAAGCACCCGTTATAGCGTTGTTGTTTGCCGTAGTGCATCTAATAGCGCTTGATTCTCCGGTACTGGTAATTGGTGTTTGGCGGCAGTGTTAATAATAAAGCCCGTGATAGCATCAAGCTCTAGTGGTCTTTGGTAATAGCGGTCTTGCTGCATCGACGAGTAATTTTTTGCCGTGGCATGCATAACCTGATAAACATGTGCTTTGGTTTGTTGCCGTTCAAGTTCAATATGTTCCAGTGCGGCTAACTGGCACACTTCGGCTATTAGCCTATCAATTTGTTGGTTGAACGCGATTGTCGCCAACTCGCCATTTCGGCAATTATGCAACGCTGTTAACGGATTGATTACGGCATTAACGGCCAGTTTTCGCCACAAGGCTGGCCTGATATCTGTTGTTAATTGTATCGGGCCCAAGGCCTCTGTCATGGCTGCAACTATGGCTGGCTCTGCCTGCCTGGCAGCGTTATTTAACGGGCTCAAGATACTTTGGCCCTGACCAGTATGTACCACTGACTCTGCGGTGCGCAGTGCGGCGTGGCTGGTACTAAGAAACCAAATACCTTGCTCAAAAGCCGCGACAGATTGTAAATACGCCAAATCAGGCATGCCATTGTGGCTAATAACTAATTGCGCATTGGCACTAAGTTCAGGACTTAACTGCGCCAGGCAATCTGCAACGGCATACGCTTTGACTGCAATAAAAACCTGATGCAGAGGTCTTGCAGCAGGAAGGAAATAGCAGGGGGTACTTATTTCGGACGCTTGCAGCGTTACGCTTAAAGGCGCTGGCTGACGTAACCAAAGCGCAACGGGGTAACTGGCATGCTGTAAACGACAGGCGGTCAGTAAACCGATAGCGCCTTGCCCGACAATAACCCAGCTTAACTTTTGCTGCGTGGACGGCATAGGTGCCACAGTTTGCGCAACAAGAAAAACGCGAAAACGCCCGCCATATCCGCAACCCAATCCCAGATGTCGCCGGTACGCCTAGTGAAATATTCTTGTACTATTTCAACCAGAGCGCCATAGATAGCTAAAAACAGGGCAATTTTCCAAAAGTCTACCCTGAAGGCTTTCCAAAACAAACCGCTTAATAGAAAGAAGATACCAAAATGCGCCACTTTATCAAAATTAGCAATACCGGCGCCAATACGATGACCACTGAGCTCTGCCAAAAAGCCCACAGTAGAGACAATTAAAAACACTAAACATAAAAAACGATAAAAGGATTGTGGCACGTTACAACCTCCGGCAGATGAGGCTCGGATTGTAGCAGTTTTCTGCTTGCAATCACTAGTGTGTAGGCTCCAGCATCTTGAAGTTGTTTGACTATTTTTTCAAACACCTTTCAGAGAATGCACTTCACCAGAAGTGCATCAGCAGGCTATGGGGAATAGATATGGGATGCAAGGCTTATGCAGCAGATGATTAGTCGCGAAAGTTTTTAAATTGAAATGGCTGCCCTAAGTCACTTCCTCTGATTAACTGCATTACGGCTTGTAGATCATCGCGTTTCTTTCCTGTTACCCGCAGCTCCTCTCCCTGAATAGCTACTTGCACTTTGATGCTGCTTTCTTTAATCAGTTTAATGACTTTTTTGGCGACTTCTTTGTCAATTCCTTGCTTGGTGCTGACATGACGCGTGATGTATTTACCGTGACGATCTTCTTTTTCAATTTTGAAACTGCTGACATCTAGCTGCAATTTGCTGGCTTTAGTCGCAAAAATATCGAATAGCTGCATCACTTGCTGATCCGCTTCTGCAGTAAGTTCAATATGCTCTTTTTTAAACTCGATTTTGGCATCAACGCCCCGAAAATCAAAACGGGTTTCCAGTTCGCGTTTTGCGTTTTCAACAGCGTTATTGACTTGGTTCATATCAATTTCTGAGACAATATCAAATGAAGGCATAGCTTTTCTCTTCTTTTTGTTACAGGTTATTTGGTTATTATAAGCTAAACAAGGCTTTGAGCGAACCTCATTTATCTTGGTAATTGGCCCTAGCTTGCTCAGGGGAAATTTGTGGTAGGTTTCGTATCAAAATCAGCAAGCCAGCAAAAAAACAAGCAGCAAACGTCAACACACCCTGATTATACGAATAACCTAAGTTATTAAATTTAGACGTCCGGATGTCTATTGACTTTTGGCTGGATCTGCGTAAACTTGCCGCGATTTTGGCGTGCTGTGACAAGCGAACTTGCTAAAAGCAATGTCTTTTTAGGTGCTTTGTTAAGCGTAACGCGATAACAAGTTAAACGGGAATCTGGTGCGATGCCAGAGCTGCCCCCGCAACGGTAAACAATTTAGGGTATTTCATTAGCCACTGTCGCAGATGGGAAGGCGAAATACCAGCGTAAGCAAGTTGTTAGCCCGGAGACCGGCCTGAAAGCCCTATAACCTTATAAATGTGCGGTGGGCACATTGTTGGAGTTTTTATGTTTAAACCTTCCTGGGCTGCCGTGCTGGTAGCCTCTTGTTGTTTTACTGTGCAAGCAGAAGAATCGATAGAACACATCAGTGTTTATGCTAACCGTACCCCAACTACCACATCAGAAGTACTCGCCAGCGTTACCGTGCTGGATCGCGCCGATATTGTCGAGCGACAAGCACAAGACTTACCGGCGTTACTGGCACAATTACCTGGTGTGAATTTATCACGTGATGGTGGCCGTGGTCAGAATAGCGGCTTGTATGTGCGAGGCGGAAATAGCGGTCATACCCTGGTGCTGATTGACGGGGTTCGCAGTGGTTCAGCTACCCTTGGTTACAAGGCGCTGGCGATGCTGCCGCTGGAATTCATTGAGCGCATCGAAGTTATTCGCGGGCCGCGTGCAGCTTGGTATGGTGCGGATGCCTTATCTGGCGTGATTGCGATCACTACCCGAAAAGTAGACGGGGCTGAACTCAACGCTAATGTCGGCAGTTTCGGTCAGGCCGGTGCTGATGTTAGCCTTAGCCAGCAAGTGGGTGAGTTAAACCTCAGTGCCACTGCAGGGTATAGTCGGGCAGATGGTTTTAATGTCCGTAAAGATCTAGATCCGGATCGCGATGGTTATAATCAACGCTTCGCCAAACTGGCCGCCGATTATCAAACTAGTCTGGGGTTATGGCAGGCCCAATTTGATATTAATTCGGGCTTTTATCAGTTTGATACTGCTTGGGGCACTGAAGATCAGGCCGATACCCTTAATCGCAGCTACTTAGTTGGCTGGCAACATCAGTTAGGTCAATGGCAGCATCAGGCACAATTAAGTCGGGTACTGGATGATGATACGCCTTACGGCCCTGTCTCTCGCAGCCCCTTCGTAACTGAGCGTGATGAATTTAGCTATCAAACCAGCTCAGCGATTACTGAAAATCTAAACTGGTTGGCGGGGGTAAACTGGTATTCTGAGAATGTTGCGCGTTCAGGTGTTAACTATGTTACCGATGGCCGGATTAACCGCGCGCTCTTTTCTGGTGTTAATTTTAAACAGGGCAGTGTACAACTAGATGGCTCGGTACGCCGCGATCTTACTGATGAGTACGGTGGCAATAATACCTGGCAACTGGCTGCAGGCTACTGGTTTACCGACGCCTGGCAATTAAGAGCTAGCCGCGGTGCCGCTTTTAAAGCACCTACTTTTAACGATCTTTATTATCCAGGTTTTAGCAACCCGGAATTAGCGCCTGAGACGACATTGTCGGATGAAATTGCTATTCATTATCGGGTTGCCAACGGCAGTATTCAGCTCGCCTGGTTTGAAAATGATGTGGATAACTTAATTCAATATGACAGTGTTTCTAATCAGACATTGAATATCGAACAAGCAAAGATTTCCGGTGTTGAGTTGGTTATTGAGGTGGACGTTGCAGGTATTCAACAAAGCTTTGCGTATAGCTGGATTGATACCGAAAATACGCTCACTGGGCAACGTCTTGTCAGAAGACCCGAAAATACCCTGAACTGGCGCGCCGCGCATAGCTGGGATAAGTTATCGGCTTATATCACGGCTGATTATCAAAGCAATACCTATCAAGGCGAATTTGCCAGCAGCGAATATCTGGGTGGTTTTACGTTATGGGGTGTTGGAACCAGTTATCAGTTCTCTTCTGCACTAACCATCAGAGCCAAGCTCGACAACTTATTTGACAAAAAATACCAAAGCAACGCCAGCTATACCACCGCCGGTGTGAATTTTGGTTTAAGCCTGAGTTATCGCCCGCAATAATGGCAAGGTTAACAAAACAGAGCGCTAGCGCTCTGTTTTGTTTTTAAGCATTTGTTGATGCTTGCTACGGAATTTTGCCATTTTCGGCGTGATGAGCATCTGACAATACCCCTGATTAGGGTTTTGCTTATAATAGCCTTGATGATACGCTTCTGCCGGGTAAAACTGACTTGCAGGGCTTAGTTCAGTGACAATAGGCGCGTCAAACAGGTTTTGTTGCTCAAGTTCAGTCATGATGACGTTGGCTTGTTGTTGTTGTTGCTCGGAATGCGTAAAAATAACTGAGCGATACTGAGTACCAATATCATTGCCCTGGCGATTGAGCTGTGTTGGGTCATGTAAGCTAAAAAATATCTGGCACAGATCGACAAAGCTGATGAGCTCAGGATAAAAATTTACCTGTACTACCTCGGCATGCCCGGTATTACCACTACAAACACTGCGATAGTCGGGGTTGGCAGTTTGCCCACCCATATAACCGCTAATGGCCTGCTTAACGCCGGTTAGTTCATTAAGTGCCGCTTCTAAACACCAAAAGCAGCCCGCGCCAAAGGTCGCCATCTCAGTTTGCTGCATGCTTGTTGTCATCGCTTAATCCTGGTTAATAGCTTAATGTCTGTTTTTACTATTATAAGCACTTTTTTTGCCGGTTTGACTGGCAAAGTAGATTGATCGTGCATGAAATAACATACGTAAATATACCGTTGGTGGATTATAAACTTAAATCCCCCATAGATGCAGTGATGATCTGGGCTGACAGCAGCACACTAGAGGTAACTAATAAGGTGAATCAAGCATGAGGATAGCAGTAATAGGCGCTGGTATTGCCGGTATTAGCTGTGCGAGCGAGTTACAGCAGGTGGGTTATGAGGTGGTTTTATTTGATAAAGCCCGCAGTGTTGGTGGGCGCATGACCAGTAAACGCACTGTGCATGGTTATATGGACTTTGGTGCGCAGTATTTTACTGCCCGCAATCCCCTGTTCCAGCAGCAGGTTAACAGGTGGCAGCAGCAAGGTGTGGTCAGCCGCTGGTTAGCACCCATCTATCAGTATCAGCAGCATAATCTAAGTGCCTCTCCTGATGAACAGCAGCGCTTTATTGGCGTCCCTGCGATGCATAGCCCCCTTAAGTGGCAAGCGAAGCGCTTACAAAGCTATGTTAGCTGTCGTATTGTTGCATTGCAGCCTGCTGCTAATTTATGGCACCTTGTTTCTGAGCAAGGAGAATCCTATGGGCCCTTTGCGCATGTTGTCATCGCCATTCCACCTGCACAGGCGGCAAGTCTCTTGTCGCCAGCTAATAAAGTACCCTTACCAGAAACATTGTTGCAACCCTGCTGGGCGGTAACACTGGTGTTAGCGCGAGCTAGCGGTCACCCGGCAGGGGGGATTTTTATTAAAGATACAGATAGCAACTTAAGTTGGGTGAGCCGGCATAACAGTAAGCCGGGTCGAGCACAAGCAGAGAGCTGGTTGTTACACTTTAGCCCAGCTTTTAGCGCTTTACATCTAGAGCAAGATACTGCGTTTTGGCGTGAAACAGCAGAGCAAGCTTTAGCGGAGCTTTTGACACAACCAATCCAGGTTGTCGACGCCTTAGCACATCGCTGGCTGTATGCACAGATTAATGATAAGGCCGCATCGGGTGGCATTGAGGGGGCTATCGGTCAAGGCCTTTGGTTGGCTGGCGATTGGACTCGCGGTGGCAGGGTAGAGAATGCCTGGCTAAGTGGTTATGACATTGCAATAAAAATACGAGAAGACAGGTCGGTTCAACATGAGTAAGCATTGGTTAATCGTCGGTGCCAGTGGCGGCATAGGTAAGGCTTTGGTGAATTGTCTAATGGCACAGGGCGATAAAGTATCAGCAATTAGCCGACAGCCATCGTCGTTTTTAAGCCAACGCCATCAGGCGCTAAGCTGGTATCAGCTAGCGTCAGCTGAACAGCCAGAAGCCCTTGAGATTTTGACCACTATTTTTAGTAGTAAAATCGATGCAGTGGTACTTTGCCAGGGCTGGCTACACGGTGATGGTATGCAGCCGGAAAAATCTATACGACAGCTCAGCCGCGCGGCTATGCAGCAAAGCTTAGAGGTTAATCTGATGCAGCCCGCCTGCTATTTACAGCAGTTATTACCGTTACTGCAGAAGCAGCAAAATGTCAAAGTTGCCGTATTAAGTGCGAAAGTGGGGAGTATTACCGATAATCAGTTAGGTGGTTGGTATAGTTACCGTATGGCAAAAGCAGCGCTGAATATGCTGGTAAAATGCAGTAGCATTGAGCTGGCTCGTTATAACAAAGAAGCCACACTCATTAGCTTGCATCCAGGTACCACAGACTCTGAATTGTCGGCTCCTTTTCAAAAAAACTTGCCGATGGGCCAACTACGTACAGCAGAAGAAACTGCTTCGCGTTTGATTGAGGTGATTATGGCGTTAACGCCAGAGCGGACAGGTGCTTTAGTAAACTGGGATGGTTCTGTTTTACCCTATTGAGCAGGTTCTTAAGCAATAAAAAAAACCGAACCCGCATTGTAAGCGGGTTCGGTTTTTTGGGTTAAGAGCTAGTCTTTTGGCGTTGTGCCAGCAGTTGCCGTTGGCACGACCTCGTCAGCAGCATGCTCATCCGGTGCGGCTGCCTCTAAGCTAGCCAGTTCACGGCTGAGCGCTAACGGTGAGCCAGTATTGCGGGCTATAGCAATATACACTACCGGAACCACGTAGATAGTTAGCAAGGTGGCTAAGGCTACCCCCGACAAAATCACCATACCGATGACCATACGGCTTTCTGAGCCAGGCCCGGTTGCTAACACCAGCGGCAAACTACTCATGACAGTAGTAAAAGCCGTCATAACAATAGGCCGCAAACGCTGCGCAGCAGCGCGTTTAACGGCTTCCTCAAAAGCCACCCCCGCATCTCTGAGTTGATTAGCAAACTCGACAATCAAGATACCATTTTTGGCTACCAGGCCTATTAACATCACCAGACCAATCTGACTATAAATATTCAGGGTCATTCCGGAGAAATAGAGGCCAGAGAGCGCACCGACCAAGCCTAACGGCACGGTTATCATAATGACCAGCGGATGGATAAAGCTCTCAAACTGAGCCGCTAGCACCAGGTAAGTAATTAGAAGTGCCAGCACGAACACTAGGGCAGTAGATTTTCCGCTTTCCTGGAACAGCAGTGACTCGCCTTTGTAATCTATACCTACTGGCGCTTCTATTTCGGTACGGACAATATTTTGTAAATATTCCAGCGCTTCACCCAGACTATAGCCGGGTGTCATGCTGCCAGTAATGGTAATAGCACGCATCCGGTTGTAACGGTTTAGGCTTGATGCCGTTGCCTCTTCCCGTAAAGTGACCAGGTTATCAAGAGGGATAAGCTCTCTGCTGCTGTCCGAACGAATATAGACGTTACTAATAGTACCGGGCGCCCGGAAATCGTCGTCTAGGCCTTCGATAATAACATCGTATTCGCGGCCACGGTCCAGGAAGGTCGTTACTCTGCGTCCGCCTAACATGGCTTCTAAAGCACGACCCACTGCACCGACAGAGACACCGAGATCACCTGCGCGATCAGTATTAATCTCTACCAGTACCTGAGGCACCGTTTCTTTATAATCGTGATCAAGCATTAGCAAATTAGGGTTTTCTGCCGCACGGTTTAAGATGATGTCACGCCACAGCGCCAGTTCTTCATAGGTATTGCCTTGAATAACAAACTGGATAGGTCTGTTACCACCACCGCCGCCACCGAGGCCGCCGCGCATAAAAGTAAAGGCACGTACGTCAGGCAACTCGTTAACTTTTCTACCAATCTCGGTAACTAAATCCTGGGTGCGGCGTTTACCGTTATACCAGTTTTCAGTACCTACTATAGCGACGCCGCCATTGTTACCCCAGCCCGGCACCCTGATCAGCATGCGAGTGAGTTGGCCATCCTGATAATAAGGCGTCAAAATATCTTCAATTAAACGCATATTACGGCTATTGCTCTGATAGCTGGCACCTTCAGCCGGGCTCATCATGATGAAAAAGGTACCACGATCTTCTTGTGGTGCTAATTCACCAGGCAACATTCTGACCAACTGGAAGCTTGCTAAAAAGCATAAAATAACCACCAATAACACGGGCCATCTCTTCGTACAGACCACATTAAGTTGATTCTTATAAGCGTTTTCCAGTTTGTGAAAGGCTGCATGCAACCAAGTGCCTAACTTACTTTCGCGTTTACGGTGGGTCAGTAATTTGCTGCAAAGCATCGGAGACAAGGTCAGTGCCACCACACTAGAAAAAGCGACGGCGGCGGCAACGGCCAGAGCAAATTCAGTGAAGAGTTTACCAAGTTGCCCTTGCATAAAGACCAACGGTACAAACACCGAGATCAATACCATGGTGGTTGCAACAACGGCGAAACCTACTTCTCTGGCACCACGATAAGCGGCCAATAAAGGCGCTTCGCCCTGCTCAATGCGCCGATAAATATTCTCTAATACAACAATGGAGTCATCTACCACTAAACCTATCGCCAGTACCATGGCTAGCAGAGTGAGTAAGTTTATGGAGAAATCCAGTGCGAACAACACCGTTACCGCAGCAACCAGTGCTACCGGAACGGTAATTGCCGGGATAAAGGTAGCGCGGATATTGCCCAAAAACAGGAAGATCACCAAGATTACCATACACATGGCAATGCCAAGGGTGTTATAGACTTCTTTAATCGATTCAGAGATAAAAACCGATGAGTCGTAACCCGGTTCAATGGTCATGCCTGGAGGTAAATTGGCTTTAATGCGCTCCATTTCGGCTCTGGCATTACGCACCACATCGAGTGTGTTAGCTTTTGATTGCTTAATAATGCCGATACCAAGGATATTTTTACCGTCGCTACGAAACTCACCTTCCTCGTCTTCGGCAGTGAGCATAACATCCGCAATTTCAGATAAGCGCACCAGGTAATTATTATCACCGCGTTTAATTACCAACCGTTCAAAATCTTGCTGAGTACGGAAAGAGCGGACTACTCGCACCGTAAAATCGCGGTCGAAAGATTTAATATTACCGGCTGGCAGCTCAACGTTTTCGGCGCGTAACACTGCTTCGACATCTTGTACTGTTACACCCCGAGCCGCCATGGCATCACGGTCTAACCAAATTCGCATTGCGTAATCGCGGGCACCACCAAATTGTAAACGAGCTACACCGTCTACTACAGAGAAGCGCTCTGCGATATAGCGATTGGCGTAATCAGTAAGCTCCAGGGTGCTCATGTTGTCGCTGTTTAGCAAAAACCAGGCAATGGTATCTTCGTCAGCGTTGGCTTTAAATACTTCTGGGGGATCGGCCTGATCAGGTAAGTTGTTTAATGCTCTGGAAACACGTTCGCGTACATCATTCGCTGCAGCGTCAATATCACGCTCTACGTTAAACTCGATAGTGATACTGGAGCGGCCATTACGACTGCTGGAGTTGATGCTTTTTATCCCTTCCACGCCGCTGATTCGATCTTCCAGTAGCTGAGTAATTTTACTCTCTACAATCTCCGCCGAGGCGCCAGGGTAGTTGGTGTTGATACTAACAATAGGCGAATCGATATCCGGATACTCGCGTAGCGGCAGCATGCTAAAGCAGACAATACCGAAGATCACCAATAGCAGGTTAACAACGGTAGCAAAGACCGGGCGTTTAA
This sequence comes from Alishewanella longhuensis, assembly GCF_014653435.1. Lineage (GTDB taxonomy): Bacteria > Pseudomonadota > Gammaproteobacteria > Enterobacterales > Alteromonadaceae > Alishewanella > Alishewanella longhuensis. Next base: position 233,361 of record NZ_BNAO01000002.1, on the reverse strand, counting down.
CGGAGGTATCTGATAACCACATACTTAGCTCCCGACTTTGTTAACAGTCATACCCGTGCGCACTTTTTGTACGCCTTCAACGATAACCTCATCGCCTTCACGAATACCTGAGAGCACTTCCACCCAGCCTGGGATGCGCTGACCTATTTCCACTTCTTTTTGCTGCACCCGGTTTTCTGCATCGACCAGAAAAACGTACTGGCGATTTTGCTGCGGTAATAGGGCTTTTTCTGAGATGCGCAGCACGTTACGATTCTCTAATTGCAACCTAACATTTAGCAGCATGCCCGGACGCAATTGCAAGTTTTCGTTCGGGATTAAACCATGTATGGTAACTGACCGGGTTATCGGGTCCAGACGGGTGTCGATAGCCGATACCTGACCATGAAAGGGGATATTGCCATATGCTACGTTAGTTACCGTGATCGGCATGCCCACGGCAACTTCAGCTAAGTAGCGCTCCGCGATGCTAAACTCTACCCTTAGCTGTTGCATATCATCTAAGGTTGTTAGTACCGTACCGCTACTAACGTAAGCCCCCTGGCTTACCCGGCGTAATCCTAAGTAGCCAGCAAAAGGTGCTCTGATGGTCATATCATTGAGCTGTTGCCGGGCGATATCCAGTTGCGCTTTACTGCTGTTGACCTTGCTTTGTTGTTCATCAAGCAAGGATTGCGCAGTTGCTTGCGTGGTAGCGAGGTTTTTTAAACGTTCTAGCTGCCGACTTTGCTCTACCTGCACCGCTTCCAATTCGGCTACCCTGGCTTTCTGCTGCACGTTGTTTAAACGGGCAATAATTTCACCTTGCTCAACTTTTTTACCTTCGCTGACGTTAAGCTCAATTAAGAACTCGCTATTTGGTGCAATTAACTGGATAGAATTATTGGCAATGCCTGTACCAATAGCGCTAACTTCGCGGCTCATTGCCTGGCTTTCTACTACGGCTGTTTTTACCGCCACGGTGCCGCCAGGTCCACGCGTAGTGCCATTAGTTTGTTGGGATTGCCAGTATAAAAAACCAACAAAACAAAGCAGCGCTATTAAAATAAACCAGATTAATCGAGAATGTAATTGAGCCAAGGGAACTCCAAATGGTAGAGAAAAAAGCAATTGAGGTATTGTATGGAATTATGCTGCGATCGGATTTCCTGTTGTCGCAATCAGCGGGTGATTGGTCGTATAAGAAGCAAAAAACAAAAAGGTAAGCAAATACAACTATGCTAACCTTAACTATATCAGTGCTTGGGTGTATAGTCTTTGGCAAAAGCCAGGCTGATAATCAAATAGTTAGAGTGTAGCATGAATAAATTAACTTTCTCCGGCTCAGCCAGTAGTGGTGGCGCGCGTCTGTTGCTAACAAGCTTGGCGGTGTTGGTTATATTACTTCTTTATACCATTATTTTCGCAGAAACTTTCGGCTGGTTGCTGGCTATTGCCTATATAAGCTGTTTTATGGCTGCTTTTATTGGTTGGGCCAAGTTAGCTGAACCGCGCTTTAGCTTGGTTTGCGATGATGATGGCGTGCATTATCATCATCGAACCGGCAGTTGGCTTTTGCCATGGCATGCTTTTACTTATAGCGCTGTGCCAAATTTCGCAGGACAAGACCTGGCCTTTATTGGCTTTAAAATCACTCAGTTCGACGTTATCTTGCAAAATATACCGCTGCGATTAGCTGTTCGGATTATGACGGAGCAGCGACCACTTTATTTTGAAGCAATTAAGCAAGGTTGTGCTGGAGGTCAGTGCGCAACGGAGCTACTGAAAGAGAAAGACCGTTTTGCAACGGCGCAGTTTCAGTATGATGGCGTAAAAGCTATTTTTGCGCAGCGTATGCAAAGGTTGGGAGAACTATGCGGTTTTGAGTTATTAGTGCCAATCAATACTAAAACTGCAGATGCACACGACTGGTGCCAACAGATCAATAGGTTGCGCTTAACACAACTGCACTTAGATACCTAGACAGTTTTAATGCTGTGTATCATAATGTGCTCAAATTAACCATGTGGCAGGGCAGTAATGAATAATTATGAAAAAGCCTTTCTGGTAAGTGGCCGGAATACATTAATTCATAAAAACAAAAAACTGGATCTGATCGTTATTAACGATGATGATGATCCGCCTTTGATCGTGACGCGACATGGCGTTAAAAAGTTTGATGAAGCAATACCAGCTAGTCGGTCTGAAGCAAAAGAGCGTTATATGGAGCTGGTTGATGTATCTAGCATCGACGTATTTGGTGAAACGAAGACATTGCTGTTTATTCAAGCGTTGAATAATAAAGAATATAAAGTCGATTACACCAAACAAGACTCAGATATGTTTATTCGCGTCCATCAAGATAATTACATCTAATCTGCGATTTACTTACTAAAGCGTTACTTTTTTTGCCCTGAAGTGATTCAGGGCTTGCCTTTCTGCTATTTTTTTGGTTCAGTATCGGTCTATATACCCTTTTTTACTTGATGTAGTGGGTGAGATTTTATATGCAATTTACTGAACACGACCAAACTATAATTATAACAGTGTCGGTGTCGGCTGAAGCAATGACCGCAGAACAGGTGCAGCAAGGCTTACAAGATGCAGGCTACAGCCGTTGTTTTTTCTTTCAGGCGCAACTTGATAATCTTTTGGCTGAGTATCAGCAACTGCAGCTAAAGGTTAAAGGAGCAATTTTAGCCGCTAATAGCAAAGAACTGCGCTATCCTATCGCTGAAAAACGTGCCGCTCAACTTACCTTTGAAATATCTGAAGATAAAATGAAAGCGGTGGCATTTATTACTGCCGCCTGGGGGGGAACCCCCATCTCCGCTAATGCTCTTGTCAAAGCGGCACAAGATATTGGCATTATATTTGGTTTTAATAAAGACAATATTATTCGCTTGGTGCAAGAAGCAAGTCGTGTCGAGCCAGGAACCCGATTAAAAGCTGATATTGCTTTTGGCCGGGAGGTCAAGCATGGCTTACCTTCCCGCTTTGAACCCTTGTTGCCTGAGATGGTTTCCAGACGCAAGCAGCCATTAGTTGATTCTGATGCAAAAGCTGATCTACGAGATTTTGGCGCTATTCCGGCGGTATCTGAAGGTGATAAGCTGATGCGCCGTCTGCCTCCCACTTCGGGGGAGCCTGGTTTTACCGTAACAGGTGTTAAAACCGAGCCACTACCCGGCGTTCGGATTGAATGGCAACTGGGCACTGGAGTGGGTCTTGCTGTAGACGATGATGATTTGTTACTTGCTAGTCAAGACGGTTTACCACGTGCTATTGAAAATGGCGCTACTGTTGATGAGGTATTTACCGTTGCTCAGGTCGATCTTACGTCTGGACATATTATCTTTAAAGGTTCGGTAGTGGTAACCGGGAATGTGACTGCCGGAATGAAAGTTATTGCTGGCGGTAATGTATTTATCAAAGGCGTCGTAGAAGGACTATTAATTGAAGCGGGGGGGGACATCAATATCGGCGGCGCTATTATTGGACATCAAATCGTCGCAGGAAATGAGCAGGAGTACAGCACAAGAATCAAAGCGCAAGGCGATGTTTACTGTAACATGGCCCAATATTCTGCTATTGAGTGTAAAGGTCATGTTCATGCAACTAAGTACTTGATGCATTGTGCCGTAGATGCCCATTCGGTATTGGTAGGAACACCGGATAAAATAAATGGCAAAGTGGTAGGTGGCCATTATCTGCTGGCACAAAACTTAAGTTGTGGGCAATTAGGATCGCCTTCTAGTGGTGTCGTCATTGTCAAATTGAATCGACTACTTTTACCTATTTTAGAGCAACAAACGTTGTTGCGTACTCAGGTTGCTGAAGCGAAAGCCTTAATGGACGAGCTGAAAGAGCAAATTGACAGTCAGAAAAAATTACTTGCCGGACAGCCTGCCGATCCCCAATTACAGATGTTCGAACAGGAGTTTTTACAGCAGCGTCAGCTTGGCATGGCGCTTTTAGCAGAGCTACGTGAGCTGGAATCTCAGCGCCAACAGATATTGCAAACTTTGGATGTTAAAGTGACACAGCAGTTGTTCTCGGCAGTAGAAATACAATTTGCTCAGGAATCTGTGCGTAGCCGACGGGAGTATGGACCATCAGTAGTAAAAATTGCCGATGGTCGTCCGGTTATTTTGCCGCTTTAGGCAGATACCATGATTGATGCGACCAGCAGAAGCGGACTTGCGGTAACGGGCAGTGTGTTTTTCTGTTTTTTTTCCTATGCTATTAACCAGAATTATTGAGCGGATTTCTGCAGTGCCGGTACTTTTTGTTATTATTTTTTTGCTTTTTAGTCTAGCCGCGAAGGCTGATTGCAATATGGCATTTCGGTATGGCGTGTTGATTTCGCCTGAGCATATTCGAGTGATGCAAAATAATCGTACCTACGTGCAGATTAATCATAATCAGCAGCTTTTTGTAAAAGGAGAATGGCTGGAGCTGGACGAGGAAGAACAGCGTTTGTTGCAGCTATACTCAGAAGGACTACGTAAGTTTGTACCGGAAATTGTTAGTTTGGCTGTAGATGGCGTGGAAGTGGGGCTTTCTAGTATTGAAGCTATGTTAGCCGGTGTTGGTAATAAATCACAGCAAGCCGAATGGCGTGCCTTGATCCGCGAAACCACTTTTCAGTTTCTATCGCGTTTTGTCCGTACTGGCGATCATTTTTATCTGGCACCACAAAGCCTGAACGAATTAGATAATTTTTTAAATCGTGAATTAAAACCGCAATTAAATACCTTAGCGCGTCATACCGTCGGTGCTGTATGGGGCGCCTTGCGCGATGCCTTACGTCAGTCAGACAGCAATTTTGAGCGGGCCGAAGCGCAGGATTGGCAATCGGTCAATCAATTGATGGAAAAGATCACCTTAGGTATGGACGAAAAAATTGTCGAGTTGGAGGCTAAATCGGCGTTATTTTGCCAACGTATGCGTGAACTTGATCACATTGAGAGCAAGTTACAACAGCGGATCCCTTTGTTAGCTGAGTTTGATGTGGTAGTCGATAAACCTGCAAGCAATTAAGCGGTAGCAGGTAGCACCACGCCAAATACACCTTAGACTACGCCATACTCGTCGGTTAGCGATGTTGGCATCGCATTGTCTACCTCATCGCTGATGGCATCTAAGGTTTTTTCTGCCTCTTCAAGTGAACTGACTTCGGCAATATGAAATAGTGCCTCGCCTTCGTTCACTAAGGGCAGATTGTTACGACCAATTACTACCCCAGCCAGAGTTGCAGTAATCGCTACTTCAAAATCGGAGTAAGGTGAATAAATATGGGCTAACAAATCGCCCTGCTGCACAGTCTGCCCTAAACTGACATAATATCGTGCTATACCATCGTGCTCAGCCCGCACCCAGCTGCTTTTCTTCGAAAATAACGAGCGGGTTTTCACACCACGTTTGGTATGGCTTAGCATACCTAAATCCTGCATAACATTGACGATACCCCGTACACCGATTTTAATCGATTGCTCATCAAAGCGCAGTGCTTCGCCTGCTTCGTAAAGCAAAATAGGGATCCCCAAATTATTGGCAGTACCTCGCATGGTACCGTCACGACTGGCAGCTTTAATAATAATAGGGGCATTAAAGATCTCTGCCATACGCAGTGCGACTTTATCTTTGGCGCTGGCCCGAACTTGCGGCAGATTAGCGCGGTGGATAGCACCAGTGTGTAAATCAATGGCATGAGTGCATTTAGTTAAAATGCTATTAGTAAACTGATATGCCATGCGGCTGCCTAGCGAGCCTTTCTCGCTGCCAGGGAAACTGCGGTTTAAGTCACGGCGATCAGGTAAATAGCGTGATTGTTGTACAAAACCATAAGTATTAACTATCGGCACTACTATTAGGGTGCCGCGTAAGCGGTTTAGACGCGGCACTTTTAGCAAGCGTCGACAAATTTCTACGCCATTTATTTCATCACCGTGCAAAGCGGCTGTGATCAATAATACTGGCCCGTCCTGACGGCCATGTACCACGTGAGCACCGATATTCAGCTCGGTGTGTGTATAGAGCTTACCGAAGGGAATATCCACTACGGTACGACTGCCTGCCGGGATCTCACTGTCACCCAGCCGGAAGGGTAACCGCTGTTGGCTGTTTAGGCGAATCATTAGCCTGTCCCCTTAGTTTTAATCTGGCGTTTATTTTTATAGCTGGTCACTTGTTTTTCCAGATGAGCGATAATCTGGCCAGCTACGTCTTTACCGGTAGCGTTTTCAATTCCTTCCAGACCGGGAGAGCTGTTTACTTCCATAACAACAGGGCCATGGTTAGAGCGCAGTAAGTCTACACCTGCAACATCTAACCCCATGGTTTTGGCAGCAGCGATAGCGGTGCGCCTTTCTTCTGGTGTTAAGGTAACCTTGCTGGCGGTACCGCCGCGATGTAAATTAGAGCGAAATTCTCCGGCCTTGGCCTGGCGTTTCATGGCGGCAATGACTTTGTCACCCACTACAAAGCAACGAATATCCGCACCATTGGCTTCACGGATATACTCTTGCACCAGAATATGTGCATTTAAGCCCATAAAGGCGTCTATCACGCTCTCAGCAGCGGTGCGGGTTTCCGCTAACACTACTCCGATACCCTGAGTGCCTTCCAGTAACTTAATCACTAGCGGGGCGCCGCCAACCATTTCTATTAAATCTGGGATATCACCGGGTTTATCAGCAAAACCGGTAACTGGCAAACCAATGCCCTGACGGGCCAACAACTGCAGCGAGCGTAATTTGTCACGGGCACGGCCGATGGCAACGGATTCATTTAAAGAATATACCCCCATCATTTCAAATTGCCGTAATACGGCTGTGCCATAAAAGGTGATAGAAGCGCCGATACGGGGAATAACTGCATCAAAACCTTCTAGCACTTCGCCTTTGTAATGAATCGAGGAGCTAATGCGGTTGATATTCATATAACACATCAAAGGATCGATGACTCTGACTTCATGACCTGCAGTGGTTGCTGCATCAACCAGACGTTTTGTGGAATAAAGCTCGGCGTTACGCGACAGTATCGCTACTTTCATAAGGGCTCCGGTCTGCTGTAAAATTAAACGTCAGACAAAACAGATTGAGAGGTGGGTAGCTAAGGATTAATAGCCACCTGATATTATTCTATTATGCCAGTAAAAAGAGTGAACCGAGCCCCAGGAATGCAAAAAAACCAACAACATCAGTTACTGTAGTTAAGATCACCGAGCCAGACAAGGCTGGGTCTATATTTAACTTATCCAACCAACGTGGAATATAAACACCAGAGACTGCGGCAATAATAATATTAATAACAATCGCTAAACCAATAATGCCACCAATCAACCAGTCTCCGAACCAGAGGTAAGTGATGACGGCAATAACGACTGACCAAAGCACACCATTAATAGCTGCAACCCCCATTTCTTTGCGTAACAGCGTCATATAGGTTTGCTCGGTGATCTGTTCTAACGCTAAGCCCCTGATCATTAGCGTAAGTGTTTGGCTCCCAGCAATCCCACCCATACTCGCGACAATCGGCATCAGCACCGCTAAAGCGACAACTTGCTGTAAGGTGGCTTCAAATAAACCAATTGTCCAGGCGGCTAGAAAAGCTGTTAATAAGTTAATACCCAGCCAGACTGCACGTCGCTTGGCACTAATTAGCACAGGTGCGAACAAATCTTCTTCTTCATCTAAACCTGCGGTATGCATAAACTGGCTTTCCAGGCTCCGGCGCACATTTTCCAGCGCTTCACCAATAGAAAGCCGGCCCAGTAGTTTACCGTCCGCATCCACTACCGCCAGCGCGGTGTAGCCAGAACGAGCAACGATTTCTGACCCCTGGTCTAGATCGAGCTGACCATCAACAACTGGAGAGTCTTCGTCGATAAATCCCTCAATGGGTAAATGACTGGCTCGTCCGAGTAAACTACTGGCCTGAATTTGGCCGGCATAGCGGCCGGTACGATCAATAACAAATAAGGTATCCTGATATTCGGCGTCATCAGGGATCGTTTGAAACAGGCGAATCGCATCCCTTACTCTGGCATTCTTGTTTAGAATAAGGAGATCATGATCAGCATAGCGCCCACATTGATCTTCATCATAGGTTAATGCGGTTTCCAGCCAGCGGCGCTGGCTGGCGTCCAGTCGCGAGCAGGCATAATCATATAAACGCTGCGGCAGTTCATCTAACAGCTCCAGTAAAGCGTCGACCTCCATTTCTTCAACCAATGTTTTTAACTGGATATCGTCGAGCTGTTTAAAAATATTTTCTCGTGCATCCACCCGCATATGGGTGAGCGCCTCAATCTGATCCTCAGGTGCTAACCCCAACCAGCAATTTAGACGCTGTTCCAGCGGCATAGACTCTAAAGCCAGTGCTAATTCGGCAGGCTCCAGCTCCGTTAAACGGGTTAATAGCTGGTTAAGTTCGTCTTCATCAAAGCTATCACGAACAATTTCTTCCAGATCAAGATGTTGGTTTTCAACCATAATGCGTCCTTGTTACCACCAATTCTTAAATTTAAACCAAGCCAAACTGCCTAAACCGATAAACAGCATAATCACCAAGGTAATAAAATACCCATTAGCAAAACTCAGCTCTGGCATATTATGAAAATTCATACCATAAACACCAGCTAAGAAGGTGAGTGGAATAAAAATAGTACTGACCATGGTCAGTACTTTCATCCGCTCATTAATTTGATGTGACGTGGTAGACATATAACCATGCACCAGATCACTAAGTTGATCATAGTACATATCAGTCATTGAGTGCAGGCGCTCAAATTTTTCATAAAAGTCACGTAAGTCAGTGTTAGTGAAATGACCCGATAGAGGGTGCTGTACTTCATACATCGCATCAGCAAAAATATCTTTTTGGTAAGCCAGGTTTCTATTTACCTTTCGTAATACCGAGCGATAACGCATCATCGAAGCCATTAACTCGTCATCGCCATTGCGCAGCATATGGTCCTCCAGCTCACTGAGTTCGTCTTCAAAACTGAGTAATTTCCCAAGGTAACTGCCTGAAACCGTTAAGGTAAGCTGCTTTACCCATTCTAACACTGTGTTATTGATACCAGTACTGAGTTGAGGCTTTAATAACACAGCAAGCTGTGGCTCATGACATAGTACTTTGCTGATAAGAATATCGCGTGAAAATAACAGGTTTACCTGAGCGCTGCGGGTAAATTCAGTAAAATCGGCATCAGCATAGCCTCGTAAAATAAGTAATGAGAAATCTGCCTGAGCTTCAAATTTTGGCGGATGACGTTGCCGGGTGAAGTCTTCTGCGATAGTCGGCGCTATGGCTAACATTTGCATTACCTGCTGTTCTTCGTCACTGCTCGCTTCTGATAGATCCAACCAGAGAGGGGCACTAAGACGTAACTCGTTAGTTAACTGCGTGACTTGACGTTGTTGCCATGTGGTTAACTCAGGATCAAAGTAATGGATGTAAATCATGCGGCACCTATTGGTAAAGATTACCCTGGCCTTTTCCAGCGTGCCAAGAAGTTACAGTGATGCGAATTGCAACTTTTGGGATCTGCTAAAAAAGGCCAATCGCGTTATTGTGATTGATTGGCCGTGTCAGCGGTTAGGACGCGTCTTGCGGCTGTCGCTCGTTGATATAGGCGGTGACCAGTTGCTCTAATATATCCAGCGGTACAGCGCCATTTTGCAATACCACCTGATGAAACTCGCGAATATCAAAGTTATCACCTAAAGCTGTCTTTGCTCGCTGGCGTAACTCCAATATTTTAATCATACCCACAGTGTAAGCGGTTGCCTGACCAGGCATCACAATATAGCGCTCTATCGCTTTGCTCGCATCTCCAGCCGGATTAGGGGTGTTGTCGAGCAAATACTGGATGGCTTGTTCACGAGACCATTTTTTGGCATGTAAACCACTATCAACGACTAAGCGGGCGGCACGCCATAGTTCCATAGCCAGCCGGCCAAAATTGGAGTAGGGATCCTCATATAAGCCAATTTCTTTGGGCAATAGTTCTGAGTATAAACCCCAACCTTCAATATAGGCTGTTGCACCGCCAAAACGGCGAAACTTAGGAATACCTTCTAACTCCTGTGCAATAGCCAATTGCATATGATGGCCTGGGATCCCTTCATGGTAAGCCAGAGCTTCCATCTGATACTTTGGCATATCACTCATTCGGTATAGATTAGCGTAATACACGCCTGGACGACTGCCGTCCATGGAGGGCCGCTGGTAAAAAGCTTTACCGGCACTTTGCTCGCGAAATGGTTCGACGGCCTGCACTATCATGTCGGCTTTAGGTTTCACTAAAAATAGCTCATCCAACCGGGTACGCATATGATCAATAATAGCAGTGGCTGCTGTTAAATACTCAGCTCGTCCCTCAGCAGTGTCGGGATAGTAGAATTGTGGTGTTTCGCGCATAAATACAAAGAATTCTTGTAGCGTGCCCTCAAAACTGACTTGCTGCATGATGGCTTGCATCTCAGTGTGAATACGCGCTACTTCATCCAGTCCCAACTGATGGATCTGGCTGGCCGTCATGTCGGTTGTGGTCATCCGGGTTAAACGGTGTTGATAAAACGCATCGCCATCCTGAAAACGCCAAACGCCATCAACGGTATCTGCTTGTTGCTCCAGTTGTTCTAAGTAACCTAAGAACTGCCGGTACGCTGGGCCCACACTGGTAAGCAACGCTACTGTCGCTTCATCAATCAGTAATTTTTGTTCAACATCGCTTAATCCAAGTTGGGCAACTTTACCTTTAAAGTCGGCCAGCAAAGTACTGTCTGCTTGCTCGTCAAAAGGCGCGCCTTGAATAATATTCTCGCTAGCTGAACGCAGATGCGGGAAAACAAATTGCGGCACTATTACGCCAATTTCAGCCCTGGCAGTTAATTGCTGTTGCAGTTGCCGAAATAACAGTGGTACCGCATTTAAACGGGCAATATAGGCTTTTGCATCGTTTACATCGCTAATCCGATGCTGATTGATTAGCACCGAGGCTACTTGCGAATGCACCCCAAACATTTGATTGACCGGGTAGCTATAAAGCCGCCAGCGAGCATCTTCCAACGTTTCGCTTAGCTGCTTATGCATTAGCTGATAACTTAATTGCGTTTGGGCATCTAACGCTTTGCTATCAATGGCTTCCAGTAACGCCAGATGCTGGTGTGTCATGGCTAACTCTGCCTTAAAGGCCTGATCACTCAGATCTTGCCATTTGTCATAATCGTCTTTAATGCCAAGACTCGTCTGCAGTATTGGACTGCGTTGCACTCGCTCATTAAAAATCTGTTCAAATAACTGGTTAGCACGTTCATTTAAATCAACCAGTTGTTGCTGTTGTGGTTGATCAATCAGCGAAGGTTGCGCCGTTTTCGGGCCGCAACCTAAAATCAATGCGGCGCTGAGCGCGAGTGGCAACAAGGCCAGAGAGGGAATTTTTTTGTTCATATAGATGTCCTCTAAGAGTCAGGCGAGCAGTTAGATAAAAAGAGTTAGCAAATCATTTAAATAACGAGCGCCATTGGGCGTGATTTGCCAGCTATCAGGCTGTTGAACCAGTAGCTCTTTGTCTAATGCTTGGGTAATAGGTTCAGTTATAGTGCTTAGCGGTAAGCCGGTAAAAGCAGTAAAATCGCTAACAGGGCAGGGCTCCAATAAGCGAAACCGGTTCATGAAAAATTCAAAGGGGCGATCTTCTGGTTCAACCTGTTGTTTTTCGTCCAGATAGCCACGGCTAAGATCCATATAGCCTTTTGGATGCTTTATTTTTACCGTGCGCAAAATGGCATTGCGTGACGGCAGGGTGATTTTGCCATGTGCACCACAGCCAATACCTAAATAATCGCCGTAGCGCCAATAGTTTAGGTTATGTTGGCATTGGTGCCCAGCCTTGCTATAGGCGGAGGTTTCATACTGCTGGTAACCCGCGGCACTAAGCACCGCTATCCCTTGTTGCTGTATTTCCCACAGAATATCGTCATCAGGTAAAACCGGCGGCCGGGATGCAAAAGCGGTATTAGGTTCAATAGTGAGTTGATACCAGGATAAATGCGGCGGATTAAGCGCAATAGCACTGGTTAAATCTTCAAGCGCATTGGCGACACTTTGCCCCGGTAAACCATGCATTAGATCCAAATTAAAGCTATTAAGCGGTAAGGTCGCGGCTAACTGAGCGGCGCTGATGGCTTCGGCTGCATTGTGAATACGACCTAGTGCGGAGAGTTGCGCTGCCTGAAAGGTTTGCACACCAATTGAAAAGCGGGTAACCCCAGCGGCAACATAGCCGGCAAAGCGCTCGGCCTCAAAAGTACCAGGATTGGCTTCCATGGTCACTTCTAAGCCAGGGCTAACAGCCAGTTCATTTTTCACTCCATCAAGTATTTGTTTAATACCTGAGGCACTAAAGACACTGGGCGTGCCACCGCCAATAAAAATGCTATGCAGAGGTCGACCGATGACCAGCGGTAGATCCTGCCGTAAATCCGCCAGCAAATGCGCAATATACTCCTGCTCAGGAATGCCTTGCTTAACTGCGTGAGAGTTAAAGTCGCAGTAGGGACATTTTTGAATGCACCAGGGAATATGAATATAAAGTGATAGCGGTGGTAATTGCAGGCTCAAATCAGGGGATCCCCATTTTGTTGCAGGCGCAGCTGCACCAGTAATTGCCGTAATGCTTGACCACGATGGCTGAGCTGCTGTTTTTCTGTCGCGGATATTTCGGCTGCTGTTTTACCCAGTGCTGGTAGATAAAATACCGGATCATAGCCAAAACCGCCTTGGCCACTTGCTGCCAATGCAATTTCGCCTTCCCAGCTGCCATGGCAAATGAGTGGCGTGGGATCTTCGGCATGGCGCATATACACCAGAACACAATGAAAAGCTGCCTGACGCGCACTGAGTGGCACTGTGGCCAGGGCTTTTAGTAATTTCGCGATATTGGCTGCATCTGTGCTATTAGCCCCGGCATAGCGGGCAGAATAAATGCCAGGTGCGCCCGCCAAGGCTGCTACGGCTAAGCCCGAGTCGTCAGCGATAGCGGGTAGGCCAGTGCTTTTAGCCGCATGGCGTGCTTTTAAAATGGCATTCTCGACAAAGGTTAAACCAGTTTCTGCTGCGTCCGTTACGCAAAGTGCAGTTTGTGGAATAACCTCAAGGGAAAAGGGTGTCAGCATGGCAGACAGCTCAGTAACCTTGCCCTTATTACCGGTGGCAAGCACAACTTTTTGCATAGGTACAGCCTTATTCAGTGTAGAGTTTCTGTTCAAAGTTGAGTTGTTGGCGCTTGGTGCCCTGACGAATATCCAGGCTAAATCTCAGCTGTTCCTCATTACGAAATGGCATTACCGCAATATAATAAATGGCATCACCATCTTTCACTTCACGAAAGACCAAATCGCGCTGTTGTCCCAGTAAATTGCGGGCGATGCCGCCAATTTGTACTTGTTGCGCTTGTTGTGTTTGGCTATCGAGTACCGAAATGTTAATGATGGCATTGTTTTTATTGCGGCTCAGGTTAGCGGCTTGTGCGACCTGTGGCGTTAGAAAAGTTGAATTAAAGGCGATATAGTGGACATCCCAGTCACCAAGCTGCTGTTTTTGCTCGGCATTAGCGGCTGCAGAAAATAACAGGCTGCATAGCATGAACAGTCCCCAAGAGGGCAGTTGAAAAACAGTTTTCTCGAAAAGTTTTTGCATACATTATTACTCCACTTAGTTAAGTTGTAAGTCTTTACAGACCACGAAACCAGCCACCTAATAAAATCTCTAAAAATTTCAGGGCAATAAGAGCAATCAACACAGATAAATCTAAACCACCCATCGGGGGGAGTACGCGTCGAATTGGTGCCAGGAAGGGCTCGGTCAATTGCTGAAATACATATTCCATTGGATTACGGCCTTGACTGAACCAACTCATAATAGCGCGGATCAGTAATACCCAAAAAACCAGGTTGAGCGCTTCTTTTATCAATAATAGCCCGCCGAGAATAAAGCTCGGACCAATTTGTACTGAGGAGGCAAATACCAGCTGTAATACGATAAATTTTGCCGTGGCTAACAGATAAGCGATCACCAGTGTCGCGGTGTCAAGTTTACCCAAGCTGGGAATAATGCGGCGCAGTGGCAACACGATAGGGTTAGTCACTTTCACGATAAACTGACTAAACGGATTATAAAAATCCGCTCTTACCAGTTGTAACCAAAAGCGTAATAGCACCACCATTAGATATAGAGTAAAGGCGGTATTAATTAAAAAATGTATAGCTTCCATTAACGGGTCTCCGTTTTCAATTAAATATGCTTTGCCATTTCTTCGGCACGATCTATAGCTGCTTGCATTGCTGTAGCTACCATTTCTTCTAGGCCAGCAGCATGGAAGCTACTAACTGCTTCATGCGTCGTACCGCCTTTTGAGGTTACCTGAGCACGTAGCTCTGCAAAGCTTTGCGGGCTTTGCAATGCCATTGTTGCCGCGCCAAGAGCGGTTTGGGCCACCATAGCTTTAGCGTCTGCAGCAGAGAACCCCAGTTGCTCGGCTTTTTGTTGCATGGCCTGCATAAAATAGAAAAAGTACGCCGGTGCGCTGCCGGTAACGGCAATAACATGGTTTATCTGTTGTTCTGCCTCTAACCAGACATTCATGCCTGTACCGCTGAACAGATGATCAACAAAAGCTTTCTCGTAATTGGAGCAACGGCTAGGGTAGAGTCCGGTAACTCCCAGGCCAACTAACGAGGGGGTATTAGGCATAGCCCGCACCAGGCGAATTTGTCCGAGCCATTCTTCATAACGGCTTACCGGTAAGCCTGCAGCCAAGGTTACTAAAAGCTTTTCCACACATTCAGGCGCTTCTGCCAATAACTGTGCACAGACGTCTTGCATCATTTGCGGTTTTACCGCGAACACAATCACATCTGCCCAGTTAGCTGCGGTAGCATTACTTAAACTGGTTTGGATCCCAAAATCGGCCGCCAGTTCGGTCAGTTTTGGCTGGCTGCGGTTTGCTGCCATAATATTTTCTTTTGGATAACCGGCTTTAAGCATGGCGGCAATCACACAGCGTGCCATATTGCCGGCGCCGATAAAGGCGACTCTGTTATCATTCATGTTTGTCATAATTCCTTGCGCCAAAAATTGCGGTTCCTAATCTTATCATAGTTGCGCCGTAACTTAGAGCCAACGGCCAATCATCAGACATACCCATTGATAATTCGGAAGCGTTTGGATAATGTTTTTGTAACTGCATTGATAATTGCTGCATAGCCGCAAAATCTTCCGCCAGCTTTTGTTGTTCACCGGGGGCAGGGATAGCCATTAAGCCTTTTAATTGCAGGCGGGGTAAGGCGTTAACTGCCGCAGCCAGCGCTAGCATCTCCACTGCAGCAATGCCCGATTTAGCTGCTTCATTACTAATGTTGATTTGCAGAAGTACCTGCAAATCCGGCAGTCCTGCCGGGCGCTGTTCGCTGAGGCGTTGGGCTATCTTTAGTCGATCAATACTATGCACCCAGTTGGCATGTTCGGCCACCAACCTGGTTTTATTGGACTGTAAGGGGCCAATAAAATGCCAGGTTAATTCGGGTAAATGGGTTAGGGTTATGGCTTTACTTGCGAGTTCCTGTGGGTAGTTTTCACCAAAGTGTCGTTGTCCTGCCCGATAGGCGGTTTCAATTGCAGCGCTTGGTTGGGTTTTACTAACGGCGATTAATTGCACTGCAACTGAGCTATCGGGTCTTTGCTCACAGTTTTTCGCTAGCTTCTGATAGGCGACGGCAAGTTGTTCTGCTATGTTATTCATCATAAGTAGTTAATGTGGAGATTCCATAGTATGGATATTACCGAATTATTAGCCTTTAGTGTGGAACATAAGGCCTCTGATTTACATCTTTCTGCCGGTGTACCGCCACTGATTCGGGTAGACGGTGACGTGCGCAAATTAAATATCCCGCCTTTAACACATAAACAGGTCCACGCACTCATCTATGAGATTATGACGGATAAGCAGCGTAAAGAATACGAAGAGCGACTGGAATCAGATTTTTCGTTTGATGTACCAAACCTGGCTCGATTCCGGGTTAATGCTTTCGTACAAAACCGCGGCGCAGCAGCAGTATTTCGGACCATTCCCAGTGATGTATTAACACTGGACGATTTAGGCGCTCCGGATATTTTCAAAACCATATCAGAAAACCCTCGTGGTTTAGTGTTAGTTACCGGACCGACCGGTTCGGGGAAAAGCACCACTTTGGCAGCGATGATTGACTATATTAACAGTAGCCGGTTTGATCACATCCTTACAATTGAAGATCCAATCGAATTTGTGCATAGCAATAAGTTTAGCCTGATAAACCAGCGTGAGGTGCATAGAGACACGCATAGTTTCAGTAATGCGCTGCGATCTGCATTACGTGAAGATCCTGATGTGATCCTAGTAGGTGAATTGCGAGATTTGGAAACTATTCGCTTAGCGATGACAGCGGCTGAGACGGGCCATTTAGTATTTGGTACCTTGCATACTACCTCAGCACCAAAAACCATTGACCGGATTATTGACGTATTTCCGGGAGAGGAAAAAGCGATGGTACGTTCTATGCTCTCAGAATCATTAAGGGCAGTAATTTCACAGACGCTTTTGAAAAAAGTGGGTGGTGGCCGTATCGCTGCGCATGAAATTATGGTGGGTTTACCCGCTATCCGCAACCTGATCCGGGAAGATAAAATCGCTCAAATGTATTCTGTGATTCAAACGGGAGCAGCTCACGGCATGCAAACAATGGATCAGTGTTTGGTGAATTTGGTTAATCGTGGCTTGGTTAGCCAAAAAGATGCCGCAGCCAAGGCGCAAGACAAAAATACCTTTGGTGGTATGGGGCGAATGTAGAGGTTTTTATGCAGTTAGTTGATTATCAGAAAAAAATGGTTGAACTGAAAGCATCGGATCTATTTGTTACTGCAGGTATGCCGGTGGCTGCAAAAGTAAATGGTGAATTACTGCCGATTGACGATAAACCGCTAAGTGAAATTGACTCGCTTAGTCTGGTGTTATCGGCGATGAATGATAAACAGCAGCATGAGTTTAATACCACCAAAGAATGTAATTTTGCGATTGCAAATGACGCAGGTCGGTTTCGTGTATCAGCATTTTGGCAGCGTGATCAAGCTGGCATGGTGATGCGCCGTATCGTCACTACTATACCTAACGTCGATGATCTTGGCCTGCCGCCCATTTTAAAAGAAATTATCATGTCCAAACGCGGGCTGGTATTGTTTGTTGGGGGAACGGGTACCGGTAAGTCAACTTCGTTAGCGGCATTAATTGGCTATCGTAATAAGAATGCGAAGGGACATATTTTAACCATCGAGGATCCGATAGAGTTTGTGCATCAGCATGAACGAAGTTTAATCACCCAGCGGGAAGTCGGTATTGATACTGAGTCTTTCGATGCGGCATTAAAAAGCTCCCTACGTCAGGCTCCTGATGTGATCTTAATCGGTGAAATCCGTTCGCAAGACACGATGGAATATGCCTTATCTTTTGCAGAAACCGGGCATCTCTGTATTGCAACTTTGCACGCCAACAATGCTAACCAGGCTATTGACCGTATTATGCATTTGGTGCCGAAAGAAATGCATGACAAGTTATTGTTTGATTTATCATTAAACTTGCGCGGTATAGTGGCACAACAATTGATCCCCACTGCTGATGGCAACGGCCGGGTTGCCGCTATTGAGGTACTGTTAAATTCACCGCTAATTGCTGATCTGATCAGCAAGGGGGAAATTGGTGAAATTAAGAGTGTGATGACTAAATCCAGAGAGTTAGGCATGCAAACCTTCGATCAGGCACTCTATGATCTATACCAGCGTAACGTTATTAGTTATGCTGATGCTATCCACCATGCTGATTCGCCGAACGATCTGCGCTTACTCATTAAACTACGGAATAATGAAGTTAAAGGCTCAGGTTTCTTGTCTGGGGTGACTTTAGATCGTATGGACAACGAGTTGTAAAATGGAGTGACCTATGTCGCTACTGGCTATTATGACATCAAGAGCGAAGTTAATTACCACCCATGGTGATGCTAATCTGGCATCACTACGTCAGGTATTTAGCCAAGCACGTTTTCAGCACGTTCCGGTAGTTGACAGTACCGACAAAGTAATAGGCATTGTCTCGGTAAAAGATTATTTTAAACAGCTTAGTCCGGTAATGGACGCCGCTAGTGATCAAGCTATCGGGCTTTTTATGCGAACCCGTAAAGTTCATCAGGTGATGGTTTCCCCCGTTATCACGGTGCAAGCAGATGTTAGTTTACGAGCGGCTGCGGCTATGCTGGTAGAAAACAATATCAGCTGTTTGGTGGTGACTGACAAGCACAATCATTTGCTTGGATTGCTCTCCTGGAAAGATGTCGTCAAAGCCGCCTTGTTTGCGAAATCGGCACAAAAGCCTTAGGGGTTTTGTGCATATCGGGCAAGTAAAATTTGCACTCGCTCTACATAAGCCTGTGTCTCTGGAAAAGGGGGGATGCCATTGTACCGCCTTACTGCGCCGGGGCCGGCATTGTAAGCTGCCAGTGCCAAGGGTAAATCGCCGTTAAAGTCGACTAATAGTTTGGCTAAATACTGGCTACCAGCCCGGATATTCTGCTCGGGTTCCAGCGCATTTTGTACAGCAAAGTGCTGCATCGTTGTTGGCATCAATTGCATTAACCCTGCCGCACCTTTTGCCGAAATGGCGGCAGGGTTAAAGGCAGACTCCGCATGGATAACCGCTCTAATTAACGCCTTCTCAAGTTGCTGCTCATGCGCTACGGTACTAATTATTTTGGAAAAACGTTGTGTAAATAAGGGCGTATTTTGCCAATTAATACTGGAAGCGGGGGCACAGGCAAAGCAATCGTACCGTAGTAATTCAAAGGGTACTGCGCGCGGACGTTGATCAGAAAAATGTGCTACCCCATCGGCCGACACGGTTTTGTAAACCACAAACTGCGGTTTAGCTTGTACTGGGATGGATTGAACCGGTGCCGCAGATGGAGAAAGCTTAACCTGTGGTTTATTGACTGGTAATTCAGTGGCATAACCTAATTGGTTTAAGCAGGCCCAAATTACCAGGATAGATAAATAGCGTTGCACCAGATAGATCCTTAGTGTTGTTTTTTTGCGCGCCTACCAAGCCAACTTAGGAGTATTGCTACCGTTAACACGATGATAGGCACACTCAAACTTTGCCAGAACGCCAAGTTCAGATCAGTTAGCCAATACGATGTAGCAGCTAATAATTTATCACCTAATTGCACAGCGTAATAGCTAATAGCAACAAAGGAAAAACCTTCTACCATTTGTTGTAATTTTAATTGTAGCTTAGCTTTCTGTTCCATAGAGAGCAAGAGTTGCTGATTTTGTTGTTCAAGCTTTAGGTTGATTCGGGTGCGTAATAATTCGGTAGAGCGACCGAGCCGTCCAGACAGGGTATTTTGTCGCATTTGTACCGATTCACTAGTTCGAAAGGCTGGGGTGAGTCGTCTCGCTGTAAAGTCTTGCAGCGACAACAAATCATCAATAGCTATTTCTTCTAGCGCTTTTAACCGGTCTAGTGTTAACTGATAATAGGCTGCAGTAGCTTGTAAGCGTGAATTGTTTTCAGCAATTAAACGCTCAGTGGCGGCTGCTAGCTGAATAATTTCCTTTAATAACTGCTCATCATTGTGTGGTTCTTGTTCAATACGTTGGGTGAGTTGTGCTAATTCCTGTTCTAGTTGATTAAGCTTATGTAAGCTTTGTCTGGACACTGGCCAGCCCAATAAGGATAATTTTCGATAGTTGCCCAAATCAAACAGCTGCTGGACCAGGCGCCCCAACGCCCCTGCGGATAAGCCTGCATTGACCAGCAGCATCCGGCCTGCGCCTTCAGCATGTTTCTGAAAATCGGTCCAGATCCGTGCTTTACCTGCGGCCAATTGACTACTAATACAGTTCTCAGCGTTAAACAGTGAGGCGACGTCATACGCAATTAATTCTTGTTCACTGGCAACAACGGTAAGTTGCACAATACGAAAAATCTGGCCGGGTATCTCACTAAACCAATCCCGTGCGGGTAAAAAATCCAGCGGATCATCAAACCAGGGTTGCTCAGCACCTTGTCGGATAAAGGTATAGCTGGAAAACTCTCCATGGCGCTCCCAACGGAGCCATTGGCCATAAAGTGGTAGGGTAATATCCTGAGCGTTCTCTGCGAGCTGACTACCCAATTGTAAAGCTAGCTGTTGCATTAGTTGAAATTCCAGCGTTCTGGAAGCCGGTGTCACTGTTAGCATAAAATGACACAGGCGGCAGGGAGCAGTAACTGGCGGAAAGGTACGCTGTTGCAGTTCTTTATCTAATACATCACGTAGTGGATGGTTACGGCGGGACAGACTTTCCATAAATCACCTCAGTGTTGCTTGTTTCGTCCTAATGTCCAACGAACAAGTTGCAGCTACTATGCCAGTCGTTTGGCAGTAGCCAACATTGCGGTAAAGCTATGACAAATATCTAAAAATATTATGAATTTTTTATGAGTTACCAGCTAGTTCACCTTGAGTCATGGCGGGCGATGCGTCAGGTTAAAGCAATTTGCCTGTTTTCGGTGCAAAATAACCGGACAAAACACGCTATAGCCGCCGCGCTTGACATACAATAGTAGTAAGACGGTGCTGACATAAAAGTCGCACTGAAAAGAGTTTAAATGGAGAGTTGTCTTGCAACACAATAAGGCGGTATTGCTCGCCATTGTCAGTGTTTTGCTGGCGATGGTCACTATCCAATCCGGGGCCTCAGTGGCCAAACAGTTATTTCCGGTAATAGGTCCTGCTGGCACCACGGCTTTGCGTGTTGGTTTTTCGGCTATCATGCTTTGGCTGGTATTTCGCCCCTGGCGTCACCTGCCACAAGGACGGAACTGGCGTGCGGTCATCGTGTACGGTATTTGTCTGGGCGGTATGAATTTACTGTTTTATTTAGCCATCGCTCGTATCCCGCTGGGTATAGGGGTAGCGTTAGAATTTACCGGGCCTTTGGCAGTAGCCTTGTTTTCATCGCGGCGGCGTTTGGATTTACTCTGGGTCGCGCTGGCGCTCGGTGGTATTTTATTATTACTGCCGGATATGCGTAGTGTCGATGCCTTAGATCCTGTTGGTGTTATGTTAGCGCTTGGTGCCGGAGCCTGCTGGGCTGGCTACATTTTATTTGGGCAGCGCGCTGGTAATCTGGCTTCTGGTGGCATTACTGTCGCGTTAGGGATGACGGTAGCAGCCTGTTTTTTGGTCCCTATAGGAGTGGTCAGTGCTGGCAGTGCTCTTTTAAGTTGGCAGGTGATCCCATTAGCCATAGCCGTCGCAGCCTTGTCCAGTGCATTACCTTATAGTCTGGAAATGGTGGCGTTGAAGAATTTACCAGCGCAAAGCTTTAGTGTATTAATGAGCTTAGAACCTGCTATTGCAGCAATGGCCGGGTTTTTATTACTCAGCGAGTTACTTAGCTTTAGCCAGTGGTTGGCGATCCTATTGGTTATCGGGGCATCGTTAGGAAGTACCTTGTCAGGCCAGAGAAAGGCTGCCGTGCCTGCAACAAATTAGGGCTTATAGCTGCTCTTGGTTAATCAGCAACGGATAAAATAAGGCGGGATTGCGTTCCCGCCTTATTTTTACAGCTCGTTAAATGCGCTGTACAGTGAGTGAATATTCTCTTAGACCGTTAAGCTTCAGGTTGAGCTACCTCTTTACTATCGCCGCTTATCTCAGGATCTTGTTGATAATCCCGTGCTAGCAGTAGATACATGGCCGGTACGACATAAAGAGTAAAGAAAGTACCGATAGTCATACCACTGGCAATCACTACGCCCATGGCAAAGCGCGAGGCGGCTCCGGCGCCACTGGCAATCAATAGCGGAATAACCGCCAACACTGTCGCCGCCGTCGTCATAAGGATAGGGCGCAGGCGCAGGGCAGTGGCTTCTTCGATAGCATCGCGTTTGCTTCTGCCTTCTTGTTGCAGCTGATTAGCAAATTCGACAATCAAAATACCATGTTTAGCGATCAATCCGACCAAAGTCAGCAAGCCTACCTGGGTATAGATATTGATGCTGGTTACGCCTAAACTGGTGAAGATTAACGCACCACATACGCTCATCGGTACTGTTACCATAATAATAATGGCGTTCTTGTAGGATTCAAACTGGGCGGCTAAGACCAGGAAAATCACAATCAAGGCAAAGAAGAAGGTCACAACTAGTTGCTGCCCCTCTTGCTTATATTGGCGTGATTGACCGGCATAGTCGACACTAAAGCCTGCCGGTAGCACCTCTGCCGCAATTTGATCCAGTACTGCTAAGGCTTCACCTAGTGGCACGCCAGGGCGTGGTACACCGGAGATTTTCACCGCATTTAACTGCTGAAAGCCCCGCAACGCTTGCGGTTGAACTGACTCGGTAAGGGTAACCAGCGTTGATAAAGGGATTAATTCGCCTTGTTGATTACGGGTGTAGTAGTCTGTTAACTGAGCCGGGTTTAAGCGCTCTGCACGTTCTACCTGCGGAATAACCCGGTAAGAACGATTATCGAGCGCAAAGCGCCCTGCATCAGCACCCGATAACAAGCTGCCAAGATCTGCGGCAATTTGCTGCATCGATACGCCCATTAAAGCGGCTTTTTCCCGATCAATCTGCACCGTTTGCCGTGGTTTATTGATTTTCAGATCGCTATCGACAAAGATAAAACGGCCTGATGCCATGGCGCGGCCCAAGACTTCCTGCACTACTTCATCCAAGGCAGCAAAAGGCAAGGTTGAACCAATCACAAATTCTATAGGGGTACCATCACCGGGCGAGGGTAAAGAGGGCGGAACTAAAGCAAAACTATTTAAGCCCGGGATCCCAGATAGGTGTGGCTGAATGTTTTGTTCTAGTACCTCGGCAGTGCTACGTTCACGCTGATCCCAGGGCGCTAATACAAAACCGGCAATGGCTGAGTTAGTACTACCCATACCATTAATGATAAACACATTGCGGATTTCGGGCGCTTGCTCTGGCAGTTTGTTTAGCTCGGCGGTATTACGCTCCAGATAATCTAGCGTGGCGTAGCTATCGGCCTCCAGAATAGAGAACACAAAGCCTTGATCTTCAGCCGGTTCCAGCTCAGAGGGGCTGGTCACAAACAAGAAGTAACAAGAGACTAAAACAATGGCCGCAAAGGTTAGCACTACCGGCATGGTATTTAGGGTGCTATGCAGTTGCCGCTGATAACCGGTACGCAGCTTTTCAAACCGGGCATCCAGCCAGGCTTCCAAGGATTTTTCTTTTTTACCGGCGTTCTGATGTGGTTTTAAGATATAAGCACACATTACCGGCGATAAGGTGAGTGCCACTATCCCGGATAAAATTACTGACGCGGCCAGCGTAAAGGCAAACTCGACAAAGAGCACGCCGGTAAGGCCGCCAACAAAACCAATGGGTAAAAATACCGCGACCAGCGTTGTCGACATAGTGATAATAGGCCAGGCGAGTTGGCGAGCGCCTAGGATCGCCGCATCAATCCGCGAGTGGCCTTCTTCGATAAAGCGGTGGATATTTTCCAGCATAATGATGGCATCATCTACCACTATCCCTATGGCTAACACCATGGCTAGTAAGGTTAATAAGTTAATCGAGAAGCCTAAGATCCACATTAAAAAGAAGGTACCCACCAAGGATACTGGTATGGCGACCGCTGGAATAATCACGCTGCGCACCGATCCCAAAAAGGCATAGATCACCAGTACTACGATCACTAGCGCTAAAACAATAGAGATGACGACTTCATCAATGGCGCTCTCAATATACTCGGTTGAGTCATAGGGAATATCGGCGTCCAGACCTTGCGGTAGCTGCGGGATAATATCGCGGTTCCAGACTTTCCGTACTTCGGCAATCACATCCAGGGCATTGGCATCCGGAGAAATCTCAATGCCCATAAAGGTGGCGGCCAGGCCATTAAAACTTACTGAGTTATCATAGCTTTCTGCACCCAGTTCAACCTCGGCAATATCGCCAAGACGCACTAAACTTTGGCCATCGGCACTGATCACCAGCGCATTGAACTCTTCGACACTGCGTAAATCGGTAGCGGCATTTAACGCTACCGTAACCATTTGCCCTTTGGTGCTGCCGAGCGCCGCCAACACATTATTGCTGCGTAAGGCTGCGCTTACATCAGAGCCAGTAAGGTTGTAGGCTGCCATTTTTGCGGGGTCAAGCCAGATGCGCATGGCAAAGGTGCGGGCACCTAAAATTTCTGCGCGCTGCACGCCAGGTATAGTCGCCAGCTGTGGTTCAACCACCCGCACCAGATAGTCAGTGATCTGATTATTACCCAGTATTTCTGAGTAAAACGATAGGTACATGGCTGCAACGTTCTGGCCCATTTTTAATGAGATCACTGGATCGCGGGCATTTTCTGGCAGCTCAGAGCGGATCTTGTTTACCTGGGCTGCGATTTGCGTGAGTGCTTCATTCGGTTCGTAATCCAGGCGCAAATAAGCCTGAATGGTACTGGAACCCGCAACAGAGGTAGAGACCAGATAATCAATCCCTTCCGCTGCTGCAATTTCCCGTTCTAGTGGCGTCGTGATAAACCCCTGGATCAAATCTGCATCAGCGCCAACGTAAACAGTGCTAACGGTGACCACGGCATTTTTTATTTCCGGGAACTGTCGCACATTCATTTCGCTAATGGCTCTTAAACCCAACAGCAAAATGAGTAAGCTGACTACACTGGCCAGGATCGGCTTGCGAATAAAAATATCGGTAAAGCGCATGGCAAAATCCTTACTGGTTAGCTGGCGTAGGGTTTAAATCAGCGCTTGGTTTGGTGGTATCATTTTCAACGATCTTGACTACAGCGCCATTACGTAACTTTAATAACCCTGACGTGGCTACTAGCTCACCGACTTCTAAACCTGCCGTTACTGCAACCAAATCGCCACGTGCTTCACCGGTAGTAATAAAGCGTTGTTGTGCCTGTTGCTGGCCTTCTTGTTCAGTAATGACAAATACCGAGTTGCCGTAAGGGTTAAATTGCACAGCGGTTTGCGGAATAAGTGTAACCTGATTACCATTACCGCTATTTAATTGCACTCTAGCAAACATTCCCGGGCGTAATTGGTGCTGTGGATTGGCAAAGGTTGCCTGTACCTCAATACTACGGCTGCTTTCCCGGATTGCCGGAGCGATAGCCGTGATTTCACCACTAAAGCGTTGGTCTTTGAAAGCATCGACCTGAATAGATAAAGGTTTACCCAGTTCAACCATCGTCAGTTGTTGTTCAGGCAAGGTGAAATTAAGATAAATAGGATCCAACGATTGTAAACTTACCACTGGTGTACCACCCGTTAGCAATTGGCCTAAACTAACTTGACGGATGCCGGCAATACCATCGAACGGAGCATATAACGACTTTTGCGCAATACGGGCTTGTTGGGAGGCGACGGCAGCACTAGCTTGTGCTGCTTCACTTTCTCTGCGGCGTAGCTCTAACTCGGAAACGCCCTTATCCTTAAATAAACGCTCCAAACGGCTTTGCTCTAACTTGGCCAACTGCTCTGCTGCTTGCAGCCTTGCCAGCTCAGCCTGATCGACACTGTCATCCAATTGTACTAACAACTGGCCTTTTTTAATGGCCGCGCCATTTTCAAACTGTATCTGGCTGATAATACCGCTAGCTTCGGTGGTAAGCTCAGTACTGTTAAGGGCTGCAAAGCTACCCACCGCATTAAGATAAGGCTGCCAGTTATCCTGACTTACCTTGGTGGCAGTAATAGCTGCCGGTGGCATTGGCATATTGTCAAAGAACTGATTCATAAAATAATTGCCAACGGCTTTGTAGCCAAAGATGCCGCCAAACAACACTACGACAACAATCAGCATAATAAGCATACGCTTAAACATGGTTTCTCCTTGAAAGGGCTAGGCCCGAAAGTAACAATAATTAAAAATCAGTTTCAGCCATTAGTCGGCATTACAACTGCTAAACCAGGGTTTTAGCAGCGTTTCTAAACGCTGAATTTGTTCAGCCAATAAGGCTCGGTCATTCAAATCGATTAACGGTTGCCATTGCATGCCATTTAGTAGCATATGCAGATGGCGGTATCGTTGCAGTGGATCCTTGTTTCCACCGAAGGCTTCCAATAAGCCTTCGGTTTGTTCCAGCGTATTACTGCCAACACAAAGAGCCCAAGGAGCGACAGACAAGGCAAAGGCATCACAGTTGTGTGCTGGTAATTCCTTATTGTCGATAGCTTGCTGCACAATGCCACTCACCAAATCAGCCAGTGGTTTACTGTTGGCTAAAATGGTTTGTCGCCTTGCTGCTGAGGCGTTTTGCCATACCACTTCTGTAAACACATACTGCTCAAGTCCGGCATGGCTGGGGTTGTGCTGTTGATTTATGTTTTCTGCTACGCAGATAGCAAGCATTTTTTCCCGGCTACTAATGGGCAGGGCAGAGATCCCTTGGAAAAAACGCAGTTGGTGGCAACTATTGCGACCAACCAAGGCCACTAGCAGGTCTTCTTTCGAGCTGAAGTGCTGGTAGAGTGTGCCTGTGGCGTAGTCACAGGCTTTAGCTAGTGGCGCCATTTGTAATTGCAAAATACCGTCTGTTGCGATCAGTTCCGCTGCTTTATCTAAAAAAAGTTGCTCTCGCTCCGCGCGTTGCCGCTCTTTACGTTCTGTTACCGTCATAAGATCAAAATCTTCTCCGTTAGGGAGGGTGATTATGAATCCAATTCAAAAATTGAGCAATATTCAAATTGCTTTTGACGAAAAAATTGATCCAGGTTGACGCAATCGCGGCTGTTTTTGGTTATAAATAGCCATAACAGACGAGGCCCTGTTGTCGGGCTAACCCAAAATCAGCACGGTATAAACACTTTGAAGGATAGGATATGACTATTGAAACTGTAGCGGATCTGATGACAGCAGATCCTTTATCATTATTACGTTCTGCGTCATTAAAGGATGCGCATGATTTAATGCGTGAGAAAAACATCCGGCATATCCCGGTGATCGATGAGCAGGGGCAGCTAGTTGGTATGCTAACTCAAAAGGTAATGATGGCGGCGGTGATTGGCCTGCTGGCCAAATATGGAGCTACTGCGCTAGAGCGTAAAGAAAAACAACAATTGGTTGCTGATTTAATGCTAACTGATTTTGCCACTGTCACTGCAGACCAAAATTTGCGTGAGGTTGCTACATTTTTTGTGAAAAACCGGCATGGTTGTTTGCCGGTGATAACACCAGAAAATAAGCTGGTTGGTATTTTGACTTCGTCTGATTTTGTACGATTAGCGGTAGAACTCTTGGCATAATCTGACAATGCTTGTTCAACTGGTCTATGTTGTTTGGTTATTCAGCGTAAAAGCGTTGTAGCAAACATTCATGAATGTTAGTTTCTTAGCTGCTAGGCTTTTCCCAGTAGTTTTTAACGCAGGTAAGCCAATATTAAATAGATATAGTGCAGTTGAGATGAAGACCAATTACTATGACCAGACCTTGCAAAGCGGATTCTGAGCAAACCCGTGATAGAATTTTAGATGCGGCAGAACAAATGTTTCTGGAATATGGTTACGGTAAAACCTCATTGGAGATGATAGCTCGAGCCGGTGGTTTTACCCGTGGTGCTATTTATTGGCATTTTTCCGATAAAGTGAGTTTATTTAACGCCATGCTGCAGCGGGTAAAACTACCAATGGAGCGCATGTTTGAACAGAAAATTGAGCAAGAGACTGATCCACTGCAAGCATTGTATGAGATGTGCCATGCTAGCTTAATGCAATTATTCGAAGATGAACGGCACTACAGAGTTCATGCTATTCTGTTAACGCGTTGCGAACAAGTTGGTGACTTAGCCGATCTTCATCAACATGATATAGAGTTACACAACCGCATTAGACAGCGCTGCGAAGCTCTATTTGTCAGCGCGCGCGCGCAAGGCCGTGTTGCCGCGGATTTAGACGAAAAACTGGCAGCCTTGTCTTTAAAATCTTACGTCATGGGGTTATACCTGACAATCTTACGTGAGCAGCATGAACAGATTAATATTGAGATGGTACAACGGTTGTTAGCCATGTACTTCGATAATATGCGCCGAGCAACTGTGACGCAGTAACTAGCAAAACCGACCAATGAAACAGCCACTTTCACATCAGCAAAAGTGGCTTTCAGTCAATTAGGTTATAATACACCTAACTCTTTCAGTAAGTTGTCTGCTTGATCAACCATCTGCATTTGCCACAGCATAAAGCGCAAATCTACCTGAATCGAGCGAGTATTCGCCGGGTTGAAGTCCCAATCTGAAATGATGGAATCAAGCGTGCCGTCAAATGCCAGGCCAACAAATTCGCCTTTACCATTTAGAATCGCAGAGCCTGAGTTACCGCCAGTAATATCCAAGGTTGCCAAATAATTCACCGGAACAGAATTTATGCTTTCTACAGCATAGGGACCGTAATTCTTGGCTTTAATGGCGTCCAGTTGGTTTTGTGGAGCATTAAACTCGCCCTCGCCGGTCGCTTTAGCGGTAATACCCCGCAAGGTGGTAAAGGCACTCCAGGCGTTACCATCTTCATTACCGTGCGCGCGGCCTTGCACATTACCATAGGTCACCCGCAGGGTGCTGTTGGCATCAGGATAGACGGCTTTACCTTGAGATTGCATAAAAGCAATTTTTGCTCGCATATAGCTGGCATAAGCTTGTTGGATCTTACCAGCTAATTCCTCTTGTTCTGCTTCACGCTTCATATCCGCGCTGTATAAGGCAACCGCGGCTTTGATAAAGGGATCACTGCTTTGTGCAAACTGGTCTGGAGTGCTCTCCAGCATGGCATTACGCTGTGCCATATCCGTCAGTACCGTGGTATTGTACCAACTGGCAATTAACGCGCTTAAAGCTTGCTGATCCATGCCGTCTTTAATGCCTAACGCTTTATCAAAATCAGCATTGCGTTGTTTTTTCGGCAGAGCAACATACTTGGCTAGATTATGCAGATCCAAGGCTTGCTCAACCTTGGCATCAAAAGAGCGATCCATCCCGGCGACAAAGGCTTTAAAGCGTGGTAAATCGCGTTCCTGGAAACCTGCTTTACGTTCTGTATCTGCTTTGGTTCCCTCTTGTGCTAGCCGATATAAGCTTCTGGCTGTGCCCAGCAGGCGTGGCGTAGCATTACTTAGTAGGTAATTATCACGACCAAACTGTTGTTGCTGTTGCAAAAGTTTTTCGATATTACTCAGATCTTTGGCGTAGGCTTTTTTATTGGCACTATTACCATTCACCCAGGCGCTGAGCGCTTGATGCTCGGCTTGTTTACGCGCTAAAAAGTCACTTTGTGCATAGCTATCCAGCATACCCTGACGATTTTTAAGGACATTATTCAGGCCTGCTACCCGGCTAGCATATTTTAGGGCGGCATCGCGATTATCAGTGGTTTCCCGGTCAATGATCTCCAGTAATTCGGCTAAATAAGTAACTGTTTCTGGGTAGCTCCAATCAAAGGTGTTGGCCACTTCAGAGGGTAAGCGATGGCGATTAGTGCGGCCTGGATAACCCAATGCCATCACGAAATCACCTTCTTTCAGGCCCTCTTTAGCCAGTTTTAGGTGAAAGTCAGGTGTATAAGGCACATTGTCGGCATGGAAGTCTGCTGATTTGCCATCTGGGCTAACATAGGCGCGCAAAAAGCTATAGTCGCCAGTATGGCGTGGCCACATCCAATTATCGGTATCGCCGCCAAATTTACCTACACCTTCTGCTGGTGCATGTACCAGGCGCACATCTTTAATTTCCAGTTGTTTGATTAAATAGTACTCCAAACTACCGTAATAAGCAGCAACAGAGCAGCGATGGCCAATGTCTTGTTCGCATTGTGCAACAATAGTTTTCTGGTTTGCTTCAATCGCATCAACCCGTTTTTTTCCAGACAATTTTGCCGTTTTTGCATCAATTACTTGCGCAGTAACGTTATCCACTGCTTTGGTAACGAAGATACGGCTACCAGGAGCAGCGGGCACTTCCTCAGCAAAAGACATGGCTAAAAAGCCATTTTTTAGTAAATCGTTATCGGCTGTCGAGTTGTGAGCTATGCTGTTATAAACACAGTGATGATTAGTCGCTACTAAGCCCTGTGGTGAAACAAAGGACGCAGAGCAGCCACCCAGGCTAACAATTGCTGCCATTGGGAATTCGGTGAGTTTTGTTAGGTTAGCCGGATCAAGCTCAAGGCCCGCTGCTTTTAGTTGAGGTGCAATTTCTGGTAGTTGTTGTGGCATCCACATGCCTTCATCGGCAAAAACAAAATTACTGGTTATTGCTAACACAATTAGGGATTTTTTCATAATTCGCTTTCTAGTTAGAGGGAGAGGACCGGCGATGTTGCCTGACCGTATAGTCGTTGGCCGCAGGGTTTGTTGTCAATAGGTTGCAATCTTCTGTTACAAAATATCTAACACGGCTACCGGTTGTGAAGGGCCTATAAATAAATGGAGTTTCAAGGCCTTAGGAGTATCTTGTTTATCATGTTATGCTAAAATAGACTTAATTTTGTACGCTTATAACAGCAGCAGCTTTTGCTGTATTCAAAGAGGTTAATATGAAAAAAAGGGTTCTGACATTAGCTTTGTTGAGTTGTTTTGTTGCCGGTTCCGCCACAGCTAACGTGGCCATAAATGGCTTTGCTTCAATCAAAGGTGGCATGACCACCGGTAGCGATGAACAATTATATGGTTACGATGATGATTTTAATTTAAAAAATGAAAGCCTTTTTGCTTTGCAATTAAAAGCCGACTTAGGTGATAAATTGTCCGTCACCGGCCAGCTTATGGGCCGGGGCAGTAAAGACTTTGATGTTGGCTTTGAATGGGCTTTTATTACCTATGAGCTGGCAGACAATATGCATATCAATGCCGGCCGTTTGCGGACACCATTCTATAAATATTCTGACTTTAAAGATGTTGGTTATGCTTATGATTGGTTGCGCGTGCCACAAGGCGTTTATGGTTTTGGTTTTGATAATATCGAAGGTCTTTCGTTTTATCGTACCGCTGAATTGGGATCTGTGGAATCGACATTACAGCTCGTGGCTGGTGCATACGATGGTAAAGCGACAATCAGTGGTTTAGAAGTCGATGCCGAGATCAAAAATATTGTTGGGATCACCTGGGAACTGACACAGGGTAATTTAAGTGGCCGTTTGGCATACTTAACCGGTAAAGCAACGGTTGATGCCGCCGCAGCCTCTTTAGCTGAAAACTTTACCATTGGTAATCTCTTTGCCACATTGAGTAGCCTGGGGCTGAGCGATTTAGTGTCCAGCATCGATATCCAGCAAGAGAAAGGCACCTTCATCGGGTTTGGTTTAACCTATGATAATGGTGATTGGATAGCGGTAAGTGAAATTACCAAAGTAAAAGTTGCTAATAGCTTTATTGCTGATCAAAATAATTATTATGTTTCTGTTGGTAAGAGATTTAATAGCATTACACCTTATATTTCTTACGAAGTAGAAGATAACGAGAGTCGTGATGAACTTTTTCAGCCTTATCAGGCCAGTTTACCTATGCAATTATTAGCACCAGTGCAAGGTTTAGTGCGCTCACAAGAGCGCAGTGCTAAAACCTGGAATTTGGGCGCCCGCTATGACTTTCACCCATCAGCAGCATTTAAAGTGCAATATTCGTCTGAGAAAAACGACACTAGTGGCGTTCGCGCTGGCTTAATTGCTGTTGGCGTTGATTTAGTATTTTAAGGGGTTGTTATGTACAGAAAAATGCTATTAAGCACACTGCTGGTTTGTTCGTTTTCAGCCTTATCCAATATTGTTGTTATCGTGAATCCGGCAAACGAAAGTAGCATCAGTGCTGAGGAGATCGTGCGAATTTACACTGGGCGTTCCAATGCCTTTAATGCTGTTAATCTCGCCGAATCTGCGCCGTTGCGAGCACAGTTTGACGAAAAAGGAGTAGGACGTAGCTCTGCTCAGCTAAAAGCACATTGGTCAAAATTAGTGTTTACCGGTAAAGGCACTCCTCCTGCGGAGCTTGCCAGTGAAGAGGCCGTATTGGATTTTGTGGCAAATAATCCGCAAGCCATAGGCTATGTTGGCGCTGATAAAGTGACTTCAGCAGTAAAAGTGGTACACACTATCAACTAAACCAAAAACCGGCGCCTTGTGCGCCGGGCTTGAGGGCGGCCGATGAAAAGTTTTTCTATTATTGCAAAAATCTGGTTGGTTATAGCGTTAGCTGTGGTGGCATTTTCGGCTGTAGTTACCGTCAGTTTGTTGTTTACGCTAAAAAATAATGATGCCACGCAAAAAATGCAGGATTTTATGTATGAGACTGCAAAGTTATCTTCGCAGGTGCGTACGGGGTTTGTGTCGTTGGATGAGTTTTTTACTCAAGCCGTAACCCTTTCCGATCCCGATCTTTTAGCAACGGCACAACAACACCAATTAAGGATTGCTGAAACGCTCGCCAGATTAACCACGCTTAATCCAGAATGGGCACCAACATTACAAAAGATGTCGCAAGATACCAACCGGTATGCTGAGTTGTCCTCAGGTATTGCCCAACGTTTTATTGATGGCGATGTGGATTTCGAGGTTATTCAACAGCAAGTCGCGACTAAAACCAGCTTATACGAAGCTTTATCAGCAGACTTTGTTAAGTTTGAACAACAGGCCGACCAGCGTTTTGCTAACACTATTTCAGATGTGTCAGACAACTCTGAAAGAGCCCTAACGGTTATTTTGCTGTTAGGTGGCGTGTTATTAGTGCTAACTGCTGGTTTGGGGCATTTTATCGCGAATAGAATTAGCCAATCAGCCAAAACACTGGGCTTGTCTTTAGCTGAGCTGGCCAGTGGTAAAGGCAATTTAGCCAGTCGTTTGCCAGTGAGCAGCGACGATGAGCTGGGTGTAGTAGCGCGAGAATTTAATACGTTTATTCAGATGTTACAAGGCTCTTTTAATGAGCTCGCTCGGGCAATCGATCCTCTCACGCAAAGCGCCAACCATTTGTCATCGGGTATGAAAAACTTAGAGGAGATGACAGCTGAGCAAAGCCATGACTCTGAGACAGTTAGTCAAAGTATGGCGGAAATGCAGTTATCGGTAAAAGACATTAGCCAATCAGCAAATGACGCTGCGCAATCGGCAGAGAAAGCTAGCCATTTGGCTAAACAGGGTTTTGATAAGACCAGTAACGCCGTGAGTTTTTCGAAAGGTTTAGCAGCGGAAATCTCACAAGCGCAATCGGTCATCACTGAACTGGCAGAAAAAACTAAAAATGTGACACAAATTTTAAGTAGCATTAATGCCATTGCCGATCAAACCAACTTATTGGCACTAAACGCAGCTATTGAAGCGGCCAGAGCAGGCGAGCATGGTCGTGGTTTTTCAGTGGTGGCTGATGAAGTGCGCAACCTGTCAACAAAAACTGCACAGTCAGTAGTGCAAGTGCAACAGGTTGTCGGTGAACTGACACAAAACGTCAGTAAAGCAGTTAGTATTATGCAACAAGCCGTGGATAATGCAGCACACTCCGCATCTCTGGCGACTGATGCTGGGACCTCTATTGAGCAAATTAGTACTGAAGTGCAGCATATAAGCTTGCTTAATGCGCAAATTGCCGCGGCTACTGAAGAGCAAACTATGGTTGCAGAGCAGATAGTACATAATACCGATAAGATGCTGACTTCCTTCAGCAGCTCTAAATCGGTGCAGCAAGATGTGGGTGGCATTGCTGCAGAGCTGCAAACTTTGGCAAGCTCACTGCAGAAAATCAGTAGTAAATTTGAGACCTAGTTTAAGTTTTACAAAAAGCCGCCTTGTCAGTTCAGGCGGCTTTTTATTATTACTGAAGTATCATTTACTATTGTCGGGCTTAAATAACGTTAGCCTTACCTGCTATGGCGTTGTTGCAGAACTTTGATGACATCGTTAAGTTCCAGCTTTTGGCTGCGTAACAATACCAACAAATGGAAGATAAGATCAGCCGCTTCATTAGCCAGCTCTTCTTGGTCACCGGCCATCGCCGCCAGTGCCGATTCAACGCCTTCTTCGCCGACTTTCTGGGCAATCCGTTTTACCCCTTTAGCAAACAGGCTGGCAGTATAGCTACTTTTGGGATCTGCACCTTCCCGGCTTTGAATCACTTGTTCTAAGTCATATAAAAAGCTGAGCTGTGGGCTATTGGCACTATTATCGTGCCAGCAGGTTTCAGTGCCGATATGGCAGGTTGGACCTTGCGGTAAGGCTAACACCAACAAGCTGTCGGCATCGCAATCACTGTCAATGCTGACTAACTTTAAGGTATGGCCAGAGCTTTCGCCTTTAGTCCATAAGCGTTGCTTACTGCGGCTAAAGAAGGTGACGTTGCCGCTATCCAGCGTATGGGCTAGCGCTGCTGGATTCATATAACCTTGCATCAGCACTTTGCCAGAGATGGCATGTTGTACTATGGCTGGTAGCAGTTGGCTGTCGGGCCAGCTTAGCTGGCTGATTTGTTGTTGATTCATGTTTAATTCTCGAAATTGAGTGTGGGCTCCACACCGACACTAGACGCAAAGACGCCGTAAATACATCCATGTAGGGTTATAAACTTCATCATGAAGTTTACCCTTCGGGCCAGCGCGAGCACTGTTTAAATTCGTTCCTGACGAATTTATCTGTCCGGCATCCATGCCGTACACGCTTTGCTTAGTAGTGTCGATGTTGCGCCAATGACATCTAATTTAGCTGCCGCAGTGAGCAAGCGCGGATGTACTTTTTTCTGAGGGTCCTTGAAGGCATGGATGCCTGAATGGAGCCTCCAGGGAGGGATTCACGGCGTACCTCAGAAAAAAATGTACGTAGCGCTGGCGTGTTCGAAGTACCTAACGGCGACGCTAGGGCCGAATACTAATGCCATCGGCAATTAACTTCGCTTTTAGCTCGCTAATCTGAATAATGCCTTTATGAAACACACTAGCCGCCAGAGCGCCATCGACATCGGCTTGCTGAAACACCTCAGTAAAGTGTTGCATCGTGCCGGCACCGCCACTGGCAATTAATGGCACCTTACACAGATCGCGAATGGTTTTGAGCTGGGCAATATCGTAACCTTGGCGCACGCCATCCTGATTCATACAGTTAAGCACAATTTCACCGGCACCTAAACGTTGTACCTCGCTTACCCAATCCCGCGTTAGCCACTGGGTTTTTTGGGTGCGCGTTTCATCGCCAGTAAACTGGTATACCTGATACTGGCCTGAAGCGACATCAAAAAAGCTGTCGATACCAATCACCACACATTGCTGGCCAAAGGTCGCATTTAAATCAGCAATTAATTGTGGATTACTCAGCGCAGGACTATTAATCGATACCTTATCGGCACCCATTTCTAAAATCTTGCCGGCATCGGCGACCGATTTAATCCCGCCAGCGACACAAAAGGGGATATCGATTACTTCAGCAATACGCCGTACCCAGCTTTTATCGACCACCCGGCCATCGCTGGAGGCAGTAATATCATAAAACACCAGCTCGTCAGCACCGGCCTCGGCATAACGCTGAGCCAAAGGTACGATATCACCAATAATTTCATGGTTACGAAATTGCACGCCTTTCACTACTTTGCCATCGCGTACATCTAAACAGGGAATTAACCGTTTTGCCAGCATGCTATGGCCTCCTCAAGCGAAAATTTACCTTCTAATAGCGAGCGCCCTAAAATCACACCTGCTACGCCAGAGCCAATTAGAGCCTGAATATCACTCAGTGCGCCAATGCCGCCCGAGGCTTGCCAAGCCAGTTGCGGGTACTTGCTGCACAGTTCGCGGTATAGCGCCACATTGGAGCCACTTAGGGTGCCATCTTTACTGATATCGGTGCACAATACATGCTTAGCACCGGCAGCGATATAGCCATCGAGTACTTGTTCCAGCGTTACGCCTGATTCTTCAATCCAGCCATGGCTGGGTAAGGTTTTTTCGCCTTGGGCATTGATGGCGACATCCAGTGCCAGCACAATACGATCGCCGCCATAGTGTTTGATCCAACTCTGTACCAGCTCAGGTTCACGAATGGCTAAGCTGCCAATAACGACCCGGCTGGCGCCGGCGGCCAGTAAATCTTTCACATCTTGCTCGCTACGCACGCCGCCGCCCACTTGAATTTGTAAGGGCGAGTCCGTCATCAGTTCGGTGAGTAATGTAAGTTGCCGCTTACTGGCATCTTTAGCGCCTGATAAATCGACCACATGCAAAATGGGCGAACCCGCTGCGGCATAACGATCGCGCAAACTAATAGGGCTAAACTGATACTCAGTGGTTTTATCATAAGCACCCTGATACAGGCGGACGACCTTGCCGTCAATTAAATCTATCGCTGGGATAATCACAGCTGCCACTCCAAAAAGTTTTGTAATAAACGCGCACCCACCTTGCCTGAACGTTCCGGGTGAAATTGCGCGCCCGCCACATTATCTTTGCCAATTACGGCAGCAAAGTCAGAACCATAGTGACACTGCGCTAAGCTGTATTGGCTGGGCACAACCGCAAAGCTATGCACAAAGTACAAGTAATCCTGCTCGGTAAAGCCTTGCATAATAGGGTGGCTGCTTATGCTATGCAGCGTATTCCAGCCCATATGGGGTAAGCGTAAACCTGCGGCATTCAGTGGCGCCACCTCGCCTGGGATTAAGCCTAAACAGGCGACATCGCCTTCCATACTATGGGCGGTAAGCATTTGCATGCCCAAGCAAATACCTAACACTGGCTGGGTTAAGCTTTGTAAGGTAGCAATCAGCTCGCGCTCGGCCAAGTTCGCCATAGCGGCTTTGGCGCTACCGACACCAGGCACTATTACTCGGCTAGCCGCTTTAATTACGTCGGCTTCGCGGCTAATCACCGGTTCAGTACCGAGGCGCTTTACTGCAAAATACACCGAGCTGATATTGGCACAGCCGGTATCGACAATAACCAGTTCCGCCATTACAACACTCCTTTGGAGCTGGGCAGAGCTTCGCCTGAGACGGTAATGGCCTGGCGCAGGGCACGGCCAAAGGCTTTAAACAGGCCCTCTACTTTGTGATGTTTATTACCTTCGGTAATACTTAAATGCAGCGACATCAGCATGGCATCGCTTAACGAGCGGAAAAAGTGCGGCACCATCTCCAGCGTTAAACCACCAACTGCACCCTCGCCGAGTTCACCATTAAAAACAAACAGCGGTCTGCCAGATAAATCCATTACACATTCGGCGCGACATTCATCCATCGGCAGCACAAAGCCAAAACGGTTAATGCCGCGCTTATTGCCTAGCGCTTGTTTTAGGGCCTGACCCAGTGCTAAGGCGGTATCTTCGACACTGTGGTGATCGTCGATATGGTAATCGCCGGTCACTTTTACTTGCAGCGAAAAGCCGCCGTGGGTGGCAATTTGCTCCAGCATATGATCAAAAAAGCCGACGCCAGTACCAAAGAAATTATTACCGCTGTTATCTAAATCAACGCTAATTTCAATATCGGTTTCACGGGTGGTACGACGCACTGTAGCTTTACGACCGCGGCTTAACAGGCGTTTGGTGATCTCGGCCCAGCCTAGCTGCTCGCGATTGTATTGAAATGACGGCAGACCCATATTTTCAGCTAATTGCACATCGGTTAAGCGGTCGCCAATCACGTAGGAATTAGTAAAATCAATTTTGCCTTGTTGCAGGTAGTCTTTGACTAAGCCTAGTTTGGGCTTGCGGCAGCTGCAGTTATCACTGTCAAAGTGCGGGCAAATCAGTACATCATCAAAAACGATGCCTTGCGAGGTGAGCAGCTGCATCATTTTGTTATGCGGCGCATCAAAGGTGTCACGCGGAAAGCTGCTGGTCCCCAGGCCGTCCTGGTTGGTCACCATCACCAAGCGATAACCTGCGGCCTGCAGCTTTAATAGCGCTGGGACTAGGCCCGGTTCATAGGCTAGCTTTTCCAAGCTATCCAGCTGTTTGTCGATTGGTGGTTCTTCCACCATGGTGCCGTCGCGGTCGATAAATAAAATAGGTTGGCCACTCATGCGCTTGCTCTCTTATTCATTGAAAAATAGGTTAACATGGCTTGCTGTAAACGCTGCATCTCATCCGGATTGCCAATGGACACCCGCACTACTTCGGTTAAGCCTAATTGACTGGATTGATTGCGAATTAAAATACCTTCGCCGATTAATGCCTGCACACAGTCGGCGGCATTACTCACTTGTAACAGCACATAGTTGGCATTACTGGGCCAAATTTTTACAATGCCCGGCAGCTGTGAGACAAAGGTGCTAAAGTCGTTACGCAATTGATTAATGATCGCCACGCTTTGCTGCATTTGGGCGATGCCCTTAGCCGAAAGTGCCTGAGCAGCAATTTGTGCTACCGGCTCGGCAATGGGGTAGGGCGCAATCATCTTTTTCAGCGCATTGATAATATCGGCTGAGGCCAAGGTAAAACCACAGCGTAACCCTGCCAGGCCAAAGGCTTTAGATAAGGTGCGTAGCACTACCAAGTGCGGATAGCGGCTTAACAGCGGCACTACGGAGGCTGTGGGCGCAAATTCAATATAGGCTTCATCCACCACCACCAACGCTTTGTCCGTAAAGTGCTCTAATACCGCAATAATATCTTCGCGCGGAATAAGATCGCCGGTTGGGTTATTTGGGCTACAAATAAATACCAGTTTTGGCTTGGTAGCGAAGATACCCGGTAAATCCAAGCGCTCGCTATCTTTTAACAATACCTTCGTTACCGCAGTTTGATTGCTTTCGGCACTAATGGCATACATGCCATAGGTGGGCGGGCAAATAGTAATGCTATCTTGTTTGGGCTCGCAAAAGCTACGGATCAGCAGCTCGATACCTTCATCGGCACCGCGGCTTACCAACACCTGTTCTGGTGTCAAACCGGCATAAGCGGCATAAGCGTCAATCACCGCTTTTGGCTGACATGACGGATAGCGGTTAAAGCAATCATCCAACTGATAAGCTGGGGCTAAAGCATTTTCATTGGCATTTAGCCATACCGCGCCACCACTCATACTGCTGCGAGCAGAGGCATAAGGCACTATGTCTTGCACCAGTTGCCGAGCCAGCGTATTTACGCTGTTACTGGTGCTGTTGGCGTTATTGGCAGTTGTCATTACAAACCTCAACCTTGTTTATTCGTTTTCTTAATATTGGCCTGACTAATAACCTTAGTCGCTTGCCTTAGTCATTTGCCGTGTTCTGGCCGGCTTTTTCTAGCGCAGCTAAACGCAGTCGTACCGCATTGGCGTGCGCTTCTAAGCTTTCCGCTTCGGCGAGCGTGACAATGGCTGGGCCAATATTGCGCATACCTTGTGCTGATAACTGCTGCACGGTAAAGCGGCGGTAAAAATCCGTTAGCGATAAACTGGACACGGTGCGGCTATAGCCATAGGTTGGCAACACATGGTTAGTGCCGCTGGCATAATCGCCGGCAGATTCTGGCGTCCAGGCACCGACAAAAATACTGGCTGCACTATCAAATTGCTCGGTAAGCGCACTGGCATCGCGCGTTTGCACGATTAAATGCTCGGGCGCATAGGCATTGGTTACTGCCACCGCTGTAGCAAGATCTGCGGTTAAAATTGCTCGGCTATGTGCTAAGGCCTGAGCGGCAATCTCTTTACGCGGTAAGGCCGCTAATTGTGCAGCGAGTTGAATTTCGACATTATCCAACAAGGTGCTGCTATCGCTGACTAACGCTTGCGATAATAAATCAGCAGCAACAAAGGCTGGGTTAGCTTCGGCATCGGCTAACACCAGCACTTCAGAGGGGCCTGCTGGCATATCAATTTGCGCACCCTTGGCATCTTGGCTGACTTGCTGTTTGGCTTCCGTCACATAGCGATTGCCTGGACCAAAAATTTTATCGACTTTGGCAATACTTGCTGTGCCGTACGCCAGAGCAGCAATCGCTTGAGCCCCACCAATGGTATAAATCTCGCTAATACCACAGAGGTTAGCGGCATAAATAATTTCAGGCGCAATATCAATTGCGGCTGGCTTGCCGGGTGGCGTGACTAACACTGTGCGCGGACAACCGGCTAACTGGGCGGGTACGCCTAACATTAATACCGTAGAAGGCAAGGGTGCACTGCCGCCGGGGATATATAATCCTACGCTACCGATCGGGCGGCTTTTTAGCTGGCAAATCACCCCAGCGCTGGTTTCTACTTCAATATCGCGCGGTAATTGCGCCGCGTGAAACTTACGAATATTGTCATAGGCCAGTTCTATCGCTGCTTTGCGCTCAGGTTGTAGTAAACCAAGTAAGCGCTGTTGCTCAGCCTCGCTTAAGCGCAGCGGATTGTCGGACAGCCCATCAAATTGCTGGCTAAACTGCTGTAGTGCGGCATCGCCTTCTGCTCTGACTTTGGCGATAATCGCTTTGACGTTAGCCGCTAAATCAGCCGAATCGGCTAAGGCCGGTCTGGCCAGCGCAGTTAGCTGGCCAGCGCTATCAAGTTGACTCCAGTTAAAGCGTTGCATGCCTTACTCCATCATCTTTTCAATGGGTAACACTAAAATAGAGCTGGCGCCCAGTTGTTTTAATTGCTCCATAGTTTCCCAAAACAGCGTTTCACTGCTAACTACATGGATAGCGACCATAGCGTCATTTCCTACTAAGGGTAACAACGTCGGGTTTTCGGCACCTGGC
This sequence comes from Alishewanella longhuensis, assembly GCF_014653435.1. GTDB lineage: Bacteria > Pseudomonadota > Gammaproteobacteria > Enterobacterales > Alteromonadaceae > Alishewanella > Alishewanella longhuensis. The sequence goes on along the minus strand of NZ_BNAO01000002.1, from coordinate 192,612 downwards.
AGCAGCGCAATCACGTCGGCGAGTTTGGCGCGTGGTGCGTGTAGCATAATGTATTTGCTTTCATTCGCTTGCATTACACCCTGAATGCGCGGCATCAGCTTATTAATCAGTTTTAAGTGCTGCACATCGCTTAAGCCTTTGCGCTGAATGAGTACGGCTTTGCTGCGGTAAATCACTTCGGCTTCTTTTAAACCATTGGCTTCTAAAGTGGCACCAGTTGAAACCAGATCGCATATGGCATCGGCCAGACCCGCGCGCGGCGCCACTTCCACCGAGCCTGTTAACATCACCACGCGAGCATTGACGCCTTGCTGCTTTAAATAACGCGTTAATAAGCGTGGGTAGGTGGTGGCGATAGTTTTGCCTTCCAAGCTGCTGGTGCCCTGATATTCTTCTTCCTGCGGTACCGCAATAGACAAACGACAGCCACCAAAATCCAGTCTTGCTAAGATCTCATACTCTGCTGATTCATTGTCAATTTGCCGCTGCAGTGACACTTCTTCTAGTACATTCTCGCCAATAATGCCCAGATCGCAGACCCCGTCCATCACTAAGCCGGGAATATCGTCATCACGCACTCGTAGGATATCAATCGGCATATTTTCAACATGGGCAATCAGCCGCTGCTCGCGCAGGTTAATTTTCAGGCCGCAACTAGTCAGCAAGGCTTGAGACTCGGTGGATAAGCGCCCTGACTTTTGCATACCGATACGTAATCTTTTACTTTCAATCGCTGGACTCATTGGTTACTCCCGAAAAACTAATCATTTAAAAAACAAAAACCCCGTGGCCTTGGCCTGCGGGGTTGGTTGTAACAAAGTCCACCGGAGGCCAAGACAATAGCCCTCCGCCTAAGCCGGAAGGCTAGGTGATATGATGGTGGTGCTGTGTTACTGTTGGTCGATTCATATTATTTAACTCGTAATCTGATGTTATACAAGTTACCTCTGAGCAGTACAAAGTGCAATCATTTTTTGTTAGTTTCAAAAACACCTTTTTTAATAATGTTGATATATATCAATTTGTTATTTTTATCTCGTGATTTATGAATCTTTTGTATTCTTAGTTGTCCATTAAATATAGGTATTGCTTTGTCTAATTATTGCTCATGTTGTATAGTCATTTGTGGGCGGTACTTAAGTTGTGTGGATAGCAGCCGATAACCTATAACAGTAAGCTTAATTAAACAGGAGTGTATAATGGATGTCTTTATGCCATTTATTCAGCGCACCCCGGGCACGCCAGTAGAGCAGGACCCGAGACTAGTGCTGCCTGTTTTTAAAGAAGCACGTTTAGAACCGCTAAATAAGTACGAGCAGAAGTTTTTAATTTTGCGCCGCTACGGTAAACGTAAAGGCGAGAACGAAGAGTACCCGCCAGCCCCTTATACTACCCCTGAAGAAGATCAGCATGTTGATAAAGACGGTCACCTGGATATTTTTGTTTAGCTACTCTGCTGCGTTGCCTTCCTTGCTGGGTGCATCATTCTTGTCAGAAAATTCGTAAAAAGTGTTGTCAGCCACTGGGTACTTTTTGTCAGCAATAGTCTATCAGTAGTTGTCCTGGCCAAGCCTGCCATTAATCACCATCTTGTTGCTAGCGCCTGGCTTTGGTTACAAGCTGTGCGAATGTGAAAATATTGTCTGAATTTAGCAATAAACAAGGCATAATAAGCTTTTTATTTGCTGGTATTGGATTAATTAAGCTGGCGCAGGTTTTTGTTGCCAGATGGAGTTTAAGTGAGCTATTTCAATTTTTCGGTGGGCAGCGGGTCGCGTTATGGCGATTAAGTCTGCCAGTGCTTTTGCTGAACAGGGTACGCTAGCGCAGCAGATCCCAGGTTTTAAACCGCGGGCCGCCCAGCTACAAATGGCCATTGCCGTTGAAAAAGCCATTCAAAAGGATGGCGCCTTAGTAGTAGAAGCTGGCACCGGTACCGGTAAAACCTATGCCTACTTGGTACCAGCCTTGCTGTCGGGTAAAAAGGTGGTGTTATCAACCGGGACCAAAAACCTGCAAGAGCAATTGTATTTCCGTGACTTACCGACGGTATTGCAGGCGCTGGCGCTGCCCATTAAAACGGCCTTGTTAAAAGGCCGTTCTAACTATCTGTGTTTGTTCCGGTTGGAGCAACATTATCAGCATGTGCCGGTGGCGGATCCACAGCTTATTTCTGATCTGAGCTTAATCAAGAAATGGTCATCCGAGACCCAAAGCGGCGATATTGGCGAGCTAACCTATATTGCAGAAGACTCCAAGGCATTGCCTTATGTAACTAGCACCACTGACAACTGCCTGGGCAAAGATTGCCCGGTGTATGAAGACTGCCATTTATTAAAAGCGCGCAAAGAAGCGCAAGCTGCCGATTTAGTGGTGGTGAATCACCATTTGTTTTTTGCCGATCTGGCGTTAAAAGACACCGGTTTTGGCGAGTTATTGCCTGATATGGAAGTGGTGATTTTTGATGAGGCACACCAGATCCCTGATATCGCCAGCGAGTATTTTGGTGAGCACTTCTCCAGCCGTATTTTGCAGGATCTCTGTAAAGACATTGAGTTAGTGGGTAAAAGCGAGCTAAGAGATGTGATCCAGCTTAGCAAAGCGGCCGACAAGGTTGCCAGCTTAACCCGCGATTGGCGCCTGCAATTTGCTGCTGATCCAGCCCGGGGTAATTGGCGGCAAGCATATCAACAACCCGCCATGCAAACCGCCATCACTCGCATTAATGATGCGCTGGATATGCTGTATCAGATTGTTAAAAGTAGCTTAGGGCGCAGCCAAACGCTGGATAATTGCTATGAGCGTTTAGCGCAGCTAAAAGCACAACTGCAAAAACTACTGCAAGTTGAGCAAACCGGGGTGAGCCTGTGGTTTGAAACCACCAAGTTGCATGTGGGTTTACACTTAACGCCACTCAGTATTGCCGATAAATTTAATAAATTGGTGTTCGCGGAACAACGCAGCTGGATTTTTACCTCTGCGACCTTATCAGTCGATGAAGGTTTTGGGCATTATCAGGCGCAGATGGGCTTAACAGCGGCTGATACCTTATTGCTGGAAAGCCCTTTTGATTACGCCAGTCAGGCTCTGCTCTGTGTACCGCGCTTTATGCCCGAGCCACACGAGCCAGCCATGGCGCATGCGCTGCTCACCATGGCCATAGAACTGATTACCGCCAATAATGGTCGTTGCTTCTTTTTATTCACCAGCCACCGCATGTTGCAGATGATGGCCGCGGCACTACCCGAGCAAATCCGCCAGCCTGTGTTGGTGCAGGGTAGCACCGGGAAGCGTTTATTGTTGGAGCAATTTGTGCAACTGGAAAATGCCGTTTTGCTGGGCACTGGCAGTTTTTGGGAAGGGGTCGATGTGCGTGGTGATACCTTAAGTTGCGTCATTATCGACAAGCTACCCTTTGCCTCACCGGACGATCCTTTGTTACAGGCGCGCAGTGAAGATTGTGCTATGCGTGGCAAGGATCCGTTTGCCGAAGTACAGCTGCCACAAGCGGTAATTACCTTAAAACAAGGAGTAGGGCGGCTTATTCGTGATGTTACTGATCGCGGCGTGTTAGTAATATGCGATAATAGACTGGTAACCCGGCCTTATGGTGCCACTTTTTTAAAGAGCTTGCCGCCAATGCGTCGTACCCGCGATCTGGCAGAAGCCAGCGAGTTCTTAAGACAGCTGCAACAAGGAAATACATGATCTTTTTAGCTTTAGATACCTCCACCGAAGCCTGTTCCGTAGCGCTGAGCTATCATGGCCAACTGCTGGCATTAGACGAAGTTTGCCCGCAGCAACATAGCAAACGTATTTTGCCTATGGTGCAGCAATTACTGTCTGATGCCGGGATTAGCCTAAATCAGTTAAATGGTATTGTGTTTGGCCGTGGACCAGGCAGTTTTACCGGAGTACGTATCGGCGTATCGGTCGCCCAAGGTTTGGCCTTTGGTGTAGATGTGCCGCTGTACGGTGTATCGACCTTGGCTGCCATGGCGCAAGCTGCGGCTAAGCTAAGGGATTCGAAGCAAGTGATTGCCGCTATTGATGCGCGAATGGCTGAAGTTTATCTGGCCGCCTATGCATTGAATGAACAAGGCTTAATGCAGGCGATTAGCAGCGAAGTAGCGGCCAAGCCCGACAACTTGCCGGCAGCCATTACAGCGCTTTCCTTCAATACAGAGGTGCTGGGGGTTGGTACTGGCTGGCAAACCTATGCTAATGAGCTACACGCCGTAATGCCTGCTAATATTGCCACAGATATTTTGTACCCCAGCGCTCAGTTTATGCTGCCTTTTGCCAACAGCGCCTGGCAAAACGGCCACTTTGTAGCGGCTGAACAGGCTGAGCCGGTGTACGTACGCGACGAAGTCACCTGGCAAAAACTCCCCGGCCGTTAAAACTTATCCACACAACTCCGGTACCGGTCGGTCCTCTGAGCTCAGGCCGGTACCGGAGTTGTGTGGATAATTTTAAAAGCGCTGGTAAATAGATAGAAAAGTTGCCTATAATTACGGCACTAATAACCGAGCAGTTACGCGAATGAGCATAAACGCCAGTAATAATATTAACCCCAGCAGTTTGCTTAATCCGGCAACGAATCGGCCGCAGCCCACGCGCGCCCTTACGCCAGATCGTGAAACTGTGGTTAATGAAGCTGCTGGCATTCGTCTTGATCGTGATGTTATTGAGCGTTTAGACAATGAGCGAGAAGCTCAGAGTAACCGTCAGTCTTTTCGTGATAACAGCGAACAAAGAAACGAGCGAGCTATTGCTGCATACCAAAGCTTGCAAAATGACCAACGTCGTAGCGAAGTGCAAGCAATGTTGGGGGTCGATCTCTACGCTTAATTTTGATAGCTGCAGTGTTAGTTTCTCTCCCTCCTTTTCCTATTCTCGTTGTTAGTGACATTTTTAAAGTCACACTGTTTATGTTCAGTTAGACGGCCAGTTTACGTAGTTACGCCACCCATTTTACCTTTACGCTGAACTGTTCTTATTCCTTTACGTATAACTCAAAACTACAAAAGGAGTTCTTATGTCTGCGACAATTTTAATTACCGGTGCTAGTTCAGGTATAGGACGTGAAACGGCGCTTTATTATGCCCAACAAGGTTGGAATGTTTACGCGTTAGCTCGCTCTACTGATAAATTAGCTGAATTAGCGATGCAATTTTCTGACAAAATTGTGCCGGTAAGCCTGGATTTAACCGATATGACAGCGATGCAAATCTGGCTGAGTACCTTGCCTGTCACGCTTAACTTTGATGTGGTGTTGCTCAATGCCGGCAATTGTGAATACGTAGATGCCACTGATCTCGATTTAGCCGCGTTTGAGCGAACCTTTGCTATCAATTTTCAAGCGGTTGTCGCCAGCACCAAATTGTTACTTCCAAGGCTTAAAGCCGGCAATACTCTGGCAATTGTTAGTTCTATGGCACACTTTTTCCCCTTTACCCGCTCCGAAGCCTATGGTGCAAGCAAGGCAGCGGTTAGTTATTTTACCGAAAGTCTGCGGGTGGACTTAGCTAATACCGGCATTAACGTTTGCTTAATCGAGCCAGGCTTTATTGATACCCCCCTTACCCAAAAAAATGATTTTGCTATGCCTTTTCTAATGCCGGTTGCTAAGGCAGCTAAGCGGATTTTTGACGGGATTAATGCCGGGAAATTAAGACTGCGTTTTCCAAGACGTCTCGGTTATTTGCTAAGAGCGTTAAGTTTGCTGCCCTATGGTATGCGTTCAAAATTAGCTGCCCGGATGAAGCAATCATGAGTGAATTGAAAAGCAAGGTTCCGTGGCGAGCATTGATCGGCTTTGAGTTATGTTGGTTTTTACTGGTCTTTTTTCAGCAATTGTTATTTTGGCCCGTGTTAGCTTACTTGTTCTATGGCCTGTGGCAACTCCCCTCAAGCAGAGCACAGTTTGCCGTATTACTCACCGCCGCTCTAGGTATTACGGTTGATAGCCTATTGGTATTTGCTGGAGTCTTAAGTTTCGCCCAGCTAGCCTGGCTGCCCTTGTGGTTTATTTTGCTTTGGGGGATCTTTGCGCTGGCATTGGTGGAAGTGATGAGTCGCTTTTTAACTAAACCTTGGTTAGCCTTTCTACTTGCAGCGGTAGGCGGTCCGTTATCCTATATCGGCGGTGCGGCGCTTAGCGACGGCATAATGAGCTTTCCAGCGGGTTTGTGGTCTTATGGGATATTAGCCCTAGTGTGGGGCTTGCTTGGTGTATTTTTTGGTTATAGCAGGAGATGGTATGCGTAAAATACTTAGCGTAATTTTTGCCCTGAGTTTGTCTTCACCCTTGATGGCTGTACCTGAGCTTGAAACCGTAGGGCAGGGGAGTTATCGTTATATGTTATGGCAACTTTACGATGCCAGGCTTGCCAGTGAGGACGGACGTTTTGTTAACTATCAGCAAAGCACGCCTTTGTTATTAGAGCTTACCTACAAGCGCAATATAAGCCGTGATCAATTTATCAAAGCGACGGTTGATGAATGGAAAAAGTTGAAACAAACTAGCAATGAACAACAGCAGCAATGGGCTGACCAACTGGCAACACTGTGGCAAGATGTGAAGAAGGGCGATAAGTTAGCTGCAGTGCTGTTACCTGATAAGTCTGTAGAGTTTTATTTTAACGGCACTAAAACCGGAATATTAGACGACGCGGCCTTTGGCCCGGCATTTTTTAATATTTGGTTGGACAGCGCAACAAGTGCGCCAAAGCTAAGAGAGCAATTAACCGGCCAAAGCAGTGAGTAAATGCCTGTTGTTGCAAAAAAGCCCAGGGATGTACTGGGCTTTTTAAACAAAGCAATCTTTGCAAATAAGTTATTGTGGGCTAGTGCTAATATAGCGAAGTAATTGTTTAGCAATGGCAGTGTTGTCCATAAAGCCATGAAAATCCGCGCTGTTTTTTCCATAAGCCATTAGCGGCACATCTGCAGCAGTATGACCGCCGGTCGTCCAGCCGGTATAAGAATATTTTGCTATTAATGCTACTGCCACTTCTCGTAAGTCTTTTTGCTCTTTACCGCGCTGTGCCAACAGTTGTTGTTGTTGTTCAGTGGTTAATTTGATTTTAGTCAGCTCTAACCAACGACTTAGGGCCGCTTCATCGCTACTGGCTGCATTAAGCTCGTCGGCAATTTTACGGCCGGTAGCGGTTACGTTTTGAATAACGTCAGGCAACCACAGGTATTTACCATCGGCACCTAACGACATCCCCCCCGTTTCATGATCGGCAGTAATTACCAGCAAGGTATCAGGATTAGCATCAACATAGGCTTTGGCTACAGCAATAGCTTGCGCAAAATCGTGCATTTCAGCCATAGCACAGGCGATATCATTGTCGTGCCCACACCAATCTATTTGACTACCTTCAACCATCAATACAAAGCCTTTCTCTGCCGGGCTTAACAGTTGCAGCGCCTTCTCAGTCAGCGTGGCGAGCTGTCGTGGTTGCTTGGTATTTAACGCTGCGGGTAAGCCTACGTTATCTAACAACGCTATTGCTGGTTTGCGGGTTAAAATGTCTAACTGCTGCCAGCTGTCGGCATATTGATAGCCCTCGCTTTTAAACTCGGTTATTAAGTTACGATCTTCGCGGACAAAGTAATCGGTACCGCCACCTAAAATGACATCGGCTACCGGCTTACCATTAATCCGATAATCAAAATACATATCGGCAATAGCGTTAAGGTTGCGGCGGCTCACATTATGTGAAACAAAGGCTGCTGGTGTCGCATGATTTACCTGGGAGCTGGCGACAATCCCATTGGCTTTACCCATTTGCTTAGCAAGCTGCATCATAGTGCCAATAGGGATATGCTGACGATTGACCGAAATTGCGCCATTAAAACTTTTCACGCCGGTCGCCAGTGCAGTAGCACCTGCTGCAGAATCGGTAACCAGCGTATCATCGTCAGGGTAAGTACTGGCCATGCCGGTTAGTAAATCATCAAAAATAGTATTGGCAACTGCCTGTCTGCTGGCGTTGGTGCCATGCTCATTGCTATGCTGATAGTAACGGTAGGCCGTCAGATAAGCTGGCCCCATACCATCGCCAATCATATAAATAACATTTTTGGGTGCAGCCAATGCCGTTGTGCTGCTTAATACGAATAGCGACAAAAATGATAACGCGCGCATCTGGTAACCTTAATAATCGAATAAAACCAAACTTAGTTTAAAGCAGCATCGGTTTTAGACCAAGCCGCTTGCGACAAGGTTGCAAAAATATGACATCAGCGTGTGATGCGCTTTTGCTGGACTTTTAGGCAAATAGGGCGTTATCTTAGGGCTAATAGCCTGAATTTGGTAATTAATCTGCCGTTTGAGCTACGCAACCTGGCCGTCAGTACAGTATTAAGCTAATCCAAGGTCTTAACTATGAAAAAAATAACAACAAGCATAGTAGTAGTAAGTTTGCTGCACTTCATATTTTGCAACAGCAGTTTTGCCAGCGCCTCGGAGCAGTGGCAAGCACGTTTAACTGAATTAGCCGAAAATCCAAAACGCGGTGCCGCTCATTTACACCGCAATCAATATCGTAATCCCGTTGAAACCTTGTCATTCTTTGGGATAGAGCCGCATATGTCTGTGTTAGAGCTTTGGCCGGTGCGTGGCTGGTATACAGAAATTCTAGCGCCGTTTTTAAAAGATCAAGGCCAACTTACCGTAGCACATTTTCGCCTAGATGGTGGCAACGTTCAAGATGAACGCAGTTTGTTCTGGGCCCGTCTAAGCGCTCGGTTAGAACAACGCATTTTGCAACAAGCAGCAGAATTTGGCCCCATTGCCCGAGTAGCTTTAGATCCGCCACAGTTTATTCCAGCACTAGCACCTAACCAGTTCGATATGGTACTGAGTTTTCGCAATGCTCATATTTGGGATCAACGTGGACACTTGTTGGCGACCATGCAAAATTTGTATGAGGTCATTAAGCCCGGTGGCGTACTGGGTATGGTTGAACATCGTGCCGCCAGAGTAACTGAATTGACCAGTTATGCCGTAGAAGGCTATACCGATGAAGCCTATTTAATTGCCGTTGCCGAACGGGTCGGTTTTCAGTTGGTGGCAACTAGTGAAATTAACGCCAATCCGAAAGACACTAAAGACTATACCAAAGGGGTTTATACCTTACCGCCAACGCTAGCATTGGGGTTGGAAGATCGTGATTATTATTTAAGTATTGGTGAAAGCGATCGCATGACGTTGAAATTTGTTAAACCAAACTCTGCGGATTCACCAGAATGAGGCTTAGTTTAAAGAATCGTGCCTACAGGTGTATGTAACGTTGTAAAAATGCAGATAGTAGACAGATTGTCTGTTTCGCCCATTTATGGGATGATGGCATTAGAGCAAAAACTCAGATTAACCGCTGCAAGCAAGCAATAACACCGCAAATTGCCTAAATGCAGCTAAAATAACTATAAAAAAGCCAAGCTTACTAGCAGTTTAATATCAATGCTTGCGCTAAGTATAACAACTTTATTAAGGAGTAGACGGTGGACAGAGTCTGGTTAAATTCATATCCCGAGGGCGTTCCGGCGCAAATCGATCCTGATCATTATTCCTCTTTGTTAGATATTTTCAGTCAAAGCATTGAGAAGTTTGCAGATAAGGTTGCTTTTATCAACATGGGTAAAAGCATTACTTATCGTGAGTTAGATAAACAAAGCCAAGCCTTTGCTGCCTACTTACAGCATGAGTTAGGCTTAAAACCTGGCGACGCTGTAGCGATTATGATGCCAAATTTGCTGCAATACCCAGTCGCTTTAATGGGGGTGTTACGCGCAGGTTGTAGCGTGGTTAACGTTAATCCACTTTATACGCCACGTGAGTTACAACACCAACTTACCGACTCTAAAGCTAAAGCTATTATTATTGTTGAAAACTTTGCCCATACCTTGATGGCAGTGGAAAAGCATATTCAGTTAGAGCATGTTATTTTAACCAAAATGGGCGATATGCTAGGTACCGTAAAAGGTACTATTGTCAATTTAGTGGTGAAACACCTTAAAAAGTTAATCCCTGCTTATCAGTTACGAACGTTTACCCCTTTTAATCAGGTTTTAGCGCGTGGCGCCAGTTTAAGCTGGCAAAAGCCTACGGTCAGCGGTGATGATATTGCGTTTTTACAGTATACCGGTGGTACTACTGGTGTATCAAAAGGTGCCATGTTAAGCCATCGTAATATGGTGGCTAACCTGGAGCAAGCCAGTGGCTTCTTAGATCAGTTTCTGGATGAAGGTACAGAGAATGTAGTAACGGCTTTGCCGCTTTATCATATCTTCGCGCTGACCGCGAATTTCTTTGTGTTCTTTAAGCACGGTGGTACTAATCTTCTCATTACCAACCCGCGTGATATGCCTAACTTTGTCAAAGAGTTAGCAACGTTCCCTTTTACCGCTATCACCGGTGTTAACACGCTATTTAATGGCTTACTGAATACCCCAGGTTTTGCTGAGTTAGATTTCAGTAACCTGAAGCTCTCGTTAGGCGGTGGTATGGCAGTGCAGCGCCCGGTGGCAGAGCGTTGGAAAAAAACGACCAAAACCCGTTTGTTAGAGGGTTATGGTTTAACAGAGTGCTGCCCACTGGTTACCTTAAGCCCATTTAATCTGGAAGATTTTAACGGCAGTATCGGTTTACCCGCACCTTCCACTGATATCCGTCTGGTTGACGAAAATGATAATGACGTGGCGCTGGGCGAGTCTGGTGAAATGATTGTCCAGGGTCCTCAGGTGATGTTAGGTTATTTAAACCGGCCGGAAGAAACCGCGAAGACCATTAAAAACGGTTGGCTCTATACCGGTGATATCGCCCGTATGGATGAGCAAGGCTTCTTCTATATCGTTGATCGCAAAAAAGACATGATTTTAGTCTCGGGCTTTAATGTGTTCCCGAACGAAATCGAAGAAGTCGTTGCGATGAACGAGAAGGTGCTAGAGGTAGCGGCTGTTGGTGTCCCGAATGAATCGACCGGTGAAGTGGTGAAAGTGTTTATTGTTAAAAAAGACGCTTCACTCACTGAGCAGGAAGTAATAGCCCATTGTAAACAACATTTAACGGGCTACAAGGTACCAAAACTGGTAGAATTCCGTAGCGAGCTGCCCAAAACCAATGTAGGCAAAATTTTGCGCCGCGAATTACGCGGTTAATAAAAAAAGCCGGCTTAAAGCCGGCTTTTTTGTCACCTTTATCCTGTTTGTTATCCTCGGCTAAGCGAGGCAGAAGATAGTAAGCACAGTAGATACAGAGAGTTAATAATGTCATTGCTTAGTGATAACCAGAGTTTAGCCCAGTTTTGCCAGCAAGCGCTATTACAGCCCCTTCTGGCGGTAGATACTGAGTTTATCCGGCAAAGCACCATGGCACCCAAGCTTGGCCTGATTCAGTTGTTCGATGGCGAGCAATTGGCCTTGGTCGATCCTTTAGCCATTACCGATTGGCAGCCATTACAACAGTTATTCGCGGCAACTCAGGTCACAAAGATCCTACATTCCTGTACCGAAGATTTAGAAGCTTTTGCTACTATTGGGATCACTGAAATTTGCCCCTTGTTCGATACCCAGCTGGCAGCAGAGATTTTAGATTGGGGCGCTAGTATCGGTTATGGCCGTATCGTTGAGCAATTAACCGGCGCAGTCTTGGACAAAAGTGAGTCCCGCACCGATTGGTTAGCCAGACCTCTAGCACAAAAGCAGCTCGAATACGCTGCCAACGATGTGAAGTTTTTGCTCCCCGTTTATCAAAAGCTGCTAGCGGAATTTACTGTATCTTTAAAATTAGAGTTGTTACTGGCAGAGGGGCAACAATTACTAAAGCGGCGGCAGCAACAGCTACCGGATGCTTTTAAATACCTGGAAGTGAAAAACAGCACCCAATTAAACAGCCGCGAGCTGGCGGTATTGCGGGAGCTGGTCAGCTGGCGCTATCAATATGCCTGCAACCGTGATCTTGCCCTGGGTTTGGTGGCAAAAGACGCGCAGCTATTAGAGCTTGCCAAACGCCGTCCTGCCTCTGCAGAGAGTTTACTGAACATTCCTGGCATGGCTGGTCGCGATATGCGTCGCCATGCCAAGCTTTTGGTTGAGTTAATTGATACTGCCAAAGGGATCCCAGCGGAGTTGTGTCCGCAACGTTTTTATCATCTGGAGCAGTTCGCCGGTGAAAAAGTGGTGCTGGCCGAGTTAGGTCAGGCGGTGAAACAGGCCGCCGCCGCCACCCAAATTCCGGCCTCGTTTTTATCTACGCGTCGGCAATTACACGAATTTTTTAATTGGTGCTGGCGGGTGACGGATGCTGAGCGCGTTTTGTTACCAACGCCAGAGTATCTAAGTGGTTGGCGTAAAACGATATTAATGCCTTATTTACCTATGCCCGCTCATATCATGTTGTAAGGAAGGTGTTGCAGTACGTTTCACAAAGGCTTTTGGATCTATGCAAAATTTGCAACGTAATAGCCGAAATTTACCAACAATAATTGTTGATCGCTTAAGTTTTTTAGCGCGTAAGTTTTTTCGCTTAAATCAACTAAAGGGCAACAACAATGAAAAAAATCCTAAAGCTTTCATTAGCCGCCGCTGTATTGGCGACCCTCAGTGCTTGTAACAGCAGTAGTGATCCGGTGGCTGTTCCACCACCGCCACCACCACCACCGCCACCACCAGTTGTGGTTGACGCCACACTTCGGGTTATTCATGCCTCCTCCGATGCCCCTAACGTTAATGTACTGGTGGGCGGCGAGCCGGTAATCGAAAACCTGGCGTACGCTCAAAGCTCTGATAATTTTGATTTGCCTCCTGCAACATACAACGTCGCAGTACAGGCTATCTTGCCGGGCAATGCCACGGCCACAGTTATAGGACCTTTGGATCTTACGCTAGAAGAAGCCACAAATTATAAAGTATTTGCAGTCGGTTCAGTCGCTGCGCAGACCTTAGAGCCGCTGGTTGTAACCTCAGATGTTGAGGCCCTAGCTGCTGGTAATGTGCGCCTGCAAGTGGTACATGCTGCCTCAGCTGCACCGACGGTAGATGTGCATGTAACCGCACCAGATGATGCGTTAGGTGCGGCATTAGCAACCTTAGATTTTAAACAGTTTACCGGTGCTGTAGAGGTGCCAGCGGGTAACTATCGTGTGCGCATCACGCTACCTGGTGAACAGACAGTCGTATTCGACTCAGGTGCGTTGGAACTTGCTGGTGGTACAGATCTGGTTGTTGCAGCAATAAATAACCGATTGTCAGGCATGTCACCGGTATCGCTGTTAGCCGTTGCACCGGATGGCAGTTTCTTTGATATTACCGATGTTGATACTACCGCCTCAGTGCGTGTAGTGCACAACGTCTCAGATGCTCCTGCGGTTGATGTTATCGTGAACGACAGCATCAAATTGGTTGAAGCCTTGTCTTTCCCTAACTTTACCGATTACGTCGGTGTCGCGCCTGACACTTACAATGTTAAAGTTGCTGCGGCAGCCGATAACAGCGTAGTGGTAATCAATGCTGATTTAGAGCTAATGAAAGGGGCCTTTTACAGCGTGTTAGCGGTGGGTTCCTTAGGTGAAGGCAGTATTGAACCGCTAGTGTTAGCCGACATGCCAAGACGTATTGCAACAGAAGCTCAGGTTCGTATCGTCCACGGTTCTACTCTGGCTGGTCCGGTTGATATCTATGTCACAGCAACCAACGATATTAGCGAGGCGACGCCAGCCTTTGCTGCAGTAGAGTTTAAACAAGAAACAGGTTATGTATCATTAAACGCCGGTGAATACGTAGTAACGGTAACACCAACGGGTAGCAAGACAGCGGCAATAGGCCCTGTAGCATTAGACCTAGCGGCAAACCGTATCTACACCGCAATAGCGCGTGACGGTGCAGGTTTGACCGGTGATGTAGGTTTAATTCTGTTAGATGACTTTGTTGCTGTAGAGTAATCAGTTTTTCCTTCCATTTAACAATAAACCCGGTGCAAGCCGGGTTTATTTTTTGCATAAAACGTCAACACACCCTAACTATTCCTGCAAAACGACGATGTGCTCTGGAGCATTATTTTTCCAGATTAGGTTAGGCAGCCAGAGCGTAAAGCTTTATAATCGCCGCTTGCATGGCGGAGTTAGTATGTCTTTAACGCGTGAACAAAAGCTTGGTGGTATTTTTGCTGCCAGTGCTTACACCCTCTGGGGCATAGCCCCGCTTTATTTTAAGCAAATTGATTTCATCCCTGCACCGGAAATTTTGGTGCATCGTATTGTCTGGGCTTTTTTACTTTTGCTGCTGGTTATTTTACTGCTAAAGCAAGGGCGTGATACGCTGGCGATATTAGCCAAGCCCAAATTACTGCTTTGGTTACTGCTTTCTTCACTGTTACTGGGCGGTAACTGGTGGTTATTTATTTGGGCGGTAAATAATGCTCATATGCTGGATGCGAGCTTAGGCTATTACATTAATCCTTTGCTTAATGTGCTGCTTGGGATGCTGTTTTTAGGTGAGCGTTTACGGCGTTTGCAATGGTTTGCGGTAGTGTTAGCAGCTAGCGGGGTGTTGTGGCAAATCATCAGCTATGGCGCTGTCCCTTGGATAGCCCTGGTGCTAGCGGGCTCTTTTGCACTTTATGGTTTGCTAAGAAAAAAATTAGCGGTTGATGCCATTAAAGGGTTATTTTTCGAGTCCTTGTTATTACTGCCGGTAGCCTTGTGGTATTGGTGGGCATTGGCCGATAGTTCTGCTGCCAATTTCGCGCAAAACAGCCTTGGTTTAAATGCCTATTTAATTGCTGCAGGTCTGGTGACAACGGTTCCTTTGCTGTGTTTCATTGCCGGAGCCCGCAGATTGCAGTTATCTACTATGGGGTTTTTCCAATATATAGGCCCAACCTTAATGTTTGTTTTTGGTGTCTGGTTATATAAAGAGCCTTTTGCGGCAGAGCGCTTATTTACCTTCGGTTTAATTTGGCTGGCCTTATGTTGTTACAGTGTGGATGCTTGGTTGGCGAGTAGGGCAAGACGTAACCGAGTAGTCTAAATAAAAAAAGCCAGAGCAATGCTCTGGCTTTACTGTTAGCTTAGCAGGAATTACTCCGCTAATTTCATATCAGTAGCGATGACCACGCCGTGTTGATCAATGCCGAAAGACAAACCTAACTGCATATCGGTATTCATCATAGACTCTAGCTCAGGTGGCATTGGCTGGCCAGACATGGTGATCATGTCAGACATCGCAGTAAAGAATTGCTTATAGTCCATACCGAAAGACATTAAACCATTTTTACGGAGCTTTTCTTTGCCAATAACGTCGGCTTGCGCTTTCGCTTTGTCGCCAACATAAAGTAATAAGTGATTACCGCTAGCTTTTAATCTGGCATCTAAACCCATCATGGCGATGGGCGGGAAAATTTCCGCTACAGAAATTTCTTCACCATCCGCCGGTAGTGTAATACCTGCTAATGGCGGTACCATAGCTTTAGCATTGGCTAATAGCGCTTGCGGGTTATCGGCAGATAAGGTAATTAGCGCATCGGCAGAGGTAGGTTGGCCGGTAGCCATATCCATACTAAAGCCGTTGATGGTCACAGAAACGCCTTGTAAACCATTTGCTGCCATACCTGCCATTGCTAACATCATCATTGGGTTTTGATCTTTCAGCTGTTGCTGCACGGCTACTAGTGGTTCACACTTCAGGCTGAGATCTGTCATACCCGCCCAGATTTTGCTGATAGCGGGTGTTAGCTGACTAATCTCAGTCCCTAATGCCATATAGAACATTGATGAGTGCAGGCTACCATTTAGGCTGCTTGGAATATAACCTTGCAGGCCCTGTAGCCCCTCCAGCGCAATTTTGCTCTCCGTTGGAAATAGCATTTTACTGCTCATCGCCATGCCAGAGGCATTTTGCTGCTTAATCTCCGCATCCATCACTAAACCTGGCCAGGTTTTGGTGAGCATGGCAACATCGGCACGACACTCTGCGGTGTGCCAAATGTGTAATGGTTCTGGTAAGCCACCGGTAAAAGTTAGCTGTAAATCTTTAGCCAGTTGGTTACCGTCGGTTGTGGTAAAGGCTAAACCGAGTTGTTCCGTACTGAAAAAGCCTAAACCATCTTGTTTTAGCTGGTACTTCTTACTGATATCAGCAAGCTTGCTGTTATTGCCCAGGTTTTGCGTCGGTTTTTGTTGTGCTAAAGCTTGAGCACGGTGTGTTTCTGGTAGCTTACTGCTATGCAGCGCTACTGTGCCCCAACCGCGATCAACGCTAACCAATAGTTCTAAGCCATCGAGTAATTCACTTAATGAATAAACCTGATAGCTATGCCCGGCTAATTGTTGGGTTTGATAAATAACACCGCTTTTCGCTGCTGCACGCTCAAAAAATGCCTGAAAGGCGGCAGCATCTGTTACTTCAAAGCGTGCTACTGGTGCTGCACCTACCAGATAGGTAAGAGAGCGAGTTTTTGCGGCGATACCAGTGTTTTTTACAAAATCATCTGGTGCACCCAGAATAGTCATATAGTCTTGAAACAGTGCAACACCAAATTTCACTGCTGGCGACGATTCTGCGGATAATGCCGCCATGGCCTGTTGCATTTCATCATTGTTTAACTGCTCAGATGACATGCCAAGACTTTTTAAATACGACACCAGATCAATGGCGGTAAACTGGCCGGAAAACAATGCTGTATCAGCAGGAACGTACTCCAGCTCGCTCAGGTTTACGCTTGCAGGTGAAGATGTTTTATTGATGGCATAATAGCCAGCTACGCCTGCGGCTATGATTGCGGCGGCGATGAGGGTCTTGCGCATTGTCTGCTCCTTTGACAGAAGTTAAAAGAAAAGCGCAACTAGCGCTTTTCATCGGGGAAAGTGACGTTCAGTTCAAGTACTGACAGTTCGTCACTGCGTTGCTCCAGCGATACGGCAATTTGATCAGCTGGAATATCAACATACTTACGAATTACTTCCAAAATATCACGTTCTAATTGTGGCAGATAATCCGGACCAGAGCGACGTTTACGCTCATGCGCTACAATAATTTGCAGCCGCTCTTTTGCCGTGCTGGCGGTATTGGTTTTCTTTGAACGAAAATAGTCCAGTAACGACATCAGTTATCCTCCAAAAATCCTTTTGATAAAACCTTTTTTCTCCACGGTTAAAAAGCGCAACGGCACTTTCTCACCGAGCAGGCGCTGTACAGTGTCCAAATAAGCCTGACCGGCATCACTGTCTTTATCCATAATCACTGGCTGGCCTGAGTTTGATGCATTTAACACAGCTTGTGATTCTGGAATAACACCAATAAGTTCTATTGCCAGGATTTCTTTTACATCTTCTACGCTGAGCATCTCACCCTTTTGCACTCGTTCAGGGTTGTAGCGAGTAAGAAGCAAGTGTTCTTTAATGCCCTCTAAGCCTTGCTCGGCCCGACGAGACTTACTGGAAAGCATACCTATAATGCGATCCGAATCTCGTACCGATGACACTTCCGGGTTAGTCACAACTACAGCTTCATCAGCGAAGTACAATGCCATCATAGCACCAGACTCAATACCTGCTGGCGAGTCGCATAAGATAAAATCAAAGTCCTGGGCGAGTTCGTTTAATACCCGCTCTACACCCTCTTTCGTCAGGGCGTCTTTATCACGGGTTTGCGAAGCGGGTAAGATAAACAGGTTGTCGACTCTTTTATCTTTAATCAGCGTTTGCTTTAGGTTCGCTTCGCCGTTAATGACGTTAACGAAATCATAGACCACCCGACGCTCGCAGCCCATAATTAAATCTAAATTGCGTAAACCGATATCAAAGTCAACAATAACTGTTTTGTGTCCGGCAAGTGCCAGCCCAGTGCCAATAGCCGCGCTGGAGGTGGTTTTACCGACACCGCCTTTGCCCGATGTAACCACAATAATCTTTGCCATAGTGAGGTTCCTTACACTAATTCTGAAATGACTAACGTCTCGTCCTGCAATTTAATGCAAGCCGGTTTGCCCCAAAACTCACCTTGCAGGCTTTCGCTTAACCAATAGTTTCCGGCCACGGATACCAGTTCAGCCTGCATGTTATAACAGTAAATACGTTTGCTGGTATCACCACTGGCCCCTGCAATCGCTTTGCCGCGCAATGAACCATAAATATGAATATTGCCATCAGCAATCACTTCCGCACCGGCACCAACGGCACCTTTAACAATCAAATCGGCACCTTTAGCATAAATTTGTTGGCCGGATCTCACAGTTTGTTCAACCACTTTACTATCCATCATCACTGGTTGTGCTGCGAGGGAGTGCGTTGCCGCTGTTTTCTGAGCTGATTGCGCTGACGATGATGTGCTATGCGCTTCACTGGCTGCAGATTTTGTTGTAGCTGCTTTACCGGCTTGCAGTACGGCTAACCCCGCCTGCTGCGCCGCTGTTTTAACACTGGCACTGGCTCCTGTTACCCCAACTAATACCAATTTCAGCTCACTAAATAAGTGCTTTAATGCTGCAAAATCGGGTACATCCACGCAGTCTTGCAGATTAAGCACTATGGGCGCCTGATAAAAAAAACCGGGTGCTTGCGCTAATTTAGCGCTTAACAGCGGGCCGAGAGTGGCGGCACTTGCATCAGTACAATGTAACACGGACAAAGGGAATAAACTGCCCTTTAATTCTAAGGAGTGTTCAGACATAAAAATTCAGCGCTTTTACTATTATTATCACTGCCGTGGCAGCGTTATACATGCGCTTCATGTTATAGTCTTGCTATCTGTTAGGCAAGTTAGCGAAGTAGTTTTATTGTATGTTATGCGCCGTTTATCGTAGCCTGCGCAAAGAAGGCACCTATTTATATATAGAAAAGCGGGACGACTTTAGTAAAGTTCCTGCGTTGTTATTACAAAGCTTTGGTAAACCCGAGCTGGTGACTGTAATTAATCTGGCAAAACGGGAACATCTGGCACAGATTGATATCAATAAGTTAAGGGCCGCTTTAGTTGAGCAAGGCTTTTATTTGCAATTACCACCACCACCAGAAAATTTGTTAGCTGCGCATAAGGCGGCGAACAATCTAAGCCGTTAAGAGGAAAGGGAGTGTTTTTATTATGGGTTTCTCATTAAATCGCTGCATGGTAGCGGGTTTCATGTTAGCAATTAGTCAGTTTTCTTTTGCTCAAACCAGTACTGATAATACTAAGCCTGACTATGCTGCATACACAGCGGCATTAAAAGTGGAAGCGCAAGCCAAAGGTTATGATGCTGCGTTGTTAGATGCCGTTTTTAGTTCACTCACCTTTTATGAAAGAGCCATCAGTGCGGATAAAAGTCAACCTGAAATAGTAGAGACATTAAATACCTATCTACCTAAGCGAGTCAGTGAGACGCGGATCCGGATGGCGCGTGAACGTTATCAAAAATATTTGCCGCAATTAGAAGAAATCGGCAAACGTTATGGCGTGCAACCGCGCTTTATTATCGCTCTCTGGGGTTTAGAAAGCAGTTTTGGTCGTTTTATGGGTAATTTTTCTATTCCTTCAGCGCTTGCCACCATGGCTTACGAAGGCCGCAGAGAAACCTTTTTTAAGCAAGAATTTTTTAATGCCCTCGACATCTTGGCACAAGGCCATATTAGCCTGGAAGATATGAAAGGTTCCTGGGCTGGTGCTATGGGGCAAAGCCAGTTTATGCCAAGCTCCTTCTTAGCCTATGCGCAAGACGGCGATGGTGATGGTAAAAAAGATATCTGGACGAACGAGCTGGACGTGTTTGCCTCTATTGCTTACTACTTAAAGCAACAGGGCTGGGACAATAATGGTACCTGGGGCCGTGAAGTGTTGCTGCCCAAAGGCTTTGATGCGGGGCATGCTATTCAGCGCGGTAGTTTAGCCCGCAACGAATGGTTACAACGTTGGAGTGCGTCAGAGCGCAGCCTTGCTGACTGGCATAAACTGGGCGTGCGCAGACTAAGCGGTGAACAATTGCCACAACGTGATTTGCAGGCCGCGTTGGTATTGCCCGACGGCCCTGATGGCCGGGCTTTCTTAGCCTATCATAACTACAAAAGCCTGATGCACTGGAACCGCTCTTACTATTTTGTTACCAGTGTCGGCTATCTGGCAGATCTTATCGTGGCGGAGCAAGGCTAAATGTACCAGCATCAAACTGTAGCATTACAACACATCGATTTACCGCTGGGTAAGGTGGTGTGCATTGGTCAAAACTATCAAGATCATATTGCTGAGATGCAGAGCAAAACGGCTGCAGAGGCCTTGTTCTTTATTAAACCGACTACGGCTTTGGTACCTTTGACTCCGGGCTTTAGCATCCCTACAACGCAAGGTGCCGTGCATAACGAGCTGGAAATTGCCGTGTTAATTGCCAAACCGTTAAAGCAGGCCAGCTTTGCCGAAGTCAATGAGGCAATTTGGGGTTATGGCTTGGCGCTGGATTTAACCTTACGTGAGGTGCAGGCTAAATTAAAGCAACTGGGCCGTCCCTGGGAAATTGCCAAAGGTTTTGACGGTGCTTGCCCGCTAAGTGGCTTTGTACCGAAACAGGCGGTGCAACATCCACAGCAATTAGATTTCAGCCTAACGGTAAATGGCGAACTGCGTCAGCAGGGTAACAGTGCCAATATGATCCGTGGCATTAGTCAATTAATTAGCGAAATGAGCCAGCATTTTACCCTGTTGCCAGGCGATGTGGTACTTACCGGCACACCGGCTGGCGTGGGGCCATTAGAAGCCGGCGATACCTTGCAGCTACAACTGGCCGATTTTTTCTCAATCACTACCCTGGTAACAAACTAAATGACACTAGCAGAAAACTTTTGGCAGCATAAAACACTGGCCGAAATGAATACCGAAGAGTGGGAGGCACTCTGTGATGGTTGTGCCAAATGCTGTTTAAATAAATTTATTGATGATGATGAAGACGAAGGTCCTACCGCAGTCATCCATCAGGATGAGCAAGTTCACTTTAGCAATATTGCCTGTCGTTATTTAAATAGCCACAAGTGTGAATGTACCCAATACGATTTGCGCACGGTGTTAGTGCCCGATTGTATTAAGCTAACCAAAGAAAACCTTAAAGATATTTTCTTTATGCCCAACAGCTGCGCTTATCGTCGTTTACATGAAGGGCGTGGTTTACCTTCCTGGCATCCATTATTAAATGGTGGCAAAAAAAGTCTGATGCACAAAAAGCAAATGTCGGTGCGGAATAAAACCATCTCTGAGGACCAGGTCGATATGGATAAGTTTGAAGACTATATCGTTAGCTGGCCGTTAAATGATTTGGATTAAGCTATGAGTGTTGAGCAGTCAATTATTGCGGAAAGTGATCTGTTAACAGAGCTGAGCAGCTACCTGAGCCCCACCTTTATCCAGTTAGGTTTATCGGTATTCGCTTTCTTAGCCTATATCATTATCAGCCGTCGATTAGTGCCAGTGATGTATAATTTGCTGGCTGGCAATCGTATGCGGCCAGAGATGAATAAACGAGCCTTGGTGGTATGCCATATCTTATTGCTACTGTTACTTATGGTAGTGCTAAGTATCGTTTGGGGGGTGGATATTCGCGGTTTGCTGGTATTGGCCTCGTCCATTATTGCCGTAGCGGGTGTCGCCTTATTTGCTTCCTGGTCACTGATTAGTAATGTTACCGCCTTCTTTATTTTATTGGGGCAAAAAGACTTCGCCGAGGGCAGCAAAGTGCGGATTATCGATGGCAATAACTCGCTGGAAGGGGATATTTCGGAAATTCATCTGTTTAACACCGTGCTCACTACCAAAGAGCAAGAGCGTATTATCTACCCTAATAACCTGATTATTTCCAGACCTGTAGTCATAGTCAGTTCGGTAGTAGATAAGCCTGCTGTGCGAAAAAGTTTAGATGTGTTAGTTAAAGCCGAACGTTGGCGTAAGAAAAATTTGCAAACCCGTTCAATCAGCAGAATTAGCAAGTGACAGTACAAAACAAATTCGGTAGATTGAACAAACTGAATAATAACAACTTAATAGCGGCTTGCATAAAAGCAAGTTGCGGCTAAATGCGCTTAAAACAAATTAAACTTGCCGGTTTTAAGTCTTTTGTTGACCTGACGACAGTGCCGTTTCCGGAAGCGATGACGGCGGTAGTGGGTCCCAATGGCTGTGGTAAATCTAATGTCATAGATGCAGTGCGCTGGGTGCTGGGTGAAAGCTCGGCTAAAAACCTGCGCGGCGACGCTATGACCGATGTCATTTTTAATGGCTCAGCGCAGCGTAAACCGGTGTCACAAGCCTCGGTTGAATTAGTGTTTGAAAATACCCAGGGGCGTTTAGCTGGTCAGTTAGCTGATCGCAGTGAAATTGCTATTAAACGCCTGGTCACCCGCGATGCCCAGTCCAGTTACTTTCTCAATGGCAGTAAATGCCGCCGCCGTGATATTACTGATATATTTTTAGGTACCGGCTTGGGGCCGCGCAGCTATGCCATTATCGAACAGGGCATGATCTCCCGTTTAATTGAATCTAAACCGCAGGAGCTGCGGGTTTTTATTGAAGAAGCGGCGGGTATTTCCAAGTACAAAGAACGGCGGCGCGAAACAGAAAATCGGATTAAACATACCCGGGACAATCTGGATCGCTTAGCAGACGTGCGCGAGGAGCTGGGTAAAAATATTGAAAAACTAAAGCGTCAGGCCGCAACAGCGCAGCGTTATAAAGAGTTAAAAGCGCAAGAGCGTAAATTAAAAGCTGAAGTTACCACCATTAAATGGTTAGGCTTTAATCAGCAATTGACACAGCTAGAGCAACAATTACGCGAACAAGAAACTGAGCTGGAAAAATACTTCGCAGCCCAGTCCGGTGATCAGCGGATTTTGTTGGAACTGAAAGAACAGGCGGCAAATGCCCGCAGTGAACAAGAGCAGCGGCAACAGCACTTCTATCAACTCGGTGCGACGATTAGCCGGCTAGAGCAACAAATCCTGGGGCAGCGTCAGCAACAACAGATGCTGCAGAGCCAGTTGCAACAAAAACAACAAAGCCTGCAGGAGTTTAACCGACACCAGCAAACTGATTTACAACAATTGGCAGAACTTGTCGCCCAGTTAGAAGAATTAGAGCCGGACACTGAGCTACAAGCAGAGCAGGCTGCAGAGCTGGAATGGCGATTACAAGATGCTACGCAGCAGGTTCGTCAGCAACAGCAACATTTTGAAAGCTGGCAGCAAAATAGTTTTAGTCTGCGTGAACAAGCGCAGCAGTTGCGGCTGCAGCTACAGCATCTACAGCAACAGCAGCAACAGTTGGCAGAGCAGCAGTTGCGGCAAGAGCAGCAGTTGGCTTTGTTGGATGATGCGTCTCTGGCCGAGGCATTGGCAGTGCTGCAACACGAACACGAAACCTTACTTTGCGCCCAACAACAGGCACAGCAGACTTGGCAGCAGCAACAAGTAGCTCTAAGCCGAGCTGAGCAAGAGCTTACTGTCGCCAGGCAAGAGTTACAACAATGGCAGAATCAACAGCAGGTATTACAGCTCGAGCAACAAAGGCTTGAGCAACTGCAACAAGCTCTGCCCGCGAGCGAACAGCAGCTATTGCAGCAATTGGAATTATCACCCGGTTGGGCCTTGGCTGTGGCTTTTGCCTTGGGGAATTTACAACATGCCAATATTGTTGAGCAGCATCCGGATCATCTGGATGAGTCAGGCATAGCAAGTTACCTGACAACAGATTGGCAAAGTGCCAACTCACAGGCCGACAAGTCATTAGCAGTTCAAGGCACCTTGGCCAGTGCGATAAAGCGCGGCCCTTATCCGGAAAGCTTCCGGCATATTTTATTAGCTGACACCTTAGGCGAGGCTTTGGCGAAGCAATCGACACTTAGTGCCGGGCAATCCGTTATTTGTCCGCAAGGTGTGTGGCTTGGCATAAACTGGGGGATGCAACCTGATGCTAATGCCACAGACAGTGCATTACTGCGGCAAGAGCGTTTACAGCAGCTAACTGAAAAACTGCAACAGCTGACCGAACAGCTCGCCTTAGCAAGTGCTGCAGCGGAGCAGGCTAAGCAACGTTACCAGCAGCTTGAGCGGTTAGTGCAAATGGCTGCACAACAGCAAGAAGATTATAAAAGTCAACTGCAACAAGTTAATACTACCATCCAACTTAAGCAGTTAACCTTGCAACAAGTGCAACAACAACGTCAGCAATTACAGCAGAGCATTGCCGAGCTGAGTGCACAGCGGCAGATACTGACAGCGCGATATGACGAACAACAAGTATTGCAGGATGAGGCCGAACACACTTATCAAGCGCAACAAACCGAACAGCAGCAGTATCAACAGAAGTTGCAACTGGCGCGTCAGCAAGAAGAGTTACTGCGCTCACAAAGTGCAGAGCAGCGGCAGCGTTTAGTGCAACTGCAAATGCAAAGTCAACTCTGTCAGCGCCAGCAACAAAGCTTGGAACAAAATTTAGCGCGAGCAGCTGCACAGCAAGGCTTGTTGCAACAGCAAATTACAGAGTTACAACAGCAGCTTGCCGCCGATGATGATCCGGCGTTATTGTTACAAGAGCAATTACAAGAAAGCTTATTGCTGCGTGAAGATGCCGAATCAGCATTAAAACAGGCCAATAACGTTCTGGGTACACTCGAGCAGCAAATCCGTGAGCTGGAGCAAGGACAATCAGGTATAGTGCAACGGGTATCACAGCAGCAAAAGGCGTTAGAGTCGCTGCGGCTGGATGCAGAAGGCTATCGTATCCGTGCTAATAATATGCTGGAACTGTTACGTGAACAGCAGGTCAGTATGAAAGAGGTATTGGCAGAGCTACCTGCAGCGGCAGATGAACAGACGTGGCAGCAGCAACTGGATAAAACGGTGGATGCTGTTAGCCGCTTAGGGGCGATTAACCTGGCAGCGATAGAAGAATATGAGCAACAGGCTGAGCGTAAGCAGTATTTAGATGATCAGCATCAGGATTTAGTTTCCGCGCTGGAGACGTTAGAAACGGCGATGCGTAAGATCGATCGGGAAACCAAACAGCGTTTTAAAGATACCTTTGAAGAGGTTAACGAAGGCCTAAAACAGCTGTTCCCGAAAGTTTTTGGTGGGGGCAGTGCTTACCTGGATTTAACCGATGAGGATTTATTGGAAACGGGGGTAAGCATCATGGCGCGCCCTCCTGGTAAAAAAAACAGTACAATTCATTTATTATCCGGTGGTGAAAAAGCGTTAACCGCTTTATCATTAGTGTTTTCAATCTTCAGACTTAATCCGGCACCTTTTTGCATGTTGGATGAAGTAGATGCACCTTTAGATGATGCCAATGTGGGGCGTTTTTGTAATCTGGTGCGGGAAATGTCTGAAACGGTACAATTTATTTATATTAGCCACAATAAAATTGCCATGGAAATGGCGGCGCAGTTAATGGGTGTTACGATGCAAGAACCCGGTGTCTCCCGAGTCGTGGCGGTAGATGTGGATGATGCTGTCAAACTGGCAGTAGCCTAAAAAGTTAAAGGTATAAGAAATGGCTAGCGAGTTGCGTTTAGTGTTAATTATTTTGGGTGCCCTGGTATTGGGTGGTTTATTCTTACATGGCTTATGGACGGTGCGCAAAAATAGTAGCAAAACACAGCATCGTTACCATCCTGAGGATAACGAAAGAGACAATAGTAGTGGTGAAGGATTCGACGAGCTGGGTATAGGCCCGGTGCGGGTGGTAAAGGGTGCGGGCAAAAAGCCAGTTGAACCCAAGCCGCGTTTTACCACAACACCTAAGCCAGATGCTAAACCGCAAAGTCGACCTATCGACTTAAAGCGCCGGGTTGAGCCTACTGAGCAAGATGACTTGTTTCAGGAACCGCAGGAACCGGTGTTAAATTTTTCTGCGTTAGCCGACGAAGACTTACCGCCTGCCACAACGCAAGACGCCCCTGACTATGATGAGTATGACGAGCCGGCCGCTGAGTCACCTGCAGAGGATGCTGGCGATGCTGAACCATCAGAAGTCCTGATTTTGTATGTGTTGTTACCTGAGCAGCAAGAATTAAAAGGTCAGGAGCTACTGTCGGCGTTAACGGTATTAGGCTTTAAATATGGCGAGATGGATATCTTTCATCGCCATCAAGACAGTGCAGGTAACGGTGAAGTTCTATTCAGCCTGGCGAATATGTTTAACCCCGGCACCTTTGATATCGATAATATGGATAAGCTCAGCACTCGCGGTTTAAGCTTGTTTATGACGCTACCTGGACCAGGCGAGCCGTTGCAGAACTTTAATGTAATGCATAACGCTGCGAAAAAACTAGCAGAGGAATTCGGTGGTCAGGTGTTGGATGGGCAACGTAGCGTGCTGACAGTGCAAACTGTGCGCCATTATGTTGAACGTATTCGTGAGTTTCAACGCCAGCGTTTAATCCGCCGCTAAGAGCCACAGTTAAATTAACACGGCAGGTATATACCTGCCGTTTTTATTGAAGAGTTCCATTATGAAACAAAGCCCCGAACAGCAAATAGCCGCCTTGCGCCTGCAACTTGCCGAGTACAATTATCAATACTACGTGTTAGATGCCCCTACAGTGCCGGACGCCGAATACGATCGGCTTTATCGTGAATTACAGCAGCTTGAGCAGCAACACCCGGAGTTGGTAAGTAGTGACTCACCGACACAGCGGGTAGGCGGTGCCCCTTTAGCCAAGTTTTCGCAGGTGCAACATAGCATTCCTATGTTGTCGCTGGATAATGCTTTTGATGCGGCCGACTTTAGTGCCTTTGTAAAACGGATGCGCGATAGATTGGATCTTGCTGGTGAATTTAGTTTTTGCTGCGAGCCCAAGCTGGACGGTTTAGCGGTAAGCATCCGTTATGAAAATGGTGTGCTGGTGCAGGCTGCTACCCGTGGTGATGGCAACACCGGTGAAGACATTACCACTAATATCCGCACCATCCGGGCTATTCCATTGAAGCTTAAGGGCGATAACCTGCCACCAGTACTGGAAGTGCGCGGCGAGGTTTTTATGCCGCTAGCGGGCTTTGCGCAGTTAAATGAACAGGCCAGACAACAAGGTGACAAGGTCTTCGCCAATCCACGTAATGCCGCTGCCGGTAGCTTACGGCAGTTAGATCCGGCGATTACCGCTAAGCGCCCACTGATGTTTTATGCTTATGCCGTTGGTCTGGTAGACGATCCTGCAGGTTACCTCAATAACAGTTGCCATTATCAACGTTTACAACAGCTAAAAGACTGGGGCCTACCGGTTTGTCCGGAAATTCGTCTGGTTGAAGGAGAAACAGCAGCGCTGGCGTATTATCAGGATATTTTGACGCGGCGCGCTAGCCTGGCTTATGAAATCGACGGTGTGGTTATTAAGGTCAGTAATTTAAACCAGCAGCAAGCACTGGGCTTTGTCGCCCGGGCACCGCGCTGGGCTATTGCCTTTAAATTTCCAGCGCAGGAAATGCTCACCACCTTGTTGGATGTCGATTTTCAGGTTGGGCGCACCGGTGCTATTACCCCGGTTGCCCGTTTAGCACCGGTCAATGTTGGTGGTGTTACGGTCAGTAATGCGACCTTACATAATCAGGATGAAATTAACCGCTTAGGCGTGCAAATTGGCGATACCGTTATCGTCCGTCGCGCGGGTGATGTGATCCCACAAATTGTGGCGGTGGTGTTAGAGCAACGTCCTGATACGGTGCGACCAGTGGTTTTTCCAGAGCAATGCCCGGTTTGCGCCTCCAGTATTGAACGGGTAAGTGGCGAAGCGGTGGCACGCTGCAGCGGTGGCCTGTTTTGTGCCGCCCAGTTAAAAGAAGCACTAAAGCACTTTGTCTCGCGTAAAGCGCTGGATATTGAAGGGCTGGGCGATAAGTTGGTAGAACAATTAGTCGATCAGGGCTTAGTAAAAACACCAGATGCAATTTTTGCGTTGGATATGCCGTCGTTAGTCGGTTTAGAGCGGATGGCAGAAAAGTCGGCTCTTAAGCTGTTAAATGCGATTAAACAGGCTAAAAACACCAGCTTACCGCGTTTTATTTATGCGCTGGGTATCCGTGAAGTGGGCGAGGCTACGGCACTTAATTTAGCGAATCACTTTACGACCTTGGATGCTCTGGCCGCTGCTAGTCTGGAACAGTTATTAGCAGTACAGGATGTGGGTACCGTGGTCGCTGAGCATTTGTATAACTTCTTTCGCGAGCCGCATAATCAGCAAGTCGTGGCCGCACTGTTAGCGCAAGGGTTACAGTGGCCAGCAATTGCTAAAGTGCAAAGTAGTGAGCAACCACTAGCAGGGCAAACCATAGTACTTACCGGAACGCTAAGTACTATGGGGCGGGATGATGCTAAAGCCTTACTGCAGCGCTTGGGCGCTAAGGTATCGGGTTCGGTGTCGGCAAAAACGCATGCCGTTATAGCCGGTGAGAATGCCGGTTCAAAACTGGCAAAAGCTGCCGAATTACAAGTGCCAGTCTGGGATGAACAGCAGATGTTGGCATTATTTCAACAGTATGGCGTGGCAAATTAGAACGGGCCAGCAAGGGCTTAAATTAAGTAAGTAGTAGGAGCGGTCAGTCATGCCAGATTGGTTGATGGAATTGTTGCAGCAGTGGGGAGCATTATTTCGCCCTTATGCACGAGATATTGCCTTAGCGATGGTTGCTACTAGCTTGGTGGTATTTGGGGATGATCTGAATCGGATTATTCGCCGGCAAATTGCCCACTGGCATTTTGTTTGGCGAACCTTAGTGTTTATTCTGGTTTGTGCCTTTGGTTATGGCGCTTTAACCCTGTTTTTAACGCCCTGGGTCGCCCGCCAACTAGCGGGGTTTAGCAACCTGTGGTTGCCGTGGTTTTGTCTGGCGGTATTTAGCGGTTTAGGCATGTTAGCGCAGCGTAAGCGGCAAGTATGAACGACTGGCCCTTACTGGATAAATACGGCTTAACGCCCGTTCCACAGCGTTTTTATTGGCTGTTATTAGTATTACTGCGGCCTTATTTGAGCTGGGTGCTGGTGTTGACCTTACCCGCTCAGCAGAAAGATCTGTTAAAGCTGTTTTATCCACAACAACAAGATTTTTTGATGGCCTGTTTAATCGCTTTGCCGGTGTTGCTGGTGGTGGTGGCTCTAACGCAGCGCAGTGATAAGCGCAGTGCGGCCTGGCGCCCAGTTTGGCGCGTCAGTCAGCCGTTACTTTTGCTTTGCTGTAGTGCAGATCTAATCTACACGCTTTATGATTTACCGACAGATGCCATTCTGGATGCGCCCTGGCGATTAGTGTCTGTGGTGGCTTTGGGGTTATGTTTATTTTGGTTAGTAAGGTCTAGCACTTTGCCGATTATTTTTCGGGAGTGGCCGGAGCCAGTGATAAAAAAGTAACATGGCTTGCTTAGCCGACAGAACTTCTCATGGTATTTTCAGCTAAGCGTAGTTTAAGCTGTTCATAGCGATTCTTTTGCTCAGGTTTGAGATTGGCTTGTTCAATGATTTGTAAGCATTGTTGTAATAGCCGGCTTTTTTCCTGTACCGAACACAGTTGCCTTGGAGACGTTAGCAAAGTTTGCCAGAGGTTTAGTGCAATACCTGCGTTTTTAGGCATAACTTGATGCGCCAAGGCAAAGGCTTCAAAGGCTTGCTCCCAATGCCCGCGTTGATATAACTGTACCGCGTTATTGTTAAGTTCCCGTGGTCCCTGCTGCATCTGTTTTCGTTCGGTTTTCTCTTGTGCCAGAAAAGCGCTAAACATGGGATCAGCTTGCTGCTTGATACAATGTTCGCTAATGTGCTCGAACAGTTGTTGCGATGCTTCTGTTAAACCGACTTCATGTAATGCTTTTGCTTTATCCAGCGCATCTTCCAGTGATGCTATTGGGCTATCAATTTTCAAATCACGTAATAGCGCCTTGGCTTTATCTTTATGATCTTGCAAGTACAAGATGCGAGCTTTTAAAATTTGTTGCTGCTCATTGAGATCTTGCTTCGCAAACTGCTTTTGTAAGTTTTGCAGGCTTTGGCTGGCTTGTCGGTTTAACCGACTGCTTTGTTCTTCGTCTTCGCTACTCAACGCAAAATCAATACTGGCGCGCGCGAGATTTAAGTAAAGGTCTGGTTGTTCGAAGATCGAATAACGGGCAAATTTCACCATATCTTTGGCCGCCCGGTATTGTATTTCGTAATCATGATTTAAGCGCGATAAATGCAATAGCTTCTGTTGCCGCAGTAAATTGCGGGGCGCTAGATCGGCCGCATCGATAAGGTGTTGTTGAGCTATTTGGTAACGTTGCTGCTTAAACTCCAGCTCCGCCAGTAAATCCAGTGCGAACAGTCGGCTATCTGTGCGCATGAGCATCGATTCTAGTTCGCCAAAGGCTTCCGCTTCTTTGCCAAGGTGAAGATAACAGCGCACCAAGCCCATCTTTGCCCAGCTGAATGGCTGAATGGCAAGCATGGCTTTAAAGAATTGCTCGGCATCGGCATATTGTTGCTGGATAAGCAAAATATCACCTTTTAATTTGAGCAAAAGGGGAAACCATTTGCGTTGTGCGGCGTTAGATAATTGTTCGTCGATATATTGCAAGGCAGCGTGGTGATTACCCGAGTCGAGCAACTGATATAAGGTTCTTAATTGTTCTTTACGTTTTAGTACCCGTTCAATCCGAAGCTGCAGATCTTTTATCACAAAAGGCTTGGCCAGAAATTCGTCTGGCTGTAATTCGATAACGCTATGCACCAGGGTGGGATCGGTTTCCGCACTAATGAAGATCACGCCGGTGGTATGTTTTTGCAGACCGCTTAGTTTAAGCTCTTCATATAACTGATAGCCGTCTTTACCATCGCCCTGATTGTAAGAGCAGATAACTAGATCAAACTGGTTGTCGCGACAAAGGTTTAATGCTAACTGCGGCCGGTCGGCAATGGTGATATCTTGATAATTAAGCTGTTCTAAAGCGTAGCGCAAATAGCTCTGAGATAATGATTGTTCATCAATAATCAGAATACGTTCATTGCGTTTTAGCGAACTATCCATCTACAGCAATTATCCAGCGTGGGTGAGATGATCATACTATAGCAATTTTTTCGTACAGAATAACTGTTAAAGATCAATTATTGCTGGTTTGTGGAAGGAAATTTAGAAATTGGTAAGTAATCCATAGGTATTATTTGCTTTTCCGCTGTGCTTTGTCAGGCACTGTTACGTCTTAGTTTGCTAATTTTGGCTTAATTCGCTTTACCTGATTTTATGATTGTGAATGAAAGGTGGTTAGTATTTTTTTTATCCGCTGTAAAAAGACCATGCAAATTTGCGCTGTGCCGTTTTAGCTTTTTATGCAGATTGAGCTGGCGTAAGATTGGTGCATCCGGCGGCTAAACGCGCCGTACAACTTTGTCGGGGCACGCTGTGAACCCTTCCCTGGGGGGTTACAAACTTCTTCTTGAAGTTTGCCCTGCGGGCCAGCACAAGCGCTGTTCAAATTCGTTCCCGACGAATTTGTCTGTTTTTCACCCCTGAAAAACACCTCCCAGAGCAAAGTGTACTATGCGTTTACCACCTTGTTCGATTTTCGCATTACGCCGAAAAATGGCCAACAAACTAACACAAAACTAATGTCAGGGAGCCATTTTGCTATCTATTAAAAAACGCCGATGCAGCCAGGCAGCGAGCCGATATTGCTAAACAAAGCGTGTACGGCATGGATGCCGGACAGGAGCCCCCAAGGATGGGTTCACGGCGTCTTTGTGTGCAATATCGGCTATAAGCAGCCTGGCGATTCGACTAAAGCAAGCTGCTAGAATTCAAGCGGTAAAGAGTGGGCGGTGCTCTTGCACGTTACTAACAATTTCATCGGGACAAAAAGGGATTTGGTGGATTGTACTGGGTTCGAACCAGTGGCAACCGTGTCTTAGTAAAGAGTGGGTGGTGTTCTCACAGCTGAGCTAATATTTAGTAGAGTTTACAAAGG
>NZ_BNAO01000002.1:93756-160288 GCF_014653435.1 Alishewanella longhuensis | reverse complement strand
TGGTGGATTGTACTGGGTTCGAACCAGTGACCCCCGCCTTGTAAGGGCGGTGCTCTCCCAGCTGAGCTAACAATCCACGCTGTGATGGCGCTCATTATAGGGAGCGAGAAAACAGTGTCAACTTTATTTTCTAAAATTGGGTTTGCTTGCCGTAAAATTAATCAGTAAAGGCCGCTTCAGCTAAATTAGCAACAAAAATGTGAAAATATTCGCAGTCTAATTGGCATGCTTGGGTGCATCCGCAGGCGCGCATTGCTACAATAGCGGCCTTAGTCTTGTTCTGTCAGAAATGGAAAAATTATGTCTTTAGTGACCCGTTTTGCGCCAAGCCCAACTGGCTATTTACATGTAGGTGGTGCCCGTACAGCTTTATTTAGCTGGTTATATGCCCGTAAAAATGGCGGTAAATTTATTCTGCGGATTGAAGACACCGATTTAGAACGCTCTACTCAAGCCTCGGTAGATGCCATTTTAGAAGGCATGCAATGGTTAGGGTTGGATCACGACGAAGGTCCTTATTATCAGACCAAGCGTTTCGATTTATACAAAGAAGTGGTCGCGCAATTACTGGCTGAGGGCAAAGCCTATAAATGCTTTTGCACGGTAGAAGAAGTTGATGCCATGCGCGAAGCACAAATGGCAGCGGGGGAAAAGCCAAAATATAATGGCATGTGGCGTGACCGTACCGATCATCCAGCCGATAAGCCCTACGTGATCCGCTTTAAAAACCCGCTGGATGGCGTAGTAGTTATTGACGACTTAATTAAAGGCCGGATAGAGATCGCTAACGCTGAGCTAGACGATCTGATTATCGCCCGCAGCGACGGCACTCCAACTTATAATCTTACTGTTGTGGTCGATGACTGGAAGATGGGCATTACCCACGTTATTCGCGGTGATGATCATGTTAACAACACACCACGGCAAATGAATATTTTAGCTGCATTAGGTGCTGATATTCCCAAGTATGCTCATGTACCAATGATTTTAGGTGATGATGGCAAACGCCTATCTAAGCGTCATGGTGCCGTTGGTGTTATGCAATACCGTGACAACGGTTTCTTACCGGAGGCCCTGCTAAACTATTTAGTGCGCTTGGGATGGTCAAATGGCGATCAGGAAATTTTCAGCTTAGATGAAATGGTGCAGTTATTCGACCTGTCTGCTTGTAACCGTGCCCCATCGGCCTTTAACACCGACAAGTTAATTTGGTTAAATCAGCACTATATGAAAACCTTGCCGGTAGAGCAGGTTGCCAAGCAACTGGCCTGGCACCTGGCCGAGCAACAGCTGAATACTGAGCAAGGACCCGCCATTACTGATGTGATTACAGTGCAAGCTGAGCGGGTAAAAACCTTAAAAGAACTGGTAGAGGTAAGCCGTTATTTCTACGAAGACTTTGCTGAGTTTGAAGAAAATG
Organism: Alishewanella longhuensis; assembly: GCF_014653435.1. GTDB lineage: Bacteria > Pseudomonadota > Gammaproteobacteria > Enterobacterales > Alteromonadaceae > Alishewanella > Alishewanella longhuensis. The sequence goes on along the minus strand of NZ_BNAO01000002.1, from coordinate 158,868 downwards.
CCGCTAAAAAGCATTTAAGAGGCGTTGCTGCGGAACCTTTAGCTTTAGTAAAAGCCAAACTGGCTGAACTGGAAAGCTGGACCACTGAAGCCATTCATCAGCAAATTAACGCTGCGGCAGAGGCACTGGGTTTAGGTATGGGCAAAGTGGGGATGCCGTTACGGGTTGCCGTGACCGGAGGCGGCAATTCACCTGCACTGGATGTGACCTTACAGCTAATAGGTAAAGAACGTGCTTTAGCCCGAATTGAGCTGGCGCTGGAGTACATTCGACAACGCGCGGAAAACGCTTAAGCAGGTTTTAGAAAGCGCCTGGTTAGCCAGGCGTTTTTATTAATATTAAAAATTAACTGATGATAGATTGCTGCCAAACATGCCTGTTTTACTACTTTTATTAGGGCTATTTTCCTTTGCTGCTTTGGCAAATGAAGAGCCCGAAGCGGATGAAATAACCTTACCAGGTTTAATCGATTTAGGTATTCTTGGTACTATTACCGGCGATATTGAGCTCGGTTTTTTATTTATGGATGGTAATACCGAAGCTCGGGGTTGGCGCGTTGCAACTGAAATGGTACATGATACGGTTTACTTCAGAAATCGCTACAACATTCAGGGACGGGTGCAAAACAATCAATACACTGATACTACTAGTGGTGATATCACTAAACAAACAACAGTAAAACGTTATGCTTTGTCTGGGCAAAGTAATTATAAATTCTTAACAGGTACCCAATCTTTCTTTGGTCGCGGTGCTTATGCCTACGATATGTTCGGTGCTTTTCGGCAGCAAGGTTCACTTGCCACCGGTTACGCTAATCGTATTTATGAACAACAAACTAACTACCTGGATCTAGAAACTGGGCCGGGTTTTGCTTATCGCGAGAGTGCTGCGGGCAATACAACCAAAGGCTTAATTTGGTTTTTAGCGGCTAATTTGGAGCAAGAGATTTATAAGGGTAGTCGTTTTCGTCAGACTTTCGAAGGCAATGTATCCTTAGATGGTGAGAACTCCATGTTTACCAGCCGCTCCACCTTAACTTCACAAATTAATGGTCGCTTAGGAATGCGCCTCAGTTTTAGCGCTCACTACAACTCACGACCCGAAGGAAGTTTAGAAACCTTAGATACTGAAACCTCAGCCTCTTTGGTTTACTCATTCTGACATAAAGCAAAAAGCGTATTAAAAACAACATTAAATCGTCATAAAGCTTTCATCTTCTGCTGTTTCAATCTTTGCGAAATTATTATTAGATCAATCGCAGGAGTCTACAGTATGACCAATCAAAATTCGCCGGCTATCATCGATAATTCCGGTATCGATCCTATCTCTAACTGTTCCGCCAACGCCTCTTTTCAGGATGTACTGGAAAAGCGTATGGCAAGACGCAGCTTTTTAAAAGGCAGTTTAGCCGCTGCGGTGTCGGGCATTCTCGGTGTAGGCTTAACCGGTTGTAACAGTAGTGATACTGCCGAACCTTCGCCACCGGTAAGTGTGCCACCAGCGCCAGTGTTATTAGGTTTTGCTGCCATTGCCGCTAATCGTGCCGATGCTATTACCGTACCTGCTGGCTATACGGCTAAGCCGTTCTTAGCCTGGGGTACGCCTATCGCTGGTACTTACCCAGATTTTTTGGAAGATGCCAGCAACACTGCAGTGGAACAAGCCATGCAAATGGGCATGAACCATGATGGTATGCACTTTTTCCCAATAAATGTTCGTAGTGGTGGTGAAAGCTCCACCGAAGGCTTATTGGTAATGAATCATGAGTATGTTGAACCCAATGTATTGCATCCACAAGGCCCGGTTTTACCCCGACCTGCCGAGCAAACCGCAAAAGAAATTGCTGCCCATGGTGTTAGCGTAGTGCATATTGAAAAAACCGCCCAGGGCGAATGGCAAGTGGTTGCTAACAGCCCTTTTAATCGGCGGATCACCGGCGAAACCCCGATGGAGCTCGCTGGACCAGTGCGAGGCCATGCCAAGGTGGTGACAAAATACAGCCCGGATGGCAGCCGCACCCGCGGAACCTTGAATAACTGTGCTCATGGTTATACTCCTTGGGGAACTTACCTCACCGCCGAGGAAAACTGGGCCGGCTACTTTATGAATAGCGATGAAACACAGGTTCGCGAGCACCGCCGCTATGGCGTAGGGCGCAGCAATGGGCGTTACTTTTGGGAAACCGCAACGCCTACGGCTGACCGTTTTAGTCGCTTTAATGCCTCAACTATTGCGGCTTCTGCTAGCGAAGATTATCGCAACGAGCCTAATACCTTTGGTTGGATTGTCGAAATCGACCCCTTTAATCCCGATAGCGTGCCGCAAAAGCGCACCGCGCTGGGCCGCTTTGCGCATGAGGGCATTGTGTTTGCCAATGTTACCGAAGGCGAGCCACTGGTAGCCTATTCTGGCGACGATGCCCGTGATGAATATATCTATAAATATGTTTCCAAAGCACCGTATTTTAAAAATACGGCGGGTGGGCACTTGTTAAATGAAGGTACCCTCTATGTCGCGCGTTTTAACGCCGATGGCTCTGGTGACTGGTTAGCGTTGGATATCAACAATCCGGAGTTTGTGGCAAAAGCGGCGGTGGCTGGTGTGGTATTTAGCGATCAAGCGGATGTGTTATTGAATACCCGTTTAGCGGCAGATGTGGCGGGTGCCACCAAGATGGATAGACCTGAGTGGGGGGCGGTACACCCAGAAACCTCAGAGGTTTATTTTACACTGACCAACAATACCGCACGTACCGAAGCGAATGTCGATCCGGCAAACCCAAGAGCGAATAACACAACCGGTCATATTATTCGCTGGAAAGAACGCAACAGCATTGCCGCCGTGCAGTTTGATTGGGACATTTTCTTGCTGGCGGGCGATGTAGGGACCGCAACGCCAGGCACCGACTTAGTGTTAACGGCCGATAATCACTTAGCTAGCCCAGACGGTTTATGGTTTGATAACAATGGCTTGTTATGGATCCAAACCGACATGAGCGGCTCGCAGCAAAGCAGTGGCCCCTACGGCAATAACCAGATGTTGGTCGCCGATCCACAAAGCCGGCAAATTAAACGCTTTTTAGTTGGCCCAACAGATTGTGAAGTCACCGGGGTTATTATGACGCCCGATCATCGCACTATGTTTGTGAATATTCAGCATCCGGGGGATCGCTCTACCGCGACGAACTTTACCAGCAATTGGCCTGCGGGCGGCACAAGTCGGCCACGCTCAGCCACGGTAATTATTACCAAAGATGACGGCGGTATTATCGGTAGCTAAATAGGCAGCAAAATATTGCTTTACGAAGCAGTATTACAGTGACAGCCGGTGATACAAGGATGCAACACACCGCTGTCGCGATAAAAAAGTTGGGCAAAAACAGCATAAAAATAGGGGCTATAAAGCCCCTGTTTTTCGTTTAGCTATGCTACAACAGCAAATTAATGCAGTACCCGTGCTCTTAAGGTACCCGGAATCGCTTTTAGCTCATTTAAGGCCAGTTCACGATCGGCAGAATCAATATCAATAACCACATAACCAATTTCCTGATTAGTTTGCAGATATTGGCCAGCGATATTCACATTGTGCTTAGCAAAGGCTTCGTTGATCTTAGTCAGCATACCTGGCTGGTTTTTGTGGATATGCAGCAAACGCGCGCGATCTTTATGCTCAGGTAGGGATACCTCTGGGAAATTCACGGCTGACAGCGTTGAACCATTATCACTGTATTTCACCAATTTACCCGCCACTTCAAAGCCGATGTTTTCCTGTGCTTCCTGGGTTGAACCACCGATATGCGGGGTTAGGATCACGTTATCAAACTGGCGCAGCGGCGACACAAATTCCTCATTATTGCCTTTAGGCTCTACCGGGAACACATCGATAGCGGCGCCGGCCAGTTGTTTACTGCTAAGCGCTGCGGTTAGGGCATCAATATCAACCACAGTACCGCGCGAGGCATTAATTAAGATAGCGCCATGCTTCATTAACGCAAATTCGGCTTCGCCAATCATATTTTGCGTCTGCGCGGTTTCTGGCACGTGTAAGCTAATCACATCCGAGCTTTTCAACACCGTGGCTAAATCGACCTGGGTAGCATTACCCAATACCAGTTTGCTCTCGATGTCGTAAAACTGCACGCGCATACCCAGTTGCTCAGCCATAATACTTAGCTGAGTACCGATATGGCCGTAACCGATAATACCCAGAGTTTTACCACGGGCTTCAAAAGATTGATCGGCCGTTTTTAACCACTCGCCACGGTGGGCGGCGGCGTTGCGCTGCGGAATACCACGCAACAGCATAATAATTTGCCCCAGCACCAGCTCGGCTACCGAACGGGTATTAGAGAAGGGCGCATTAAACACCGGTACAGCGCGCTTTAGCGCGGCGTTTAAATCAACCTGGTTAGTACCGATACAAAAACAACCAATAGCCACCAGCTTGCTGGCAGCTTCCAGTACATTTTCGGTAAGCTGGGTACGTGAGCGAATACCAATAAAATGCACATCTTTAATGCGCTCAATGAGTTCATCTTCCGGCAAGGAAGTTTTCAGATACTCGATATTGGTATAACCCTGATCTTTAAAGGTTTGTACCGCACTTTGGTGTAAGCCTTCCAGCAGCAGGATCTTAATTTTGTCTTTTGCCAGCGAAAATTTTTCCATGTCACTTCTCTTGTGCTTGTTTAAATAAAATGCTGCCTTGGCTTATATACCCGCGCACTTTGCAAAACGAAGGGTATAGCCGTGTTTATCACGGTTATTATTATTTTAGCGTTTGTGTACCTTCAGCCGTGCCAACCAAGACGATATCAGCGCAACGATGCGCAAAAATACCGTTAGTCACCACCCCGACAATACCATTAATCTGTTGTTCTGTGGCAAGAGGATCCGTAATCTGCAAATCGTGCACATCAATAATCAGGTTGCCGTTATCCGTGATCACATTCTCACGCACCACCGGGCGGCCACCCAGTTTGGCGAGCTCTCGGCTAACATAGGCTGCAGCCATCGGTATGACTTCAACCGGCAAGGGGAATTTGCCCAATACATCCACTTGTTTGCTGTTATCAACAATACAAATAAAGGTCTCGGCCACCGCCGCGACAATTTTTTCACGGGTAAGCGCAGCGCCACCGCCTTTAATCATATGACGTTGCGGGTTAATTTCGTCGGCCCCATCAATATAAACACTAAAGCGTTCAACAGTATTGAGATCCAGTACCGGAATACCCAGTGCTTTTAAACGGGCAGTAGATTGCTCAGAACTGGACACTGCGCCAGCAATTTGCGCTTTGATCTCACCCAGTGCATCGATAAAATGATTTACGGTAGAGCCCGTACCCACACCGACTATGGTGTTTGCCGGAATAAATGCCAGTGCTGCCCGGGCAGCGTTACGTTTCATTTCATCTTGCGTCATCAGGTTCACTTTATGCGTTTAGCCATACAGACGGATATTATATCTTGTGCATTTAAAAAAGACAGTATTGCTTTGCGTTAGCCGCGTCAGGCCCTGAATTGAAAATAATGGTCAGGGGTAACAATGGCATCCAGCGGTTGATCCCAGGGTTCAACCGGCACGGCTGCTACCTGCTGACAACTGTGTGCCAGGCCAACAATAGCAGTAGTATGATTTACTGGAAGTTGTGCCAGGGTGCGATCGTAAAAGCCGCCTCCCATTCCCAGGCGTTGCCCCTGACTATCAAAGGCCACCAGAGGCGTAAAAATAACCTCGAGTTCTGGCACAGGCTTAACCTCAGCACAATTTAAAACCGGCTCAGCAATACCAAAGCGGTTAGGTTGTAAAGGCGTTTGGGCCTGATAGTGTTGAAAGAGCAAATAGCCACTCGCGAAAGGATGTAGAACCGGTAAATAGAGGTTTTTTCCGGCAGCAAGCAACGCCTGTATTAGCGGCGCGGTATTAATTTCACCATCGTTGCTTAAATAAAGTGCGACGTGCTGTTGCGCCATTAAGGTAGGTTGCCCTAGTACGCGCTTTACTAAAGCGGTAGCAGCCTGCTGCTGCTCGTTGGCGGTTAGTGCCATACGGCGACGGCGGATCTCGGTTCTTAATTGCTGACGATTTTGCATAGCAACGGTATACAGGCAGTAAAAATAGGAAGAGAACATAACATAAAACGCTGCAGTGTTCTCCGGGGATGCCGTAAGGTGTTTAAGCCCTTGAACCATAGGTTCAAGGCGGAACGGCAATGGCCACCGTAGGCTTCCCGGTACAAGCCGGGCCTGCACAAAAGCGACACAGAAACATCCCTTAGTAAAACAATTATCGGCTCAGGGACATCAACACATCACAAACACCCCAGAGAACATCTTAAGTATATCACTCTAAAATCTGCTGTCTAAGTTAATCTGCAGGAAAGTAGTCTAACTGCTGCTTGTTTACGCGCCCTGTTGCTGACGGTTGGCGTAGCGCAGTGGTGGTGGTAGCATATGGCACCATCTTTTTAGCCAAAGACGAGGCGGCCATGCCCAATACCTTAACTTCCAGTTCGTTAATACAAAGCTATGATCGCTGGAGCGCGGAGCTCGACGGTGCCTTTGTAATGGCTTCGGCTGCAGAATTACACGGCCTAATTAGCGGCTTACTAAGCGGCGGCCTATCGGCGCAAAGCCCAGACTTTTTAGCCGTACTCTATGATTTTTTAAATGATGGCCAGGCCTTACCTCAGGCGCTAAAAACCGATGTACAGCAATTAATCAGTAACACAGCGCAAAGCTTACAAAGCGGTGACTACGATTTTGCCCTGCTATTGCCCAATGACGATGATGCCTTGATTGAACGCTTGGAAGCTATGGTGGAGTGGACACAAGCCTTTTTAGTGGGCTTTGCCGTACAGCAAACTGATCTGTCTTTACTGTCTGACGATATACGGGAAGCCGTAGAGCAGCTAACCGAAGTGACCAAGCTAGATATTGCCACCAACGATGACAGCAGCGCCGAAGAAAATGAAGAAGCCTATTTTATGGTGCTGGAACATATTCGGCTGATGGTATTCAGTTGTTTTAACGAGGTGGGCATTAAACCGATAGATAAAGGCCCACTAAGTAAAACACTGCACTAGTCCTGGTTGCCTAAAGCCTGTTGTTGCAAGCTTGCGACTACGGGGTTTTCGTTTCTTCTACACGCGACTTTAATTTAAGAGAATTAGCATGCAATCAGATTGTTATTTGCAGCGTCGCCAGCAATTATTAGCTCAGTTACCCGCAAACTCGGTGGTGTTAATCGCCGCCGCCAGCGAACAAAGCCGTAGCCGCGATACCGAGTACCCGTTTCGGCAAAATAGCGATTTTTGGTATTACACCGGCTTTAATGAACCCGATGCGTTGCTTATTTTAAGCAAAGATCAGCAAGCACACTGTGACGCCTTGCTGCTTTGCCGCGATAAAGATCCACTGGCCGAAATCTGGCAGGGCCGCAGGTTGGGGCCGGCAGCCGCCTTAACCACCTTAGGGCTTAAGGCCGCCAGTATTAGCGAGCAACACGAGCAGCTTACACAGGCCATTAACGGTAAAAATGCTGTTTATCTGACACTAGGCGAGCAGCCAGCACTAGAGCAGCAGCTTGCCAGCATTATGCAAAACCTGCGACAACGCGAAAAACGTGGCGATATCGCGCCGGTGTGCTTGCACGATTTACGCCCCTTTAGCAGTGAGCAACGGTTAATTAAAGATGAGGCAGAGCTGGCGACTATGCGCCGCGCCGCGCAAATTAGCAGCCAGGCGCATCATCGCGCTATGCAGTTTTGCCGCGCCGGTGCCTTTGAATATCAATTAGAAGCGGAAATTCTGCACGAATTTGCTATGCAGGGCGCGCGCTTTCCTGCCTATAACAGCATTGTTGGCAGCGGTGAAAACGGCTGTATTTTGCATTACACCGAAAATAGCTGCCCGTTAAAAAGCGGTGATCTGGTGCTGATTGATGCCGGTTGTGAACTCGCCGGCTATGCCGCCGATATTAGCCGTACTTTTCCGGTAAATGGGCGTTTTAGCGCTGAGCAAGCGGCGATATATCAGCTGGTATTAGCTGCACAACTGGCTTGTATTGCTGCAGTGAAACCTGGCGCCACCTTTACCGAGCTTAATCATATTGCCGAACAGATCCTAACCGAAGGCTTACTAAAATTAGGAATTTTGCAGGGAGATTTGACCGAGCTCATAACAAGCAAAGCCTGCAAGCAGTATTTTATGCATGGTATAGGCCATTGGCTGGGCTTAGACGTACATGATGTGGGCGCGTATAAAGTGGCAGGTGCAGACAGGCCCTTTGCCGCCGGTATGGTGTTAACCATAGAGCCCGGTCTTTATATCGCGTCTGGCGCCGATACCGCAGAAAAGTGGTGGGGCCTGGCGGTGCGGATTGAAGATAATATTCTGGTTACCAGCGAAGGCGCCGAGAATATGACTGCCGCCTGTGTTAAAAGCCTGACGGATATTGAACAGCTAATGCGCCAAAATAGCGCTTAACTTGCTAGCTAACCTGGTAGCTTAACGTGACAGTAAAGCCAAAGCTAAGAAGACCAAAAAACGCATGACTGAGATCCTTAACCTTTCGGGTACGACACCGGGCGAGCGGCCACATTATGACGTAGTGATTGCCGGCGGCGGCATGGCCGGCTCTATGCTGGCGCTTGCGTTAACCCAGCGTTGCCCCGAGTTGAAACTGGCCATCGTAGAGCAGCAAGCCGATAGCGCCCCTAAAGCCAGTTTTGATAGCCGCAGCATTGCACTGTCGGCCGGCAGCGTGCAGCTGTTGCAGCAATTTGGTATTTGGGAAAGGCTAGCTCCTTTTGGCTGCCCGATCATGGATATTGCGGTATCCGATCGTGGTCATTTTGGCAAAACCTGGTTAAGTGCCGCTGAATATCGGGTGCCTGCTTTAGGCCAGGTAATAGAAGTAGAGCATATCGGCGCCGTGTTAGCCGCACAGCTAGCGGCTTCTTCACAATTAACCCGTTTGCAGCCAAAGCACATCAGCGCCATTACCCCCAGTGATAAAGCGCAGCAAATTAGGCTTAATGATGGCAGCGAGTTACAGGCCAGCCTACTGGTGATTGCCGAAGGGGGCCAATCGGCTACCCGCCAATTAGTGGCCGTGCCGCAGCACGAAACCCCTTATGAACAAACCGCCATTATCGCCAATTTAGCCTTGGCGCAGCGCCATCAAAACAAGGCCTTCGAGCGCTTTACCGAACATGGCCCCATTGCCTTATTGCCGCTCACCGCTAATCGCTACTCTTTAGTTTGGACAGTGCCTCCAGCAGAGGCTGATGCGCTGTTAGCCCTGTCAGAGCCAGAATTCCTGGCCAGAGTACAACAGGCGTTTGGCTATCGCGCCGGGGTATTTAGCGGTTGTGGCAAACGCGTGGCGTACCCTTTGGTTTTGCGACAAAGCCCGCAGGTAGTTAGCCATCGGGCTGCTTTGCTGGGTAATAGCCTGCATAGCTTACATCCTATTGCTGGTCAGGGCTTTAATTTGGCGCTGCGCGATATTGATAGCCTAAGTATGTTATTGGCGCAAGGTGGCAGCGACGTAGGTAGTTATGCGCAATTGCGGCAATACGAGCAGGCCCGGCAGGCCGATATGCAACGGGTAATTTGGTTAACCGATGCCTTAGTTCGCACCTTTTCTAATCGTTCACGGCTGGTGGCGCTGGCGCGCAACCTGGGGCTTTTTGCTATGCTGATGTGCGATGATTTAAAAACACCACTGGCTCGCCAGACCATGGGTTTTGGAGCGCAGTATGCAAAATCTTGATGTAACTATTGTCGGCGCCGGTAGCGCCGGTTTAACGCTGGCCTTATTGCTAGCCGAGCTTGGCTTAACGATTGCCGTGATTGAAAGGGGCGCTGCGCCAGAATTGGCCACGCCAGTCTATCAGCGCGTGAGTGCCCTTAACCCCGCGTCGATGCGGGTGCTAAGTAAGCTCAGTGTGTGGCAGGGTATTGCCGCGCAAGCCGCACCCTATAGCCAGATGCAGGTATGGGAAGCGGACAGTTTTGGTCGTATTGCTTTTAGTGCCGAGCCACCACAGTTACCAGAACTGGGCTGGATCTGCGATAACGAAGCCATTCGCCAGCAGCTGTACGTAAAAGTACAGCAACAGGCGGCTATTCAATGCTATTTTAATGTCGAGATAAGCCAATTAGCGCAAACCGAGCGCGATGTGCTGGTGCAGCTCAATAACGGCCAAATCCTGCTCAGTCAATTATTGGTTGGTGCCGATGGCGTTAATTCTTTTGTGCGGCAACAGCAGCAATTACCGCTGACGCATTGGGACTATAATCAGCAGGCCATAGTCGCCGTTATTGCTTGCGAAGAAGCACACCAGGCTAGCGCCCGTCAGGCCTTTTTAGCCAGCGGCCCCTTAGCCTTATTGCCCTTACCGGATGCGAATTTGTGCTCTATTGTTTGGAGTGCTGACACCGATCGCGCTGAAGCATTAATGGCGCTGGACGATAACGCCTTTAATCAGGCACTGACGGCGGCCAGCCAAAGTGTACTGGGTTGTCTAACCTTACAAAGCGCCCGACAAGCTTTCCCGCTAAAAATGCGTTATGCCAGCGAATGGGTACGTGGCCGGGTGGTCTTAGTGGCCGACGCAGCCCATAGTATTCATCCATTAGCCGGGCAGGGTATGAACCTGGGGCTAATGGACGTTGCAGCATTGGCGCAAATACTGGGTAGCCAGTTAACGGCCGGTAAGCCACTGTACGAAGCCCGCGCCTTGCTGGCCTATCAGCGCTGGCGCAAAGCCGAAGCACAAAGCATGATCGCCACCATGGAAGCCTTTAAACGTGGTTTTAGTAATGATCTGGCCCCCTTAAAACTGTTACGGGGTGTCGGTTTAGTGCTGGCCGACAAATTACCGGGTGTAAAACAAAAACTGATGGCAGCTGCTCTGGGTAATAGCGGTGACTTGCCGGAGATTGCTAAGTATTAATATTGTCATAATTCACCTTAGATTTTTTGGTAATCGCTGCTGTCGCATTACAAAAAGTAATCCAAATTGGGCTGTTTACAGGGCGGTGCTTGCGGTATAATCGAGCGGTATTTTTTAGTTGAGGTAGCAGGGCTTGCACTTAACTAGCTGAAAATTAACAGCTTTTAATTGTAATCATTTTTCTGCTGCCTACCCTCATAATAAGTAGGAAAAAATAATGGCTCAAAAAACCGTGTTACATGCCAGCCACCTGGCTGCAGGTGCCAAGATGGTCGATTTCTTCGGCTGGGAAATGCCAATTAACTATGGCTCACAGATTGAAGAGCACCATGCTGTGCGTCAAGACGCTGGTATGTTTGATGTGTCGCATATGACCATCGTTGACTTAACCGGTGCCAATACCCGTAATTTCCTGCGTTTTTTAGTGGCCAACGACGTTGCTAAACTGACGGTGCCCGGCAAAGCCCTGTACACCGGCATGCTGAATGAGCAAGGCGGTGTCATTGACGACCTTATCGTTTATTTCCTGCAAGAAGATTTCTTCCGTTTAGTGGTTAACTCTGCTACCCGCGAAAAAGATCTGGCGCATATCAGTGCGCAAGCCAAAGCCTTCGATGTTACTGTAACCGAGCGCCCGGAGTTCGCGATGATTGCGGTACAAGGCCCAAATGCCAAAGCCAAAGTTGCCACCTTATTAACTGCTGAGCAGCAAGCTGCTGTAGCCGGTATGAAGCCCTTTTTTGGTGTTCAAGCTGGCGATTTATTTATTGCCACTACCGGTTACACCGGCGAAGATGGTTACGAAATTGCTTTACCTAATGAGCAAGCTGCAGCCTTGTGGGCGCAACTGGTTGGCGCTGGCGTAAAACCCTGTGGTTTGGGCGCGCGCGATACCCTGCGTTTAGAAGCGGGTATGAACTTATATGGTCAGGATATGGACGAAACCGTATCACCATTAGCGGCCAATATGGGCTGGACCATTGCCTGGGAGCCAAGCGAGCGTAACTTTATTGGCCGTGCGGCGCTGGAACAAGCCAAAGCCACCGGTACCGAGAAATTGGTGGGTTTAGTGATGGAACAAAAAGGCGTATTACGCCACGGTCAGCGCGTAGTCACGCCAGCCGGTGAGGGTGTGATTACCTCGGGGACTTTTTCACCTACTTTAGGTTTTAGTATTGCGATGGCCCGCGTGCCTGCTGCTACCACCGACACAGCAGAAGTAGATATCCGTGGTAAAATGGTCGCAGTAAAGGTAGTTAAACCTGCGTTTGTGCGCGCCGGCAAAAAATTAGTTTAATAGTAGTAATACCAAGTAACACAACAATATAACTGTTAATAGAGCAGCTAAGGAAAACAACATGAGCAACATCCCTGCAAATTTAAAATACGCTTCCAGTCATGAGTGGCTGCGTGCAGACGGTGACGGTGTTTACACTGTTGGTATTACTGAACACGCCCAGGAATTATTAGGTGACATGGTATTCGTAGAATTACCAGAAGTTGGCGACACAGTTAGCCAAGGCGACGATTGCGCTGTGGCCGAGTCGGTAAAAGCCGCCTCAGATATCTATGCACCGGTATCAGGTGAAGTGGTAGCCGTAAACGACGCACTAAGCGATTCTCCAGAGCTGGTTAACAGCAGCCCGTACGAAGATGGCTGGATGTTTAAAATTAAAATTGCTGATGAAGCTGAACTGAGCGCACTGTTAGATGCCGCCGGTTATCAAGGCGTTATCGACGAAGCATAAAAAACGGCAGATCCTGCCAGCGTAAAGCCCCGTACAAAACGGGGCTTTACGTTAGTAAGACCAAATGCTGTTTAAACTATCTTGCTTACAACCACCAAAATTGGCTGGCCAGTATAAGCAAACCGGGTACCCGTACCGTGTAATAACCTGTATCAACACCAGGACAACTAGCATGACCCATACCGCAGTGAAAACTCTGACGCAACTTGCGAAACACGACGAATTTATTCAGCGCCATATTGGCCCTGATGAGGCCGAAACCGCCGCTATGTTACAAGAGCTGGGCGTAGATAGCCTGGAGCAATTGATTGCGCAAACCGTGCCGGCCAGTATTCGTTTACCTAAGCCATTAGCCATTGGCGACAGCAAAACAGAAGACGATGCATTAAGTTACTTAAAAGCCGTTGCGTCAAAAAATAAAATGTATAAATCATACATTGGTATGGGTTATCACCCAACGCTAACACCCAATGTGATCCTGCGTAACGTATTAGAAAACCCAGGTTGGTACACAGCGTACACGCCTTATCAGCCAGAGATTGCGCAGGGCCGTTTAGAGTCATTATTAAACTTTCAGCAATTGTCGTTAGATATTACCGGTATGGAGCTGGCCAGCGCCTCGTTATTAGACGAAGCCACTGCCGCAGCCGAAGCCATGGCGCTGGCCAAGCGCGTCGCCAAGAGTAAATCTAACCTGTACTTTATTGCTGATGATGTACACCCACAAACCATCGACGTGGTAAAAACCCGCGCTGAAATGTTTGGTTTTGACATTGTTGTGGGCAAAGCCAGCGACGCCAGCGAGCACGATGTATTTGGTGCCTTATTACAATACCCAACTACCAACGGTGATATCCGTAACGACAGCGCCCTAATTGCGGCCTTACAAGCGAAAAAAGCCGTTGTTGCCGTGGCGACCGATCCTATGGCGTTAATGCTGTTAAAAGCACCGGGCGAGTTAGGTGCCGATGTGGTATTAGGCTCTATGCAGCGCTTTGGTGTACCTATGGCCTACGGTGGCCCACACGCTGCGTTCTTCGCTACCCGCGATGCATACAAACGCTCTATGCCAGGCCGCATTATTGGTGTATCAAAAGATCGCCGTGGCAATCAGGCACTGCGCATGGCGATGCAAACCCGCGAGCAGCATATCCGCCGCGAAAAAGCCAACTCGAACATCTGTACTGCTCAGGTTTTACTGGCCAATATCGCCTCCTTCTATGCCGTTTACCACGGCCCGCAAGGCTTAAAAGATATCGCCGAGCGTATTCACCGCAGCGCCGATATTTTTGCTGCTGGCTTACAAGCCAAAGGTGTCGCTCTGGTCAATAGCCACTGGTTCGATACCGTGACGTTCAAAGTGGCGGATCGCTCTGCAGTTGTTGCCCGTGCCTTAGCGGCCGGTGTTAACTTGCGCACTGATGTAGCAGACAGCCTGGCGGTAAGCTTTAACGAAGCCACCAAAGCCGCTGATATCGCCGAGCTATTCGATATCGTATTAGGTGCGGGTCATGCTTTAGACGTAAATGCCTTAGACGCTCAAATCGTGGCGAACGGCTCAACCTCTATCCCAGCTGATTTAGTCCGTACTTCTGCGGTATTAAGCCACCCGGTATTTAACCAGTATCACAGCGAAACTGAGATGCTGCGTTATATCAAAAAGCTGGAAAACAAAGATTTAGCCCTGAACCACTCGATGATTTCATTAGGTTCATGCACCATGAAACTGAACGCCACGGCCGAGATGATCCCAATCACCTGGCCAGAGTTTGGTTCATTACACCCGTTCGTACCACGCGATCAGGCCGAAGGTTACTACGAGATGATTACCCAACTGGGCGATTGGCTGGTGAATATCACCGGTTACGACAATATCTCTATGCAGCCAAACTCAGGTGCACAGGGCGAATACGCCGGTATGGTCGCCATTCGTAAGTACCACGAAAGCCGTGGCGAAGGCCATCGTAATATCTGTTTAATTCCGGTCTCTGCCCACGGTACAAACCCGGCTACCGCCGCCATGACCAGCTATGAAGTGGTATTGGTAGACTGCGACAAGTCAGGCAATATCGATATGGCCGACTTAAAAGCCAAAGCTGCCGAAGTAGGCGATCGTTTAGCCGCTATTATGGTCACTTACCCCTCTACCCACGGCGTATTTGAAGAAACCATCGCTGAGCTGTGCGAAGTAGTGCACTCTTATGGCGGCCAGGTGTATATGGACGGCGCCAATATGAACGCGCAGGTAGGTTTAACCTCACCTGGCTTTATCGGCTCTGATGTATCACACTTAAACCTGCATAAAACCTTCTGTATTCCACACGGCGGTGGCGGCCCAGGTATGGGTCCAATTGGCGTGAAGAGCCATTTAGCGCCGTTCTTACCTAACCATGCGGTAGTAAAAATTGACGGCACCGGTGACACTAATGGCGCAGTATCGGCAGCACCTTTTGGTAGCGCGGGTATTCTGCCAATTAGCTGGATGTACATTGCCATGATGGGTAGCGAAGGCTTA
Organism: Alishewanella longhuensis; assembly: GCF_014653435.1. GTDB lineage: Bacteria > Pseudomonadota > Gammaproteobacteria > Enterobacterales > Alteromonadaceae > Alishewanella > Alishewanella longhuensis. The sequence continues at coordinate 143,639 of NZ_BNAO01000002.1, read as the reverse complement.
AAACAAGCCACCGAATTCGCCATTTTAAATGCCAACTATATGGCAAAAAAGCTAAACCCACACTTCCCGGTACTTTACGTTGGTACCCATGGCCGCGTAGCGCACGAATGTATTATCGATATTCGCCCGTTAAAAGAAGCCAGCGGTATTACCGAGATGGACATTGCCAAGCGCCTGATGGACTTTGGTTACCACTCACCAACCATGAGCTTCCCGGTAGCCGGCACGCTGATGATTGAGCCGACTGAATCTGAAAGCAAAGCCGAGCTGGACAAGTTTATCGAAGCGATGACGACTATCCGTGCTGAAATTGCCAAGGTAGAAGCCGGCGAGTGGACCGTAGATAACAACCCATTAGCCTATGCCCCGCATAGCATGGAAGATATTTTCGACCCAGCCTGGGACCGCGCCTACGAGCGCACCTACGCCGCCTTCCCGGTAAAATATGTGGCAGAAAACAAGTTCTGGCCAACCGTTACCCGTATTGACGATGTATATGGCGACCGGAATTTAATGTGCGCATGTCCTAGTCCGGAAGCGTATCGGTAAGTTTGCCGGGATCTGACCCCGAACAAAAAGTTCGGTGTCAGATCTCCTCAATTAAGCTAGTCTGAAAACCCGACCTTGTGTCGGGTTTTTATTTAATTGTCATCTTGCGGTGAATGCGTTTTTATCCAGTCTCGCAGGGCATCGTTCATCCGGGTTTGCCAGCCTTTGCAGGTTGCTATAAACGCCGCAACCACATCGGCATCATACCGAACCGTTAATAGCTGTTTCTTGTTTTCTGATTTGGCAGTCATGGGTGCTGTTAACACTGCTATGCTTTTCTACATAATTAAAAACGCAATGCTATATCAAGCATAAAACCAGGCACTGTTGGCCACAATTTAGTAAGTTGGGAATTTTTGTTTTTGATGAAGAACTCGCATTATACGAATGTTTGAACCATCAACCCAATATGAAACAATCATGGATATTTCTGGGATAATCAGCAATCTACCGCGAAATCCGTCACGTTGAACACCCATTAGTGGTTGTTCAAGCAAATTTTCGACTTTGCTTTCGATGAGTTCATCAGTTTTTTCAGCAGCAGTAGGATTAAAGTCGTAAAGAAATTCGAAAATTTTCTCACGATCATTGAGTGAGGCTTCTTCCCAGAAAATCATGCGTGGCCTTGATTTCGGATTTTAGCTTTACGTTCAGCCATTCGAGTTTTAGCTATGTTATGTTCAACGAATACCGCTTTTCCTGAGTCAAGCTTCTCAAATGCTTGATTTACTTGTTCAGTTAGCCACGCGTCATGAGATAAAGCCTTGCGTTGTTGCTCTGCCAATTGTTCAGTGAGTTCACGACAAGCATCGCTAAGCGTTCGGCCTTGGCTTTCAGCCATTTGTTGAGCTAAGCGTTTTATCTCTTCGTCTACACGAAATTGAATTCTGGTATCCATGGTTAGCCCCTTTTCTTTGTGTGTACAAATGTTAGCATTGGTATTGTGATAGGGCAACTAACAAAGCATTAAAGAGGGATGAGAATAACGCCTTTAATCTAATCAAAAAAATATAGTTTTCTGATTAGATTTTCAGCCTGATTAGATTGCCTCCCTTATTCTAATCAAATTAGGTGCTATTTTGATTAGAATAAGGGCGAGGGCAGCACGATGAGTTTAAAATATAACTGGCAGCATCCTAACTGGCCTAAATTTACCTATAAGTCTGATGGTTTACATAAAGTTATCGCAGATTACAGGCACCTTTCCTCGCATCTTCAAGGACAGGTTGCCCAGCTTAACCGTAAGCGTTGCAGCAACCACACCGTCCCGGTGTGATTGCCGTGTATATCAGAATGGCAACAGCTTTGTCAGTTTGTCTGGGGTATCAGCGGTGGGTAGTGCTTTAAATAATGTAGTCAGATAATCATACGGCTCCAGACCGTTGATTTTGGCGGTTTCTACCAGACTGTAGAGTGCCGCACTGGCTTTAGCCCCTGATGTGGTGTTAGCAAACAGCCAGGCTTTTCGGCCGATGACGAACGGTTTAACCGCGCGCTCGGCGCGATTGTTGTCGATGTTCAGCCTGCCATCTTCCAGATAACCTATCAGCTTCGGCCATTGATTCAGGCTGTAAGTGATGGCTTTGCTAAGTAAGCTTTCTGTTGGAATGGTGTCTTTGGATTTCTCCAGCCAGTCCCACAGTTGTTGCAGCAATGGTTTGGCGACTTCTTGCCTTTGTTGGTATTTAACCTCTGCAGCCTTGGTTTTTAGTTTGCTCTCCAGCGCATACAGCTTCTGGATATGGTTGATGGCCCAGTCGGCTTTACCGGTTTTGCTTTTACCCTGGGCTTTTTGTGCCTCGACGAACTTGCGTCTGGCATGCGCCCAGCAACCGACTAAGGTCGCTTGTGTTTGCTCATAACCGGCATAGCCATCTACCTGCAGATAACCGGTGTAACCATCAAGATAGGCTTTGGGATGTTTACCGCCACGCCCATCCTGGTAATCAAACAGTACCAGCTTAGCCCCCGTTGATGACTCAATGCCGCAGCCGTATACCCACATGTAACAGGTACTTTTTTCTACATCCAGCACGTTGACGGTCGTTTCATCGGCCCACAGCACCGGTTGCTGCAATAGCGTGTTTTTCATCAGGGCCAGCAGTGGTTCGAGTTTATCTGCACAGGTAATTAACCAGCGGCTCATGGTTTGGCGGCTCAATTCAATACCGGCTTGGGCAAACAGCTTTTCCTGACGGTACAGCGGCATACCGTAGTGCATTTTGCTGCTGATGATTTGAGCCAGCAGGCTGGGCGTCGCCATGCTTTTGGGAAGGATAGCCGGCGGTACATCGGCTATTTGTATAGCCACTTCTGTACCTTGACTTTCACATGCCCGGCAGCTGTATTTGGGCCGGATGTTTTTAATCACCCTAATTTGAGCCGGTAGGAACTCAATCTGCTCACTGACTTCCTCACCCATCCGATGCAGCGCATGGCCACAGCAGGCACAGGTTTTATCGGTAATGTCGTGGACAACGTCTACCCGTGGCAGCTCGGCCGCAATACGCGGACGTCGCGGTTTAACCGGTTTTTCCGCGTCGGTCTGAGTGGCTTCAGACTCGGTTTGCTCTTCGTCAGCAAGCTGCTCTGCTTCGTTCAGCACCTCGCCATCGCCTTGATAGCTTTCGCTGCTGGGGCTGTATTTTTTGTACTGGGCAAGGTTGTACTGCTCCAGCAACTGCTGCAGCTTATCAGAGAGCTTTTGGTTTACCCGCTCTAATTTGGCGATGCGTTTGTCACGCTCAAGCAACATTTTCTTGAGCGTTTCAATGTCATCCGGCAGTGTTGAAGGTGTCTTTTTCATGGCCGTTATTGTAACGACCAATACGGCTAAGTGCCTGTACTTATTTAGATTGTTTAAGCTGAGATCTCAAGGATTTATAGCTGATCGGCATATCAGCCCACACTTTGGTATTGCAGCGGCTGATGCGGAGTCAGTTTTTGGATATCAATACCCTGCAACAACCAGTGCCACTGCTGTTCGCTGATAGAGAGCACCTTACCGGGCATAAGACGCGGCCAGCGGAATTTGTCTCTTTCCAGCCGTTTGTACCACAGGCAAAAACCTGTGTTGTCCCAGTACAGCACTTTTCGACGGGTACGCTGCCGGTTACAGAATACAAACAGGGCACCGCTGAACGGCGATTGCTGCATATCCTGCTCAACTAACAGTGACAAGCCATTGATGGATTTTCTAAAATCCACCGGCTGTTTATGCAGGTAAATTTTTGGCGGGTCGATAAACATCTTCATGATTAAAGCGTCCGGAGCAAGGCCGCTAACCACAAGGCATCTGTGCCGGGTGGTAAGTGCAGCTCAACATCGCGCTTTTTCAACATAATGCTTTGATTGAGTATCACGCCTTGGGTGGTCAGCTCGACAAAGCCGGTATCGTCTTCCTGTTGCCAGGCGAGAAGTTGCCGCTTACGATAGCTGAAATAGGCTGGGTCGATGCCTTGCTGTTTTGCAAATTCGGTTTGAGTTAGCCCACTGGCTTTATGCTGGTCAAACAGCGCCAGCCACTGCTCGGTTGTTCTGCGGATCATGTTAATCCTCTGCCTGGTTGTAGATTCAGACAGGGTAAGAAGATTTAGCTAAGCTTGGAATGTGTGGTTGGGGTTACGCTTACCCTGTTTCTCTACTTTTTTAACTAATTCTTTTTCTGGATTCAGCGTTGTCGGCCCCACAGGTGTGCAGTTCCGGACTTCGCGGTTTCCCCAGCGGCTTGGATTTGCTGCTTTCGCCGCTTCAACCCGTTCTTTGCGTCGCGCCAGTATCGCAACGTCCTGACCGGTATGACGTTGGTGTGGTGTCACGAAACGCAACTTACTGTGTTTATGCTCGTAGTTGTACCAGCGCGTAAATTTCAACACCCAAGCTCTTGCTTCATCAAGGCTTTTAAAGCCTGCTGATGGCCAGTCCGGCCGGTATTTGCAGGTGCGGAACAGTGACTCTGCAAACGGATTATCGTTACTTACCCGAGGTCTGCTGTACGATGTGGTCACGCCAAGTTCATACGCTTTCATTCGCATGGTTTGCGATTTCATTGGCGCACCGTTGTCTGAATGCAGTACCACACCACTGTGTAAGCACTTTTCCCGGATAAGCGTTTGCTCAAGCAGCTTATCGAAGAGCTTTCTACTATTGCGCTTACAGAATATGATGCGCAAGTCAGCTATGAGGTTCGTGCCGCCCGTGCTACTGCCTCGCAAGGTTTAGCTTTGCTTGATGAATTGGATAAGTTGGAAACAGCAGGCTAACAAACCAGCTGCCCAGCTGCCACAGCAAATACATTAATAACAGCGGAAATAGCAGGGTTTTCAGGCTGTATACCACGATGAGCTGGATCAGCTTTTCTACCATATAGTCGGAGAAGCTGCGCATCGCGCCCAGCATATCAGTGGCTTTGGCGGCCATTAGTATTCACGATATCAGGGTTGAGATAAAGCGGGCGGCGGCACAGTAGTTTAAGTTCGCTGAGAGATTAACTGCAGACGGCAAATCTGCCGTGATCCTGAGCCTTGCCAAGATTTCGACTCGGGTACGGTTAACCTAAAAAAGCGTAATATTTCATTAAAAAAACACGCCTGCTTATTTTGTTTTACAGCTTTTCCCGGTTGTAGTAAGGTCTGGCCGATTAGCGTTAATAATAGTTAACGCTGTAGATTGGGAACTTTTACAACCAAGGAGCTGTGATGACTATGTTACGGACACTTTCCCGTCTGCCTTCACCAAAATTCGATCAACAATTAGCTACCGGTGATACTCACCTTGACCAGTATCTGCAGGCTCTGGACGCTGAGCTGGTGGGGGCCAAAACAACACAACGTATCGAGTCCCTTGAACCGGGTGAGGCATTAGAGGTTTTCTCGCCGCCCGCCAGTAAAACCGCCGCCGCAATTTTTATGCTATTGATGCTGCTGGTTGGTAGTGCCGCTTACGCGCTTAGTGGCCGTTGAGCCAGCCCCTGGCTGGCAAGCCTGGTTTCGGATTGGTTTTGGCCAGCGTTATATTTTGCATTTTAGCGATGCCGGCGGCGGCAGTATTAAAACCTCGCTGATATTAAATCATGAGATGCATAATAGTGAGCAGTTACTGACCTTGTTACAGCAGAAAGTTAAACAAGTTAGCTGATTATTTTTGTCAGATAAGCTGATGTTGGGAGCTTTTAAGGGAGTGGTATTTTGGCAGGAATAGATTTTAGTCGTTACAGTGTAGAAGAGTTGCGCCAGGCACAGGAAAGTATCGACGCTGAACAATATCCGGAAAATTATGCCCGCTTAATGGCTGAGCTGGCGAAGCCGGAGCGGCAGCAACAAGAGCAGGCAGAGTTGCGCGCACAGGAAATAAAGAGTCATGATGTGAAAATGGTATTAGGTCGCACTTTTTTGGTGATAACGGGTATCGGTACATTTTTTATGGCTTTTAGTTTTCATAGTGACGGGGTGATTACAGGCAAGTATGGCCGCGTTATCGTAAGGCTGGCGGATAATCCGGTGGGATTTTATTTTGGTCTTGTTGTTACTGGCATTGGTGGTCTCAGTATGTTGTATGCGGGGCTTACCGGCAAAGGTTTAAAAAAGAATAGTAATAGCCAAAACCTGTAAATAGTTCAGCATTAAAACCTATAAGTGGTGCAGCATTAAAACCTAGAGAACACGTTAGGAGATTTTATGCAGGCATTAGAGACGGCAAGTGTATCGCAAGATATTGTGATCTTTACGAAGTTACTTGCCGCCCAGCTGAACAGGTCTTTTTAAACTTGATTTAGGTTTTTTCAAGCTCTGCATCCTCTGCCACTTGCATGGTATCAGCATTAGCAGCCAGTGGGGCCAATTGCTGCTCGACTTTAGTAATTGCCTGCGCGACCATTTTTGCCGGTTTATGCCGTAGTGCCAGCATTAGGCCAGTGAGCATAATCAGCAGCACGCCAGCGCCTTGTAACAAACTTAACTGTTCGGCAAAGAGCAGCCAGCCGGCGAGAATGACGGTTACCGGTTCCAGATAGGCTAGGGTGGCATAAACGCGGGTGGGTAAATGCTGCAAGGCGACAATGGCACAGTAGATTGCTAAAAAGCCTGGGAAGATGCCGGCTAGTGCAATCCACAGCAGGCTATCGCTGGTCGGCAGCGCCATACCACTTAAAAACGGTAGTACACAGCAGGCGCCGATCAGTAACTGATAAAAGGTACGTTGCAATTGCGAGTGGCCAGGCTGTGGCCGGCGGTTTAACAGCAAAAAGCCACTGTATGCCAGTAGCGACAGTAGGCCAAACACTAAGCCGGGCAATTGCGCCGCATCCAGCACCAGTTGAAATTGGAACTGCTGTAGCATGGCAAAACCCAAAAAGGATAGGGCGATAAGGCCAGTATCGGGTAAATCCAGTTTTTCCTGCAGCAGCCAGTGTGCCACTGCAGCCGATAGCGGCGGCGCCAGATAGACCAGCATAATGGCATTGGCCAGGCTGATATATTGGATAGCACTAAGAAAGCACAACATAAAGCTGGCTAACAGCACACCGTTTAACGCAATTCGCCAGTCGGGTTTAGTCTTTAGCACCGCCAGTTTGCCGCTAGCTAGCAATAACAACAATAGGCACAGTGCGCCAACGGCCAAACGATAAAACGTCAGTTCGGCGGCAGCCAGGCCACTAAGCCTAGCAATCACCCCACTACTGGCCATCGCCACTGCCGACACCAGCGCCAGCAGCATATAAAAACCCATGACTTACCTCAAATAATAAAAGCAGCACACTCGATAAAATTATGCCGGTTTTCAGTGGGGTTTACGAGCGGCGCTTTTAAGCTTCTTTTAGCGTTAGATCCTGAAGGTTTAGCAGGTTTGCTTTCTTAGTAAGATTTATCGGTAAAATTTACGTCTTGGTGGAAAGCGTTGCCAAAGTAACACTAAACCAGTAAGGGTAAACAATAGGGCAGCTGCGGCAGTTGAGATAAGCAGTGGATTATTAAAGTTACTACGATCTTTATAATCCATAATATGCAGCATCCAGAAAAAATCGAACAATCGCCATAGCTAAACCGCTTAAAAATCAGCAAAACACTTGCACAACCAGCACTAATCCCAGCCAATTATGCAGTTGCCGACAAAGCTTACTCATTGCTGGCCTTTACCCGTTCTTCGACTGTAGCCGTGTTAATTTCTAATTTAAAATACTCCGTGGTGACTGAGCGGCCAGGCATAGGGACTTGCACTTCGCCCTGTTTTAGTTGCAGTTCGGCAGCAAATGCTGTGCTAAGCAGGGTGCTACTTAGGGTGAACAGAAGGGGCAATGGTAGTAATAACGATCGCATGATGTGGTCTATTGTTTTATTAAAAACTTAAAAGTAAGTTAATGATAAAAGGAGAGATTAACAAGCCTTTCAGTAACTACTGCGACATTATGTCGCAGCAGTTACTAACATATAAACCTTTGGTATCAGAGCGCCCTATGATCAGATTATCGGCCCGATGGGCGTGCTCGGGTGGTGGTATTTATATTAGTGCCTGGGATCTGGCGCGTTTTGGTTATCTGTTTTTACGCGAGGGGCAGTGCTCATCGACAAGCCTTCGTTTATGCTATCAGGCTAGTTCTGCTGCTGGCGCTTCCATTCGTCAGTGAGCAGACCGGCAAACCCCCAGTTTTCCTCAGCAATTTCTTGGATCACAATATGGGTATACTCGGGTTTTTTGCCGAGGATCCGCTGTAGTGACGCTGTGACTTCTTGCACCAGTTCGGTTTTTTGCTGTTTACTCGCACCCGCGGTGATTTGAATATTTACATAAGGCATTAATATAGCTCCTGAGTTAGCATAATTTATTGGTGGTATCGACACCGGATGCAAGCTGATACACCCGTTGCACTAGATTCAAATTTTCGCCTGCTCCTGCCAGAATACCGCCATCGATATTGATTTCAGCTCCGGTGAGGTACAGGCATTCATCTGAGGCCAGCAGCACCGCATTGTTATGGACTGTTCATTTCAAGTCAAACCACCTCACTGGAAAAAATAGGAGTAATTCTCCTTGCTTTTTACGCGCATTAAATTAAATTGATATTAAATCGATATCAATTTGAGAGAGGGTTTTATGCTGCAGGAGCGAATGATTAACAGTAAAGGCGGTTTTGGCATGATAGGGCTGCTGTTGTTACTGCAATTAATAATGTTGGCCGCAGTAGCCTTTATGCCAGGCATTGTTAAAGCGCTATTTTTAGTGGCCACAATAGTCGTCTTTGTGTGCTGGTTTGGCTTTTATATGGTGCAGCCGAATCAGTCGGCAGTGTTGCAGTTATTTGGCCGTTATGTCGGCACCGATTTAAATAATGGTCTGCGTTGGTCTAACCCTTTATATAGCAAACAAAAAGTGTCGCTGCGGGTGCGAAACTTTGAAAGCAGCAAAATGAAGGTCAATGACAGTGCCGGTAATCCGGTGGAAATTGCCGCTGTAGTCGTGTGGAAAGTGGTCGACAGTGCTGAGGCTGTGTTTGAAGTGGATAACTACGAAAACTTTGTCAGCATTCAAAGCGAGTCGGCCATCCGCCATTTAGCGTCCAGCTATGCCTATGATGCCGGTAATGACCAGGCTATTAGTTTACGTAGCAGTACGGATGAAGTGACTGAGCTGTTGAAAAATGAAATTCAGGCACGGTTAAATAAAGCAGGGGTGCAGGTACTGGAAGCGCGCATTAGCCATTTGGCCTATGCCCCGGAGATTGCCAGTGCCATGTTACAGCGCCAGCAGGCCGCAGCCATTGTCGCGGCACGTCAGCAAATTGTGGAAGGTGCCGTTGGCATGGTGGAATCAGCCTTACAACGTTTATCAGAGCGTAACGTGGTAGAACTGGACGACGAGCGTAAAGCCGCTATGGTAGGTAACTTGCTGGTGGTATTGTGCGGTGATCATCATGTGCAGCCGGTAGTTAATGCTGGTAGCCTATATTAGTAAGGGGCTGTTGTGACAAAAAAAGCCTTTGCCCTGCGCGTAGATGACAAGGTGCTCAGCGCCTTGCAGCGCTGGGCAGATGAGGAGTTCAGAAGCGTGAATGGCCAGATAGAATATCTGCTACATGATGCCCTGCGCAAAGCCGGGCGATTACCTGCAAAAAAAACTGAGGACACAGACCAAAAGACAGAATGACTGGCCGCAACACTTACCCTTAGTCACTGATGTGGTCAGACTAAAGTTTGTAGGCCGCCCCCTACTCAACAGCGACCACTGCCTTACCTGAAAATCGTCCAGCACCGACTATTTCACTCCCCACAATCAGCAGATAATCACGGCTCCAAAGCAGGAGTACGACGTGACGACATTTGATGATTTTCCCACTTTTAAGCTGAATAGCCTTATCGCCTTACCGCTGCTAGTTGCCGCTGTTGTATTGCCGTTGCTGCTAGCCCAGGGGGGGGCATGGGTTGGGCTTATTGGTTTGCTGCTGCTGTGTTCAGCACTTTATGGCTGGTGGCTGAGGCGAACTTTTTTACTAAGGCTGCAGGCGTTACAACGCCAGATGATTGAGCAGCGTGATGCACATCAGCAAACACTGAATCCTTATCAGCAAGCCTGTATGGACGTAGGTGCATTGTTACTGCCTGTTTGGCAACAGCAAATCGAATCAGCACGTCAACAAACTGAACAGGCCATTACCACTTTAGCGCAGCAGTTCACCAACTTGTCGCTGAACGTTGGCCATTCGATGACTATGTCTACACAGGTAGCAGATTCACTGCAAGGGGGGCTGGGCAATACCTTTAGTCAGGTTGAAGTGGATTTAGAGACTGTGGTTAGCTCGCTAAAAAAAGCACTGCAAGATCGCGATGGCTTACTCAACCAAATTGATGGACTGGATAGCTTTGTTGATGAACTCAATGCTATGGCGAAAGATGTTGCCGAAATTGCTGGCAAAACCAATCTACTGGCATTGAATGCCGCTATTGAAGCGGCGCGGGCCGGTGTTCATGGGCGTGGTTTTGCAGTTGTCGCCGATGAAGTTCGCAAGTTGTCTTCGCTTTCAGCAGACACAGGTGGACGCATTAGCAAGAAAGTGCGCTTTATCGGTGATGCAATTCGCGCGGCAGTCAATGCGGCGCAAGCATCTCGTGGCCGCGATGGTGCAGCTGTGCAGACATCGGAAGCCACTATTCAAAAGGTACTGCAACAGTTTCGTGAGCAGGCGATGTCGATGCTGGGGACTGCAGAATCGCTGCGGCAAAGTAACGCAGAAGTGCAAGCGGAAGTGGATGCATCCATTGTCCAGTTGCAGTTTCAGGACCGTGTCAGCCAAATGCTTTGCCATGTCAATGACAGTATTCGCGGCATGACTGAGCGCATGGGTAGTGGTCACGCCGAAGATCTGGATATTGCCTTAGCGCTGCAGGAACTGGAAGCCTCTTATGCCATGACGGAAGAGCGTGATAATCACGCTCGGCGCAGCAGCAAGCCCTTGGCTAGTGCTGATATTACCTTTTTTTAATCTAGGAACAATGAGCTATGACAAAACGTATTCTGATTGTTGATGATTCGGCCTCAATCCGACAAGTGGTGGCACTCACCCTGAAAAGTGCTGGCTTTGAGGTCATTGAGGCTTGTGATGGCGTTGATGCGCTTAAAAAAATCAAAGGGCAGCGCGTACATCTGATGATATCTGACGTGAATATGCCCAACATGGATGGGCTGACATTTTTGAAAGAAGTCAAGTTGTTACCTGAGCACCGCTTTACGCCGGTAATCATGCTGACCACTGAATCTGCTGACGATAAAAAAGCACAGGGTCAAGCTGCTGGCGCAAAAGCCTGGATGGTAAAGCCTTTTCAACCGGCACAGATGTTGGCAGCCGTCAGCAAGTTAGCGCCGTTATGAGTTATTTTTGCCATTTTAATGCTGAGCAAGGCTGCTTGCGTGTGCAGGGCGAACTTACCATCTACCAGGCCAGTGCCACATTGCAAGCGTTTCGTGCTGCCTGCGCTTCGATGCAGTTAACGCAACTGGATCTGTCGCAGGTAACAGACTTTGATAGTGCCGGACTGCAGTTGTTGTTGGCACTTAAGAAATCAGCCCCTGAAGTACAACTGCGCCATCATAGTGATGCGGTGATCAAAGTGCTTAGCTTAACAAATTTGATGACAGAGCTTGATCTGGATCCGTTGTCAGGAGGCGTTTAATGAATATGGAACTGGCTCTACAGACTTTTTTTGATGAAAGTCGCGAATTACTAACGGATATGGAGCGCATTCTGCTGCAACTGGAATCTTTTCCTGGCGATGCCGAGCTGCGCAATGCCTTGTTTCGTTGTGTGCATACTGTGAAAGGATCTGCCGGTATCTTTGGTTTTCAGCATGTGGTCAGTTTTACTCATGTAGTCGAGAACGTGCTGGATAGATTGCGTACCGAAGAAATACATCTGAGTCAGTTATTGGCGGATCTGCTGCTGCGTTGTCGGGATCACATTAGTTTACTGGTGGATATCGCTGATCCTGAAGATGCTGTGCGTTTAGCATCGGCTAGCCAGCGTCTTTTGACAGAGCTGGGGCCCTTTCACTCAGTGACGCCGCCGCAGACACCTCAGGCTGTGGTTGCTGATAGCCACCAGCAGCATCAATGGCGTTTGTCGGTTCAGATTGCTGCAGATGCCTTGCGTTTCGGTATGGATCCGCTTGGCTTTATTGGTTATCTCAGCCGTTTAGGGCAGTTGCAGGTGACCACCTCTAGCCAAGCCGTACCCTGTCTGGCAGAGCTTGAACCAGAAAGCTGTTACTTAAGTTTTGAGCTTGCTTTGACCACTGATGCCAGTGAAGCGCTGATAAAAGAAGCCTTTGAGTTGGGTAATGATCTCTATCAGGTGCAGCTTGAGTGTGTTCAGTCGGCACAGTTGGCAAAGCTGTCTGCTGGCCCCCCTAATGACTCATCACCGGAGCTGCTGGCGCGGACCATTGATAAAGACGCTGGCCAGGCACATCGGCGTAAACCGCCGGCACAGCACTTTCGGGTGCAGGCAGATAAGCTCGATAGGCTCATCAACCTTGTTGGCGAACTGGTGATTGCATCTGCATCAGTATCCTTAAATGCCGGGCACAGTGGTGATGCCGTATCACGCGAGTCAGCGGCTAACCTGAATTTATTGGTAGAAGACATTCGCAATAGCTCTCTTGAGTTACGCATGGTCGCTATCGGTGAAACCTTCCAGCGCTTTCAGCGTGTGGTGCGGGATCTGTCAGCTGAGATTGGTAAAGACATTCAGCTAGACATTACGGGAGCCGAAACGGAACTCGACAAGACAGTGGTGGAGAAGATTGGCGATCCGCTGATGCATCTCGTTCGCAATGCCTGTGACCATGGTATTGAGTTACCAGCAGTACGTCAGCAAAAAGGCAAGTTAGCTCAGGGGTTGGTGCAGCTGAATGCCTATCATGAATCCGGTGCCATTGTTATTGAAGTGAATGATGATGGCAATGGCTTGAATCGTCAGAAAATTCTGGCAAAGGCTAAAGAAAAGCACCTGCTGACTGGAGACGGGCATTTGTCAGACAGCGAGGTTTTCAATCTGATTTTTGAACCTGGATTCTCAACGGTTGAACAAGTGACTAATTTGTCAGGCCGCGGTGTCGGTATGGACGTGGTGAAACGGAATATTGAGGCACTGCGAGGCAGCGTGGAGCTGATTTCTCCCGGCACTCTGGGCGGCACTACCTTTCGTATACGGTTACCGCTGACTCTGGCCATTATTGATGGCTTTTTGGCACGGGTTGGCGATGCGACCTATGTGGTGCCACTGGATCTGGTGGTGGAGTGCACTGAGTTACCCAAAGCCTTGTGTAATGCAGATGTTGTCAGTACCAGCCATTACATTAACCTGCGCGATGAAGTCTTGCCGATAATTCTACTGCGTGAGCACTTTATGCAGCCCGGTACCTCAGGGCGCCGTCAGAATATCATTGTTGTCCGCCATGGCGCTCATAAAGTGGGCCTGGTCGTTGATGAGTTGCTGGGGGAGCAGCAAACCGTCATTAAACCCCTTAGCGGTATTTTTAGTCATGTAAAAGGCTTGTCCGGCTCTACCATTCTGGGGAGCGGTCAGGTGTCATTGATTCTTGATGTGCCAGCGTTACTGCAACAAGTCAGTCAGCGCGAAGATAGCCTGGATCGGAGTAACAACCGACACGTCCGTGCCCCTTTGGCGGCGTGTTAACTAGTCAGTTTTGTTGGAGAATATTATGTTTAAGAATTTACGTGTGGGTGTTCGCCTTGGGATTGCCTTTGGCACTGTGCTATTGCTACTGGCTATAGTGTCTGCTGTTGCATCGGCTCGTTTTGCCACGCTGGATGCTATGGTTAATAATTTAGCCGGTCCTCAGGCAGAGCGCCTGATGCTGGGAAATAGTCTGATTTATTATACTCAAAATAGTGGTTTAGCGTCTCTGAACTTATTGATGATGGATGACAGCAGTACCGCTGCAGAAGTGACCAACTTATACAAACACATTGAGCAACGGACCGCAGAAGCAACTAAAGCCGCCAGTCGTCTGCAATCCTTGCTGGTCACTGAGGCCGGACATCGCATGTTCGACAAACTCAATGCGGATCGGGAAGCCTTTCTGACCAGTCGCAAGGCAGTCTTTGATTTACTTGAGTCGGGCGACAGAGCAAGTGCAGTACGTTATTGGCGCAGCGAGACCCGTGGCTTACTTGCCAGCTACATTGTTAGTATTCAGAGTTTTCTTGAGTATCAGGACACTTTGGTACAAAAAGCCAGTAATGACACCACGGAAATGGTTAAGAGCGCAATTATGATAGTGATAGCGCTGTCGGTTGCTGCTTTATTACTGGGTATTGCTTTTGCCTGGCTGATCACACGTGGCATCGTTGCTCCACTGACCACGGCTGTGCAGGCTGCCCGGCGTTTGTCAGAAGGAGATATGACTGTCGAGCTCAAGGTAAACAGTAAAGACGAGACAGGGCAGTTATTAGGCGCAATGCAGGAGATGGTGACCAAACTATCTCAGGTGATTAGTGAAGTGCGCTCAGGTGCCGACAATTTGGCGTCAGCATCTGAAGAAGTTAACGCGACTAGCCAGTCTTTGTCACAAGCCTCCAGTGAGCAAGCCGCCAGTGTCGAAGAAACCAGTGCGTCGATGGAGCAAATGACCGCCTCCATCAGCCAGAATACCGAAAATGCCAAAGTCACTGATGGTATGTCTAGTAAGGCGGCAAAAGAGGCGGTTGAAGGTGGTAAAGCGGTCAGCCAAACGGTGCTGGCGATGAAGAGTATTGCTGAAAAAATATCGATTATTGATGATATTGCTTATCAAACCAACTTGCTGGCACTAAACGCAGCCATTGAAGCGGCGCGGGCTGGCGAACACGGTAAAGGCTTTGCCGTAGTGGCCGCCGAAGTGCGTAAATTGGCTGAGCGCAGCCAGGTTGCTGCCCAGGAGATTGGCGAAGTGGCTAGCTCTTCGGTTGAGCTTGCTGAGCGTGCGGGACGTTTGCTGACTGAAATGGTGCCATCGATTCAGAAAACTTCTGATCTGGTGCAGGAAATCTCTGCCGCTTCGCGAGAGCAGTCCACCGGTGTTTCGCAAATAAATAGTGCGATGGAACAACTGAACCAGATCACGCAACAAAATGCCTCAGCGTCGGAAGAGTTGGCGGCTACCTCTGAAGAAATGTCTGCGCAAGCTGAGCAGTTGCAACAAGCGATGGCATTCTTCCGGGTGGCAGAAAGCGACATGGTTAAGCTAACCAGACCTGCCCCAAAAACCAGCGCAACACAGAAGCCGAAAAAGCCACAGGTGAGAAAGCTTGGCCTGGATGAGTTTATTGATGAGTCTGCTTACGTAAAATTTTGATAGGGGGCCTTATGAAGCAGTCGAAACGCAATGATGTCGTTGTTATGCAAACTGAACAGGCGAATGAACAGCAATACCTGACGTTTCAGCTGGGGCAGGAAATGTTTGCGGTGGGTATTTTACATATTCGGGAAATTATCGAATATGGCAATTTGACTACAGTGCCGTTGATGCCGGACTTTGTGAGTGGGGTGATTAACCTGCGCGGCAGTGTGGTGCCTGTGATCGATTTATCGATACGTTTTTCCCGCGGTCAGAGCCAGCTCAGCAGACGGACATGCATCGTTATTTTGGAAGTGGATAGTGCAGTTAGTTGCGCTGCAGATAGCGGCAGTGAGGTTTCAGCGCTTCAGGAGGTCGGTATTATCGTAGATGCGGTGTCTGAGGTGCTTGAAATAGCGCCGAAAGATATTGAACCGGCACCGACCTTCGGGACGCGGTTAAGAGCCGAGTTTATAGCGGGTATGGGTAAAGTTGACGGTGCCTTTGTTATTTTGCTGAACGTGCAAAAAGCATTGAATGTTGAAGAAATGGCTAAGTTGGCCAGTGTTGTTGAGCCATTGGAACAAAGTCATTATGGTTGATTTAGTCGCACCGCTGCAGACCTTGACTGAGCCTGAGTTTCGCGATTTTCAGCGCATGATCTTTGCTGTGGCTGGAATTCATATGCCGGATAGTAAGCGCACTATGGTGGCTGGCCGTCTGGCCAAGCGACTTAAGGCGCTGCAACTGCAAAGCTATGGTCAATACTGGCATTATGTAGAACGACAGCGGGAAGAAAAACAAATCGCTGTCGATTTGTTAACGACTAACGAAACCTATTTTTTCCGCGAACCGGGGCATTTCGAGTTTTTGCAACAGCAGGTACTGCCTGCTTATCGTGCTGGTAACACATTACGCTTGTGGAGTGCTGCCTGTTCCAGCGGTGAAGAAGCTTATACCGCGGCCATGGTCATTGCTGAAGTGCTTGGCACAGCGCCATGGCAGATTGTCGCTTCGGACATCAGTACTCAGGTATTGACACAGGGCAGCCGGGCTTGCTACCCGATGTCCCGTTCGGAAAAGATCCCAGAGCTTTTGCTGAAGCGTTATTGTCTGCGTGGTACTGGTGAGGCTGAAGGTAGTTTTAAAGTGGTCGCGAAACTACGAGAGCGAGTGCAGTTTGCGCAGATTAACTTAAATAAAACGCTACCCGATATAGGGCTATTTGACGTGATTATGCTGCGAAATGTGATGATCTATTTTAATCAGGAGACCAAACGGCAGATTGTCAACCGTTTGCGCAGCCGTTTAAAACCTGGTGGTTACTTTATCATTGGTCACTCTGAGACCCTCAATGGCTTTCAAAGCGACTTACACGCGATTAAGCCGTCTGTATACAGGGCTCCTATATCAGGTACTGATTATGATAAATAAAGAGATTTTCATTCACCCCGGCGAGTGGTGCTTTGATGACACAGCTATCAGGGCAAAGACCATACTGGGGTCCTGTGTGACAATTACCTTGTGGCATCCTAGCCTGAAAATTGGTGGTCTTTGCCATTTCTTGCTGCCTGACTGTTCAAAGCCTGAAGCAGCAGATGCCCGTTATGCCAAGGTTGCCATGGCGCTGATGATAGAAGCGATTGTGCAGCGTTCAGGCAATTGTAAAGAGTATCAGGCGAAGGTATTTGGTGGTGCTGATATGTTTGACTTATGTTGGGGCGACATGGCAGTCGGTGCCCGTAATGTGGCATGTGCACGTCAACTGCTGGAGCACTATGGTATAGCTATAGTGGCCGAAGATGTGGGTGGTGACTGCTATCGGCAATTGATTTTTAATAGTGACGATGGCTCAGTGTGGTTGCGTAAAGGTGTGCGCTATACCATGCCTGATACAGACAGCAACCTCTTTGCGCCGGGTAGTCTGTTATGAGCGGGCAAATTAAGGTGTTTATCGTTGATGATTCAGCGGTGGTACGCCAGGTATTAACACAACTGCTTAGTGCTGATGCCCAAATCAATGTGATTGGATCTGCGCCTGATCCGATTTTCGCCTTGCAAAAGATGCAAGCAAATTGGCCAGATGTCATAGTGTTGGATGTAGAAATGCCAAGAATGGATGGTATTACGTTTTTACGTCAACTGATGCAGGAGCATCCGACGCCGGTAGTGATTTGTTCTACATTAACAGAGAAAGGCGCTGATACCACGCTTCAGGCGCTGGCGAGTGGCGCTGTTGATATTATTACCAAACCCAAAGTTGGTTTGCGTGATTTTCTGGAATCCAGCAGCCAACACATGCTGCAGGTGGTTAAAGCGGCCGCTCGCGCCAAAGTCAGAGCCTTGGCGTCAGGGGCTTTGCGGGGGCCGCTTGCTTTAAAAGTAGCCAGCATGCGGTTGAGCCATACCAGTGAAAAGGTGGTTGCACTAGGTACTTCTACAGGCGGCACTCAGGCGCTTGAGGTGGTTTTGACCCAGATGCCGTCAAATTGTCCGGGTATAGTGGTAGTTCAGCATATGCCTGAAAAATTTACCGCAGCCTTTGCCCAGCGCTTAAACAAACTTTGTTATTGTGAGGTACGAGAAGCGGTTGACGGTGACAAAGTGACAGCAGGGCTGGTATTAATTGCACCTGGTGGCTTGCATATGCAGCTTCGTCGCAGCGGCAATTATTACCGGGTAGCTGTAGGTGACGGCCCTGCCATTAATCGACACAAACCTTCAGTGGATGTGCTGTTTCGCTCAGTGGCGAATGTCGCTGGGGAAAATGCCATCGGTATTATTATGACCGGTATGGGTGATGATGGCGCCAATGGTTTACTGGCGATGCGTCAGGCGGGGGCTCATACCATTGCGCAAGATCGTGATAGCTCAGTGGTGTTCGGCATGCCACGTGAAGCCATAGCAAGAGGTGCGGCGATAGAGACTCTACCATTGGCCAGTCTGGCGCAAGCCATAGTGCAACAACGCTGACATTCTTATGGAAGCTGCTAGTCTATACTAGAGACCACTTGATTAAAGACGAGTATAAGACGGAGCAACCGGTGCCAAGATTAAATGCTGAGTTACTTGAATTTATTCCGGCGGCTGCACTGCGTGTAGATGCTTTTGGCTATGTGCTGGCGTTAAATGCGCTGGCGCAGCGCTTAGATTGCAATCTGGTGGTGGGGCAGCCCATGATAAGCCGGCTTGATGCGTTATCGGCACATACTCTGGTGACCATTCTGTCAGGCATCAAGGGCGCCGCTGACGATGTGTGTGAGTTTGAAGCCAGTATCGGTCAGCGCTTTTTTCGCATCGCTGCCGGCAGCCATGCCTATCAGGATGGCAGTCGTATTGTGCAGTTGACTGATATTAGTGAGTATCGTTCAGAATCCGATCGCATTTTTGAAAGCGAGCAGTACTACCGTTCTTTGTTTACTGAAAATCCCGAAGCTGTTTTCGGTTTATCCACTCAAGGGCAGTTTCTGAATGCCAATCAAAGTATGTGGGACCTTACGGGTTATAACGAAGAGGATCTGCTGCAAAGCAGTTGGGAGCAGGTTGTTGCTGAGGAAGATCGCGCCATAGTAACCAAAAACTTTCAGAAGACGCTTGAAGGTACGGCGACTAACTACCGCTGTAGCATTATTAGCCGGGAAGGTAAAAGCGCTATTGTCGAGATTACCCATATTCCCATTTTCGTCAATGACCGCGTTGTGGGTGTCTTTGGCATTGCTCGTGACCGGACTGAATACTATCGCGTGGCCGAAAACCGCCGTATGTTGAGGGCTGCCATTGCTCAAATTCAAGATGTGATTATTATTACCGAGACCAACCCTTTAGATGATCCTGGACCCTCTATCGTTTTTGTTAACGAACCGGTTAAAGAGATGACAGGTTATGAGCCTGAGGAGTTGATGGGCAAGTCTCCAAGGATACTGCAAGGGCCTGAGACGGATCCCGCTGTGCTTAGACGTATCAGAGCAGCCTTAGAAGCTAAACAACCGATCAAGGAAGAGTTAATCAATTACTGTAAAGACGGTAAACCCTATTGGAACGAAATTGAAATTGTACCTATTGTTGCTAAGGACATTGGTCAGGGGGAGTATTTTGCCTCGGTGCAGCGAGATATTACAGAGAGTAAACGCCAACAAATGAAGCTGCTGCAGACGCAACGTGAGTTACGACTGTTAAATAAGGCGCAAGATACCATTATTGAGCGCGAACGTCGGCGGATTGCCCGGGACTTGCATGATGACTTAGGCCAGACACTGACCGCGATGAAGCTGGATCTCAGTTTAGCGCTGCGTGATGTGTCACACCTGCCAAAGGCTAAACTTAATCGGTTGCAGGCAATGATTGACTATATTGATGATGTCATTGAGCGGGTTCGTGACATCGCTGCGAACTTACGCCCGGCCATGTTGGACGACTTAGGTTTTGAGGCGACAGCCGAATGGTTTTTAAAGCAATACTCAGGGCGTGATGATATGACGATACATTGGCATGCTGAACTAGCTAGCAATAACAATCCTCAAGCTAAAGGCGATGTCGCCACTACGTTATTCCGCATATTACAAGAGTGTATGACCAATATTATTCGTCATGCTAAGGCGACAACAGTATGGGTGCACTACGAAGAAACAGATAAGCAGGCTCAATTGTGTGTCAAAGATGATGGTGTGGGCTTTAATAAATCAAAATTAAAATCAACAGGATTAGGCTTGGTGAGTATGCGTGAACGCGTAGTCATGCATGACGGGCAGTTGACAGTTAATGCTGTCATAGGCCAGGGCACGGAAATTTTGGTGAGCTTACCTTTAGGAAACAAGGCATGATTAGAGTCTATATAGCAGATGATCATAGTATTGTCCGCGAAGGTATGCGGGCCCTGATTTCCTCTATTCCTGATATGGATGTGGTGGGAGAGGCAACCGACGGTGACCAAGCGTTACAGGACGTTCCAGCGATTGAACCCGATGTGTTTTTAATGGATATGACTATGCCTGGTTGCTCAGGCTTGCAATTGATTGAAATGATCCGTCATCGTACTAAGCACACCCGTATTTTAGTGCTCAGTATGCATAAAGAAGAGCTCTATGCCACCCGAACCATTCGAGCGGGTGCGCAAGGTTTCATTACTAAGACGCGGCCGCCGGCAGAAATAGTGGAAGCCTTAAGAGTGGTGGCCAGAGGACAAATTTACATTACTCAGGAGTTGGCCCAAAGACTGGCCAGAGAAAGCCTGACTGGACTGTCTGAAGAACACCCGCATGTGAAATTAACCAAGCGGGAGTATGAAATATTCATTGACCTTGCGCAGGGCAAATCTGTTGGTGAAATTGCCAATAAACTGTACGTTAGCTCGAAAACGGTCAGCACCCACAAAGCTCGTTTAATGGACAAACTTGGTATCACTACCATGTCAGATTTAGTGCGCTATGCGTTAGTGCATGGGCTGGTTTAACGAGGTTTTTTTCTAAGCAGCCGCTACTGGTCGCTGCAGGCAAATATTGAAAACCGCTGTCTTGCAGCGGTTTTTAACCTTTAGGGTCAGATCCCGAAGGTTCTGAAGGTTTATTGTCAATCAAACTCTTGCACAACACTTGCCTAACTCGCAGTATAGTGTCTATCGCTATTTTTGAATGAGTTAAAGGAGCCTGCTGTGCGATTGTCTGCGGCATTGTTGTTATTACTGGCGTTGCCACTGGCAGCCGAAACTTATTATCCGCCACCAGGGCAGTGGGCAATGGCAAGCCCGGCTTCACTGAATGTGAATGAACAAAAACTGGCGGACGCAGTCGCTTATGCTATTGCCAGTGAAAATCCGGCCTCTAAAGATCAGGCCATTGTGCAGGCGACGACCTTTGGTGCTAGAGAGCCCTATGATCAGATTATCGGCCCGATGGGCGTGCGCGCGGCAGCTAACGGCCTGATTATTTATCGGGGTAAGGTTATCGCCCAGTGGGGTGATGTGGATAGCGTTGATATGACCCATAGTATTGCTAAGACTTTCTTAACCACGGTAACCGGGCTTGCCTGGCAACGCGGGCTAATCCGCGATCTGCAGGATAGGGTGGCCCCTTATATGCCACATGGTGTTGACTTATATCAGGGCGAACATAATAGCCAAATTCGCTGGGATCATTTACTGCGGCAAACCAGTGACTGGCAGGGTACGCTCTGGGGTAAACCCGATTGGGCGGACAGGCCAGAAGGCAAGACACCGGCAGATTGGCCAAACCGACCATTGCGAACGCCCGGTAGCCATTATAAATACAATGATGTGCGTATTAATTTGCTTGCCCTTTCAACCCTTTATGTTTGGCGTAAGTCACTGCCTGAAGTATTAAACGAGCAGATTATGCAGCCAATAGGGGCGTCTTCAACCTGGCGTTGGTATGGTTACGATAACAGCTGGATTGAACTTGATGGCCAGCGTATCCAGTCGGTATCGGGTGGTGGGCATTGGGGAGGTGGTATTTTTATTAATGCCTGGGATCTGGCGCGTTTTGGTTATCTGTTTTTACGCGAGGGGCAATGGCAAAATCAACAATTGGTTAGCCGTGAATGGATTAACTTGGCGAGCAGCGGCGGGGTGAACCCAGAGTATGGTTTTGCAAATTGGTTTTTAAACCCGGGGCGTAAAGCACTGCCGAGCGCACCAGAGAGTGCGATTACCTTTCAAGGGGCAGGACGCAATATTATCTATCTTGACCGCGAGCATGATCTGTTGCTGGTTGCACGCTGGATAGGCAATGGCGACGAGCTGAATCAACTCGTCGCGAAGTCGTTGGCAGCCTTG
The DNA here is from genome assembly GCF_014653435.1 of Alishewanella longhuensis. Lineage (GTDB taxonomy): Bacteria > Pseudomonadota > Gammaproteobacteria > Enterobacterales > Alteromonadaceae > Alishewanella > Alishewanella longhuensis. The sequence continues at coordinate 121,478 of NZ_BNAO01000002.1, read as the reverse complement.
CCAAAAAGTTAAACACCTTGGGCGGAGATCCTAAAGGTTTACAGGCTGAGCTTTTTAAGGAACCTACAGGGTCAGATCCTAAGGGGGCGAAACTTTGCTGCATCAATAATTGCCCACAAATGCGCAATGGCAGCAACAATGGCGGGGATCACCAACCAAAATAATGCATAGCCTACTGCACAAACCACAAAGAAAATAATGGCGGCTAAAATTCGCCCTTGTACTAACTGGCCTAACCCTGGAACAAACACATTACATAGGGCGGCAATAACATTGCCTCCTGAACCTTGACCAGCCATAACTTACCTCTTTTATTAAAATATCAAAGTATCTGATGCACTTCTATTGCTTTAGAGTGGCTACAAACTGTTCGCTCTGTTTGATTGCTGTATTCATTTCAGTAATCAGTTTATTGATATCATTTTGGATAGAATTGAACTCACTTTTCAAAGTCCCGATTGCACTTGCGTTCAGGTTATGCTTTAAAAACAGAGTGTTATCTTGTAATGATGAGAGTGCTGGCTGCATGCTTTGCTCTGCACGACGCATAGTTTTAAGTAAACTGTTGTATTGTCGTTTAGTGGTCGCAAGTTTAGTGGCGCTGTCGCGTTTTAAACTGTCATTGGTATATAGCTCAAGTTCGTCCTGCCATTCGTCGAAGAGCGCGTCAGCAACTGTCTCGATACTATTAATACGCTCGCTGACTTTTACTGCAGCTTTGCTACAGGCTTGAAACTCACTATCTGTGGCCTCATACATGCGCTGTAAGTTGCCACCATCGAACTTAATTAAGCTGCTGAACTGCTCTAATGCGGATTTAAACTGCTGCTGCGCTTCTTGCTGAGACTGCTGCGCGTTTTCTACTCGCTCTACCAAGATATCACGCTTATGTACGCCAACTTTTTCCATGGCTGAATAATAAGCACTTTGGCAGGCGGTAAGGATCAAGCACAAGGGCAATAACACCCAGAGATAACGCATAATATTAGTCCCTTAAAAAACTGTTATTCAATAATAACGACTAAATCTTGATTGAACAAACTTAATAAATCAGCAATGGGTTAAACCTTCGTGCGCAGATCCCGATAACTTCGAAGATTCCGAACGCCGTTACCCGCGCAGTCTTTGCCTTACGATGCTGTGGAGAATGTGTTTTCAATCACCTTTTGAGCCAGATCCCGCAGGTTGTGACTGTTGGTTTTGATGCTCTCAGTGAGGCACATCGATGCGGATGGTAAAGGGGGGAATATGCTATCGCATCATAGGGGCCTGCGGCTCCTATCGCTTACAAGCTAGTGCGCATGCACAGGGCGTTATTGGTGGTATGGAGATCAAACGCAACCTGATACACCAGTTGGACTAGTTGCGCATTTAGCTGTGTTACATCGCTGAGGGTTAAGGTCGCACCAGATATCTGGCGCGGGAACAATGGTTTGCCACTAACTAGTGTCGCCGCGCCAATCTGAACAATGATTTCGTTTAAAAGGCCGGCATCATAAAACTGAGCAGCGAGCTCGCCACCACCAACAACCCAGATATTTTTACCAGCGGCCTGTCGCAGCAGAGTCGAGTAAAGTTTAGCAATGTCGCCGCTAGCAAAACTGATGTTCGCATTTGCCATAGCGGTCAGTTTTTGGCTGGTCATTACCCAGACAGGTTGTTGATAAGGCCAGGATGCTTCAGGAGTCTGCTGTAAATGCTCTTGCAACCAGAGGTAGGTCGCAGACCCCATAATAATAACGCCAACCTGAGCAATAAAATCTTGGTAATATTGCTCGTCAGGTTGCTGTAGACTGAATAGCCAATCTAATGAATCGTCTGCGGAAGCCAGAAAACCATCCAGGCTCGCGGCCGTATAATATTGCACTTTTGTCATGCGATTCTCCTTGGTGCTAAATCCGAATTTGCGTCTGTCCTATTGCGAAGGCGTCGCGGCTGAACCTGCCAGAATACCACCATCGATATTGATTTCAGCTCCGGTGAGGTACAGGCATTCATCTGAGGCCAGCAGCACGGCAATTGCTGCCACTTCTTCTGGCTTGCCGAAGCGCCGTAGTGGCGTATCCTGGACATAGAGTGCCATATTGGCTTCACGCTCAGGGCCTTCACCCAGCAACGGCTCCCACATCGGAGTTAAGATCGCCGCCGGATGGATAGAGTTACAGCGGATAGCCAGCCCTTGTTCAGCGCAATATAGGGCGACGCTCTTAGTATGGTTACGCACGGCGGCCTTGCTGGCGGCATAAGCGGCTGCACCCGGAATACCAACGATGCCAGAACGCGACGACATATTGATGATGGCGCCACAGCCTTGCGCCCGCATCGCCCGGATGGCGTATTTACAGCCGAGAAAAACCCCGTCTAAGTTAGTGGCATGAACAGCGCGCCAGTCCTGCAGGCTGGCATGTTCCGGATCATGAGCGGCAACGCTTTCTTCAAAGCCGGTGATCCCGGCATTGTTGACCAAGATATCCAGTTTGCCTTCGTGCGCAACAATGCTGGCGGTAACTTGTTGCCAGGCTTGTTCATCACGCACATCCAGTGTCATAAAATTGGCCAGCTCACCCAGCTCAGTTGCCAGAGCTTGGCCGGCGTCTGTATTAATATCCGTCAGATAAACCACCGCGCCCTCGGCCAGATAGGCACGAGCGATGGCGGCGCCTATGCCCCGGGCTGCGCCGGTGATCAAGGCAATTTTATTTGCTAAACGAGGCATTAAGGCGCTCCTTTTGGCGACAAGCGCCGGTTAAATGGTGATCTCAATCCGGTTAGCTTCCGGATCCAACAGGGTAAATTCATAGTAACCATCACCGGTACGGTGTGGCTGGTCCAGCACCTCAACGCCATCGGCAAGCAAGCGCTGATACAGGGCATCCACCGCCGCCGCAGAACCTAGTGCTATCGCCAGATGCGCAAAACCGAAGTACTGTATTGTTGGTTGTTTGACCAGGCTATCAATGCCGGGCATTTGCATCAGCTCCAGCCTTGCACCGCTGGCAAATGACAGAAAATAGGACGCAAAGCCGTTTCTTGAGTTGCAATAGCGTTCGCCGGCCTGGCAGTTAAAATACCTGAGATAAAAGGCTGTTAGTTGTTCCAGATCCTTTGACCAGATAGCTACATGTTCAATCATTGCGTAATCCTGTTTGTGTATTTTTGTTAAGATGTTAGCGCTAGAGCACCTTATAGTTACAGTATTAGGCGCGCTAATTGGTTACTGCGATACGGTTTTGCTCGGGGTCGAGAACCACTAACTCGTAGTAGCCACTATCAGCCTTTACTGGGTGACGAACCATTGGCGTATCTGAGCTTAATAGCACGGAATAAAGTTTATAAAGTCTGCTCTTTGAGCCGACTGAAATAGAAACTTGCGAGAAACCGCGCTCAGTATTGCTAGTTTTATTTTCAAAGCTCACTGCGCTGGGTATCAATTCTAATTTTGCGCCAGACGGGAAAGTTAAAAAATAAGATTTGAACAACATTGTTTTATGAAAGTACAGTTCTTGTAACTGGCATTCAAAGTAAGTAGTGTAGAAATTCTTTAGTGCTTCTACATCCTTAGACCAAATTGAAATATGAGCAATCACGATATTCTCTCTGAGCATTCCAGTTATCTGGTTGTCAATTGTTCACGAAGAAGATCCGAATAAACTTTATGCTCATGGAATGATAATGAGTCAGTGTGTTCGAATTCGGGCCAGCCATTCTTTAAGCCGGTTAGGATCTGTTGATTAGCCGAGATATTGCGCGCCAGCGCCTGTTTTAACGCCTCACAGGACAGGCGTTTCGGGATGCAGGTAATAGGTCCAAAGGGGACATTACTAGAACGCCATAACTCGGTAATACGGCTATCCTGATTGACGCGCCTATAGGCGCTGGCCGCAACGATCCCTATACCAAATTCATGATTGCTCAATTGTTCGATAACTTGCTCATGACTGCCGGCATATACGAGTTGCAGCTTTTTAAATTGACTTTCGCTGAGCGAATGTCGAAGTTTAGATAGACCAATTAAGGCGCCGGTAGTTGAATCTGGAAACACAGCAAAAACGGTAACAGAGTTTCCTTTATTTAACTGCCTGTTGAGCTCATTAAAGGAACCGATGCCCTTAGCGATAATACTTCCCTGGTACTGTGACTTGATCACGTGGGGCCTATAGTTCTTTGGCACCGCGATAAAGTGTGCACCCATGTTCTGTTGCCGGATTTTTAAATATGCTGTGAGATTGGGAACGGCGATATCAATAATATTTTGTTCAGCCCAACTTGCCAATTCTGTTGGCGAGGAGGCGACTCTGATACTCACGGGCTTTTGGGTTTCTTGTGCCAGCCAGGCTTGTATTGGCGCCACAGCATTTTCTCGGTCAAGTCCCGGATAGGCATAGGTCGCCACGACAAGGGTATCTGTATTATCTGTTTGCGCCATTGCCGTTTGGCCAGAAAATAGCACAAAACAGATACTGGCAAGCAGGGTCTGGCAGATGCTCTGGTCGCAGCGTTTGCGTCTGCCAACGTTGAAAGTAATCTTCATAAATGTGTTTCACACTGTGTTAGTTGATCGGCGCCAGGTGTATTGCCTGGCGCAAGCTAGCTGTGCACGATGCTTGTTTCACCACATGCTTAATATATGATTAACTGAAAATTCGTTGCCAGTTGCTTATGTTAGAAAATTGCTCATATGCTGCTGCCATGGGTGGGGTTAAAATCTCAAACAAGGTGTTGTTTTCAACCCAAACTTCTACCACCTGGAAGAAACCGCCTCGATCTACCTTACGATAGCGCCAACCAGCTTCATCACAAATGCAGGCAATCTGCTGCTCACTTACCGATACGCTAATGGCTGCGTGAAAAGGGCCTGCACTAATCGGCTTGCTGCGATCCAAGACTGGAAGGCTGATATCATCATTTAATAACAGCTCTCCCAATGGATAAACTTCGATACAGGAAGAAGTATCCTCACCTAAAAACACCACAAAGCTGTCATCGTACATAGGAAAAGGTAAGGCCTTAACTTGCCAGAACTGCGCTAAATAATTTGCGGTTCGTGCTGGGTTTTTGGCACCAATAGAAATATGTTTTATCATTTTTTCGTTACTCCATCAGTAAACAGTGATTGCTGTAAATCCGGGTAATTTCCGGCTTGCAGAGCGTCAAAAGCGAGTTTTAACATCCATTCGATCACTGCATAAGCATGGTTGCCATCCAAGTTAAAGTTGCTGGTAACATTTAACCAAGTCTCTGCAGTGATTAAGTTGCATAATACGGCTTGCACGGCTTTTGCCTCCTCTTCCGGCATCTGAGCGACCAGTGGCGTTAGCGCTTTCATATTAGCTTTGCGTCGCCGTTCTGCCAGCGTTGAGCGAGCTCCTCGGCCTAAATCTGATAATAAGGTGGCTTTAATCAAGTCCGGGTGTTGTTCGAACAAACAATAGGTGCTCTTAAAAACCTGCAGAAAGTCATTTGGATTCAAGGGCTCCTTAATCTGACCAGTCAGTTTCAAAATGCCCTCTGAGACTCCGAGCAGCATTTCTTCTTTATTACTAAAATGACGAAATAGGGTGCGGGTTGTTACACCGGCAGTCGCAGCCGCTTCCTCAATTGAAAACTCGGGTGAATTATTCTCAATCAACTGCTGTATCAGCGCCTCAATGATTTTTTGCCTGGTGGCTTCTGCCTTGGCTTCCCGATTTGAATTGTCGTAGCTACGTTTATTGGTCATACGGCGACCCTCCTTCTATTTATGTCATTAAATTTAGTGATAATCTGATTTCCAGAGCTGCCCAATCTGCCAGACTCGCCGGTACATCTGTTAAAATTAAGAGTACCGGCAATAGAGATCTGGACTACTGATCTTTTAACACGGTTTCATGTAACACATAGAGTTTAGTACCGTTGTTTTCGATATAGCTGCTCAAGTGTTGCTGTAGCTCCATGGTCACTCTGTTGCTTGCCTCTGGGCTCACGATGGAGAAATGATCACCCTCAATAAATCGAGCAGTGGCGGGTCCATTAAATAACTGTGTGGCGGGTGCGCGTTTCACGGCAGTACTTTGCAGCAGTTGGCTGAGGGCTTCTGCGCCAGATAACGGGGATGCGCAGCTTGTAAGATTAAGCCGGCAGCGCTCTAATGCTGCTTCCCGGTCGGAATTACCGCTTGGAAATATTTCGTCAGCTGGTTCTGTGCCGTCATGACTACCGCTGATCATCGCCAGATAGATCGGAGTGTTGCTAGCTAATAACGGCGCAGCAAAATTAACTGGATCTACGTTGTTGAGAACATTTCTCGCAGCAAAGCGGAAGTTATCTAACAGTGTGTTCACCTGCCGCAGCCGGTTAATATTACTGAATTCCAGTTGTTCCAGATAATCCTCGACATGCATTTGGGCACAGTTTAGATATTCTGCCGCATTAGCTGGATCATAAGGATCGCAACTGCCGTTTTGCGTAACATAGCTCATAAAATCCTGACGCAACTCCGGATAGGCGCCAACTAGCAGGGAAGCGGTATTACGTGGACCAAAGACGTCAGAATCCAGCACCAGATCACCCAAACCTGCGCCTGGCATTAATAGACTAGCGGTCCTTAATAAAAACTGATTAGGCCCTTGTAGCGGCAGCTCGGGATTGTTTGCCAGAGCAACTACCGCACTGCCGACAATAGCGCCAGATGAATGACCGACATAATGAACCTGATTAACGTCTAGCTCAACGCCTTGCGCGAAATTAAGCGCCATTCTCAAACCCAAGGTATCAGCAATACTTTGTTGCAGGTTATCCCGGCTAACAAGCAGGTGCTGTGGGTTTAAAAAGTTGTTTGGGTCGCCACCGTTACTAATAGTGGCGGTTAACTCACCAAAGCCCCGGCTGCCATGTAACGGTAAGTCTATAGCCACAGTGGCATAACCTTGAGCTGCAAGTTTAGCTGCAAGCTGCAACCAGACTTCCTTTTGTAAGCCGATACCGTGTTGCAAAATTACTACTGGCCAGCCGTTGGCCGGTTTAGTGATACCGTAATCCTGGTTCGGTAACGTAAGCTGCACCTGCAGGGTCTGCAGCTGGTTGATTTTTGGTATATCGTTGTAACGTGTCAGATGTCGAGTCTGGTCTAGCCCAAGGTCACGAAGCTTGCCGTAACTTAGCGCATGACAAACAAAATCATTATCCGATACCGGTTGCGATGGTAGGTTCTGCTGTGCCGCGACTATCAGGCTATTATCGCAGCGGGCAGTCCAGGGCTGTTGCAGCGGTGCCAGTGGGTTTTGTTCGCTCGGCAATGCTGAATAATAAGGCAGCTTAACCTGTGCTCGATATACGCGCGCTAGCTTTGCATAGAAGCGAGGGTCAGAAGCGTTTTCGCCAATTTGTTGATTTGGATACAAATGATTTGCAACAAGCCCGCGTTCTGTGGTCACGACTAAACTTGGGCTCTGCGTGGTTTCTAGGTCTGTGACCAGTAAGCGCTGCACGGTTTTTAGCACGACAGTTGGATCTTGTGTACTAAATGCAGCAGTATAGATAATATCTTCGCGACGTTGCCCTGCACTAAGTTCTAATAGTCGTTCGTAGCTATTAATCAGTGCTTGGATCCTGGCTTGTTGCGGAGGTAGAGCCACAACTCCGGGAGGGTGACGTACTTGCGAATAAGCAATAGACTCGGCGACTGCGAAGCCCCTGCTATCTTTTAATGCCGAGCTTAGGCTAAGCAAATAACTGCTGCCGGGTTGCAAAGGGCGTAGTGGTACTATGCTAATATCCCGCTCACTGGTAACTATAGCGAAATCCCGATTAACCACTAACTCCTTAATCAGCTGGCAGGCAGCACCTACAGCCAATTGTGGGCATTCAGCACTATTACTCTGATTTGCAAGCGCTACCTGAAATAAGCGTACTGCACCAGGAAATTGAGTTGATGCTTTGTCAAGTTGCACACCTGACGCGATTTCAAACTGCAGTTTGAATGGGCTTATTGTTGACCACCCATCCAAGGCTCCCATAGCAAAATGAGGTTGGCTATAGTCAACCTGTCCGGTGTCATCTGGCGTAAGCGTGCCATCTTTACTGCCAATAAATAACACGTCGTTCGGAAGTGATATTTTTCCAACTTCGGGATCAAATACTACCCTGGCATTTACTCTTGGCGCAGGTTGGGGTGATACGGTGCTGTCGTTATTACTACCGCCACAAGCGGTTAAGCCTAACAGGCCGATGAATAAAGGGGTCAATGCAAATTTTTTCACGTGTTTGCCTCAAATTTATTTATTGCCACGTCATTAGCCTGCGTTTGTCAGAACGCGTGCACCGAACTTGGCGGGTTGTGTCTGTATACAGCGATTAAAACAGCAGCGAGAGATTTAATGTTTTAATGTCAGTAATTATGACATTAAAATTTGTGCAAGAAAAGAGCGATAACATAAATTGCGCTGAAATTTTTTCCTGTAAAACGGTGGTTTATTTAAAACTTTGTTTTTAAATGTTTTATTTTTTTCTATCCCGCATCGGCTTTCACATCCCTTTCACGCCCTTTTCACGCCCATATGGCTAGGCTTCGCTGACATTAGCAACGAAGAGGTAGCACCATGGCATATCATCTAAAAAGCCGGATTGAGCTTTGTGGTGTCAGTCAAACGTTTAGCCAGAACGCCCAGCAAGTGCAGTTATTTCAGGATTTAACACTCACCATAGCTCAGGGCCATTCCTATGCTATTACCGGCCCATCGGGATCGGGTAAATCCAGCTTATTGATGCTGCTGTCTGGTTTAGCGCAGCCCAGCACCGGGCAAGGCTATTGGCTGGAGAATGACAGCCGTCGGCCATTGGCCGGGCTTGCAAAAGAAATTGGCTATATCTTTCAACAGTTTCATTTATTGCCTGAATTAACCGCCCTGCATAACGTGGCGCTGCCGCTGAAGCTGCGGGGCGTTAAACATGCTGAGCAGCTGGCAAAAAGCTGGTTGGATAAAGTCGGCTTGGGTCATCGCTTACAGCATAAACCGGCGCAGCTTAGTGGGGGAGAACAGCAGCGCACTGCGATTGCCCGGGCCCTGGTGTTTTCGCCGAAATTTATTTTTGCCGATGAGCCGACCGGTAATCTGGATAGCCAGAATGCGCAGGATATCGCGGATCTCTTGTTTGCCTGTTGTGAGGAGCAAGGTGCCGGCTTGGTAATTGTGACGCATAGTGAACTACTTGCCGCGCGGGCCGAGCAAATATTTAACCTCGCGCAAGGCCATTGTCAGCTGCGCCAGAGCAAGCTACAGGAGGTATACCGTGCTTAAACAGCGTTGGCAATTGGCCTGGCATTTTTATCGACAGGCGTCGCTACAACAACGGTTATTAACCTGGGTACAAGGCATCTTGCTGGTTTTTATCCTGACACTCAGCCAAACCAGTGCCAGTATTCAGGCTTATTTAGCGCAGAACCTGGACCAGTTATTAGGGGCCGATGTGGTGCTTAGCCAAGCTATGCCGTTATCTGATACTCAGCAAACTGCACTCGCGGGTATGTCGAGCCAAATCGTGTTAACCCAAAGTCTGGAATTAACCTTTACCCACCAGCAGCAATGGCAAACGGGGCTGTTAAAAGCCGTGGCAGCGGATTATCCGCTGCAAGGTGAACTGCGCAGCTCACTGGACCCCAGTGGCAGCGATACCAGCAGTAGCCGTGGGCCTATGCCTGGTGAGATCTGGTTAGATGCCCGCTTATTCAGCAGTTTGGCACTGCAAATAGGCGACATTTTATCACTTGGTACCTCTGAGCTTATGGTATCGCGCATTTTACAGCATGAACCGGATCGTTTGATGCAAGGCCATAGTGTGCAGATGCGAGCCTTGGTGCATCGTCAGCATTTGGCGCAGTTACAACGCCCCGGCGATCGGATCCAGCATCGTTATCTGGTCGCGGCCAGCAAAGCGCAAATAGCCCAAATCCGTGACTGGCAACAGCAGTTCCTGCCAGCGGCAGAGCTATACCATAAACAAGGCGCACATCCGCTGGCGCTGTTTTGGCAGCGTACAGAGAATGTGTTGGGGCTGGCGTCTATCGTGTTGTTTTTTATGGCTGCCATTGCACTGCAACAATTAAGTCGTTTGCAAAGGCAGCGGGAGCACTTTTTTACGGCGGTTTGTCTTAGTTTGGGCGCTAGCCGACCAACGAGTTTGCAGATTGCGATAGGCAAATGGCTGTTTGGCGTGTTGGGTATGTTGCCATTGGCATTGATATTCGCCATGGCTTGTCATTGGTTGCTCGTCGATTGGTTGGCGCATACCTTCACTGATCTGCACTGGCGGTTTAACCCCAGTTTGGCATTGCAGACTGTCGCTGCCTGCATGCTGGTTTTTATGCTGTTTCAATTACCGCTCTGGTTTAGCCTGCAACAGGCTTGTGTCCGGCAGTTAATCCAACCAAGCCCGCAACCCATGCATCAGGGGCTTTTCCTGTTAAGTGCGTTCGGGGCACTAAGTGCTATCGCCGCCTATTACAGCGATAATCTGTTGTTAACCGGCATGGTGTTATTGGCACTGCTAAGTTGTATTGGCTTACTACTATTGCTTAGTTGGTTACTGTTAACCGCTGGCGAAAAGCTTAGCCAGTCGTTCTCCGGCTTACTGCCTTTTGTGCTTTATATGATGAAGCAGCGGTTGATGAGCAAAAGCACGCAGATTTTAGGCACAGGGTTGGCGGCATTTTTACTGCTGTTTACCCTGATGCTGCTAAAGGATCTGGGTAATAGCATGACGTTATATCAACGCCAACATGATGGCAACTTGTTGGTGTCTCAAGCCACCTCAGCCCAAATGGCGGATATTGAGGCGTGGGCGGCAGCGCAAAACATTGCTATCCGCCAGCAAAAGCCCTTTCTGTACGCCAAACTGACACAGATCAACGGGGTCGCCTTAGCCCAAACGCAGCACAAACCCAGCGATAGTCTGGCAAGCTTTAATCAGCCGATCCGCATGCATTGGACAGCGCAATTGCCAGATAATAACCGGCTTAGCGCAGGAGAGTGGTGGCCTGCGGGTACGGCGAATTGGCAGCAATTGTCGCTGGAGCAAGAAGTGATGACCGATTTGGGGCTGAAGCTGGGCGACCGCTTGGGTTTTGTGATTGAACAGCAGCAGGTCGATTTTATCCTTAATGCCAGCCATGTTTACCAGTCCGGGGTTGGCGCTATTACTTTTTGGGTGCAAGTGCCACCCGCGATACTGCAGCATGTGCAGGCACCACGCTATAGCATGGCGAGTTTAGAACTGACTGCGGCGCAATTTAGCCAACTTAGCGCTTTGTGGCAAAAGCATCCCTCGTTACGGATGGTTTCGCTACAGGAGTTAACCGCGCGCTTTGATCGTATCTTGGCGTTGGTGACTACCGTTATCAGCGGCTTTGTGGTGTTTATCAGCTTGCTGGCGGCGCTGGTGATTGTTATTTCCGTGCATGCCGTGGAGTCGCAGGAGCGGAAAAAGAATAGCGTGATCCTGAGCTTTGGTCTCTCCAAAGGCACCTGCTTAAAACTTAATTTACTGGAATGGCTGATCACCGGTGCTATTGCCGGCTGTGGTGCTATTGCCGCCACCTGGCTAGCGGGGTCTTTGATTTATCAATCGCAGTTTGCTCTGCCTTATCAGCCCAACTTTATTTGGCTGTTGGCGACGTTGCTTATTTTGCTCAGCGTGGTAACGGCACTTGGTTTTGCTGTCAGCCAGCGCAGTCTACGGGCCTCTGTGCGGCAACTGATGCAGGAATAACGGTGATAAAGCGTTGCCAGTAGTTGATATTTTCACATTTATTTCACGCGGTGTGAGACATGCTGGCACTGCTCGGTTTTAAGCCCGGCTGTGAGAGTCGATAGCTCGGTAAAGGTTAAGAAATAACTTAAGGATATCCAATAATGAATGCTTTGAAATGTGCGCTAGTGTTATTGATTATGCTGTTAAATATGCTCTGGTCGGGTATTGTTGCGGCGCAACCGCAAACGGCTCCCAGGGTGTTACTGGTGCTAAGTGGCTACGGTCAACCGGAACAACAGGCACCAGGCTATGAATTTGATGAATTTGCCAAAGCCTATTTGGTGCTCAATGCCCATGGTATTGCCGTGGATGTCGCCAGCCCGCAGGGCGGCAAAGTGGAGGCCGATCAATTCGATCCTGATACACCTTTTAATCAGCAAGTGCTAAATGATCCTGGCATTAGCGCCCAATTAGCTAATACCTTGGCCATCGCCGATCTTAAACCAGAATCTTATCAGGGTATTTATATTATCGGCGGTAAAGGAGCCATGTTTGATTTACCCAAAGATCTGGCGTTGCAGCAATTGATTGCGGCTATTTATCAGCAAGATGGCGTTGTGGCGGCGGTGTGCCATGGGCCAGCGGCGTTGGTAAATGTGCAGCTTGCCGATGGTAGCTATTTAGTTGCCGGTAAGGCGGTGAACGGCTTTACCAATCAGGAAGAGCGTTTGTTTGGTAAAAAATGGCTGTCTAAGTTTGAGTTTATGCTGGAAGACAAACTGATTGAGCGGGGCGGTCGCTTTCAAGCCAGCCCGATGATGCTAAGCCATGTTGTGGCAGATCAGCGCCTTATTACCGGACAGAATCCGGCGTCAACGGTACCGGTAACGATGGCACTGGTGGCCGCGTTAGGGGTTACACCGGTCGCTTTGCCAGCATACAAAGATGATTTGACCTTAGCCCAGGTTGCCGCATTTTTAGCCGGAGATACACAAGCACTGCCAAGTATGTCGGCTGCGCCTGAGCAATATCAGCTTGAATTAGCGGGGGCATATGGGTTTTACTACCTGCAAGCGGCCAATACTGATTTGGCAAGGCAGCAGGCGTTGGCACTGATGCAGCTAGGGCAAAGTACCATCAATCATGCGTCCTTGGATCTGGCAATTGCCAAAACACAACTGCAACTGGGCGATAAAACCTCAGCCAAAGCAACGCTGGCAGAGATCGTGCGTAAAGATCCTAATGCAACCGCCGCACAAGATCTTTTAAACACCTTATAAGCCTATAATCACTGACAGGCAGAGGATGGCAGATAGACATGGGTAGTAATAAGGCAGAACAAGCTGGATTGCAGGTATTGCTGATTGAAGATCAGCTGAGCATTGCCAAAAATATTGCCAGCTACATGGAGCAAAAAGGCCATCAGTTTGATTTTGCCAGCACTGGCCACCACGGCTTGGCTTTGGCGCTAGCGCATTATTACGATGTGATCATTCTGGATTTAAACCTGCCGGGCCTGGATGGCCTGCAGGTTTGCCAGCAACTTAGGCAACAGGCTGAGCGGCATATTCCTATCTTAATGCTAACTGCCCGCGACAGTATTGCCGATAAAGTCTCTGGTTTTCAGCACGGTACAGACGATTACCTGACCAAGCCGTTTTCCTTGCAAGAGCTGGAAGTGCGCTGTTTAGCCCTGTCGCGCCGACATCTGTTGCAATCTAAAGACACTATTGAACTCGGCCCGCTGTTGCTGGATAAAAAGCGCCAGCAAGTTTGCCGCGATGGCATGCCACTGGAACTCAGTAGCATGGGCTACAAAATTTTATTGGTGCTGGCGGAGGCCTATCCACAAGTAGTTAGCCGCAGCACCTTAAGTCATAAGTTGTGGCGCGATGAGCCGACAGAGTCGGATGCGCTGCGCTCGCATATTTATCAATTGCGCACTGTGTTGGATAAGCCTTTTGCCTATCCGCTGCTTAAAACTGTGTTTGGTGTTGGTTTTACCCTGGAGATCCCGCCACAGTGAGCGTTAATAAGCCATCTATCGTTACCCACAGTTTAAGCCGGCGTATTGTCTGGCAGTTTTGTCTTTTTACGCTGTTGCTCTCGGCAGTGTACGGCCTGATTGTATTGACGCTGATGTATACGCTGGAAGACAGTTTTATTGAGCAGCAACTTGAGCAAGAAGCGGAATACTTGCGCGCGCATTACCAGCAAAATGCTGCCTGGCCGGCACCAAGACGCAGCACTATGCAATTGTATTTTTCCCGCGACACCTTGCCAGAGGAGCTACGTTCCCGGGCACTGGCTGAGCCAGAGCGCAAAGAGTTTTTTGGTCAGCAAGGGCGGCATTATCATCTGCATCCGGTGCTGGCACAGCCGCAAGTCTGGTTATTGGCAGAAGTGAGCAACGAATTGTTGGTTAGGCCCATTCGCGACGGGGTATTGCAATTTTTACTGATTAGCGGGCTTATCGTTAGCGGCATTGCCTGTCTGCTTGCCTGGCTGGTTAGCCGCCGCACCACACGCCCGCTAAAACAACTGGCCGCTCTGGTCGATGGCGTGGCACCTGAGCGTTTGCCTGAGCACTTTGTCAAGCAATTTCCCAACCACGAAGTCGGCATTTTGGCGCGCACGTTGGAGCACACACTGTACCGTATTGCACAGGCTTTGCAACGCGAGAAAAACTTTACCCGGGATGTGAGCCATGAGCTGCGTACACCGCTGGCGGTGATTAAAAACACGGTAGAGCTGTGGCGCAGTCAACAAGATCAAGCGAGTCAAACACGTAACGACGATCCCGCTACAGCAGACGTTATGGCGCGAATAGTGGAAGCGGCTGAGCAAATGGAAAAAACCGTGCAAACCTTGTTAATTCTGGCGAGGGAAGAGCATAGCCCAAATGCTGACAGCCACCAGAACCAGCCAGGCACCGCCTTAATGCCGGTGTTGGAGCAGGCTATTTTAGACAACCGGCTGCTGTTACAGGGCAAAACTGTTGAGGTGACACTCTGTGATAGCTGTCGGGTGCAGGTCCGTGCTAATCCGGATCTCCTCAAAGTGTTGCTGGATAATCTCTTGAGTAATGCGTTTCACTACACGCAAGCAGGCGAAGTAAAGATTGCTTTTAGCAACGGCACCTTGCAAATTTCTGATACCGGGCCAGGCATTGAACCTGCAGTATTAACTGCGCTCGCGACCCCCGGGGTGAAAGGCCGGCAGAGCACCGGCTTTGGTTTTGGGCTGTCGCTTGTCAAGCGGCTGTGTGAACATCAAGGTTGGCAATTGACCGTGCATAGCGAGCAAGGCACTCAGATTAACGTGCTATTCCTGCCCTGACACGGCGCCAGCTTGAGTTGCCGGGCCGATATAACGAAAGTCAGAAAAGACGTCGCTGGAGACTTCATCTATTTGGCTGACAAAGGCAAAGCTGCCTTGCAGGAGCATTTCCTGCTGCCGTTGCAGGATCGCATGTTCACGTTGTATATACCCAAGTGACTTCAAGATGCGAGTTTCAGAGCCTTTGGGCGCTTTCAATGCAAGGCACACTGGCGACGCAATGTCGACCACCTTGCTAGCCAGGGTAACGCCGCAGTGGAAGCGCCCAGAGGCTCCCGCAGGGCTGGGCTAAAAGCGCTTTATGCTGCGTTAGCTGTTCTCGCTTTGGAACCACCAAAGCGTCCAACAGCGGCCTTGCCTAAAGCGCTTTTATCTCCAGCTGAAATCCGTATCTTGAAGTCACTTGGGTATAAAGTCCAATTTAAGTTGGAAGCGCTGAATTTTGCTGCCCAACATCACAGAAAAAGGTCCAGTGTTGCTGATTTCAATACGGTCGATAAAATGACCGGCTTTGTTAAAGCGCAGCTGCCCTTGCAATTGGTTACTGGCGGCAGCACCCAGCTTATCAATATAAACCGCAAAGCTGCCATACCAGTTTGTGGCATCTTCACTGACAAATTGCACACTGTCGAGCTGGATCACGCGGCTGAGTTTTAACGTCAGATTAAAGGCTTTACCTTGTGCGCTGTGTTTTTGTTTATTGGTCAGGTAGCGACGCTGTTGCTGTGCAGTGGGCGTTTGGCCGTTGCTAAGCCGCAGCTGCCATTGCTGTGCGGGTGGCACGGTGGGATCAAAGCACTCCGTGCTACTGCTGACCTGACCTTCTTCGTTTTCGGCACTGGCAAGACAAAACGCCCATTCCTGCAACGCCGTTTGCTCAAATTTGGCAATCGCCTCTCGGGTGAGTGTTTGCCAATATATCGCGGTTGCCGGGCTTTCTTGCTGCACGGCTAAAGCGGGCGGTGACCAAAGTTGCAAGGGTAGGGCGATACCAATATTTAGCACCATACCAACACTTAAAAATGGCCCCAGCGTATTTTTCTTCATCTTTATGCCTTTTTATAAAACCACAGAGGCAGTGACATTAAACCTAAGGCCGTGAAAACGACGTGAAATGTAATAGCTAGCGTCATATCACCAAGCGCGAATAGCGTCTTCTGTGAGGTCCTGCTTTATATTGTTTTGACGTGAGGTGCTAAACGCTGAATAGGCAGCAACACCGGTTCGACAAACAAACCGGCGTTGCTGTTAGGTGACTAAACCGCTACTCAGCGTACTTTTTCGCTTTAAGTGACGTTACCGATTTAACTAACTTACTAAATTGCCGCTCTTTTTCACGCCGCTGCTGCAAAGATGCCGCGTTGCGTGCTTGTTCAGCATGCAGTTTTTGGTAGTTGGTTAAGCGCCTTGCATCTAATTCCCCTTGCACAATCGCTTGTTGCACTGCACATCCCGGTTCTGCGGTATGCTGGCAGTTGTTAAAGCGGCACGCTCTGGCCAGGGCGTCAATGTCGGCAAAGGTACGGCGAATACCTGCATCGCAGTTTGTCAGTTGCAGTTCACGCATACCGGGCGTATCAATTAGCACCGCGCCGGTGGCAGTAAAGTGCATCGAACGGGCGGTGGTGGTATGCCGGCCTTTGCTATCATCACCGCGGATAGCCGCTGTTTTTTGTGCCGTATTACCGGTCAGGGTATTGACCAGAGTTGATTTACCCACCCCAGACGAACCTACTACCGCCAGCGTATTACCAACCCGGCACCAGTGCTGTAATTTGCTACTACAACTGCTGTCGAGGGCATTCACAACCTCGACCAGCAGCATAGGGTCAAGCTTAGTAACCTGCTGGAGATAGGCATCAACATCAGCGCAAAGATCTGCCTTGGTCAGCACCAATAATGGCTCGGCACCGGCTTCATGCGCCAGAGCCAGATAACGCTCGATGCGACTTAAGTTAAAGTCGTGATTTAACGAGCAAACGATAAGCAGCGTATCAACATTGGCGGCAATCAGCTGTTCGCCAACCTGACTACCGGCGGCTTTACGTTTAAATAGCGACTTGCGTGTTAATAAGCGGATAAAGCCGCCGGCTTGATCCAAGAGCAGCCAATCACCAATAGTGATATCGGGTAAGGTTGCGCTGGCGGTTAAATGGCATGGCCCCTGCTGCGTCATCAACTGATAACCACTACGATGATGCGCTGTGACGCGGGCGATAAGCGCCTGTTCAAATTCCGACAAAGTAAGTTGTTGTTGAAAAAAGGCTTGCCAGCCCAGTTGTGGTAAAGTTAAGGCTAAGTTCATTGCATTTCCTTCTGCGCGCAATTATGCACTGCACACACAGTAAAAATGGTGAGGAACTCTGGAAAAGTTAAGGTAACCCTAGAGGGTTTTCAGAGATCCCGGTCAGCAAACACCGGGCTAAGGCTGGTTAAATTAAAAAGCTAAACGTTTAACTTACGCCGCAGCCTTCGCCGGGTGGGTAATTACTGCAATCATCAAAGTCTCCTTCTTAATTTAGAACACGATAAATTATAGCAGCGGTGTACTGAAATAGCTATTTGGCTGTGTGTGCTATGTAGGCTTTTTTCTCTCGTTGAGTAAGGGGGCTTTTTGGCATGAAAACCTGCTTGACTAGCTCCTAAAGTATCGAAAAATAGTCTGCATAGTAATACTGAGCAAGGATCGCATATACTCCGGTGAACCTAACTTGTATTTCAGGAATTACCACCCGATGCGTGCTGCGTTAAGACAAAAAATTATTGCTGTTTGTGACAAGAAGATCCTTGCTAAAGGCGACACAGTGGGCGTGTCGTTTTACGCTTTTTTTGCCAATAAAAATGACGACCCAGCGCTATTAATGGAAGCGGCAACCTGGTGGATCCAAACCCACCAGCTGGATCATTTTGAAAAAGCGCTGAAGATAAAGCAGCTGGTTGCAGGAGGGCTTTAGTCTATCTGCTCCAAAATCACTGGCCCTGTGCCTTGCGCCCCCAGTTTATCTTCCGGGTTATAGAGCGGGCATTTTGTCATGCTCAGGCAGCCGCAGCCAATACAACCTGTCATGTAATCGCGCAGTTTTTGTAAATAAGCAATGCGCGCATCCAGCAGTTGTTGCCAGTTGCTTGACAGTAGCTGCCAGTCCTCCATAGTAGGCGTGCGGCTATCGGGCAGCGACAAAAACGCCTGCTTTACCTCTTCCAGACTAATGCCGACTTTTTGCGCGGCTTTGATGACCGAAATCCGCCGCAGCACCTCTGGCTTGTAACGGCGCTGGTTACCGTCGTTGCGCCAGCTTTTAATCAGGCCTTTTTGCTCGTAGAAATGCAATGTACTTACCTTCACGCCACAGCGCTTTGCTACGCGCCCGACACTCCAGGTGGCTTCTGTCGTCTTGCTGCTCTCGGTCATATCTGCTCCGGTATTTTTTTCTGAAAGCCGAAAAAAGTACTTTACCTCAACTTAGGTTAAGGTTTTAACCTGTCGGACAACTTAATGCAAGGAGACAACTTATGTATTTAGAACACGTTAATCTGGTGGTAGCGGATATCGACGCCATGCTGCACTTTTACCGCGCGGCCTTTCCGCACTGGCATATCCGCGACGAGGGCTTGGGCGAATGGTATGGCAAGCCGCGTAAATGGCTGCACTTTGGTGACGATTATCATTACTTAGCGCTAAGCGACCATGGCGAAGGCCAAAACCGCGAGTTGGCGGGGCATAGCGTTGGTCTGGCCCATTTTGCCTATGTGACTAACAACTTGGATGCCGTTATCGCCAGGCTGAATAGCGCCGGTTTCGCCATTGCTAAGCCCGGTGCCGACGACCCCTATCGTAAAAACGTCTACTTTGTTGACCCAGCCGGGTTTGAAGTGGAGTTTGTTGAGTATTTAAGTGATATACCGGCTGAGCGCAACTTAAACCTGGACAAGGCCCGCAAGCCGGTACTATGAAAATTCTTGCTTCAAGAAAGATGACCATGATCTGGATGAGGTTGCTAGGGATAGCAGTAATAAAAGAGGGTTAAGTGATCAAAGTCGTAGTGGCATTTCACTTAACCTGGCATTTCTTGGTTTGCTACTTAGGGCCATTCCAGTTGATAGAGCTTTACCCCTTGCTCTTCAAAACGGACGAGCAAGAGTGCATCGCTGCCTGGCTGAAAAAAGATCTTGGTCATAGCAGCGAAGATTTGAGGTTGGTCGCTCCAGCCATAACTATCAATCAATTGCAAAGTGTCCGCATTGTAACGTGTGATTATCCAGCTACAGTAGGATTTAATAGGGTTACATCTTGGACTTTCTTTTGGCGTAAGCACCACTACCAATTGGTTCTGATGGTTTTTGGTCATAGCATGGATTGCATGTGAATCTGGCACGACAAGCTTTTGATCTGGAGTCGTTATTTCTGTTTGCGCAATAGGCAAATTATAGCTTTCGCCGCAGCGGTTCAGGAGTTTTCGATTAACGACATGCACGTTAATCCAACAATCTTGCCGACTATTGGTTAGTAAGGTTGAGATGATTTCTTTGGGGTGTTCATCTTGTAAGGACCATTGATTAATAACAGTTTGTTCGCCCAATAGGAAATTATAAAGTTGCGCGGTTTCGTTATCAAAAAGATGCTGATGGCTTAAATAAAAGCCACCATAGTCAAAGGTTGCTGTTGCTATGTTATAGCGATAGGGTGTGGTGTCGTCGTTACTATGGGTGTAAAGCGCACCTGCAAACACCGCCATCGGGTTCCAGGGGCGGTGCATATAATCGAAGCTGCTTTTTTGGCTAAGTTTATCCTGCTCCCAGCGATAAAGATGATGTCGATAGACATAGCCTTGTTCAGTAAAGTTGGCTGAATAGGCAACATAATAGCCTTCACCTAATACCGCGTTATACGTATCTCCCTCTATTTGAAATTGGCTCTGGCTTGCAGTTTTAATACTATAGGCTTTTTGCTCATGCTCTGCAGAGCCTTGCATTACGCCAAATAATGTTTGTGTCTCGGGTAAATAATGTATATCGCCATTTATATAGAAGTCTGCTGGGAGCAGCTGTGCAGCTAAAGTGATTTCTGGATAGGTCTGATAAGGTTCGCCGAGTTGATCATAGTGTATCGTTAGTTGAGGCTGTCCATTTTTTACCGGATAGCGGCAGGCGCTGTCGTAACAAAAACGCAGGGCCAACTGACCGGTATGGCGGCGGTTTGCCAGGTTGTCCTGATGGTTAAAACGCAAGGTTAAGCGATAATCGGTAGTGCTGTCTGCTACGCGTCTCAATGTAGCTGACTGTAACAACTCAGGATCAAAATACGTAACCTCATTAAAAAGAGCATCTTGCGTACTATTGTTAATACGGATTATCTCAGAGATTTCTAGCCAATTCGGGTTGTCTGCTTGAGCAGAGGTATAAGTCAACAGTTCCGGTAACTCCGCAACCTCCGCTGGTTCAAAGATAATATTAATGGTAAATGGCGCTGGTGTACCTTGTAATACCACTGCGCAATTTTGTACGCATGCAGTAATAGTGCCACTTAAGGTAATAGTAGTTGGCTCGTTTAAATTAACGAATGGATAGCCATGTTTGTTATACACGCTGGCATAAACAACACCATTGTCTGCACTAATTTCAACACTATCCAAAATAGTATGATTAATGTTGATGCTAAAAGAGAGAGCTGGGTCAACACCAAAAACATGGTTAGTGGTGCCGATAGCCTGACGCAAAGATCCGATGCGATACATATCGCCTTTAATGTTTACTTGGTTAGTATTTAAGGTAACGTGTAGTGTTTTGCCTTTACTGCCGCTATTGCTGTCACTGTCGGAGCCTGAACAGCCCCCTAACAGCAGGCACAGTAGCAATAATTGAAAATAAAGTTTCATATTAAATGCGCCTTAACTGAGTAAAGGATGACTGACGAATAGTTAATAGCAGTGCGAGCATGGCAATAAAGGAAAAGCTTAGGCTGCCGCCAGATTTTTTCTCTTCTGTTTTTGCTGCGGTTTTTACTTCACCAGAGAGCTGCACTGTAGCCGATAAACCTGCAGGATCCGTGGCGGATACCGAAAAACTGTAGCGGCCTGACTGAGTTGGCGTAATCAGAATAAGATTATCAAAGCGGGTAAAACCAGCTGGTAAAGTAGATTGCGTAAAAACTAGCGGATCTAAATCTGGATCGTTAAATAGCTCGAAAAGGGTTAACTGATAGGTTTGCCCCATTTCTATTAAAGGGAGCTGAATAGCTGGGGCAAGCGCAATAGGTGCAGCATTAATGTTGGTGATTGACAAAGGTATATTGTAATACGCTGTCCATAACCCCTCGGTAGCAGAGAATTGCAATAAGCCTTTGGGGTTTTGTCTGGCAAGTTCTTTTGAGGTATCAATTTTAAAAATAGTAGCGCTTAACGGTATTAAAATATTGGTGCTCACTGTTGAAGAATCGCTCTCCCACAGCACAGCGAATTCAATATCGGATGTTTCAATGCCCTCAAAAATGTCCGCCTGGTTTAGTCGATAATCGTCACTCACGAACAGTGATATCGCTTCTGGAATTTCTTTTATGGTATGCGTTGGTAATGCCATTTCATAAATTCTAATACTGCTATCCGTCGCCATAACGAATTTGTTACCTTCCAGCATCGTTAACAGCTCGCCTGGTGGCACAGCTTCCCAGGGGCCATAGTATTCAAACTTCAAACTAACATGTTGTTCTGGCTGCCAACTGTAAACAACCAGTTGGGTGAGTGCTTTACAGAGCGCTTTATCACGCTGATAAAAAATACAGCTTTGTGAGTTAAAGTTGCTGTTAAAGCGGCTTAACTGCAAGGCTTTTGGCCAGACATCCTGTTCAAGGTCTAACTCATATTTTTGTTCGGTGATAGTACCGTTGCCTACAATAGACTCAGTCATCTGCACGCGGGTTGCTCCCGGCCAAGTCCCTGTAGTGGATACATTCGGATAATTAGCTAACAATGTTAAGGCGGTATCCGGGCGATATACTTTAAGCGAATGTTGTTCATTTAATAGCAAATACTTACCTGCCGTAAATAATTCACCCGCAGAAATTAAATGAAAGGTACAGTTATCGTTTTGTAAGAGGCTGGCGTTTTGACACAGCATCAATAATTGGTTTGTGCCTGTTCTGGTGGGTAAAACGCCTGCTAGGGTGTCTAGCTCAGTAAGATACAGCCATCGATTAACGCTGTTGTAATTAAAACCTAATTCAGTATGGGCCGGTATTTTTACATAGTTGGCACTTCCGTCCGCTTTGTAGTGAGCAACATGGACAAAGCGGGGGCTTTCTTCGCCAATTTCTTCGGAAATCCCGGCTATCCACCAATTGCTCGCATTGGCGGAAAAAAAGACCGGATTAATTGCTTCTGTGCCAAAAACAGCACTAAATTGCAGCCAGCTTTGCGGAGTTTGAGTATTGGCGTTAAGGCGCCATATTTCCGTGTCTTTTTGACCGGTAGACTTTATCACAAAAGAATCTTTGGTTAGCGTTAACACCACTTGTTCAGAAAAGGGTGGTGTGAGCTCTTGTAAAAGGATGATATTGGCTTTAACAGGAAAAAAAGTTAAGGATAAGCAAAACAACAAAGATTGCAGAGCATGGCGCATAGCATCCTTTCCATAAAAAATTAACAATGCACGGTTAAACATACTAATGTTAAAAAAATTTAAAAACAATCACATGGCAGACTGTTTTTTAACGAAGTAATGCTTTTATCCAAACTAAACTTTTACCGGCATTTAGCCAAGTTGGTACTATTATCTGCTGCGTTGCATTTAAGTCGCGTCGACCTTTACGCTCCTGGGGTTGTGTTACCCTAGCAGCGACTAGCTAAGAAATTAGTGATTAGCCATTGAACTCCTAAGCAAAGGGTCGTAATCTAAAGTCAACTATTAAAAGCAAGTTTAAAACCGCCCTATGGCCGAACGCCGCCGCTTTGCACGTCGCTTAACGACACGTTTACTAATCACTATTTTAGTTTTTTCTACGGTTGCTGTTTTGGCTATCACCGGTTTTGGTTTTTATCATGCCTATTCTACGGATTATCAAAGCCGGATTGCCGATCTTAAACAGCAAAGTCAGGCTCGGGTAGAGCGTGAGCAGGCGCCTTTTTTACAAGCGCAAAACAATACTCAGCTACTAGCAGAGGCCTTTTTGCGTGACTATCAGCGTTTTCGCGATGATCCCAAGATTATTGCCCAGTTTGATCAGTGGTTTGTGCCCTCTGATGGCATTCTTCGCATGCACCCTTCCTTCGCTGAAGGGCGCTATATAGCTCAGCGTTATTATAAGGGGCTAACCGGCTTTCTTGGCCACTATGAGCTGCCGTATAACGATGAGCTAAAAGCACGCGTGGTGCTGGCCAGTGAAACGCTGGCTGCGTTTGCTCCTGCTTGGCAAAACGATTTTGCCAATACCCACATCAGCATGCCGGAAAATATACTGCTGCATTATGCTCCTGCTAAACCCTGGGGGCTGCTGGCCGACAGTAAGCTGGATATTCGGCGTGGGGCCGTTGTTGCGGCAACGCTGCAGGCCAATAACCCAGCGCGTGTCGCCGCCTGGACAGGCCTTTACTATGATCTTTCTGCCAAATACTGGGCGGTGACCTATCAGCATCCTGTGGATTTTAATGGCCAACACCTGATAACACCTAGTCACGATTTGTATTTAAGCCAAATTATTGAGCGCTTGATTACGCCCTTTAAAAACCTGAGCTCACATTTTATTTTTAACCCGCACGGCCAGTTGATTGCCAGCCCCAATCAATTACCAGAAGAAACGCAATTTTCCGGTGTGTTGCATGTCGATCGCTTGCTAAACCCGTGGTATGCCGAATTATTTAGCCTTATAGAAAATACGCCACCTAGCCTCAAAAACCCAGTAATGATTATGCCTGAGGACGATGAATATATTTATATCATTACCCTTATGCCTGGGCCGGATTGGTATTACGTTACCCGTTATCCAGCAGCGCAGATCCGCTGGGCCGCAATTACCAGTGCCATAGCACAGGCTTTACAGAGCTTAATCTTGCTGCTGTTTATTATGGGGATTGTATTTTGGTTTATTCGTCGGCAGGTGGCTTTGCCGTTACGCCGCTTGGTGAATGTGGCCGATATGATTGCTGAAGGTAAATTTCAAGAGGCTTCGCGCGCCACCATAGCCGATAGTCATGCGCGCAGTGAAATCGGGTTGCTTAATCGCACCATGCACGATATGGCAAAGCGTATTGAAGATCACCAGCAAGATCTGATTGAGCAGATTGAAAAACGCACGGCTGAACTCGCCAAAGCAAACGTGGCATTGGAACGGTTGGCGCATGTCGATGGCCTTACCGGTGCCATGAATCGGCGGGCGTTCGACCGGGATCTGCAAAACGCTATTGCACAAGCCAACAAAGGGGCTGCGAAACTGGAGCTGATTCTGCTTGATGTCGATTTCTTTAAATTATACAACGACAACCAAGGTCACCTGGCGGGTGATCATGTACTTAAGCAAATTGTCGCTACGCTGCAGGGTGTTACGGATGCCGGCATCTATCGCTACGGCGGTGAAGAAATTGCCGTGTTATGCAACGCTGTTGGCAACAATGATAGCTGTGCCGGGCTGGCTGAGCGCCTGCGCAGTAGCATTCAGGCTCTGGCGATACCACATCCAGATTCGTCTTTTGCGGTGGTTACCGTCAGTGTCGGCGTTGCTTATCATCGTTACGGCAAAGATAGTAACGCGCTGATCCTCGAAGCCGATAAAGCACTGTACGTTGCTAAAAATAAAGGGCGTAATTGTGTGCATCTAAACAGCTGATAAGTAACCTTCGGGGTAAACTCCCGAAGGTTAGTAGCAGCTTTTAACGTTAATAATTATTCAACGATAATCTCAAACAAACCGCGCATATTGGCTTTGGCAGCATCTGAGCGTAATACTGAAGGTTTTGCTTCGTATTGAGCCGGATTACGTTCTCCAAACCCTATGGTTTTAAAGCGGTTGGCATTTATGCCTTCGCTTACCAAAAAGGTTTTAATTGATTCCGCCCGCCGTTCACTTAATGCCTGATTATAAGCCTCAGAGCCACTGGCGGAGGTGTAACCGGCAATACGTATCCGTGCTTGTGGGTTTGCTTTAAGCGTGGCGACATGTCGGCGTAAAATAACTTTAGTGTTGGCATTTAATTCCGCGGTATCAAAATTAAAATGTACATCTTCCAACACCAACACTGCAGGCTCTGTTGTTACAAGGGCAGGTGGTATTGCCGGTGCTGGCTGTCTGGTAGTGGGGGCCGGATCGGGGGCGGCTGTGGGTACATAGTGCGTCTTTGACCCACCAAAACGATACACTAGTCCTAAGGAGTAAAGATCCATATCGCCGATGTTACCGATTAAATCATCCATGCGATAGCGCTCCGCTTCTAATCTTAGGACAAAAGCATCAGAAATAGCATACTGTACGCCCAGACCATACTTATGTTTGGTGTAGCTGCTTTGCTGATTATTTGCCGTGGTATTGATTAAACCATTGCTGCTAAAGCGGGTTTTACTTTTATTTTGGGTAACACCCACTCTGGCTAGCACTGACCAGTTTGCAGAAAGCGGTAACCTACCAACTAAATCCAGATTCCAGCCTTTTAACCCGGTGTTGCCGGTATAATCTGATACCGGTGAGGTTGTGGCGTTAAAACCCATATTACCCAAATCAAAGTAGCCACCTTCTAGCGCGAAATACCGGGAAAACGTATAACCGGTATAGAGTTTGTAGCCGAGGTGGCGGGTGTCTTCATTTATCTCATTCACAGCAAAACCGCTATTCTCTAAATTGCGCCAGATACTGTCGCTATCAATATTCGCTGTAGACTGACCAAGATTAGCACCGATAAACCAACCTTGTTCGATGTGATCCGTACCGGTATTCGCCAGGCTGTTGAAGGCCAGCAACATGGGCAAGCAGCTACTGATAACCAGTAACGTGTTGTTGCTTTTTGACATTGTTAAATTCTTCATTTTGTAATCCTTTTGCATGTTGCCAGCCGTTATAACGGCTTGGTAACCATGTTGGCATCCAGCGTGACCTGCTCAGTCACTGAGAACAAACGGCCTGTTACCTCTGCGCCAGTACCCAGATTAATTTGGGGCCAGGCGAAGATGTTACCGGCAAAGCGGGTATTAGTGCCAAGCACGGTAGCGCCTCCGGTACGCCAGTAAACGTTGTCGGCTTTGGCTCCACCAATTAGTTCAACGTTGCCGCCAGGAGCACCAGTGGTAAAGGTACCTGCAATAACAAGAATAAATACCGAATCAGGATCGCCTTGCGCGTCCAGCGTTAGATTGCCTTGCTGAATAATGACATTACCTGCATTGCGATAAACACCGCGGGTTAGTACTAAGTTACCCAGCTCCACAGGAAGTGCCTGCGTAGCTGCGGCCGGGTTAGGATCTGCCGCTAAAAAGGTAGCTGCTACGCCCAGATCGGTGCGTATCTGGTTAATAAAGGCCACCATAGAGGCATAAGGTGCCGGCACCACATAAGGTGGTGTTGTATCATCTGGTGCGAAAGACACGCCATTGCTAAGCTCGGTAAACTGGCTAGCGACAGGGCCAGGGGTGAAACCTGCATAAGCGGTGCGAGCCAAATCCAGAATGGCCATATCACCGTTGCTCAACGCCGAGCCAGTGGTTGTGGTAATAGCCTGGCTGGCTATCATCAGAAAACGTTTTAGCTCGCCCATTGCGGGGGCTTGTGGGTTATTGGGTAAAGCAGCATTAACGGTTAGTAGGGCACTATCTTGCACTGTTCCAAGGGTTGCGGTGATATTCGCAGAGCCTATTGCAAGCGCCGTAGCCTGGCCACTATTGGCTTCATTATTGCTATTTAGTACGGCGACATTGGTATTACTGGAAGTCCAAACCACAGAGCTACTAATCGTCTGTGAGCTGCCATCACTGTAAATACCGGTTGCGATAAAAGCCTGGCTTTCATCAACACGCACTGAGGCATTGGCTGGGCTAACTTCAATAGCCATTAAGCTCGCTTCGGTTACTGTGAGGTTAGTACTGCCTTCAACACCTGCCAAACTGGCTTTGATTAGCGACATACCTGCTGTTAACGCAGTTGCCTGACCGCTATTAGCTTGCTGACTGGCATTCATACTGGCCACGCTGACAGAATCGGAAGTCCAGTTAGCTATCGTTGTCAGATCCGCATTGCTGCCATCAGTATAGCTGCCGATGGCATTAAACTGCTGGGTTAAGCCTGCCACGACAGTGGGGTTGAGCGGCGTAACACTGATATCGGTCAGGCTGGCGGTGGTTACGGTTAAGGTAACGGCATCCGATTGTCCCTGTAGCGTGGCGCTGATCTGTACCTCACCAGCGGCCTGGCCTGTCGCTAAACCACTGCTCGTATTGCCATTCACGTTGAGGGTGGCTACCTGGGTATTGGCTGAAGCCCAGACCACGCTTTGGGTAATGTCTAAGGTTGAACCGTCGGAGTAGACGCCAGTGGCGGTAAACTGTCGGTTTAACCCTGCGACCACCGTCGAGCTGATGGGGGTCACACTGATTGAGCTTAAGATAGCATTGGTCACGGTCAGGTTAGTTTGAGCGCTGACGGTGCCTAAGGTCGCCTGTATTTGCACCGTGCCAGCACTGACGCCGGT
>NZ_BNAO01000002.1:5165-93729 GCF_014653435.1 Alishewanella longhuensis | reverse complement strand
CACTAAACCACTGTTGCTGTTCATACTGGCATTAGGCAGCGCGATAGCATTGTCTGACGAGGTCCAGTTAACCAGTGTGGTCAGGTTTTCAGAGGAGCCATCAGAATAGACGCCCGTTGCGGTATATTGGCGGCTTTGTCCGGCAATGACACTGCTATTGGCGGGTGTGATGAGGATGCTGTTTAAGCTGGCGGCGGTCACGGTTAAGTTTGCTGAGCCAGACTGGTCATTAAAGCTGGCACTGATTTGTGCGCTGCCTTCCATCTGTGAGGTTGCCAAACCACTGTTGTTGTTACCATTAGGATTCATAATGGCCACGGCCGTATTGCTGGATGCCCAGATAGCCGTGTTGCTTACGTCAACCGCACTGCCATCATTATAGTTGGCGGTTGCAATAAACTGCCGTGTCAAACCGGCAACCACAGTACTGTTAGTGGGGGTGACGACCACACTGTTTACGCTAACCGCACGAACGGTTAAGGTGGTTTCAGCGGAGAGCGAGTCTAAGCTGGCACTGATTTGGCTAGTGCCGGCACTGAGTGCCAGGGCCACGCCCTGCGTGCTATCTGCCGGATTGGCAGAAGGGTTGCTACCGATCGTAGCCACCTCGCTGTTACTGGAGGCCCAGCTAACCTGAGCGCTGATATCTTGTGAGGTGCCGTCAGAGTAAATGCCGGTAGCAGTATAGTTGCGGCTAATGCCAATATATAAACTGCTGTTTTCTGGAGACAATAGCATTGCCATTAAGGCTGCATTCGTTACCGTAAAATTGGTCGAGGCATACAAGGTCCCTATAGTGGCGCTGATTTCGGTGCTGCCGGGTACCAGGGCGCTAACCCAACCACTACGATCCGTGTGGTTGGCTGCCATTACGGCAATCACAGGATCACTGGATTGCCAGACAACATTACCGCTGATATTGGCAATGCTGCCATCAGAATAAACACCGGTAGCGGTAAATTGCTGGCTTAAGCCCGCAGCAATACTGGCATCTAGCGGCTCGATGCTAAAACTAATTAATTCGGCATCCGTAACGGTAAGCAGGCTGCTGGCCGTTTTACCGACAAAAGAGGCTCGGATCACAGAGCTACCCGTTTGCAAGGCCTGTGTTAATCCCAGAGCGTTAACAGTGGCAACCGTTGTGGTGGCAGAAGTCCAGCTTACCTTGTTGCTGATATCCACTGACGTGCCATCAGCATAAATACCCAAGGCGGTAAACTGTTGGCTTAGACCTGCCGCTATACTGGGATTAACGGGTGATATTTGTATTGAGGTTAAACCCTCGATAGGTTCTACGCCAAGCACAGGGTCTTTTTTATCTGCGTTACAGCCAGCCAGCAGCGTGATTAACAATAGGGCAAAGAAGCCCTTAGCGTTGCAGTCTAACAACTTAGTGTAATATCTGCTCATGATCTTTCCTTGCTTAGCTTAGTGCACCGGCATAAAGCTGTTATCAACTGCGATGTATTTAACACAGTGCAAAGCAACGGGTCTGTGCGATGTCGCACTTAGTGAGTTTTAGGGACTACAAGTGCAAGAAAAAATCGGATTGATTGAAGTTATAAAACAAAGTCGACCCAGAGGAGTAGTTGTTTAGCAGTGAGCTATGATTATGTGGTACCCGGCACGCTAAAACGGCGCCATAGCGCCGGACAGTCTTAGAGAAGGTAGCGTAAGCAATTAATTAAAAATTTTTGATTTGTATACTTTTTCTAGTTTTTCTAAAAATAGATATAACTTCTGATTCATTTCATCGTAGTCATGATTAAGTAATATGTTTGGCGCTTGAACAAAAGGATTATGTGCAACAACACTAAGATCATCGTTCGCAATTAACAACGCCACGACATCTTTAGTTAATTCCATGTGGCATTGAAACCCAAACACCAGATCCGTATAAGCGACAATTTGACGCGGACAACCTTCGCTATAAGCAACGATTTGTGCATCCGCTGTTAGCCCTGGCATATCGTTATGCCAATGTCCGACCTCCAGCACCTTGCCAAAATGATTAAACAGCGGGTGTGCTACACCATAGTCCGTTAATGTGATTGGAAATTTACCAATTTCACGCTCCGGGCTATGTTGGTATCTTGCCCCAAGGGCTTCACCAATTAATTGTGCACCTAAACAGATACCCAGTACAACTTTGCCAGCGTTAATGGCCTTCTTAATGACTTGCTGTTCAGCGATTGTATTGAAATGAGCACACTGTGCTGTGGTTGTAGCCGGGCTTTGAGGCCCGCCCATGATAATCAAAAAATCGATAGTTGCAATATTGTCTGGCAAAGGCTCACCTTGATAAACTCGGGAGTAGCTAAGGATATGACCGTGGCGTTTTGCCCAGTATTCGTAGGCGCCTGGCGCTTCAAAGTGTTCATGGACAATAAAGTGAATATGCATTTTTGTGCCTTTTTAAGCGTTTTGGGTTGCAGATGTGATATTACATCTAGCATTGCCAAAGATAAAAGCCAGTTTCTTCGGGTGATAATTTGCATCATACTGGCAAAGCGGCTAGTAGTACCTTTAGTGTATTGCAGCGGCTTACCGCGCCACATCGCAGCTTGGTGCAGTTTAGCCCACTTAGTGGCCGTACCCATCAACTGCGCTTTCACAGCTTTAGTATGGGAAACTCCATCCTTGGTTGTGATTTGTACCACAGTACCTCCAGCCAACTATTGGCAGAACGTTTATTACTAAACGCCAGCGATCTCTATTTTGCTCATCCACTTACTGGCTAGCGGCAGCATGGGCATCTTGAGCTGGATTTCGACGATTTGAGTAAAAGTACTGCTGAGATTGACGTCATTAAAAGTGGCCTGCAAAGTGCTTTAAATTATCACGCCAAACAAGAGATAAGACCAAACAATATCTTTTTATATCATTGCTTTAACGTTTTTGGTACTATGCGTGTAACACCCTCAGTTTTTGGCTAACCATCAGCAGAAGTACCCCAATATTATTGAATAGCCGCGATAATATTAAACCGGTTAGCGTAAACAGCAATTAGCATTGGCGGTTTGGCATGCTAAGCCAGCCTGGCTGGCCCTCGGCCACACAACATTCGTCATATAAAAAGCCTAGCAGCGCTTCAACCTCAATAAACTTTAACCGACAGTACAGGGTACGGCCGTCGCGCTGCTGTTCTACTAAATTTACTTTAATCATGCGTGATAAATGGTGTGACAAGGTCGAACCTGGAATATCCAACTGTTGCTGAATGTCACCGACACTAATACCGTGCTGGCCAGCTTTGACTAATAAACGGAAAATAGCCAAGCGGGTAGGGTGTCCCAGCTCTGCTAAGCGTGCGGCGGCGAGTTCAAGTTGCATGGCGTGCTCCTGTCAAAAGGTAGAGTTTAATTCTAACTTCATCGAACTGTGTTGACAATTCTATTTTTATGGAAATATAATATTTCTGCATTAGTGGAAATGTTTGGCGGATGCTGCACTTTAGGAGCAGCCATCTAATTTATATTTCTATTTTTCTGGAATAATGAAATTGGAGAGTGCTATGTTTAATGCTACCTTGTTGTCGGCGGTACAGTTTTTTATCGTCACCTTTAGTGAAATGCTCGTGTTGTTTGTTTTGATTAGTATGCTGGTAGTTTACCTGCAACATAAGTTACCCCGGCACAAAGTACAGGCATTACTTAGTGGCCGCAGTGGTTATTTTACAGCTGCCTTACTTGGTGCTATTACTCCGTTTTGTAGCTGTTCTACTTTGCCGATGATGGTAGGGCTGTTGCGTGCCAATGCCGCCTTTGGTCCGGTAATGACGTTTTTATTTACTTCACCGTTGTTAAATCCGGTGCTAATTGCCTTACTCTGGTTAATGTTTGGTCTAAAACTCACCCTAATTTACGGCTCTGGTGTACTGGGTGTGGCAATGTTAAGTGGCGTGTTGTTGCAGCAATTTAACTTTCAGCGCTTTGTCAGCTTGCCAGGTAGTTGTGGCTGCAAAGCGGGCGAGGCAGTGGCTGAAACACCCAACCTTAGCTGGAAAAGTACCTTGCGCCAGGCTATCAGCCAAACGCGCAGCTTTGTACCTCACTTGGCTTTGGGCGTCGCTGTGGGGGCGATAGTGCATGGTTATGTGCCGGCAAGCGTCTTACAAAACATGAGTGCCGCTAACCCCTGGTGGTTAATACCGGCCGCAGCGCTGGCCGGCATTTTACTTTATGTCCGTGCCAGTAGTATGTTACCTATCGCGGCATCCTTGGTGGCGAAAGGCGTTAGTTTGGGAGCGGTAATGTCGCTCACTATTGGCGGTGCTGGTGCCAGTTTGCCTGAGCTGATTATCTTAAAACGGTTGTTTAGGTGGCCATTAATGGCAGCTTTTGTGTTGGTGGTGTTGGGCACCGCCTGTGTTACAGGTTACAGTATAAACCTGTTACTTGCAGTATAGGACTCAAGGCTCGATTTTTTGCCAGCAAGCTGGCCGGGAGCGAGTAAAGCTGCTCCGTTGCAGATACTACACACTCCGTCCCGCAACAGCTGGCTAAATTAGGTTGTTGCGGGGCGATGCGGTTGAAGAGCGGGGGGGAAATCAGTGTTGTTAGCAAGGATTGGCCCAGTCTTCAAACAACCGTCCTGCGCCAAGGGCTGTGCTAATCAGCAATACCGGAATGGCGACAAAATGCATCATCAGAGAAAGCTCAGCTGCAAAATTTATCCATAAAATAAGTAACCAATTTCCTAGCCAGGCGAGGATGGTGAGTACTTCTGCGTTCTTGCTGTTCATAGTGCCTCCAATAGTCGGTTGTGTTCGTCATAATTAACGTCAACATGCCCTAGTCTATGCCTGACTAAAACTGAAACACAGTGTCACTATTGATAAAAATAAGGTGAATATTGCCAAGTTTGGGCATGGCGATGTGTCAGCCTATAAGTCTTGGGTTAAAAGGTTAGTTCTATCTGTTCGTTGGCTCATAACTGTTCGCTAGAAATCTTCTTAAAACAGCGAAATAGAGAGGTAATCAAGGATCTTGATTTTGGTATGCAAGCTGGTAGCGTGACAAACCTGTGCGGCTTTGGTTTCTGCGTTAAAATTTTACAGTATGCTTTCTCGCTGACATTTCCTAAGCAACGCAAGCAAAGTTTC
This sequence comes from Alishewanella longhuensis, assembly GCF_014653435.1. GTDB lineage: Bacteria > Pseudomonadota > Gammaproteobacteria > Enterobacterales > Alteromonadaceae > Alishewanella > Alishewanella longhuensis. The sequence goes on along the minus strand of NZ_BNAO01000002.1, from coordinate 88,625 downwards.
CTTACTTCCAGCTATGATAGACTCAGTCGGTTTTTCAACGCCTGCAATACTTATTTAGGTAGCTCAGTATGTTAGTAAAACTGAGACTTCACCCACAACACAATCATTTATTGGCGACTTTATCTTCAGAAGCACAGGGCCGTCTGTTTCCGCATTTAGAATTAGTATCATGACCCAAATATCGCAAACGGCAGTATGCAATCGTCAATTCTTAAGGTAATACGACCTTGCTTGCCACATTGTACGCACCACAATTAACATCTTTGGTGGCAGATTTATATGCTTAGAGCCCGCTATATCAGCGGACCACTAAGCAGTTAACTAGTGCTTACTCAATGATAATTTCAAACAAACCACGCATGTTTGCTTTGGCGGCATCTGACTGTAAAGCTGAGGGTTTCGCTTCGTATTTAGCCGGATTGCGTTGTCCAAAACCTATGGTTTTAAAGCGGTTGGCATTAATCCCTTCGCTGACTAAAAAGGCTTTGATTGATTCTGCCCGTCGTTCACTTAATGCCTGATTATAAGCCGCAGATCCACTTGCTGAAGTATAACCTGCAATACGAACCCGAGCTTTAGGGTTCGCTTTAAGCGTGGTGGCATGCCGGCGCAACATCACTTTTGTATCATTATTTAACTCCGCTGTATCAAAGTTAAAGTGCACATCTTCCAGTACCAGGACTTCCGGCTCTGGTATCACAGGACTAGCTTGTGTTACCTGCTCGGTAGCCACTCTCGTTAAAGGTTCGGGTGTTGTTGTCGGTACAGGTTGAGGCTGTCTACTGCCAAACCGATACACGACACCCAGGGTGTAAAGATCTACATCGCCATCGTTACCGACTAGATCATCCATACGGTAACGCTCAGCCTCTAAACGCACAATAAAAGCGTCAGAGATATCATATTGCACACCTAATCCAAATTTATGTTTGGTATAGCTGTTGTCCTGATTATTGACACTGGTATTGATCAAGCCATTACTGCTGAAACGGGTTTTTGTATCATTACGGGTTACGCCTACTCTAGCCAGCACAGACCAGCTATCGGATATCGGGAGTATACCGACCAGGTCCAGATTCCAGCCTTTTACTCCGGTACGTCCGGTGTAATTTGAGACCGGCAAAGTATTAGCGTTAAAGCTGAACCTACCCAAATCAAAGTAGCCTGCTTCCAGCACAAAATACGACGAAAACTTATAACCAGCATAGAGTTTGTAACCCTGATCGTGTCGATCTTGATTGAGCGCATTGACGTCGAAGCCAGTATTTTCCAAATTAGCTTTGATACTGTCGCCATCAATCTTGGCAGAGGATTGACCCAAATTAATGCCAACATGCCACCCATTCGCTTTATAATCAGTTTCGCTACTTGCTAGGCTGTTAAAACTCAGCATTAGTAACAAACAGCCATTGACCGCTAATAAACTGCTACAGTCATGTCGTATCATCAAATTTTTCATTTCTTATCCTTTTTAATACAAGCAGCCGTTACTGAGCTTTGGTAACGCTATTGGCATCAAGCGTGACCTGCTCGGTCACAGAGAACAAACGGCCAGTTACTTCAGCGCCAGTGCCCAGATTAATTTGTGGCCAAGCAAACACATTTCCGGCAAATTGAGTATTGCTACCAAGTACGGTGCTTCCGCCGGTACGCCAGTAAACATTGTTAGCCTGAGCGCCACCAATCAACTCTATACTTCCACCGGGCGCACCCGTGCTGAGTGTACCGCCAATGACAAAAATAAAGACTGAGTCAGGATCGCCCTGTGCATCTAGCGTCACGTTGCCTTGCTGAATAATGACGTTACCCGCATTGCGATACACGCCACGAGTTAGCACTAAGCTACCTAGTTCTGAAGGTAACGCCTGAGTCGCTGCTGCTGGGTTAGGATTTGCCGCTAAAAAGGTCGCCGCTATACCTAGATCCGTACGAACCTGGTTAATGAAAGCCACCATAGAGGCATAAGGAACCGGCACAACATAAGGCGGAGTTGTATCATCTGGCGCAAAAGACACGCCATTGCTGAGTTGGGTAAATTGGCCTGCGACCGGACCTTGGGTAAAGCCGGCATAAGCCGTTCGTGCCAGATCGAGGATAGCCATATCACCGTTGCTAATGGTAGAACCTACGGTTGTGGTAATAGCCTGGCTGGCTATCATAACAAAACGGTCTAGCTCGCCCATTTCGGGGGCTTGTGGATTATTGGCTAGAGCGGCGGTTACGGTTAAAACGGCATTGTCTTGAATTGTGCCAACAGTAGCCGTGATATCCGTTAAGCCTGCAGCGAGAGCGGTAGCAATACCGCTGTTTGTCTGATGATTGCTATTAAGCACTGCTACATTGGTATTACTAGATGTCCAAACAACGGAACTACTTATTGTTTGTGTACTTCCATCGCTATAGGTGCCGGTTGCAGTGAAAGAGCGGTTTTGATTAACGCGCACGGAGGCATTCGCCGGCGTAACGTTAATAGACACCAGGCTGGCGGCATTAACGGTTAGGGTGGAGCTACCTTCAATCCCCGCTAAACTGGCTTTTATCAGAGACATACCTTCGGATAAAGCAGTCGCCAGACCGCTATTGGTTTGCTGGCTAGCGTTCATACTGGCTACGCTAACATTACCGGAAGTCCAGTTTACTATGGGCGTTAAATCTGCACTGGTGCCATCACTATAGTTACCGGTGGCGCTAAATTGGCGGTTTAAGCCGGCCACTATGCTGGGGTTTTGTGGCGTAACATTAATACTGTTTAAGCTAGCATTGGTGACGGTGAGTGTTGCAGCAGCAGTCTTGCCACTTAGCGAGGCACTTATTTGCGCTTCGCCTGCTGCTTGGCCGGTAGTTAAGCCACTGTTATTATTGCTATTGGCATTTAAAGTTGCCACTTGGGTGTTGGATGAGGCCCAGGTAACGCTCTGTGTAATGTTTAGCGTGGAACCGTCGGAATATAAACCAGTTGCGGTAAATTGCCGACTCAAGCCTACGGCCACGCTGGAGCTTACCGGGGTTACACTAATAGTGCTCAGTATGGCACTGGTGACCGTCAGGTTTGTTTGTGCGTTGATTGTGCCCAGACTTGCTTGTATTTGCGCTGTACCGGCACTAACAGCCGTCACTAAACCACTATTACTGGTCATATTGGTATTTGGCACGGCAATCATGTTATCTGATGAAACCCAGTTAACCTGCGCGGTCAAATTTTCGGAGGACCCATCAGAATACACGCCGGTAGCGGTGTATTGCCGGCTTTGTCCTGCAATAATGCTGCTATTTGTCGGAGTAATTAATATACTCGTTAAGGTGGCAGCCGTAACATTTAAGTTTGCAGTACCAGACATCTGACTAAAACTGGCGCTGATTTCTGCACTACCAGCCTGCTGTGCGTTCACTATGCCGCTGTTATCATTACCATTAGGGGTCATAATGGCTACGGAAGTATCGCTTGAAGCCCAGATAGCCACATGACTGACATCAAAAGCACTGCCATCAGCATAGTTTGCAGTAGCAACATATTGGCGTGATAAACCCGCGGCAACACTACTATTAGCAGGTGTAACCAGCACACTGCTTAAGGTGATTGCGCTGACCGTCAAGCTAGTCTCAGCTGTGATTGCTGCTAAGCTTGCGCTGATTAGGCTGCTACCGGCACTGATTGCTGAAACTATACCGCGACTAGGACTAGCGGTGTTGTCAACAGTGGCGATATCCGTAGCACTGGATGTCCAGTTCACCAAAGCACTGATATTCTGTGAGGTACCATCGGTATAAACGCCAGTGGCTGTATAACGCTGACTTAGGCCAACAAATAAGCTTTTGTTTTGTGGCGTTAACTGAATCGCAATTAAAGCTGCATCAGTGACCATAAAGTTGGTAGAAGCAAACAGTGCACCCATTGATGCGCTGATTTCAGTGTTACCCGGTGCAACGGCAGTTGCCAAGCCGCTATGGTCAGTTTGATTGGCCGCTATGACAGCAATTGCCGGATTACTTGACTGCCAAGCCACCACGCGGCTTATGTTTGCAGTGCTACCATCAGTATAGACACCCATAGCGGTAAATTGCTGGCTTAAACCTGCAGCGATACTCGTGTCCAGTGGGCTGATGCTAAAACCTATTAACTCAGCATCGGTTACAGTTAATAAGCTGCTGGCAGTTTTACCAGCAAAAGCGGCAGTTATAACAGTAGTTCCCGAATGTATCGACAGTGCCAGCCCCTGATGATTCATTGTTGCTACCGTCGCTGTGGTTGAGCTCCAGCTAACTTTATTACTGATATCTAATGAAGTGCCATCAGCGTATACGCCCAGAGCGGTAAATTGCTGGCTTAAGCCTGCAGCAATGCTGCTATTTTGAGGTGATACCACTATTGACGTTAAGCCTTCAATCGGATCTACACCAAGGATAGGGTCTTTTTTATCCATGTTACAGGCTGTCAGCAGCGTGAGCATTAGCAGGGCAAATAAGCCCTTGCAACTGCCGCTTAACAGCCTAGTGTAATATTTGGTCATGATGTTTCCTTGCTTAGCTCAATGCACCGGCATAAAGCTTTAGTAAACTGCGACGCTTTTAACCTACTTCAAGCGAACAGGTCTGTGCGCTGCCACACTTAGTGAACTTTATTTATCATGGCCAAAAATAAGGCTTACTGAGAAAGCTGAAATATGACGCTCAGGTTGGGGGGGCAGTGACAATCTGACCTCGTCAGATGTTAGTTAATGCCACCAATAGTTGGTTGTGTTTGTCATCATTAACCTTAACCTTAACACGCCCTGGTCTAGGCCTTGCTAAAACTGAAACTCAGTGTCACTATTAATAAAGATAAGGTGAATATTGCCAAGTGGAGGAAGTGTGAAGCAAATTGCTGTCTTGGCTACCAATAACAGTATTAGTAGCGATCTATTTGGGTTGTTGGATTTTTTTGAATACTGCAATGTCCTTTGGCAGTATCAGCAGAAACAGCAGGCTAAGCCTTTATTACATTGTTATCTGGTCTCGCCCGATGGTAAGCCACTGCTGTTAAAGCAAGGGGTGAGCTTGGCAGTGCAACCGCATCGTTGGCAAGAGGCCGACGCGATTATTCTGCCGCCAGCCTATGCTTATAACCGTGCGCAGCTTGCTGCGATAGCGCAGTCTTCCAGCGGTTATTTTGCTGAATTGCAGCAGGCAGCAGCCAATGGCAAATTGATTGCGGCGAACTGTACTGGCACTTTTATTCTGGCGGCAAGTGGTTTGTTATCGCATAAAAATGCGACGTCCAGTTGGTTTTTTAAAGACGTTTTTCAAAGCTTGTATCCTGATGTGCATTTACAGCTGAATAAATTATTGGTGCAGGACGGTAATCTGCTAACCGCAGGGGCCACTACGTCTAATGTTAACTTATGTTTGGCGCTAACAGAGCAACTGGTTGGCGAGGCGTTCGCCCGGCAAATTGCCAAAGTGATGCTGACAGATCCCAATAGAAGTTCGCAAATTCCCTATATGGATTTATCCATTGGCCAGCAACATAATGATGCGCTCGTAAAACAAATACAGACGCATTTAGTAAAACAACTGGCTGAGCCCTTTGCCTTAGAGGCATTAGCCGGGCAGTTTCATTTAAGTAAACGTACGTTGCTGCGCCGTTTTAAAGTGGCGTTAAAAGATACACCGCTGAATTACCTGCAGCGGTTACGTGTTGAACATGCAAAACGTTTATTAGAAACCACCAATCAGCCCATTGAACAGATTGTTTTGCAAGTAGGTTACGAAGATGTCAGTTCTTTTCGCAAATTGTTTATTGCTTACACCGAATTTACGCCAAGCCAATACCGGCATAAGTTTACTCAGGAAGGCCCTATTAACTGCTGTCCTGAGTGACTCGTTGCGGCTACTTAAGCCCCATTGCCGTGCGAACCGATTTAGCGAAGTCAGTAAAACGCTCTTTTAAGCTGCGTTTTATACTAATGCTGAGCGAGCCTAACACCGAATAGCCTTCTACCCGAATGTAATGCGTTTTGGTATTACCCGGCCCGGCCGAGCCAACATCGTTACTGCTTGAGGCGGCAAAATTATTGACGTCGCTAATTACCGCGACATGCTCGGGGACTAAAATGCTAATGCTGCCAAGCCAATTGGCAGTATGCAGGGTAATCTGCTTATGCTCGAACACGGCTTCTGAAAAGTCCAACTCTACTGATGATAGGGCGTTAATAATAGTGAGTTGCTGCGGCACCCGCCATGGACCACTGCGCTCGTCGCTACTTAAGATAGATAGCAAACGTTCCCGCTCGCCTGGCGCTACATCAGTAGCGTGTTCATTGTGATGCTGTTGTGCAGTTGAGGTGTTAAAGTTCTGCGCCCACATCGCCCGATACTTGGCATCTGGCAGTAAGCTTAAATCGGCAACTTGCTCGGCTAAAAGCAGGTGATCATCAGAATTGGTAGCAATATCCAGCCGCCGCTCAAAGGCTTGTTCTGAAATTACGCCGTGGCTGTAGTTCATAATAAGCTGGTCAACAACTTCTTCCCTGACCTGCGCAATGGGCCTGTCTTGTAGCTTTACGCCTGTAGTATCTAGTGCCATGCTGTCGTCCTCTTGAGCTAATATTGCCGGGGTTTCGGCAACAAAGTGTGCCAATAGACCCAAGTCACTCGCAGCTCGAAGTGACTTAAGTTTACCTATCATCATGGCGCAGCTTAGTGCGGTATTAAAGTAGAAAATTGTAATAATGTTTAACAGCTCTTGCATAGTACCTTGGTTAATAAGCTTTGCTGCTGTCAGTTTTGTTCTATCGCGGCATAATTGGTCTTTGGAGTGGTGTTTTTATCTGGCGCTTTTATTGAGCGCCGGTACTTTGTAACAGGGAGCCCACCAATTCCCTAGTTTTCCAGCGCAACTTCAGCAATGACCACCACGGTGGTTGCAGGGGATTTTTGCAGTACCTCTACCAGTAAGTCGATTACGCCTTTGATTAGCGCCGCTTTTTGCACCTGGGTTACGCCGCCTTCTAGATGCCGTTGTTCGGCGGTAAGTTCCTGGCCGGTAAAAAATGGGCTATATGCTTTGTGTAACTCCGATGATAAGAGTGCTAGCATTGCTCTGCGCCGATGCAGTGCAGCGGAATGTGCGTGATACGTTACCTTCCTCGGTAGAGTACGAGCTGACCGCATTAGGTTATGAACCGCTTCCTGCGCTAGATGCGCTAGTAAAAGTAGGGCACAAGTTAAGAGAAAAAGGGTTTATTACGCATAAGCTCTGCTAAAGCATAGATGGCGTAAAGCGTTAATGATGAATATTATTCATTAAGCAGCTTTACCCGCTTCTGTATTTAAAAACTGATTTAATCATCCTATGCAGCACTTTTTAATTGTTACGGATATTTTCGGCCAATGCCATGGTTTACAGCCATTGCTTAGCGCCTTGGCTGCGCCTGAGCGGCAATTTACCTTGTTGGATCCTTATCAGGGTAAGTCTCAAGCCTTTTTATCAGAGCAACAGGCATACGCAGCCTATACGGCACAGTGTGGTCATGAGCAGTACGCTGAGCTGGTGGCGAGGCATTTAGCGTCATGGAATGAGCCGATTAATTTAGCTATTGGTTTTAGCGCTGGCGCTAGCGCATTGTGGTGGGCTATTGCGGGCGAGCAAGGTTGCCATAGCCGTATTCAGCATGGGGTATTGTTTTATCCGGGGCAAATCTATAAGCATCTGGATTTACAGCCCCAAATAGCTGTTAAGGTTATTCTTGCCGCCAGTGAACCGCATTTTGCGGTAACGGATCTGTGTTTGGCGTTATCGCAAAAGGCAAAGGTTGATGCGGTCGTTACGCCCTATGAACATGGTTTTATGAACCCGGCGTCACAGGCTTTTGATCTGCAAAGTTTTACCGATTTTGCCGCGGAGTTAACGGCGGCAAGGTGACTATGCCAGCTTTAGCGTTAGCACGTTGTAAAGTATTCTCGGGCAGAGTAATATTCATTACATCATGTTTACAAGTTGCATGCCTTTCCGGTTAATTAAGCCGGACGCTGTAATATCTGACGCCTTGTTATAAGGCTATGTGAATCAAGGAAAAGAAAATGAAAGTGTTGAGAGCATCTGTATTGATTGCCTTTTTAGGCTTAGTACCCGCGGTTTATGCCAGTTCTGAAGCAGAAATACAGGCAGAAATGCTGCTGGAAAGTATGGAGATGGAGGCATTAATGCACCACTCCATATCACAAATGATGGATTTACAGTTACAGCAAAACCCAGAACTGTTGCCATATAAAGATGTCATGATGCAATTTTTTAGCACTTACATGAGCTGGAACAGTTTAAAACCAGAGTTTATTAAAATGTACTCGACTGAGTTCACTGCAGCTGAACTACGGGAAATTAATAAATTCTATGCCACCGACACCGGTAAAAAAACCATAGAAAAAATGCCAACACTGATGAACCAAGGCGCTCAAATTGGTATGGCGCGTGTTCAAGCCAATATGGGCGAGTTAGTTGCTATGATTAAAGCAGAAGAAGAGCGTTTGCAAATGCTTGCCAAGTAACGGCGTTAAACCGTTACTTTCGAGCAATAAATTTAGGCTAACGTTTTAGACGTAGTGGGTAGGCTGATAATTTTGCACTGAATACCAAGGAAATTAAGATGTATCAAAATAGACAAGTTTTAGCGTTAGGCTCAGTTATCTTCTTATTTTTTGCCATTATTGGCTTTATTGTACTTTCACTTTGGGCTTGGCCGAAATATAACCTCTATCGCATGGAAATGAGCGGCAGAGCGGCACTCAAAGAAGCTGAGTGGAGTAAGCAAATCTTAATTGAAGAAGCCAGAGCTCGTGAAACTGCGTCACTTATGCAAGCCAATGCCAGAGTAACCTTAGCTGAGGCTGAAGGTAAAGCTGCACTGGTGAAAGCGAAAGCTGAAGGTTTGGCTGATATTGAGCGAGCAAAAGCCGCTGCCGAGTCGAACAGAATAATTGGTGAGTCGTTAAAAGGAAACTCAGAATATCTGCGTTACATCTGGATTAAAGGGTTGCAAGATGGTAATGGTGAACGGATTTATATCCCAACCGAAGCTGGCTTGCCAATACTTGAGGCGAGTAGTTTGAAAAAGTAAAAGGCGTATTTTGCATGGCATGGTTAAAACTACTGTTTGCTGTTTTACTTGGGCTTATTGTTGGAAGCCTGGTCAATATGGCACTTATTACCGTGAGTGGTCATATTATTGCGCTGCCACCGGGTGTGGATATGACAACTGCTGAAGGCATCAGTGCAGCCTTACCACAACTCGAAGTTCGACATTTTATTTTTCCTTTTTTGGCTCATGCTGTTGGTACCCTGTTGGGCGCTTTTATTGCTGCGAAAATAGCGGTGCAACACAGGCTGTTTAGTGCGTTAATTGTAGGAAGCTGCTTTTTTATTGGTGGTATTCTTGCTGCTAAGATGATCCCCGCACCCACCTGGTTTATTGTTGTTGATTTAATCGGCGCCTATTTCCCATTCGCCTGGGTAGGTTATTTACTGGCACGCCCACGAAAATCACTCGGCTGAGAGCTTAGAACAACCTGGTTACAGCCGTTATTGAATTTAGAGTGGTCGGCCTAAGAAGAAAGCGTTTTAGAATGGCTAAATCGGGTACCGCGTATCGCACTCCTCGTTTCGCGATATAAACGCCGCCAGAAGAACAAAATCTAACCAGAAAACGTCAAATTTAAGCCCCCGGGAATTTGCTTAGAAAGCGGGGGATACTCAGGCAGTGCCTTTGTTATCGAAGGCTTGAGGAAAGAAAATGCTACAGATAATTTTGGCATTAGTGCCTGTTTTTGCGTTACTAATGGTGGGGTTCTTTGCCCGTCGCCATGGCTTTCCCGGCGAGGGCTTTTGGGCACCGGCAGAGCGCCTTACTTACTATCTGCTTTTCCCCGCATTACTTATTAATAGCCTGAGTCAGGCCAGTCTTTCAGGCGCAGAGTCGTTGCAGATTGTAATGGCTGTGCTGATCTTGTTGGCATTAGTCAGTGGTATTTGCTTATTGCTAAAAAAGCCATTGGGGGTAGGCTTTGCCGCTTACACATCGTTTTATCAAGGCAGTATGCGCTTTAATACCTTTGTTGCGCTTGCCACGACCTCGGCGTTATTGTCTGCAGCAGGCTTAGTGATAGCGGCGATTATTGCTGCTGTGATGATCCCGGTTTTAAATATCCTCTGTGTACTGGTTTTTGCCAGCGAGAAAGGTTTGTTTGCAAATCTACTGCCGACGCTTAAGGCCTTAGCAACGAACCCGCTTATTCTCGCTTGTTTTGCCGGTGTACTGCTAAATCTATTGGGTGGACTGCCTGCAACGCTCTCTGCCACGCTAGGATTACTTGGGCAAATGGCCTTGCCTTTGGGGTTGCTGTCAGTTGGTGCGGCGCTCGATTTACGTGCGCTTAGATCATCAGGCCGGGTACTTTATATCTCATCGGCGATTAAACTTTTGCTGTTCCCGCTTATTGCCTGGGGCGTAGCATATGGGCTGCAACTCTCTGCATTGGCCTCACAGGTGCTGATTATTTTTGCTGCCATGCCAACGGCGACTTCTGCTTATATCCTGGCCCGGCAGTTAGGCGGTGATGCGCCTTTAATGGCTGCGATTATTACTGCGCAAACACTTTTTGCGATGTTAACCATACCCTTGGTATTGTTGTTTTTACGCTAAGGCTACTTTGAGCTTGTTGCTGTTGTCGACCTAAGCTTAGGTGCGTGTTATTGGGTGCAGATTATGCGAATTAACAGCTAAGCCGGCAGTGGTTAGTTTGCAAAGCACTGTTGGCTTGTTAGTAAGGAATAAGTAGTTATTAAGGATACAAACACCATGTTAAACATACCCTCTAGTCAGCGTCTAAGTTTTCAGTTGCTATCTGAGCAAGATGCAGCCTTGTTATTTGAAGTCGATCAAGACGAAGAAGTGATGCGCTATATCAATGGTGGTAACTGTACCAGCATGCAAGCCATTAAGGACGTAATGCTACCACGGATGGCGAAATACCGGGATCCGGCAACAGGCTTTGGGATCTGGCAAGTACGGCGCCAAGCCGATAATAGCTATTTAGGTTGGGTATTGATTCGGCCAATGGGCTTTAACACCGCTACGCCAAGCCTTGATGATGTAGAAATAGGCTGGCGCTTTAAACGTGCCTATTGGGGGCAGGGCTATGCTAGCGAAGCTGCTCTGGCCGTAGCAAAAGCCGTACTGGCGCAAAACCAGCATGTAAAATACCTGTCGGCAATTGCGATGCCGGCAAATGAGGGCTCCATCGGTGTGATGCGCAAGCTTGGCATGCAGTTTATTAAACGCTATATACACCAGGATGCGCTGGGTGATGTTGATGCCGTGTTATACCGGCTTGCCACGGCCACCTTTGCTGGCCAGTCGAAATAGCGGCGTAGCCTTGCTATCAAGACTACTGGCCAGCTACCAGAAAATGCAATAACGCAGCGTCATTGAAGACGCTGCGCAAAACGCTGCCTTATTGCACTTTAAAAAAGCCCACGGTTTTCAGGCTTAACTTGTGCTCTTATCGGTAGTCGGTGTTACCTTTAGTTGTTCAATATCAGATTCAATCAGATCGAGTTCAAAATTAAGCTGAACTTGCTGATCTTTATGTGCCACACCTGTTGCGGTATATTGCCATTGTTCCAGGGCGCGTACCGCTTCTTTGTCGAACACTTGTTCAGGTGAAGATTTTACCACGCGAACATGGCTAACCTTACCTTGAGCATCGACATCGAAAGTAAGCCGCACATAACCAGAAATGCCTTGTTGTGCGGCCTGGATCGGATAGCGCGGTTCAATACGGGTAACCGATGCCAGTTGCGCAGATTTAGCGCCCTCGGCTAATACCGGTTGCTGCAGTAATAATGTACCAATAACCACCAGAGCCATGGTGCTAAGTAAGATCGTTTTACTAAAGCCATGCTGGCGCTGTAACTGAGTGATACGTTGTTTCATAGTGTTAAAATCTCCGTAATGATGAGTAAGCGGCCACCAGGTGCGCGGTGACTGCTGTGTACTGCTTAGTAAAGCATAACCATAAGCAATTTTTTCTACCTTGCCCGCATTGCGGGTAACCTCGGCATCACAAGCCAGTTCCTGGGCTTGGCGGTAATAACGATAAGCCAGCCAAACCAATGGGTTAAACCAGAACACACTGACGATAGCCAATGCCAGATAATTTAGATGTAAGTCGCCACGGCGCCAGTGCGTGAGCTCATGCTTTAGGATCAGTTGCTGCTGGGTGGCATCAAAGCGGCTGAAAAAGTCGTTAGGGAGCAATACCTTGGGGGTGCGAAAGCCGGTGATCCAGGGGCCATTTTGATCGTCGGCTTGCCGGGAACCGGAAAAGCCTTTTGTGATAACCGGGGAAGCCCGATAAAACTGTGCCCGGCTAAGCAGGTAGCTAAGCCCCAACATGGTTAGACAAACAAGTACGCCGGCTAACCAAATGGGAGCTAACCAGGAGGATGCTTGCAGCCAGCTGTTGAGCTGCTCTGGTACAGTAAGTGCTGGTAACGACACCGTAAAATAGTAAACGGGGTTCTGATAACCGCTGTTTGATACTACCGCAGCCGTTAGTTTAACCAACAAAAACATCGGTACCGCCAGCCATAAGGCATAAAGATTAACAGCACCGAGCCGTGACATTAAGGTGTGCTGTGCCAGCAGCAGTACCACCAGCAAAACGGACAGCGGGAGAGTGGCTTCTAACAGGGTGTTAATCATGTTTTTGCTCCTGCTCTTGCTCCCAGTGCGCTATGAGCTGCTTGAGTTGCGCAACATCATCAGCATTAAGCTTGTTTTGCCTGGCAAAGCCGGCAACCAGCGGGGTAATGCGGCCAGCAAACAGCCGCTCCACAAAGTTGCGGCTTTGTTGCTGCTGATAATCTTGTTTGGCAATCAAGGGGTAATAAAGATAGGCCCGTCCGTCTTTTTCAAAGCCCAGCGCCCCTTTCGCCACTAAACGGTTTAATAGGGTTTTTACGGTTTTTTCGTGCCATTCTATGGCGTTATCTAATGCTGCCACCACGTCATTAGCGCTGATGTTTGGGGTTTGCCATAAAACCTGCATCACTACCAGTTCCGCATTGCTAATTTCAGTCATATCGTTACCATTGATTACTGTTGTAATATTTAAACTATTACATGTGTAATCTAATTGTTCAAGTTAATATTTGTTGTCGCAGCGGTTATTTTGTTTTGGAACTGATTAACGACTTTGCTGGTTGTGCGCAATTTGAAAATAGGATTGCCTATGGCGATCTGGATTAAAACGATAAAAATTAGGGATTTTTAATGCGGTTAAAAGGAAAGATTACCCAGTGGGATGATGAAAAAGGCTTTGGGTTTATTCAGCCAATGCTAAAAGGTGAGCGGGTATTTTTACATATTAAAGCACTACAAAATAGGGCACGACGCCCCGTCATCGGTGAAGTCGTAACCTATACCGTTAGTCAGGATAGCAAGGGGCGACTTCAGGCGGCGAGTGTGACCTTTGCTGGCGAAAAGTTACGTCTCAAAGCGCCAAAAACAGCTTCTGCTCTGCCATTGCTAGGGGTGATGCTATTTTTTGCTGGATTGTTGTTGGCGTTTTGGCAGGGCAAACTACCTGCCTTTATTGTGGCGGGCTACTTGTTACTCAGTATTTTTACTTACCTTAGTTATTGGTTTGATAAACGCAAAGCGCAGGCTGGCCGCTGGCGCACACCTGAATCAACTCTGCAATTTGTGTCACTGCTGGGCGGTTGGCCTGGCGCCTTACTGGCACAGCGCTACCTGCGGCATAAATCGCAAAAACGGTCGTTTTTATGGCAGTTTTGGTTTACCGTCGTGCTTAATTTAGCCGCATTGCTTTATCTGAGCCAAAAACTTGGGTTTTAGCTTTGCTGCAATGCTGCGCTATTTAACGCCATTTCTGCCAGCATCACGCATTTTCTTGACTAAACTTAAGGCCAAATTCAGGAGGAATTGGTTTATGCTTAGGTCTTGCTGCGTGTTTATTTTACTCTGCTTTAGTTTGCCCTTAGGTGCTTCAGAACGTTATTGCCCTGATAGACCCTTGCTGGTAGGGCTGTTCTATTATGGCCATATCTACCGTGAGGACAGAACCGGTATAGACCATGATTTGCTGCAGTTACTGCAAAACCGCACCGGCTGTAATTTGACGGCTGAAGTCATGCCACGGGCCCGCACCTGGTACAATCTGGAGCAGGGACTACTTGATATGACCAGTACCGGCATTTTAACGGAAGAGCGCGCTAAACATAGCTGGTTTATCCCTTATATGCAGCTGAAAAACTACCTTATTGTGCCGGCCAGCCTGCCGAGAGAGCAGCGGGATGCGGCAGGTTTTATTGCTGATACTAACCTGTACTTTGGCGCTGTACGCGGTTTTAAGCATGGAGAACCGCTGGATAAGATTCTGACTGTCTTAGCGGAAACACAACGGGTGCTGTATTACCCTGATGCACCCACGCTGTTTTATGCGTTAAAGCGGGGGCGGATCCAGGCGATGTTTTCGCAGCCGCCTATTTACCGCTATTTTTTAGCCGACGAGCTCGATCAAGGTTTATACCAGTTATTAGATTGGGCACCCGAGTTAACCGGTACAGCACATCACCTAGTATTACAACGGCAGACCTTTAGTGCTAGCCAAGCTGAAGCTTGGCAACAATTAATACAACAGTTGATGCAACAAGGGGAGTTAAGCAAGATTTACCATGCTTATCTGGCAAGGGAAGAAGCTTGTCAACTGGAGCTGGCGGCTGGCCCCAAAGCCGCTTTATGCGCAAAAGGGCAATGATTTACGCTGAAATAGCAGATAGTGGCAGTTATCTGTGGCAGATCCATGTAGAATATGCGCCCAGAAGCGTGCTTTGTTTACGCTTAGTGTACACCTGTAGGAATTTTAATGAAAAAAACATTCGCGTTAACCCACCCAAAACTGAATACCGCGCGCTTAGTAGATTCGATTAAGCATGATATTAAAAAATATTTAAGACGCGAGCGCGGCAAAGCCTTGCCTGCAGGGCAAGATTACTGGGCGTTTGATTGTCGGTTTGGTGCATCAGAAGAAACCGCAGTTAAAATTTTTAACTCGGAAATTAATAAACATATTGATGCAGCAGTAGCACAGGAATATCCCCAGTTTTACCTGGAGATCCTGGCCAAGGCATCTAAGTTTAAACCACGCACCGATCTCGATTTTGATCTTGAGAGCGCTGAGTAGCACTTAGTATTATACACAGCAACACATTAGGATTTAACGTTTTGCCAGCTTTGTGCATCTCGAGGTCCTCATACAGTTACATTGCAGAGGAACCTATATGCAATTTTCATCGTTAGATTTAGCACCCGATTTACAACGCGCCTTGCTGGCATGCGGTTACAGTGAAATGACACCGGTACAGGCACAGGCCATAGTGCCAGCCCGTCGTGGTAAAGATTTACAAGTTACCGCGCAAACCGGTACCGGTAAAACGGCCGCTTTTGCGATTCCGGTTTTACAGCGGATGCTGGATAAACCCAAAGCCACCACCGAACGTCGCCCAAGAGCGTTAATTCTTACGCCAACCCGGGAATTAGCCGAACAAATTGCCAATGCCATAACGGCTTATGCGCAGTTTTTGCCCATTAGTGTTACCGCGCTGTACGGTGGGGTAAAAATGGGTGGCCAGGCCAATAAACTCATTGCAGGTGTTGATTTAGTGATCAGTACACCGGGCCGTTTGCTAGAGCATATGGCACTGGGTAACGTGATTTTAAGTGATGTCGAGTTTGTGGTGCTGGATGAAGCCGATCGCATGCTGGATATGGGCTTTAGCACCGATGTGTTAAAGTTACTGCAAATGACTGCTGATTCACGTCAAACCATGCTGTTTTCCGCGACAACCTCACCGGCGGTCAATGAGTTATCGCATAAGATCCTGAAAAACCATCAACAAATTCGTGTCGCCAAAACCAATAGTACGGCTGATACGGTCAATCATGTGGTTTATCCGGTAGAAGAAAGCCGTAAAATCGAGTTGTTTGAACAATTACTTGCTGAGCATAATTGGTTTCAGGTGTTGGTGTTTACCAGTACCAAAGAGCAAGCCGACCGCTTGTTAGCCGATCTGCAAAAAAACAAAGTGAATGCGGCGGTTTGCCATGGTGATAAGAGCCAGGGTACCAGACGGCGCGCTATCGCCGATTTTAAATCAGCAAAATTACAGGTGTTAATTGCCACTGAAGTCGCTGCCCGCGGTTTGGATATTCAGGGCCTGGACTACGTGGTTAACTTTAATCTGCCGTATTTACCGGAAGACTATGTGCACCGTATCGGCCGCACTGGCCGTGCTGGCGCCTCGGGTAATGCCATTTCTTTTGTCAGTCGCGAAGAAGAGCAAACCTTAGAGCGTATCCAAAAGCTGATTGGTAGCAGTATCAAGCGGGTGGTTAAACCGGGGTTTGAAGTGAGTAATCGGGGATCTTTGTTAAAAACTATCTCACGCAAGGTACTGACAGGGCGTTCTAATAAAGCCACTGAAACCACTATTGATCTGCAAAAAAGTCAAAAGCCGAAAGCAAAAGCCAAGGCGAAACCACGCGCTAGCTAGTATTGGGGCGTACTTTGATTTGCCTTAGTAATATTTGCGCTTCGGTTTATTTAACCTAGAACAATGCCGCCAATTTGGCGGCATTTTCAATTGTGCTATTTTCGGTAAAACAGGCATGTGAAGTGCTAATGTTTTTATAAAAAAGTTTTATCAAAAGCTCGCAGACCTCTACATCTTAAAAGAAATATCCTATTTGGTAGTTTGACTAACTAGGGGGCTGCGTTGTTGCTGTTGGTTAAATTTAACTCAATAAGTATTTCATTGCGACGTAGCATCGGTAGCGTAAGCGGCCCATTGTAGCCTGCTTCTATCGGTTCACCTGCTGCGATATAGCCGTTTGCGGCTAACCAGTCTTGTAGCAACTTAGTTTGTTTTGCCACATTACGCTTACTTAAGGTGCCGCTAAATTGAATAGCAGCAACAGTATAGTTGTTAAGCTCGCTAACTAACACATCGGGATCCGTTGGTTTTGGAGTGCTGTCTAAGGTAAAGTCTTTTGGCATCACAAAAGACATCATGGCGTTATTGGCCTGATTGTTCATAAAAACTGGAGCGGTCATCGCAATCTTTGTGCCCTGCGTCATAGCGTTGTTGTTATCCATAAACACTGGGGCGGTCATGGCGATAGGCGTTGCGCCTTCGTTTTCTCCACTGATATAACGAAACAACTTTCTAAAAGCACTGTTACGGCCATCACCGGCCATGCTGGTGGAAACTAAGACCATAGCGTCGTAACGCCGTACTTCAATCCGCTGTTGTTCATCGGCTTGAAGCAGGGTGTAAGGGGCATTTTCAACACCGGTATGCCCAAAGATTGAGCAGCCAACAAGCAGCATAGATATAATAATTAAAAAGAGTAATCTCATGATTTATCCTCAGATAATTTTCCTTAATCCCTTTTATACGGATAAATACTAAGAAAAGTACAACTTTTACCACATCTTAATTCACCACAAAAAGCAGCCTTAGCTAAGCCCTTCCCCTTTCGAAGATGCGTTTCACAGTGACTGGCTATGGGCCGATCCGCTACGAGCTGAAAACGGAGGCTTCAGCAGTAAAAAGCCTAGATGAGTTTCGGGTAAGGTACTTGAACTGAAGGGCAAAAAGGTGTTTTATGCCTCTTATCCCCACGGTTTGGATACAAGGAAAAGACCAATGTTAAAAAAACGGAACGTAATGCTGGCGGTGCTTGCGCCACTTGCGCTTATTACTGCGCTCTACTGGCTTTTGCCCGGCTTGTTTGTGGCACCGCTGCTAAAAGCAAACCGAGCTATGTCTGATTTAACCGCGCATCAGATCGACGTAGGGGATCACAGGGTGCATTATCTGATAGGGGGCGAAGGTGATGAAGTACTGGTGTTGCTGCACGGTATCTTTGCTGAAAAGGATCACTGGGTGGAGTTTGCTCGCCCGCTGAAGAAAAAGTTCCGCCTGTTGATACCTGACTTGCCTGGGTTTGGGGAAAGCACCCGCCTGGAGGACGCTAGCTATCACTATGCTATGCAGTCGCAACGACTCCAGGCCTTTCTGCAGGCGCTGGATGTGCAGCAGATCCACCTGGCAGGAAACTCCATGGGCGGAGCTATTGCGGCACGTTTTACCCTCGATAATCCTGAACAGGTCAAATCTCTGGCCTTTATCGGTGCCCCTCATGGCATCGAGTCGCCCATCGAGAGTGAGATGGCGCGCCTTTTGGCTAATGGTGAGATACCATTGATTGCACGCAACCAAAGCGAATTTTCGGCCTTGCTGGATTTTTTGTTTGTTGAAGTACCCTGGTTACCCCGACCGCTGTATCAACATTCTGCCAAGGTGGCGATTGATCGTGCGAGCAGCAACCTGCGGCTGTGGCAGCAACAGCAGGAAGATAGCTTCCGCATTCAGCAGCATCTTGATGAATTAGCTGTTCCGGTGCTGACCCTGTGGGGCGAGCATGATCTGGTGTTCCATGTCTCGGGCATTGACGTGCTGCGGGAGGGACTCCCGCACGGACAGCATGAAGTAATGGCGGCGACCGGTCATCTACCGATGATGGAGTATCCCACCTTGACGGCTCGGTTGTATCTGAGCTTGTTGGATAAAGCGCTCCATACTCAGCAGATGTAGCGTCACTGCCACCAGACAAAAACAGTGCCAGCCATTACAGCTGAGAAAGGAAAAAAGGTGTTTTATGCTTCACCATGGCTGCTTATCAAAGGATTTTCAGCAAGCCTATCCACATTTACCTGTTGATGATGGTTTAGTGATTAGTGCTAAGGTCAGTGCCGGCGAAATGCTGTGGTAGCTAAATATTGGCCAGCCGTGCTTTCCAGTAGCTGCGCCAAAATTCAACCTGCACTTCAGTTTCCAGTTTCTCATGCTGTACTGACAAAGCTGCTTTATCTGGGCTTTTCTGATAAATATTGATATTGACTCTGGAGCCGTCGGCGAGGCCGCAACGCCAGTAGCGCCATTTTTCGGTGTGGCTGATATCAGGGCCACGGCTAAGAGTAATATCGGCGAAATGTTGTTCGTCTTTTACCAACTGTTGCCAGCGATTTAGCGCCTCATCCATGTTGCCTGGGAGCGTTTTATTCACTGAAACACTAAAACTGCCACTGCAATCCTGACCGAGCACCCGACGGCCGATATGTTGTTCGTACTGCACTGCCAACATCTGCGCCCACCAGTGGCTGGCCTGTTGCTGTGCGAGAAAAGCGGCGATCTCTTTATGCGACCACGCTGCAGCCTGTTGCTGCTCCAATAAGGTTAACCAATGCTGCCAGGTTTGACCGCTGCCTGTTAAAATAGCCTGCTCGGACATAGAAATGGCCATAGTAGCGCCTAATAGAGTTAAAAATGAATAGCTTAAAGATAGCAAACATCGCCAGCCACCGCAGCCAATTCTGGATGCTATGTTAAAAAAGTCTGGCGGGTAGGGCGAGAAAAGGGCCTGACGGCCCTTTTAGCATTTGAGTTAATGGATGGGGTTAACGGTCCAGCTCCATTACTTTGCTCCAGGCTTTAACAAAGTCATCGACAAACTTTTTCTTCGATGTATCAAAGGCATAGACTTCGGCTATCGCGCGTAGTTCAGAGTTTGAACCAAAGATTAAATCGACAGAGGTTGCCGACCATTTTTTCTCGCCGCTTTTACGATCAAAGCCATCATACAGCCCATCGGTAGTAGCTTTACGCCATACGGTCGACATATCCAGCAGGTTAACGAAGAAATCGTTATTTAAAGTGCCCGGCTTGTCGGTAAAGACACCGTGTTTAGTGCCCTGATAGTTAGCATCCAGCGCTCGCATGCCACCTACCAATACCGTCATTTCCGGTACAGTTAGATCAAGCTGGTCGGCCTTATCTATTAACATTTCTGTTGGTGATTTGTAGCTATTTTGCGCATCAAAATAGTTTCTAAAACCGTCAGCGGTAAGCTCGAGCAAGGCAAAGGAATTAACATCGGTTTGCTCTTGTGTTGCATCACCACGGCCTGGTGTAAAGGGTACGGTAATGTTGTAACCCGCATCCTTGGCCGCTTTTTCAATGGCAGTAGCACCGCCCAGCACCACTAAGTCGGCTAGTGAAACTTTTCTTCTGCTCTTATTAAAATCGGCTTGAATGCCTTTTAATACGGCTAATACTTTGGCTGTTTCCTCAGGATTATTTACCGCCCAATCTTTTTGTGGCGCTAAAGCAATACGACCACCGTTGGCACCGCCGCGCATATCGGAACTGCGGTAGCTGGCTGCGGCAGCCCAGGCCACGCGTACTAGCTCTGGTACCGTTAGGTCTGACTTTAAAATAGCCGCTTTTAAGGTTTTCACATCGTTAGCATTGATGGTCGATTGGGTTTTCGCATCAATCGGATCTTGCCAAATCAGAATATCTTGGGGTACTTCAGCCCCCAAGAAATTGCGTGGAGGCCCCATATCGCGGTGCGTTAACTTGTACCAGGCTTTGGCAAAGGCTAAGCGATATTCTTCTGGGTTAGCTAAGAAACGCTCGGCAATTTTGCGGTACTCAGGATCATACTTTAAGGCTAAATCGGCAGTGGTCATCACCGGTGGATTAAACTTACCTTCAATATGCGCATCTGGAACCGAAGTGTGCAGAGCTTCATCGGTTGGGATCCACTGAATAGCACCCGCTGGGCTGCGAGTTTGCTGCCAGTCAAAGTTTAATAAGTTACTTAAGTACAAGGTGGTCCAACGTGTTGGAGCTTGTGTCCAGGCGCCTTCTAAACCACTGGTAATGGTATCTTCGGAGTGGCCTTTACCACAGTTGTTTTTCCAACCCAGACCTTGCTCTTCAATACCCGCTGCACCAGGCTCAGCTTCTAGGCAGTCGGCAGGTTTATGCGCGCCGTGCATCTTACCAAAGGTATGGCCACCAGCAATTAAGGCTACGGTTTCTTCATCGTTCATCGCCATGCGATCAAAAGCTACCCGGATATTTTTGGCAGAGCCTACCGGATCCGGCACACCGCGCGGGCCTTCCGGGTTGACATAAATTAAACCCATATGCGTAGCACCCAGCGGGCGTTGTAATTTACCGTCAGCATCTTCCCGATCACTGGCCAGCATTTCGACTTCTGGGCCCCAGTAAACTAGATCCGGTTCCCAATCATCAGCGCGACCACCGGCAAAACCATAGGTTTGAAAGCCCATATTTTCTAAGGCTACGTTACCGGCTAACACTATTAAATCAGACCAGGACAAGGCTTCGCCGTATTTTTGTTTAATTGGCCAGAGTAAACGGCGAGCTTTATCTAAACTAGCGTTATCCGGCCAGCTATTCAGTGGATCAAAGCGTTGTTGGCCACCACCGGCGCCGCCGCGGCCATCTAGTGTGCGGTAAGTACCGGCACTGTGCCAGGTCATCCGAATAAAGAAAGGGCCATAGTTACCAAAGTCAGCAGGCCACCAATCTTGTGAAGTAGTCAAAAGCTTATCAATATCTTGTTTTACGGCTGCCAGATTCAGGCTGCTAAAGGCTTTGCCGTAATCAAAGTCGGCGCCATAAGGGTTAGAGCGAATATCATGGGCACGCAGTGGTGATAAATCTAATTGATTTGGCCACCAAAATTGGTTGGTTCTTACGGCACCCACTGCAGCAGTGCCAGAGCCCATAGCACCTTGCGGCTTGCTTATTTCTGCATTGCTATTGGCAAATGATGAGCCTGAAGCGAGTAACAGGCTCATCATGCCTGCCAGCAGGGTTTTATTAAATCGTTGTTGAGTCATTTCGGTCTCCTTCAAAACCTTTTGGTAAACGTTTGGCTTGTTACCAATTAAACCCAAGACCCGTTGCTGTTTGTGTAGAGGATTAAAGGGTTTAGTTAAGGGCGCGGCGAGACGTCGCACTGTCTTAAATTAGTAACAATACAAATAGTATAGGAAGTGACTGATAGTTTATTGTGAATAAAATGAATTGCCTTAATTCATAAAAACGATTTAATAATAGATATCAGGTGGACGCTTAACTTAGATATAAAAAAGGGGGCTATGGCCTTCGCCGTAGCCCCCTTAGCACAGGGAGAAGGTTAGAAACGGTATGTCACGCTGAAATCGATAGTCCGTGGCATAATATAGCGGCCATTAGGCGAGGCCGGATTGCGTGGATCGCCCTCTGTTACACCCGCTTTATCAGTGAGATTAGCCACCGCTAGCTGGGCGGTCAGATTGTCGGTAACGTCTAGCTGTAAGCCCAGATCTAATTTAGTGTAGCCTTCCAGGGTAACAGTGTTGCCGTTATCGCCATAGCGATCCGAAACGCTGGAGATCGTACCATACAAGGTGGCAAACATATCTGCCATCTCAAAACCATAACTGGGTGTTAAACGTAATTGCCACTTAGGCTGGCGCATAGCCTGATTGCCGATGACCAAAGGATCGGGATGGTTGCTAATTTCGGTATCTTGCAAAGTGGCATTTAAGTTCAGCATAAAGCCATTGTTCGCCATATAGTTGGCATCAACTTCAACACCAAGCGCTTTGGTGGTTAAGATTTCTGCCGGGGCACCCGGGCGGGTAACAAAGACTTCGCCTTCAACTTCGTTATAAAACCCCGTTATGTACACGCTATGATTGCGCTCGGCCCATTTATAACCAAGCTCATACTGGCTAACTTCTTTGATCAGCTTATCGCCAGCAGTAAAGGCATCGAAATTATCTCTAAAATCATCGAAATGCGGCATTTTGTTGCCTTGATTGACCCGGGCAAATACCCCCATATTGGGTTGCCACATATAGTTGGCGCCCACCGTCCAGGCTATTTTGCTCTCATCATAGTCTACGGCTTTGCTGGTGCGGCCGGTTAAACCTTCGTCTACCGTATACACTATTTTGTGATTTTCACGTCGGGCGCCGGCGTCAATGCGTAATTGCTCGGTCAGCTGATATTCTGCAGCGGCATAAAAGGCCTGAGTATGACCATCGCCACTGGCGTCGATATCATAGTTCCAGCTACAGCTATCCTGAGTATCATTACAGGCTAAGCCAGACAGTAATTCGCCGCCTTTTTGCAATACATGCCAGGCTTGATTACCAATAGACCACCAGTCTTTTACGCCATAGCGTGTTTGATACAAACCCAACGTATAGGTAGCATTATCGGTGCGATGAGTTAACGCCAGATCATTGGTAAAAGCATTGATATCTTTTAATACCACCCAGCGGCCAATTTGTTGTACAAAGATGTCGTCGTTATAGCTGTTCCCCGTAGCAGCACCCGTTACGGTTTCGTTTACGCCACGAATATCGCCGAGCCTGGCTGCGCCGCCTTCGGGTACTAACCCTAAGGTGTTGGCTTGGCCACTTAAATGGCTAAAGCGGTACACCAAACGCCAGTCGTCAGTTAAGTCCAGATCGACAGTACCACCGGTAATGCCGCCTTTCCAACCGCGGCCATCGCCAAAGTCATAGCTGGCCGTTTCACCATTTGGGCCGTAAGCTATGCTTGCCTGGCGGTTCAAAGGGCCAATTTGGGTAAATTTATTATCAATACCAGCAACATTAAGGGGAACCGGTAGATGCCATACACCATGATCATCGGTTTGGCGGGTGTAGAAGTTTATCGTGCCGTTATCCAACTCTTTGGTGATGTTGATGGTGAATTGATGACCTTTTTCGGAAGTGAAGCCGGTTTCGCGTGGCCCCTCAGACTGATTAATATAACCACCGGCCATAAAGTATAAGCGGTCGGCCAGTTTGCCACTAATCACGCCATCGATCCGCTGCTGGCCATAGTTGCTGGTACTGTATTTCACCAAGCCTTCTGTTTGATCGCTGCCTTCTTTGAGCACAAAGTTGGTGGTCAAGCCCGGTTGGCCATGGCTAATTACTGGGTTTGCACCACCACGCAGCGCTTCCATAAACTGGATGGTTTCATCTAAACGAAAGATTGAGGAATTCTCTAAAAACGACAGGGTAGAAGGTGGATAAATAACAGCACCGTTTAGCTGCAAACTTAAAAAGGGGGCATCGCCTGTGCTGGGGAAGCCGCGGACAAACACATTGGCACCAGCCACACCGCCGGAGCTTTCAGCCCAGACTCCGGGGACGACCGTAAAGAGTTCCGCCGTGCTTTTCGGCGCTAGTTTCGTAATATTGTCGGCTGATACACTGGTAATAGCATAACTTTGATCTACCCGTAAGCCCGACATACCACTGGCTTTACCGGTTACCACAATTTGTTCGATTTGATTGTTTTCTTTGCTGGCGACGGTGTTGGTGTTATCGGTGTTTTCTGCTGCAACTTGCGCGACTACTGGCAAACTTATGGCCAATAGCACCGCGCTAGTAATCTTATTAAGCGGTAACCTCATGCTAAAACTCCTGGTCTATCCTGTTGTTAGTTTTGCGGCATTGTTATAAAAAATTGTGCCGTTCAAAATAGTGTGTGTTGACATTCTGTTTAGCCATCGAACCGCCTTAAGGCGAACAATATCTAAGCATAAAACGTGAACGCGTTCTAACATTAGGATAGTTTGCAATCGATTGCAATAGGGTTTTTGATCTTTTGCATACGATTGCAAAAGAATTATTTATGACTTTTAGCTAAAGCTATGCTGATGCTAAGCACATAGCATTGCGGCAACTAAGTTGATAGGGCATTATGGCAACCAAGGATTTAAGTTTAGATTGAATAGGTTAACTGTGGTTAAAGAGTGTGCAAAAGTACTGACGCTGGCAGATATTGCCCGTTTGGCAGGGGTGTCGGAGTCAACGGCTTCGCGGGCCTTGCGGGATAATCCAGTGATTAATGCCGCTACCCGGCAAAAAGTACAGCAAATTGCCGCTGATCATCAGTTTAAAGTGAATGCTACGGCGCGCAGTCTTCGGACACAAAAAAGCCATACTATAGCGGTGATTATTTTATTTGATGCCAAAACCCAGCAAACCCTCACCGATCCCTTTTTATTGGATATTTTAGGGGTAATAGCCGACGAGTTAACCCGTCAGGGTTACGATATGCTGCTAAGTACCAGTAAAACCACCGACAAAGACTGGCGCAGTTATTATTTTGATTCCAAGCGTGCCGATGGGTTGATTGTAATAGGGCAGGGCGAGCACGATGAACGGGTGTTGCAGTTGGCCGACGCGGCGGTACCTTTTGTAGTGTGGGGCGCCGCGGATAGTGATGAAACCTATCCGGTTATTGGCAGTGACAATCGTCAAGGCGCCAAATTAGCGGTTGAGCATTTGCTAAAGCAAGGCTGTAAGCGGGTGGCCTTTTTGGGCGATATTCGTCATACCGAAATTGAAATGCGTTATCTGGGCTATCAGGATGCGCTTAGTCAGGCCGGATTGCAGTTAGAACCCAAATTGCAGTTAAATACCGACTTTACTGCCCAGGATGCCTATATCAAAACACAGCAGGTGCTGTTTAATGAGTTATCGAGTTCGGCCGGCTCACTGGATGCAATTTTTGCTGCCAGTGATGCGATTGCCATGGGCGCCATGAAAGCACTGCTGGAATACGGCGTGCAGATACCGCAGCAACTGGCCATCGTCGGTTTTGACGATATTGCCATGTCGGCTTACTGCACACCATCGTTAAGTACGGTCAAGCAGGATACACAAGCCGGTGGCAAATTGCTGGTGTCTACGTTGTTGCAGCGGATTGCCGGTAAAACTGTGCCTTCAGCACAGCTACCGGTGCGTTTACTTTGCCGTCAGTCCAGCTTGCGTTTGCTTTAAAGTGTTAGTAGCGTAGCAATATCAAGCGCCTCGATGTTGGGGTAAACCCTTAGTGCCTCGTGTAACACCTCCGCATCACCAATGCCAATCGCTTGCATACCTGCGCTGTTGATGGCGCTTACGCCAGCCGCTGCGTCTTCAATCCCCAAACACTGAGCGGGGGCTACGCCCAAACGCGCCGCGGCCTGCAGAAAAATCTCCGGATCGGGTTTGCTGGCTTTAACTAAGGCCGCGTCCGCGATGGCATCAAACTCGTTATAAATCCCCAGCCGTTGCAGCACAAAGTCGGCATTTTTGCTGGCAGAGGCAACTGCCAATTTAATGCCCCGTTGTTTTAATGCGGTAAATAAGGGCCTCACTCCGCTAAACAAATCCGCTTCGCTCATATTGGCAATCAGTTTTAAGTAATGCGCGTTTTTTTGTGCCATTAACTGCTGCTCTGTTGCGTCATCAACACTGAGTTGGCCTTTTGCTAAGATAAGCCGCAAAGAACCAAGCCGATCAACGCCTTTTAGCTGTTCGTTATCTTGCTCGTTAAAGGCAATACCCAAAGAATGCGCCAACGCTTGCCAGGCCTGAAAGTGATAGTGAGCGGTATCCGTTAGCACACCGTCTAAATCAAAAATAACGGCCTTGATCATAAGGTTGCTCCTTGGCTGATGGTTATGGCTTGGTCATGCAGATACAGGGTTAAGGGGGCGCCACTAATAAGCTGGCAGCGAGCCTGTTGCCCTTGCACCGTAATTTGCAACAAGCGCTGTTGATAGTGCAGCCTAAAACGCAGTTCGCCCAGTGCCTCGGGTAGATTAGGGGCTAAAAATAGTCCTGCTGGCCGTACCCGTACTCCGGAAAAACCCTGTACTAAACACAGCCAGCTGCCGGCCATACAGGCAATATGGACGCCGACCTCGGTATTGCCATGATGGTTATCCAGATCCATGCGGGCGGAATCGCCAAAAAAGTCTTGCGCCCGCTTGATATCCCCTGTTTCAGCAAAGGCAATGCTATGAATACAGGCCGATAAACTGGAATCGTGGGTGGTTAAGGGTTCGTAGTAAGCCAGATCGCGCGCTTTTTGTGCCAAGCTTATTTGCTCATCTAACAGCACATTGGCCAACACGGTGTCGGCTTGTTTTAATACCTGGTGCCGGTAAATTACCAGCGGATGGTAATTGAGGAGCAGCGGGTAATGCTCGGCCGGTGTATTGGCAAAATCCCAGTGCTGCTTTTGCAGAAAACTGTCGTCTTGGGCATGGATTGCCAGCTCTGCATCATAGGGCAAGTACATCTGGTCGGCAGCGCGTTGCCATAAGCTAAGCTCTTCTGCGCTAACGCCTAGGGCAGTGGCAAGATCGGGTGCTGCTTTTAATAGCTTACAGCAAAATGCTAATTGCAGTTTTACCATAGCGTTGGTGTAGTAGTTATTATTAACGATAGCGGTGTATTCATCAGGCCCTGTTACCTGATGGATCTCAAAACGATGGTTTTGCCGTGGGTTAAAAAAGCCCAGTTCCAGCCAAAATCGGCTGGTTTCGACCAGCATTTCAGCGCCCATGTCAGCCATAAATTGCTCATCACCAGTCGCCAGATAGTAGCTACGAATGGCATAGGCAATAGCCGCATTAATATGATATTGCGCCGTGCCCGCCGGGAAATAGGCAGAACATTCTTCACCGCCAATAGTACGCCAGGGATAGAGTGCGCCCTTATGGTGCGACATTTGACGCGCACGCTGTCGAGCCGCCTCTAACTGACTGTAGCGATGTGCCAGCAATTGTTTGGCCAGTTCAGGCTGCAATAAGCTCATCACTGGGATCACATACACTTCGGTGTCCCAAAAATAATGGCCATCGTAACCTGGGCCGGTTAAACCTTTCGCGGCGATATTACTTTGGCCATTTCGACCGGCCGATTGCGCCAGGCTAAACAGGTTAAAGCGGATCCCTTGTTGCATTGCCAGATCGCCAGCAATAGTGACATCGGCACCTTGCCAGTAATGTTGCCACCATTGTTGATGTTCGCGCAGTACCTCGCTAAAACCTGCGGTGTAAGCCTGCGTTAGCAACGCTGCGCCTTGGTCAAGCAAGCTATCTTGTTCGCTATTCGCCGCAGCATGGCAATATACGATAAACTTATGCACTTGTTTCGACTCACCTTCGGTAAGTTGCAGTTCATAATGTTGCTGCAGTAAATTAGTGTGTTGCTCGGTGCTGGTCAGACAGCTGGTACCCGCAGGAAGTAAATCTTGCCACAAAGCCGCCACCAGGGTACCGCTGCCTCTGGCACTGTGCAGCATCTGACCACCATGGGCAGTTAGTTGTTGCTGCACCAGGCTTAGGGTGTTGGCGATGGACATCTCGCCCACCCGTGGATCGCCGGCTTTATGATAGCCGGGATAACGAGCATCCAGTGCACTGCATAGTGTTACCGGGCCGCTAAAATTGACCGCCGTAAGGGTTAGCTCAATGGCCAATAGATTGGGGCGTTGCTGCGATACAAAACGCTTCGTTTCTAGGTGTAATTGTTTACCACTTTGGCTTTGCCATAGCCAGTTGCGCTCTAATACGCCGTGCTGCATATCCAATTGGCGTTGGTGATTGAGGGCGCCGCTTATGTTGACATCTTCGCCATCTACTTGTAACTGCAGCACTTTGCCATTAGCGACTTGCAGCATTTTATGATTATTTTCGGCAAAGGCGTGGGCGCTTTCGCCATAAACAATAGCTTCACTGCTAAAAACGCCATTGAGGTAAGTCCCCTCACAGTGGCTAACGCCAGCCGGTGCACCTTCCTCGAAACTGCCTCGGCTACCTAAATAACCATTGCCAACACTAAGCAAGGTTTCTTTTAGCATATAGTGTGCTGGCTGATACGCCAGATCGGGCAGCTGCCAGGGGGCCAGTGCCAGAATATGTGGCTGGGTTGGAGAAGATGTTGCTGTCATAGACTCACCTGTCGGTTTGCAGATTTTAGTTTCTGTTAAACACTATACAATGATTATTTTGTTAATTGCAATCGATTGCAATTATATTATTGCCCGGTGTATAGTGCATTAACAAGTGCTGAAAAATACCGCAGTAATGACAGGGCTGTGGTAAGACTAACAACAAGCGCCAACAACGATAAGAGCAAACTACTATGGCCATATTTCGTATCAAACTCAGCTTAATGCTGACGTATTTTGTTTTCGCGATCCTGCTTAACAGCGTTGGGACCGTGATCTTGCAAGTTATTCATAGCTATCAAATTACCAAAGAAGCTGCCAGTGTATTGGAGGGCTTTAAAGATATTCCAATTGCGGTTGTTTCCTTTTTAATTGCCGCCTGGTTGCCGCGGTTGGGCTATAAAAATGCCATGTTAATTGGCGTCAGCTTATTATTATTGGGCTGTTTAGCGATGCCGCTAGTACCGTCTTTTTGGACCACTAAGCTGCTGTTTTTAATCGTGGGAGCCAGTTTTGCCTTAGTTAAGGTGTCGGTTTATGCCAGTATTGGTGTGGTCACAACTACTCAGGCCGAGCATGCGTCACTGCTTAATACCATAGAGGGCTTTTTTATGCTGGGGGTGTTAAGCGGTTATTGGTTTTTTGCCTACTTTATGGATCCAATAAACCCTGCCTCCGACAGCTGGTTACAGGTGTATTGGTGGTTAGCGGCTTTAGCTGGGCTCAATTTACTGCTGCTTGCCAGCACCCATTTTCCGGCATTAACATTGGCGCCAGCCAAACATGCTGCTTCAGATTTTTTGGAAATGCTGCAACTCGTGTATCGCCCGCTGGTGTTTGTGTTTGTGCTGTCGGCCTTTTTATATGTACTGATGGAGCAGGGTATTGGCAGTTGGTTACCCACCTTTAATAACGAGGTATTGGGGTTGCCAAATCAGTTAAGTGTGCAACTGACCAGTATTTTTGCCGCCAGTTTGGCGCTGGGGCGTTTATTGGCGGGGGTGGTGCTTAAATATATAAGTTGGTATTTGCTATTAAATATTTGCCTGGCGGGGATGGCACTGCTGATTGTATTAACCTTACCGCTAACGCAGGATATTCAGCTAGCCGAGTCATTAAGCCTACTTAACGCCCCCTTAGCGGCCTATTTATTTCCACTGATCGGTCTCTTTATGGCGCCAATCTATCCGGTGATTAATTCCGTGATTTTAAACGCTTTACCTAAAACCAAACATGCTGCCATGACCGGGCTAATAGTGGTGTTTTCGGCGTTGGGCGGCACTACCGGCTCTATTATTACCGGCTTTACCTTTGCCAGGTTTAGCGGCCAAACGGCGTTTTATTTTACCTTGTTACCGCTTAGTTTGCTGGCGCTTAGTCTTTATTTGCTCAATCAGTTAAGGCAAAGCAAAGAGCTGTAGCTTTCGCAGCTTATTCATGTTGCGCTGACTTTGCGGCATCATTTAATTGTTACCTGTGATGCCGCAAATATTAATAGCCACGTTAGGGCAAGTTTAAATGCCTACCACCATCCAGCGCTAAAATACGGCCAGTGATATAGCGGCTTTTGAGTAAATATAAAATACTTTGCAACACCTCGTCTGGGCCGGGTTCAATCGCCATTAATGATTTAGCCAGCGCTTTTTCACGATAAGCCGCGTCATCACCTTCGTTAAACATCAGTAGCGCTGGCGCGATGGCATTGACTTTAACCTTAGGTGCGAGTTTCCGCGATAAAGACAACGTCAGATTTTCCAGTGCGGCTTTTGAGGCAGCATAGGCCTGATGTTTACTGCTACCTACGCTGGCGACAAAGTCGGTTAGATGAATAATGTCGGCCGTAGCACTGGCTGTAAGTTGCGGTAATAGTGCGCGGTTAAGTAAATAAGGGGCTCTGGCATGAATATGCTGCATGGCATCAAACACCGCCGCATCTTGCTCAAGCTGCGATAATAGCGTGTCTGTTGTGGCTAAAGGCAAGTCTGCTTGCCAGCTGGAGGCGTTGTGGATAACAGCACGAAGGGCTGGGTATACAGCTAACGCTTCGATAAAAGCGGCAATATCGGTTAACGCTGTAAAGTCAGCTTGAATACAATGGGCACCTGCTGCTTGCAGTGCCATAATTCCTGGGGAGTGTTTTCTATAGCTGACCACCACCTGATAGCCATGTTGTAACAGTTGGCTGGCGCAATGCCGGCCAACGCGTTGGCCGCCGCCGGTGATGACTATCACCTCTTTCTGTTGTTGCTTTGATATCATAATTCTAGCGCTAATAATGAGTTGTCTGTGTTATACGGCGGCTAGGCTAACACAGATTAGCCGTGAGAGATGCTTGCCGGTGTTTCACCTTATATTGGGTTTGGTGTTATGCTGATTACAACATAGTCGGACACTCTACTTACTCTTATGCTGGACTGGTTTTTGCTTGCGTTATTTTTCTCCGCGTCTGCCTGTTTAAGCCCTGGCCCTAATAACGTTATGTTATTTTTGTCGGGTATGAACTTTGGCGTAAAACGCAGCTTGCCGCATTACTATGGTATTTGCTTTGCGTATCCGTTAAAAATTTTGCTGGTAGGCTTGGGTATTACCAATTTGGGGATCTGGTTACCTTATATTGTGGTGATCGCACATATTGCGGCGATTATCTTTCTTATTTGGTATGTATTGCAGGTGGTGCACGTTACCGATCCGCGTTATATCAAACACGACAAACCTATGACATATCATGAAGCCGAGCTATTTCAGTGGCTAAATGTTAAGGGCTGGGCCGTAGCCATTACCGCCAATACTCTAATACCAACGCAAGCAGAGCTGCAGCCAGCGTATTACTGTGTTTTACTGGCACTAACCTTTATGTTAGTGAGTTTGCCGATTTATCAGCTTATTTTATGGTTGGGTGTTTGGGTTAGGCATACTCAGAAAATGTATGCGCTAAAATTAACTATTAATAAGCTGGCGTCATTTTTATTAGTGGGATCGGCATTGTTTTTATTGTACGAGGAAGTCTCAGGCCAGTTTATTGAGTTTTTTTAATCTGAGTTTTACGCAAATTCCCGCGTTATTTGCCACTCTATTAGCAACGTGTCAGCGCTTGGCCAAGCTTGCATAGAGCTGTTTTAGCTCTGCAGTGAGAAACTTAAACACCGGGCCATGGCTTGCTCCCTTGCTATAAATTAGGTCAACCGGCACTGACCAGGTGGCATGATCAAAAGAGACCTGCATTTCACACAGTAGCCCCTTGCTTAGCAGTGGTTCAACCATAAAAAGGGGTAAATAGGCCCAGCCAACCTGACGATTCACTAAGGCGAGTACCTTGCTATAGCTAGAACACCACCAGGTGCTGGCTGCGATGCTTAATAATAATTGTGATTCACGTTTTTCTCGCCCGCGCACTGCTATTTGCCGATGGGGAAGCAACGCGGTTAAGCTAATATCTTTGGCGGCAGCTAGCGGATAGGCAGGGTGGCAAACGGCCACATAATCAATATTACCAACATAGCAAAAGTCAGTTTGTTTGGCGGCTTCAACTTCGCTAAACATAATCCCCAAATCAATCTGTCCCTTAGCAACATCAACCGCAATATCAGTCGATGGCAGTGAGATAAACTCTATTTCTACAGTAGGAAAGGTTTGTTGTAGTTTCTTAAGAACATCATAGACTTCCGGCAGCAGTAAACCATCATCAACGGCAAGGGTTAAACGGGTTTCTTGCTGTTTATAGATAGATTGTGCGGTTTTTTCTAACTCATCTGCTTGGATAAGTAAACCGCGTGCCAAGCGTAACAGGCGTTCACCTGCCGGGGTTAGCGTGGGGCTACGTGAGGAACGATCAAACAGCTCAACGTTTAAATCCAGCTCTAACGTACTGATACCATGGCTTACTGCCGACTGGACTTTGCCGGTTTTACGGGCGCAGGCCGAGAAAGACCCCTCATCGGCAGCAATCACAAACATTCGCAGTTGTTCTAAACTTAACATATGAAATTATTCGATAGTAACTAGCTTTGATGAATCAGATTAACTGATATTATCTACATCCTGTCAAGCAGCAAGAAAATCCGATCAGGGTGGAGAGTGTGAAAGATGAGTTGGCTAT
The DNA here is from genome assembly GCF_014653435.1 of Alishewanella longhuensis. GTDB lineage: Bacteria > Pseudomonadota > Gammaproteobacteria > Enterobacterales > Alteromonadaceae > Alishewanella > Alishewanella longhuensis. The sequence continues at coordinate 55,791 of NZ_BNAO01000002.1, read as the reverse complement.
ATTTGGTATTAGCGGGCTTAACGGAAATTGGTTGGCCGGTGGGGTTAAAAATAGCGCAGTCGGGTCAGCATAAAGTTACCGGTATCGCGATCGCTGTTGGCTTTATGGTGGTAAGTGGCACCTTACTGTTTTTGGCGCAGCGCACTATTCCACTTGGCACTGCTTATGCTGTGTGGACCGGCATTGGTGCTGCTGGCACTTTTTTAGTGGGGATCTGTTTCTTTGGTGATGCTGCATCGTTACTGCGTTACATTGGTGTGATGTTGATTGTCGGTGGCGTGATAGTATTAAAAATGGCGAGCTGATACCGATGTTTCATGCAATTTGCTGTTCGAGGCCTCCGTGGCAATGTACTGTTTTGATTATTGACTCACAAGGGCCAGTAGCCTTTGTGATCGTTTAGTTCGCGCTGCTAGGTTGTATTTAAATTCCTTTACAGTTAATACTACTACGATGATAAATCTACTAAAATTTTATGAGTAACCTGTCAATGAACAAAGCAGAGATCACTGCTGCTATCAGCGCAAGCTTTTGGATTTTTTTAGTTGTCACAACCTTATTGGTGTTAGCTTTTGCCATTGGTCCATTACAACTCAGTGCTATTAGTTTACTAAGCATAGTTTGGGGTGCAGGTTTGGCTTGTTATTTATTGCTAGCAATATTCGTTGGCTGGCGTTTTCAACTAAAAGCACTTGGCAGTGTGCTCTTAGTCATGCCTGCAATAGTTAGCACAGGCACTCCCTTTCGCTATATAGAAAGTGACGCTGTATTATTCGGCTATTGGTTGTTTATGCTGCTATTAATCGTATTAAAAACAGCGATATTAAATGCAGTTTGCGATGATGCTAAACCGTAGTTTACTCACGGGGTGTTATTGATAATTGATGGTTATTGGTAGACGAAGCAGAATCTCAGTACCTTTATTAAGCTCTGCTCGAGCACAGATCTGGCCTTTCAAAGGGCCGGTTACCAGATTGTAGCAAAAATATAGGCCCAAACCGCCAGTCCCTGTATTTAGATTTTTACCAAAAAAGGGATCAAAGATCTTGGAAAGATTTTCTGGCGCAATACCCACACCATTATCGGCGATAACGAGTTCCAGCCATTGTTGATTTTGTATGCAGGCACTCACGGTGATCTGCGGCTGGGCTATGTTGTCAAAAGCATGATGAATAGCATTAGTTACTATTTGCAGCAAAACCTGAGTAAGTAAATGCGGATAGGTAGTAACGACAATTTCCGTGGCCTCTTGTGGCCAACTGATGTGGGGCAGCGATTCAAACTCCACGGCAAGTAGGGTACTGACCCGATTAAAAAGCGTAAACAGACTTATCGTGTCAACTCGCTCTTCAGACGCAGCAAAAGCCAGGTTTTTAAAAGAATTCACCAGGCTTGATGCCTTGTTAATATTGCTCAAAATAATTCTTGAGGCATCTAAACTCTTTTCTAAAAAGTTTTCGAAACGCTGTTTGCTGAGTTTAGTTTGTTCCGAAAGTAATTTGATATCGGTAATTTCTTCCCGAAGATGATCACTACTAATCAAGACGTTGGCGATGGGGGTGTTGAGCTTGTGTGCCACGCCCGATACAAGCAGGGTTAAGGATGCCATTTTCTCCGAATGTACTAACTGTTGTTGTGTTAATTTAAGATGAGTCAGCGTTTGCTCGAGTTCCTGCGTACGCTCCGCAATAATAGACTCCAGCTCGGTATTGAGTTTTAGAATGTATTGTTCGGCATAATGACGTTTTAACTCTGCGGTCAGTTGCGGTGTAAAAAAGTGAAATAAGGTTTTAGTTAATAACGGCTGTGGCAAGGGTTTGGCAAATACCGCAACCAAAATAGCACTGATTTGCTGCCCGGTATCAGGTAGCGCTACCGCAATCAGGCTATCTGCCTGATAGTTTAATATGGGCTGTTTTTTAAAGGACTCATTATTGGTAGCCAAATAAAAGATTTGTTCCGAGGCGGTATTTAAAACGCGATGTTCCTCTGCAGTTAATGGGGCTTGCAGTGCTTTGGTTGCATAACGCAGCTGATACTCGTTACCGGCTTTATCGAATAGCGCCAAATTGTCACATTCCGCTACATAAAAGAGAGCCTGACATAAATTAAACAAGGGGCTCTCTAATCCGGCGCTGGCCTGATAATGAAATACCTGCCTGATAGCACTGTCTAACCTGCTTGGCTCGGCGATAAGCCGAATGCTCATTCTAATCGCTATTGGGGCCTGGTTTTGCAGAATCACTTTTGCGGATAACGCTGCGGGCAAATGCTTACCGGAGCAATGCTGTAGTTCAATATCGATATCATTAACTGTTTGGCCAGACTTTACCTGCTCTAATATTTTTGCGAAGCGTTGCTTAAAGCTCGCTACCAGCAGATTGCGAGGAAAATCTGGCTGGTGTAACAACATCTCGCGCTGATAGCCAAGTGAATCCGCTACCAACGGGTTAACCCAATGTGCTTGACCTTGTAAATCCATCCAAATTTCTAAATCTAAGGTAGAGTCGGCAATCATTTCAAAGTCAAGCATACGTATTCCTCTGCTAAAGACGCTGGTATCAGTTGCCTTTAAACTTTAAACGCGCGCGCTTGAGTTTGTAGTTTAGCCGCCAAATGCGCCAACATTTCGCTGGCAGTAGAGCTTTCCCTAGCACTGCGACTGACTTCACCAATACTTACTGTAAAGTCGCTAATATTTCTGCTGATATCATCCGCAACGATGGTTTGCTCCTCGGTGGCCGTTGAGATTTGCACATTCATATCTACTATGGTTGAGATAGAGTTTTTTATGTTCTCAATGATAGTGCCAGCATTACCGGCTTTATCCACGCTGAGCTGTGCGTATTGTTCAGATGCTTGCATTGACGATACAGCCGATTTAGACGAACGTTGCAGGTTTTCTATCATGATTTTAATCGATTCGGTGGCTTGTTGGGTGCTGGTGGCTAAGGTTCTCACTTCGTCGGCCACTACGGCAAAGCCACGACCGGCTTCACCTGCTCTGGCCGCTTCAATAGCCGCATTTAGCGCCAGTAAATTGGTTTGCTCAGCAATACTGCGGATCACTGCCAATACTTGGCTTATTTTGTCACTTTCCTGATTTAGGTTGCTAATAATTTCTGCTGAGTTAACTAAGGCGCTGGATAATTGATTAATAGCCGCCACATTATCACGTACACTTTGATAGCCTTGCTGCGATAAGGTATCGGTGGTATTCGCTTGCTCTGAGGTGGCTAAAGCATTGCCTGCAACCTCTTGAATGGCTGCCGACATTTCGGTTACCGCTGTGGCTATTAACGTGGCTTTATGGGACTGTTCATCTGCAGTATTACTCACTCGAATACTAATACTGTGCATCTGCTCTGAAGCAGTTGCCATTTGTTGAATGGCGCCACCTAACTCCGCGAAAAAGCCTTGTAGCTTTTCTAAGGTATGATTAAAAGTGTTGCCGGTAGCGGCTAATTCGTCCCGCCCAATACAATTCACCCGTACTCTTAAATCTAAATGTTGCCCAACTTGTTCAATTGAAGTTCGTAACGAGGTCAGTGGTGTATTAATGGAGGAATATATAAACTTAGCGATTATCATGAGTAAGACAATCACACTGATAATAACAATGGCAAAAAAGCGGGTAAATTGTGAAAAATTTGCTTCTGCTGTTTGTCTGAATTTATCTGACTCAGTGAGTTGTAGCACGATAAGGTTATCTAACGCTGCACTTAACGGATCGGCCGCGCTATAAAGCTGATTGTTAAATGCACTTTCCGATAGCTGATGAAAGCTGTCATTTTCGATACCGTTCCGGAACAATTGAAATTGACGCAGGAACGGGGTTAAGTGGGTTTCTACTTGTTGTATTAATGAGCGTTCTTCGCTGGTGAGCTGAGTACCTAAATATGCTTGCCAATTAACCTGTGCTGTTTGTGAAGCTTGTTCCAACGCATTTAATGCGCTGAATTTATCCATGATGCCCGATTTATGCTTGTGGAAAGTATCAACTGAGGTGACTGCATAAGCATCTGAAACGCGTTTAAGTTGGTTTAGCGCCACGACACGGTCGAAATATAAACTATCTATGCCTTGATTTAGTTTGCGCATTTCGGCATATGAAAAAATGACGGTTATCACCAGCGTGATGACGGGAATAGCCGAGAGTAAAAATAATCTTGTTCTAACACTGATATTATTAAGCATACATCTTCACCTATACAAGTTTCGGTGGGAATAGTGTTGAGTATTTTTAAGATTTATACTTTTATAACAGTGACTTATTAATAGTGGTCGCATTTTGATTTTAGATCGAACGTTCAAAACTATCTAATTAAAGCATAGATGAGCTTTTACGGTTTGCTATTAAAAAAATGCTTAATTTTGAGCAGGTGCCGATAAAGCAATCAGAAAACTCATGGTTATACAAGTGGTTATCTTTAGCGTCAGGCCGTGATAGCAATATCAACAAAAAATTTACCCAAGGCGACTGGGAGTAAATAATCGATAAAGGGGGGGACTACGGTTGTATAAAAAGGTACAGCTATGGTTGCTTTAAAAAGGCAAGCAGCGGGATACTACTTGCCTCTGCAAGGATTAGTTTGTAGGTAATACTACGGTATCCAATACATGAATAACGCCATTACTGGTTTCAATGTCAGTAGCAATAACTTCGGCGCCATTTACAAACACTTTGCCATCTCTAACTTCAATTGCTAAGTCCTGACCTTGTACTGTGGTAGCTGAGGTAAGTTTTACTACGTCTGCTGCCATCACTTTACCGGCAACCACATGGTAAGTTAGAACATTGGTTAATGCCGCTTTATCGGCTACTAATGCATTTAAATCAGCCGCAGGTATTTTGGCAAATGCTGCGTCGTTAGGTGCAAAAACAGTGAATGGGCCAGCGCTTTTCAGGGTGTCAACTAAATCTGCTGCCTGAACTGCGGTAACCAGTGTGGTAAAACTGCCAGCCGCTACTGCTGTGTCAACGATATCGGCTTTGCTTTTGTGGTTGTGAGCAAAAGCTGCAAATGATAATGAGCTTGCTAATAATGAAACACCAATCAAACGTGCTAATTTCATACCTGATCCTCTTACACAATGTTAGACAAAATGGTCTGCCTAATAAACGTGCCGTCTTGGTAAAAGGATCAGATTTAAATTATTACACCTTAAATTGTCCAAGTTGCTTTTGTAGTGTAGCCGCTGCGTTATCTTGCTGTTGGCCTAGCTGTCTTAGTGATCGGGCCGCTTCTGCAGTATCAGAGACTGCAGCAGCAATACGGGTAATATTTTTATTTACATCTTCACAAACGGCGCTTTGCTCTTCGGTAGCAGTAGCAATTTGAAAGTTCATTTGGCTAATTTGCGAGATGGCGTCTTTAATATCCGCTAGGGCACCCTCAGCTTGTTTAGCTAACTGCACGCTTTCATTTACCCGCTCACTACTGGTTTGCATCATGCCGGCGGCGTTGCGACTACCTTCTTGCAAGGTACTTAGCATGAGCCGGATATCTTCGGTAGCGGTGCGGGTGCGCGCAGCTAATGCTCTAACTTCGTCAGCAACCACGGCAAAGCCTCGGCCTTGCTCACCTGCCCGGGCCGCTTCAATCGCAGCGTTTAGCGCCAGTAAGTTAGTTTGTTCGGCAATACCCTGTATAACGCCCAGGATACTAATGATTTCATTGCTATTGGCTTCTAGCTGCAACATCGCATCTTTCGCCTGCGAGGAGCTTCTCTCTACATTAGAAACAGCTTGCACGGTTTGTTGTACTACGCTGTTGCCTTTATTGGCGGCATTATCGGCTTGCCGTACTGCTTCAGCTGCATTGGCTGCACTGCGTGCAACATCTTGTGCGGTAGCTGACATTTGCGTTACCGCCGTGACGATCTGCTCTATCAGCTGTTGTTGTTGCTTAACTTGCTCATCGGTTTGCCGACCGATGGCAGTGCCTTCGGCAGACAAGGTTCTGACCTGAGCTCCGACTTGCACTAACTGGCTAATCATAGTTTGTAGCCGACTAATAAAACTATTGACATAACCTGCCAGCTGACCTACCTCATCTTTACGGTTAATACTCAAGCGCTGGGTGAGATCGCCTTCCCCTTCAGCTATAGCGGCAACCATGCTGGTCATGTCTTTTAAGGGGGCGATACTATTACGAGAGACTAGCCATACAATACCAATACCTAATGCTGCCAGTAGTAACCCTATAATGGTGAGGGCTGTAGTAAATTGTTGACTGGCAGTGTCCAGAGTTTGTTGTTGGGCGGCGACATCAGCTAATACTACAGCCGTCGGCAAACTTAGATACAGCACCCAGGGCAGGGGATCTTGATCGATATTAAAAGGGGTAGCGATGACGAATTGTTCATTGGTGTAGTTGGTAACAATGCTGCTACTGGATATTGCCTGGCGGATTTGTTGCTGCTCGGTTGTCGGTAAAATATTGATATTTTTACCGACCGATTCCGGTTTACTGCTATGCCCGGCAATAACGCCTGATGAGCTGAGTAAAATAGCGCTGCCAGCCCCCTGGTATAAACGGCTTGCCGTATCAGTAATAAGCCGTTGAATAAACGCAGCTGATATATCAATACCCGCGGCGCCAATCAATGCGCCATTGACGATAATAGGTGCGGAAACCGTAGCGAGCAGCACCTCTTGGCCATCTACCGGATAAAGGTAAGGACCAACGACACAACGTCGGCGATTATCTTTTGGGCATAAGTAATAGTCACCTGCGCGCAGGCCGTTTTCATCTCTGGTTTGATCTTCTAAGCCTTCCAATGAGGCTAGCACAATTTCCAGACCAGATCGCGCTACATAAGGTTGAAAGCGCCCATTATCATCCTGCCCGATTTCACCGCGAAAAAGCGCATCCTGCCCATCAAGCGCATTGGGTTCAAAAGCAATAAAGTTACCGAGGAAATTAGGATTATTTTTTAATACCTCTTTTTGAAACTCGATAATCAGGTTGCGTTTGCTGTCGATATTTGTCTGAACAATTTGGCTAGTTGCATCTGTCATTGTCGCTGCGGCACTGATCGTCTGTTCAAAGCGGCTGGCAACCGTCTGAGATTCTTGAGATGAAACCGCTTTAAGGTAATTATCAGCCTGGGCTTGCAACGTTTTTTGACTTTGTATCGCCAGTTGTTGGCTAATGTTTGAGAATTGCCACAGACCGACACCGGCACACACCAAAATAGTGATAATTAAGCTGCTACCAGCCCAAAAGGCAAAACGCTGTTGAATGGTTAATTGAAACATAGCGCGTTATCCCCGTTTTACTGCTTATTGACTTGAGTGTCTGAAAACGAAATAGCTTGGTGTTTGTTTACAAATTGAGATTAGTAAAGGTTTGGAATAAAAAGCGAGCTTAAAGATATTTTTGCCAACAAGATTGTAATATCGTCATAGATAAGTCCTGAACCGCTCTGAGCTAAGCGTAGACCAGAATGTTCAGATTTGCCGATACACAGTAGTTAATTTCGTGCAATGGCTGCTAATTTTCAGGATTAAGCGTTAAAAGTTACAAGTAATTAAAAACCTCTATTTATTAGTAACCTAGTGAATCTGATATTAGAGTATCGGGAAATAGGTCGTCTGCTTCTGAGCGTTTGATACAGACAAACAAAGCATTACCCGTATCGACCTGCCAAGGCTGAATACACTCATAATCATGAGCTAGTCTATGGACTTCGAAATAGGGATTTAGCAAGGCTTCTAATTCGTCAAAACTAATTGCTACCATGGAGTGTTCATCTTGCCAGTATTGGTTTTGGTTGCTATCGGTTTTATTAATACTTAGTCGCAAAGCCTGTTGTTCGCCCTGTCCGCTGTAAAACCAAGCTGAGCTAAATTCGAACAAACTATCCAGATGTCGGGTGCGGTGGCTGACAGCACTGAGATTACAAATTTTATTTTTGTCTACCGCGTTAAAACAAAAAACACCACCTGGCTTAAGCGCGGTATAAACCTGGGTAATACATTGTTGCAGCGCATTAATTTGTGCAGTGTAATGAAGTGAATATAAAAAACAGGTAATAAGATCCACAGGCTGCGACAGGGTGAAATGGCACATATTATCTAACATAAAATGTGCATCTGGGCAGCGCTGCCGTGCTATTTCTAGCATGGGCAAGTTAAGATCTAAACCGGTACACTGATAACCTGCAGCCAAAAAGTGCTGAATATGCGGCCCGGTGCCACAAGCCAGGTCCAGATGCGTTTTGCCGCCGTTACCAAATAGCCGGTGCAATCGCAGTACTGTATTGCTCTGCGCCAGGTAATTAATATCGCAGCACATCAGATCGTAATAGCCAGACAAATCAGTATATAAAGCATTGGTAGCGATCATGGCAAAGGGCACAGGCAAAATTAGGTGGCGTATTTTATAGCAATTACGATAAAGCGCGAAGGCTTTATCGAGACGTAAAATGAATATTTTATTTTTCCATCTAAGTTATTGTAATTAAGTGATTTTTATTGAGGTTTGGATCGAGTGTCTCAAGCGGGCTTTTTGCCGCTGGGCGTTGTATCCAAAGCGCGCTATTGCAGATCCCGCTGTTGTTCAGTAATGTAAGATAAATTTAAATATTTTAAGGGATTAACTAGATGGCGTTATTCGCAAAGGGAATTAAACTGTGTTGTTGGGCTCTGACGACCTTGGTTGCGCTGCTGCTGATCTTTTATACTGCGCTCTTTGTTATCAACTTGTCTGATGAAACACCGGCAGAACCCGCTTTAAGCCTGATGCGGGTTACTGAACCTCATCTTGAACAGATCAATAAACTACAGGCGGCAGAAAATGCCTATCAGTACTATATTGAGCGGGCAACCTTGCCAGAGTATCAGCTCTCAGCAGAACTCTCTGCTATCGTGCAGGCTTGCCGCTCAAAAGATTGCAGTGAGCTGTTAACCGAAAAAAGTTCACAATTACCCGTGTTACTAGCAGAGCAGCACGCCTTACTCGATTTATATCAGTCGCTGCGTACCATAGCCGTTTGGCACGAAATCATACCTGATGCCACTGAATTACCCCCTTATCAGCCATTGTTACATGCTCAAAGCGTATTTTTGTTACAAGCCTGGGTAGCCGCCCAGCAAAATGACTTGGTTATGGCCCAGAAAATTTTGGATGACGATCTACGTTTCTGGCGTATGCTTTTAAAAAATAACAGATTAATGATAAGTAAAGTTATCAGTGTCCGTGCGATAAGGCAGCATTTTGACTTCGCTACGCTGCTTCGACAGTCGCTAACGGCCGAGCAGCAACTCACTTTCACGCCCATTGCGTGGCAGAGGCCGTTTAGTGAAGCGGAGCTAAGTATGTATTTCGTTTTTGCTGGCGAATGGCATTTTGCCAATCAGCTGGTTGAGTCTATGTGGCAACAGGAGCTGGCAGCTCAGACCGCGCCCTGGTATGAGCAACTGCTTACCGTATTGTTGCAACCTTTATTTAAAAAACAAGCCACTAAGAATGATTTAGCCAGGGTGTATTTACACTGTAGTGAAGGGATGCACGTTGCTGCGTTACCATGGTATAGCTGGTTTTACAACCCGGTCGGTAAACTGTTAAACCGCGCTGGTGTTAGCGATTATTGTGGCCAATATAACGATGAGCTACAGCAGCTTGAAGTACGCCGATTGCAACTGCTTGGATAAAGCTATTTCTTTTGACGATAAGGGCGATAGTAGTGCGATTAACGCTGAGTTTTTTATGAGTTTTCGGGTTTTTCTACGTGAGTTTTGGTTATTTGGCTTAAAGCAGGCTTATGCCTGTATTTTTGGCGGCTATTTACTGGCCGTGATGATTGTTACCCATTATTGGTACCCTTTAGAAAGCCTGCACCGTTATGATTTTATTTTCCTGGCGGCTATTGCGTTTCAGATTGTGTTATTAGCCACTAAGTTAGAAACCTGGCGCGAATCTTTGGTGATAGTGGTATTCCACCTGGTGGCCACTATCATGGAGTTATTTAAAACCTCCGACGCCATAGGATCCTGGCATTATCCTGGGCCCTTTATTTTTGGTATTGGTAATGTACCGCTATTTACCGGTTTTATGTACAGTGCAGTAGGAAGTTATATTGCGCGCGTCTGGCGAATTTTTCACTTTGAATATTCTGGTTATCCGCAAAAGCAAGTTACCATTGCGTTAGTGCTGGCCATCTATTTAAATTTTTTTACGCATCACTTTATCTGGGACTTTCGCTGGGTGTTATTAGCGGCGACTGTATTTTTATTTTACCGGACGACAATTTACTACCAAATTATTAAAACACACCGCCAGATGCCACTGCTGCTGGGGTTTTTTCTGGTTAGTCTATTTATCTGGTTGGCTGAGAATATCGCGACTTACGCCAATATCTGGATTTACCCGAATCAGCAGACTGCCTGGCAATTGGTCTCATGGCAAAAACTAAACGCGTGGTTTTTATTAATGTTATTAAGCTTTGTGTTGGTATCATTAATTAATAAACCAAAAACACGTCAAATCGTTGATTAATTTTGATTAAATCTCAACTTAGCATCATCTAAACTTTCTTGGAATAAACTGTCTATGACGAGTGCTCGTATCTGTAGGCGTTGTGCTCTATAAATAGATAGAACCTGATAACGGAGCAAAGCTATGCCTAAATTTCTTCTCATATTTGTAATGGGTATTTTTAGTCCTGTTTTAGCCGCATTAGAGTGGCAAACACTGGCACCCATGCCACAAGCCGTGCAGGAGATTTATCCTACTGTGCATAAGGGGCGCATTTATGTTGCCGGTGGGCTAAGCGACGATATTGCGCTGGAACAACAGCAAATGACTGCCGTGGTGCAGATTTTCGATCCTGCCACCCAAAGCTGGTCGCTTGGGCCGGCCTTGCCTGAACCAAGGCATCATGGCTATCTGGTCTCAGTAAAGGAGCAATTATTTTTATTTGGTGGTTTTATTGAAGCGAATGGCGGGCGCTGGAGTGCTAGTGCCGATGTGCTGTTACTGGATGAAAACATGAACAGTTGGCGCAAAGTTGCAGTATTGCCTAAACCTTTGACAGAGACTGCGGCCGCAGTGATGCATGACAAAGTGCATCTAGCTTCCGGGCGTTCACCATCCGGCGCAAGCAACGCACAGTGGCGCGATCAACAGGATGTCAATTGGCATTGGATCTTTGATCCCCTAACACTGCAAGTCACAGAGGCGCCGGCGTTGGAGCAGGCGTTTAACAGTGCCGCAGCGATAGTATTTAACGAGCAGTTTTATCTGGTGGGAGGCCGTCAGGTTGCTGGCGGAAATCTCGCAGTATTGCAGCGCTTTGATCCAGCAGTCGGCACTTGGCAAAACTTAGCTGCGATGCCCCAAGCGCAGGGAGGTCTGGCCGCGGCGGTATTAAACAACCAAATTTGGGTATTTGGTGGTGAGTATTTTAATGATGGCGGCGGTGTTTATAGTGAGGTGTGGCTTTACAACCCACAAACAGACCAATGGCAACAGCGCGGCGATATGCCGGTGCCACGACATGGTTTGGGTGCAGTTAGCCTAAATAAAGCCATTTATGTTATTGGCGGTGCGGTTGAGGTCGGTTTAAAAGCAACTTCGGCACACTTGGAGAAAGTGACGGTAGAACTTACAAATCCCTTGTAAAATATTTTCTTTTAATATTGTTCTATGCACTTTACAGCAATTACAGATACAGATACTTTACAAGCGATTTTAATCTGGCACAGTGTGAAAGGCTGAGTTATTCAGAATTGCTAATACTATAAACGTATAAAAACAGCATTGGGTGTTTTTTATTAGGGGTTGTAAAATTATGAGAGTTTTTTTTGCGCTGCTACTGCTCTGTTGTGCTGGCAGCCTTTTAGCGACTGAGATTCCGGTGCGTGACTTTTTTGAGCATCGACAGTTTTCTGCCATGAAAATATCACCTGACGGTAAGCATGTTGCTTTTACCTATCAGGAAGAAACGGAAGTAAAATTAGGCGTTATGCGCTTACGCGATCAAAGTGTTATTTCCAGTTTTGGTTTTGGCAATAATATGCATGTGCTTAATTTTTATTGGGCAAATGATGAGCGTGTGTTAATGGAAGTGGCGGAAATTACCGGTAACTTGGTCAGTATGCAAGGGATTACTACCGACTTATACGCCGCTAATATCGATGGTAGCCGCCGTACGCTTATTTTTGCCAAACGTAACGATGGTATCTTATACAGCATTATGCATATGTTACCTCAGCAAAAAGACCGCATCCTGATTGCCCGTTATAATCTGCGTGATAAGACGGGGTGGCGGGCTTTTACGCTGGATGTTAATCGTGGCAGAGAGCGCTATTTAGATGATCAACCTGCGGGTACTGTTATAGGTTTGATTGCGGATAACAGCGGTAATGTGCGCGTCGGGATTGAAGCGATTGAAGGTAAATCTTTTGATGATAACCGCACGGTAATCCACTATAAAAAAGACAATAGCTGGCAAAAGCTGGATGTGCCGACCAAGCGCAAAAACCCAAGTATCTCTCCGTTGGGATTTTCCGCTGACAACAGTAAAGCGTACTTTTCGTCGAATCACGATATTGCTGAAGGCGAGGGCGATGTCGCTGGGGTATTCCAGTACGATTTTGCCACCTCTGAGTTAACCCTATTAGCCCGCCATAGTTTTTCCGATGTGGGCTCGGTGATCCGCGGCAGTGATGGCGAAGTGCTGGCGGTTAACTTTGCGACTTCCAGCAGCGATTTGGAATTAATCAACGCTGAGCATCCGGAAACGAAATTGTTCGCTGGGTTACAAAATGCCTTCCCGGATCAGGTGTTGAGCTTTACCTCCTTCGACCGCGAGGGTAACACGGTATTATTTAACGTTAAAAACGATCGCAACCCCGGTGATTTTTATCTGTTTGATGTTAAAAAAGGCCAAGCCCGCTATTTGGCATCGGCGCTGGGTAAAATAAAACCAGCACAAATGCAGCCAATGCGCGAGATTTCCTTTACGGCCAGAGACGGTAAAATTATTCGCGGTTTACTGACCATGCCAGCCGGCAAAACCGAAGGTGTACCGCTAATTGTAAACGTACATGGTGGTCCTTTTGGGGTTTTTGATAGCTGGGGTTTTGATAACGAGGCACAATTTTTCGCTAGCCGGGGTTACGCGACATTACAAATAAACTTCCGGGGCTCGGGTGGTTATGGTGACGATTTTTATCGTGCCGGCCGGTTACAGTGGGGCCGTAAAATGCAGGATGATGTCACCGATGGTACCCTGTGGGCGATTGAGCAGGGCATTACCAATAAAGATCGGGTATGTATTTACGGCGGTAGCTATGGCGGTTATGCCGCATTATGGGGGGTTATTAAAGAACCTGATCTCTATAAGTGCAGTGTAGGTTATGTGGGGGTATACGATATGCCATTATTTTTTAGTGGTGATGGCTCTGATGCCAGCCGTAACCCGAGCATAGGTCAATATCTAAAAGCGCATGTTGGTGAAGGCGAAGAATATTTACGTTCGATTTCACCGGTACATCATGTGGATAAAATTAAAGCTGAACTCTTTATAGTTCATGGCTCAAAAGATGTACGGGTGCCGATAGTGCATGCTAATAACCTGCGTAAAGCTTTGGATAGCATTGGTAAGCCTTATGAGTGGTTAGTAAAAGAAGATGGCCATGGCTTCTTTAATGTTGATAATCGTGAGGCTTTATACACGCAAATGTTGGCATTTTTTGATAAGCATATTGGCAAGGATGCAAAACAATAACCGGGTTTAACTTACGTTAACGCGGCTAACGGCTATCGACGAACAAGGCACCGCTTGGTGCCTTGTTTATTTCGTAACATTCTAGCCAGGGGTAACTTTTACCGTTTTCGCCAACGCAATAAAGCTTTCAATATGTTTATTTTGCTGCTCCAGCTTACGATACCCGACATAGATATGCTTATGAATCCCCTTGCTGCCCAATCTCAGAGGCACTATTGGTAAGGTTTTGGCATATTCCAGCGCTAGCCATTTCGGCAGCGCCGCCACTCCGCGGTTAGCGGCCACCATTTGCAAAATAATATCGGTATCTTCCAGCGTTTTATGCTTTTTCGGCAGGCATTGTGCCGGCAGTAAAAACTGTTGAAAAATATCCAGCCGCGCTAAGTCTACCGGATAGGTTAGTAGCGTTTGCTCGGTAAGCTGTGCTGGCGTAATGCTAGCTAATTTACTGAGTTTGTTTAGCTTGCTAACAATTAACACCTGCTCGTAGGGAAACACCGCTTCAAAGTTAATGTTGTCTTTTTGAATGGGATCGGGGGTGATCAAAATATCAATATCGTAGTTAAATAGCGCGGCCATGCCGCCAAATTGAAATTTCTGCTTTACATCAATATCTACCCCGGGCGAGCTGGCTAGAAAAGGGCTGACTACTCGAAGTAGCCATTGGTAGCACGGATGGCATTCCATACCAATATGCAGCGCGCCTTTTTCGTTTGCAGCAAATTGGCGTAAGGTTTCTTCCATCCGTTCAAACTGCGGTATTAACCGGTTGGCCTGCGCCAGCAAGTATTCCCCGGCCTGAGTTAGCTTGATATTACGGCCATCTTTTACCCATAAACTAATATTAGCCAGTTGCTCCAGCTTTTTGATACTGTGGCTTAACGCCGACTGGGTTAAATGCAGGCTATCTGCAGCAGCCGTTAGTGATCCCTGACGGGAGATTTCCCGCAGAATACTTAAGTGAACTTTTTCCAGCATAGTCAGGCTCCGTTATATACCCAAGTGACCTTTATCTGCAGCTGAAATCCGCACCTTACAGTCACTTGGCTATAAAGGTTGCTTTTACGAAGTCAGTAGCGGCAATAATGCTGCCTTGCGTTCAATGCCTAATGTATGATTAAAATTCATATATTGAAAAGAATATACCATTTTTAATCATAAAAAAATCAAGAGGTCAGAGTGATTGATTTCGCGCCTTACCTATTGGCGAAAGGGGCCAGTCATTTATCTTTCATTTTTTTGCTTTATACTGCGCGGTTATTCCGTCCGAGTCGCCTTAATAAAGAAGAGCAAAGAATGAACCCGCGAATAGTCTCCCCATTGCGCTTATCGACCTTATGTTTAGCCTTAGCGGCCAGCTTAACCGCCTGCTCAAAACCGGACGATACACCTACCATAAGGCCTACAACGTCTGACATTACGGTAACGCTGCGGGTACTGGAAACCACCGATCTGCATGCCAATATTATGGATTACAACTATTACACCGGCAGCACCGATGCCACCCTTGGCCTGGCGCGAACAGCCAGTTTAATAGCAGCAGCACGGGCTGAAGTACAAAACAGTGTCTTAGTAGATAACGGCGATCTGATCCAGGGCAGCCCGCTGGGGGATTATATTGCCCATAAGGGGCTGGCCGCGGGGGAAGTGCACCCCATTATGCAGGCGATGAATACACTAAATTACGACGTAGCGACCCTGGGCAACCATGAGTTTAACTTTGGTTTAGACTTTTTATCTCAGACCGTTGCTGGCGCTAACTTTCCCTACATCAGTGCCAATGTGTATTGCGAGGCTGAACAATGCCGCGACGGTGTAAAGCGCGGCGATCATCTTTACCCACCTTATTTAATTAAAAAAACCGCAGTAACGGATAGTGCAGGCAATACGCAGCAGCTCAATATTGGCTATATTGGCTTTGTGCCGCCACAAATATTGCAATGGGATAAGCAACATTTACAGGGCGTGGTTAGCGTTGCCAGTATTTTGGAAACCGCGCAGCAGCTAGTACCGCAAATGAAAGCCGCAGGCGCTGATTTAGTGATTGTACTGTCGCACTCAGGTCTGGGACAGGTTACCGACACCCCGGATCCGCAAGCAGAACATCTGGCCTATGCCTTAAGCCGTGTACCTGGTATTAATGCGATTCTCTCTGGCCACAGCCATTCGTTATTTCCAGATGCCCGTTATCAGGATCTGCCCAATGTCGATATCAGCCGTGGCTTAATTAATGGTATTCCTACTGTAATACCTGGCCGCTGGGGCGATCATCTAGGCGTCGTCGATTTTACGTTAAAACAGCATGGCACAAGCTGGCAGGTGCAAAGCGCCACGGCTAAGGTATTACCGGTATTTGATAACAGCAACAATCAAGCCCTGGTAGCGCCGCACGCGGGTATTGTTGCCGCCATCGCAGAGGGGCACCAGGGCACTATTGCCTTTATGCAGCGGCCTATTGGTGTGGCCGCCAGTGATATGTACAGCTTTTTGGCGCAGGTGCAGGATGATCCTACGGTGCAAATCGTGGCTGATGCTCAGCGCGTCAGAGTGGCCGCTATTTTACCCGCGGAACTGCAACAGTATCCTCTGTTATCCGCGGCCGCCCCCTTTAAAGCTGGCGGTCGGCGCAGCAACACCAGTGATGCCGAGCAATATGTGCAGGTGCCCAAAGGCGAATTAAGTTTTCGCAATGCCGCAGATTTGTATTTGTATCCCAATACGCTGGTCGCGGTTAAAGCCTCGGGTGCCGAGATTAAAGATTGGCTGGAATGTGCCGCCAATCAATTTAACCAGATTGACCTTAGCAGCAGCGCGCCGCAGCAACTGATTAATACCCAACATCAAACCTATAATTTTGATGTGATTAATGGCGTTCAGTATCAGATTGATGTTAGTCAGCCTGCGAAATTTAATCAGCGCTGCGAGCTGGTGAATGCTGAGGCATCGCGCATTGTTAACCTGAGCTATACCAATGCCGAGGGCAAGGTGTTTAGCGGTGCAGCCTTTGCGGCTAAACATTTTTTAGTAGCAACCAATAACTATCGTGCTTTTACTGGTCAGTTTGCCGGCACCGGCAGTGCTAAGGTTGTGTTAGAAGCACCAGACAGCAATCGTGAAGCGCTGGTCGATTTTATTGCGAAGCAATCGAGCTATGATGCTACCAGTAATCGTTATTTGGCGGCAGTAGAGCCGGCCGCAGATAACAATTGGCAGCTTATGCCGTTACAAAGTGCAGTACAACTGGATATCCGTTTTCAAACGCAAGATTCAGCCATCGCCGAAAACTTTGTTAAGACACAGCAATTCTGGCCTATGACTAAGCTAAGTGCGCTGCCTACTGGCTTTGCCGAGTACCGTATTGATTTACAGCAAAGCACTATGACAGCTAAATAGCTAAACCCCAACTAACTCTCTAATAACGGCAAGCTACCCGCACCGGCTTGCCGTTGTGAGAACAGCCGCTTTGCTGTGGCGTAGCGATTAGATTTAGCTAAAAACCCCCTTTTTGGCCGTTGGTCGTATTAGCTTGCTATTCAGTCTTAATTCGGTTGACACTTTGCTCATCAATAGCCAATTTCTTACTTTTTTATAACACCAACTTTCGCTTTTCTAAATAATAACAAGAGCACTCCCACAATGAAAAAAACAATTCTGACCTTGGCTATGTCCCTGGCCCTGGCTGCGCCCGGCGCACTCTATGCAACAGAAACAAAAACGCCAGCTGATAGCAGCAAAGACGCCAAGCCACAAACTTTTAGCAGTATGATCGCCGAGAAAAAGGCGATTAGCGGCTTATTTACTATCTATTTGGACGAGAAAACCGGCGAAAACCTGCTGGTGATTACTGAAGCACAATTAAACAAACCCTTTTTGTATTTTGCGCAAACCTTAGATGGGGTAACGGAAGCGGGGCATTTTCGCGGTGCCTATCGTGAAACTAAATTAATTGAATTTCGCCGTTACTTTGACCGGATTGATGTGATCAGCAAAACGCCGCGTTTTTATTTTGATGAAAACAGCGCACTGTCGCGTGCAGCCGAGGCCAATATCAGCGAAGCGGTACTGGCTAGTATTAAAATTGAAAAGCAAGAACAAGATAAACTGCTGCTCAAAGCCGACAAACTGTTCTTAAGTGAAGATTTGCACAAGGTATCGCCCTGGGCTAATCCGAATGATCCTAATGCCAAAAAACGTTTTAGTTTAGGCAAGCTGGATGACAAGAAATCGCGCATCGTGCAGCATCGCCCTTACCCGGAAAATCTGGATATCGTTGTAGACTATGTGTTTGCCGATGCCAACCCCGGGGTGCGTGGCGGCAATGCGCTAAGCGATCCACGGTCGGTATCTATTAAGGTGCAACATTCCTTTATTGCCTTACCAGAGAATAATTTTCAGCCACGCTTTGATGATGCGCGGGTAGGGTATTTTACTACCCAAGTCGATGATATGACCTCGGCTGATTGGGCTCCGTTTCGCGACGTGATCCACCGTTGGGATTTACAGAAAAAAGATCCTTCGGCAGCCGTATCTGAACCGGTAAAACCCATTGTCTGGTGGATTGAAAACACCACGCCGCTAGAGTGGCGCGATACCGTTGCTGCTGGCGTATTGGCCTGGAATAGTGCTTTTGAAAAGGCCGGCATTAAAAATGCGTTAGAAGTGCGCATTCAACCCGATGATGCTGATTGGGATGCTGGTGACATTAATTACAACGTATTACGCTGGACCTCATCACCCACGCCACCTTTTGGCGGCTATGGCCCCTCGTTGGCAAACCCGCTAACCGGCGAGATTTTGGGTGCCGACATTATGCTGGAATACGTTTTTATGAAAAACCGTTGGATCTTTGACCAGCTGTATACTGAAGGCGCTGCTAACCTGTTAACTGAGCAACAAGGCCATGTACATGCGAATGGCGTTTTGTGTTCGGCTGGGCACCAGTTACAGCAAAGCCTGATTTTTGCGGGGGCATTGGGCACCGGCATGGGTATTGATAATAATGAAATTTTACGCCAGGGCTTAATGGAGCTGGTGTTACACGAAGTAGGCCATACGCTGGGTTTAAACCACAATATGAAAGCCTCTAACCTGTGGAATGCCCAAGAGGTACACGACAAGCAGAAAACTCAGGGGATTATCACCGGCTCGGTGATGGATTATACCCCAGCCAATATTGCGCCAATTGGCAAAGCGCAGGGGGATATTTTTCAAACTAAGCCTGGGCCATATGATGATTGGGCCATTGAGTATGGTTACAGCCCGGCATTAGCCGATGCCACAGCAGAGCAAGCGCGGCTGGAGAAAATTTTAGCGCGTTCAGTTGAGCCCGCTCTGGCGTTTGGTAACGATGCTGATGATATGCGTGCCCCGGGCCGGCATATTGATCCGCGGGTGATGATTGGCGATATGTCATCTGATCCGGTGGCTTATGCCGCAGATCGCTTGCAATTAATTGAGCAGTTATTTGGTCAGCTTAGCAAGACCGCCTTAACCGATGGCCAGTCTTATCAGCGGTTACTCACTTCGGCCAATATCCTGTTTGGCCAGTATCGCGGTCAGGCCGATGTCGTATCACGGCAAATTGGCGGTGTTTATGTCGAGCGTGCTGTAGTAGGCGCGCCGACTGATCGCAAACCACTAACGCCGGTGCCGTTAGCGCAACAAAAAGCGGCGATGAAGCTGTTAACTGACAAAGTGTTTGCGCCCGATGTGTTGCAGAGCATGCAGCCACTGTATAACCAGTTATTACCGCAGCGCCGTGGTTTTAGCCATTATGGCCGTAATTTGGATCCAAAAGCGCATGAGATGATTTTAGGCCTGCAGCAATCGGTATTGAATCAGCTATTACACAAAGCGGTATTACAGCGTATTTCTGATTCGGCGCTTTATGGTAATCAGTATAGCCTGACCAGCTTTATGAAAGATTTGACCGATAGCATCTTTGTCGATAGCCGCAAAGCCAGCTCACAAAGCCATAACCTGCAAGTGGAGTATGTAAAACGCTTAATTGCCATCGCCGGTTTAGAAAAAGCCAGTGAGTACGATAACTTAGCCAAAGCGGCGGCCTTGTTACAATTGAACACGATTCAAAGTAACAAGTTACCACGCGGCGCGGATGATGCGGCTAAAGCCCAAAAAGCGCTGATTGATCTGATGATTAGCAAAGCGTTGCAAGCCTAAGCCTGATCTTTAACTTTACCGGATAGCGGGAATTGCATATCCTGCTATCCGGATTAAACATTACTGATGATGAAATGAGCCTATACCGCCAGTCTACAATGCTGTTACGTAACCTGCTTATTGCCTGGTTACTGTGCGTGCAATTTGGCTGCGTTTTGGTAGAGGCGTTTGCGGCCAGTGTGCCTGCTGATACCGCAGATCCGCATCATAGTTATAGCCTGGTTGTTCAAGTACTCACTTCCGAACATGCATCACAGCAGTTAGCACCCGGCCAGCCCGATAGCGCTGTGGCTGCTGAACATGCCAAGCATGGCTGTGATCATTGTAATCATTGTCATGCCAGCCATCTGGGTTTATTTAATGTCACTACCGCACTAACTATTAGCGCTGAACTACAACTTACCGGCTATCTAAACCAGCCGCCGACTTCCCCACAAGCCAATATTTACCGCCCACCCATCGCCTGATTTTTTGCTTAATTACTTTTAATTATTCAATAAACAGGATTTGTTATGTATTCCATTCTATTTGGCAAGCGCCTTGTGGCGTTATATGTATGCGTGCCGGTGATGCTGCTGTTTAGCATCATTGGTAGTAAAAGCTATGCGACAGAATCGTTGCCGCCACTCACACTAGAGCGCGCGGCACAACGGCTGGTACAGCAGCACCCGCAATTGCAAGTACTTGATTGGCGCTTAAAAGCCGCGACAGAACAGTTGCAAGTGGCCGCGCTTAACCCGGGTTATGAGCTGGCGCTTGGTGCTGAAAACTTGCTGGGTACTGGTGAGCTGTCAGGGGTAAAAAGTCTGGAGCTGAGTGTCGCACTTTCTTCGGTGCTGGAGCTTGGCAACAAACGCCAGACGCGAACGGCAACCGCCTCGGCGGAGCAGGCCTTGCTGCTGGCTCAGCGGCAAGCTAACAGTTTAGATTTACTCGGCGAACTAACGCAGCGTTTTATTAGCGTACTCACCTTGCAACAAAAATTGCAGTTAGCAAGCGAAGCCGTTGCGATAAGCGAGCAGGCATTACAGTTGGTGGGCCAGCGGGTACAGGGCGGCGGCGCACCGGAGGCTGAGCTATTACGGGCCAGAGTAGCGGTGCGGCAGGCCCAATTGCAGCAGGGGTTACTGCAGGCAGAGTTAGCGAGCGGCAAGCTGGCACTGGCCAGCCTGTGGGGCGCACAGCATGCCGATTTTAGTGTGGTGAGTGGTGACTTATTCCAGTTAACCGACAGCACTGATTTTCAGCTGTTATACCAGCGCGTGCTAACTACGCCGCAACTGGAGGTGTTTGCCGCGACAGCGCGCTTACAACAGGCACAGTTAGCGCAGTTGCACAGCCAGTCGGTTGCCGATGTTAGCTGGCAACTTGGGGTGATGCGCTCACAGGAAAATCGCGATTTTGCTGTAGTTGCCGGTGTCTCAGTGCCGTTATTCAGCCAGAGCCGTAATCAGGTGGCAGTAAAGGTCGCTTTAGCCGAGAACGAAGCGCAGCGCATAACACAGCAAGATGAGTTGCTGCAACTGCGTGCCCGCTTATATCAAGCCTGGCAAATGCACCGCTATAGTACGATGGCGGTGCGGGATCTACAGCGTGAGATCCTGCCGCTGTTACAGCAAGCACTAACGCAAACGGAAGATGCCTACCTACGTGGCCGCTACAGCTATACCGATTGGTTGTCGGCTCGCCAGGCACTACAAGAGGCCCAATTGCAACTGTTGGATGCCGCCAGCACGGCACTGAGTAATCAGGCATTACTTGAGCAGCTTACCGGCCTGCCACTGGCCGCCAGCGCCAATACTAACCACAGCTTTCCCCAGCCTTTCTCATCAGCAGCAACTTCTGCAGCAGGATCTTTGCCATGAAAAACATCTTATTATTTTCTTTATTAACGCTACCGGCGCTGCTTTTTACGTCTGCCATTGCTGGCGAAGGCCATAAGCATGAACATACGCATGACAAACACCTTAAAATAACGAGCGACACTCAGGCGCAAGCACACGCTCATGGGCACGAACACTCACATACTGCTGGGCATAACGATGCAGCTGGCAAGCAAGCCGAAGGGCATGATGACGTTGCTGTTATCGCAGCAGCCATGGCCGAGCAAGTGGGTATTCGGGTCGCAGCCGCGGCAGCCGGTACCATAGAGCGGCATATTCCGTTGTACGGAGAGCTGGTAACCCCGCCTAATCGTCAAGCTCAGGTGCGAGCCCGTTTCCCCGGCATGATTACGCAAATTAATGTCACTGTTGGCCAGCGGGTAAAACGGGGAGAGGTGCTGGCGCTGGTTGAATCTAACGACAGCCTACGCACCTATCCGCTTAAAGCCCCTATAGCGGGTATTGTGCTTCAGCAATTTGCCAGCCAAGGCGAATATACTGCTGGCGAGTCGTTATTTGCCATCACCGATCCTAGCGAACTTTGGGCCGAGCTTAAGGTGTTTCCTGCGGTACTGGACGACATTGAAAGTGGGCTACCGGTGCATATTGAAGCCCGTAGTGGCCGTTACGACAGCACCATTACCCATATTTTACCAGCCAGTGGTCAACCCTATGTCTATGCCAGAGTGACGCTGGATAACAGCAGCGGTCGCTTTGCTGTGGGCGAGAGGCTCAGTGCGCTGGTCGATGCCGAGATTATGCAGGTTGCGCTGGTGATCGATAATCTGGCCTTACAAGAGTTTGCAGGGCAAGCGGTTGTTTTTGTGCAAAACGGTGAGCAATACCGGCCCAGAGCCGTGCAGTTAGGCCGAACCGATGGCCGTTTTACCGAAGTACTTGCCGGGCTTAAGGCCGGTGAACGTTATGTGGTAGCCAATAGCTATCTGATTAAGGCGGAGTTAGAGAAATCTGCCGCCGCGCATGAACACTAAGGAGGGCGTGATGATTGAAGCTATAGTTCGTTTTTCTATCGCCCGACGCTATCTGTTGCTCAGCTTAATTTTGCTGTTGGTGGCCGCCGGGCTATGGAGTTATCAGCGTTTGCCCATTGATGCAGTACCTGATATCACCAATGTGCAGGTACAAATCAATACAGAAGCACCGGGCTATTCCCCGTTGGAGGCAGAGCAACGTATTACCTTCCCGGTAGAAACGGCGTTGTATGGTTTACCAAAACTTAAATATACCCGTTCGTTATCTCGCTATGGCTTGTCGCAGGTCACAGTAGTGTTTGAAGACGGCACCGATATTTATTTTGCCCGCAATCTGCTGAATGAAAGACTCAATGCCATAAAAAATACGCTACCTGCTGGCTTGGAGCCACAAATGGGGCCTATTGCCACCGGCCTGGGTGAAATCTTTGTCTATACCGTGTCGGCCAAACCCGGTGCAACGGATACTGCCGGTAATGCTTTAGATGCGATGTTCTTGCGTGAAGTGCAAGATTGGATCATCAAACCGCAACTGGCTCAGGTAGCCGGAGTCGTTGAGGTTAACACCATTGGCGGTTACGACAAGCAATACCATGTATTACCCGATCCGCTAAAAATGTTGACCTTTGGCGTGAGTATGCCGCAGCTGGCTGAGGCATTGCGCAATAACAATAGCAACCGTGGCGCCGGCTATATTGAACGTAACGGCCAGCAATTACTGGTGAGATCGCCAGGCCAGTTGGGTAGCATCAGTAGTATTGAACAGGTGGTGGTAGCTTTAAACGGCACTGTACCAGTGCGGGTGAAAGATATTGCCGAAGTGGCGCTTGGCAAGGAGCTGCGCACCGGGGCTGCAACCCGTGACGGCGAGGAAACCGTCATGGGTACTGTGATGATGCTAATGGGCGAAAACTCCCGCACCGTTGCCCGTGGCGCCGCACAAAAGCTGGAGGCAATTAAAGCCTCCTTGCCGGAAGGTGTTATCGTCGAAGCGGTTTATGATCGTACTACGCTGGTTGATAAAACCATTGCTACGGTGCAAAAAAACCTGTTGGAAGGCGCACTGCTGGTGATCGTAGTACTGTTTGTGTTGTTGGGTAATATCCGGGCTGCGCTGATTACCGCTGCGGTGATCCCGCTAGCGATGCTGGCCACCATTACCGGTATGGTGCAACAAGGGGTGTCTGCCAATCTTATGAGTTTAGGCGCCTTGGATTTTGGGCTAATAGTTGATGGTGCGGTAATTATTGTTGAAAACTGCATGCGCCGGTTGGGTCTGGCACAGCAACAACAAGGTGGCTCATTAGCACTGCGTCAGCGGTTAGAGGTGGTATTTAGCGCCACTATGGAAGTGATTAAACCCAGCCTATTTGGCGTGGCGATCATTACCGTGGTGTATATCCCGATCTTTGCGCTTACCGGGGTCGAGGGCAAAATGTTTCACCCGATGGCCGCGACCGTCGTGATGGCGTTGCTGGCAGCGATGGTGCTGTCGGTTACCTTAGTACCCGCGGCTGTAGCGGTATTTATGGGCGGTAAAATCAGCGAACATGAAGGCCGGGTGATGCGCGCGGGCAAGTCACTATATCGGCCCTTACTAAAGGGCGTATTAAAGTTGCGGGCATTAGTGCTGCTAGCTGCTACTGCGCTGGTAGCCGCTTGCTTATGGCTGGCCAGCACCCTGGGTTCAGAGTTTATTCCGCAGTTAGACGAAGGTGATATTGCGCTGCATGCTATGCGCATTACCGGTACTGGTCTGGAGCAATCGGTGCAAATGCAGGAAATACTGGAGCAGCGCATCAAGCAGTTCCCGGAAGTGGCTAAAGTTTTTGCAAAAATAGGCACGCCTGAGGTGGCAACCGATCCCATGCCACCTAACGTGGCAGATAATTTTGTGATCTTAAAACCGCGTAGCGAATGGCCAAATCCGCGGAAAAGCAAAGCGCAGTTAGTTGCCGAAATGGCAGCGGCGCTGGAGCAACTACCGGGCAATAACTATGAGTTTACCCAGCCGATCCAGATGCGTTTTAACGAGCTGATTTCCGGTGTCCGGGCCGATGTTGGCGTCAAAGTATTCGGTGATGATCTGGACACCTTATTGCGCCTTGCCAATAGTATCTCGCAGCTGACTGGCAGCATTAGTGGTGCCCAAGATGTGGCTGTAGAGCAGGTATCGGGTTTGCCGGTATTGTCAGTAAACCCCAAACTGACCGCTTTGGCGCGCTATGGCTTAACGCTAGCAGCGTTTCAGGATCTGATTGCCATGGCCATTGGCGGCGAAGATGTAGGGCTAATTTATGAGGGCGATCGGCGCTTTCAGTTAGTGGTCAGGCTACCCGAAGCGATTCGCACCGATATCGACAATCTGAATTATTTACCTATACCGACCGCGACAGGTTATGTGCCGCTACATGAAGTCGCCAGCCTAGCGATGCAGTCTGCTCCGGCGCAAATTAGCCGTGAGAATGGTAAAAGGCGGGTGGTGGTATCGGTTAACGTTAGGGAGCGTGATTTAGGCGGCTTTGTTACCGAGCTAAAACAGCGGATCAGTACCGATATTACTTTACCTGCAGGTTACTGGCTGGATTATGGCGGCACCTTTGAGCAACTGCAATCGGCCAGTAAACGGCTGTCGATAGTGGTACCTATTACCTTATTACTGATCCTCGGTTTGCTGGTGCTGGCCTTTAATTCGCTAAAAGACGCCTTGATTATCTTTAGCGGGGTACCGCTGGCACTTACCGGTGGCGTACTGGCACTATGGCTGCGCGATATGCCGCTGTCTATTTCGGCCGGCGTGGGCTTTATTGCGCTCTCTGGGGTGGCGGTACTCAATGGCCTGGTACTGGTCTCTTTTATTCGTCAGCTTTGGCAAGCGTACGGCGATTTAGCCTATGCGGTAGTAGAAGGCGCCATTACCCGGCTTAGACCAGTGCTGATGACCGCATTGGTCGCCAGCTTAGGCTTTGTGCCGATGGCGCTAAATACCGGCACCGGTGCCGAAGTGCAGCGGCCACTGGCTACGGTGGTGATTGGCGGTATTATCTCGGCCACGGTGCTAACCTTACTAGTGCTACCGGTGCTATATCAGTGGTTGCACAGTAAGGATAAGCGCCCTGCAGTAGAGGGCACAACCTAGCTATTGTTGGCCACAGCGCCGCTTATTTAAGTGGCGCTGTGTTTTAAATAGCGCTTTATTTAAGTAAATAAGCTGCTCCGTAACGATACAGCGGGATGGCTAAGGTGATGCCGCGCAATAACATAAACACTGAGAGCGCTAACCAGAGCCCATGGTTACCCAGCGGTTGAAATAGCCAATAACTTATGGCAAAGCCGCTAAACGCCATCACCATAGCATTGCGCATGGCGCGCGCTTTAGTGGCGCCAATATAAATACCGTCGAGCAAGTAGCTCCAGACGGCCAGTAAGGGTAGGGCAATTAGCCAGGGTAAAAAAATGGCCGCTTGCTCGCGTACTGCAGTTATCGAGGTGAGCAGGGCGATAAGGCTATTGCCGCCCAGCCAATAGCCTAATGAAAATACACTGCCAAGTAGCAGCCCCCAGCACGCCAGAATACCAAAGAGATCCTGCATTTCTGCGTTGTTTTTAGCGCCCACCGCTTTGCCAGTGGTAGCTTCTGCGGCGTAAGCAAAGCCATCCAGCGCGTAAGACACTAACATTAAAAAGGTCAGCAACACGGCATTAGCCGCGACCACCGTATCGCCAAAGCCCGCACCGCGAAAGGCAATAAACACAAACACCAGCTGCAGGCAGAGGCTGCGGATAAAAATATCGCGGTTAAGCGCAAACAGGCGTTTATAGCCGCTAAGCTGCTTTAGTTGCGCCACGCTTATTGCGGGCAGTTGCAGTTGTTGCCAAAGCCTTTTGACTAAATAAAGCCCCAGTAGCAAGGTGCTGTAATCGGCTATCACAGATGCCGCGGCCACACCGGCCACTTTCCAGCCAAAGCCCAACACAAAGAGTAAATCCAGCACAATATTCAGGCTTTGAGTAAGCACTAACAACAGCATGGGATAGCGAGCATTTTGCAGCCCTAAAAACCAACCCAGTAGCACCATATTTAACAAGGCCGCAGGCGCACTCCAAATGCGCACCTGAAAATACACCGCCGCCTGAGTTAACACCTCGCTACTGGCGCTGCTTAGCTGCTGCACCAGTGACATTACCCACGGATGTAGCAGTAACAGTATGGCTGCCAAAACCAGCGCGAGTAACGCTGCTTGTAGCAAATTATCACGCAGACCTTGGTTGTTTTTGGCGCCAAACGCCTGCGCAGTGAGGCCCGTGGTGCTCATCCGTAAAAAGCCCAGCAGTAAAAACAACAGGCTTATTAAACTGCTGCCCAAGGCCACTCCGCCCAGATACCAGGCATGCTCTAAGTGCCCGACCACGGCGGTATCTACCAATGACAGCAGTGGAATTGTCAGATTAGAGGCGATCATTGGCAGAGCAATTAATAACAGCTGCTTTTGTTTGGGATGGCGCAGTAGAGAAAAATGCATCAGAAGAAAAGATCACCAGCAATAAGTTGAAAAGTATCATCAGTTGCAAGTGATCCTAACATAGTTTGCCAGCATGCTGGTTAATATGGCGGGGCGAGTTATCAGGAATGTGGTATTTAAAAATGTTGCTAAAGCTTCTCACTGCCAGGTCGATAACAGCAGTAACAGTGAAAAGTGATCGGTTGGCTTATGACGGTTTCAATTTCTTCTCAGCCTGTTTATAAGCGTGTCTCTCAGGGGGGAGCTCAGAGCTATTTGGATAATAAGCCCAAAGTGGCAGAAGCTGTGTTACCTCACACTCAACCAGACACTACCGCAACAGATAAAACAGAGTCGACCAAGGTTAACTTGAGTTTAGCTGCTTTGGCAAAGCAAGGGGGCAGTTCTGCGCTAGCGGATGCGCAGCGCCAAATGGCTGAAGATAAGAAAGCCAAGGCACGTGAAAGATTAGCTGAAATTAAAGAGCGGGTTGATCAGCTAAAGCGCTTGGTTGCGCTTTTTGGTAGCATGGCCCCTAAGGCATTATTGCGTGAGCTGCAACAATTAACGGGCGAGTTAAAATCCGTTGCTAAAGATCTGAAAGAAGGCTGGGAGGCCAGTTCCCCCAGCAGTTCTGTTACTTTAACCATCAACGATGCAAATGTGATGTCTAGCGCTACTTCAGAGGAAAATCCTGGTGAGACGATGGCGATATCGCCAGAAGATGCCGCAAGGCTCACTGAGCAAATTGCCGAAGACGTAAGCAGTGATAAGCTGTTAGCCGCTACAGCAGCGGATAACAAGCACCCAAATCAAAGCGACAGTACAATGTCTTCAGATAAAGGGTTGCCAGAGACAGTGCTGGCAGCGTTACAGCAACAAACTGAAGAGGCGCAAGCCAAAAAACAGCGCAGAGAAGATCAGCAGCAGCTACAGGAGGTCATTGGCGATATGCAATTGCTTTTCAATATTTTAAAAGCACAATTGCGTCAGCAAGACCGCGATAAGGATACCGATAAGCAGCTGGATAACATTAGTGAGCAGCTTGCTGATAGCGGCAAACTCGCTGCAGAGCTAACTAATGCTAGCAACGAGGCCGCCTGGCATATCAACATAACGGTTTAAGTACTGAGTGTTTCTGCTAAGGATTCAAAGTAATCGGGTACCTAGTGGCACCTCATGCTCCGGTATACATAACGATACTTCACCATTGGCATTATGAAAGCCAGTAACCAGACATTCCGACATAAAGGGGCCAATTTGTTTCGGCGGAAAATTAACGACCGCAACCACTAATTTGTTCACGAGATCTTCTGGCGTATAAAGCGCGGTAAGCTGAGCACTGGATTTTTTAATCCCCAGTTCCGGGCCAAAATCTACCTGCAGTTGATAAGCCGGTTTGCGTGCTTTGGCAAAGGGCGTTGCGGCAATAATGCGGCCAACCCGTAATTCAACCTTGGTAAAGTCTTGCCATTCTATTTGCTGCATAACAGTTGTTACCTCTTAGGCTATATTCTTGTGCGTGTAAAGCGTTCCTATCGCGACTTCTTGTCGCCAATACCTCGGCATGCAGCTAGCTGCAGAATCTTAACGGTTGCTATCTATTGGCCATAGGATGCTCAGGGTTAAGCTGCAGCAAATCCCAGCGGTTACCATATAAATCTTCAAACACGGCAACAGTGCCATAATCTTGCTGTTGCGGCTCGCGCACAAACTTAACCCCAAGCGTTTGCATACGGGCATAGTCACGCCAAAAGTCGTCGGTATTTAGAAACAAAAATACCCGTCCACCCGTCTGGTTACCAACAACAGCAGCTTGCTCTGGCTTGGTGGCTTTCGCTAGTAGCAGGGCAACGCCATGGGAATTGGGCGGCGCTATTACTACCCAGCGCTTGCCTTGTTCTGGTTGTGCGCTATCTTCGAGCAGGTCAAATTGTAGCTTATTCACATAAAAATCTATCGCCTCGTCGTAGTCTTTAACGACCAGCGCGATATAAACAATATTCTGTTTCATTTATTTACCTGTTTCCGCACAAAGTGACAGATTCCGTTACCAAGAGTAACGCCAGCGCGTTCACTGCAACCGTAATGAAGGTAAGAGGCCGCTTTTTTTTTAGCGCTAGGGGCGTTATCACTGTATAGGTACAGGAGCCCGTGTTCGCCAATCAGCGGGCCTTTCTCTCAAGTTTAAAAAATGCACCTGCTAAGCGTTTTGAAAAATACAATTTTGCCCTCGCTACCAGAAACACTGTCTTCTAAACCGACAATTTCATAGCTGTTTGCTATAAGGAGCTTTAGCATGCCGGGGAAGCGATTCATGGATTTAACCTTAATCTGTGTATAGCCAGCGTTTAAAACCCATTGCTCTTGATAGCTAAGCAGCAGCGTTGCAATACCCTGTTTTCTATATTCCGGTATGACACCACCTAGCCAACTATAAAATATCTCTGCTGTTAATTGATAGCCGACTTTATAGCCAACAATAACGCCATCAAGCTTTGCTACTAAGATTAAACTAACAACGCCATCCAACTTACTGTGCAATCGCTCAAGAGTCGTTGCCTGCGCAAACTCCGGAATTTGCTTGCTGATAGCGACAATATCGGCAGGGGTACCAGTTTCAATTTTTATAGTCATAGCTCAACAACAGGGATAAGGCTTAATCGGCAGACCTATCGCTATTTAAACACGGATTTATCCATTTTGGAAAATTTAGGTCGATAACCACAATTGGCTTTTTGCTGACTGACAAGCATTGAAAGATAGTCAATGACACGAAGACTTTTAGCGTCTGTCCTGTCACTATGAGCGAAAAGCAGAATTTCAAGGCAACTAATAACTGTTATGCCTAAAAGCTCGTAGTACCTAATAGAAAATTGAGCTAATATATGACCATAATTTAGAGCTAAATAGAGGTTTTTATGCGTCAGGTATTAGCGGACTTCTCTGTAAGTATTTCAGAGTTAAAGAAAAATCCTTCAGCTTTGCTTTCTCAGGCAAGTGGTTCACCTATAGCAGTGTTAAATCACAATAAACCTGTAGCCTACCTGATTCCAGCGGAGACCTACGAGGCTATGATGGGTATGCTCGAAGACTATGAATTGGCGCTGCTGGTTGAGGAGCGTCGTGGCGACAAGGATCACGCTGTAACGGTGTCTTTGGATGACTTATAAGCTGCGATTTCTTCCGGCTGCGCTTAAGGAATGGGAAAAGCTTGCTGCGCCGATCAAAAGCCAATTCAAGAAAAAGCTGGCAGAGCGATTGGATGATCCGAGAGTGCCTGCTGATAAGTTAAGCGGCTTTGAATCCGTGTACAAAATTAAACTTCGCTCTGCTGGATATCGATTAGCCTATGAAGTTGTTGACGATGAGCTGTTCGTGTATGTGCTTGCCGTAGGCAAGCGGGAAAAGGGCAAGGTTTATTCGTCTCTCAAAAAGCGAACTTAACATCACGTAGAGCATACCTTACAAAGGGTTGCGTTTTCTTTGGATACTTTCTTTTGGCAAAGCAAAAGAAAGTATCTCGCCAAAGGCGAAAGCTTTGCTAAGCGGTGTAACCGCTGAAGCAAAAATGATGCTAACAAACTAGCCATCCGCAGGATAAATGACTGATCTTGGCACAATCCAGACTTCTAGCAAGGTACTTTGTTCTAAAGATCACAATCAATTCACTAAACCAACAGTTGATACTGCTGTAAAAAATCAACAAAGGCGGTTACCCGAGCCGGGCGAAAGCGTCCTGGTGGGTATACTGCGTAAATACCGGCTTGCGGCAGTTCCCAATCTGGCAGTAGCCGCACTAATTGCCCGCTGCTAACTAACTCACGGGCGCTGTAGTCGGGTAATATGCCAAGGCCAGCGCCGGCCAGCATAAGTGCAGTAATAGTATGAGTAGAGCTGGTTTTAAGCGGTGCTTGCAAATACTGCTCTACTTGCTGTTTTGCCCCGGTATGCGGGTGAGTGCGGCTAAAAGTCCATTGCTGCGGCTGGTTTAACGGCGTAAAGGCAATAAACGCATGGCCTGTCAGATCTTGTGGCTGCTGCGGTGTGCCAGCTTTCTCCAGATAAGCCGGAGCGGCGAGTAACCATTGTTCAAAGCGGCCAAGCTTGCGCGCGGTTTGATTGGAGTCTTTTAACCAACCGGCGCGGATAGCTAAATCGATACCCTCTTTGATTAAATCCTTTACCTGATCGCTGCTGCGAAATTCTACCTCTAATGCCGGATGCAGCGTCATAAAGGCGACTACAGCGGGCGCCAATATGCGGTTGGTGTAATCTTCCGGCGCGCTTAACACCAACTTGCCTTGTAATATTTTGTCGCTGCTTTGCAATTGCTGTAAAGCATGTTGCAGTTCGTCCAGTAGCGGCAGACAATCGCGCAGTAGTTGCTCGCCAGCCCGGGTCAGGCTTAGCTGACGTGTAGTGCGGCGAAAAAGCGCCACCCCCAGTTGTTGCTCCAGCGCTTTTAGCTGCAGGCTAATGGTAGTTTTACTGCAACCCAACTGTTCGGCGGCTGCTGTAAAGCTGCCGGCCTGCGTCAGGCGCTGCACCAGTTGCAGGCTATTTAAATCGGTTTGACTTAGCATGATTGTTTTAATTTTTTAAACAGTGATTTTAATATTAGGCTATTTTTCTGTATTAATCGAGCAGCCATAATGCCATCACATTAATTGTTCAGACAGCAAGCTTGTGAGGAAAATAGTATGGAATTAGTTATTTTAGGGGCATCCGGTTTTATTGGTTCGGCGATTACTGCCGAAGCACTAAGCCGCGGATATCAGGTGACTGCGGTGGTGAGTCGTCCAGAGCGGTTGACGGCACAACCGGGGTTAACAGTAGTGGGATTGGATATTAATGATACCAAAACGCTAACCCGGTTATTACAAAATAAAGCGGTAGTGATCAGTGCTTTTAGTGGGCATGCGCAACAAGATGTTAAAGCCTATTATTTGCATGCCTTTCAATCGGTTTTAGCGGCGGCTACAGCAGCTAAAGTTGGGCGTTTATTGGTTGTTGGTGGCGCGGCTAGCTTATTACTACCTGATAATAGCCGTTTGCTCGATAGCCCGC
This sequence comes from Alishewanella longhuensis, assembly GCF_014653435.1. Lineage (GTDB taxonomy): Bacteria > Pseudomonadota > Gammaproteobacteria > Enterobacterales > Alteromonadaceae > Alishewanella > Alishewanella longhuensis. The sequence continues at coordinate 23,424 of NZ_BNAO01000002.1, read as the reverse complement.
AGTTTCCACCTGAATACCGTGCTACGGCTGAGGCCGCGGCAGACGCTTTGCACTTACTGCAGCAACAGCATGCGCTAAACTGGAGCTTTTTATCGCCGGCAGCCGAGATTTTTGCTGGTGCAAAAACGGGGCGCTTTCGTTTAGGTTTAGATCATTTGCTAACAGATGAGACGGGCAAAAGTCGCATTGCCAATGCGGATTATGCAGCAGCCTTACTGGACGAAGTTGAGCAGCTAAAACACCAAAATCGGCGTTTTACTGTTGCCTATTAGCGCCGCGCTTATCAGCCAACCCAGGTCAGCAGTGCTGACCTGGGTTATTTGCCTTTTTATGTAATTTTGTTTTTCCTTAGACTCTAAACTGCCCGGCAGAATGCCCTAAGGTTTGTGCCATCCCCAGCAGCTGTTGCGTACTCACAGCAACTTGCGAAATTGCTGTGCTATTTTCTTCTGCCGCGGCACTTAATCTTGAGATGCTGTGTGCCAGCGTCGCGGATACGGTGGTTTGCTCTTCGGCCGCGGTGGCAGTTTGGATCATCAGGTCTTTTAAGGTGGCGAGTCTACTGCGGATATCGGTTACGGCGGTCGCCATGCTTTGTGCCTGTGTCAGGGTCTTTTCTGACTCGTTAGCACAGATCACACTGTGTTTCGCTAACGAGTCTGATTGCGTGGTAATGCCATTAAGTACACTCGAAATGTCTTTTATTGCCTCTTGCACCCTAAAGGCTAATTGTCTGACTTCATCGGCGACTACAGCAAAGCCGCGGCCATGTTCACCCGCTCTGGCGGCTTCAATGGCAGCATTGAGCGCCAATAAGTTAGTTTGCTCGGCAATGGCGTTAATCACGGACAGCACCACACTGATTTTTTTACTGTCCTGATCCAGATGGGCAACTTCTTGATGAATTTGAGTAAAGCTATGCATAGTGTGTTGCAAACTTATCTGCGTCGCCTCCAGGGTTTTAACCAGATGTTCACCCGCCTGCTGGCTCGCTTTTACTTCATCGGCCGCAAGGGCTGAGTTTTTGCCAATTTCGGCAGCGGCATAGCTCATTTCTTCTACTGCGGTGGCCAGCATATCGGTTTCTCTGGCTTGCAGTTGAATACTGCCATCGGCTTGCGTTATCGCGGCAGAGTTTTGCGTGGCGGTCATTTCCAGCTCTTTACTAATGCCCATTAATTGGGCAATTAAGCCTTTTAAGGTGTGCTGCATTTTGGCCAACCAACCCATGACATGATTCGGTTTATCGGGCACTTGTAACTGGGTAGTAAAATCGCCCGAAGCAATCACACTGGTCAGTTGGCACATATCATTTGGCTCACCACCTAGCGGAGTAATCACAATACGGCATACCAGTTGCGCGGCCAATACCGCAAGCAGCACGGCAATGGCGCTTAATATTAAACCGCTAACGAGCATGCGCTGGGCGGGTGCGGTGATCTCGGCAATATCAATTTCGGCCAGCAGTGCCCAGCGCACACCAAACATATCAATAGGCGCATAGGCAGACAGTACCGGGTTATTATTGTAGTCGTTTACTCTAAGTACGCCGGATTGCCCAGCGAGTGCTTGTTGCACGGCTGCGGTGTCTACGCCATTAATAGCTACAGAGCCGCGAAAAGAGGCCTGAATATTACGGTTAACCGGATCAAGAAAAGAGTCTGAGCGCATACGGTTATCGGTGCCGACCAGGTAGGTTTCGCCGCTTTGCCCCATCCCCGCGCGAATTTGCATTACGCTGTTAATTTTATCTATCGAGAGTTGTGCTGCCACCACGATGGCGTCGCCGCCAAGGTTAATTCGCTTACCCAGAAAAGCCGCTGCTTCATTATTGGAAGGTGCATAGGGCGAAAAGTCAGCCATTAGTAAACGTTCTGGTTGGCTTTTAACAGCTTGATAGAGCTTTCCCAGGCCAGAATCACGGTAGGGACCAGAATTAAGATTTGTATGTAAATCAGCTTCTTTGGCAACGGTATAAATGATATCGCCCTTGCTATCGATCACAAAAATATCGTAGAAGCCCAATTGCTGATTAATACCCGGTAAGCTTTGTTCTAATTGGTCGATTTGCTGCAGGGTAGTTAGTTGAGATACGCTGGAGATTGCTACTTCTAACCCCGCTGAAAATTCGTTGAGCATAGCAGCGATATTGCGTTCTTTAATTTCTCGTACTGCAATCAGTCGGGCTTCTGCTTCAGTAAAAAGCTCACTGCGCGCTAGCAGAGTGATGACGGTAGTGGCGATAATTAACGGCAGTAATACTATTATCAAGCTGATAACTTTAATTTTATTGCTAAAGCCCATTTGTACTTTCCTTGTTAATTCGCGTTAACCTATGTTGTCAGTAAATAAAGCATCAGGTTTTCATTTGGTCAAACTTAGTGCAGCAAAATGTATTCAATCTTCCAGATTAGTGTTAATAAAAGATGACACTAATTGAATGATGCGCAATGTTTACGCCTGATGGCGTACCGGGGAAGCGGGGCTTTTGTGTTAATTGTGGAAGTTTTTGTTAGTTTTTAGCGAAATGTTCGCACTAAATGCGGTGACTTTGGCATGCTGCGTTGCAGATAGCAGGCCGCTATCGCTAAGACAAAGTAGGTACTAACAATGAAAAAAGCCTTATGGTTATTGGTGGCAGGCTGATTTTCATATGAAAGACTGGCATGTATTTTCTACAGCTGATTTGGTTAATTGGCAGGCGCACGGTGCCGTGTTGTCGGTAGATGACTTAAGCTGGGCCGATGACTATGCCTGGGCACCGGATGCGGCCTATAAAAAGGGTAAATACTATCTGGTGTTCCCGGCCGGAACGGGTGTCAAAGATCGGGCTAACCCGGCCAATAGCACCAAGTGGATGGGGATAGGGATTGCCGAGAGCGAATCGCCCATTGGCCCTTTTAAAGATGTTATCGGTACGCCGCTCTGGCGTGAGCCTTATGCCAATGATCCGGCTTTATTTATTGATGATGATGGTAAAGCCTATCTCTATTTCCACGGTATTGATTTTGATTACTACGTGGCAGAAATGGCCGACGATATGCGCAGTATCAAGGGTGATTTTCAGAAAATGGATATGGGCGGCTATGAGCCGAAGATGGAGGGCCCCTGGGTATTTAAACGCAACGGTCTGTACTATTTTACCATGCCCGAAGGTAATAGAGTGCTAACCTACTATACCGCGGCTTCGCCCAAAGGTCCCTGGGCCTACCGTGGCGTGATAATGGCGCAAGAGCACCAGAGTAATAATCATCACTCGATAGTCGAGTATCAGGGGCAGTGGTTGCTGTTTTATCATCGCTGGCTGGATACACCCGAATCAAGGTGCAACAAACGCCAGCGCCATACGGCCGCTGAGTACTTACATTTTAACGACGATGGCAGCATAGTACCGGTGATCCGCACTAAACAAGGGGTGGGTGACTTCCCTGACAGATTGCGGGCAAAAGTTCGATAATTTGAAGCTTAGTCTTCAATAAAATTTGTTTTATTTGTGCCTGGTTATCGCGCAAACTTGAGGTTGGTACTTGGTTTAACAGGTTTTAATCTGATGCTCAAAAATTCTGCAACACATTACGGCAGCGTCGCCAGAACGCTGCATTGGTTAACCGCTGTGCTGTTTTTACTGGCCTATATTGTAGTGTATTACCGGCAATGGTTTACCGAAGCGCGCACCCCCGAGAACTGGACTGCGCTGCAGTTGCACCTGTCTTTTGGTGTGACTATTGCCGTGTTGGTGATCTTAAGAGTGTACTGGCGTTTAACTAACCCGCAACCCCAACCAGAACCCGGCTCGGCGTTAATGCATAAGGCCGCGCATTTTGGGCATCTGGCTTTATATGCCGTGCTCATTATTATGCCGCTGACGGGTTATTTGGGTACCGGGGTAGCGACTGAGTACTTTTTTCTGTTCGATATCCCAAAGTTTGAAGACACCTGGCTGTTTCAGACACTGGTAGCCAATACTATGGGGCTGAGCTTTGAACAGTTCGAAGCGCCAATGGATTTTATTCATAAAGAGGGCGGTGCTTATCTGGTTTGGGTGTTGATTCTAGGTCATGCGGCAGCAGCGCTTTATCATCATTTTAAACTTAAAGATCGCACCCTGCAAAAAATGCTTAGACCCAAATAACCTGTTTTGCCGTATGTACTGCTTTACCGTATAGTAATAGGCTTGATCTAGCAGGGAAATTACGTTGCCTGCTATTAAGGGGGCTATTTTGGGTAAGGCAGTAGTATTCGATACACAGCCCGGTATAAAAGATTTGTGGTTTCTGCCTTTAGGCGGTTGTGGCGAAATTGGTATGAATTTAAATTTATACGGCCACGCCGGGCAATGGTTAATGGTCGATTGCGGCGTGACCTTTTATAATCCGCTGCAACCCACAAACCTGGCTACCAGTGACAACCCGCTCACTGCCGAAGTGCAGGCAGCTGATCCCAGTTTTATTAGCCAGCAACGCGAGCGCCTGTGCGCTATTGTAATTACCCATGCGCATGAAGATCATATCGGTGCTTTGGTGTACCTTTGGCCTCGTTTGCAAGCCCCGGTATATTGCACGCCTTTTGCTGCCGAAATATTGCGGCGTAAAATTGCCCGCAGCGGTTTGTCGACCGACATGCCTATTATTGAAATTCCACCCGGTGGTACCTGTCAATGTGGCCCCTTTTTAATCAACTGGCTTAGTATCACCCATTCGATCCCAGAGCCACAAGCCCTGTTAATCACAACGGAGGCTGGTACGGTGTTTCATACTGCCGATTGGAAAATGGATGCAGCACCGATCTTAGGTAGGGCTTTTAAACCCCAGGTATTTAAACGACTGGCCAAGCTGGGTGTTACCGCCATGGTGTGTGATTCGACTAACGCCTTAAAAAGCGGTTTTTCGCTATCAGAAACCGCCTGTTATCAAGCGCTGTTAGAAGTCATAAAGCCGGCTAAACAGCGGGTGGTGGTAAGCGGCTTTAGCAGCAATATTGGCCGTTTAATAAGCCTTGGCCGGGTGGCGCAGCAAAGTGGCCGTTATTTAGCGTTGTTTGGTCGGGCCATGGAGAATATGTTAGGTGCTGCCCGGCAATGCGGTTTCTGGCCAGAAGATATCCCGCTGATTGAAGCGGGCCATATCGGCTTTTTGCCAGCCGAGGAAGTACTCGTGGTGGCCACTGGCAGTCAGGGTGAACCGCGCGCAGCCTTAACCAAGCTGGCTGAAGATCGGCATCCGCAGTTGCTGTTGGAAGAAAACGATTTAGTGATTTTTAGTGCCATCATGATCCCTGGCAACGAGATGCTGATCAGCCGGTTAATTGACAAGTTTAAAGCAAAAAAAGTACAGGTGTTGCAGCCAGCCGATACCCTATTACCTATTCATGTATCGGGGCACCCAAACCAAGGCGAATTGGATTTACTCTATCGTTATGTTAAACCCGCTATCGCTGTGCCGGTACATGGGGAAGCGCCGCATATGCGGGCGAATGCCGAGGTAGCTCGACAAGCGGGTGTACCACAGCAATTACTCGGCCAAAATGGCGACCTTTTTATTCTAGCGCCGCAAGCCCGCTGCTGGCAGAACTTTGTCAAAGCCGGGCGTATTGCTATTGAAAATTAGCGCAGGTGCTAAAGATCGTTGCGGGTGGATTCTCGTACTACTAATTCAGGCACAAATACCGGCTGCTCAAAGTTGCTTGGTTTGCTGCTTTGCTTACTGGCTTTAAATAGCAGCTCTGCTGCCTGGCGGGCGATGGTTTTATTCGGCTGATTGGCGGTGGTTAGCGGCGGCCAGGTTTGGCGCGAGAAAGGGCTGTTTTCAAAGCCGGCAATGGCTAATTGTTCAGGAATAGTAATTTGCGACAGCCTGGCACAAAATAGGGCACCGGCGGCAATTTCATCATTACAGGCAAAAATTGCTGTGGGTTTATCTGCCATGGCCAGTAATTTTTGCGCGCCCTGTACACCCGATTCAAACGAATAAGTACCCGGGATAATGCAGTCCTGGTTTAAGGCAATACCTCTTTTGGTTAACGCTGCCTGGAAACCTGCTAAGCGTTCGCCGCTGGAGCTATGTTCTTCATCACCGCATAAAAACGCTAATTTACTATGCCCCTGATCCAGTAAATGATTGGTGATGCGAAAGGCAGCGGTAAAATCGTCTACCAGCACACAGTTTTTAAGCTTAGCCGAGGGCGTGGAGCCAGAGATTATACGAACATAATCGATGCCTTTTGTGTCCAGGGCAGTGGCAATTTCCGGCATTTCAGAAAAGGGTGGGGTCAGTACTAACCCCGCTAAACGTGAACGTTCAACCAGCTCTAACACTTCCTGTACTATGCCGCTAGATTTGGCGTTAGTCGGATGAATAAGCAATTCATAGCCATGTTTGCGGCAGGCTTCCAGTAAGCCATTCTGCATATCAATAATATAGTAGGCATTAGGATTGTCATACACATAGCCAATACTATAAGACTTGCTGCTGGCCAAATTGCGAGCCGCAGCATTTGGTTGATATTGCAACTGCTTAACAGCCGCCATAACTTTGTCAAGGGTGTCCTGACGAACTGATGGTTCATTGTTCATCACCCTAGACACGGTTTTTATCGATACCCCGGCCAGTTTGGCTACATCGTTTATAGTGACTTTCATCTTCGCTTCATCTTACTGTTGGCTGCATATTATGCGGTTGTTTGTTGAGTAACCGCAATTGCTTTATAGCATTATGACAGCGCTAGTCAAAAAAGCTTCTAAGTTATAGCGCAAATTTTGGTGTTGTGTGATATTTTTTTCGCGGTTAATCTGATGTTTTAACGAAAAAAACTAGCAGATACAAGAAAATGCTTAATCTTCACATTAGGTTGTATATTACTTATTACATTGAATTTTATTGCTTAATCCTCACTTGTATAACATTTCTACCTTGTCTTATTAGCTGGTTGAATTAACCAGGAACTATCATATTAAAAGAGCTGCTTAAAAAAACAGCGCAAGTTATTTGCAAAGCTAGATTTTTTTGTGTATGGTTAATTTATGACAGCGTTGTCATAATCATAACAACAAGACTACAAAACAGGAACGGGAGAACCCCCCATGCTTAACCAAAAGATCGGAATTTGTGCTTTAGCAGTAAAAGCCGCATTATTGACCAGCGGCCTAGGTGTCACATCAGTTGCATTTGCTGCTGAAGATGTTAATGCAGAACAGGATGTAGAAGTTATCCAGATCCGTGGTATCCGGGCATCGCAACAAGCGAATTTAAATGCCAAACGATACTCAGATGCAGTGGTGGACGTGGTCACTGCAGAAGATATTGGTAAGTTTCCCGATCGCAATGTTGCTGAGTCACTATCCAGGATCACCGGCGTGGGGGTAAGCAGAGAGTTTGGTGAGGGTGAAAAAATTACGGTTCGTGGTGCTAGTTCCGCCACTAACAGAACCTTACTGAATGGGCAAACGGTAGCAACAGCAGACTGGTTTATTTTGGATAATCCAGGGCGGAGTTTTAACTACACCATGTTGCCGTCAGCCTTAGTGTCTGACTTGGAAGTCTACAAATCTCCGATGGCCAGTATAGATGAGGGCTCTATAGGTGGTACTGTGGTTCTGAGAACTCGTAAACCCTTAGATTTAGATGCAAATAGCGTCAATATATCGATGGAAGGTCAATATTCTGAGATGTCAGGTAAGTGGGATCCGCAACTTTCCGGGCTCTATTCATGGAAAAATGAGCACGATACGTTAGGTATTCTCGTGTCTGCTATTAAGCAAGATCGTACTGTAGTTCGTGAAGGCTTTGAGATTTTGGGTTGGCCCAAAAACCCCGGCTTAGATGCGCGTTTACCAAGCCATATTGGTGTGCCGCGGTTTGAGCAGCAGCGGGAACGTGAGACCTTATTTGCGTCATTTCAGTATGCGCCATCTGCCAACTTTGAGATGACAGTAAATGCACTGCACTCAAAAGTTGATGCTAATAACCAAAATGCCAACTGGTTAATTTTTGTTAATAACGATGCAGCATTACTGGGTAATACCACCAAAGTAGATAACAGTATTGTGGCTGGATCTGTAGCGGCAGGAGGAACGGCAGCTTATAACTTTATTAATCGAGTTGCTTCAACTGAAACCAAGGGTATCGATTTTGATTTTACCTATCGTGCCGATAATTATGAGCTACATGGCCAGTTTGGTACCACTCGCGCCAAAGGCGGCACATTAAGAGAAACCTCTTGGGAATACGTAGCAACCACTGGCTATAACTTCGATTTACGGGGTAGTACACCAAGCGCCAGCACTGAGGTGAACGCTGCGGATCCGGCACAATTTAGAGCTGGTTGGATCTGGGGTGGTGAAAAACCTACTACGGATGAAGAAAATTATGGTCAATTGGATTTAAGTCTACCGGTTGATTATGGGGTATTTAAGCAGATAAAAACCGGCGTAAAACTGCGCGCGGCAGAGCGAACTCAAGGGCGAACTGCATACAGCTGGCATGGCCCTAATACGCTTGCAGACGCAAATTTAGCGCCTGATTGGCCGGTATATCTTCAGTATATTTTTGATACTTGTCCAACGTTAGCTCAATGTAACTTAACCACTGGCAGTCAAAATATTAATGCTGCTGTGAATGGTAATTTAGGGCAGCAAGTTATTCATAATCGTGATCGGATGGAAGAAATTGCCTTTGTTGGCTTGAATGGCGTGAAAGCCGATTATGCGAAATCGTTAATTCTGGCAGAAAACTGGGCGGTAGAAGAAGATATCACAGCCTTGTATGTGCAAGGTGACTTTGAAGGCGAAGGTTTCCGCGGTAATTTGGGGGTACGCTATGTTGATACCCGCCAGACATCAGGTGGTTACGAATTCTCAGATGACAGTTGGGGTTTCTTAACCATTGATCGTGAGTGGTTGCGTCCAGCCGAACTGGCCTGGGTAGAGGTTAAAAATAGCTATAAAGAAGTATTACCTAGTTTCAATATTGCCTTTGATTTAACCGATGATTCCTTGTTACGCTTTGGTGCCGCCCGGGTAATGGCTCGTCAAAATTGGAATGATATTTCGACCGCTATTAGCTATGGTTCTCTAAATGTGGCTCAGCCTACCGGCACCGCAAGTAACCCTATGCTAAAACCACAAATTGTTGATCAGTTCGATTTAAGCTATGAGTGGTATTTTAATCCATCGTCAATTTTCGCTGCGACTTACTTTATGAAAGACGTGAAAAGCTATCGCAGTTTCTCAACCTTTGTGGACCAGCGCTACTGGGAACAAGAGCAGAAGATGGTCGATGTGACCTTTACCCGACCAAGCAATGGCCCTGGAGGTCGTACTCAGGGGATGGAACTGAGTTATCAGCAGGCCTTTGGTGATTTCGGGGTAATGGCTAACTATACCTATACTGATGCTAAACGTGATGAAGAACGCGATCTTACTAAGCCTGGTTCGGGATTGGTAGAAGGAACCTCTCGTCATATGTATAACTTAAGTGGTTATTATGAAACAGATTTGTTTAGTGTTCGCTTGATGTATAACTATCGTACAGAATGGTACAAAGGGCTACATTTTAATGGCGATGAGTTATGGAACGATGGCTACGGTCAGGTTGATGCCAGCATTAGCTACAACCTAACCGACAGCATTATCCTGTCGTTTGAAGCGGTTAACTTAACCAATGAGCGAGTCACCGAATACAACACCGATCCAGCGCGCTTATTCTCAATTTATGAAAATGGTCGTCGTTTTGTTGCTGGGATCCGGATGGCGTTTTAATTAATTCACCCTGGAGTAAAAAGCTGATACAAGGAGGTATCAGCTTTTTTTTTGGAAGCAAATCTAATGCGAAGCATTCCCGAAGTTAACCATATTTCCCCTGAGTACTTTCAGCAAGAGCTTCTGCCTAAAGCTGAGCCGGTTGTGATAAAAGCTGCTTTACAGCATTGGCCCCTTTTTCAGCAAGCGCAAAAGGGGGACGAAAATCTGTCTCGGTATTTGCGTCAATTAGATAGCGGTACAGAGTTTGATACATTGCTGCTTGCACCTGAAACTGACGGGCAAATTTTTTATGCAACACAAGGTGTGGGGTTTAATTTTGAACGTCGCCGTTATCCTGTATCTATTGTCGCGCAACAATTATTACGGACAAAAGCACAGCCTACTGCTGTTCGTATAGCCTTACAAAGTGCATTAATAGAACAGGCGTTACCTGGTTTTACTGCTGCGCATCCACTTGCCTTGTTACCGGCAGCGAGTACTGGTCGATTATGGCTTGGTAATCAGGTTCAGGTACCGGCACATTTTGATGATGGACATAATTTGGCTTGTGTAATTGCAGGTCGGCGTCGTTTTACCTTGTTTCCACCTGCGCAGGTGGCTAATCTCTATCCAGGCCCTGTTGATTATGCGCCAACAGGAACACCCATTAGTTTAGTCAATTTTGCTAAGCCCGATTTGCAGCGCCATCCTCGTTTTGAAGATGCGCTGGCGGCAGCCTGGCAAGCAGAGCTTGCACCCGGAGACTTGTTATATATTCCGCTCTTGTGGTGGCATCAGGTAGCGTCACTTGACAGTATGAATATGTTAGTCAACTTTTGGTGGGGTGGCAGTTTAGCGCCACAGGCAGTCGCACCAGCACCGTTTGATAGTGTATTACACAGTTTATTAAGTTTAAGACAATATACCGCCTCGGAACGAGCAGCATGGGGGGCACTGTTTAATTATTTTGTTTTTGATCAGCCCGCTAATGCAGCGGTGCATATTCCGGAAAAAATGCCTGCTTTACAGCGTAAAACAGGCACCTTGGAGAAAGAGCAGCTTGTTAAAATTCGTCAGTGGTTAAGCTCGCAGTTATCTGAATAAAGCTGCCATTACACCTTTATTTTTAAAGCATGATTACCCGGCTGGTTACCTCACCAAGCCGGCTTCTAACCAGAATAACCTTATTTTGTGCACGCAAAGGTTGGTTGTAAATTTGCCAGGTCAAGCCCTGGTCTTGGCTATATTCTGCAATAAGATTTGGCCATGCAAGATTGATATGCCATCTCTGTTGTTGCAGCTGTGCGCCTGGTGCTGGCAAATAATGCATGCTGCCACTTAGCTGTAGGCGCGTAAGTTCTACGGCACTTAGGCGGTTAGCAAAGCTTTGCCAATCCGCTCTGGCTGAATCACTGGCTTTTTCTGGCTCCCAACTGCCTCTATGCCAGGCACGCTCGGCCAGTGCCAACAGCCTTGGATAAATCATTTGTTCTAACTGCTCTGCGGTGCGGATGGTTTCACTCCATACCTGACCTTGAATACCTAGCATATTTTCAGGCTTCTCCAACGCCGGTAGCGGACGGCCAAGTAGGGCGGCTAAATCGGTGATCGGTGTGCCGTCGCGCTTCAATTCAGCATTATGATAGAGATGATCCGGCCGGTAGAAAAATACCCGCTCAGTATCATTGTAACGGGTAGCCCAATAGTAACCGCGCTCTTCCGGGTGTGCTTCCTGTGGATGATCAAAGTACAAATTAGTACCCGCCGATTGCACTACATGGTACCCCGCATTAGCAAAAACGTAGGCCCGATCACCATAACCCCACTCCCAGATATTATCCCAGGCATTAACCAGTACGTGCTTATTGTTAAACTGTTGGCGTGGAAAGGGCGTTTGCGGATCGGCCATCAAACCATCTTCCCAGGCCGCTAAGGCCAAGTCCCGGTTGTTCGCCAGTTCTGCCACGCGGTTAATAAAGTAAGGTTTAAGATCAGCAATACTGTTTACTTGCGGATGGGTTTTGATGAGGTCCTGACAGGCAGGGGCATGTTCCCAGGCTCCTTTGGCAACCTCATCTCCACCCATATGAAATAGTGTTAGTGTTAATCCGGCTTCTTGATACATAAGTTGTAATTCGGCAATAACCTTGTCAATAAAGGCATAGGTTGATTCCTGGCAAACATTCACCGCATTATCGGTATAACGTTGAACACTAAGGTACTCTGAGTTATCAACGTTTTCTGTTAACCGGTAGCGTAAAGCCTCTTCAGCCTGCTCGGCCATATTGTAGTGCTGATAACGGGCTTCCATAGCTTTGATGGCGGCTCTGGCATGTCCTGGTAAATCTATTTCCGGAATCACCTCTATATGATGGGTTCTGGCAAATTTTAGCAATTCAATAAATTCAGCTCTGCGATAAAAACCATTACCTGAACCTGATGGATGTGGGCCTGTGCCCAGTTGGGTTAATAAACACTGCTGTTCGGTGAGATCAAAACAACGTATCGCGCCAATCTCTGTGAGCTCGGGTAACCCAGGAATTTCGATGCGCCAACCTTCGTCTTCGGTTAGATGCAGGTGTAGTTTGTTTAGCTTGTAGCGACCCATTTGCGCTATTAGGCGTTTTGTTACCTCTAGCCCATGAAAGTTTCGCGCCATATCATAGTGCATACCGCGCCAAGGATAGCGTGGCGCGTCATCAATTTCCAGTGTAGGTAGCGTGAGCATATTACTACTCTTGTTTTCAGGAAGGGCTGCCAGTGCCAGCAAACTTTGAATACCATAAAAAACCCCTGCCGCATCATTACCAATAATAGTTATCGCGTTTGGACGAACGCTAAGTTGATAACGTTCCGCCTGTTTGAGTTTGGCATCGACTGTTAAGCTAAGCGTAGCAGTGGCGCTATTCGCTGGCAGTTCCGCCTGCAGTGGCAGCGCCAGCTCGTACAGCTGTTGCAACTGTTGTTGTAAGTACTGGCCCTCTGCAGTTGTTTCTTTAGTTGTAATAATTTGCCAATGGGCATCAATCTTACTGTGGCCGCTTAGCATTGTCAGCTGTTGTACCTGAGGGATAATACGGTGGACTGCTGCCTCAGCTAAGTTTGGTTGTGTGCTGTTATTTGATTTCTTCGCTGCGTCGGCGTGTTTGGCAAAACGTTGCTCATTGGTCATAGTAGCAATTTTGTCGCCATCATCAATATTCCTAAGTAATTGACGCGGCTCGGTTAAGGGACGAACAAACTGTTTAAAATCTTCTGTATCGGTATTTAAAAAAATCTCAGGCGTCAGTCCAGCTGCTACCATAAAGGCGCGAGGCATAAAGTCGCTGTAACTTATCATCCAGGGTGATGCTTCAAAATATACAGTGAGTCCTTTACCTGCTGGTAAGCCATTGAAGATGGTAGTGGGGGCTAACTTATACAGATCGCCTTGAATATGTTCAATTTTCAAACCGGCACTTTCGGTTGTTGGGATTTTTCGGATAAAGTGGAAGTAAATTATCCAATCTGCTGCACCTGCCGGTAGAGCTTGTGTTGAATTGTTTACTAACTCAATTTGCCCTTTAAAACGACTGGATGTAGCAAGCAGATTATCGGTAACACTAAACCATAGCTCAGTATTTTGGGTAAACTCAGCAAGTTGGGCTTGAGTTTTAAATTCTGCCAAACAGCTACTGCTGAAAAAGCTTAATAAGATCAGTAGATAGAATCTTTTCATTTGCAGATATCTCCGCAGTTGCTAAAAAAAATGCCGTTGTTTTAAACAAGGCTCTTGTTATTTACTGTAATTACGATATGCTGAAAAAAATGACAACGCTGTCAATTTCGCAAAGCCCTGTCTGGATGTCAAGTTAATTTGTACCAGGTCAGCAGAAAGCCGCTAGCGGAATCAATAAGCAGATAATTAAGATAGTCCAGCAGGTCAAGGAGTGCTGATGACGAATAAAACGCCAGCTTACCCACCTTATTACTTAGGTATTGATGGTGGTGGCAGCAAATGTAAGGTGGTACTCACAGATGCCGCTTTTACGGTATTAGCAGAGGGATTAGGCGGCCCAGCTAACCCGCTACGGGGAATGGATGTTGCAACGCAATCTATTCTGGATGCGACCTATCAGGCGCTTGCCAAAGCTAGTTTGCCAGCCTCGGCTATCTCAGAGGTTATCGTTGGTGCAGGCTTAGCTGGCGTGAATATTCCTGAATATCACCAGCGCTTTAGTCAGTGGCAACATCCCTTCGCCCAATTGCATTTAACCAGCGACTTACATGTGGCCTGCATGGGAGCCCATCAAGGTAGAGATGGTGCAGTCATTATTTGTGGTACGGGTTCTTGTGGTTTAGCGTCAGTAAACTCACAGGTGTTGGAAGTAGGCGGCCATGGTTTTCCCTATGGTGATAGTGGCAGCGGTGCCTGGTTTGGTTTGCAACTATTGCAGCGGGTGTTACGAAGCAAAGATGGTTTGTTAGCGCCCACGCTAATGACAGATCTATTGCAGCAATTATTAGGTTTACGCGATTCGCTGGCCATTGCCAGCCATTTTATGCATGCAACGGCAACAGAGTATGCGCGTTTGGCGCCTCTGGTATTTGCTGCAGCTGAGCAGCAGGACGCGCAAGCCCAACAGATCATTGTCGAAGGCGCCGAGCATATCAATGCTATCGCCGAGCGGTTATTAGCGCTATCGCCACCTGCCATTACCCTTATCGGTGGCCTGGCACCCAAGCTGGTGCCTTATCTTGATGGCAATATCCAAAAGTTGTTGGTACCTGCTATTGAATCACCTGAGTTAGGCGCTATTTGGTTTGCGCGCAGTGCCGCGACTCAGAATATAAACCATGCTGATACGTTAATAACGGAGGTGCTTTGATGCAGCGTTTTGCCGTAGCAAAATTATTTGATGGTGAAAACTGGCACGAGCAGGTAGAGGTGTTTGTTGAAAACGGCATGATTAGTCACATTCAGCCGAGCAACGGTGCGGTATTAGCCGGTATGTTGGTCCCTGGTTTTATCGATCTGCAAGTTAATGGTGGTGGCGGTGTGCTCTTTAACACGGCGCCAGAGCTAGCAACCTTAACGCGGATGATGCAGGCACATAGCCGTTTTGGCAGTACCGCCATGTTGCCCACCTTGATCACCGACGATTTACGTGTGATGCAGCAAAGTGCCGATGTGATTGCTGCAGCCATTTCGCAAAGGGTACCTGGTATTTTAGGGGTGCATTTTGAGGGGCCTCATTTGTCGGTGCCCAAAAGAGGCGTGCATCCGGAACAACATATTCGTCGCTTGTCTGAACCGGAATTAGCACTTTATACCAGAACTGACTTGGGTATCAGATTACTCACTGTTGCACCAGAAAATGTGACACCGGCGCAAATCGCCCAGTTAACGGCGGCTGGCGTCTTTGTCTGGCTAGGCCATTCCAACGCCGATGCACAAACAGTGCAGCAAGCGCTGGCCGCTGGAGCATGCGGTTTTACCCATTTATACAATGCCATGTCGCCACTGACTTCCCGAGAGCCGGGTATGGTGGGCGTAGCGCTTACCGATCCACACAGCTGGTGCGGTTTAATTTTGGATGGTTTACATATGCATCCAATAGCCGCAAAGCTGGCTTTGTTAGCCAAACCCAAAGGGAAAGCATTAATTGTTACGGATGCCATGTCACCAGTAGGAACCGATGAGACGGAGTTTGCTTTTTTTAGCGGTAAAGTGATTCGGGATGGCAATAAGCTAACCAACGAAGCAGGCGCTTTGGCTGGCTCGGTACTGGATATGGCTGGCGCAGTGCGCTATGCCATTGAGAGGCTTGATGTTGCACCGGCGGAGGCGCTGCGTATGGCTTCGTTATATCCGGCAGAGGCTTTGGGTATAGCAGCGCAGCGTGGTCGCTTATTACCGGGGTATGCCGCGGATATGGTACTACTTGATCCTAACTGGTCGGTGCAGAATTGCTGGATAGCCGGCCGTGTACAGTACGCAAACTAACAATAACTAAAACAACACTCGACAGGAAGCATGATGGAAAAAACACTCACTTCGCAAAGTCGTCAATCGACACTCTCGCCGATGTTAATTATCGGTACCTTATTCTTTGTCTTTGGGTTTGTGACCTGGCTAAATGGCGCCCTTATTCCGTTTTTGCAGATAGTCTGCGAGCTGAATGAGTTCCAGGCATTGTTGGTCACCTTTGCTTTTTATATTGCCTATACCGTTATGGCCTTACCCATGTCATTTTTGCTTAATGTCTTGGGGTATAAAAAAGGCATGTTAGCCGGTTTGCTGATTATGGCCGTGGGGGCATTATTATTTATCCCCGCAGCGCAAAGTGCCTGGTACCCACTGTTTTTATTAGCATTATTTACGCTTGGCACCGGCTTAACTATCCTGCAAACGGCTACTAACCCCTATATTGTTTGTATTGGCCCACATGAAAGCGCTGCGATGCGCATAAGCATCATGGGGCTGGTAAATAAAGCGGCTGGTATTATTGTGCCGGTGGTCTTTGCGGCGCTGGTACTAAGTGATATTGAGCAGTTCTCAGCAGACGCTCTGGCATTACTTACCGCTGCAGAACGGCAAGTACAACTAGCAGAATTATCTGCCCGCTTGGTATTACCGTATGTGTATATGACCGGTGCACTTCTGCTATTAGCAGTATTTATTTGGTTTGCACCCTTACCCGAGTTGCCGCAGGAAGAGGGCGTTGATGCCAAGGGTAAAGGCTATATTAAAGCCGCATTTGCCTATCCACAGTTAGTGTTAGGCGTAGTGGCTTTGTTTTGTTATGTCGGTGTGGAAGTGATAGCAGGCGATACCATAGGTTTATATGGTAGCCAGCTTGGGGTAGCCCACTTTGGTATTTTAACCTCTTATACCATGAGCTTTATGGTGCTGGGTTATATCCTCGGTGTGTTGCTTATTCCGCGCTATTTGTCGCAAAGTTTAGCCTTAAAGCTCTCGGCTATTTTTGGATTATTGTTTAGTTTTGGCGTGCTGTTCTCATCTACTAACAGCCAGCAGTTGTCGCTCTGGGTCTTTGGTTGGATGGGCATACCTGTGGTGCCTGATACGGTATTTTTTGTGGCACTACTCGGTTTAGCCAATGCGTTGGTTTGGCCTGCGGTCTGGCCTTTGGCGCTAGCAGGCCTGGGCAAGCTTACTGCCACAGGTTCAGCAATGTTAATTATGGGGATTGCTGGCGGGGCGTTGCTACCGCTGACGTATGGCTATCTGGCAGAAACCTCTGGTAATAGCCAGGGTGCTTACTGGATTTTATTACCTTGTTACCTCTTTATCTTATTTTATGCCTTTAAAGGCCATAAATTAACGGCATGGTCACGCAAATAACTACGGCCACTAATGCATGGCCGCCAACCGCATGCTAGCGCTGGATGCGCTGCGCGGTTTGGCAGTGGCATTAATGATTTTGGTGAATACACCGGGTTCCTGATCTTACGTGTATTCACCCTTTTACCAGCCCACTTACCGAGTTACGTATCCTGGGCCCTACGCTGTTTGTGTAGGTTAGTTGGTTAAGAGCGCCCCAATCTCGCTAAGAGTTGTTCATTCTCTTGTTCGATATGACGATAAAAATCGATATTTGCTAGCTGGCTTGCTGCAGCCTCGTCTAGCACCACTACTGCGTTTTGATGCAGTTGCAAAGCAGAGGCGGGGCAGCTGGCGCTTAGTGGCCCCTCAATCATAGCTGTTACCGCAGCCGCTTTACTTTCACCTGTTGCCAGTAATACTACCTTACGAGCATCCAGAATAGTGCCAATACCCATAGTAATAGAAAGATGGGGTTGATACTCATCAGCGCTAAAGAAACGGGCGTTATCGGCAATGGTTTCTTTGGTCAGGGTTTTAATTCGGGTGCGCGAGCGTAATCCGGATGAGGGCTCATTAAAACCTATATGACCATTACGGCCCAGGCCGAGTAATTGTAAATCTATACCACCTGCATTCAGAATTTGTTGTTCATAGTCCTGACATGCTTTTAGTGGATCGGCTGCTGACCCTGCCGGTACTGCAGTATTTTCTGGTTTAATATCAAGGTGATTAAACAGCTGCTGCTGCATAAAGTAGCGGTAGCTTTGAGGGTGTTCTGCTGCGAGTCCCAGATACTCATCTAAGTTAAAGGTTTTTATCTGGCTAAAGCTTAATTTGCGGTTTTGGTATGCGTTGATAAGTTGTTGATACAGCGCTACGGGAGTTGAGCCTGTTGCTAACCCTAGTACAGAGTTGGGTTTTTGCGTGATCTGGCGGATAAAAATAGCAGCACCATATTCGGCAACAGCTGCGGCATTGGGTTTAATCACAACTTGCATGTACGGACTCTCCGGCAAATTAAGGCAACAAATAAGGTGTCAATGTAGCAGAAGTTAGCTAAATTGACAACGCTGTCATGCTTGTTCTCGAGCGCTTTAATATCGGCCAATCAGCCTACAGTCTTATTAATCATTAAATTTTATCTGAAGGCATGGCAAGCTGGTTACTGCTGCATTATGCTGAGTATAAATAAT
>NZ_BNAO01000002.1:2773-5139 GCF_014653435.1 Alishewanella longhuensis | reverse complement strand
CTAGTCTCATGGAGCAGAAACTTGTCTACTACAACCTCAACACATCAATGGCGCTTTTTCCGCTCAGGCGGTTTTGACCAAGTAACCATTTCCACCCCTGCCGACTTACAACATCTTAGTGAACTCGATCCAAAACTCTGGACAGTATTAAATTGCCCGACAACTGGGTTAGAGTTTGACGACGCTACGCTGGCTATGATGGACCAGGATGGTGATGGACAGATACGGATACCTGAGATTTTAGCGGCGGTAAATTGGAGCTGTGAGCGTTTAGTTGATCTTAATGTTATGTTTGCAGAACCCGGTTTACCGCTGAATGCCATAGCCAGTGATGACGAGCTAGGTGCGGGCATCAAGTATGCAGCAGAGCAAGTGCTGCTGTATTCTAACAAAATGCCCCAGGATAATTTGCAGGTTGCAGATTTGTTGGAGAGCACCCGGTTGTTTGCTGCTGATCACTTTAATGGCGATGGCGTAGTGGTACCGGAATTAACAACAGATCCGGAATTACAACAGTTTATCGCTGATATTATGGTCACTCAGGGCGGAATTGCAGACAGAAGTGGCAGCGAGGGCGTGAATAGTGAAAGTTTGCAACAGTTTATAGCGCAAGCGCAAAGTGTCTTGGAGTGGCATGCCACGTTCACCGAGAGCCAAGTAGCATTGTGTCCACTCGCCGAGCAAACTGCCGATGCTGTTGCTGTTTTTGAGAAGGTGCAGGCAAAAATAGATGATTATTTTGTACGTTGTCAGTTGGCGGCTTTCGATGACAGAGCTACAGATAATTTAAATCCGGCGATCGGTGTTTACGATACATTGGCAAATAAAGTGGTGGCGGAGGCCGATAGCGATATTGCGACCTTACCCTTATCCGCCATCGCTGCGGATAAGGCTCTGGCACTCGGCAGTGGTATTAACCCGGCTTGGGCTGGCGCTATTCATGATTTCAGTGAAAAAGTGTTAACGCCCTTACTTGGCAAACCCTGCTCAGAGTTAACTTATAGCAGTTGGCAGCATATTTCTGCGCAGTTGGCTGCTTGGCGTAATTGGATGGCGGCACGCCCGGAGACAGCGGTACATGCGCTGGGGACAGATCGCTTACAGCTAATCCTGACGAGTGAGTTAAGCACAAAATTACAAACACTAATCGATCAAGATCTACAAGCTTGTACCTTTGCCGACAATCTTAAGGCGTTGGAGAAGTTGGTGCGTTATCAGCGGGACCTGGTGACCTTGTTACGCAACTTTGTCTGTTTTAGTGATTTTTATCAGGGCAAGCAAAAAGCCATCTTTCAAGCTGGTACCTTATATATTGATCAACGCAGCTGTGAGCTGGTGATGCAGGTAGGCGATATTAATCGTCATGCTGCCATGGCACCTTTTAGTGGCTGTTATTTGGTGTACTGTACCTGTACCCGGCAGGGCGAAACGCCGTTAAATATTGTTGCGGCCTTAACCGGTGGCGATGTTGATGAATTGATGGTGGCTGGGCGAAATGGCGTCTTTTATGACCGTAAAGGGCAAGATTGGAAGGCAAGTGTAACCAAAGTAGTGGCACAACCTGTTAGTATCCGGCAAGCATTCTGGTCTCCCTATCGGCGCGTCGCTGCTTTTATCGAAAATCAGGTACAGAAATTTGCTGCCTCCCGTGATAAAGGTATTGAAGCTAATACCACTGTCGCTGCACCAGCCCCCAGTAGTTTTGATATTGCTAAATTTGCCGGTATTTTCGCCGCTTTTGGCTTAGCTATTGGAGCTTTGGGCACCGCACTAGCGGCTGCGGTTTCAGGCTTATTTCAACTTGCCTGGTGGCAAATTCCTTTGGTATTGCTGATAGTGTTACTGATTATCTCCACACCTTCGATGATTATGGCTTACTTAACCTTACGTCGACGCAACTTAGGGCCTTTGCTGGATGCCAATGGTTGGGCGGTAAATACCCGGGCGAAAATTAATGTGCCCTTTGGTGCAGCGTTAACAGGTTTAGCCCATTTACCGAAAGGCGCAAAACGATCACTGCGCGATCCTTTTGCTGAGAAACCAAGTATTTGGCCATACCTGATAGGCTTGGTGCTGGTTGTTTTGGTAGGGTGGGTTGTCTGGCAAAAATTCTTTGCTGCTGCGCCCTTGGTCTAAGTCGTAACAAAGTGGGGCGCTTAGGTTAAATTTTATTCTAACGATTTAGTGGCCATAAAAAACTGTTGACACTTTTAAGGCACACCCCTAGAATGCGCCCCGTGTTCAGCGATAAGCGTAGCTTGTTGTTGGCACAGAAAAGTGTGGGGCTATAGCTCAGCTGGGAGAGCGCTTGCATGGCATGCAAGAGGTCAGCGGTTCGATCCCGCTTAGCTCCACCAAGATTTTAT
>NZ_BNAO01000002.1:2427-2744 GCF_014653435.1 Alishewanella longhuensis | reverse complement strand
CGTCCCCTTCGTCTAGAGGCCTAGGACACCGCCCTTTCACGGCGGTAACAGGGGTTCGAATCCCCTAGGGGACGCCACTAAATCTCGCACTTTTCAGACTGTTACAGCGTCCCCTTCGTCTAGAGGCCTAGGACACCGCCCTTTCACGGCGCTAACAGGGGTTCGAATCCCCTAGGGGACGCCACTAAATCTCGCACTTTTCAGACTGTTACAGCGTCCCCTTCGTCTAGAGGCCTAGGACACCGCCCTTTCACGGCGGTAACAGGGGTTCGAATCCCCTAGGGGACGCCAATTCAGTCAATGCACTACACTGTTAT
>NZ_BNAO01000002.1:2184-2397 GCF_014653435.1 Alishewanella longhuensis | reverse complement strand
GTCCCCTTCGTCTAGAGGCCTAGGACACCGCCCTTTCACGGCGGTAACAGGGGTTCGAATCCCCTAGGGGACGCCATTTTAAGTAAAGTGGCTACTGTTTCCCAGAGTAGGTAATATACCGAATTATTCGGGGCTATAGCTCAGCTGGGAGAGCGCTTGCATGGCATGCAAGAGGTCAGCGGTTCGATCCCGCTTAGCTCCACCAATTTCCAG
>NZ_BNAO01000002.1:0-1790 GCF_014653435.1 Alishewanella longhuensis | reverse complement strand
CCGTTTAAATTTCTAGTAGCGCCGTGAGGCGGTGTGAACACCGCGCAGTCATTTCGCACGGCGGTAACAGGGGTTCGAATCCCCTAGGGGACGCCATCTATCTTAATCTTCCCGTTTAAATTCCTGATAGCGCCGTGAGGCGTTGTGAACACCGCGCAGTCATTTTGCACGGCGGTAACAGGGGTTCGAATCCCCTAGTGTTACCAACAATGCAAAACTGATCCACTTCAACAATTGAAATCTGATCCACTTGTTTTCACTATAGTGCCTTTTCGGGGGCACTTTGATCACAAAAGAAGAACTTATGAAAATTCAGATTTTGCATCAGCAAGGCCTTTCGCAACGGGCAATCGCTAAACAATTAGGTATTTCACGCAATACCGTTAAACGTTACCTGCGAGCAAAAATTGATACCCCAGTTTACTCTGCTCGTGAAAAAGGCCGCTCATTACTCGACCCTTTCAAGTCCTTTTTACACTCACGTATCGCACAAGCTAAACCAGTACACTTGTCAGGTGAAGTCTTGTTCAGGGAGCTTAAAGAGCTCGGTTATACCGGCAGTTTATCGTTGTTACGCCAGTACTTATTCCAATACCGTGGCAAGCCTACCCCTGAGCCCGTGGTGCGGTTTGAAACCGAAGTGGGTAAGCAAATGCAGGTCGATTGGGGGCAGATGCGTGGTGGCAAAGCCCCCATCCATGCCTTCATCGCGGTATTAGGGTACAGCCGGGCAATGATGGTGGTCTTCACCGATAATATGCGTTACGACACGCTGGAACTGTGCCACCGCCTAACGTTTGATTACTTCCAGGGTATTCCACGTGAGGTATGGTACGACAATATGAAAACGGTCGTGGTTGAGCGCGATGCTTATGGCGAAGGTGCGCATAAGCTTAATCAGGCTTTTTACCAGTTTGCTAAGAGCATGGGTTTTATCCCCAAACTGTGTCATACCTACCGACCACAAACGAAAGGCAAAGTGGAACGTATGGTGCGTTATGTACGTGATAACTTCTTTCGCCCTCTGAATACCAAGTTAATGGCGTTGGGCCAGATATTGGATATCAATACCGCCAATGAGCAGGTTGTCTTATGGCTGGATACGGTGGCACATCAACGCATTCATGACACCACCAAACAGAAGCCTGCAGAGCGGTTAGTAGAAGAGCGTAAGGTGCTGCAAACATTGCCCCCTCGGCTGTTAGCTGTTGCATCATCCTTACCTGATAACAGCCCACTCCCTTCGTTAAGCAAGCTAAGCCAGCAACCACTGCACCATGATTTAAGTGTGTATGACCAATTGATGGAGGCCATATGAACTTACAATTATCACGACTTAGCGAATTAGCTACTGCGTTACAGTTGCCTGGTATTGATGCGAATGCCTGTGATTTAGCCCAGCAAGCAGCAAAAGAAGAATGGGATTATCTCACCTTCCTTGAGCAGGCGCTTCAATGTGAAAAGCGTTCACGCCATCAGCGGAAGCAGCATATGTTTACCCGTATGGCGGGGTTCCCAGCAGTAAAAACCTTGGAGGAGTTTGATTATGCCTTCGCGACTGGCGTACCTAAAAGGCAAGTCACCGAATTAGCTTCGTTGTCATTTATTGAGCGGCAGGAGAATGTGGTGATGCTAGGGCCATCAGGTGTGGGTAAAACGCATATTGCCGTTGCACTGGGTTATAAAGCGGTGCAGGCTGGGATCAAGACTCGTTTTATCAGCGCATCAGACTTAATTCTGCAACTGGCCACAGCACAGCGCCAGGATAACTATAAGCAAGTGATGCAGCG
>NZ_BNAO01000001.1:717738-932896 GCF_014653435.1 Alishewanella longhuensis | reverse complement strand
CGCGCACAGCCAGTTAGCAGGCCACAGCAGGAGCAACGCGCGCAACCAGTTAGCAGGCCACAGCAGGAGCAACGCGCACAACCCAGTAGCAGACCGCAGCAAGAGCCTCGCATGCAGCGGAATGAAGCTAGCCGCTCAGCCAGAGTCGAGCAACGTCAACAAATACAGCAGCACTAAGACGGTGATTGTTGCAATTTATTGATACAGAACAAAACTGCCTTTTAAAAGCCCACTAACCAGTGGGCTTTTTTGATCCAGCCCAAAGTATTGCTGCTAAATCAGCGCAGAATAGCTTTACTTATCTAATGGGAGATCAAAATGAAAACAATGTTAACAGCTGTTACTTTGGGTTTGGGTTTATTGGCTGCGCCAGCCATGGCGGAGTTTTCGGTCAATGTGGGCGCTATCAGCGTAATGCCGAGCGATAGCAGCAGCAACTTAAACGTCGTCGAAACGGTGGCAGGTTTACCTGCAGGCTCCACTGGTGTTCAGGTCAATAATAATACCCAGGTAGGCTTAACGTTCGATTACAAATTGGATAAAAACTGGGGTGTACAATTAATTGCAGCCACACCTTTTACCCACAGAATAACGGGTGATGGCGCTATTGACGGTTTAAAAATAGGTAAAACAAAACACTTACCGCCTACTTTATTAGGCCAGTACTATTTTGACCTGGGTAACAGCAATATTCAGCCATTCGTCGGCTTAGGCGTAAACTATACCAACTTTTTTAACACTGAAGCAGACGGTCAACTGGTCTCTACTTTAGTGGCTTTAGGTGCTGCAGGTGCCAATGATCCAGTAACCATTAAGCTAAAAAATTCCTGGGGTCTAGCAGCCCAAGCGGGTGTCAACGTTAAGCTATCTGACAACCTGGGTATTCATTTTATGCTGAGCAAAATTGATATCGATACTAAAGCGCATGTGCGGGTGAACGGTAATACTGTACAAAGCGTCGATGTTAAGATCGATCCTTTGGTTGCAATGATCGGTCTGCGCTGGACACTGTAAGCGCGACTTAGCTACTGCGGGTAATCTTTATTGCCTTTATTGCATATCAAACAGCCTCGACCAAAGTCGGGGCTGTTTTCGTTATCACTTCTGAATTACATTAAAAGAAATTTTGGGGCATTTGCTCTGGTGCAAAATGAAGCGTAAGTTAAAAACACTATATCCAGACTAAAGATCCCAATTTCATGGAGCTGTTATGCCAAGTCCTCTCTCTAAATTGAACTGGCAACAATTACTAAAATCCGGTAACCGCATTTTTATCGGCTCGCACGCCAGTGTGCCAACTAAGCTGATTGACGATCTCATAGCCAATGCCAAAAGCCTGCATGATATTGAAATTGTGCAACTGGTGACGCTATCAGACAATAAATGGGCACGCCCGGAGTTTCAGCACCTGTTTAAAGTAAACACCTTCTTTATTGGTGGCAACACCATTCGTGATGCCGTAGCAGAAGGGCGCGCCGATTACACGCCCTGCTTTATGACGGATATCCCCGCCCTGTTTACCGATGGCGTCTTACCGTTAGATGCCGCCCTTATCATGGTCAGTCCGGCCGATGAGCATGGTTATCACTCTTTGGGGGTATCTGTAGATGTTATTGCTGCCGCAGCTCGCGCCGCTAAAATCGTGATAGCCCAGGTTAACCCTTCTATGCCAGTCACCTACGGCCAGTCATTTATTCATAAAGACGAGATAGACGCCTTTTTCTATGCCGAGCAACCTTTACCTGAAGTTGCGCCCCCCGAGCTGGATGCCCGCACTGAGCGTATCGGTCAATATGTCTCACTACTAATTGAAGATGGTGCCACTATCCAGGTGGGCGTAGGTAAAATTTGTGCCGCCGTTACTCGCTATCTTAGCAATCATAAAGACTTAGGACTGCATACCGAGCTGTTAACTGATGGCGTATTGGAGCTGATTAGAAAAGGGGTAATTAATAACAGGCGCAAAACCTTTCACCCGGGTAAAAGCGTGACCAGCTTTTGTATTGGCACTAAGCCATTATATGATTTTGTACATCAGAACCCGCATATTGGTTTTTACCCCAGTGAATATGTCAATTCGCCGGCCAATATTGCCCGTAACGAACGCATGGTCTCCATTAATAGCGCCATAGAAGTCGATTTAACCGGGCAAGTGGTTTCCGACTCTATCGGCCATCAGTTTTATAGCGGTGTTGGTGGCCAGGTCGATTTTAGCCGCGGCGCGTCCATGAGTAATGGCGGTAAACCGATTATTGCCCTGCCCTCAACCGCCAAAAACGGCACCATTTCGCGCATAGTACCGCATATTCGTGAAGGCGCCGGGGTGGTTACTACCCGGGCGCATGTGCATTACGTTGTCACTGAGTTTGGCGTAGCCTCCTTGCGCGGCAAGAGTATCCGCGAACGCGCATTGGAGTTAATTCGGGTAGCCCACCCTAAATTTCGCAACCAGCTGCTGGCGGAAGTACGAAAAAACTATTGGGTGCCGCATTATCAAGTGCAAACACCGGTTGAAGTACCTGAGCTGGGGCCTGTCGGTTTTAAGGAACTGAAAGTCGGCAACGATAGCTTTGATCTTAGGCCGTTAAATCCTTCTGATGAGCGCCGCTTACAAGAGTTTTTCTACTCACACACCAAAGAAACCTTGCAGATGCGCTATAACTCAGTACCCACCCAAATGAGTCGGGAAAAGTCCTGTACGCTGGTCAGTGTCGATCAATCAAAAGATCTGGCGCTTTGTATCGTAAAGCAAAAAGGCTCAGTGGTAGAGATCCAGGCGGTTGGCCGTTATTACCTGATTGAAAGCCAAAATAGCTGCGAAGTCGCCTTTGTAACCCGGGAAAAGTTTCAGGGTAAAGGCATGGCAAAACGCTTACTTGCGGAGATGATTGAAGTGGCGAAAAGCCGTCGCCTCTCCTCAATGCAAGCCTTTGTTCGGGCCGAAAATAAACCCATGTTAAGAGTATTTGAGAATGCTGGTTTTGTCCGCCTAAAAAGCGAAGAGCCTTCAGAAGCCTTTTTGAAACTTGATTTACCGCCAGGAGAGAAGTAATGCCCATCACCATTTTCAGCCACCCCAGCTGTTACTATCACGAAAATGGCGTAGATCACCCAGAATGCCCAGAACGGCTATCTGCTATCAATGATCAGCTGATCCGCTCTGGCATGGAATATGTGGTAATGCAGCTTGATGCCAGCCCAGCCAGTCGGGAAGATTTGTATTTAGCCCATGGCAAACGCTATGTGGATGAATTATTTGCTAAAGCGCCAACCGAGGGGCATATTTGGCTAGATCCAGATACGGTGATGGGCCCCAAAAGCCTGAACGCCGCCTTACATGCAGCCGGTAGCGGTATTAATGCCGTCGCCAAAGTGATGTCGGCTGCAAATCAACAAGCGTTTTGTGCTATCCGGCCACCGGGGCATCATGCTACCCGCGAACAGGCTATGGGCTTTTGCCTGATTAACAATATCGCCGTGGCCGCAGAGCATGCGTTAAATCAGTACGGCTTAAAACGGATTGCTATTGTCGATTTTGATGTACACCACGGTAATGGCACTGAAGATATTTTTCAGCATGAACCGCGGGTGTTATTTTGCTCTTCTTTCGAGCATCCCTTATACCCCTATACAGGCGCGGACAGCAGTAACGAACATATTATAAACCTACCTTTAGCCGGTGGTTGTAAAAGTACCGCCTGGCGTGAGCAAGTACAACAGCATTGGTTACCAGCAATAGATAACTTTGCCCCTGAATTAATTTTCATATCCGCCGGCTTTGATGGCCATGCTGAAGATGATATGGCGCATTTTATGTTACGCGAAGATGATTATCAGTGGATAGCCAGCGAGCTTAAATTATTAGCTGACAAGCATTGCCAAGGCAGGGTAGTCGCTATGCTGGAAGGCGGCTATGCCTTAAGTGCCTTAGGCCGTAGTGTAGTGGCTTTTTTAAAGGGACTAATGTAAAAAAATTGATTATTGACAGTGCTATTTTTGTATCCTAGACTGATTTTTATACAAAATCAGTCTGGACTACACTTTATGCAATGGCTTAAATACACTGTCCCTCTTTTCATTCTGCTAGCACTGTTCCCTGCATTAAGCCAAGCCAGCACCTCCTTCAGCGCCGCAAACTGTAGCAGCGGCCAATGTGATAAACAAATTAGAGATCTTCACGCGCTAGCACGTTATGGTAGTTTTGAAGCCATGACCTTGTTGTCCATGATTTATGCCACGGGTGATGGCCGCGAGGCGGATCCGAAAAGGGCTCTCAGTTTCTTAACCCGCGCAGCTCAGCACAATCATCCCATGGCCGTTTATTTGCTGTCTGAATGGCACAGTCGGGGCTTTGTCGCGCCGCACGATCCCGCAGAAGCTGAGGCGTTACTTGCTAAAGCTATTCGCTTTGAATTTCCGCCAGCACTTTATAAAAAAGCGCTGCAGTTACTCCAAGACCCAACAGCAGAAAATCTCACAGAGGGATTAGCGCTGTTGCAGCGGGCCAGTGATAAACGCCTGGTCGATGCCATGTTTTTGCTGGCAAGGTTAAAGCGAGAAGGTATCGCCACAGCCCCTGATCTGGAAGGCGCAGCACAACTATTTAAAACGCTGGTATTATCAGGCCATGAAGAATCCAGACCGTACTTAAGAGAAAGCATTGCCCAACTCACCCCTAAGCCTGAATCGGCTGAACTGGTAGCCGATTTACAGCAATCTTATGATATGGAAGTGATTCAGGTTATTGGCCGTGATTTTAAAACCGAAAGCATGCTTGGTAATATGGTAACGCAATTAAAACGCAGTGGCCTATATTTGCAGGGAAGCATGTTACGGATCAGAACTCAGCGTTGTGATGACACGACAGGCTGTATATCCATCAGTCCTCGTGCTGGCGATAGAGATCTTAATCAAACTATAACGGGCAGCTATTAAAGCAGTACAGGCACTGACAGGGTCATCTTTGCTGTATTTAAAGGGTTGTTATAGTCGCGTATAAACCTGCTATGCTTGTGATAAAGCAGCCAGTATTCTACTCTATGTCCTTTATTAAACATTGGTTTCCATCACTGTATTACTTAGATGCCGCCAGTGAAGTGGCCTTTCGCCACTACATAGTGCAACGCACCAAACAGACCATGCAGCGTTTGGTCTTAGTCTGTGTGGTCTTGCTTGTGTTATTTAATCTGACGGATCTACTTTTAGGTGATAGCTGGCATAGCCTGAATAATTTAACCCGCGCTGGCATCGCGATGCTATTGCTGATTTTCTTTCCCTACTCTACCAGATTAACCGCCGATAACTACTTACAAGGTTGGTTACTGGTAAGTGCGCTTGTTATTTTACTGCTTATTGTCACATTCTATGCAGCCGCACAATATTATGGCGAGCTTGGAGAGGGCGGTCCCATGCTAGTAGCAATAGCGCTTACTGTCATTCCGATCTTTAACGTTCAGCAAAAAATCCTACTTTGGTTATTATTATTTGTCAGTGTGGCTTTCTTAAAATATTGCACAACTACTGATACTGCTTGGAGTTTATTCTATCTTTCTATTACCATTTTTCTTTGTTTTAATTGGCAGCGGCAGCTGGATATTTTACTGCGTAGTCAGTTTAAAGCGGTTCGCCTTGAGACACAAAAAGCTGAAACCGATCAACTCACCGGCTTATTAAACCGCCGCAGCTTTGAACAACGCCTGCAACAAAAATTACAGGCATTACAACCCGGGCAGCAATTGTCGCTAGGATTATTAGACATTGATTTTTTTAAATACTATAACGATTGCTACGGGCATTTAGACGGAGATCTCGTACTGGTAAATATTTCCCGTCTCCTCTCTCAGGATCCAGCGCTCTTAGTTGTTCGCTTTGGTGGAGAGGAATTTATTTTAGTAGAGCAGCACCCTGCCGAGCAAGCACCCGGCTTATTATCTTTACCTGAACAACTCTATAAATTGAACTACCCACATAGCACCTCACCTTTTGGTGTTGTTACGGCATCTATTGGTATTGCTACTATTTCTTATCCGGCCAAGTACTATAGTTCAAGCGAGCTAATGCAAATTGCAGACAATTTGCTTTATCAGGCAAAAGAACAAGGCCGTAATCAAGCAGTACAGCACTATCTGCCAACCCAAACCAAAGACCCAAGTTTTAACAGCTAACAAAGCCGATAACGAAAACGCGGAGTCGCTTCTAACTTGTTACTTTGGCTGGCAAGATAACCCAAACCGATATCAAGACAGCTTGTTTCTAAAGAAATCACTCATAAAAAAACCTGCCGCAGCAGGTTTTTTATTAGTGATGAATCAGCATTATCCCAACCAAACACGGGCGTTACGGAACATCCGCAGCCACGGGCTGTCTTCTTGCCAATCATCTGGGTGCCAGGAGTTGGCAACGGTGCGGAAGACCCGCTCTGGGTGCGGCATCATAATGCTGACGCGGCCATCGGTAGTCGTCAATGCGGTAATACCTGCCGGTGAGCCATTCGGGTTTGCTGGGTACTGCTCAGTGACCTGACCGTAGTTATCAACAAAGCGCATGGCAATGGTGCCGCTGCTATTGGCCGCTGCAAAAGCGGCCGCATTCGCAAACTCAGCATGACCTTCACCGTGTGATACGGCGATAGGCATCCGTGAACCTGCCATCCCACTAAAAAATAGTGACGGGCTCTGCTGCAGTTCTACCAAGCTAAAACGCGCTTCGAAACGCTCTGACTTATTGCGCACAAAGTGAGGCCACAGTTCTGCACCCGGGATCAGGCTCTTCAGATTCGACATCATCTGACAACCGTTACAAACGCCTAACGCAAAAGTCGATTGCCGTTCAAAGAAGCGTTGGAACTCTTGGCGCGCCTGCTCGTTAAATAGAATCGACTTAGCCCAACCTTCACCGGCACCTAATACGTCACCGTAAGAGAAACCGCCACAAGCAGCTAAACCGTTAAAGTCGCTCAGTTTTACCCGACCGGCTAAGATGTCGCTCATATGCACGTCAATCGCCGTAAAGCCAGCACGGTTAAAGGCTGCCGCCATTTCGTGCTGCGAGTTAACACCTTGCTCGCGTAAAATCGCGACCTTAGGTGCGGCACCTTTTAAAATAAAGGGTGCGGCAATATCGGCATTTTGATCAAAGCTGAGTTTAACATTTAAGCCCGGATCTTGCTGATCGGCTTTGGCGTCAAACTCTTGCTTAGCACCAGCCGGATTATCACGTAATGCCTGCATCTGATAGGTAGTTTCCGCCCAAATTAAGCGTAAACGGGTGCGACTATCGCTAAACACAGCCTTACCGTGCTGAGTGATCTCAAGCTTATCGCTATTATTTACGCTACCAATCACATGGCTTACTGTCGCTAACTGATGCGCTGCTAACACCTGCTGCACATAGGCCACATCCGCTTGCGCTACCTGCACCACTGCACCTAACTCTTCGCTATACAGTGCGGCTAACGCATCATCACCTAAGGCACTGATATCGGCACTAATACCAGCTTTACCGGCAAAGGCCATTTCCGCTAGGGTAACCAATAAACCGCCGTCTGAGCGATCATGGTAAGCCAGCAGCTTTTGCTCGCGGGTTAATTGCTGCATGGCATTAAAGAAGTTGATAAGTAGCTCAGGGCTATCTAAATCCGCTGCTTTATCGCCTAACTGCTTATACACCTGGGCCAAACAAGAGCCACCTAAACGGTTAGCGCCCTGCCCTAAGTCAATTAATACTAAGGCACTCTCACCTTTGTCGGTGCGTAGTTGCGGCGTTACCGTTTTACGCACATCTTCAATGCGGGCAAAGGCGGTGATCACCAAAGACATCGGTGAGGTAACCGCTTTTTCTGCGCCGTCTTGCTGCCAGCGGGTTTTCATCGACATCGAGTCTTTACCCACCGGAATGGTTACTTTCAGCGCCGGGCACAGTTCTTCGCCCACGGCTTTCACAGCGGCATATAAACCGGCATCTTCACCTGGGTGACCGGCTGCAGCCATCCAGTTTGCGGAAAGCTTAATGCGATTTAACTCACCAATATCCGTTGCCGCGATATTGGTAATCGCTTCTGCTACCGCCAAGCGGGCAGAGGCCGCAAAATCTAACAAGGCAACAGGGGTACGCTCACCCATGGCCATGGCTTCACCATGATAAGTATCGTAGCTGGCAGCAGTGACGCCGCAGTTAGCTACCGGCACCTGCCAAGGACCGACCATTTGATCACGCGCCACCAAGCCGGTTACGGTACGATCGCCAATGGTCACTAAGAAGGTTTTTTCAGCAATAGTCGGTAAACGCAGTAACCGCTCTGCCGCATCCGCAATGGTAATAGCACTGCGATCCAGTGGCTTACCCTGCACCTGCAGGCTTTGTACGTCGCGGTGCATTTTCGGTGCTTTGCCCAGCAACACATTCAGTGGCAAATCAATGGGCGTATTGCCAAAATAGCTGTCGCTTAGCGTTAAGTGCTGCTCAGCGGTAGCTTCCCCCACTACCGCATAAGGGGCGCGTTCACGCTTACAAATTTGCTCAAACACCGGCATTTTGTCGGCAGGAATGGCCATAACATAGCGCTCTTGCGACTCGTTACACCAAATTTGCAATGGCGACATGCCTGGTTCATCGTTAGGCACATTGCGCAGTTCAAACTTACCGCCAACACCACCGTCATTAACTAACTCTGGGAAAGCATTAGATAAACCACCCGCACCCACGTCGTGGATAAAGACGATAGGGTTATCTTTACCCAGCTGCCAGCAGCGATCGATCACTTCCTGACAACGACGTTCAATTTCGGGGTTCTCACGCTGTACCGAGGCAAAGTCCAGATCTTCAGCTGACTGACCCGAGGCCATAGACGAAGCGGCACCGCCGCCCAGACCGATATTCATCGCTGGACCACCTAACACCACTAACTTGGCACCTACCGGTAAATCGCCTTTTTGCACGTGATCTTCACGGATATTACCTAAACCACCGGCAATCATAATCGGCTTATGATAACCACGTACTTCTTCACCATTGTGGCTGGTGACTTTTTCTTCATAAGTCCGGAAATAACCGGTAATTGCCGGGCGACCAAATTCGTTGTTAAAAGCCGCGCCACCTAGTGGCCCTTCTAGCATAATCTCTAGTGCAGTAACAATGCGCGCCGGCTTACCAAAATCGGTTTCCCACGGCTGTTCAAAGCCCGGAATACGTAAGTTTGATACCGAGAAACCGACTAAACCGGCTTTCGGCTTAGAGCCCACACCGGTAGCACCTTCATCGCGAATTTCACCACCAGAACCCGTAGCCGCACCTGGGTAAGGCGAGATCGCCGTTGGGTGGTTATGGGTTTCCACCTTCATCAAGATATGAATAGGCTCGTGGTGATACTGGTAGTCTTTACCTTCTGGCGTTGGGAAGAAGCGCCCTGCCTCTGAACCCACCATGACAGCAGCGTTGTCTTTATAGGCAGACAGCACATACTCCGGGTGTTGTTCATAGGTGTTTTTAATCATTTTAAACAGCGATTTCGGCTGTTTTTCGCCGTCGATAGTCCAATCGGCGTTAAAAATTTTGTGCCGGCAATGCTCTGAGTTGGCCTGCGCGAACATATAAAGTTCAATGTCGTTCGGGTTACGGCCGAGCTGCTGAAAATTGGTGACCAGATAATCAATTTCATCATCAGCGAGAGCCAAACCTAAATCCAGGTTGGCTTTCGCTAAGGCTTCGCGACCACCGCCCAGGATATCAACCGAACTGAGTTCACCCGGCGCAGCCTTGGCAAACAAGGCTTCGGCTTGGGTGAGCTCGGTAAAGACTGCTTCCATCATCCGATCATGCAATAAGGCGCTTACCTGAGCTAACTGCGCAGTACTTACGGCTTGCCCTTCAACATAATAGGCTATGCCGCGTTCCAGGCGTTTTACCTGTGGCAGATTACAATTATGGGCGATATCAGTCGCCTTAGAAGACCAGGGCGAAATAGTGCCTGGGCGTGGTGTTACTAACAGTAATTGCCCCACTGGTTGGTGGCTGGCCACCGTTGGACCATAGGTCAACAACTTATCCAGAGTAGCATGCTGTTCGGCGCTTAACGGCGCAGCCAAATCAGCAAAGTGCATAAATTCAGCGTAAATACCCGTTACCGGTAAATTTTGCTGGGCACAAAGGTCTAGTAACTTTTGAATTCTAAATTCGGACAGTGCAGGCGCACCACGCAGGATCAACATAGGCTTATTTCCGTTGGTTGAACGACAGTGGAACCTAGGGCGTGTTAACCTTTGCTGCTTATTTTGCAGCAAAGGTTAACACGCTCTTAAAGGCGGCATATTATAAAGAAAATTCGCGCTAAGTGATATGCGAAAAACCTGACTGACTGCAAGAAGTTTGCTATAACAGTCGCTGCCAACTTTTACCGGACCCCGAAGATGCTAAGAATGCTGTTATTACTCTGCTGCTGTTGCTTGTTGCTATCCTGCGCGCCACCTGCGCCAGAGAGCAATAGCCAATTGGCAGAGATCTATCAGCGCAACAGTTTGCGGGTTGGTATTTTACATGGTCCAACCAGCTATTATATCGGCGTAGATGGCCCTACTGGTTTTGAATATGAGCTGGCCAAGGCGCTGGCCGATCGTCTAGGTGTTGAATTGAGTTTAGCCCCCAGCTTTGATTTAGAAGAACTGCAAGAAAAGCTGGCAGCAGGCCAGGTGGATTTTATCGCCGGAGGCTTAACATTAACACCATCCCGCACCGAGCGTTTTCGGGCCGCACCGGCTTATCGCTGGATTAATGAAGTGTTAGTTTTCCGGCAAGGCAACAGCTGGCCGCGACAATTGGCCGATTTAAACGAACCTATCATTGTGATGGCACATAGCAGCCATGCCGAGAGCCTGGCTGCATTACAAAACGAAGAGCAAAGCATTGAGTTTCGCGAGGATCCCGAGCTAGATGCCGATGAAATACTGCAAAAGGTGGTGGAAGGTAGCATTGCTTACACCCTAACCGACTCGAATCAACTCGCTGTTAACCGCCGGTTATTTCCGCAGCTAAGTATCGCTTTTACCGTAAATGAAAACTTACCCGTTGGTTGGCTATTACAAAAAAATCAAGATGACAGCTTATACAGTGTGTTGATCGAATATTTTGGTCATGTTTATCAAAATGGTGATTTGGTCACGCTGGAAGACCGCTATTTTGGTCATATTGAGCAATTTGACTATGTTGATACCTTAAGATTTATCCAATCGATAGAAAAAACGTTACCTAAATATAAAGATTGGTTTATCGAATACGCTGGTGAGCTAGATTGGCGCTTACTCGCCGCTCTTAGTTATCAAGAATCGCATTGGAATCCCAAAGCACGCAGCCCAACCGGCGTGCGGGGGTTAATGATGTTAACACTGCCTACCGCTAAACAAATGGGTGTGCACAGCCGGATCGATCCGGAAGAGAGTATTGATGGCGGTAGCCGTTATTTACAACTGCTACTGCGTCGCATCCCCGAGCGGATCCCCATGCCCGATAGATTATGGTTCGCCTTAGCCGCCTATAATATCGGCTGGGGCCATGTAGAAGACGCCCGCCGTTTAACGCAACGCGATGGTGCCGATCCCGACAAATGGCTGGAAGTAAAACAACGCTTACCCTTGTTACGTAAAAAATCAGTGTATCAACATACCCGTTTTGGTTTTGCCCGAGGTGATGAAGCTGCTATGTACGTAGAAAACATTCGGCGCTATTACGATACGCTGGTGGGTGTAGACGAACGACAACAGCTAGAAGATCGCTTGGAACTACAACGGCAAAAATTAGTCGAACAATTAGCTGAGCCTGCAACAGCTGAGCAGCTAGCTGAACCAGAAGTCATTACACCACCACTTTAATAATAAATTCACATTAACCGCTTGTAGTTCAGCCGTCGCAGCCCTATTATCCAAGTAATATGAAGAACTTAAGGAGTTGTAATGCTAAAACGGAAAAAACCAGCGTTAAAACGTCGTCGTCGGCTTCTGGATGTTGCCTCCAGCCGCAGACGAATTAAACGTAATTTCAGTACGATGAAGCTGCATCATCGTCGTCGCGGTTTTCAGACTTATTTTCAACATTTACCTGAAGCAGCGCCTGCTGTTTAAGCTGCTTTTGCTGTACTCGCCGCTTTTTAAAAAACGCCGATAACATGGCAGCACACTCC
Source organism: Alishewanella longhuensis (assembly GCF_014653435.1). Taxonomy (GTDB): domain Bacteria; phylum Pseudomonadota; class Gammaproteobacteria; order Enterobacterales; family Alteromonadaceae; genus Alishewanella; species Alishewanella longhuensis. The sequence goes on along the minus strand of NZ_BNAO01000001.1, from coordinate 920,730 downwards.
TCGCCTAGTACACCAGCAGTCACCTCAAGTTGATGATTTAACTGAGGATGACAAACCAGATCCATAATTGAACCCGCTGCGCCAGTTTTATAGTCACTGGCGCCATAGACCAACCGCTTAACTCTGCTATGCACCAACATACCTGCACACATACTGCATGGCTCTAGGGTCACGTAAAGCGTGCAATCAATTAGCCGGTAATTTTGTAGCAATTGCCCGGCGCTGCGCACCGCCTGCATTTCAGCATGCGCTGAAGGATCATGTAAACTAATCATCTGATTCCAACCTTCAGCAATAAGTTGCTGATCTTTGACCAGTACTGCCCCTACTGGTACTTCGCCCGCCGCTTCGGCTTTGGCGGCCAATTGCATGGCATGGCGCATCCAGTCTTCGTCGGTTATATTTTTAGTTGTCATAATGGCTTACAAAATTCCACTTTAATTAGTCAATTTTAACACTAGACTAGTGTAATACTGACCATTATTTTGTGTTTTAAACTAAAGCTGCTAAGCCTATAAAACCTAAGCTTATGTTTTATCTTACTTTTCGAAATGGCATTGTGTTTGCTTAGTTTAAGCAAGGTTCTTAGTCAACTTTAACTTGTACTATAGAGTCAATTGCAAAAGGCAGAAAAGGAGAGAAAAATGGATATGGGCGTTGTGGTGATTGTAGTGGTAGCTATTGTTGGTGGTGTTTTTTACGATGCAATGAAGATGCGCTATAAGTATCAGCACCTGGCATCTGGAAAAGGTTATGAAGACTTACAGCAAGAATTAACACAAGTAAAAGCGAGATTAGCTACGCTGGAAAGCATAGTTACCGACAAAAAATATCAACTAAATGAAGAAATTAATCGTTTATAATTTGGAGTAACATCATGGGACCTTTTGAAATTGCCGCTATTGCCATTATTGGCGGCTGTGCTATCTCGGGCTATAAAACCTATATGAACAGTAAAGACCGCAATAACAGCCAGGAAGTCGCAGCATTGCAAGACGAGCTAACAAAACTAAAACAACGGGTTGCCACCCTGGAAAGCATTGTTACCGATAAATCTTATCAACTAAAAGAGCAAATTAATAAGCTCTGATTTTACCGCTTTATTGCCCCTCTTCTTCCTATGTTGCAGCCATACCGGCTGCTTCACTCCAAGCAAGTAGTTCGGCTCATTCAACAATTAGCAGCTGCTTTTTTCAGGCAAACTGCCGATACTTTTTTGCCACAGCCATTACTTTTTTAATAAATAGCAACGCTAGGTAGCCGCTTACCTGGGTATTCGCTGTTCCTCAAAACACTGGCGTTTTTAGACAAACTAGTCCGCAAACAATAGCTTTAAATTTTAACTAACTATTGGTCAAATTCACTAAAGCTCACTGACTTTAATAACGCCCTGTTGCCAATAAAAATATAAACCAATGATTTATATAAAAATTAATAATGGCACAGCTTTTGATTATATAATGACATCGCAGAGATAAAAGCACACCAACATTTCATAAGAAGGAAGCAGCAGATGAACAGAACACTCGTTATCATTTTATTGGTTGCAGTAGGTATTTACTGTTTACCCACCCTACTGGCTATTGTTGCAACAATTTTTGCCCTGGCGGTTGGCTTACTTGGCGCAATAATCGGTATTGGCATTACCTTTCTGGTAACACTGGCGCCTATCTTAATCGTTGCCTATTTAGTGTGGTGGCTGGTGCGCGACAATAAGCGTAGCAGGCAGTATTAATCACTGATCTAGCATACGGCAGGCACCGCCATAGGTGGTGGTTTAAGATTGACAACAGAGGCTGAGTCATAACTCAGCCTCTGTTCTTTCTGGCGCTGCATTTACCTTACCTGGCTACTCGCTAAACGCTTTAAGCGTAGTAGGTCCCGCCCCAACTCGTACGCTGGGAAGCAAGCCGTAATGAGCAAACACAGCACTATACTGAACTGTAGCGATTCCCAGTCAAAGGCATAAGGCCATACATCCACTTTAATTTGCAATAGCGGCACATTAATCGCCAAATAAAGCAAGATCACTACCAACGCGCTATTCACTAGAATATTCGCCATCAGCATGGGGCGATTCCAGAAGCGCTGCTTTAGCTGCCCAATATTCAGCACTATTCCAGCCAGCAACACCGGTGTACACCAGGCTAGAAACTGCCGTGCCGGCTCGCTCAGGCTAATGCGCTGTGCGTCAAGCTGCTCTGGGCTGAACCAAAGCGGATACCAGATCATCACTAATAAAAAGGCATAGGTACCAAGATCGGTAAAAATATTCTGCAGCGAAATCGTCTGCCAGCCCGGCCCCACTGCCGGTAATTGCCGTGGATGCCAGTTTGGTTTGGCTTTAGCCGCTGCTGCTGGCTCACGCGATAATAACATATAGGTCACAGTAATCGCCGTAAACGCCAGGCAAGCATCGCCGATAAAGCCACTGGCAACGCTTTTCAGATACAGCAGTAAACCAAACTGACTATGTAGCCAGGCGCTGGTGCTGGCGATAATTTGCAACACAAACAGGATGCCCAGCACCATATACAGGGTATAACGATACACCGGCATATAGGCGAGGCTAATTAGCGGCTGCGGTGGCACAAACTGCTGTGCCACGTCGCGAGGATGCCCCATCTGCAGTAGCACAGCAGCGCTGTCGTCATCACTAAGCTCACCTTTTTGCTCTGCCAGCGCATCCAGCTGATCCCGGATATTGGCATTCAGTTCACGACCAATTTCATCGCGTTTATTTTCTGGTAACTCACGCTGCACCGCAGCGATATAACGTGTAACGAGATCCATTATGCTATCTCCTCTGGCTGCACGCCCAGTAAGTTACTCAGTGCGCCATTAAGCTGTTGCCATTCTTCGGTTAACTGACCAAGCAAGGTATGACCGCTGACAGACAGCTGGTAATAACGCCGCTCCCGTCCTTCTCCTTGCTGCCATTCACTGTCCAGTAATCCCTGCTCTGCCAGGCGGCGGATCAGTGGATACAGGGTGCCTTCATCAATCTCAATGCCGTTGTCGTTTAGCTGTTTGCGCAGCGAGTAGCCATAATGCGCTTCTTTTAGCGACGCTAGCACGGCCAGCACCAACACCCCACGGCGCAGCTCCAGGCGAATTTTATCCAGTTGCGATTGGGTCATCTCTTGCTCCTGATACTGTGCAGCGCATACTGTGTGCCACACAGTTAACTATACTAGGTGTCACACAGTATAAAAGCAAGCCATAAGTTAAAAATAATTAAACTGTATGGCGTAAATGCCATCATAGTCAGATTATAAAAATCCTTCTGCTTGCGGTATGATTGCCGAAACTGCCAGGCAGGCAGTGAAAAGCAAAAGGAACTAAGGAGCCTCATATGAGAATAATTATCGGCGTATTACTGCTATCACTACTTATCGGCTGTAATAGAAATGAAGTGGGTGATGTGTCCCTGGGGCTCTTTACCACCAAGGATATTAAGCTGGATGCCTTTACTGATCCTATCGTCACCGGCGTAACTTGTCATGTATCCAGTATTGAGGCTAACCTGGATTTCTCAGATCCTTCTGACAGCGCGATCTCCTGCCGGCAAACAGGCCCTATAACCGCCGAGATGATTACCAAGATTGATAAAAGCAAAAACGGTGAAGTGCTGTTTAGCAAATCGAAGAGTGTATTTTTTAAGAGCATGAAAATCCGCCGTATTTACGATGCGAAAAATCAGACGCTGATGTATTTATCTTACTCAACAAAGGAAACCTCGGGTAGCTTTAAACATGGCTTATCGACTGTGTCGCTGTGGGGAACCGAGGCCTATAGCGCGCCGGCTGTTGCACCTTAGGCTGTATCTATTCACTGCCAGCTATTTTTAGTCATTAACGCGAGATTGTTTCAATACCCTAGCATCGATTCCGGTACGTTTAGCATACCGGAGTCATCGTTGAGTTAGTCTTGATAAGACAAGCTTACGCATTTAGATAGCGGGCAAACCAGTCTAGCGTGCGTTGCCAGGCTAACTTGGCAGCGGCCTCGTCATAACGCGGTGTCGAGTCATTATGAAAGCCATGAAAAGTGCCAGGATAAAAATGTGCTTCGTAGTGTTTATTGGCCGCCTTTAGGACTGCTTCAAAGGCTGACCAGGTGGCATTAACATTAGGATCAGTCTCTGCGAAATGATACAACAAAGGTGCTTTAATCGGGGCCACTGCCGCAGGATCGGCCTGTCGGCCATAAAACGGCACAGCGCACGCCAGTTCCGGGTAGGCAATAGCGGCGGCATTTGATACACCACCGCCATAACAAAAACCGGTAATGCCGATTTTGTCGGTAGTCAGTTCACTGGCTTTTAAAAACTCTATTGCCGCAAAAAAATCGTTCATTAGCTTTTCTGGATCTATCTGCCGCTGTAAGGCACGCCCTTCTTCGTCATTCCCTGGATAACCGCCTACTGAGCTTAAACCATCTGGCGCCAGCGCTACGTAACCCGCTTTTGCTACTCGCCGGGCTACATCTTCAATATAAGGATTTAGCCCGCGGTTTTCATGCACCACCACCACGCCACCCACTGGTTTGTCTAACTTGGCTGGATGCACCAAATAACCTCGTACTTCGCCATGGCCATTAGGTGATGGATAGCGAATATAGGTGGCCACTATTTCAGGATCATTAAACGAAATTTGCTGCGCCAGCGCATAATTTGGGCTTAACGCCGACAACACCGCAATAGCCGTCATCCCGCCAATAGCATACTTGGTTGCGCGCTCCAGAAAGTCGCGGCGACTGAGCTTACCATGTACATAAAAGTCGTAGAGTTCTAACAGCTCAGGACTAAAATCGGCGGCAGTTAAACGGGGCATGCGGCACTCCTTGAATGAGGACTATGATTAAGCTGGGTGTCTATTTGGTATGAATACAGCAAATAAGCAGCAACAGATTAAAAATCAGCATAAATTGCATGATAAAGTGCCTTTAACCTATACCATAAGTCGTCATCAGTAAAACCAAAAGAGGAACTCTTGGTTATGAATCAACATGGCAAAATTAATTATATTGAACTGCCCTGCCGCGACTTGGCGGCAACCAAAGCCTTTTTTAGTGAGGCCTTTGGCTGGGGTTTCGTAGACTACGGTCCGGACTATATGGCAATTACCGATGCGGGTATCGACGGCGGTTTTTATAAAAGCGAACGTTGCGCCCGCACCGAACAGGGCAGTGCCTTGGTGGTGCTGTATAGCAATAATCTGGAACAGACCCTGCAGCAAGTAGTAGCCGCAGGCGCTAGCGTTAACCTGGCTATTTTTAGCTTTCCGGGAGGACGGCGCTTTCACTTTATTGAGCCAGGTGGCAATGAATATGCCGTTTGGTCAGAATAATTTGGGGTTATTTAAATAACCAAGCCAAGGCTTGATCGGTTAAGCGATAATTTTCTGCGCCCAAACTCAGAACAAAAAAGCCGGGCTTAGTGCATACACCAAGCCCGGCTTTTTAAACGAATTAGCGATTACTTTTCGTTGTGTAAACGCATATGCGGGAACAAGATCACATCACGAATAGAAGCGGCATCTGCCAGCAACATCACTAAGCGATCGATACCAATCCCCTGGCCTGCTGTTGGCGGTAAACCGTGCTCCAATGCAGTAACGAAGTCTTCGTCATAGAACATGGCTTCGTCATCACCGGCGTCTTTCTGAGCAACTTGCTCGCGGAAACGCTCGGCCTGATCTTCGGCATCATTTAACTCGCTAAAGCCATTACCCAGCTCACGACCGCCGATAAAGAATTCAAAGCGATCGGTAATTTCCGGGTTATCGTCGTTACGACGCGCCAGCGGTGATACTTCTGCCGGATACTCGGTAATAAAAGTCGGATGCCGCAGCTTGGTTTCGACCAGCTCGTCAAACACTTCCATTAAAATACGGCCATGGCCGTAGTTAGCTTTTACTTCAATCCCTAACGATTTAGCCAGCGCAGCTACCGCTTCGCGGCTATTTAACTGCTCGATAGTTAACTCTGGATTGTAGTGTAAAATAGATTCGGTGACCGACATCCGTGCAAACGGCTTGCCAAAATCAAACACTTCGCCCTGATAAGGTACTTCAGTGCTGCCCAGTACATCCAATGCTAAACCACGGAATAACTTCTCGGTGAGATCCATTAAGTCGTTATAGTCAGCATAGGCCCAGTAGAACTCCAGCATGGTAAATTCTGGGTTATGCCGGGTCGATACGCCTTCGTTACGGAAGTTACGGTTAAGCTCGAATACCTTTTCAAAACCACCGACGACTAAGCGCTTTAAATACAGCTCTGGCGCAATCCGCAGGAACATTTGCATATCCAGCGCGTTGTGGTGCGTCTCAAAAGGCCGGGCTGAGGCGCCACCCGGAATCGCTTGCAGCATCGGCGTTTCGACTTCTAAAAAGCCATGATCGTTAAAGAAACGACGAATATAGGCGACGGTTTTGCTGCGCACTAAAAAGGTTTTGCGTGATTGATCGTTTGAGATCAAATCTAAATAACGCTGGCGATAGCGCGCTTCGTTATCGGTTAAGCCATGGAATTTGTCTGGCAGTGGGCGCAACGCTTTGGTTAATAAGCGAATTTCGCTAGCCCATACGGTTAGCTCACCGGTTTGGGTTTTAAATAAATGGCCTTTAACACCAACGATATCGCCTAAGTCCCACTTTTTAAACTGTTCGTTGTACAAGCCTTCTGGCAGGCTGTCGCGTGCCACATACACCTGAAACTTGCCGCCCATATCCTGCAGCGTACAAAAGCTGGCTTTACCCATAATACGGCGCGTCATAATGCGGCCGCCCAGGCTGACTTCAACTTTATTCGCTTCCAGTTCTTCTTTGCTTAGCGCATCGTACTTAGCATGAATTTCATCCGAAATATGCTCACGACGAAAATCATTAGGAAAGGCAATGCCTTGCTCACGAATAGCAGCCAGCTTCTGTTTTCGCTCAGCAATCAGTTTGTTAACATCCTGAATTTCTTCATGTTGGTTATGCTGTTCAGACATTTTTTGATTCCTGAGTGAGTTAAAATAATACATCTAAGCTAAGGCTAAGTGAGTTAAGCTTAGTAAGTTAAAATTACAGACCGGCTTTAAGGCTGGCTTCAATAAATTTGTCTAAGTTACCATCCAGTACCGCTTGCGTATTGCGGGTTTCGATACCAGTACGTAAATCTTTAATGCGTGAGTCGTCTAACACGTAAGAGCGAATTTGACTGCCCCAGCCGATATCCGACTTGGTGTCTTCCAAAGCTTGTTTCTCGGCATTTTGCTTTTGCAGTTCAAACTCGTACAGCTTGGCGCGCAGTTGCTTGTAGGCATTGTCGCGGTTTTTATGCTGCGAGCGATCGTTTTGACACTGCACGACGATATTGGTGGGTAAGTGGGTGATCCGTACCGCAGAGTCCGTCCGGTTTACGTGCTGACCACCGGCGCCCGAGGCGCGGTAGGTATCAATACGTAAGTCCGCTGGGTTAATCTCAATTTCGATATCGTCATCAATTTCTGGCGAGACAAACACCGAAGCAAAAGACGTATGACGGCGATTGCCTGAGTCAAACGGGCTTTTCCGAACTAAGCGGTGCACGCCGGTTTCGGTGCGTAACCAGCCATAAGCATATTCACCGCTAAACTTGATGGTACAGCCTTTAATGCCAGCGACATCACCGTCGGTGACCTCATAAATCTCCGGTTTAAAGCCTTTGTCTTCACCCCAACGCAGATACATCCGCATGAGGATACTGGCCCAATCTTGCGCTTCGGTACCACCCGAGCCAGATTGAATATCCAGATAACAATCGTTTTGATCATTTTTGCCCGAAAACATGCGGCGAAATTCCAGCAAGCCTAATTGCTTTTCTAAATCGGCTAATTCGGCTTTGGCTTCTTCAAAGGTGTCTTCATCTTCCGCTTCTATTGCTAATTCCAGTAAACCAGCAACATCTTCTAAACCTTGATCCAGCTTGTCGATAGTACCCACCACTTGCTCTAGCGCCGAGCGCTCTTTGCCAAGGGCCTGGGCTTTATCCGGGGTATTCCAGATGGCGGAGTCTTCCAGTTCGCGGGAAACTTCTTCTAAGCGCTCTTTTTTGCCATCGTAGTCAAAGATACCCCCGAAGCACATTAGTGCGTTCAGTCAGATCTTTAATACTGTTATTAACCGGATTTACTTCAAACATGCTGTGGCTGACCTGTAATGCAACACAAAAAATTGGCGCGGATTATAACAAAAAAACTGCCACTAAGGGCAGTTATTGCGCAGAAATTTCCATCTTATCTGCGCCCGAAAAACAATCGCGGTATTGCCAGCTAGCACATAGACAACTCAGTTTGCTTAAGCTGGCCTGCCCTGACAAAGCACCTTTTTGTTTGGCTTACGCCAATGCTTCCATATGCCGTACAATCAGTTGCAGGTTTTGCTGTTCGCGGTATTCATTAATATCCAGCTGATAAGCCAACCGTACCCGCTGCACATTGACATTAGGCCAGGCTTTGTTGTCGGCATTAAACCAGATAGCATCTACCAGCTTACCACCCGGCCCTTGTAGCATGAGCTTTAAATGGCGGTCGGCCAGCATCTTTTGGTTTAGAAGTTTAAATTCGCCATCAAACACCGGTTCAGGAAAGGCTTGGCCCCAAGGGCCGGCATTTTGCAGCAACTGCGCAAAATCCAGTTCAAAACAGCTATGATCGAGCTCACCATCACTAAAAATAATAGCTTCTAGCTGCTCTGCTGTTAGATGTTTTTTAGCGGTAAAACTCAAGGCGACTTTAAAGGTGTCTAGCTTCTCTTCGGCAATGGTTAAGCCTGCGGCCATCGCATGGCCACCAAATTTTTTAATTAAGCCAGGGTATTGGCTGGCAATTTCTTCCAGTAAATCGCGCATATGCAGGCCGGGTATTGAGCGCGCCGAGCCTTTAAGCTCGCCATTATCGCCTTGGGCAAAGGCAATAGTCGGCCGGTGAAACTGCTCTTTAATGCGCCCGGCTAAAATACCAATCACCCCTTGATGCCAGTCGGATCTGTATAAACACAGACACTCTGGCAGGCTGCTGCCATCAAACGACAATTGGCTTAAAAACGCCTGCGCTTCAACCTGCATACTTTGCTCAATGCTGCGCCGCTCGGCATTAAGTGCATCTAGCTCTGCCGCATATTGTCGCGCTAACCCCAAGTTTGGCGCCAGCAAGCAGCTTATACCCAATGCCATATCATCCAAGCGACCAGCGGCATTTAACCGCGGCCCCAGCGCAAAACCAAAATCACTGGCCGTAAGTTTAGTTGCATCACGATTAGCGACATCAATTAACGCCTGAATACCGGGGCGGCATTTACCGGCCCGAATCCGCATTAAGCCCTGATGCACTAAAATACGATTATTGCTATCCAGCGGCACCACATCAGCTACGGTGCCAAGCGCCACTAAATCCAGCAGTTCAGCGACGTTAGGTTCAGGTAGATTATGCTGCTGAAAATAGCCCTGTTCGCGCAGTGTTGCCCGCAGTGCCAGCAACAGATAAAAAGCCACACCTACGCCAGCCAGGGCTTTACTGGGGAATTCGCACCCTGGCTGATTGGGGTTAACAATGGCATCGGCAGCCGGTAATTCAGTACCCGGTAAATGGTGATCGGTAACCAACACCTTAACCCCAGCGTTTTTGGCCAACGCCACGCCTTCAATAGCCGAAATACCGTTATCCACAGTGATAATCAGCTCAGCGCCTTGTGCTACCACGATTTCAGCAAGCTCCGGCGTTAAGCCATAGCCATACTCAAACCGGTTGGGCACCATATATTCCAAGTATTTAAAACCAAAGGCTTTTAAGCCACTCATCAGCACGGCCGTGCTGGTGGCGCCGTCGGCATCAAAGTCGCCCACTATCACAATACGTTGTTGCTGCTGTAGCGCAGCAACTAATAAAGCACTGGCGGCGCTAATGCCTTTCAGCAGGCCAAAAGGTAACAATGCCGCTGCACTGCGTTGCAGCTCGTCGCTACTGCGTACACCACGGCTAAGATACAAACGACGTAAAATAGGGTGTAAAGCAGGATCCAATACCGTCTCAAATTCGGGGATGGCTCTGCGACTTATTTGTTTTAACTGCAACGCATTAACTCCTTATTCAGCGCTTAACTGCTGCAACATCGCCGCTACCGGCATATAACCCGGTACTAATTGACCATTAGGCATAATGACTGCTGGCGTGCCGGTTACCCCAAAAAACTGCCCCAATTCATAATGGCTGGCAACCGGATTTTGGCACATGGCTTTCGCTACTTTTTTATCGCCTTTCGCGTTATCCATGGCGCCTTGTTTGTCTTTGGCGCACCAAATATGCTGCATTTGTAAGCCGGTTTCTGAGCTTACACCGGCTCTTGGGTAAGCTAAATAACGCACAGTAATACCGGCTTTTAAATAATCTTTCATTTCTGAATGCAGCTTGCGGCAATAGCCACAGCTAGGATCGGTAAAGACATGCACCACATACTTTTCTTGTGGCGCTTTGTATTCAATCATACTGGCTTTTTCTGCGACTAACTTATCAACAATAATGGGGGCCATTAACTGATCTTTTAGGTTAGTAGGTACCTGTTGACCGCGCACCTGCTGCCAGTTTTGTAAGTCCAGCACATTGCCCGCAATAAGGTAACGGCCATCATCCGACATAAAAAACAGGCCACGATCGGTGACGACTTGTGATACCCCGGTCATCGGTGACGCACTTACTTGCTGCACCTTTAAACCAACCTGCTCCAATGCCTCACTGATTTTCGCCTGGTCAGCCGATACCGAGAGCGGTAAAGCCGCTGTGAACAATAATGCCGATAATGTTTTTAACGCAAATTTCATAAGGGTCCCTAGCCCGCGTTAACCACGCGGATGATGTTGTTGGTGCAGTTGTTTTAGTCGCGCCTGGGCAACATGGGTGTATATTTGGGTCGTGGATAAATCACTATGTCCCAATAACAGTTGCACTACGCGTAAGTCTGCACCATGGTTAAGTAAATGGGTAGCAAACGCATGCCGTACCGTATGTGGTGACAAAGTTGCCTGAATGCCCGCTACTTTCGCATAAAATTTGATACGATGCCAGAAGGTTTGCCGGGTCATGGTTTGCTGGCGATTGCTTGGGAAAACGACATCCTGCGCGGTGCCTAACAACATAGGCCGCACTTCGCGCAAATAGCGGGTTAACCAATGCTGCGCCTCTTCGCCCATTGGCACTAGACGCTCTTTGCGGCCTTTACCTAACACCCGCACCACGCCCTGATTAATATACAGCTGCTGCATAGTCAGGCTTACCAACTCCGTGACCCGTAAGCCGGTGGCATACAGCAGCTCCAGCATCGCTTTGTCACGAAATTGAATGGTGTCGGTTAAATCAGGCGCCGAGAGTAAGGCATCCACATCCGCTTCCGACAAGGTTTTCGGTAAACTACTGCCAATTTTCGGGTTAAGTAAATGTTCAACCGGATTTACGCTAATAGCGCCTTGTTGATGCCAATAGCGATAAAACCGTCGTAAACTGCTTAACAAGCGAGAGGTACTACGCGGATTAAACCCCTTGTCAACCCGCTCGGCTAAATAACCGTTGATCTCATTGGCGTTAACTAAGAGCAAGTGTTGCTGTTTATGCTGTAAATAACGGGCAAAGTGCTTTAAATCGGTACCATAGGCACTTAAGGTATGTGGGCTGGCATCCTGCTCTAAATAAAGCTGATCCAAAAACTGTTGAATATGCGCTAGGGTGCTGGCAGGTAGCTCAATAGTGGAAGTCGTACTCATAGCAGGCTTTAAAAATCCAGATGCGGCCATAGTAACGGATTTCACTTGGCAGTTATAGCCTTGAATAAACCCTTGTGAGATAAATCAGCTGAACTACCAGATCGGTCGAGTTCATTTTCAACAGCTTTGAAATAAGCAGGCTGTTTCTTTATGAGATCTGCCAACTACCAATTAAATTTTTATTATATTAAGCTATGAGTAATTTAAGATTGATGATTTTATTTCATCCTAAAATGCTAAGTGCAACTTGCTAATTAGCAGCAGTGGCAGACCCAAATGAGCTTGACGCCTATATCTAAACGTATTTATATCAGAGATATACATTTAAGCTTTTTCTCAGCAACACGTCAGAGCCGGAAGAAAGAGAAGATGTGCAGCGGCCCACTGGCTTACTCGAGAAGCATATGTAAGCGACTCAAATCAAACCTATTTAGCCTTTGCATAAATAATTACAATAACTTTAATAAAATTGGTATTTTCTATGTGGTTATCTGCACAATCATTAATTGAGCGTTATTGGGCTACGTTAGACAAAGAGCAAAGAAAGAATTTAAAGTTAAAATCTACAGCATTTTTAATTACTGCTTTTACCTCGTTGTATGGGCTGTTTTCATCACTCGAACTACCAGATTTGATAGTGCTTTTTAATGCGCATGTATTGCCCGCGGTTAAGCTCTATGCAACTGAGAATTGGTTGAAACTTCTGTTAAGTGTAGCAACAATGCTAATCAGCATATTACTTTTTATTTCTAGTATTCGAACTTTACAACAAAGAAATAACCAATGGATAGATAAGAAGTTAGACATTATTGATCCCGCTAACTTGCTTGTCAGTAAGGACTACAAAAACTCTGGTTATTACATAGATAAGCTAGAATTTGCAAACAAGAGAAATTTAGTCATTATCTCGAACATGGTTAATAACGTACTTCGTGATGCTGTCTCAATTCCCATTTTTCCAATTAAAACCTCTTGGCGGTTGAAAGCTAAAGGACAAGAGCTCCTGCCTTTTTCGATATTGCGATTGAAAGGTAAGAGCTATGTCTTTAACGAAAATAAAGTTCGGCTAAATACCGACCTACTTATCAATGACAAGCAACATCTGCCGCCTGTAAACTTGCAAAAAACGAGTTATTTTAATAGTTTAGCTTCAAATGAAATGTCGTTTATCCAACTATCTATTCGCAAAGCAACTGATCTAAAGAATTCGGCAACAGAAATTTACAATGGATTAAGTTTATTTTTAGACCCTTTACCCGATTCAACCTATCTACTGCAGCCTCTAAGCTCGACGACATGTTCAAATCATATTGGAGTCTCCACTATGGCTATCACTTCTGACCAAGTCGTCATTATTACCGGTCAGTCACGTCATAATATCCAAAGCCGCCGCTTGCTTGCCCCTAGCGGTTCAGGGTCAATTGACTGGAAAGACGTAAAAAAACACACAGATTTACTAACCTTAGTAAAGAACGCTGCGGAACGTGAGTTGTGTGAAGAGTGTGGCATCAATCCAAAAAATGTAACAATGACAACTAAAGTAATTGGTTTTAGCAGAATGCTTAATCGAGGTGGTAAACCAGAGTTTTTCTGTGTTACTCAAGTTCAGCAGACATCGGCAGAAATTGAACAAGATCACAGCGATCAAGAATTCATTTTTACGTCATTCAATCATGCTGACCAGCTCTATAAAAAGATATCGCTGGAGTCAGATAAAGTTACGGAGAGCGTTGAGGAATTTTGTGTAAAGTATAGCGACAGTATTTCGGTGATATTAGCACTAAACCTCAGATTTATGGCGGAACATCTGAGCACTAATAAACCCTCTATGCCTCATTGATAAAGGACAGTAATATCACCTCCCCAGTATAAGTGAGCGCTCAGCAACAGAAATATTATTCCCATAGATACCTGCTCTGCATTTTAAGCACCTAAGTAGCCCAAACTCGCATCTTGCCGGGGTTTGGGTATAAAATAGCGATATGGCGTTCTAGACGAAATCTCAAATGAAAATTGGCTTATTTTACGGCTCTACCACCTGTTATACCGAGATGGTGGCAGAGAAAATTCAGGCACTGGTTGGCCCTGAACTGGTGGCGTTACATAATTTAAAAGATACGCCGCTCTCGGCAATGGCCGATTACGATATCTTGATCTTAGGGCTATCTACCTGGGATTTTGGTGAAATTCAGGAAGACTGGGAAGCGCATTGGCCTGAGATCAATCAGGTAGATTTAAACGGTAAAATTATTGCCCTTTATGGCATGGGTGATCAAATTGGTTATGCCGAATGGTTTCAGGATGCGCTTGGCATGCTGCACCATGAAATTGCCCAGCAACAGGTAAAGCGGGTCGGTTTTTGGCCTAACAGTGGTTATGACTTTATTGCCTCAAAAGCGGTTACCCCGGATAACGAGTGGTTTTATGGCCTGGCGCTGGATGATGAAAACCAATACGAGCAAACCGACGAGCGTTTAGCACAATGGGTTGAGCAAGTACTTAATGAGATAAGTGACTTGCTCTAACTTACTGTTAATCCTAAAACTTTAAATAAAAATCTTTTAATAGTGCCCGGTATGCAGTGGAATATTGACCATCGGCAGCATGGATCTGCAAAGTGCTTGCAATGGGAAACGGAGTAGTGCCGTTGTTATCTTCGGCTAAGCGCCAGCTCTGTAAATAACGGCTTACCGGTTTTTCGGCCTTGCTTTGCACTGCACAAAGTCGCTGACACTGCCAACCGCTCGCGCTGGCGGCTTTGGCAAAAATTGCCTGGCTGGCTGCGGGTAATACCAAACAAAACTCGCCACCAGGCGCTAATAAGCTGGCCGCTTTACTAAGCAAAGCGCTAAAGGGCAAACTGTTGGTATGGCGCGCTTGTTGACGCTTCGCATCGCTACTGGGCAACGCATCCTGAAAAAAAGGTGGGTTAGACACAATTAAAGCATAACGCTGGGCGTCCTGATAGGTTAGAATATCGCCCTTTATCACAGTTATGGCCGTTGGCCAGGGGCTGTGCCGGACATTGTCCGTTGCTTGCATTGCTGCGGCGTCATCGAGTTCTACCGCACTAATCGCTAAGGTGCCCTGACTACGCTGCGCCAGCATCAAACTAATAATACCACTGCCAGCGCCAATATCTAAGATGGCACCGCTGGTCGGTAATTGTGCCCAGGCACCCAATAATAGTGCATCAGTGCCGACTTTCATCGCGCAATGCTGATGCGCAATATAGAATTGTTTACATTGAAAACCTGCTGACATAAGCCCTCCGCTGCCAGTTTAACCGCAGTAGCGCTGTATGTCATAAGGTAAACGTTTAACTTGAGGTAACACCCATGTCTTTTACCGAGTTTCAACTGGATGACGCCCTAAACCGGGCACTGGAAGTGGCGGGTTTTGATCAGCCAACCCAGATCCAACAATTGGCGATCCCCATAGCCCTGGAAGGTCGTGATTTGCTGGCCAGTGCGCCAACCGGCACCGGTAAAACACTGGCGTTTGTGCTACCTGCTATTCAGTATTTGCTGGACTTCCCGCGCCGCGATCCAGGCTTCGCCCGGGTGTTGATAATGACCCCTACCCGTGAATTGGCTTATCAGGTGTATGACGAGTTCAAACAATTTAGCCAGTTTACCACCTTAAATGTCGGCCTAATTACCGGCGGTATTAACTATGGTAGCCATAAAGATACACTGGAAAAAAACAACGATATTCTGGTGGCAACACCGGGCCGGTTAATTGAGTATCTGGACGAAGAAAGTTTTCAAGCCGATGAAGTAGAAATGCTAATCCTGGATGAAGCCGATCGCATGTTAGATATGGGCTTTGTTGGTGAGATGAACCGCATTGTGTTGGAAGCCAAGCGTCGTCGCCAGACGTTGTTACTTTCGGCCACCTTAGAGGGCGCTTCATTAGAACGTTTCGCCAGCAATGTGTTAAAAGAGCCAGAGCGGGTAGAAGCGCAGCCTTCGCGCAAAGAAAAGGCCAAAATTTTACAATGGTGCCATTTAGCTGATGATGCTAACCATAAGCTGGCACTGCTTATTCACTTATTAAAACAACCTGATGTCACCAAAGCTATCGTCTTTGTCAAAACCCGCGAGCGTTTAGCCACCCTTACCGGCCAGTTAGAAACAGCCGGTATTCGCAGTTGCTGGCTGCAAGGCGAGATGCCGCAAGATAAACGTTTGTTGGCCTTAGCCCGTTTTACTAATAATCAGGTGCGCATTTTGGTGGCTACCGATGTCGCTGCCCGTGGTTTAGATATCGACGATATCAGCCATGTTATTAACTATGACTTACCGCGCACGGCAGATGTGTATGTGCACCGGATTGGCCGCACTGGCCGCGCTGGTAAAAAAGGCACGGCAATCTCTTTGGTAGAAGCCCACGATATGGCCGTAGTAGGCAAAATTGAGCGCTATACCGAGCAGCCGCTAAAACGCCGGGTGATTGAAGGTTTACGCCCAAAAAATAAAGAAGCGAAAGTCACTAAAAAAGTGAAAAAGCCAGGTAAGTTAGCAGCAAAAAAATTGGCGAAAAAAGCCAAGAAATAAGTTTTTTCTGTATCTCATTCCCGCTAAGCCGCAGCCTGTACTGCGGCTTTTTCTTATCTTGTTTATATCCGCCAGTCACAACCACTGCTTAAGGTGTGTTGATTTTTAACGCACAACTACTGCAATTATTCCAAAACCATGGTATCAATAGGAATAAATTATTACTGTCTACTGATGGCTGTTAAGTCAAAGGAGTCGCTCGTGAACAAACGCCAATTTATTAAACACAGTGCCCTGGCACTTAGCATGCTGCCATTAGCTGGTTGCAGCATTAGTGCCGCCGCAGCCACTTCAGCCAATGCCACACCTAGCCGGATTTTGCCCAAAGCTTTAAATAAAGGGGATACCGTAGGCTTAATCGCCTCCTCAGCTGCAGTCGCAGATTTGGAAGATTTGGTCATTGCCAAAGAAGTACTGCAGGCAATGGGGTTTAAGGTAAAAAGCGGCCGTTTTTATAATGAGCGTCGCGGGCATTTAGCTGGTCGGGATGAAGATCGGGCCGCGGATTTAAATGCGATGTTTGCCGACAGCGAAGTAAAAGCCATTATCTGCGCCCGCGGTGGCTCTGGTGCAGCCCGTATTTTGCCGCTGCTTGATTACGCCATGATCCGCCGTAACCCAAAACCCTTACTAGGTTACTCCGATATTACCGCCCTGCATAACGCCCTCCTTGCCAAAGCGGGCTTGGTGAGCTTTCATGGTCCTAACGGCATCGGCAGCTGGAATGCCTTTAATGTCGACCAATTTGAGCGAGTATTCTTTCAGCGCGAATTACTCACCTATCAAAATGAACAAGATCCGAAAGGTGAACTGGTGGTGCGGGAAAATCGCACCCGGGTGATCACTTCGGGTAAAGCGCAGGGGCAACTGATTGGCGGCAATCTTACCGTGCTTACTGCCTTGGCTGGCACGCCTTACCTACCCGACTTTCAGGATAAAATTCTGTTTTTAGAGGATATTGAAGAACAACCTTATCGTATTGACCGCATGATGAGCACCCTTCAGCTAATGGGAGCCCTGGATAAAATTAAAGGCTTTATTTTTGGTGACTGTAACCGCTGTAGTCCGGGTAATGGTTGGGGCAGTTTAACCCTGGATGAAATTTTCGCTGACTTTATTAAACCGCTGGGCATACCGGCCTATCGTGGCGCTATGATTGGCCATATCCCGAAACAATTTATTGTACCGGTAGGCGCCAAGGTTGAAATGGATGCGGATAACGGTACCTTCAAATTGCTGGAGCCGGTGTTTCAAAGCTGAGCAAACGGCTAAGCAGCACCTGCCAAACCGGTGCTGCTGGCTCCCTAAAATCACGTCGCTTAAGCCTGCCAGTGCATAATGGTCACTAGCTTTCCCTCGTAAAGTTCCTGTTTTAGGGGCTGCCAACCTAGTTGCTGGTAAAACTCCGGCTTGTTTTCTGTAAATAAATACAGCTTGGTTAAACCGAGCTGCTGCGCTTTAGTCATAACTTGCGTTACCAGCCATTTGCCTAAACCTTTACCCCGCGCGGCGGGGGCCAGGTAAATATTCGCCAGCCAGGGTGATAAATCGAGATTGGTTTGCATATCCTGCAATAAAATAGAGGCCGTACCCACTACTTGTTCATCTAACAGCAGCACCCAACTCAGTGGCAACTCAGCGTCGTTTAAGGTAGCCGCTAAATCGCTGGCAAAATCAGCCTCGCTTTTCTCTGGAAATAACGCCCCCCACTCGTGATAGTGCCACTTAGCAATTTCTGGAATATGTTCAGGGCAGTGTTTTAGCAAGGTTAAAGTGGGTTTATTGCTCATTGAAAGAGGTTGTCCATAAAAGGTATTTAGAATTATCGAACGCCATTACAGGTAGATACCTTGAGTATCTACTATTAGGGTTTATAATTATTATACTCGTAAATTTTAGGAGCGTATTATGGATACAGGTACTGTTTTTAAAAATAACAATACGCAAGCGGTACGCTTGCCGGTTGATGCTCGCTTTCCGGACGATGTAAAAAAAGTCACAGTGCGCGTTGTAGGAAAAGATCGCATCCTTACGCCTGTTAGCCATAGCTGGGATTCTTTTTTCTTACAAGGGCCTGCCGTGACAGAAGACTTTATGCCTGAGCGCGCTTCGCAGGAACAACAAGAGCGGGAAGCCTTGTAATGCTTAAATACCTGCTCGATACCAATATTTGTATCTACGTGATTAAACGTCGCCCCTTGGAAGTGCTAGAAACCTTTAACCAGTACGCAGGTTTGCTATGTATTAGCAGTATTACTTATGCTGAGCTGTGCCATGGTGTCGATAAAAGCGCGAAACCCGAGCAAAACCGGCAAGCAGTAGAAGATTTCTGCTCCAGATTAGTGGTATTACCCTATAGCGAAAAAGCAGCACAACACTATGGTGATATTCGCGCAGAACTAGAAAAAGCCGGTACGCCAATAGGCGTTAATGATCTGCATATCGCAGGCCATGCTAGAAGTGAAGGGCTGGCACTGATTACTAACAAAACCCGAGAGTTTGAACGTGTGGCAGGCTTAAGAGTCGTAAACTGGCTAAAAAAATAAGGTCACATACAAATAGTATGTGACCGGGGTGAGCGGCGAAGACAATGCCGCTACAGTGACAAAGACAACGCCAAAACTATTCCCATTCTATCGTTGCTGGCGGCTTGCCTGAGATATCGTAGACGACTCGGGAAATACCATTAATCTCGTTAATAATCCGATTCGACACCTTACCCAACAACTCATACGGCAAGTGCGCCCAATGGGCGGTCATAAAATCGACGGTTTCAACGGCGCGCAGTGAGACTACCCAATCGTACTTGCGGGCATCGCCCATCACACCCACCGATTTTACTGGCAGGAATACCGCGAAGGCCTGGCTGACTTTATTGTATAGATCCGCTTTATGCAGCTCTTCAATAAAGATTGCATCGGCACGGCGCAGAATATCGCAATATTCTTTTTTGATTTCGCCAAGTACTCTTACACCTAAGCCAGGGCCTGGGAACGGATGACGGTATAGCATATCGTACGGCAGGCCTAACTCCAGGCCGACTTTGCGCACTTCGTCTTTAAACAGTTCGCGCAGTGGTTCAACTAAACCCAGCTTCATATGAGCTGGTAAGCCGCCCACGTTATGGTGCGATTTAATCACATGGGCTTTACCGGTAGCTGAGCCAGCAGACTCAATCACATCCGGATAAATGGTGCCCTGTGCTAACCATTTCGCATTTTCCAGTTTTTGCGATTCTTCGTCGAACACTTCGACAAAGACCCGACCAATAATTTTCCGCTTGGCTTCTGGCTCATTTTCGCCGGCTAGGGCATCAAGGAAACGCTGCTCGGCATCAATCTTGATAATGTTAAGACCAAAGTGATCGCCAAACATATCCATCACCTGCTTGCCTTCGTTTAAACGCAGCAAACCGTTATCTACGAACACGCAGGTCAGGTTTTTGCCGATAGCGCGGTGCAACAGCATGGCCACCACTGAGCTATCCACCCCACCTGATAAGCCTAAAATAACCTGATCATCACCAATTTGCTGTTTTAAGCGAATTACCGCATCTTCAATAATTGAAGCTGGCGTCCACAGCTTGTCACAGCCACAGATATCCACCACAAAGTGCTCTAACATGCGCAGCCCCTGACGGGTATGCGTCACTTCCGGGTGGAACTGCACGCCGTAGAACTGGCGAGCTTCGTCTACCATGCCGGCATGTGGGCAAGTTGAGGTGCTGGCACAGGTCACAAAACCTGCTGGAATTTGCACCACTTTATCACCATGGCTCATCCAAACATCTAACAAGGCGTTGCCATTGCTACCAATATGATCTTCAATTTTGGCAAATAAATCGTTTGCTGCCACCACTTCTACCTGGGCATAGCCGAACTCGCGCATATCCGAGCCTTGCACCTTACCGCCCAGCTGCTCGGCCATGGTTTGCATACCGTAACAAATACCTAATACCGGCACGCCAGCCTCATAAACATACTGCGGTGCACGTGGTGAATTAGCTTCGTGTACGCTTTCCGGGCCACCCGATAAAATAATACCGGTTGGGTTAAATTCACGGATTTGTGCTTCGGTCACATCCCAGGCCCAAAGCTCACAGTACACGCCAATTTCGCGCACACGGCGGGCGATAAGCTGGGTGTATTGCGAACCAAAGTCGAGGATTAAAATACGATGATGATGGATGTTTTTGTTCATACTAACCTTTACAAAGTAAGCGGGCTGGCCATAAGCCAGCCCTGAAAGCCGAAAGCGGTTAACCTAACCGATAGTTGGGTGCTTCTTTGGTAATTTGCACATCGTGCACATGTGACTCGCCCATGCCTGCTGCTGTCACTTTAACAAACTGCGGCTTGGTTCTTAACGTTTCGATATCCGCAGAGCCGGTTAAGCCCATGGCTGAGCGTAAGCCGCCCATTTGCTGATGGATAATATTTTCAATCGGGCCTTTATACGCCACACGGCCTTCAATACCTTCTGGCACCAGTTTTTCCGCATTGTTGCTGCCCTGGAAATAACGATCTGAAGAACCATTACGCTGGGCCATAGCACCTAACGAGCCCATACCACGGTATGACTTATAGTAACGGCCTTGATATAACTCTACTTCACCCGGTGCTTCTTCAGTACCAGCAAACATAGAACCGACCATCACACAATGGGCGCCAGCGACTAAGGCCTTGGCTACATCACCAGAGAAACGGATACCGCCATCGGCAATAATGCAGACATCAGTACCTTTTACCCCTTCCACCGCATCAGAGATAGCGGTAATTTGCGGTACACCACAACCAGTAACAATACGGGTGGTACAAATAGAACCTGGGCCGATACCCACTTTCACGGCATTGGCACCGGCTTCGGCCAGCGCCTTGGCACCTTCGGCTGTGGCGACATTACCGGCAACAATTTGTAAATCAGGGTACTGGGCACGGGTTTGTTTTACGCGATCAATAACACCTTGCGAGTGACCATGCGAGGTATCAATCAGCAGGATATCCACACCAGCTTCTACCAAGGCCGCAATGCGTTCGTCTGTGCCTGGACCAACACCGACCGCAGCACCCACCCGTAAGCGACCTAATTCGTCTTTACAGGCATTGGGCTTGCTGGCCGCTTTGTAGTAGTCGCGAACGGTGATCAGGCCTTTTAATTTAAAGCTATCATCCACTACCAAGACTTTTTCAATGCGATGCTTATGCATCAGCTTTAACGCATCTTCACGCGGTGCGTTTTCGTTTACTGTCACCAGCTTTTCGCGTGGCGTCATCACTTCGGTAACTTTAGCTTGCAGGTTAGCTTCAAAGCTCATATCACGGCCAGTAACAATACCGACCAGATCGCCTTGCTTGTCTAATACCGGAAAGCCGGAGAAGCCATGTTGCTGGGCTAAAGCCTGCACATCCCGCACCGTCATATCGGCCAGCGCAGTGACCGGATCAGATACCACACCACTTTCGTATTTTTTTACTTTACGCACGTTGGCGGCTTGTTCTTCAATGGTCATATTTTTATGAATAAAACCAATGCCGCCTTCTTGCGCTAAAGCAATAGCTAAGCGCGCTTCCGTTACGGTATCCATAGAAGCGGAGACCATAGGAATATTAAGCGTGATTGTGTTGGTTAATTTTGTGCGTAAATCCGCAGTATGGGGTAGCACGGAAGAGTGCGCCGGTACCAATAACACGTCGTCAAAGGTAAGGGCTTCTTTAATGATCCTAAGCATTGCAACAATCTCGCTGTGTGGATGAAAAGATAGGGAATGTTGCGGTGCAATTTTAGCGGAAATCCGGCGATAGAACAAACGGTTTTTTCTTTTTGTCAGCACAGGGCACAATGACGTACACTGCCCTTATTAATTATCTGAGTAATCCCCCCTGAGTAGGCTATGCAAAACCCCGATATTTATACCGTCTCCCGCTTAAACAGCGAAGTGCGCTTAACGCTGGAGTTACAGTTTCAGCAACTGTGGCTAATAGGCGAAGTGTCTAACTTTGTGGCGGCTGCCTCGGGGCACTGGTATTTCAGCTTAAAAGATCAGGCAGCACAGGTAAAAGTCGCCATGTTTAAACAGGCTAACCGCAATGCATTGATTAGGCCACAGAATGGCCAGCAAGTGATGATTCGCGCCCGCATTAGCGTCTATGAGCCACGAGGTGAATATCAGCTGCTTGCTGATTTTATCGAACCCGCCGGCGCTGGTTTGCTAAAACAACAGTTTGAGCAACTAAAAGCGAAGCTTGCCGCCGAAGGGCTCTTTGCGCAGGAACGGAAAAAGCCTCTGCCGGCAAACCCTCGACGGGTCGGTATTATTACCTCAGCTACCGGTGCTGCCGTACGCGATATTATTACGGTTATGGCGCGCCGCGCGCCGGGTATAGAACTGATTATCTATCCCTGCCAGGTGCAGGGCGACACTGCCGCACAGCAGCTACGCACTATGCTTAGCATTGCGATACAACGTAATGAAGTGGATGTACTGATTATTGGTCGTGGTGGTGGCTCGCTGGAAGATCTCTGGTGTTTTAACGATGAAGGTCTGGCCCGTGCCATAGCCGCCTGCCCTATCCCTACGGTCAGCGCAGTAGGGCATGAGATTGATTTTGCCTTAAGCGACTTTGTGGCCGATATGCGTGCGCCAACACCATCGGCAGCGGCTGAGCTGGTTTCACCCGATCAGAGCCAACATCTTATTAGCCTGCAACAACTCGCTACGCGTTTGACCAGAGCCCAGAGCCTGTATTTACAGCGCCTTGCCCCTAAGCTTAGTCAGTTACAGCAACGCTTGCAGCAATTACATCCACAGCGGCGCTTAGAGCAACAACAACAACGGCTAGATGAGTTGCAGCTGCGTTTGCAGCGACAGATGCAACAACAGCTACAACAAATCAAACGCCAGCACAGTTATTTACAACAAAGTCTGCAGCATTTATCGCCGGCTAAAGCCATTATGCAACAGCAACAGCAGCTGCAACAATTGAGCAAACGGTTAGCACAGGCGCAGCAACAGCAGATAAAACAACACAAACAACTACTAGCCACCCTTAGTGCTCAACTCCATACCGTAAGCCCTTTGGCGACCTTGGCACGCGGTTACAGTATTAGCTTTAATGCCGAGCAACAAGCACTGACCAGCGCAGCGCAGCTTAAGGTCGGTGAGACGATTAGCACGCAACTAGCAACAGGGCGTTTTGCTGCAGTGGTCACTGAGATACTTAATACCTAAGTATTATCTCAGTTGCCGCACTTTTTGAGCCAATTAACGGTAAGTACCGTACAGAGATAGCGTTGAACACAGCAAAGCAATCTTCAGCTTAATTGCTTAGCTAAGTATCTCAATGAGTTGCTATTCTAAACCTGTTTTAAACTTGTTTACTGCAAAATAACGCAGTACCTTGTTTCATAAGACCAATAAGGACGCTTTGGCATGACCCCCTTAAAGATTGATTTAGTTTCCGATATCGCCTGTCCCTGGTGTGCCATAGGCTATGCGCGTTTAGAACAAGCGCTGGCAACACTGCCAAATATTAGCGTCGAATTAAAGTGGCGCGCTTTTGAATTAAACCCGGACAAAAAAGCCCCACAAGAAGCCATTTTACCGGCACTTAGCCGAAAGTATGGCAAAAGTGAAGCGGACATGCGCCAGGCCCAAGCACACCTGATGGAACTCGCCGCGGGCCTGGGGCTTAACTTTAGTAAGATGCAAAAGCGGTTTACCTGCAATACCTTTGATGCCCACCGCTTGGTGAAATGGGCCGACACCTTCGGCAAAGCCACTGCCATGAAGATGGCATTATTTACCGCCTATTTTGGTGAAGCGGCTGATGTCTCTAATCACCAGGTATTACTTGATTGCGTGCTTAACACTGGGCTTGACACAACAATAGCGCAACAACTCCTTGCTAGTGATGACTACGCGCAGCTGGTGCGAGAAGATATTGCCCAGTACCAACAAACTGGTATCTCATCTGTTCCCGCCTTTATTATTAATAATCGATACCTAATTTCTGGCGCACAAGAACCACAACAATTGGCCGCGGCTCTGAGTCAAATTGCGGCGGAAGCAAACTAGTGCATTTACCCACCGTGATTACGCTGGCACTAGCAACCAATTTTATTGTTGGCCTGTATCTTTACCTGCTGTACCAGCGCAAGCCTAAAGATCGCTGCTTTAAACTGTGGTCCTATTCCTGTGGCTTTTTTGTGCTGGGTTCTGCTCTGGTGGTGTTACGCCCTTATGCCATTCCAAATTTTTTCAGCTTTTTTATTGCTGATTGCTTGCTATTGTTGGCACCGGTTTATTTACTAGCAGGATTGGCGCAATTTTCCCGGTTTCGCTATACCAAACAGCGTCGCCAGCAAGCGTTAGGCACGCTGGCAATAGTGATAGCAATTTTTTTGGCGAGTTATCAGCAACCTGGTTTACTCAGTATCACAGTAGCCTTGGCTATAGCGCTAACATTTTGCTTATGTGCTTACCTACTGCATAAATCTATCATCACCGAACCCACTTTCACCAGAACACTGCAAAGCGTGTTTTTGCTTCATGCCCTGGTGATGTTTATTCAAGCTTTACTGGTAATGCTTAATTGGCAGCAACTTAATCTACATGGCCTCCCGGAGTCGTCGGTTTATACTTTGCTCAGTCATATTTTACTGACTACCCTTACCACCTTGTTACTACCTTGGTTAAGCTTCTTAAAACTGGAACGTAAACTTACGCTAAAATCACAACGTGATGGTTTAACCCGCCTGGCAAACCGCGAGCATTTTTTTAATCAGTTGGAGCGCTATTGGCAGCAATACCCATCTACGCCTGCGGTTTTTATGATGATTGATATCGATTTCTTTAAAAAAGTGAATGACACCTTCGGTCATGCCGTCGGTGACCAGGCTATTGTTTCGGTAGCCAAGCTATTATCAAAGCAGTTACGCAGTAACGATATTATTGGCCGAATTGGTGGTGAAGAATACGCCGTGTTGCTCATTGATATTGACGAGCAAACTGCACTAAAAATTAGTCATCGCTTGCGTCAACAAGTAGCAGAGCAATTAAAGTTTATTGAAGAGGCCAATGTTGAACTGACCATCAGCATTGGCATGGTGCATGTTATCCCCGTGCAACACGATCGCATTACTGCATTTAAACTAGCTGATGACGCACTCTATGCCAGCAAACAAGCTGGCCGCAACACCGTAACCTTGGCTAAGTTTGGACCGGACATTGATAACGGGCTAAAGTTTGACATTTAACCCGCATAGCAAACGTATTATTCCACTTCAAAGCGCCAGCTTAACTCAGCGGTCACCGGAACAACGTCTTGAGTAAATAAATAGCTAACACTACCTTGCAGTTGCTGGCGCCCCTCAAGAAAGCCACCTTTACTGGAAGCTTTGATATTACTTAGTAAAATACCACCGTTACTGCCTGAAATCGACTCAAGGTCATCGAGAAAATTGACCCGGCGCAACTCATCTCCTGACCAGGAGATATTAGCAATAACATCAACTGAGCCCAGGCTCGGTAAACTGAAACTATAGGTATGCCTGTTGACGTCATAGCTC
The DNA here is from genome assembly GCF_014653435.1 of Alishewanella longhuensis. Taxonomy (GTDB): domain Bacteria; phylum Pseudomonadota; class Gammaproteobacteria; order Enterobacterales; family Alteromonadaceae; genus Alishewanella; species Alishewanella longhuensis. The sequence goes on along the minus strand of NZ_BNAO01000001.1, from coordinate 894,823 downwards.
AGTGTCACCACGCAATCGTCTACTGAGATCGGGTACCCTTCACCACTGATTATATAGGTGTAATTGTGGGCCGGTTTAGGCGGATCAATGGCAACGCCTTGCCCCCTGTCAGCAATGATAGACTTGCCTTTGCACGAGGCCTTGGTATCATAAGATAGGCCCCAAGTAGCAAAATTCCCTTCCGCTACAAGCAATTTTGGCATCTGCCGCTGACCGCTGGCGATACCATCGGCGAATTTCTTGCCGGTTTCAATCAGGCAAGCGGTATCACCGTTGCACATTTCCATAGCAGCGGCCATATCGGCATATTCGTTCTCCGCAGTAGCCGTATTTTCGTCTTCAATATGCTCCTCAAGCGAGCGCTCAATGAGTCCGGCTAAAGGATCAAAAGCACTGACCGTCTGCATTATCAAGGGAAACTCGACCTGGTAAAGACGATTTACCGCCAAAGATTCCCACTCAATATTATTGCGCGCACCTTTGGTTCCCTTCCCCCGCACTTCAAGTTTGATTTTAAGCACGCCGGCAGTTCCTTCAGGCGCTTTATGAACAGTAGCAGCGATGGCAGGTCCAGCCGATGAGACTATAGCAAAGGCAAGGAACAATGCGGCAAGCCGGGATCCCCAAGTCTGGCGGCTAAGATTATGCCACTGCTGAACCGCATTCTTGTTACAACTCGAAGTTTGATATTGCAACACTTCTTGAGAAACATTACCGGATGCTTTTCTGTCAGTTTCAAAGTGCCTTATAAACATTCGGGTCATTATGCCCATATTGACTGCACTTCTGCTCCTTGTTACTGCAGATTGAGTATTATCGTAGCTGCACTTGATTGCCATGTTGCTTCACCCAATTTATTTAAAGTCACTAATTATGACACTAAATAATAATAAGAGAAATAGTGCTCGAGCAGAAAAATATATCTGGTCAGCTAACCGTTTTTCTGAAGGATTATTCCGGTGTACCAAAACTCGCCAATATTAATTGGCCAGACAGAAAAACTTACTGATAAAAAAGCATTAAGTTAACCTTTACTGCATTTTTGCTTAGCTTATTGGTAGTATCAACACTGATACTCTCGTGCTGATTTGATGTACTTGTCTGGAGCCTTATGTCACACAATACTATTGCCTTAAACCAACAACGCCAACCGCTACAGCATCTGGAGTCGGTGTGGCTGTTTGGCTATGGTTCACTGATTTATAAGGCCGATTTTCCCTATCTGCAATGTAAGCCAGCTTGTATTTATGGCTGGCAGCGGCGTTTTTGGCAGGGTTCACACGATCATCGTGGCACGCCGGAAGCACCGGGTCGGGTAGTCACGCTAGTGGCAGCCGACGGTGCGCGCTGTGTTGGTATGGCGTATCAGGTTACACCGGAGACCTTTGAGCATCTGGATCATCGCGAGAAAAACGGCTATCTGCGCTTTTTTACCGAGTTGCATTGGTTAGACGGATTTGGCCAGGAAGTCGGTGTGGTTTATGTGGCAAGCGCTGATAATGCGGCTTATTTAGGACCAGCCAGTGAGGCAGACATTGCTGCGCATATTGCGAAAAGCCAAGGACCAAGTGGCACGAATAGCGACTATTTACTGCAGTTAGCGCAGGCGTTGCGTATGTTGAGTGAGCAGGATGAACATGTATTTGCGATAGAACAGGCGCTATTGCTACAGCTTGAGCAGCGTTAATCAACAGCTTTAGCAATGCGCTCTACGTTCGCCCGTTAAAAAAACCGGGATGCTAACTAGCTATCCCGGCTTTTTGTTGGTAACGGCTTTTAGCTGCTATTAAGCAACACCGTTTAAATCTTATTCTTTCACCACATCAATAAAGTATTTCACTTCACCATCTACCATTTCACGAACTAAACCGTGTACGTCGGTTTCAAAGCCCGGGAATTCGCCGTTAAAATCACGGGTGAATTTCAGGTAATTGATAATGGTTTTGTTAAAGCGCTCGCCCGGCACCATCAGTGGAATACCCGGTGGATAAGGCGTTACCAGCATCGCGGTTACCCGGCCTTCAATTTCATCAATGGATACCCGTTCAATTTCACGGTGCGCCATCTTGGCCCAGGCATCGGCTGGGGTCATGGCGGTATCAATATGCGATAAGTACATTTCGGTGGTCACTTTCGCCACGTCATACTTACGATACATATTATGAATACGCTGACACAGATCGCGCAGGCCGACTTTTTCATAGCGCTTATTCTTAGCGGCAAATTCTGGCATCACCCGCCACATTGGCAGGTTTTGATCATAGTCGTCTTTAAATTGCTGCAGCTCGGTTACCATCGAGTTCCAGCGCCCCTTGGTAATCCCAATGGTAAACATAATAAAGAACGAATAGAGGCCGGTTTTTTCAATAATAATACCGTGCTCTGCCAGATATTTACTGACAATGGCCGCCGGGATACCGGTTTCATCAAACTGACCATGCAGGTTCATGCCAGGGGTGATAATGGTGGCTTTAATCGGATCCAGCATATTAAAGCCCGATTCAATTTCACCAAAGCCATGCCAGCTATCGGTAGCATGCAGCACCCACTTCTCACGTTTACCTATGCCCTCTTCTGGCAGTAAATCCGGGCCCCAAACTTTAAACCACCAATCATCATCGCCAAATTCGGCATCGACTTTACGCATAGCGCGGCGAAAATCGATGGCTTCCAATAGCGATTCTTCTACCAGAGCAGTACCGCCCGGTGGCTCCATCATCGCCGCAGCTACATCACAGCTAGCAATAATGGCATATTGCGGGCTGGTAGAACTGTGCATTAAATAAGACTCGTTAAAGCGGTGTGTATCTAAATTACGATGCTGGGCATTTTGCACCAAAATTTGTGATGCCTGCGATAAACCCGCTAACAGCTTATGGGTAGATTGAGTAGCAAACACCAGCGTCTCTTCAGAGCGCGGCCGATCTTTACCTATGGCATGCATATTGTGGTAAAACTCGTGAAAGCTGGCATGCGGCAACCAAGCCTCATCAAAATGCAACGTATCAATGGTTGAACCCAGCTCTTGCTTAATCTCTTCCACGTTATACAAAATACCGTCATAGGTACTTTGTGTAATGGTTAAAATACGCGGTTTTTTGTTTTTCGCATTGCGGGCAAACGGATTAGCTTCAATCTTTTTGGCAATCGCCTCTGGCGAGAACTCGCTTTTGGGAATAGGGCCGATAATGCCAAAATGATTACGGGTTGGCATTAAAAACACCGGAATAGCACCGGTCATAATAATCGAGTGTAAAATCGATTTATGACAGTTACGGTCTACTACTACGATATCGCCGGGAGCGACCACGGAGTGCCACACCATCTTGTTTGACGTAGAAGTGCCGTTGGTTACAAAAAACAGGTGATCAGCGTTAAAGATCCGTGCGGCATTGGCTTCACTCTCGGCTACCGGCCCGGTGTGATCCAGTAATTGCCCCAACTCATCGACCGAGTTACAGACATCGGCCCGCAACATGTTTTCACCAAAGAATTGATGGAACATTTGGCCAACAGGACTTTTCAAAAAGGCCACGCCGCCGGAGTGCCCCGGGCAGTGCCAGGAGTAAGAGCTGTCTTGTGCATAATCCATTAGTGCATTAAAAAACGGGGGTGCTAAGGCATCTAAATATTTACGCGCTTCGCGGATAATATGCCTTGCCACAAACTCTGGTGTGTCTTCAAACATGTGAATAAAGCCATGCAACTCGCGCAGAATATCATTTGGGATATGGCGGCTAGTGCGGGTTTCACCGTATAAGAAAATAGGAATATCGGCATTGCGCTTGCGCACTTCTTTCACAAAGGCACGTAGCTCTAACAAAGCGCTGTTTACTTCGGCATCGCTACCGCCACCAAATTCTTCATCGTCAATGGATAAGATAAAACATGATGCTCGACTTGCTTGCTGGGCAAAGGCGGTTAGATCGACGTAACTGGTATAACCAATCACTTCAAAACCGTGACTACCTATGGCTTCAGCCAGATCACGAATACCGGAGCCTGAAATGTTCTCTGAGCGAAAATCTTCATCAATAACGATAACGGGAAAACGGAATTTCATCTGTTAATCCTTACTCTTAGTCTTTTGCGCTAAATTTTGCCGTGCTTTTAACAAGCGTTCGCGTTTATATTTTTGCAGTGCTGTCTCGGTATTCTTTTTAGTTGGGGTAAAGGGGTTTTCACCTTCCCTAAATTCAATTCGAATTGGCGTACCCATCATTTGCAGCGCTTTGCGGTAATAATTCATTAAATAGCGCTTATAGGAATCAGGTAAGTCTTTTACCTGATTACCATGGATCACCACGATCGGCGGATTATAACCACCGGCATGCGCATATTTAAGTTTAACACGACGACCGGCAACCATCGGCGGTTGGTGATCTTCTTGTGCCATTTTCATAATACGGGTAAGTAACGAGGTACTAACCCGCTTAGTGGCAGAATCAAAAGCTTCCTCTACTGACTCAAATAAATTACCGACACCTGAGCCGTGCAACGCCGAGATAAAGTGCAAACGGGCAAAATCGATAAAACCTAAGCGGCGATCCAGCTCGCGTTTAATTTCATCTTTAACACTGTCGTTTAAGCCATCCCATTTATTTACGGCCAATACCAGTGAACGGCCAGCATTAAGGACAAAGCCTAAAATACTTAAATCTTGATCTGAAATACCTTGGCGTGCATCAACCACCAAAATAACCACGTTAGCATCTTCAATGGCTTGCAGGGTTTTTACTACTGAAAACTTCTCAACCATGTCATCGATTTTGCCACGACGACGCACCCCAGCAGTATCAATCAGGGTGTAATCACGTTCATTGCGCTTCATCGGAATGTACACCGAATCGCGGGTGGTGCCTGGCATATCAAACACCACTACCCGCTCTTCACCTAAAATACGGTTAGTTAGCGTTGACTTACCGACATTAGGACGACCAACAATGGCCAGTTTAATGTGCTCTGAGCGCAAACGGGCTGCTTCGGCCTCTGCCTCCTCTTCGCTAACCGAAGTAAGATCCAGCTCCGGCGCCGCTTCACCATCGGCTAATGCCGCGTCTTGTTTGGCTTGTAAAAAAGGTAGCAGAGCGTGTTGTAATAATGATGATACGCCTCGACCATGTGCAGCCGCTATCGGGTAAACCTCACCAATGCCCAGGCTATAAAAATCAGCCACGGCGGTATCGGCGTCCAAACCATCGGTTTTATTTGCGACCAAGAATACCGGCTTTCTTACCCGACGAATATGATCCGCAATCGCCTGATCGCCGACAGTAGAGCCCGCCCGGGCATCTACCATAAACAACACCACATCAGCCTCGTCGATAGCTTTTAACGATTGATCAGCCATTTCCACTTCGATACCTTGCTCATTGCCATCGATACCACCGGTATCTACCACAATAAACTCCATACCTTCGAAGTTAACCGAACCATATTTGCGATCACGGGTTAGCCCCGGGAAGTCGGCTACTAAGGCGTCCCGAGTACGGGTTAAGCGATTGAATAACGTTGATTTGCCAACATTGGCACGCCCTACCAGGGCAACTACAGGTAACATTTTGTCAGCCTCTAAAATAAGAAAACAGGCCCTCTCATTAAAGGCCTGTTTTCTGCTTAATATTTAAATACGCAGTTTAAGGCGTTTGTAATAAGGTTAGCTCACCATCACGGGTTGTGATCACTAAATAATCACTGTTCGCCACTGCTTCGCGATAAAAACCTGAGCTATCAAAACGCTGCCGGGCAACAAAGTCACCGGTACTGCGGTCCAGCCAATGTAAGTTACCTTTATTATCACCGATAACCAGGTAGTCTTTATATACCGTTGGACCAGTTAAAAAATGCTTATGTAAACCGGTTTGGCTCCATAATTCTGTACCATTACGACGATCTACTGCATAGATACGACCAACCGAGTCCACCAAATACAATACAGTACCTGACACCGCCATATTACGGAAACTGGCGTAATCGCGCTTCCATAATTGTTGACCGCTACGTAAATCGAGAGCAAATAACTCGCCATTGAACGCGATACTGTAAATAGTACCCGCTACTACTATAGGTTTTGCATCTACATCAACCAAGCGCGATAAATCAGTGCTACCTTTGGGCGTAGCGATAGCCTCTTCCCAGGCTTGGAAGCCACGGTCGACCACTAATACACCCACCCGACCATTAGCAGTGCCGTAAACAACACCACCGCTGTCGATTACTGGCTCACTGACGCCACGGATGGTTAGTGGTGGTTGCTCGTTCTCAAAAATCCAACGCTCTTCACCATTGTCTGGGTTAAGGGCAATCAAGCCACCGGTGCCTAGTTTAACCACCACAAAGCCATCACCCACTGCAGGGCTAGTTAACACTTCGCCTGGTACCTGACTACGCCAAACCAAAGTACCGGTTTCAGCATTCAGCGCTACAACATCACCGTTCTCAGTACCGAAGTAGATGTTGCCATACCCTTGGCTAATACCACCGGCAATACGGGCATTTTCCGACGACCAGTTTTGCCTTAAGCGCTCCCAGGTCGACAAGGTATCATCTTTGCGTAAATCAAAGGTCCATAGCCGCTTACCGTTTTTGATATCTGCAGCTAGCACTATACCTTCACGACTCGCCATATAAACCTTGTCATTAAACAACAAAGGTTTTAAACCTGACTCGTAGTGTTTAACACCATTACCCACCTGAATGTCCCAGACCTTTTTGGGGCTAATGGTATTTTGCACGTCTGGTAATACCAGCTTTTCTTTACTTGAACAAGCAACTAAGGAAAAGGCTATCAGGGCTATGGCTGCGTTTTTAATGGATAATTTCATGCCAGCCCCTTAGTTCGCTGCAGTGATGTGCGCCAGCTCATCCAATTTAATTTGTAACAGCTGGGTATTATCACCGGCTTGCGCCAATGCTTGCTGAAATGCTGCTTTAGCCGCGGCTAGATCACCACTGGCTTGCAAGATATCACCTTTTAATTCAGCTTGTTGCGCGGCAAAGCTTGCTGGCATGGTTTGGTTTAGGGTAGCCAATGCTGCCGCTAAATCACCAGTTTCACGTTGTACTCTGGCCAAACGAATTTGTGCTATCGCTTTCACATTGGCATCTTTACTGTTTTGCTGTGCCCAGTTTAGATGATTGCTTGCAGCCTGAAAATCACCTGCATTCACCGCTTCCTTCGCTGATAACAACGCCGCAAAGATGGCGTAGTTGTTGCTACCTTGCTCGCCAATAAAACGCTGCGCCTGAGTCAACCACTCTTCATTATTACCCTGCTGCTGGACCAGTTGAGCATAACTATTAGACAAAGCTTCTGCGCTGGCCCGCTGCTCTGCCTGGAAATACCGCCAGCCGTACAATGAGGTTAAGCCAATAACCACACCGCCTAAGATAGCTTTACCGTATTGATTCCAAAACCGTTTGATGGCTTCAACTTGTTGTTCTTCACTCGTGTAAATTTCCACCTAACTACTCCGTTATTCTCTCAGGCCAGATGCTGAACCAATTCGCTCAGCTTAAGGGTTTGTTGTGGCTTATCCTGGCGTAACCATTTTAGGGTCACGTCACCGCGTGCCAGTTCTTCATCACCTAAAATCAGTGCCAGCTCAGCACCCGATTTATCAGCTTTTTTAAATTGCTTTTTCAGATTGCCGCCGCCGCAGTGCAAGATAACACGTTTTGCGGGCAAATCACTACGCAGCCTTTCGGCAACACTTATTGCGGCAAGTTCCGCAGACTCACCTACCGCCATCAGATAAATATCGGCGCTAGCCGCTAATGCCGGAACTAAGTTTAGTGTCTGCAATAATAGTATTAAACGTTCCAAGCCCAGAGCGAAGCCTACAGCTGGGGTAGCCTTACCGCCTAACTGTTCAACTAAACCGTCATATCGACCACCAGCACACACTGTGCCTTGTGAGCCCAATTCAGTGGTTACCCACTCAAATACTGTGCGGTTATAGTAATCTAAACCACGAACCAGACGTGGATTAAGCGTAAATTCGATACCTGCTGCGGTTAAACGTTGCTGTAACTGCGTAAAATGCGCAGCCGATTCTGCATCTAAATGCTCTGCAAGCTTAGGCGCTGCAGCCAGCATCTCGGCCATAGCCGGGTTTTTGCTATCTAACACCCGTAACGGGTTGCTGTATAGACGCCGCAAGCTATCTTCGTCTAGCAAATCTTTATGCTGCTCAAGATAGGCAATGAGTGTATCGCGGTAAGCCGCACGGGCATCATTTGAGCCCAAGGAGTTTAACTCGAGCTTGACATATGGCGTCAGCCCTAGCCTCTGCCAGATGCGGGCGCTAAGAATAATGACTTCGGCATCAATATCTGCGGTGGCAATACCGAATGCCTCTAAGCCAAATTGATGAAATTGGCGATAGCGGCCTTTTTGTGGCCGTTCGTGGCGAAACATCGGACCGGTATACCATAGCCGCTGTTCCTGATTGTACAGTAAACCGTGCTCGTTACCGGCTCTTACGCAGCAGGCCGTGCCTTCAGGACGCAAGGTTAGGCTGTCACCGTTACGATCAGTAAAGGTATACATTTCTTTTTCAACGATGTCGGTTACTTCGCCGATAGATCGCTTGAATAGCTCTGTCATTTCAACGATAGGAAAGCGAATCTCGCTGTAACCATAACTGGCCACTGTATCCCGCAGCACTTGTTCTACATATTGCCACAGACCAGAGTCTTGCGGCAGGCAATCGTTCATACCGCGAATTGCCTGAATTTGTTTCGACAAAATAATTCTTCCGTTTTGGGTTAACATTTATCCCCAAACAACCTGAGTCATTTGAGTTTAGTGCAAAGCTCAACCAATAAAGGATGCAAAAAAATGGATGCGATTATATACCGAAACAGCCACAAGATGCGAGCTTCAGAGTTGCAGAGCGCAGTGGTAAGCCATTTCTGCGTTACTCATTTATAACTGCTTTATCGCGATACGCTGCTGCAGGTACTGCCGAACTTGCTGCTCGAGCTGCTCGGCAATCTGCTCATTGTCTAGACGCAACCGTTGCCGCTCGCCATTGATATAAAAGCCACTTTTACGATTGGCACCAGCAACACCGAGATCGGAGATTAACGCCTCGCCTGGACCATTTACCACACAACCGATCACTGAGACCGTTAGTGGGTCGATCACATCTTCCAAACGTTGTTCCAGTTCATTCATGGTTTTGATCACATCAAATTCCTGACGGGAACAACTGGGACACGCTATAAAGTTGATGCCGCGAGCACGAATGCGCAACGATTTTAGAATATCGAAAGCAACCTTTACTTCTTCTACGGGATCCGCAGCTAGCGAAATACGCAAAGTATCGCCGATACCTTCGGCCAACAACATACCCAAACCAATAGCAGATTTCACTGCACCTGCTCGGGCGCCGCCAGCTTCGGTGATGCCTAAATGCAGAGGTTGCTTGATCTGCTTCGCTAACAAACGGTAAGCGCCTACTGCTAAAAAAACATCTGAGGCCTTTACGCTAACCTTAAATTGATCAAAGTTTAAACGATCCAGGATATCCACATGCCGCATAGCCGATTCAACTAAAGCTTCCGGTGTAGGCTCACGGTATTTTTCCTGAATATCAGCTTCCAGTGAACCACCATTTACACCTATACGGATCGGAATATTATAATCTTTTGCTGCATCAACCACGGCACGTATCCGATCTTCACGACCGATATTGCCTGGGTTAATACGTAAACAGTCCACGCCATACTCCGCCACCTTAAGGGCGATACGATAGTCAAAGTGGATATCGGCCACCAGCGGAATAGGTGATTGTTGTTTGATCAGCTTAAAGGCTTCTGCCGCATCCATCGTCGGCACCGACACCCTTACCAGATCCGCACCAGCGGCGGCAATTGCGCGAATTTGTGCCACGGTCGCTGCAACATCGGTAGTTCGAGTATTTGTCATAGATTGCACTGCGATGGGGGCGTCACCACCAATCACTACGTTACCCACTTTGATTTGGGTACTGTGCCGACGTTTAATCGGGTTTTCTGCAAACATTATTCGTCTTGTCCTGCCAAAGTAAATTTCGCGACACGGCCACCAGGAAAGCCCGACATATCAAAAGGCTTTTGGTTAATATCTATTGCAACAACACTTGGATTACCTAAAGTAATGGTAAAAGGACCTTTGGCGTTAAGCTCCATGACATAGCCGCTTTGCTTGGTACCATAAGCAATACGTTCGCCATCGCCATCTAATACATCTATCCAGCAATTGTCGCTAAAAGTCATTTTCAGTCGATCTAAACCGCTATTACTACTATCACCAAAGGACTCGGTCGGATTCTCGGCCACCGCTGCGACTTCTGCCAGTTGTTCAGCCTCTTCGACCAACACTGGCTGCTCTGTTGCCGTTAAATCAGGCTCTGCTTCAACAACTTCGGGGTTGATAAGCCTAGCTGAGTCAGAAGCCTGCTCAACACTCAATACTGTACTGGTTTGCGGAAGCGCTGAAGCTTCAGTCGCAATGGGATTACTGAGTGTTGTTTCTGCACTGCTTGTTGTAGTATTAAAATCGCGGGCGCCTTGCCACAACCACACCGCAAAAGAAGCCAGCAGAATGGCCAGGATAACATAGGTTAACCACATAAAACGGGTTTCAGTTTGTTGCTTGGCTTGCCGGTTAGAAAAGGTTTTCATGGCTTTAACCGGGGCGCTTTTCACCTGATGTGTTTGTTCAAACCGGCTCAGCAGCTGTTGCTCGGGTATTTTTAAAAATCGGGCATAAGCACGCAAGTATCCACGCATAAAAGTAGGCAGTATCGTTTTGTCTGGTTGGTCAGCTTCAAGGCAATGCAATACATCAGCTTTTAAATTAAGCTGTTTTGCAACATGTTCCAATGTAAGCTTGCGCCGCTCGCGCTCTTGTTTAAGTAGTTGGCCAACCGTTAATTCCGGTTGTTCGGCCGCTGGAGCTTGTTCATTATTACTCATGATTTATTGATGCCGGATCCACAATATAGAGCTTTTGACCTATTTTTAACCGACTTCTCTCCGTCAGTTCATTCCAAGCCATAAAGCGTTCTAATCGAATATTATAGCGATAAGAGATGGCGAACATAGTATCACCGTCGGCGACTAGATGATAATACTCATCTACAGGTTGCGCATTGGCCAGCCTTACCGGTGGCGCTTGCGGTTCTGGCGGCGCATCGTTGGGTCCTAGCCAAACGCGTTGCCCAACCCTTAATCGCGACTCAGGGGTTAACTTATTCCACTCTTGTAAACGAGCTAATAAAATATTGTAATTCACCGAAATGCTATGCAGGGATTCGCCCTCTGACACAAGATGATAAGGAACCTCACCCGGTTCCGCCTGCTCAGCTGAGAAGCTGGCAGCAGAATTACTGTTGTTGGTAACAGTCAACGATTCGGTCGCTGTAATTAGCGGCTCTGATACATTTAGAGGTTGTGGTTGCTGCATCGGATTCGAAACAGCTGATGACACTGCTGTTGCTGTGACAACCGCTGCAACATTAACGGTAGCGCTCTGCTCACTAACTGCAACTACAGGCTGTACCGAAGGTTCCTCAGCCGTTTTTCGCCGAATTCTAAGCTGTGGATTAGCCACCGGCTGAGTCAGCGCCACCTGACCAGTGCTGGCGAAGGTAGGTTTTAGATTGGCTAACATATGCAATTTATAGCGTTCGCGTAGCTGCTCAAACTCGCTTTCTTGCACACGCTGTTGCAGCACTAAGCGTGCTTCAGTACTATCGATATACAAGCTCAGGAGTAATTGTTCTGCATGGCGCATCGTTGGCACATCGCCTTGCTTTTCTGCTACCAGAAAACTTAGCAATGTGCTGCGTGGTGAAACCCGGCCAAGTCGCTGGATCCGCTGTAAGTCGGCCTTGGCATCGGCTAAGTTACCCATAGCATAGTTGACTGCTGCACTATTAATTAAAGTGCTGACCCGAGTACCATTATGGCTAATAGAAGAACTTAAATAAGTACGCGCTTGCTCAAAACTGTCTTGCTCTAACTTACATAACGCAAGATTCTCGTAACTTTCCGCCACCCTGATATAACCAGGTTTCGATATCGCTGACAGCAGCAACCGTTCTGCATCCTCAAACCTGTCGATTTGACACAAAAAGGCACCATAGTTGTTATAAGCATCAGCATTATTACTATCTTTGGCAATGGCCTGCTTGTAGGCATTTTCAGCTTGTACCTGCTCTCCTACTGTTTGATAGTAGAACGCCAACGCGTTGTATACTTCAGGTAAATTCGGCGCCATGCTGCGGGCGCGCTCAAGGTTAAATAACGCTTGCGTGGTATCACCACGTCTTAAATAATTTAAACCCAACGAGATCCGGGTTTTAGCGGCTTCAGTGTTATCAACATTACGCTGCGTGACCTGACGATCATTGGCAACATAAGTACTCTCAGACACACAGCCTGAGAGTATAAACAGAGCCGTAAGCGCGGTGACAACAGGATATTTCTGCATTACCACTGGCCTTCCATTCGGTTATTGCAGCATTTTTACTGTGATGGCTTCACCTTTTTGCTGCTTTTTAATTAATCTTTTGGTGCGATCAATAACATCGCCAACCAACTGCCCACAGGCGGCGTCAATGTCATCACCGCGAGTTTTACGTACCATAACAGTAAAACCGTGTTCTTGTAAGACCTTGTTAAAACGATCAATCCGTGAATTACTCGAGCGCTTATACGGCGACCCGGGATAAGGGTTAAACGGTATAAGATTAATCTTAGCAGGAGTATCTTTCAATGCCTTAGCTAATTCATGTGCTTGTTCCATACTATCGTTAATACCGTCTAGCATCACATATTCGACTGTCACTTTATCGTTGGCTTTTGAATGCTCAATATAACGACGTGACGCAGCCAGGAATTCCTCCATCGGATACTTTTTATTGACCGGTACCAGTTCATCGCGCAGTGCATTATTAGGTGCATGTAAAGAAATAGCTAAAGCGACGTCTATTTTTTCACGCAGTAAATCCAGCGCAGGGACAACACCGGAGGTACTCAACGTTACTCGACGCTTAGATAAACCAAAACCGAAGTCTTCCAGCATCAGCTCCATGGCCGGGACCACATTGTTTAAATTAAGCAGCGGCTCACCCATGCCCATCATAACCACGTTAGTCACCGGTTTTTCACCGGTATCACCAAAGCTACCAATGATTTGTGACACCCGCCATACCTGACCAATAATTTCAGATACACTTAGATTACGGTTAAAACCTTGTTGTGCAGTCGAGCAAAAAGAGCAATCTAAGGCACAACCCACTTGCGAAGACACGCATAGCGTACGGCGATCTTTTTCTGGGATCCAGACGGTTTCAACTTCCTGCCCACCTGCCAGTGCCATCACAAACTTGATAGTACCGTCAGCGCTGTCCTGGCGGGTAGCAATGACCGGGGCTTTAATTTCGCAGCGGCTTTTTAATAGTTCGCGTAATTTTTTATTGATATTGGTCATTTTATCGAAATCATCGACACAATAGTGGTAAATCCACTTCATCACCTGATCGGCACGGAATGGCTTCTCGCCAAGACTGACGAAAAATTCCTGCATCTGCGCTCGGGTCAGATCCAGTAAATTTACTAAAGCGGTGGAACTGCTCATTCCAGGATACTCCTGCTAACCAATATCAATAAAACATTATAACAGCCAATCGGGCTGTTCATTGCACGCCGTTAACATCGGCGAAGCAACAGGCTTAATGTAAAGAAGGGGGCTATTGCCCCCTTAGTTTTTACACTGTCAGCTGCAAATTAGCGTGTGCGGCTGCACAGCTCTGCGTCAGTGAAAAAATACGCAATTTCACGGGCAGCAGAGGCAGCAGCATCTGAACCGTGTACCGCGTTTTCATCGATGCTATCAGCAAAATCAGCACGTAAAGTGCCCGCTAAAGCATCTTTCGGGTTAGTAGCGCCCATAATTTCACGGTTCTTCAATACAGCGTTTTCGCCTTCTAATACCTGTACTACTACCGGGCCAGAAGTCATGAAAGACACTAAAGCATTAAAGAAAGGACGCTCTTTGTGTTCAGCGTAGAAACCTTCTGCTTGCTCGCGGCTTAAGTGTAACATCTTGGCAGCAACAATGCGTAAGCCTGCAGCTTCAAAACGGCTGTAAATAGCACCGATCAGGTTTTTGGCAACAGCATCCGGCTTGATAATTGAGAAAGTACGTTCTAAGGCCATGTTAGGCTCCTGTTAAGCTAAAAGGGTTAAAATTTTGGGCGGCAAATTATACGCTAAAATTTGCAAAAAACCTAATGGCCTTCACTCACCATATTTACCGTATATTTTGGAATTTCGACCACTAGATCTTCATCAGCAATACGGGCCTGACAGCCTAAGCGTGACTCCGGCTCTAAGCCCCAGGCTTTGTCTAACATATCGTCTTCCAGTTCATCGCTCTCATTAAGCGAATAAAAGCCCTCACGTACTATCACATGGCAGGTAGTGCAAGCACAGGACTTCTCGCAGGCGTGCTCAATGGCGATACCATTGCGCAGTGCCACATCCAGCACGGTTTCGCCACTTTTTGCTTCCAACGCTGCCCCCTCAGGACACAGCTCTGCATGGGGTAAGAATACTATTTGTGGCATTATTTAAACCTCATCGACCTTATGACCTTGCAATGCCAACCGAATGGACTTATCCATACGCCGCGCTGCAAATTCATCTGTTAACTGATTAGTATGTTCTATGGCTGCTTTAATCGCAGCAGTATCATCTTGCTGTTTTACCGTATTGAGTAGGCTCAATGATTGTCGGATCTCGGCTAACTCCGCCTCATTTAACAAGGCCGCATCAGAGGCCAGGGCTGTGCTTACCGCCTCCAGCACCCGCTCCGCTTCTACTTGTTGCTCGCGTAATAAGCGCAATTGCATATCCTGTCGCGCATATTGCATGGAACCGCTAATCATAGCAGCAACTTGCTCATCACTTAGGCCATAAGAAGGTTTAACCTGAATGCTAGCCTGCACACCGGTGGATTTTTCTTCTGCGCTGACGCTTAATAAACCATCGGCATCCACCTGAAAGGTGACCCGGATATGGGCGCCACCGGCTGGCATGGGTGGAATACCGCGCAGTTCAAAGCGTGCTAAGGAACGACAGTCTTCTACCAATTCACGCTCGCCCTGTACTACATGAATAGCCATGGCCGTTTGCCCATCTTTAAAGGTGGTAAACTCTTGCGCGCGCGCAACCGGGATCACGGTATTACGCGGAATAATCTTTTCGGTCAGGCCGCCCATGGTTTCGATCCCCAGCGATAACGGGATCACATCCAGCAGCAAAGTTTCATGTTCAGCTTTATTGCCGACCAGCACATTTGCCTGAATAGCAGCACCAATAGCCACCACTTTATCAGGGTCGATAGAGGTCAGTGGCTCTGTCACAAAAAATTCACCCACTAACTGCCGCACTAAAGGCACCCGGGTAGAGCCCCCAACCATCACCACTTTTAACACTTCATCTGTGCTTAAACCGGCATCACGTAGCGTCTGCCGACAGGCACGAATAGTTTGCTTAACCAGTACCGTAATTAAATCGGTAAAATCGCTACGTGTTACGACACCACTAACAACCTGACCATCGGCAGTAAACTGATAATCTGTTTGCTCGGCATCGGTCAGACGTTCTTTAATGGCACGCGCTTGTTGTTGGTATAAACGGCGGGCACTTGCAGATAAGCTCTGCTGGCCACTACGTTGTTGCAATAACCCAACCAAGATCTGGTCAAAGTCATCGCCCCCTAAAGCAGAATCACCGCCGGTTGCTAATACTTCAAACACACCTCGGCGCAACCGTAAAATAGAAATATCAAAGGTGCCGCCGCCTAAATCATAAACCGCAATAACGCCTTCCTGACCAGAGTCTAAACCATAGGCTAAGGCCGCGGCAGTAGGCTCATTTAATAAGCGTAATACCGTCAAACCCGCTAGCTTCGCCGCATCTTTGGTGGCTTGACGCTGAGCATCATCAAAGTAGGCCGGTACCGTAATCACCACACCATTTAATTCACCGCCCAGCGTTTCACTGGCGGTGTTGGCCAGAGTTGCCAGAATTTCGGCAGACACTTCCACCGGGTTTTTCACCCCTTGTACCGTATCTATTGCCACTAAACCAGCTTGCTCGACTAAACGATAAGGCAGTTCGTTAGCAAGGGCTAAGGTTTCCTGATAACCTTTGCCCATCAGCCGCTTGACCGACACTATAGTATTTTCAGCATCTTCCACTGCTGCAGCTTGCGCGGCTGAACCAACTTCTACACCTGAGGCCGTGTAACGCACCACTGAAGGCACCATGGCTTCACCAGCCGGATTAAGCAGTGTTTTAGCTTCACCGCTACGAACTGTTGCCACCAATGAGTTTGTAGTGCCTAGATCAATGCCGGCAGCCAGTCTGTGTTGATGCGGGGCCGCGCTCTGGCCCGGCTCTGCGATTTGAAGTAACGCCATAGTGAGATTAGTCTTGTAGTTGCTGTTCGATTAACTCCAGCTCTTGCTGCAGTTTATAGAAGAATTTTAGTTTACGAACCAATTCGGCCGCCAGTTGATTTTGCTCTGTAGTACGCGCAGACAGCGCTTGGCTCAACGCGTTTTGCAGTAACTTTCGCTGCTTTAACAATTGTTGCTCTATATCGGCTATTGCCTGCTCAGGATCGGTTTGCTCAGGCACTTCAGCCAGTTGCTCGCGCAGTTCCATTTGTTGCATTAAAAATGCCGGTTCGGTAAAGCTACGCTGTTCATTACTAATTTTTAAACCACGCAAGGCCAACAAATGCTCTGCACGCAACAAAGGCTGTTTCAGGCTATGGTAAGCATCATTGATATTGGCCGTTTGCTGCACTGACAGCAAACGGTCACGCTCTGAGCCTGCGGCAAAGTTATCTGGATGAAAGCGTTTTTGTAACGCCAAATACCGCGAGCCTAGCTCGGTTAGATCCAGCTCAAACTGTTCAGGTAAGTCAAACAACTGAAAGTAATTCATGCTACCTCAGTGCAGGCTTTAAACAGTAAAGCTTTCGCCACAGCCACATTCGCCATTCACGTTAGGATTGTTAAACTGAAAGCCTTCGTTTAGGCCTTCTTTTACAAAATCCAACTGAGTGCCGTCGATATAAACCAGGCTCTTGCCATCTACGATCAATTTCAAACCATGTTCTTCAAATATTTGATCATCGTCATTTAATTCATCGACAAATTCCAGCACATAAGCAAGTCCAGAGCAGCCGGTGGTTTTAACACCTACCCGCAACCCTACTCCCTTACCGCGGTTCTGCAGAAAACTTCTTACCCGCTCGGCCGCTGCCGTTGTCATCGAAATGGCCATCTGGCATTAGCTCCCTTGCTTTTGTTTATAATCAGCAATGGCTGCCTTGATCGCATCTTCTGCCAGAATAGAGCAGTGAATTTTCACCGGTGGTAAAGCCAGTTCCTGTGCGATGTCGGTATTTTTAATTTGCTGTGCTTCGTCCAGGGTTTTCCCTTTTACCCATTCAGTAACCAGGGAGCTGGACGCAATAGCACTGCCACAACCGTAGGTTTTAAACTTAGCATCTTCAATAATGCCTTGCTCGTTAACCTTAATCTGCAGTTTCATTACGTCACCACAGGCCGGTGCGCCTACCATGCCCGTAGCAACGGTAGGATCGTCTTTGGCAAAAGAACCCACGTTACGTGGATTTTCGTAGTGATCGATTACTTTATTACTGTATGCCATGATAGTTACCTCTTTAGTGGCGATAGCGCCTGAACTTAGTGCGCCACCCAGGCCACAGTGTTTAAATCTATACCGTCTTTGTACATGTCCCATAGCGGCGACATTGCGCGAAGCTTGCTAATAGCTTCATGAACAATTTTAATCGTATGGTCAATTTGCTCTTCCGTAGTAAAACGACCGATACTAAAACGAATTGAGCTATGCGCTAATTCATCGGATAAACCTAAAGCGCGCAACACGTAAGATGGCTCTAAACTGGCCGATGTACAGGCTGAACCTGACGATACGGCGATATCTTTTAACGCCATAATCAATGATTCACCTTCTACATAGTTAAAGCTAATATTGGTAATGCCTGGCACACGTTGCTCTGCATCACCATTTAAAAAGACTTGCTCGATATCTTTAATGCCGTTCCATAATCTGTCGCGTAATACGGTAGTGCGGGCATGCTCGGCCGCCATTTCTTCTTTAGCAATACGGAAAGACTCACCCATTGCTACAAGTTGATGCGTGGCTAAAGTCCCTGAGCGCATACCGCGCTCATGGCCGCCGCCGTGAGTTTGCGCCTCTAAACGAATGCGCGGCTTACGGCGTACAAATAAAGCACCCACGCCTTTAGGACCATAGGTTTTATGGCCAGAGAACGACATTAAATCAACTTTTAGTGTTTGCAGGTCAATTGCTACTTTGCCGGTAGCCTGTGCTGCATCAACATGAAAAATAATACCTTTGCTGCGGCACAATTCGCCAATAGCCGCAATATCCTGTACTACACCAATTTCGTTGTTAACAAACATAATGCTAACCACTGTGGTATCAGCACGCATAGCTTGCTCAAGCTTGCCTAAATCAACTAAACCATTGGCTTCAACATCAAGGTAAGTCACTTCAAAACCTTCGCGCTCTAGCTGACGCATAGTATCCAACACGGCCTTATGCTCGGTTTTGACCGTGATCAGGTGTTTGCCTTTTTTATGGTAAAACTCAGCAGCGCCCTTAATCGCAAGGTTATTCGATTCCGTCGCACCCGAGGTAAACACAATTTCACGTGGATCAGCGTTCACCAACTCGGCAATCTGGCTACGAGCAATTTCTACCGCTTCTTCGGCTTGCCAGCCAAAACGATGCGAACGTGACGCTGGGTTACCGAACTGGCCGTCCATCGTCAAAAATTGCATCATCTTTTCTGCAACCCGCGGGTCTACCGGGGTTGTTGCAGCATAGTCTAAATATATTGGTAGCTTCATTATTTGCTCCGTGTTGCACTTACAACTGGCAGCTGACTTCTATATCAGTTGCGGGATTTTTAATTTTACGGCTTTGTTGCTGAGCGGCTTGCCGCACTTCTTCCTGCTTAACCAACTCTTCCAACGAAATATTGGTCAAAAAATCTTCAATTCGATGACTCAGGTTGCTCCACAGGGTGTGGGTTAAGCACCGGGCTCCGCCATGACAATCAGATTTACCCTGACAACGGGTAGCATCTACTGACTCATCCACCGCAGCAATGACTGCAGAAATTGAAATAGCGGATGCCGCCAAACCGAGCTGGTAGCCGCCACCTGGGCCCCGGACACTACTCACTAAGCCTTGCTTACGTAACCGAGCAAATAATTGTTCCAGATAAGATAACGAAATACCTTGCCGCTCGGAGATATCAGCGAGAGGTACCGGGCCTTTCACAGCGTGCAAGGCTACGTCTAGCATCGCGGTTACTGCATACCGACCTTTTGAGGTTAATCGCATAATTGACTCCTTTCCAGAATGGCTACCATTGTACATTCCTGACTGTTTTAGTCAAGTATTAAGCCCAAGGAATATCCTAGCGTTCTAGTCAGGTATTCACCTCAAATAGCGGGATCAAATTCATCAACCTCTTTTCGTCTTTGTTCTGCTGCACGCTGCTCCGCATCACGAAAATCGACTTCGTCTATGTTTACGGTGGGAACCTCTTCACAGACGTTACCGCCAAGCAAATTTACGCTATGGCAAAGCTCACTGACTTTATTGTCCAGCACATGAATATGGTCTAACAAACTGCCAATGGCATTGGCCACAGGATCCGGATTGTCTGCCGACACGGCGTAGGCATCAAAGCCATATTTTTTGGCCAGATTTTGTCGCTGCTCAGAGAGGTCAGCATCGGCTTTGGCTACTACCCGACCAGGGATCCCCACCACCGTTGCGCCTGCAGGCACATCTTTTACCACTACGGCATTAGAGCCAATACGGGCATTTTCACCAACATTCAGTGGGCCCAATACCTTGGCACCAGCACCAATAACGACCCCCTTACCCAAAGTAGGGTGGCGTTTACCCGGGTTCCAACTGGTGCCGCCTAAGGTTACGCCATGGTAGAGCGTGCAGTCATCGCCGATTTCCGCGGTTTCCCCAATCACCACACCCATACCATGGTCAATAAAGAACCTTTTGCCAATTTTTGCACCAGGATGAATTTCTACGCCAGTTAGCCAACGGCCCATAGTGCTGAGCCAACGTGCCAACCAGCGCCATTCTGCCCGCCATAAGCGATGGCTTAGCCGGTGCAACCAAATAGCATGCAGTCCCGGGTAAGTCGTCAACACTTCAAACGCACTGCGGGCAGCCGGATCTCGCTCAAATACACTGCGGATATCTTCTTTGATGCCAGAAAACATGCTAAAGCTCCTTAAATGCTACGACTTTTTTGAAGATGGTTGATCCACTTTTTCTAAACGCTGCATCGAGGTCAGAATACCGCGCAAAATATTGTATTCGGCCTCTTCCGGACGGGCTCGGGTAAACAGCCGTTTTAACTTGGTCATTACCACGCCCGGGTGCTGCTTAATAATAAAACCGGTATGATTCAGTGCCGCTTCTAAATGCTGGTAGAAATTTTCCATTTGTGCTGAGCTCGGATATGGCGTCAACTCTGTTTCTGCAACAGCATCACTCTGTGCAGCTAAATAGGCCATCCGTACTTCATAACAAATAATTTGTACTGCCATAGCCAGATTTAACGAACTGTATTCCGGATTAGCATCGATACACACATGGTATTGGCAGAGTTGCAGTTCTTCATTGCTCAGGCCACTACTCTCGCGACCAAAGACTAACGCTACCGGCGCTTGAATGGCCTCTTGAATAGCTTTAACGCCACATTCACGCGGCGACAGCATAGGCCAGCTTAATGTCCGTGAACGCGCACTACTGCCAACAACCAAAGCGCAATCCGCAACAGCTTGTGCTAAGTCGTCGTAAATTTTTGCCGAGGCTAAAATCTCACTGGCACCTGCCGCTAACGCATACGCCTGACCATCGGGTTCGCTTTTCGGCGCAACCAAACACAATTGTGACAAGCCCATGGTTTTCATCGCCCTGGCGACGGATCCGATATTGCCGGTATGGGTAGTGCCAACCAGCACCACTTTTATCTGTTCTAACCGTTTTTTCTGCTCTGACATGGCCTAACCCAAGCTAAAAAAGTGCGCTATTCTAACATAGCCACATGCTATTGTAGATTGAAATTTAGCAGTCTAGCCACCTAAAACCCAAAAAACTGCTTAATGCTCGTACGATAAAAGGCGCTGCAATTCCGAGCTTGCTTTGCTAAACTAGGGCACCTTTTACAAGGAGTCACCTAACATGTTTCGTTTAAGCCGAATCGTCACCCTGACCGCCTTATTAGTAAGTGTTGCAGCAACAGCCAATCCAGCCCTAGAGCAAGCGGTAAATAACCCTTTGCGATCTGCGGAATTTAGCCAACGTGATCAATACCGTAATCCAGTTGCTACACTAAGCTTTTTTGAAGTCACGCCGCAAAGTACGGTAGTAGAGATTTCACCCGGTGCTGGCTGGTATACCGAAATTCTAGCGCCCTTGTTAGCAGCAGAAGGTAAGTATTACGCTGCCCACTTTCCCGCCACGGCAACTGGCTTTGGCCAACGCAGTCGCGCTGCCTTTTTAGAAAAGCTCGCCGCCAATCCCGCCTATAGTAAAGTAGAGGTCACCGAGTTTGCACCTACGCCGGGCATTAGCATAGCGCCCGCAGGCTCTGCCGATGTGGTGTTGACCTTCCGCAATTTACACAACTGGTATATGGCGGGCGGCGAAGAAGCCATGTTAACTGCCTTCAGTCATTTTTATACCGCACTAAAGCCAGGTGGCGTGCTGGGTGTAGTGGAACATCGGTTGCCTGAAGCACAATTGGAAACTGACTGGACCCGCACTGGCTATATGCCACAAAGCCTGACTATCACATTGGCAGAGCAAGCAGGCTTTGTATTTGATAGCAGCAGTGAAATTAATGCTAACCCAAAAGATACTGCCGATCATCCCTCTGGCGTCTGGACACTGCCACCGAGCCTGCGTTTAGGTGAGCAAGACAAAGAGAAATATCTGGCCATCGGCGAAAGCGACCGTATGACTTTAAAATTTCGTAAACCTTTAAATTAACAAACAAAGCGGAACAACTGATGAAAGTAATGGTAATAGGTGGCGGTGGCCGCGAGCATGCACTGGCCTGGAAAGCAGCACAATCTCCTCTGGTCACTCAGGTATTTGTCGCGCCGGGTAATGCGGGCACGGCCCGTGAATCTGCCTTACAAAATGTCGCCATCGCTGCGGATGATGTCGATGCCTTACTGGCTTTTGCCCAGCAGCAGCAACTCGATTTAACTATTGTTGGTCCGGAGGCACCCCTTGCCAAAGGAGTGGTTGATAAGTTCCGTGCCGCAGGTTTAGCCATTTTTGGCCCAACCCAGGCGGCAGCCCAGTTAGAAAGCTCAAAAGCCTTTGCCAAAGATTTTTTAGCCCGACATCAGATCCCAACAGCGGCGTACCAGAACTTTACCGAAATAGCACCAGCCAAAGACTATGTGCGCCAGCTTGGCACGCCTATCGTGATTAAAGCCGACGGCCTGGCCGCGGGTAAAGGCGTTATCATTGCGCAAATGGAAGCGGAAGCCTTTGCTGCTATTGATGATATGTTAGCCGGCAATAAGTTTGGTGATGCTGGTAGCCGTGTGGTCATCGAAGAGTTTTTAACCGGTGAAGAAGCCTCTTTTATTGTCATGGTAGATGGGGAACATGCTCTGGCTTTTGCTTCATCGCAAGATCACAAAGCGCGCGATGATGGTGATAAAGGCCCTAATACCGGTGGCATGGGTGCCTACTCACCCGCCCCTGTCGTCACGCCGGCAGTGCATCAATGGGTAATGGAAAATGTGATTTACCCTACGGTAAAAGGTATGGCCGCAGAGGGTAATGTTTACACCGGCTTTTTGTATGCCGGTTTAATGATTGCGCCAGATGGCTCAGCCAAGGTACTTGAATTTAACTGCCGTTTTGGCGATCCGGAAACCCAGCCCATTATGTTGCGTCTACAATCCGACCTAGTAGTACTATGCCAGAATGCCGTTGCTGGCAAGCTGGATCAAACCGAAATTACATTTACCGAGCAAGCAGCGGTAGGTGTAGTGATGGCTGCAGGGGGTTACCCGGATACTTACGCCAAGGGCGCAGTTATTCATGGTTTGGACACACCCACTGCCATAGGCGCGAAAGTATTCCATGCCGGTACTGAGTTAAAAGGTAACGATGTGGTTACTAACGGCGGCCGGGTGCTATGCGCGACCGCCTTGGGTAATAACGTTACTGAGGCGCAGCAAGCCGCTTATCAACTGGCTTCGCAAATCTGCTGGGAACAGGTGTTCTATCGAAAAGACATTGGTTACCGGGCAATCGCTCGTGAGCAGCAGAGTTAACACTTATCACTTAATGCTGCAGACAAAGGTGCTTCGGCACCTTTTTTTAGCCGTATTCTTTAGCTAAGCAAATTAGCTGACTATTTTTTGGACCCTTTATGCGTATTTTAGCGTTACTTTTTACTTTAGTGTTGGCAACAGGTTGTCAGCAAGCCCCCACTGGCTGTGAGCAAAGTTCCCATACCATTGCTCAAATACAAGGCCATGGTGAAGTTAGTAGCTTACTTAGCCAACAAGTTACTATACAAGGCGTGGTGCTAGGTCAGGTGTATAACGATGGCCCAATGCCTGGCCTTATGTTACAAAGCCTTAAGCCCGATAATGATCCCGCCACTGCAGAAGGGATCTTTGTGGTAGTTGCCGATCCTGCACCATATCTGGCAGGGCAGATTTTAGTGGTATCAGGCACTGTTGCTGAGGTGGATCAGCTTACCAGCTTAATTGATGCCGAAGTGCTCAGTGAATGCGGTACTAAGGCAATTAAACCGCTGTTGGTGCAACTGCCGTTAGACGCCAACCTTAGCTGGGAAGCCTACGAGGGCATGTGGCTGCGCTTTGAACAACCGCTAGTGGTGGCCGATACCTATCAGCTTGGTCGTTATGGTGAAATCTTAGTAGCCGATACTCGATTAATGGTGCCTACTCAAATAGTGGCACCTGGTGAAGAAGCACAACGACTAACCGTACAGCAAGACAGACAAGCCATTTTGCTGGATGATGGCCTTTGGCAACAAAACCCAGACCCTCTGCCCTACCCCAGTACAGGATTAACAGCTCAAAGTAGCCTGCGGGTTGGTGATCAGGTACTAAACGTTGAAGGTATTGTGCATCAAGACGAACGTGGTTATCGCTTACTGCCCACTCAGCAACCCAACTTTGTTAACGCCAATCCGCGACCCGATAAACCGCAAGCCACCGGCGAAAATGAATTGCGCATTGCCAGTTACAATGTGCTTAATTTTTTTACCGGTCACGGCCAGGAAAAACCTTTTCCCACCCGCCGCGGTGCCCGCACACCAGAAGAATTGGCACGTCAACAAGCTAAACTAGTGCAGGCTTTAGTCGCACTAGATGCGGATGTGATTGGCTTACTTGAGCTGGAAAATAACGGCTATAACACTGGCAGTGCTATTGCAACGCTATTAGCGGCAGTTAACCAGCAAAGCAGCGAGCCTTATCAAATGGTAATAACTGCCGAAACACCGGGGAGCGATGCGATTAAAGTAGGCATTTTTTATCGAGGCAGCCGGGTGAGTGCGCTGGGTGAAGCCGCTACCCAAACCGCAGCTCCTTTTACCCGATTACACCGACCACCTGTCGCACAAAGCTTCCGACATTTGGCATCTGACACCGAGTTTACCTTTGCCGTAAATCATTTTAAATCGAAAGGCAGTTGCCCACGCAGTGGTGCGGCAGACTATACCCAGCAGAAAGATCAAGGTGATGGTCAGGCCTGTTGGAACGCTGCCCGGGTAGAAGCGGCAGCAGCGTTACAGCAGTGGCTGCAAACTCAGCCTACCGGCATCAGTACTACGTATAGTGTAATAGTGGGTGATTTTAATGCCTATCGGATGGAAGATCCTATTCGCTATTTTGAGCAACAGGGTTGGCAGTATCTTAGCGATGGTAAGCAGCAATCATACTCTTTTGTATTTCGTGGCAGATCAGGCTCGTTAGACCATATGCTAGCTAGCCCAAGTCTGGCCGCTAAGCTAACGGATTTTCAGCACTGGCCTATTAATGCTGATGAACCTGTATTATTAGATTACAGCTTACGTTTTAAGCCGGCCAGCCAGCTACCACTATTGTATGAGGCTAATCCTTATCGCTCTTCAGACCACGATCCTATTCTGGCCACCTTTGCATTTTAATTAAGTTGCGTCAGTGCCATCAGCATCAGGCTGATGGCCGCCGCCATAGAGCCCAACCAGATTAAACTACGGGCTGTGGCCCAATTAAACCAGTAACAACACAAGTAACCAATACGGCACACAATAAAACCCCAACTGGCAAACAACATCGCGGTCGTTACGCTACCAGCGGCAACAACGAAAACGCATGCGGTGCTAAACACTATTAACGCCTCAAAACTATTATAATGTGCCGCATTGCAGCGCTGACCAAAATCGCTGAGCGCCGCTTGCTGGCGTCTGGGGTAATGATTGTCATAACCACCGGCACGATGCATAGCCCAAACCAAAGGCGCTTTGGCCAGGTAAGGGAGCAGTGCGGCAATTAGCAGGGTCAGCAAAATGTCTGACATACATCTCTCCATAAGTGTGCGTACTATGTTAGTTGTACTCTAACAACGCCATTCGGATCAACCTAAGGGAAATAGTTGCACCAAACCAGGGTATTCCGATAAGGTAACTGTAATTCATCTTACAGGCTGGCTTTATGTCACACAAAAATCCGATTATTGCCGTGACGGGTTCGTCAGGCGCTGGCACTACCACCACCACCAATGCTTTTAAGCATATATTCCGTACTTTAGGTATTGATGCCGCCTTTGTCGAGGGCGATTGCTTTCACCGTTTTAGCCGTCCAGAGATGGATTTGGCTATTCGTAAAGCAAAAGAGGAAGGGCGCTATATCAGTTATTTTGGGCCTGAAGCCAATGATTTTGGCACTTTAGAAAATTTCTTTGCCAGTTATGCAGAAACCGGTACTGGCCGTATTCGGCACTACCTGCATACCTTTGACGAAGCAGTACCCTATAATCAGCTACCAGGCACTTTCACTCCTTGGCAGGATTTACGCCCTAATACCGATTTGCTTTTTTATGAAGGCTTACATGGGGCGGCGGTAACAGAGCAACACAATGTGGCACAACATGTTGATTTACTCATCGGCATGGTACCTATTGTTAACCTGGAGTGGATCCAAAAGATTATCCGGGATACCTCTGAACGCGGCCATAGTCGCGAAGCCGTGCAGGCTAGCATAGTAAGAAGTATGGAAGATTATTTTAATCATATTACCCCACAGTTTTCCCGCACCCATATCAATTTTCAACGGGTGCCAACGGTAGATACCTCTAACCCCTTTAGTGCTAAGGATATTCCTTCGTTAGATGAGAGTTTTGTGGTAATACGTTTTCGCGGCATTAAGCATGTTGATTTCCCCTATTATCTGCAAATGATCGACGGCGCTTTTATGTCGCGGGTCAATACGTTAGTGGTGCCAGGGGGTAAGATGGGACTGGCCATGGAGCTGATTTTAACCCCATTGATAGAGGCGTTAATGCAAAAACGTTACCATGCCCGCAACTCGGTAGTTTAACCCTATCAGTAAATGAAAAAGGCCTTAGATAAGGCCTTTTTCATGGTAACAGCGTTATTTTATCTCCGGCAAGTTGCGGCCATAAAAGATTTCGCGAATTTCCCGAAATACTTTTTTACTGATAGTTTTTTGCTCATCTGCGGTCATAGAGTCAGTTCCCATACCAAACAGATAATTATTCAAGTCACCTTCTTTTAACATCATTTTGGTATGGAACAGATTTTCCTGATAAACGTTAACGTCGATCATTTGGAAGGCTTTCTTGGTGTCGTCATCCATAAAATTCTGGATAGAAGAAATAGGATGATCGATATAGTGCTTGGTACCACTGATATCACGGGTAAAACCACGCACCCGGTAATCGATAGTAACCACATCTGACTCAAAACTATGGATCAGAAAATTCAGTGCTTTTAACGGCGAGATAATACCGCAGGTAGATACCTCGATATCAGCACGGAAGGTACAAATACCATCATGTGGATGCACTTCAGGGTAAGTGTGAACGCAGATATGACTCTTGTCTAAGTGCGCTACTACAGCTTCAGGCAAAGGTCCCGGGTTCTCGGTGTTGTCCGGATCAACAAGTATGGGTTCTTCACTAACCAGGATAGTGACACTGGCGCCCTGAGGATCATAGTCCTGCCGGGCAATATTCAGCACATTGGCGCCAATAATATCCACTACTTCGGTCAGAATATCAGTAAGACGATCAGCATTATATTGTTCGTCAATATACTCAATGTACTCCTGACGGTGTTGTTCGGTTTTAGCATAACAAATATCGTAAATACTAAAACTTAAACTCTTAGTCAGGTTATTAAACCCGTGTAGTTTCAGTTTCTCAAAAGGCTTAACCAATTTCTTTGCTCTCCGCTAACGACGCAATACCACGCCGCAGTTAACTTTCAGCCCGACCAGCAGACACTAAACTCATTCAGCCTCTTTAATGCTGAATGAATGCGTTACCTTAACGCTCTGAGATAACATAATGGAAACTGAGCAATATTTCTCAGCCGACAAATTTACCGCGCGCTCTACTTGCTTCTCACTTAACGCCGTACCTGTTACCACAAAATGCAAATGCAAGCGGGTAAAAACTTTAGGTACAGTTTCCGCACGCTCTGCGGCAAGCTCTACTTCACAACCGATAATTTGCTGACGCGCTTTTTGCAAAATACCCACCACATCAACCGATGAACAAGCACCAGCAGACATCAGTAGCATTTCCATAGGCGTAGGGGCTTTGTTAGAATCACGATCCGCATCAAACACCACGGCATGACCACTGCCAGAATAACCGATAAAGGTTAAGTCTTTGGCCCAACTTACTTTCGCTTCCACTATGCAACCCCAGCTTAAAAATAAGGCTGGGTATTTTACGTAAAACTGCCGCAAGTCGCCAGTAAAATCGCCTGCGCCCTTTCTTCAGCAGCTTATGAGCATTTGCTTAGTCAAATAAAGCAGCAATAGCAGTATCGAACAGATTTTTGATTAACAATGAGATTTCGGTGATGAGCTCTAATTGATGCTCGGTAGCGGGTTTGTCTAGTACCGACGAGAGTACTTCCTGAAAGTCGTACATAATACCGTCGACTTCACGAATGATCAGTGAACGATGATTCATTTCTAACTCATCGTGCTGCCGGCATAGTGTAATAATTTGCTCTGCAATTTTTTCCTCTAGCAGCACACCGATAGTTTTACCGTCGCGGGCAGCAGGCCCGGTAGCGGTAAATAGCGCCAGGTGCTCTGTCAGAAACTGGATCAGGTGTTCATAACCGGGTTTATCAATAACCATAGAGTACCTGCACAGGAATAATTGCGTGAGTTGCTACTTACATCTTACAACAGCAACAGACAAACATACGTTATTTAAGCAAATTATTTCCCGGAAAACAAATCGGCGCCGTAGCGCCGATTCTTTCCGATTAAAAACGTAAGCCGGGGGAAAGTTGTTCAGGTAGCACAACCTGATCTAACTCGACTGAGGCAACAGGATAAGCACAATAATCAGCTGCGTAGTAAGCGCTGGCCCGGTGATTGCCGCTTTTACCGATACCACCAAAAGGTGCAGCAGAACTTGCGCCGGTGATTGGCCGGTTCCAGTTAACAATACCTGCACGAATACGCTTATAAAAATGCTGGTAAAGCTCATGACTATCGCTTAACAAGCCAGCAGACAAACCAAAGCTGGTGTTGTTAGCGGCCGTAATAGCGGCATCAAAATCGGTGTAACGGAATACCTTTAACAAAGGACCAAAGTGCTCTTCATCCGGAAAGTCGCTAACCATTGAACAATCGATAATACCTGGTGTGACTATCGCTTTATCGGCATAGGGCTGAGTAAGCTCTAACAAGACTTTAGCCCCTAACGCAATCAACTGCTGCTGTGCGGCTAACATACCTTTGGCCGCAGCAACAGAAATCATCGCCCCCATAAAAGGCTGTGGCTCGGCATCATACTCACCCACTTCAATAGTTCGGCTCACTTCAAGCAAGCGGGCCAATATCGCATCACCCGAGGCATCGGCAGGTAAATAGAGCTTACGGGCACAGGTACAACGCTGACCCGAGGTAATAAACGCCGATTGAACAATATCATGCACAGCAGCATCAATATTAGCGACATCTTTTACCAGCAACGGATTATTGCCCCCCATTTCTAAAGCAAGAATTTTTTCTGGGCGCCCAGCAAACTGCTGATGTAAATAATGTCCGGTACGAGAGCTACCGGTGAAAAACAAACCATCGATATCATCATGACTTGCCAGGGCTTTGCCTGTTTCCACTTCGCCCTGCACCAGGTTAATCACACCTGCTGGAATACCGGCTTGCTGCCATAATTTAACCGTTAACTCAGCAACTTTAGGTGTTAACTCCGACGGCTTAAACACCACGGTATTCCCCGCTAACAAGGCCGGCACGATATGGCCATTAGGTAAGTGTCCCGGAAAATTATAAGGGCCAAACACGGCTACAACACCATGGGGTTTATGCCGTAAAAAAGCACGACCTTGCGGCATAGGATTCTCTTTTTCACCGGTACGCTCTTCATAGGCCCGCACTGAGATATCAATTTTACCAACCATGGCAGCCACTTCAGTACGGCTTTCCCACAGCGCCTTACCAGTATCTTCCGCAATACATTGTGCCAATTGCTCTTTGTGGCTGTTTAGCTGCTCGGCAAATTGTTTTACATGAGCAACACGATCGGCAAAGCTTAAGTCGCCCCAACTTAGCTGAGCGGCTCTGGCAGCTTGAATAGCTTGCGCAACCTGAGCTGAACTTGCAGCCTGACCTTGCCATACTGGCCGGTTTTTTGCCGGATCAATAGATTGAAAAGCTTGCCCTTCACCGGCCAGCCACTGGCCATTTATAAACTGCACTGCTTGGCTCATCTGTTACTCCTGTTTTAAATTTTACTTATTCTCACCCAGTCGCCAGCACTGACTTGCAGCACTGTTGCTAAGGCCGGGCTTATCGTTATCTGTTCGCCGTGCGCTGCTGGCGACAATTCGGCCCAGCTTGCTCTAAAACTGCTCAGCGAGGTGTTGCTAATAAGATAAGGTTCAGTGCCAGCGGCGACCTGGCCAATCTGTACTTTCAACCGCTTACTTTCACGAATGGTTCTAATGTGTGAAGTTCTGGCTTCTACGGTTGGGCCAGCATCAAAAATATCAACATAACCGCGGCAGGAAAAACCTTCTGATTCCAGTAACGCCAGTGCTGGCCGGGTTTGCTCATGTACCTTACCAATCACCTGCTGCGCCGCTTTGCTAAGTAAGCTGACATAGATGGGGTATTTCGGCATCAGTTCGGCGATAAAGACTTTTTGCCCAATACCTGTCAGATAATCTGCGGTGGGAAAATCAACCGAAAAGAAATGCTCTTGTAGCCATTGCCAAAATGGCGAGTTCCCCTGTGCATCTGAAACGCCTCTCAATTCTGCTATCACTTTATCTGAAAAACGCTCGGCAAACTCAGCCAAAAACAAAAAGCGCATTTTCGACAACAAACGGCCATTATGTTTTTGGCGAAACGGTGGTCGTAAAAATAAGGTACAGAGCTCGCTTACCCCAGTGTAATCGTTGCATAGCGTTAAAATATCGACCGTTTTATACACACCCAGTGAACGCGAGCTATGCACTACCTTACCTAAATGATAGTGATAAAAGGCATCATCCAGACCGACCGCGGCTTCCAGCGCACTGGTACCACAGACCTGTCCGGTACTGGTATCCTCTAATACAAATAAATAGCCTTCGTCACCAGGGGTGTTGGTAACCTTGGCAAAAGAGGTTTCAGAGCGGCTGATTTTACGCATCAGCAGCTCTTCGTTGACCGGCAAGGAAGTAAAGCCATGTCCTGACTCTACTGCCATTTGATACAGCGCCGGGTAATCACTCGCACAGATCGGGCGAATTACCATCATGGTCGCTTACTCCATTTTTGCTTTATAATTTTTTCGCAGTATTCTGCTTGCTTCATATCTTGTTCTAAGGGGTAGTTAGCCTACCCCTGCCAGCGATCTTAGTGCCGCATTGTTGGCAAATTTTTTAGCTTGCTACCACTTGCTTAACCGCAGCGGCAAAACGCTTCATCCCTTCACGGATTTCCGCTTCAGTGATAACTAACGACGGGGCGAAACGCACGACATCTACGCCCGCTACCAGGGCAAATAAGCCATGGTCGGCCGCTGCCAAGAAGAAATCCCGCGAACGGCCTTTGTATTTTTCGTTTAGCACAGCACCTAACAACATGCCCTTGCCACGCACTTCGGCAAATACCTGGAATTCTTCGTTAATTGCCTGTAAACACTCTCTGAAAATCTGCTCATTTTTAAGCACACCGGTCAATACTTCAGGGCTATTGATGGTATCAATAGCCGCTTCGGCTACTGCACAAGCCAGTGGGTTTCCACCGTAAGTGCTGCCATGAGTACCTACTTTTAAATGTGCCGCAATAGCTGTGCTGGTTAGCATAGCCCCTACCGGGAAGCCGCCACCTAAGGACTTAGCTGAAGTTAAAATATCTGGGGTTACACCGCTATTCATATAATCATATAATTTACCCGTGCGGCCTACACCGGTTTGCACCTCATCGAACACTAACAAGGCATTATGCTGATCACAAAGATCACGTAAACCTTGTAAAAAGGCATAGTCACCCGGGATAATACCGCCCTCGCCCTGAATAGGCTCAACTACGATGGCACAGGTTTTATCAGAAATTAACGCTTTAACACTTTCAAGGTTGTTATATTCGGCATGCAACACTGCACCAGGTTTTGGACCAAAACCATCAGAGTAAGATGCCTGCCCTCCCACAGTTACCGTGAAGAAAGTACGGCCATGAAAGCTCTTGGCAAAAGAGATAATTTCGTTTTTGTGCGCGCCATGGGTGTCTAACGCCCAACGCCGTGCCAATTTAAAAGCCGCTTCATTAGCTTCTGCGCCAGAGTTACAGAAATACACTTTTTCTGCAAAGGTATGATCAACCAATTTTTTGGCTAAGCGCAGTGCTGGCTCGTTAGTTAATACATTACTTAAATGCCATAACTTATCGGCCTGGTCTTTTAACGCATTCACCAGCGCCGGGTGGCAATGCCCCAAACTGCTTACCGCTATGCCACCAGCAAAATCAATATATTCGCGACCATCTTGATCCCAAACGCGAGAACCTGCGCCTTTTACCGGTATAAGCTTAGCCGGGGCGTAATTAGGTACCATTACTTCATCAAATAGTGCTCTGGTTACCTGAGTTTCAGCAGTCATGTTGTTCTATCCTCTTTTTTGCTGGTAGTAGGGCAATGCTTTACCACTTGTTCTGTGGTCATTAATCAACATTATTACAGATTTAAACAGCCATGTCTTGTGTTGAAAAGGCCCGCAAAGCCCTAAAAAATAAGGGCTACAGATAGATTTGCAGCATAAATGCATAGATAGCCGTAAATTGTAACAACATCAAAGTGAGTAATTGGCTGCCAGTTCAGACTAAACCTGAGCTGGCAATAAACTGGCGTAAGAAAGGAAAAGCTTATTCAGTCAGCGATAAAAAATTTGCCAACATGGTCTGACCATGTTCAGTAAGGATAGCTTCAGGATGAAATTGCACGCCATGTAGCTGCATCTCCGGCACATAGAGTCCCATAATATCCTGCCAGCCGTCGGTTGCAGGCTGCGTAGTTGCAGTGACAATAGCGTGTTTCGGTAAAGTTGCCTTATCCACCACTAAAGAATGATAGCGAGTAACACTTAACGGCGAAGGCAAATCTTTAAAAACCGACTGTTGCTGGTGCACTATCGGCGAGTTTTTACCATGCATCACTTGCCTGGCACGAATCACTCTGGCACCCAGTACCTGCGCAATCGCCTGGTGCCCCAGACAAACACCCAATATAGGCAGTTCACCGGCAAAGGCTTCAATAGCTGCTAAACTAATACCCGCCTCATCTGGCGTCCCCGGTCCGGGAGAAATAACTAAATACTTCGGCGCAAGTTGTGCTATTTGTGCCACAGTTAACTCATCATTACGCTTTACCATTACCTCTTGCCCCAGCGCAGCAAAATACTGCACCAGGTTCCAGGTAAAAGAATCGTAATTATCGATCATCAACAGCATTATGATGCCCCGATAAAGTGCCTTTTGTTAAGGCGCAACAAAACCCACAGCGTCATTGACTTGCTGTAGCGTTTTCGCAGCATGTTCGCGTGCTTTGGCAGCACCAGCACGCAGCACTTGCTGCATTAAAGTGTGGTCCGCTCGGATCTCGGTGAACTTCTGTTGTACCGGCTCTAGCAATGCGATGACGGCATCGGCAACATCGGTTTTTAAATGACCATACATTTTACCTTCGTATTCAGCGACTAAGGCTTCCACGTCATTGCCAGTTACACCACTTAGAATATTGAGTAAGTTGGCAACGCCCGGCTTGTTGTCCTGATCAAAATACACCCGTGGCGGATCTTCGGAATCCGTGATGGCCTTTTTAAACTTTTTGCTGATCATCTTAGGATCTTCCAGCAAACCCACAAAATTCCACGGATTCTCATCCGATTTAGACATTTTCTTCGTGGGTTCCTGCAAGCTCATCACTCTTGCTGCAACTTGCGGGATAAAAGGCTCTGGCACCGTAAAAACATCACCATGGATGGCATTAAAACGCGAAGCGACATCGCGCGCTAATTCTAAATGTTGCTTTTGATCGTGACCTACCGGCACCTGATTTGCTTGATATAGCAGAATATCTGCCGCCATTAACACCGGATAAGTAAATAAACCGGCGTTAACATTATTATTGTGCCGCTCGGACTTATCTTTAAACTGCGTCATACGGCTCAGCTCGCCAAACTGAGTGTAACAATTTAATACCCAGGCTAGCTGACTATGCTCCGGCACATGAGATTGCATAAAAACCGCAGAACGCTGCGGATCAATACCACAGGCTAAGTACAAAGCTAGGCTGTCCAAAGAGGCACTACGCAAGGCTGCCGGCTCTTGCCGAACAGTAATAGCATGCAAGTCTACAATACAATACAAGCAGTTATAGTCGTCTTGCATCTTATCCCACTGGCGCAAGGCACCCAGATAGTTACCGATGGTCAGTTGTCCGGATGGCTGGGCGCCACTAAGTACTATGGGTTTACTACTCATGCTGTATCAAATCCTGTTGCCGTTACAAAAAATGTTTGGCTGCTATTATACCTTTTACAGCTATAAACGCAGCAAAAAGCCTTAAGCCTGATATTTAGTTGCGTACTTTCGCTAAATTAGCGCGCATTGCTGTGATAGTGTGGGCATAGTCTGGGCTGTTAAAAATAGCCGAGCCAGCGACAAACATATCCGCCCCTGCGGCAGCAATATCGGCGATATTATCGACGGTGACACCGCCATCTATTTCTAGGCGAATAGGTAAGCCACTCTGTTTAATCATGGCTCTGGCGGCCGCTAGTTTATCCAGGGTGGCAGGAATAAACTTCTGCCCACCAAAACCCGGATTAACCGACATCAACAAAATAACATCTACCTTGTCCAGCACATAGTCCAGATAGGTTAATGGCGTAGCCGGATTAAAGACTAACCCCGCCTGACAGCCGTGCTCTTTAATAAGCTGTAAGGTGCGATCAATATGCTTAGAGGCCTCGGGATGAAAGGTAATGATACTGGCACCGGCTTTGGCAAACTGCGGTACTAGTGCATCTACCGGTTCAACCATCAGATGCACATCAATCGGCGCGGTAATACCATAATTACGCAATGCCTGACAGACCATAGGGCCAATGGTTAAGTTCGGGACATAGTGGTTATCCATCACATCAAAGTGCACTACATCGGCACCGGCAGCCAACACGTTGCTAACCTCCTCACCTAAGCGGGCAAAATCAGCAGACAAAATAGAGGGTGCAATCAGATAAGGCTGCATTGATAAACTCCTGACAAAAAGCAAACTTTACTGAATTCTTATTAAGAATGCATCTGCCAATATCGCTGCAGCTGCACGCAAAATAAGCAGTCATGCACCATTAGGTGGCATCCTCATTGCGCCTTTAACAAGGAAAGCAAGATAAATACATGTTTAGTATGGAAAAAATTTAGTGGCATATATCTTGGAAATAACTATAGCGAATCTAATCTAAGGGGAAACATAAAAATGAAATTAGCAAAAAAACTCTCGATAGCAACCTATAGCAGTTTATTCGTGGCGTTAGGTGCTATCAGCATGCAGGCACAAGCTGTAGAAGTAAGTGGCGATATTACTTTTGTTTCCGATTATGCATTTCGCGGTATTTCTCAGACTGAAGAAGCACCAGCTATTCAAGGCGGCATTACCTTAGCTGCAGACTCAGGCTTTTATGTTTCAGTATGGGGCTCTAGCGTAGACTTTGGCGGTGAAGGCACACTCGAGTTGGATGTGCTATTGGGCTGGAGTGGTGATATTGCCGAAGATTGGTCAGCTGATGTTGGTATAATGCGTTATGGTTACCCGAATACTGAGTTTGAAGGCTCAAACTTTTGGGAGCTTTATGGCTCAGTATCTTACAAAGATCTGACGCTCGGTTTAGCCTATAGTGATGACTATTATGGTAACGCGGGCAATTATTACTATATTTACGCCGGTTATAGCCTAGCGCTAACAGACAACTTAAGCATCGATTTCCATATCGGCCATAATGAGTTAAGCGATGATAGCTCTGCCAGCTATCTAGATTATGGCGTTACCCTAAGCACTGAAGTATTAGGGATTGGGTTATCACTGGCTTACATCGACACCGATATTAAAGACTGTAGCTTGTGCGATAGCCGTGTAGTATTTGGTGTTTCTAAAAGCTTTTAACTTGCTACACACTTAGCTCAGCTTGTTACTGTCACCAGACACAGCGCTCAAGAAATAATCAGCTTGTGTCTGGCGACATTCTGTACTATTATCAGCGCCAGGCAAAACGTTAACAGGAGTTAACATGAAACTTACTAAAACTGGCAAACCGCTACTACTGGTAGCTGGCGTCTTGCTGGCTTTTGCAGTTTGGAAAATGGATAGCGCTAATAACTGTGTCATCTCAGAAACAGTAAATTGTACTGAGCTACAACGTAGCTGGAGTAGCTGGCTATCAGGCGACAGCCGCTCTGCACAATTTCACTTCGTTGACTTCCTAGAGCTGGTTACGCGTATGTTACCCGCCAACTCACCCAAAAGCTGATAATTACTATTAATGAGCGCCAAACAAGCTTCATTTTGGCAAATCGTTAAAGCGGTGTTCGGCGCCTTTATCGGTGTACAGTCAGAAAAACAGCGCTTACAAGATTTTCAAAGCCAAAGTGCCTTACCTTATGTCGTCACCGCTGTAATATTTGCTGCCATTTTCGTTGCTTCATTGTTTTTAGTGGTATCAATAGTACTTAGCTAGTACTTCGCGAGTAAGCTGAAGTAGGTTATTTAGCTGGGTACAACGCAAACACTTCTGCAACCTTACCTCTGCCATTGCCTTTTTGACTTATAGAGCGTGCTACGTTTATCGTGTATAGCTCGGCTTGATGATAAATCTTACGGGTCCAAGTCGTATCATGATTACTGATTAATACGCTATTGCCAGCTAATTGTGCCTTTTCAGCCAAAATAGCTAATTGCGCTTGATCGTCTAAGGTAAAGCCCTGTTGTGCATAACTGGTAAAGCTTGCAGTTTTGCTTAGCGGTACATAAGGAGGATCACAATACACTACCTGGTTTGGCTGCAGTTGCCGGAACATTTCTTGGTACGAACAACAAAAAAATTCGGCGACTTGTGATTTCTCAGCAAAGTAATATAGCTCTGCTTCCGGAAAGTACGGTTTCTTATAGCTACCGAAAGGCACATTAAATTTTCCAGACAAGTTATACCGGCATAAACCGTTATAACCATGTCGGTTTAGATACAAAAATAACAAAGCACGTTGGTAGGGATCTTTTTCTGCGTTGAACTGCTGCCTAAAAGCCAGATAGCTATCTCGCTGATTAGCACTCGCCACAAAAAGTGTTCTGGCATCGGCAATATAACGTTCTGCTTGCCGCTGAATAATTTTATAAAGCTCAATTAAATCCGCGTTAATATCGTTAAGCCGGTATTTTGGATAATGGGTATTTAAAAATACCGACCCAGCACCAACAAAAGGCTCAACAAGGCAATCTGCTTCTGGTAAATGCTGCTGCAACTGCGAGACAAGGTTATATTTCCCCCCTGCCCATTTTAAAAAGGCCCGACTTCTCTTTTGTACCACTTAATTACCCTGATTAGTCTTGGCTAATTTTAAACGCTGCCAGGCCAGAATTTCCTGCTGCACTGCGCCAACTGTTTTGATGAAAGGACCACTACTACTCAGTGAGCCAGGCAATTGTTGTATATGCTGCTTCGCCGTCGCATTGCTGCTAAAAGGACCGCTAACGATAATCCATTGCTCTTTGCCTTGCCAACTTCTCTGGTAAACTAACACTTGTAACTGGGGGTGGCTTTGTCTAAAGCGTTTTAGCGCATTTTCACCCGATAACACAGCAAGTTGCACCACTAAAGCTTTAGGGGACGCATCTAATAACAAAGAGTGATCATAGGCTGCAAGTGGTAACACAAGCTGTGTATCGGTTTTAGGTTCTTGCTGCAACGCAACTTGCGCATTGCTTTCAGGCGTTGTTGTTAATACAACCTCTGCATTAGCTTCAGACTCTGCTGCTGACAAGAGCTCTGCAGGTTTAGAGCTATGCGCACTGGCAGTTTCTGTACTAGCCGGTATAGCATCTGAAACAGCCTGAGTTGTTGCGTCTGCTGCCACCGCTGGCGTTTCCTTAGCCAGAAGCGTAATCGAGTCAGGCAATATATCCGCGGCATTTATCTCGGGCTTTATCGACGGAGCTGACTCATCTTCAGACGAGTCTACAAAATTAGGCAGAGCGATAGCATTAAGTTGTGCGCTATCATGCCCAGCACTAGCGGTACCTTGCTGCTTGAGAGTTGGTGCCGCGTCGTGATTCAACCAAAGGGCGATGGTAACAAGCACAACTAACAGACCACCTATTGCAGCAGCTAGCAGCGGCTTTTTGTCTGGAGTGTGCGTCTGGCGCGGCTTAGATACTGCACGCTCTTTAGTGAGTAACTTGTGTAAATTTCCCTGACTATGGGCAAAACGCTCTGCCAGACTAAGGGTATCCAATGCTTCTGCTTGCAATAATTGCTCGCAATCTGCCAAAGTTAATTGCGGTATCGCTAAATTAAGCTGCATCTCTTCTTGTGCCGTTCCAGCAAATATAAATAATCTGACAGCTAAATTCGAAAGCCAATCAGTTTGCTGCTGTGTCAGCTGTTCAGGATCATCTACGATTAATACCCATTCGGTATTGGCTGCACCCGCTGCCAAACTAGCAGCCAACTCAGTTGCGGATAACTGCGGCGCAGCAAACCATTGCTTCGCGAGCTGCGCAATAAGTTGCTCAGTGCTCATAGGCGCCTGCAACAGTGCCACATTGACCGTCATTTCCTGACATTCGGAGAATAATTCGGCCAGAGCTAGGGCTAAAGTACTTTTGCCACTCCCCTTAGCACCGAAGATCGCCAGTTTTGTAAAATCATTAAAAGCGAGTTGAAACAACAACCGCGATAATAAATCGCGCTGTGAGGGTAATAAATAGTTAGAGACGGCCAATTGTTGTTGCAGGCCCCGGACTTTCATCAGGCAAAAACTTGTAGTAGCTCGCTCTCGGTAACATCTGCAACTACAGTGCTTTTCCCCAGAGCGGTGGGTAACACAAAACGCATTTTACCTGCTTTAACTTTTTTATCCGCTTTCATATAAGGCAGAAAATCGTTAATTGACATCGAAGCAGGTGCTACAACCGGCAAATCAAAGGTCACAAGTAACTTAATAGTCAGCGCCAGCTCAGCTTCGGTTAACCATCCCCGACTGTGTGCAAGTTTAGCTGCCATAACCATACCAGCAGCAACCGCTTCACCATGTAACCAGGTGCCATACCCCATAAAGGCTTCAATAGCATGACCAAAGGTATGCCCTAAATTCAATAAAGCTCTCTCGCCCTGCTCAGTCTCATCCCGACTAACAATATCCGCTTTCATCTGGCAACAGTGCTGAATCATCTGGGCTAGCACAGCGGCATCATGTTGCCTAATGGCTGCTGCATGTTGCAGTAACCAATCAATAAATTGCCTGTCACCTAATAATGCATATTTAACCACTTCTGCCATACCGGCAGAAAATTCGCGAGCAGGTAGGCTTTGTAAGACTTGAGTGTTAATAATAACTTGCTCGGGCTGTTTAAAAGCACCGATCATATTTTTGCCAAGCGGATGATTGACTGCGGTCTTGCCGCCAACCGAGGAGTCTACTTGAGACAGCAAAGTAGTTGGAATTTGTACAAAGCGAACACCACGTTGATAACAGGCGGCAACAAAGCCTGTGAGATCGCCAATAACACCGCCACCCAAGGCAACCAGCACTAAATCCCGTGACATTTTTTGCTCAAGCAAAAACGATAACACTTGCTCAAAAGAAGCTAGTGTTTTATACGCCTCACCATCGGGTAATAAGAAGTGTTTGGGTTGCTGCGGAAACAAGGCCGCGACAGGTTCAAGATAGTGAGCTGCAACTACCGGGTTAGAGATAATAACAACCTGAGCAGCGTCAGCTAACTCAGGTATTAGCGCAGAAAATTCATCTGCAATGTGAATAGGGTAGCTGCGTTCGCCAAGTTGTACGTCAACTTTTTGCATTAGCAGCTCTCCCTGTTAAGTTAAAATCTGGTGTTAAAAACCAAGTTGTTCGATTATTTGATTCGCCACAGCCCGAGCACTTTGATCATCAGTCCGCACCGTAAAGTCAGCAATCTCTGCATATAACGGGTTACGCTCCGCAGCCAACCTCTCAAGCACCTCTTTAGGTTCTTCTTCAGTTTGCAGTAACGGGCGTTTTTTATCGCGCTGTGTTCTGGCTACCTGTTTTTCTATAGGTGTTTCCAGGTAAACAACAATACCGCGCGCCGATAAGCGATTGCGTGTTTCTTTGCTAAGTACAGAACCACCACCAGTCGCTAACACTATGCCCTGGAGTTCGGTAAGATCCTGAATGACGTTTTCTTCACGCACACGGAACCCTTCCTCTCCCTCCAAATCGAAAACCCAGGCAATATCAGCACCGGTACGGCGTTCAATTTCCTGATCAGAATCATAAAATTCAAGATGCAGCATGTCTGCTAAATGGCGGCCGATTGTGCTTTTACCTGCACCCATAGGACCCACTAGGAAGATATTACGTTTTTCTGCCATATGTCGTATTGCTAAATCAGCTAACTCAAAGAAAAGTTGAATTCAAGGACCGTTAGGCTCCCACGAAAAATTGAAGCGCTGAATTATGTCAGGAATGGCCTTTCATTGGCAAGTTAATTCTGACTTACCACTCAGCTAGTGCAACAGCACAACACTGTTGCACGGCGTAAAGGGTTACTGCCCCTCAGTTAAAATGCGTGGTGTAACGAATATTAATAGCTCACTTTTTTCGTTAAGTTCACGTTTATTGCGGAACATAATCCCAAGATAAGGAATATCGCCTAAAAAAGGTACCTTACTTACCGTTGAGACTATTTGCTGTTGGTATATACCACCGAGCACTATAGTTTCGCCATTATCGGCTAATACCTGTGTCATAATTTGTTGTGTATCTATTGCGGTTGCAGGCCCTGTAGGCGTTTGTACTGTTTCGCCACGGGTATTTTGGGTAATCACTAAATCTAGAATGATTTTATTATCTGGTGTAATTTGCGGTGTAACAGTCAAGCTTAACACCGCCTTCTTAAATTCTACCGTTGTGGCACCACTAGAAGCCGCTTGCACATAAGGAATTTCTACACCTTGTTCAATACGTGCCTCTTTTTGGTTTGATGTCGTAATACGCGGGCTGGCAATAACCTCGCCTTTATTTTCCTGCTCCAGCGCCGATAATTCTAAATCAAGCAAAGTGCCATCAGCTAAACGCGCCACATGAAAGGCGATGCTACCTGCCGGATTGGCCACGGGTAAATTAACATTCCAACGATCATCTAATGCAGGCATATTGCCGGTCGAAATATTGTTGGCTCCGGTAGAAGTACCAGAAACACCTCTATTACCACCACTACTGCTTTGCTGATCGCTTAACCCCCAACGTATGCCCAATTCGTCAGTAACGTTGTCGTTAACAGTGACAATCCTTGATTCAATTAAGACTTGCCTAACGGGTATATCCAAACGCTCAATCAAACGCCGGACACTTTCAATATTGCGCGCAGTGTCTTTAATCAATATGGTGTTGGTGCGTTCGTCTACCACAACACTGCCACGAGGTGACAGTAACGTCGCTTCACGATTAGACAACAAACCGGCTAAATCAGCGGCCTTGGCATAATTTATCTGCAAAAAGTCTGAGAACAATGGTTCTAGTTGTTCTACTTGCTGGCGAGCCTCAAGTTCACGCGCCTCGCGAGACGCTAACTCTTCGGTAGGCGCTACCATTAAAATATTGCCTTCCATTCTTCTGTCTAGCCCTTTCACTCTCAGCACAATGTCTAGCGCTTGATCCCAGGGTGTGCCATCCAACCTTAGCGTTACATTGCCGGTAACAGAATCACTGGTAACTAAATTGAAACCGTTATGGTCAGCGATGATCTGTAATACCGTACGGACTGGAATATCCTGAAAGTTTAGTGAGATTGGCTGGCCTTTATACTCCTTTTTCGCTCCCAAGCCTCTGCTGCTTAGCTCTTTTTGCAAACTGACCGTGAAAATATTATCTATTTGTTGATAGCTATAAGTAAACTGCTCTGTCGTTTCGATCACTAAGCGTGTCGAAGTCCCCTCTTTAAAGGTTTCTATGCCCTTAACAACTGTAGCAAAATCCATGACGTCTAACTGATATAACAACTCATCAGGGATAGCGGTGTTATGAAACTCAATTTCCAGCTTGCCTAATCTTTCCTGAACATCAACTGCAGCAGAATTCTCTTTTAGAAAAACCAGAATTCGACCTTCCCCTTTATCACCACGACGAAAGTCTATCGCTTGTAGCTTATTAATAAAACTTGGGTTTATTTCGGAAACCGAACCTGGACGGGTTATTTGCGGTGTCTCAGCCAAATGGACGGCAAAGATGTTATCATTCAAGCGAGTTCGATATACTTTTAATGATTTCATGCCAATAACTGAGGTGACGCCATTTTCAGTCAGCGAAGAGCGAACTTGAGTAACGCCTGCACTGTCAATAGCAACATTTGCCAAGCGCGGCTCTAACTCAGCTGCGGTAAAACTGACACTTAACCTCGCTGGGGAGGTTAAGAGTTGTACCTCCGGCTCCTGCTGTAAGGCTTCATCAAAAATGAATTCAATTTCTGTTTCACCATTCAACAGCGGGTTATAACGAACCTCATACAATAATGGTGCCGCTGAAACTGGCA
Source organism: Alishewanella longhuensis (assembly GCF_014653435.1). Lineage (GTDB taxonomy): Bacteria > Pseudomonadota > Gammaproteobacteria > Enterobacterales > Alteromonadaceae > Alishewanella > Alishewanella longhuensis. The sequence continues at coordinate 852,085 of NZ_BNAO01000001.1, read as the reverse complement.
GCATTACTAGCAGGCAGGCTAGTAAACATAACCGGCAGCCACTAGATCCCACATTTTTTATTTTAGTTAATTTATCCATGATTCACTCGCACACCTAATTACCTGCTGTCGCAGCTTCGAACATCTGGACTCTCGTGGTTCGTTCTATCCAGCATCCCGAGCCGTCAGGGATTAATTCCATTAAATCGATATAATTGGGCTCGACACGCATGATTTTGCCGTGAAACAGTCCCATATAATTATCGGTCGAAACTTTATGCACAACGTTATCTGCTGACTCAATAAGCGCCCACAATTTAGTACCACCGCCCAAAGTGCCACGCATCTTAAGATTATCTAAAGAAAATCGCTCCAACAATTCCTTACGTCGATTTGGGTCTGGGTGCAAACAATCTTGTTGCTGCAAAAATCGATCCTGAATTGCTTCTGGCGTAGGTGCGACAAAAGGACTGCGTTGATCGGCAGCGGCATATTCAATATGAGTAAATGCTTTGGCTTGTGGCAACGGCTCCACTCTCTGTCTGGTAGTGGCTTTTACATTATCCATATAAGCTTGAATATCATCCAAGTTGTCAAAACAACCACTTAGAAGCACTAATGCCATGAAAGCTAGTATTAATGCCCTCATTTAGTGCTCTCCTTATAGCGGTAAGTCTTAGCTACCACGTTAAAACGCAAACGCTCGTCTTTATCGGCCTGAATAGTGAAATCATGTAGACTTACTATCCTTGGAAGTTTTGCTACTTCGCTAACAAAATTACCGAATTGGTGATAATTGCCTATTACATCAATTCTAATAGGTAACTCAGTGTAAAATTCTTTTTCTATCTCTGGTTCCCAGTTAATTCTGATAAAATTGAGACCACTGGTAGTGCCTACATAGGTAATATCATCAAGCAAACCTGGTGTTTCATGGGTTGTAGGTAGCTGTTTTAGCAAGAAAGAAAACGTTTGCTCCATTTCCTTCATTTGTTCACGATATACTTCTAAGTTAACAGCAGAAGCATAACGCGTTTGGTAAAGTTGTTTAAGCTCAACCTCTTTCTGCGTAGCCGCATTAAGTTGATCAATCTTACTATCGATCAGTAAATAATAACTTAGTACTGAAACTATAGCGGCAATAATAATGGCAAAAATAAACTTCACCATTAATGGCCAAGAACCCATGTTTTCCAGGTCAATATCGTTAATATCAAAATCAGAGGATTTCATATTAAAACCCATCATCGACCTCCTTGGGTGTTGCTAGGAGCACCCCCTGCGGCTTGTTCAAGCGCTTCATAACCACTAATTTTTAAGTGCATTTTGAAATCACTTAGCAAACTGGCTCGCTCTTTACCTGCTTCTATAAACTCAAGATAGGGTTCGGCCAATAATTCCGATTGCTCTGCCTCACGCAACATATTAGAGAGTCGATTATTTGACTCACTTTTCCCGACCAACAGTAAAGTCGAACCTCTTTTTTCTAACTGCGTCAAATAAACGCCATTAGGAACAACTTTAGCAATTTCGGACATAATCTGTGTACCAAGATTACGGCTGCCCTGTAATTGTTCTATTAAGGTCATACGCTGCTGCAAACTACGTTTAGTTTCAGTGAGATTACGAATCTCTGCGATACGCTGGTCTAAAATACGGATCTCACTCTCTAAGTATTGATTACGCTTCGCCTGCCCGTCTAAGCGAGCGTTATAAATTTGATTTATAACAAAAAAAACTAAGAAACTTGCTAAAGCAGTCAAGGCTAAAGCCAAAATATAGTTTTTTTGCCTTTCCTTGCGGGCGGCATCCCGCCAAGGTAATAAATTTATATATGCCATGGTATAAAGCTCCTAAGTGCTAAACCACTGGCAACCATCAGCTGCGGAGCATATTTATGCAGAGCATCGCGGTCTATTGAAGAGGCTAGTTCCATACTGCTAAAAGGATTAGCGATGATAGTATGAATACCAAGTTCATCGATCAGCAGTTTATCTATTCCCTCAATCATACCTGAGCCACCAGAAACAATGAGATAATCAACTGCATCCTTGCCACTACTCGTCAAATACATTTGAATACCACGGCGAATTTGCTGCAGTAGCATAGTTTGAAAGGGGGCAAGAACTTCAAACGTATAATTAGGTGGCAGATCACCTGTTACCTTTGCTAGCTCTGCTTCATCGTAGCTTTTGTTGTAATATGACAAAATGCTCCGGGTGTATTGCTCACCGCCAAATACCTGGTCACGAGTGTAAAGTGTTTTACCAGACTCCACGATACTTAAAAGCGTCATAGTGGCGCCAATATCCACCACCGCAACCACTTTGTTTGCCGCATCTGCAGGTAATTGGCTTAGGCAAAGATCCGCTGCGCGACTTAACGCATAACTTTCGACGTCAACAACTTTAGCCGAAAAGCCACCATTAGCCAGTACCGCAACTCGGGCCTCCACACTCTCAGTTCTGGCGGCACTCAGTAACACATTAACTTTCGAGGGGTCAGATTCATTTACATCTAATTTTTCAAAATCCAGACTTACTTCATTCAGCGGGTAGGGAATTAAAGTATCAGCCTCAACTTCGATCTGGCTTTCAAGTTCAGCGTCAGTTAAGGACACATCCATGAAAATGACTTTACTAATAACCGTTGAACCGGATATCGCTGCGGCAGCAAACTTGATTGGGCGAGGAATTTTTTTTCGAATTTTAGAAAGTATTGCGCCGACAGCTTCGATATCTTGTATTTCTCGATCTGTCATAGCGCCTTTTGCCATTGGCTCAACAGCAAAGGCTTCTACTTTGTAATAACCGTTGTGCAGGCTTAATAACACTGCTTTAACTGAGTGAGAGCCAATATCTACACCAACCATTACTGGTGATTTTTTACTGAACAGGCTTTTAATCATAGCGTCCTGTAGTCACTTAATTGTCTATCAGTTTTTGTTTAATTATTCTTAGCCCAGACCTAAGTTTTTAGCAAGAAAAAGCGTTTAATCTCAGTCTAATAAATATATACTAGCAGTACTACAACAGAATTGGGAGTTAAAAGTTGGGGTCACACTGTGTCTTGGTTTAAAAAACTTTTAATTGTTTTAGTACTTGGCTTTTTATTAAGTTTAGGTGCTATTTTAGTAACTTATTTGTTACTTAAGGATGAGCTTCCTGACGTTGCTACGTTAAAAGACGTGCGCTTGCAGACACCTATGCAAGTATTCACTGCTGATGGTGAACTCATTTCGCAGTTTGGTGAGCAACGTCGTATTCCGCTGAAGCTCGATGAAATGCCGCCACTGCTCATCCAAGCTTTCCTGGCGACAGAAGACACCCGTTTTTATGAACATCCAGGCATTGATGTCATTGGTATTATGCGAGCGGCTTCGGTAGTGGCTACCTCAGGGGAACTCAGTCAGGGCGCCAGCACTATTACTCAACAACTAGCCCGTAACTTTTTCCTATCGCGCGAAAAGAAACTGATCCGCAAAGTTAAAGAAATTTTCCTGGCTTTCCATATTGAGCAGTTATTGACTAAAGATGAGATTTTAGAGCTCTATCTCAATAAAATTGAACTTGGGCAGCGCGCTTTTGGTGTGGGAGCTGCTGCACAGGTCTATTTCGGTAAAACAGTGCATGAACTTACCGTGGATGAAATGGCTATTATTGCCGGTTTGCCCAAGGCGCCCTCTATTTTGAACCCAGTGCGCTCAGCCAGTAATGCGAGAGCCAGACGCAACGTGGTGTTGGGCCGTATGCTTGATACCGGCGCCATTGATAAAGCAACTTATGATTCAGCCATTGCTGCACCAGTCACTAGTCGGCTGCATGGTGCACAAATTACCGCTTCTGCACCTTATATTGCCGAAATGGTTCGCCAACAGATGGTTGAACGTTTTGGTGAAGACATGGCGTATTCCGACGGTTTTAGAGTCTATACTACCGTCAATAGCCAACAGCAGGCAGCTGCTCGCCGCGCCCTGCAACAAAACGTTTATGATTACGATGATCGCCACGGCTATCGCGGCCCAGTGGCATTGGCATGGCAAGCTCGCCTGGTTAGTAGTGATAGTGAGAAACCTGAATTTAGCGAATCTGGTCGGTTGGACGAACAGCAATTGCAACAATATTTAGATCAGCAACAGGGTATCGAAGATCTTGTACCTGCAGTGGTAACCTCCGTGGCACAGCAAAGCGCCGAAGTCATGTTAAAAGGGGGCCAGGTTGTTGTATTAGAGTGGGATGGTTTGAAATGGGCTCGCAGTTTTATAAATGACGAGCGTCAAGGCAGTGCCCCTAAAACTGCTGCAGCAATCCTGGCTCCGGGTATGCATATTCTGGTACGCCAACAAGACGATAACTGGCGTTTAAGTCAAATACCTACGGTAAGCAGTGCGTTAGTAGCTCTGGATCCTCAAACTGGTGCGCTTAGAGCCCTGGTAGGTGGTTTCAGCTTCGCACAAAGCCAGTTTAACCGGGTAACTCAAGCTAAACGACAAGTAGGCTCTAATATTAAACCCTTTATTTATTCTGCTGCTTTGGAGCAAGGCTACACTCTTGCCAGCATAATGAACGATGCACCTATTCATCAATGGGATAGTAATGCAGGTGTTGCTTGGCGACCACGAAATTCCCCTGCAGTTTACGATGGTCCAATTCGGATCCGCGAGGCCCTGGCAAAATCAAAAAACGTGGTTTCCATTCGGTTACTTCGTGGTGTTGGTATTGATGCCAGTATTGCGCAACTACAAAAGTTTGGTTTTGCCGCTAATGATTTGCCACGAAATGAAACCCTGGCTTTAGGCTCAGCTTCATCAACTCCGTTAGAGGTAGCTACAGGATACGCTGTTTTCGCAAACGGTGGTTTTTTGGTGCAACCCTATGTTGTTGATAAAGTATTTAACGCTGAGAACCAGCTAATTTATCAACATCAACCTGCTGTAGCCTGCGATGATTGCCACACAGATAGCACGGCATTAGCCACGACTATCAGTGACTCTGCTGTAATAGAAGATGCACCAGATAAGCCTGTACTATCGGCACCCAGAGTGATCAGTGCTCAAAATGCGTTCTTAATTGCTGATGCATTGAAAAGCAGTGTCTGGGGAGGCGGTGACTGGCAACAAGGTACTGGCTGGAATGGTACCGCCTGGCAAGCACAAAGCTTACGCCGTCGGGATATCTCCGGTAAAACAGGTACTACTAATGATTCTAAAGACACCTGGTTCTCTGGCTTCACACCGCAGTTAGTTGTCACTAGTTGGGTAGGCTTTGACGATGCTAATCGCAGTTTAGGTCGGGCAACCTGGAATGCCAATTTAGGCCGTGAGCAGAGTGCAGGTACTGAGGCGGGCGCCCGCACGGCGTTACCAGCCTGGATCAGTTTTATGCGCGAGGTGCTGCCGGCTTACCCGCAGCAAAACTCCACAACCCCCATAGGTATTTCTTCAGTGCGAATTGACTTAGCCTCAGGTTTATTAAGCCGTCGCAACGATTACACCAGTACCTTTGAGTTTTTTAAACTGGGTACCGAACCGACTCAGTACGCCTCTGGTAGCATACAACAAATTCAGTTTGGTGATGAAAAACAAGATAAGACCGAAGAACTCGACGAGTTATTCTAAAATAACATTCGGATAATTTCAGACCTAAAAAAACCGGCGTTGCCGGTTTTTTTTAGGTCTTATTTTCTACACTAACAAGCTATCAAACCAAAGCTGACTTTGCTTTAACGCCGCAAGCACCTGCTCGGGTGAAGTACCACCATAGGCATTACGCTTAGCCAAGCCGGCTTCAATGGTTAGGGCCGCAAATACATCTTCTGTGATCAGTGAGCAAACCTGCTGCATCTCTGCTAACGGTAAAGCTTCTAATGCTACCTTAGCAGCAGAGGCCTTCAACACTAAAGCACCGGATAACTCATGCGCATCACGGAATGGAATGCCTTTCGCTACCAGATAATCGGCCAGATCGGTCGCATTACTGTAACCGAGCTCGGCGGCAAGACGACACTGTGCTTCATTAACACTTAAGTGCGGTAATACGGTAGCCAGCACTAACAAAGATTGCTGCCAGGTCGCCATCAAGTCAAAAAAGCCCTGTTTGTCTTCCTGCATGTCTTTGTTATAAGCCAGGGGTAAGCCTTTAATCACATGGATAATGGCTACCAGATGGCCCAATACGCGACCTGTTTTACCACGTAATAATTCGAACACATCTGGGTTTTTCTTTTGAGGCATTAAGGATGAGCCACTACTGATAGCATCACCCAGTTTAAAGAAACCCGCTTCGCCTGAGCAGAAGAAAATCACATCTTCAGATAAACGTGATAAGTGCGTCATACATAAACTTGCTGCAGCGGACAGCTCTACCACATAATCGCGATCCGATACCGCATCTAGGCTATTGGCAGCTGGCAAGGCGAAACCTAGTCGCTGCGCCAGCGTGTGTCTGTCTATGGCGACACCAGTACCTGCCAGGGCTCCGCAACCGAGTGGGCAGCTGTCTAAACGCGCTACAGCGTCATCTAAACGCCCCAGATCACGCTTAAACATTTCTACATAAGCCAAGGCCCAGTGTGCCACTAACACCGGCTGTGCCCGTTGTAAATGGGTAAAGCCAGGCATAACCGCGGTTTTAGCACGCTCTGCAAATACTAACAGGGCTTTAATTGCCGCTAACAAAGACTGGCGGACATGACCAGCATTTAAACGGGTCCACAAGCGCAGATCGGTAGCCACTAAATCGTTACGGCTGCGGCCGGTGTGCAGTTTTTTGGCAACATCCCCTAACTTAGCGGTAAGCTGCGCTTCTACCCAACTATGGATATCCTCTTCCTGCGTTTGTAACGGCAACTTGGGATCAGCCTCAATAGCTACCGATAAATCCGCTAAACCGGCATCTAATTGTTGCGCTTCCCCCTGGTTAATAATACCGGCTTTTAATAAGCCTGCAGCCCAGGCTCGGGATGCTTCTATATCTTGCAAGGCCAACTGGTAATCAAAACTCAGTGAGTCATTGAAGTCACGAAACTCTGCCAATGTCGCTTCGGTGAAGCGACCTCCCCACATAGCCATAATGCTTAATCCTTTTTCGCGTGTAAGGCGCGAATGCGACTTGCCAGGCTGTACAACCGGATAAAGCCCTCCGCATCTTTCTGGTTATAGACTTCGTCACCTTCAAAGGTAGCAAAGGCCTCAGAGTAAAGGCTGTTAGGCGAGCGACGTTTCGCTACCGTCACGTTGCCTTTATACAGTTTAATCACCACATCACCTGTCAATTGCTGTGCCAGCGAGGTAGCAGCAGCCAGTAAGGCGTCTTTTAGTGGCGTAAACCAGCGACCATCGTAGACCAGCTGAGCAAACTCCTGCCCCACTTCTTCGCGGTATTTCAGCGAAGTACGATCATACACTAGGGCTTCCAAGCCTTTTAATGCAGCCAGTAAAATGGTACCACCCGGAGTTTCATAACAACCACGGGATTTCATACCCACTAAGCGATTTTCGACGATATCGATACGGCCAACACCGTGCTCTGAACCGAGTTCGTTTAATAGCTCAATGGCTGCAACCCCATCAAACGTTTGACCGTTAATTTTCGTCAGTTCACCGGCTTCGAAACTAAGTTCAACATAGGCCGCTTGATCTGGCGCTTGCTCTGGCGATTTAGTCCACATCCAGATTTGATCAGAAGGCTCATTCCAAGGGTTTTCAATCTCGCCACCTTCATGCGAAATATGCCAAAGGTTAGCATCACGGCTATAGATCTTAGTAGCAGAAGCTGTGGTAGGGATTTGCTTTTCAGCTAAATAATCTAGCAAAGATTGCCGTGAATTAAACTCCCACTCCCGCCACGGGGCAATTACTTTTAATTGTGGAGCCAACGCCGCAAAGGCGCCTTCAAAACGCACCTGATCATTACCTTTACCGGTACAACCATGGCACAGCGCATCAGCTCCCAGCTCCAGGGCTAATTTTACCTGAGCACGGGCAATCACAGGGCGCGCCATGGAAGTACCTAATAGGTACTGGCCTTCATACACCGCACCGGTTTTCAGCGTTGGGAAGATCACTTCATTAACCAGCTCTTCGCGCAAATCCACTACATAGCAGCTGCTGGCACCAGATTTAATAGCTTTTTCTTCTACACCTGCCAGCTCCTCGTCACCCTGCCCCACATTGGCAACAAAAGCGATAACTTCACAGTTGTAGTTATCTTTTAACCAAGGCACGATAGCCGAGGTATCTAAACCACCTGAATAGGCTAATACGACTTTCTTAACGTTGCTCGCGCTCATCATCAACCTCAACTAAATAAACTGACTAAAACGGCATTTTGCGCATGCATCCGGTTTTCGGCTTGCTGCAATACCAAAGAATACTCACTGTCCAATACTTCACTGGTCACTTCCTGGCCACGATGTGCTGGTAAACAATGCATAAAATGCTTTACGGCTAAGCGCTGCATCACTGCAGTATTGATCTGATAAGGGACAAACAGTTGCTCTATCAAGGCCGGATCGGCCCGTGTCCCCATCGATAGCCAGGTATCAGTATAAATCGCATCAGCGCCGGCTGCTGAAGACACATGCTGACTCAAGGTGAGTTTAGCACCGCTTTGCCGGGCCATTTCCTGCGCTTTTAATAATACATGGGCATCAGGTCCAAAACCTTGCGGGGTAATTACCGTCAAATCCATCCCCAGAATCGCCGCACCGAGCATTAAAGAGTGGCAAACATTATTACCATCCCCGACAAAGGCCAAATGCACCTTGCTTAAATCACCATATTGCTCTTTTAGCGTTAATAAATCGGCTAAGGCCTGGCAAGGATGATAAAGATCGCTTAAGGCGTTAATAACAGGCTTTTTGCTACTTAGCGCTAATTGGACCAAGGTTTTTTGTGAGTAAACCCGTGCAACTATCGCATCAGTCCAACATGCGAGATTACTGCCAAAATCTTCAACGGACTCTCGCACGCCCATAGCACCATTTTGCAAATCCAGGTAAACACTATGTCCACCCAACTTGTTGATCCCCACATCAAAGCTCACGCGGGTTCGCAATGAGGGTTTCTCAAACAATAATGCAATACTACGTCCTTTTAACGCAGTTTGGTAATGTTGCGGAGCCTGTTTGATTTGGAGGGCCAAATCCAATAAGGCTGACAGTTGTGCTTGGTCCAGTTCAGCTAAACATAGCAGCTGGGTTAATTTACTCATAAAACACGCGTTATCCGCTAAGCGGTATCCTTATTACTAGAGCGCCATGGCGCTGGGGTTAGTACAAAATGCAGGTGCCAACAGGCTTATCCTGCATCAGGTTCTCTAAATCATTCGGGTTCTGCCAGCCAGCCACTACGATATTGCTTTGCAGTGCCGCTGCAGTATCTAAGGCCGCATCCAACTTCACTTTCATGCCGCCTTTAATCACGCCTTGCGCAACTAGCTGCGCCGCATGCTCAGTAGAAAGCTCAGGAATAAGCTGCATATTGCCGTCCAAAATACCCGGCACGTCGGTCAGTAACACCAGTTGGCCTTTAACTAACTGGCAGATTGCGGCCGCGGCTAGGTCGGCATTCACATTTAATAACTGGCCCTCGCTACCAATACCAATAGAGCTAAATACTGGGGTAAAGCCCTCAGCAAGTAGCACATTCAGTAAGGTTGCATCAGCCGGCTTCGCAATACCGACAGCGCCAAGCTTGGTGTTAACTGTGAACTGGCAAGCATTACCGGCAGAGAGGTTTAATCCCACCGGCTTTAAACCTTGTAACATGGCACGACTGACCATCTCTGCATTGACCGCGCCATCTAAGGCTCCAGCGATAACTGGCATTTGCTCAGCTGGGGAGACGCGCTGGCCATCAATTTTCTCGGTGTTAAAAGCAAACTTAGCCAACCATTGGTCAACCTGATCGCCACCGCCATGCACCAGAATGACCGGCCGCTGCTGTTTAATACGGGCACATACCGCCAGTAAGGCATCCAGTGCATTGCGATCCTGTAATAAACGACCGCCCATTTTTAATACTACCGGCTTCATACTAAGGCTCCAGGCAACAAGCCCGCTATTTCTGGCTTGGCAAATCTGACATTAGCCGCTTGCATTGCCTGGGCAGCGGCACCTTTTAATAAATTATCAATGGCCGACATAATCACCAGTTGCTCGCCGTCTTGTTGCCAGAATAAATCACAGAATGGCGTACCGGCCACATCGGCGACATTGGGTGATTTACTGCTAAAGCGAATGAGTGGCTTGTGTTGATAAGCCGCGGTAAAGGCCTCGGTAACTTGCTCAGGGGTTACCCCAGCTTTTAAATTCACCACACAGGTAGCCAGAATACCGCGTTTAAAATTGCCTAAATGCGGGGTAAATACCACCTTACGACCCAGGTTTTGTTCGATTTCTGGGCGATGCCGATGCTTAAAGAAACCATAAGCATTAAGTCCTACCTCGCAGAACGAGGTGCTTAAACTGGCTTTACGGCCCGCACCTGATACACCACTGGTGGCGCTAATCACCGGAATACAGTCATCTGCGACTAAATGGGCTTTTAATACTGGTAACAAGGCCAGTGAGCACGCTGTGGGATAGCAACCCGGTACAGACACCAGATCACCCAGCGGGCCAGTTTGCCATTCCATTAATGAATAAACGGCTTGTGCCAATAGCTCTGGGTGTTGATGGGCGTAGCCATAATACTGTGGATAAAGCTCAGGCTGCTTTAACCGGAAGGCCCCCGATAAATCAAATACCTTAATACCCTTAGCCAGCAACTTAGGTGCAATCTCTTCACTGGCTTCATGCGGTAGCGCTAAAAAAGCCGCGTCGATATCCAATTTTTCAATCAAGTTATCAGACCAGGGTTCAACCAGAATATCAATTTGCTGCTGAAACCGTGGATACAAACTGGCAAAAGGTTCAGGTTCACGCCCGGCAGAGGCAAAGGCGTAACACAGCTCAAAATAAGGGTTTGCTGTAAGTAAAGCACATAGCTCAGCACCGCTATAGCCGGCAGCACCCAGTACGGCACTGCGAATTTTAATATGTTGATTATCTAATGACATGGACAACTCTTCAGAATAAAAACAGGCTAACAGTTATAGCACAAATCGGTGGCTAGTGTAGACCGAAGAACATGCACAATCAAGAATTATTATGCTGTTTTATTGAATTATTATCCACTTAAATTTTATTGTCTGCAATGATCAATCTATTTCGCCCAGTGCGCTTAGCCTGATAAAGAGCCCGATCTGCGCTCAGTAACATCTGTGGCAACTCTAACTTATCATTTGTAGTTAAACCAATACTCACGGTCATGTTTAAATCTGCTGATAACTCACTAAAATCAAGTTGCTCAAGCTTTTGCCGTAAACGTTCACACACCTCTATTGCCGCGGCAAGGCTGGTATCAGGTAGCAAGATCACAAACTCTTCCCCCCCCCAACGCGCAACCAAATCAATGGCACGGCTTTGCTGCTTTAACAACGCGGCGATACGCTTTAAAACCTCATCGCCTAAGGCATGGGAGAGTTTGTCATTAACTTGCTTAAAGTGATCAACATCTATTAATGCCAAACAAAGGGTTGCGTTGCTACGTTTCGCACGCTGGTATTCTTGCTGCAAAGCTTCATCAAAAGCCCGTCGATTCGCTAAGCCAGTTAAGGCATCTTGTCTAGCGAGCAGCTGCAGTTCTACCGTCTGTTCAGACACTAGCTTTAATAACCGTAGCTCGTTGCGTTTTAAACTCTGCAAACGCCAGCGAATAACCCAAAGCAAAGAAGTTGCTAACACCAAAACAATCAATAACTGAAACCACCAACGCTGCCATAAATAAGGCAAAATTTCTAACGTTAATTCAGCTTCATTCTGGCTCCAATCCCCTCCGGGGTAAGCCGCGGCTACCCTAAAGCGATAAGTGCCTGGCGGCAAGTTTGTATATTCTGCGGCAATATAGGAACCGCGATTTACCCACTCTTGATCAAAGCCTTCCAATAAAGTGCGGTATTGAATACGCTCTGACATAATATAGCCCAAACCCGCATACTGAATTTCAACGCGATTGGTGCCTGCAGCTAATGGTTGCAGGTTCACAAAACTAATTTCTTGCCCTTCTACCAATAATTTTTCTATCACCACCGGGGGTAACATTTTGGCGAATTGTTGTAATCGTTCGGGTTGCACCCGACTCACACCAATCGATGTTGCAATCCAGATAGATCCATCATGATGTAAAGTAGCAGCTTTTGCAGAACCGCCATTAGCCTGAGCGCTGGCCATGCCATCACTTTCACCAAATAACTCGAACTCAATCCGCTCACGCTTACCCGCAATAACTTCCAGGGCCTGTGCGCGATTTAATCGGAGTACACCTCTATTACTGCTAATCCAAAAATAGCCTTGCTTATCCAGTACTAACTGGAACAGTTTATCAAAGGGCATCCCCTGCGCACGCCCAATCATATGCAGTGCGCCAGAGGTTAGGTCGTATGCAATTAAGCCGCGATCTGTCGTCATCCAGAAGATTCCGGCAGCTAAATCCTCTGCAAAACCAAAAGCATAATCGGCATCATCAAGCCCAGTAAGATCAAGAGACTGCAATTTATCCTGTTGCAGCACAGCGACACCAGCACCACTACCAATAAAAACACGGCCATCAGAGCTTTGATACAACGCCATGATAAAAGGGCTAGGCAGACCATCTTCGCGCCCATAGTTTCTAATACCCTGATTATCAATCCGGCTGGCACCCAACGCGGTGCCAACCCAAACCGTGCCGTCACTCAATGGCATCACTGCACGAACTTCATTTGCAGGCAGTCCATTATTCGCATTAAAGTGGCGCTTGACCTGCCCTTGGCTAACTTCAATTAAACCATCAGCGTAGGTACCCACCCAAAGACTCTGCTCTGGCCCCTCTGCTAAACTGAGCACCGACTGACCAACACTGACAGAACTTAAATCAATCTGATCTATCACCCCAGCACAATATCGATTCAAACCACGACTAGTGCCGATATACAAGCAACCATCGGAATGCGATAACACCGTTCGGACAAAGTTACCCGCTAATCCCTGATCAGTAGTAAAAGTACTAAAAGGTGCATCACGGAGCCGAAAAACACCACCATTAGTGCCAACCCATAAGTTCTGTTCGCTATCTAACAATAGTGCCAGAATGCGGTTATTCGGTAAGCCCTGGCGAATATCTAGCTCTTCGGTAATACCATCATGTTGCCGTAATAAACCGCGATCAATAGTGCCAATCCAGAGTATGTCGTCGCTTTCAAATAACAACGCTGAGACAGGAACATTATCTAATAAGGTGATAGGTTCCGCAGTTAAAGTAGGCGAGAGAAATAATCCACGTTCAGTCCCAACCAGCAACTGCCCTTGCTCATTTAATGCCAACGCAAATACGGGTACGCCATTATACTGAGTGGGCAGTACCGGCTGAATTTGCAGTTGTTCATCCAGGTAAACCAAGCCGTCTGACGTACCTACCCAAATTCGCCCCTGGCTATCTTCAATTAAACTATGTACTTGTTCAGACGGCAGCCCCTCTTTACCTAAATATTGCACACGCTCACCGGCACTATTTTGCATAAAGAGCCCCTGGCCTTCAGTCGCAATCCACAATCTCTCTTGTTTATCCAGTAATAGCCGGTTAATTAAGACGCCAAGCGGAGGGTAGGCATGCCAATTCCCCTCTTTTACCCGAACCAAGCCGCCACGAGAACCCGCGATCCATAAGGTTTTATGCTGATCAAGATGGAAAGTTCTTACGCCAACATCAGGTAAGCCTGTTTCCGGGCTACGATCGAAAATTCTAAATTCTCTGCCGTTATAGCGCGCAACGCCCTCCCAGGTGCCAAACCAGAGATAACCATCGGCAGTCTGTGCCAAAGCATTAATCGTGTTGTGCGGCAAACCATCGCGGGTATTGAGGCTTTCTTTAAAATAATTATCTAAGGCAGGGACCGGGCTTGCCGTATTTGAAAGCGCAAAAGCCGTTAGCGGCAGGCTAAAAAGCAACCAACATAAAAAAGTATAACGAAAAGACAACAACGGCATTCAGCAGTTCCGATTAGTCAGCAGCAGATGGCTTAGCTAGTTCTGAAACTCAGATTAACCGAGAATAGGCCACTTTGCCAAGCAGCCATCTACTTGTAGGACCTTTATCTATCTGAGCCATCGCTATTAGCGCTGAGAGCTTAAAATAACGTTCTGCGCTAACACAGCCAGATCGGCATGCAATCCCCCTGCAGTAACAGCCCGTCCAGCACCGGGACCTTTTAACACCAGAGGGTTCTGCTGATACCAGTCAGATTCAATAACAAACATATTATCGCAAGGTGCCAGAGCCGCCAGAGGATCATGGCTGGCGACAGCAACCAATTGCACCGATGCTTTTACACATTCAGGCTGCAAACTTAAACAAGCCGCATAACGTAAAACCTTACCCTCAGCCACGGCTTGCTGGTACTTGGCCAGTAACCAGGCATCTAAGTCTGCCCGTTTCGCCCAAAAATCCTGCCAGCTACCACGTTCCGCACCGGCAGGAAGTAAGGGCATCAACTCGATATCCGTCAATTCCAATGGTAGTTTTAATTCGCGCGCCAAGACCAGTAATTTACGTTGCACATCTTTTCCAGATAAATCATCCCTGGGATCAGGTTCGGTATAACCTAAAGCTTGCGCCTCCAGCACAAACTCAGAAAAAGGTTTACTGCCATCATAGCTGCATAATAACCAGGATAAAGTGCCGGAGAAAACCCCACTGATCCGCCGGATCTGATCACCGCTTTGCAGCAGTTCCTGCAACACTCGCTGCACCGGAATACCAGCCCCGACCGTGGTATTGCTCAACCAATTAAGTTGCTGAGGCTTTAATGCCGCAAGAATGGCTTGATACTCCTCCCCTGGCAGGGTGACGCCTTGCTTATTTGCACTGATCAAATGGCAACCCGCAGCAATAAATGCTGGATATTGACGAGCAAAAGTCTGGCTAGGTGTGATATCAACTAACACTTTGGGAGAGGGCAAGCTAGCTAAATAAGCCAATAACTCAGCTTGCTGATAATTCTCACCGCTGGCTAAAGCGCCCTGCCAATCGTTGCAGTCTAACGCTGGAGCCAGTAACGCCTGTCGAGAGTTAAAAACGCCAGCCAGATCCAAGTGTAATTGATTAGCTAGGCGTTGCTGCTGGCGCTGAAATAACCTTAAAAACTCAGCACCGACATTACCGGTGCCCGCTACTATTACAGATAACGTCGGTAACACTTTAGACTGCAGCGACGCAGTAGCAAGATTGCTTCTCATGATACATCCTTAAATCAAACTGACAGTCGCTTAGCAACCTGTTGTAATGCTTTATCCAAATCGGTAATCAAATCGGCAATATCCTCTATCCCTACCGATAGTCTCACCAAGGTCGCGCCAATGCCTGCGCGCTGCTGCGCTGCGGCATCCATTGAGGCATGAGTCATCGTCGCCGGATGGCAGACTAAACTCTCAGTGCCACCCAGCGATTGCGCTAAAGTAAAGTATTTGAGTGCGGCAAAAAAATCATACAAATATTCAGGTGCGGCATTTAGCTCAAAGCTACACATAGCGCCAAAACCACTCTGTTGAACTTTAGCTATCGCATGACCAGGGTGTGATGCTAAACCAGGGTAATACACCTTTGCGACCAACGGATGCGCTGCGAGGAAATCAACCACCGCCAACGTATTTTCTTGCTGTAAGCGGATGCGTGGACTTAAAGTTCTTAAACCGCGCAAGGTAAGATAGGCATCCAGTGCCCCACCCGTTAACCCCAGGCAATTCCCCCACCACTTAAGCTCATCACCAATCGCGACATCTTTAGCAATCAATGCGCCACCAATAATATCGCTATGACCATTAATATACTTCGTCGTCGAATGTACAACGATGTCAGCACCTAAAGCCAAGGGTTGCTGCAATACTGGCGATAGAAAAGTGTTGTCAACCACCACTTTCGCAGCCAGTTCAGCCGCCAATTGGCACACTGCCTGAATATCGGTAATTTGCAGTAACGGATTACTGGGTGTTTCTAACCAGATCATCGCAGGCGCAGCTAAGCGTACTTGTTCAGCCCAGTCAGTATCTTGAAAATTAACAATTTGGATTTTAAACGCATGCTTACGCTGTGCCAGATTAATAAATAATCGATAACTGCCACCATAACAATCATGCGGGAAGACCAGTGTATCTTCCGGCTTTAATAGTTGTAATGCCAGTAAACAGGCCGACATTCCCGTATTCGTCACTATAGCTTTGGCGCCACCCTCTAATTCCGCTAACGCCTCTCCCAGTACATCTCGAGTAGGATTATTTGAACGAGAATAATCGTAAGGCCCGGGCTGGCGAAAAGCCTCAAGCTCGTATGTTGACGTAAGATAAATCGGAGGCGTAACTGCACCAAAAGCAGTATCCTCGGCGATACCCGCCCGGGCAGCGATAGTTGCAGCATGACGTTTTGCCATATTGGATCCATTTAGATGTTTAGACGGCTAAAAGTATAATGCGTTAATACTGGAAGTCAAACCATTTAGCCGTCTATAATGATTATTTACTGCACAGTGTTTGACTGTAACGTATAAAACAGTAGAATTCCGCATTTGCGCGAGCAATATTTTCTCGACCAATAAC
This sequence comes from Alishewanella longhuensis, assembly GCF_014653435.1. GTDB lineage: Bacteria > Pseudomonadota > Gammaproteobacteria > Enterobacterales > Alteromonadaceae > Alishewanella > Alishewanella longhuensis. The sequence continues at coordinate 835,438 of NZ_BNAO01000001.1, read as the reverse complement.
AAGGGACCCTTATGGCTAAGTGGAATGGTGAATATGTTCACCCTTACGCGGAACACGGTAAAAAATCAGAACAAGTTAAAAAGATCACCGTGTCGATCCCGCTAAACGTGTTAAAAGTGCTAACGGATGAGCGTACTCGTCGTCAGGTTAATAACCTGCGACACGCCACCAATAGCGAATTACTGTGTGAAGCCTTTTTGCACGCCTTTACCGGCCAGCCTCTGCCTGCCGATGAAGACTTACGTAAAGATAACCCGCACCAAATTCCAACAGAAGTACGACAGATTTTAACCAGTATGGGGAAACCAATACCGGTAATCATTGAAGCAGAAAGCGACGAAGAATAAAAAAACCGCCAATAGGCGGTTTTTTTATTCTTGCTGTTTATCAATACAGCCCAAAAAATTAAGCTTGGTAGTAACCAGCTGGCATCTCAATACGAGCAACACCTGAGGCCACAGCAGCCTCAGCTACAGCGCGTGCTACCTGTGGTAGCAAGCGTGGATCCATTGGTTTAGGAATAATATAAGATTTACCAAACTCTAATGAACTTACCTTGGCAGCTTCCAGCACGGCTTGAGGCACGGGCTCTTTGGCGATAGCACGAATAGCTTGTACTGCCGCCAGTTTCATTTGATCGTTTATCTCACTGGCCCGCACGTCCAAGGCTCCGCGAAAAATAAAAGGGAAACACAAGACATTATTCACCTGGTTCGGATAATCTGAGCGACCCGTTGCCATAATCAAATCATTGCGCACCGCGTGGGCCAATTCAGGTTTAATTTCTGGATCCGGATTAGAACAGGCAAAGATCACGGGCTTATCTGCCATCAGCTTCAATGCTTCAGGTGGCAATACATCTGGGCCCGATACACCAACAAACACATCTGCGCCTTTTAGCGCATCTTCCAGCGTTCTTTTGTCGGTATTGTTCGCAAACAGTTGCTTATATTGATTTAAATCTTCCCGCCGGGTATGAATAACACCTTTGGTATCCAGCATATAAATATGCTCGCGCATAGCACCGCATTTGATCAGTAGCTCCATACAGGCGATTGCGGCAGCGCCCGCGCCCATACAAACAATAATGGCGGTACCAATATCTTTACCCTGAATCTCCAGTGCATTGAGCATACCCGCTGCAGTAACGATAGCGGTACCATGTTGATCGTCATGAAATACCGGAATATTGCAGCGTTTAATCAGCTCTTTTTCAATTTCAAAGCATTCCGGTGCTTTAATATCTTCTAAATTAATACCGCCGAAGGTATCAGCAATATTCGCTACCGTCGTGATAAACTCTTCTGTGGTTCGATGGCTCACTTCAATATCAATAGAGTCTAAATTGGCAAAACGTTTAAATAGTAGTGCTTTACCTTCCATAACTGGCTTAGACGCCATATGTCCCAGGTTACCTAAACCAAGAATTGCAGTCCCATTTGAGATCACTGCCACTAAATTACCTTTGGCGGTGTACTTATAGACGTTATCCACATCAGCTGCTATTTCCCGCACCGGCTCTGCTACGCCAGGACTATAGGCCAAAGCGAGGTCGGTAACGGTTTCGGCCGGTTTACTGATTTCAATACTAATTTTTCCGGGGCGAGGTTCAGCATGGTAACGTAGGGCTTGTTCTCTGAAATCTGACATTCTAATTTTCCTGAGTAATTTGAGCAGGTACAAACTGCGGCTGCATGGTTATTGTTATACAGCAGGCCGGTTGGCGGCTCATTTTAATGAGCTCTGTTCTGGAAAAATACCTAAACCGAGCTGGACGTACCAGCGTATTTATTAGATGCATTACGACTTTAGTATAATTCAGCCCTTGTTATAACAAGAAAGCCAAAAGACGCCAAGAGTTCTAGACATCTATTAATACTAATTTTCGAAATATATGGTGCTTATCTGTACATATTCTGCAAGCAATGATTTCAGATTAACAGTAATGAAACATTTTTTTACAGTTTAGGTAAGATACTTGTTTGAACACCGCGGTAAAGCGACTAAAATTATCTCATTAAATAATTGTTAACCAGAGGCATCACATGAAGGTTTTCCTAAGCACCAGTTTACTTGTCATTGGCTTGTTAGCTTTACCTGTTAAAGCCATCGCACAGAACACCGATAGTCAGGCCGATCGCGTTTGTATGGATACAGATTGTAGTAAAGAGCTGAGAAGACTGATTAGACTAGCACGCGGTGGTAGCGGTGATGCCGCTGCTTTTGTAGCGATGGCCTATGCTACTGGCGATGGTTTAGAGCAAAATACCGAGCAAGCTATCCGTTATCTGCGAATGGGAGTACGGCAACGCAACCCAATGGCAGTTAATTTAATGTCTGACTGGCTGCGCAACGGCTTTATGGTAGAACAAGACCTTACTGAAGCCGCGCGCTTACTTGAGCAGGCCGTAAAATTAAATTACGCCCCTGCTCAATACAACAAAGCCTTGCAATTATTGCAAAGCGAAGACCCAGAACAGCTGCCTGAAGCGGTAAACTTGCTAGAGCAAGCTACTTCGCAAAAGTTGTCCAGCGCCATGCTACTACTTGCGCAGTTAAAACAACATGGTGTCGGGGTTGAACAAGATTTACCAGGTGCGGCAGAACTCTATAAACGTTTAGTACTTTCAGGCCAACATAACGCTAAACCTTATTTACATGAAGTGACCAGCCAACTGGCTGCTGATAGCGAGCATAGTGCTCTGGTTGCTGAGTTACGTGAAGTAGAAAACATCGAAATTATCCGTGTATCTGGGCAACAATTTCAAACAAGTAATATGTTGGAAGGCTTAGTGAAAAGATTGTCTGCCACAGGGCAGTTTGATACCCGCTCTGTTGGTAGCAGGATAAGAGGGGTAAGTTGTGAACAAAGCGGTAGTAACTGCGCTAGTATTCGCCCTGAGCGCGGCGCAAGTTCACTAAATGAAGTATTGTCTGGCGGGCAGTAACCACTATCCTCTAGTACTGATAAAGACATAAAAAAACCGGAGACTAAGCTCCGGTTTTTTTATGTTCCGACAACGATTAACGGTTGCCCAACACAGAGAAACGTTTTTTGAAGCGATCAACACGACCACCAACGTCTAATACTTTCTGTTTGCCAGTATAGAACGGGTGACAAGCAGAGCAAACGTCCAAGTGGATATCTTTGCACAGCGCTGAACGCGTTTTGAACGAATTACCGCAAGTACAAGTAGCGGTAATTTCTTTATATTCTGGGTGAATACCTGGTTTCATGGGTTACCTCATTGGGCCGTATCGCTATCTGGTCATGTTTTTAATGCCAAACACCATACGAAATTACAGTTAATTTAGGGCGCGTAGTTTAATGGATAGCCAATAAAGTTGCAATTGCCCAATCTAAAAAAGCCGGTCTTTTTGTTTTACTTGGCAAGGTGCCTGCCCTTCCTTAAACTGGAGCCTCTTTCTACCAGCCCTGGAAACTGCTGTGCCTGTTATTCGCGTTGCTTTACCCATCCCTCTCCGTCAGCATTTTGATTATCTGCTGCCTGATAATATTCAGGTTAGTCAGGGTTGTAGGGTACGGGTGCCTTTTGGTAAACGCGAGTTAGTGGGCGTAGTGTGGCAACTGGCACCCGATAGCCCTTATGAACTGACTCAGCTTAAACCCGTTAGCGCGGTCTTAGAATCTAGCCCGGTGCTTTCTGAGCGGTTAAGGCAATTGCTTAGCTTTGCCGCAGAATATTATCATCACCCGTTAGGTGAAGTACTGACCGCTGCGCTGCCAGCGCTGCTACGTGAAGGGCGCGCACTCACTGACTATCAGCTTACCGGCTATCGCCTAACTGCAAGCGGCGAGGCTTGCAGTGCCGCAGATTTTAAACGCTCCACCAAACAGCTGGCACTTTGGCAAAGCTTACAGCAGGGCGTTATTGCCGAGACAGTGTTATTGGCAGAGCATCCCCGCAGTGTGCTAAAACAGTTATTGGATAAAGGTCTGGTAGCTTCACAGGTGCTGGCACGCCAGCCGTATCAGTATCAGGGGCTGGCACAAGCCGCACTGCAATTGACTGTGGATCAGGCCTTGGCGGTCACTGCTGTACAGCAGGCACAGGGCAGTTTCCGGCCTTTTTTACTCGAGGGCGTAACCGGATCGGGTAAAACCGAAGTGTATTTACAATGTATCGCGCCCCTACTGGCGCGCGGCGAGCAAGTTTTATTACTCTTGCCGGAGATAGGCTTGACCCCGCAAACCCTGCAGCGTTTTGCAGAGCGCTTTAAGGTACCGGTATTGGCCTGGCACTCTAATTTAAGTGATGGCGAGCGGCTAAACTGCTGGTTAAATGCTGCCAGCGGCAGTGCGGCTATTATTATCGGCACCCGTTCCGCCCTGTTCTTACCCTTCCATAAGCTTAGCCTGATTATTATTGACGAAGAACACGATTTATCGCTAAAGCAACAAGATGGCTTTCGCTATCATGCCCGTGATCTGGCCATTAAACGTGCTGCCTTGGAAAACTGCCCGATATTGCTCGGCTCCGCCACCCCGAGTTTAGAATCGCTTTACAACGCCCAGCAAGGTCGTTTTGGCCATTTACTGCTGCAAAACCGTGCCAGTGGCCAGGCCTTACCTGCTTTTGAACTGATCGATTTAAAGCAACAACAAATGCACTACGGTTTGGCCGACAGCAGTATTCAGCAAATTCGACAACAGCTGGGCCGTGGCAAGCAGGTTATGTTGTTCTTAAATCGTCGCGGCTTTGCCCCGGCGTTGAGCTGTCAGGAGTGTGGCTGGCTCACCGAATGTAAGCGCTGTAGCGCCTTTACCACCTATCACAAACACAGTAAGCAGCTGTTGTGCCATCACTGTGGCGCCAGCAGACCTATTCCGAAACAATGTGGCAACTGTGGTAGCTCACGCTTGGCACCGGTTGGTCAGGGTACAGAGCAACTGGAAGAACATTTACAGCAGCTTTTTCCAGCAACGCCAGTGACCCGGCTCGATCGCGACAGTACACGCCGTAAAGGCGCTTTAGGCGCCTTGTTAGACGAGATCAACCAAGCGGGCCCCCGTTTGATTCTTGGTACCCAGATGCTGGCCAAAGGCCATCACTTTCCCTTTGTTACGCTCGTGGTAATAGTCGATGTAGACGGCGCACTGTACAGTGCTGATTTTCGGGCGCCTGAGCAGCTTGGGCAATTACTGACTCAGGTAGCTGGCCGCGCCGGTCGCGGCCATGATAAGGGCAAGGTACTACTGCAAACCCAACATCCAGAGCATGCCTTGCTACAGGATATTATTCATAATGGCTACGCTTCCTTTGCCCGCAGTGCCTTATTGGAGCGTCAGCAAACGGCGTTGCCGCCCTGCCAGCATTTAGCGCTATTTCGGGCAGAAGCGCTGCAAAGCGAGCTGTGCCAACAATGGTTACAACACATCGCCGACATTCTGCGTTCTAACCCCGCACTACAACTGATGGGTCCTTTGCTATCGCCATTAGAGCGTAAGGCCGGTAAATACCGCTGGCAATTACATCTATACAGCCGCCAAAGGCCGGCACTGCATCAGGCGTTACATCAGCTGTTACCGGAGTTAGGTCGCTGGCCATTAAGCCGCAAAGTTAAGTGGCAACTTGATGTGGATGCATTAGACCTGAGCTAGCACTGGGATCGAGCAAGCTAAGATGATGTATTTCCTTTTCCAGCAATCAGCGTAGAATAATGGCACTAGACGCCATCGTTGTATTAAGTAGGTAACCAGACAGTCGTTATGCCACAAAAAGATTATGTGCGCGCCAGCCGCCCCAAACCGGCCAACAAAGGTAAGAGCAGACCGAGCAGTAACAGAAATAGTCGGGCTAAAGCTGCACCGGCCAAACCTTGGCTATTGATTGGCTTAACTGCAGTCACTTTGATGGTATTTGTTTATGGTTTATGGTTTTTACGCCAGCAAACGCCGGTAAGCACGGCTCCCGTAACCACTGCGCCAACACCTGCAAAAACGGTTGTGAAGGATGACTTGCCACCGAAGCCGGTAGCAGAGCCTTATCAATATATTCAAGAGCTGGAAAACAAAGAAATTACAGTTGAACTAACAGAGCAGCGGCGTAGTGGCCCCGCTCAGTTGCAGTGTGGTTCTTTCCGGCAACAGCCTCAAGCCGAGGCGATGAAAGCGCAAATCGCTTTTGCTGGCATTACCGCCGATGTCAGAAGAACAGAGGGCACCAATGGTGTTTGGTATAGAGTCATTCTGGGGCCATACGAATCACGCCGTGCGGCCACTGTCGATATGAATAAGCTGCGCCAAATGGGTATTAATACCTGTCAGGTGCGAAACTGGGCTTGAAAACCAGTTACCGCAACCTTATTTATGCCCTAGGTTAATTCGCCATAGGGCATTTTTTAATGACAACTATCGTATCTGTACGCCGCAATGGTCATGTCGCCATCGGTGGTGATGGCCAGGTTTCTTTGGGCAACACCGTAATGAAAGGCAATGCCCGTAAAGTCCGTCGCCTGTATCACAATAAAGTACTGGCGGGTTTCGCTGGCGGTACCGCCGACGCTTTCACCTTATTTGAGCGCTTTGAAGCCAAACTGGAAATGCATCAGGGACACCTTATGCGCGCGGCCGTGGAGCTGGCCAAAGATTGGCGCACCGATCGTATGCTGCGCAAACTCGAGGCACTACTCGCTGTTGCAGACGCCAATACCTCGTTGATAATTACTGGTAATGGTGATGTGATTCAGCCAGAGCATGATCTTATCGCTATTGGTAGTGGCGGTCCATTCGCGCAATCTGCCGCCACCGCCTTACTGCAAAACACTGAGCTAAGTGCGCGCGATATCGTGGAAAAAAGCCTGAAAATTGCCGGTGATATTTGTGTTTACACCAATCACCACCAGACTATTGAAGAATTGTAAGCAGGTAACCTATGTCTGATATGACTCCAAGAGAAATTGTCCACGAACTTGATCGGCATATTATTGGCCAGAATAAAGCGAAAAAAGCGGTCGCGATTGCGCTGCGTAATCGTTGGCGCCGTATGCAGTTAGATCCGGCCTTGCGCCAGGAAGTGACACCAAAGAATATTTTAATGATAGGGCCAACCGGTGTCGGTAAAACCGAGATCGCCCGCCGCCTGGCGAAGCTGGCGAATGCGCCCTTTATCAAAGTAGAAGCGACTAAATTTACTGAAGTAGGTTATGTTGGCAAAGAAGTGGAAAGCATTATCCGCGATCTCACCGACAGCGCAGTTAAGATGTTCCGCGAGCAAGCCATTGCTAAAAACCGTTTTCGGGCAGAAGAAGCCGCGGAAGAGCGCATTTTAGACGCGCTACTACCTAAGCCCAAAGATGCCTGGGGCGAGCCGGAAAAAAGCAGTACCGATTCCAACACCCGGCAAATTTTCCGTAAAAAACTACGCGAAGGCCAGCTCGATGATAAAGAAATTGAACTGGAGCTGTCGCAAGGTCCTATCGGCGTAGAAATTATGGCGCCACCGGGTATGGAAGAAATGACTTCGCAACTACAGAGCATGTTTCAAAGCCTGGGTAGTGAGAAAAAGAAAAAACGTAAGCTAAAGATTAAAGATGCCTTTAAACAGCTGATTGAGGAAGAGGCTGCCCGTCTGGTCAACCCAGAAGAGCTAAAAGCCGAAGCCTTAGAAGCCGTTGAGCAAAATGGCATTGTGTTTTTAGATGAAATTGACAAAATCTGTAAACGCGGTGAAACCAGTGGCCCAGATGTTTCACGCGAAGGCGTGCAACGTGACTTACTGCCTTTAATTGAAGGCTGCACCGTCAATACCAAGCATGGTATGGTAAAAACCGACCATATTTTGTTTATTGCCTCTGGCGCTTTCCAGATGAGTAAGCCCTCTGATTTAGTGCCCGAATTGCAAGGTCGTTTACCTATCCGGGTTGAGTTAGAAGCCCTAACTGCAGCAGATTTCGAGCGCATTCTCACTGAGCCTAAAGCTTCATTGACCGAGCAATCTCGCGCCATGTTAGCTACCGAAGGTGTGCACATTCAGTTTACCGAAGATGGCATTAAACGCATTGCCGATGCGGCATTTCGGGTAAACGAGACAACTGAAAACATTGGCGCACGGCGTTTATATACCGTTATGGAGCGTTTGTTGGAAGAGATCTCCTATGACGCTGCCGATCATGCCGGCCAGCAAATTAGTATTGATGGCGCCTATGTTGAGCAACATTTAGGTAGTCTGGTACAAGATGAAGATCTTAGCCGGTTTATTCTGTAATGGCCGTTAGCCTTAGCAAACTGCATTATCATCAACGCCGTCGCTTGTTAGATCTGATCTACAACGACGGCAGTTGCTGCACGCTAAGCGCAGAATTTCTGCGGGTGCAGTCGCCCTCCGCAGAGGTTCGCGGCCATGGTCAGCCTAAATTGGTAGCAAATAAACGCGATGTAGCAATAACTCAGATTACACCGGTAGGTCACTATGCGGTAAAGCTGGTATTTGATGATGGGCACAATACGGGTTTGTATAGCTACGCCTACTTGCAACAACTCGCCGACAAACAACAGCTGTTATGGCAACAGTACTTGCAGCAGTTAAAACAAGCCAATGCCAGCCGCGAGCCACGTATTGCTATCAAAACCTTATAAACCGGTGCTTAGCAGCTTTAACTACCAAACCCCAAGCCAATTGGCTGCCGCTAAACTGGACAACACGCCCAATGCCATCCCCGCCAGAATATCCAACGGAAAATGTACCCCTAACATAACCCGCGATAACCCCACCAAAGCCCCCCAACATAACAAGGGTAACAAACAGGCCGGATAGATCAGGCTTAAACTGGTAACCACTACAAAGGCTGCTGCAGTATGACCCGACGGCAAACTAAAGGTATCAGACGGGATGATATGCGCCACAATGCGATGCAAACTGACCGCTTGCTCTGGCCTGGCGCGTTTAATACTGTTTTTTAGCAGTAAATATAACGGCAGCTCCAGCGCAAAAGCCAACAACAAGAGCTGGGTCACCAGCCAGGCATCGGCCACGTCCAGCATCAAGAGTAGCAACACCAGTAACAGATATAAGGGACCATCAGCACTTTTTGAGAGCCAGTAACTGCTCTTCGCCATTACTTGCGATGAACTGCGGGCAAACAATCGGCAAAAAAAGGCATGATCCCAATATTCCAGACGTTTAAGCAGCATAGCGGCAGCCTCATTGTACAAAGTCTGTTCACATCCTAAGAAAACTTAATGACGAAAAAATGACAGCGCAACATCTATGCACAATCACGAAGAAAGCAGCTAATACTGCCATCCAGTGCAAAGTTCCGCTTGAGCTTAAGTGCTGGCAGGTTATACTGTTGCCATCCCTAATTGCGGTGCGGAGTACAAGATGGAATATAATACCTCAGAGTTATGCGATCTTTATGCAGAGCAGGTTGATGTGGTCGAACCTATTTTTGCTAATTATGGTGGTCGTCGCTCCTTTGGCGGGAAAATCCATACCGTAAAGTGCTTTGAAGACAACGGCCTGGTGCGGCAAATGCTGGCAGACGATGGTATTGGTAAAGTGCTGTTAATTGACGGTGGTGGCTCGGCGCGCCGCGCACTGATTGATGCAGAACTGGCATCGCTGGCCGCAACCAATGGCTGGGAAGGTATCGTTTGCTACGGTAGCGTACGAAACTTAGATGAGCTGGAAGATTTTGATATTGGTATTCAGGCAGTTAATGCTATTCCGATTGGCGCTGACGATAGCGGCTTTGGTGAAACCGACGTTCCAGTCAACTTTGCTGGCGTAACTTTCTTACCGGGCGATCATCTGTATGCTGATAGCACCGGCATTATCCTTTCTCCCGATGCGCTGGATATCGAATAAGCCATGGCGCTAGTGCAGTGTATAACAAAGGCGCAATTAAGCGCCTTTTTTCAAACCCGCTCAGGCGAAACACGCCTGGGGCAACGTATTCAGTTAACCGATCCACTGCTTAGCATTACTGAAAACCTGCGCCAACATGCGGCCCATAGTGGCCAGTTTGTGCTTTTAGGCATACCGGAAGATATCGGCCCCAGAGCAAACTGTGGTGGTGGTGGTGCTGAACTGGGCTGGCAAGCCTTTTTAAGTAAATTTCTAAATTTACAAGCCAACGAGCAACTTGATGCCAGCCAAATTTTACTGTTGGGCGAAGTTAGCTGCGCTGATTTACAAGCGCAAGGGCAACTGCTGGATAACAGCAAAAGCGAGGATTTAGCCAACTTACGGACCCTGTGCGCGCAATTAGATGCGCGGGTGCAAGCGGCAGTACAGCCTATCTTTGCTGCAGGGCTTACGCCTATTGTAATTGGTGGCGGCCATAATAATGCCTTGCCATTGCTACAGGCACTGGCTGCCAGTACTGCACAGCCGGTTAACTGCCTGAATATTGATCCTCATGCAGATTTTCGCCCATTAGAAGGGCGGCACAGCGGTAACGGCTTTAGCTACGCCATGCAACAAGCGCTGTTACAACATTATTTTGTACTGGGATTACATCAGCAGAAGAATAACGCCGCCAGCTTAAAAGCCCTACAACAAGCCGGTGCTGATTACTTAAGTTACCAACAGATCTTTGTGGCAGCGACACTAAGTTGGCAGCAGGCGATTGAACAGGCACTGGAAAAAGTCCTGAGTGCCAATACGCCACTGGCGCTAGAACTGGATACCGATGCCATTACCGGCATGCCCGCCAGTGCCCTTAATTACAGCGGCATCAGCGTGAGCGAGGCTGAACAAGCCGTCTATCAATTTGCCAAACTACCGCACACTGCCTATCTGCATTTGGCCGAAGCAGCACCCGCGCAACATCCGGCAGGGCTTACCGCTGGCCTAAATCATTGCGGTCAGGTACTTAGTCAATTGGTACAAGCCTTTTTGCTTGGCAAAGCACAGCAAGTGCCGCTGATACGTTAAGCAGCACTGCGTTTTCCTAAGCAGCAGGCCCACACGACAATGCCCTAAACTGTAAGGCGGCAAACCTTGCCGCCTATCACCAGTTGCCGCAAGGGTTTCACACCATATTGATAACACAGCTCTGCGGGTTGGCTAATGGCATAACAACCAAAATCGGCCCGCATCCCCGCTGCTAATATGCCTCTGTCGGCCAACCCTAAGGCGTTAGCCGCATGGCGGGTTACCCCTAGCAGCGCCTCTTCCGGCGTTAAGCGAAATAGCGTGCAGGCCATATTGAGCATCAATTGCAATGAGCAGAACGGCGAGGTACCCGGGTTAAGATCGCTGGCAATCGCCATTGGCACCTGATACTGGCGCAACAGTGCAATAGGCGGCAACTGGGTTTCCCGTAAAAAGTAATAGGCCCCCGGCAGCAATACCGCCACTGTTCCCGCCTGCGCCATGGCAGCCACACCGGCTTCATCCAAAAACTCAATATGATCGGCAGACAAGCCGGCAAATTCTGCCACCAAGGCACTACCGCCTAAATTAGATAATTGCTCGGCATGCGCTTTCACCGGCAAGCCCAGCGCTTTTGCAGCAGCAAACACTTTGCGACTTTGCGCCACACTAAACCCTATGCCTTCACAAAATACATCCACGGCATCCACCAGGCCTTGCTGCTGCAAGGCTGGCAACATCTGACACACCAGCTCAATATAGGCATCGGCATTGTTTTTATACTCAGCCGGCAGCGCATGAGCGCCTAAAAAGGTTTTCTGAATACTGATCGGATGATGCTCGTCTAACAAGGCGGCCACCTCTAGTATCTTTTGCTCTGAGGTTAAATCTAAGCCGTAGCCTGACTTGATCTCGACCGTGGTCACGCCTTCATTTTGTAACGCGTTTAAGCGATCTGTCGCTAACGTAAATAAGCTTTCATGGCTGGCTTCGCGCGTAGCCCGCACCGTACTGGCAATACCGCCACCGGCAGCCGCAATCTCCTGATAGGTCGCACCTTGCAAGCGAAGTTCAAATTCGTTCGCACGATTGCCGGCATAAACCAGATGGGTATGACAATCAATTAACCCAGGTAAAATCCACTGTCCTGCCACATCATTAAGCGGCGTGCTTAATACATCAAAAGCCGGTAGTCCGGCCTTTGGGCCAGCATAAGCAATCACGCCATCTTTAACCGCTATGGCGCCATCCGCAATAGCGCCATAAGGCTCAGTGCTCTTGGTCATCGTGGCCAAGTTAGCATTTATCCAAACTGCATCAAATTCAATCATCTAAGGCTCCCAAAATCCTACTGCCGCAGTGTATGTAAAATAGTCTAACCGAAAAACTTGTATATACAACCAAAATCCGCTATTTTTAAAAAACGAATACGCCTCTATCCGTCTAACAAAGTAGGTACTGCATGGCTAAATTTGCCGAAATCAAAGAATTTATGCTGCGCCAGATTGAAAGCGGTGCCTGGCCAGAACATAGCCGGGTACCTTCTGAAAATGAGTTGGCCGAGCAATTTTCGGTCAGTCGGATGACGGCAAGGCGCGCTTTACAAGAACTCACCGAGCAAAGCATTCTATACCGTACTCAGGGCGTAGGCAGTTTTGTAGCAGCATTAAAGTCACAGTCTTCGTTACTGGAGATTCGTAATATTGCTGATGAGGTACAAAGCGGCGGCCATGCTTATCGCGCTAAGTTATTACAACTTACCGAGTTGCCTTGCCCCGGTATAGTGGCCACAGCGCTGGGGTTAAAACGCAATGAACCAGTGTTTTTTTCATTGATTGTGCATTTTTCTGATAGTTTGCCGCTGCAGTTAGAAGCCCGTTACGTTAATCCCAAGCAGGTGCCTTTGTATACCCAACAAGATTTTCAGGAAATTACCCCGCACCTGTATTTGAGTGAAATCGCCCCGCTGACCGAAGCCGAACATATTGTCGAAGCGATTTGGCCAGACGAATTTACCTGCCAGCATTTGGCACTAAAAAAACCCGAACCCTGCCTGCGCCTGACCCGCCGCACCTTTAGCCGTGATGGCGCCGTCAGCCTGGCCTATTTAACGTCTCCCGGCAGTCGTTACCGGCTGGGAGGCCATCTTAACTTTGCCCTACCCCGCTAACCGAGGTTGCTATGAACAATAACCGCATTGATGAAAGTCGCGTGATCCGCGCCGCCCGCGGCAATCAAATCACCGCCAAAAGCTGGCAGACTGAAGCTGCCAAACGCATGCTAATGAATAACTTGGATCCAGAAGTGGCAGAGCACCCGCAGGCGCTGGTGGTCTACGGCGGTATTGGCCGCGCCGCCCGTAATTGGGCTTGCTTTGATAAAATTGTTGAAGTATTGGATCGCTTAGAAGATAACCAAACCTTATTGGTACAAAGTGGCAAACCGGTTGGTGTTTTTCCCACGCATCCGGATGCACCCAGAGTGCTGATTGCTAACTCAAACTTAGTCCCCGCCTGGGCCAATTGGCAGCACTTTAATGAGCTGGATCGTAAAGGCCTGATGATGTATGGCCAAATGACCGCCGGCTCTTGGATCTATATCGGCACCCAAGGCATAGTACAAGGCACTTACGAAACCTTTGTGGCCATTGCTAAACAGCATTTTAATGGTGTTGCCAACGGCAAATGGATTTTAACCGGTGGCTTGGGTGGCATGGGCGGCGCGCAGCCACTCGCTGCTACTATGGCTGGTTTTCATATGCTGGCCTGTGAAGTGGACGAGAGCCGTATCGATTTTCGGTTAAAAACCGGTTATGTCGATAAAAAAGCTTACTCATTAGACGAAGCTTTAACCATGCTGGAAGAAGCCAAAGCCAGCGGTAAACCGACCTCTATTGGCTTATTAGCCAACGCGGCGGATGTGTTTAGCGAGTTGGTGGCCCGCGGCATTACCCCGGATGTAGTAACCGATCAAACCTCAGCCCATGATCCCCTTAATGGCTACTTGCCACAAGGTTGGACGCTAGAGCAAGCTAAAGCCAAGCGTATAGAAGATGAAAACGCCGTGGTTGCGGCTGCGAAAGATGCGATGGCGGTGCAAGTCAAAGCCATTTTAACCATGCAGCAACGCGGCGCCGTAGCGACTGATTATGGTAATAATATCCGGCAGATGGCCAAAGATGTTGGCGTAACCAATGCCTTTGATTTCCCAGGCTTTGTACCCGCTTATATCCGGCCATTGTTCTGCCAGGGCATAGGCCCGTTCCGGTGGGTGGCCTTATCTGGCGATCCAGAAGATATCTATAAAACCGATGCCAAAGTGAAAGAGCTGATCCCTGATGATCCACACCTGCATAATTGGCTGGATATGGCGCGTGAACGCATTCAATTTCAGGGGTTACCGGCGCGGATTTGCTGGATTGGCTTAAAAGATCGGGCGCGTATTGCGCTGGCCTTTAATGAAATGGTGAAAAACGGTGAGCTCTCAGCCCCGGTGGTGATTGGTCGTGATCATCTGGATTCTGGCTCGGTGGCAAGCCCCAATCGTGAAACCGAAGCCATGTTAGATGGCTCAGACGCGGTGTCTGATTGGCCATTACTTAATGCGCTACTTAACACCGCCGGCGGTGCCACCTGGGTATCACTGCATCATGGCGGTGGTGTCGGCATGGGCTACAGCCAGCATAGCGGCGTGGTGATCTTAGCCGATGGTACTGAGCAAGCAGCGGCGCGTTTAGGCCGGGTACTTTGGAATGATCCGGGCACTGGCGTCATGCGCCATGCTGACGCCGGTTACGCTATCGCCGTAGATTGCGCCGAAGAGCAAGGTCTCGACTTACCCATGATTAACAGCACAGCTAACTAGAGAAAAAATTATGACTTACGCCTTACATTTAACACCAGGCAAACTGACACTCACCCAATTACGTGCGGTTAAGCAAGGTGCTGTAACCCTGACCTTAGATGCCAGCGCCCTGCCGGCAATTGAAAAATCGGCGGCTTGCGTGGCCGATATTTTAAAGCAAAACAAAGTGGTTTACGGCATAAACACGGGGTTTGGCTTACTGGCCAATACCCGGATTAAACATGAAGAGCTTGAATTGCTACAACGTTCTATCGTGCTGTCCCATGCCGCTGGCTTTGGCCAGTTTATGGCGGATAGCACAGTGCGCCTAATGATGGTGTTAAAGATTAACTCCTTAGCCCGTGGTTTCTCGGGTATTCGCTTAAGCGTGATCCAATTACTCATTGATATGGTCAATGCCGAGCTTTACCCCTGTATCCCAGAGAAAGGCTCAGTTGGCGCGTCTGGCGATTTAGCCCCCCTAGCCCATATGGTATTACCGCTAATTGGCGAAGGTGAAATTTGCTATAAAGGCCAGATCTATGATGCTAAAGAAGCCTTCGATTTAGTTGGCTTACAGCCATTAACGCTGGCAGCCAAAGAAGGCTTAGCGCTATTAAATGGTACTCAGGCCTCAACCGCTCTGGCACTGGAAGGCTTATTCCGCGCCGAAGATGTGTTTGCTGCTGGTTCAGTAATTGGTGCTATGAGCGTAGAAGCGGCATTAGGCAGTCGCGCGCCCTTTGATCCACGCATCCATTTAGCCCGCGGCCAACAAGGGCAAATTGATGCTGCCGCCATTTACCGGCATTTGCTTGGCACGGATTCCGAAGTCGGCCAATCGCACAAAGATTGTGAAAAGGTACAAGACCCTTACTCCCTGCGCTGTCAGCCACAGGTGATGGGTGCCTGTTTAACCCAAATCCGCCATGCCGCAGGCGTTTTAGAAGTAGAAGCCAATGGCGTAACCGATAACCCGCTCGTTTTTGCCGAAGACGGAGATATTCTCTCAGGCGGTAATTTCCATGCTGAACCGGTAGCCATGGCCGCCGATAATCTGGCATTGGCGATTGCCGAAATTGGTGCCTTATCCGAGCGTCGCATGGCCCTGTTAATCGATGCCAGCTTAAGTAAATTACCAGCCTTTTTGGTGCCTAATGGCGGCGTCAACAGTGGCTTTATGATTGCACAGGTAACAGCTGCAGCCTTAGCCTCAGAAAACAAATCCTTAGCACACCCGGCATCGGTAGATAGCTTACCGACCTCTGCCAATCAGGAAGATCATGTGTCTATGGCCACCTTTGCCGCCCGGCGTTTAGCGGATATGGCCGAAAACACCACAGGGGTACTCGCCGTTGAATATCTGGCTGCGGCGCAGGGTCTTGATTTCCGGGCACCAGTAAAGAGCACAGCGGCGCTTGAACAGGCGAAAGCGTTATTACGACAGCAGGTAGCATTTTATGATCAGGATCGCTATTTCGGCCCGGATATCGAAAAAAGCGCAATGCTGATCCGTGATGGTCAATTGAATAGCGCCCTGCCTGCAGGCTTACTCTGCAGTTTTTAATAACTAAAGGGCGACTATTAGTCACAAACTCACACCCGGCACTGCCGGGTATTTTTTATGCAACGCCAAAACTGGCTAGACCAGTAACCTAAAAACTGTTAACGTTCAGTTGGACGCAGATCCTTTAAAAATAACTATACTAAAAACTGGTCTGACAGGGGCTCAGCATATGAAGTTAACCGTTGCACATAAAGTCATTATTGGTTTTGGCTTTATTACGCTATTATTGCTTATCGCCAGTATCTCAGCGCTCAGCAGCTTTCGCAGCATTACCAATGCCAACACCCAGGTTAACGAGCTGGCGGTGCCGGCGCAGCAGCAAAGCAATCTGGCGCAAATTCAATTACTGCAATTAGCCCGTTTAACTGCCTCAGGTTTTACGGCCGAACAAAGCAGCGACATTACGCGCTACCAACAAAACTTCCAGCAACAACAACAGCAATTCGGCCAGTTAATCCAAGGTTTCCAACAATTAATTGCCAGTGGTACTCTGCAGCAAAGCCTGCAAACTGCTGCCGAACATGCCAACCGCTATATGCAGGCTACAGAGCAAATGTTTAGCGCCAGACTGCAAAGCCTAACGTATCAACAGCAGCTCAGCACTGAGCTGAGCAATATGGAAAGCCTGTTAGATGAAACCGGCGCAGCCTTAATTGAGCTGAGTGAGTTAGAGTTACCCCGCAATCAACAAACCGCAGAGATTATTGCCGGTACGGCTGCCAGGTTAGATGGGCAATTAGTTGGCTTGGTTAATACCTTGCGGGAAACCGCAAGTTACAATGATGTCGTCCAGTTTGAACGCAATAAAGACAACATTAGTTTTGCAGTAAGTGATATGCAGGTAAATGTTGATTACCTGGCACAGCTGGCACAGGGCATTAATACGCAGGATTTATGGCAGAGCTTTGACGAGCAATGGCAGCAGCTCACCGAACGTTTGGAGAGCGAAGAAAACTTAGTCGCATTAAAGCAGCAGCAACTGGCAGAACTACAACGCGCCCGTAATGAACTCAATACCGCTGAGCAGCAAGTCGAACTAGCTTTGCAGCAGCTTGGTCAGGTGGTTAGTGCCGCCGATCAACAATTTAATAGCTTACAGCAGCAAGCTTCTAGCGCCCTTAGCGCTGGCAGCACGCGCACCTGGTTTATTATGGTGATCTTAGTGGTACTGGCAGCCGCTACCGCCTACTTTACCATTAACGCTATGTTAAAACCGCTGGCAGGTATTAACCATATTTTAGGTTATATCGCCAAGGGCGACTTAACCCGTAAACTGGAAATCAAACAACAAGACGAGTTTGGCGCCTTATCCGCTAAGGTGAATAGCCTAATCAATGCCCTGAGTGGTCTGTTAACTAATATCCAGCAAAATGCGGCAGCGTTAAGTAGTACCTCGGGCCGTTCTACCCAGGCGGTCAGTGAAATTAATCAATCGCTACATTTACAACAAGAACAAATTAGCAGTGTCGATCAGATTACCGAGCAGTTAGCGCAAAACACCCAAGCCGTTGCGTCGCAGGCAGCAGAAGCCGGTCATGCCATGCAACAAGCCATGCAACAAAGTGAGCAAATCAGCCAATTAGCGGCAGATAACAATGGCCGCATTACTAAACTGGCGCAGCAACTGGTCAGCACCAGCAGTTTAATGAGTAAGGTGAATGACGAATCGACCAATATTGGCGGTATTCTCACTACTATTAGTGCCATTGCCGAACAAACCAATTTGCTGGCTTTAAACGCCGCTATTGAAGCAGCACGTGCCGGTGAACAAGGCCGCGGTTTTGCCGTAGTAGCAGATGAAGTGCGCTCGCTGGCCGGCCGTACTCAACAAGCGACCAGTGAAATACAGCAGATGATTGAGCGTCTGCAGCAGCAAAGCAAGCAAGCCGTGAGCGCAGTGTTAGCCGGTAAAACCGATGCCGAGGGTTGCGTACTGACTATGACCGAATTAGTGCAGGCGTTAACTCAGGTGACCCAAGCAATTTCCGCTACCTTACATATTAGCACAGCAGTTAATCAGGCTAGCAGCAACCAGTTACAACTTGGTCAAGCCATTAACGATCGGATGCATCAGATGGTCGGCTTGGCGCAAGCCAGTGCTAATCAGGCAGAGCAAACACTGCAATACAGTGACGAGGTCGCCAAGCTCGCAGGGCAGCTGCAAACTGCCGCAGCGCAATTTAAGATTTAATCTCGCGGCTAGGGCACGCCTCAAGTGCTTGCCTGGCATCAGCAAACTGATAGCGAAAGCCGGTATCGCGGCATAAGGCATTTGCTAGCACCTGTCGGGCAGGGTCTGGTGCTTCAGCCGTAAAGCTAACCGGCGGTGAAGTGCCAAGCTGAGCACAAGCCGCCTGATAAAAATCTTGTTTTGTTACCCACTCAGGTGAGCTGAGATTATAGCAGTGGCTGGGAAGCGGCCAATTGCCAATAATGGCCAGCAGGGCCTTTGCCACATCAGCGCTGTGCACCATATTCACCGGATATGCGCCACCGCTAAGTGTTTTGCCTTGCACAAAACGCCCAGGATGACGCCCTGGCCCCATTAAACCCGACAAGCGCAGAGTTAACCAGGGGCCACTAGCACGCAGCAGTTGCTCGCCGGCGGCCAACAACGCCACTCTGGGATGCTCCTGTTTAAGCACCGCAGTTTCATCTACCTCACCCGCCAGTCCCTGATAAACCCCTGTAGAACTAATATGGATACCACCTTTGATGCCCGCTTGCTGGCAAAGTAACGCTAGCGTCTTTAATACTGGCAGATAATCTGTTGTCGAGCCGCCAGTGCGACCACCAGGCGGAATAGTACAAATTACCCAAGCATCATGAAACAGTGTCTGCAATTCTGCTGATATCTCAGCATTAACTAGCGGTAATGCCACGCCATAAATAGGTTTAGCTAAGCTTTGTACCGCGTCTGCGCTGCGTCTGCTACCGAAAACCTGCAGGCCCGCCGCCGCAAGTTTAGGGGCAACTTGCTGCCCTAACCAGCCACAGCCAACAATAATCACCTTATTTGCCATCTCATTGCTCCGGCAATACCGCATAACGGCCATTAAATTCAGCACAAAGCTCACCATCAGCATGCAGTTCAACCCTGATCTGCTGTTGCACTTTACGTCCTTTGCTCAGAGCAGTTAAATCACCTTTCGCCTCAGCTAAACGGCAAATAGCCTGGGGTGCAGTTTTTATCGGTTTAAAATAACGCATATTAGCCTCAGCTAACACCTGAGCGCCGCTAAGGCCCAGACTTTGCAGTTGCAAATACAACAAGCCCCAGCCCGTTAAGGTCGCCAGTGTATAGATGCTGCCGGCAAACATGGTGTGATGCAGATTGATATTTGGGGCTAGCGGCGCGCTGCATTGCAGTTGGTAACCATCAAAGTTATCAATATTTAGCTGCATATAAGCACTTAGCGGAATAGTATCGTGCCAGGTCTGTTGTAAAGTCTGGCACCAGGCGGTCCAGTCTGCAATATTGCCGGCCAGCACCAGCGTTTTTTGCATACGATGATGCTGGATCCCAAATTGCGTTGCTGCAGAACCTATTACCTGATAGCCTTGCTTCAAATAAAATTTAAGCGCGGTGTCTCGGGCGTTTAGTAATACAGCTTGTAGTCCAAGCGCTATAGCCTGCTGCTCTAAACCTTGCAATATCATGCCGCCAGCACCTTGTCCTTGCCAGGCATCCGCCACGGCCATATAGCGCACTTGTGCAGTATATGCATCTAACTGATGCAAGCGACCAACGGCAGCGATATCGCCATTTTCAGCCACTAACATTAAATGTACGCTTTGCGCTTCTAATTCATCCTGCTCTGAACCCAAGGGTTGTTGCCAGGGCGCACGTAACACCTGCCAGCGTAACTGATAATAAGCCTGCCACTCCGCAGCAGTTTGCGGACACCTCAACTGTAAACCTTTACTCATCAACGACTCTCCAGCAAAAAAGTGACAGGTCCATCATTGGTTAGGCTCACTTGCATATCAGCAGCAAAACGCCCGGTTGCGACCACTAGCCCCAAGGCACGACAATGCTGACAAAACTGCAAATAGTATTCTTCTGCTAACACGGGTGCGGCGGCGGGGGTGAAACTAGGACGTAAACCCGAGCGGGTATCCGCCGCTAGGGTAAATTGCGATACCACCAGTAAACTGCCACCGGCTTGCTGCACATTTAAATTCATTTTGCCATTTTCATCACTAAAAACGCGGTAACGCACCACTTTCTCAGCTAGTTTTTGCAGATCAGCCAAAGTATCACCGGCCTCTACCCCCAAAAAAACCAATAAACCACGCTCAATAGCGCCAATAGTGTTGCCTGCTACCGCAACCCTAGCCTGACTTACCCGTTGTATTAACGCTTTCATTTGTGGTTACTACCTACATCGCTTTGCTCGTTATCTGGGCCCGACGGCGCTTGTTCCAGCACTGCAGCCGGTACTGGGCATATTTCATCTTCACGGCATTGGCCGTTTTCCCGTTGTTGCAATAAGGCTGTCAGCTCCGCTCCTAACAACACCACCATCCAGGATAAGTGCACCCAAACAAACAAAATGGGTAATAAAGCCAGGGCGCCATAGATGGTTTGATAGGTAGGAAAATGCGTGACATAGAGCGCAAAACCGCGTTTAGACAGCTCAAATAAAATAGTAGCAAGTAAGGCCCCCCACAACGCGTGTTTGAGTCTTACCTTGATATTAGGCACCACCAGATACAAGATAAAAAATGCCGCTAATGACATCAAATACGGCACTACGCTTAACACTAAGGTAGAAAAACCCGGCGTGTAATCGTCTGCGAAAGCGCTAAGTCTGACCAGATAAGAAGTTACACCAATGGATAGGCCGAATAAAATTGGGCCTAAGGTTAAAATCATCCAATAAATCGAAAACGAAATAATTAAGCGCGGCCGGCTGGTTACACGCCAAATCTTATTTAACGTTTTATCGATATTATGAATAAGCAGCAGCGCAACAAAGAGCAGCGCCAAAATACCGATGGCAGTCATACCACCGGTGTTACCAATAAACTTGGTCAGATAAGTTTGGATCTCTTCGCCTCGAGAAGGGATCACGTTGGCATAAATAAAGGCTTCCAGATTGCTTTGAAACTCGGCAAACATGGGAAAAGCACTAAGCATAGAAAACATTACGGTGACTAAAGGTACCAGCGATAACAGCGAAATATAAGTCAGGTAGCCGCCAACCATCGAAATCTGATCTTGCTGGCAACGTTGCCAATAGGCTTGAATAAAGTCCCGGCTGTGCTGCCAGTAGTTTCGCCATGCTAGAGGTTGCATCTGTACTCCTGTACTATTTTGCAATTCGCCTATGGTTCGGCACTTGATTTTGCTGTAACTGCGCGGCTTTAGTAAGTCGCAGCTCGTTATCGTTAACTGCTTTACCGTTACTTGGTTATCATATTTAACGTGAAAAACACTAGCGCAGAATACCGCAAAAGGCCTATTCAAACCAGCGCTTGCTGCCCGGTGACATTGCGATAAACCTGAACATTCCAGCGTTTAACTCACTCGAATTTATGTTGTCCAGCCGCTATGCTTCTAATTTGAGATTAACACGCAATACAACGTGTTAGCGGTTGGTCATGGAGATCTAATGAAAAAACCACTTTCTGTTATAAATGTTTATTTTATCAGTGTGCTGTTACTACTCTCACTGCAGCTCGCAGCACGACCACTGACTTTGCAAGAAACGGTCACTCTGCAACAAGTTAATCAACTGGCGATAAGCCAGGATGGCAAACTTACTGCCTTTACCCGGGTGGTACCCCGCCAACCTTATACTGAGGATGATGGTACCAGCTATATCGAGCTGTACTTATTAAACGCTAATGGTCAGGAGCAACGTTTTGTCACTGGCAAGCAGCGGGTAGCACAGGTGCAGTTTGCTCATCAGGATCGCTTTTTATACTTTTTAAGCAAACGTGATGCGGATAAATTTACCAGCCTGTATCGTATCGCGATCAGTGGTGGCGAAGCGATCAAAGTTTATGAACACAACACTGATATACAATCTTACGCGATAAGTGACGATGGTCAGTTACTCGCTTTTCGTGCCCGGCCGGCCAAGAGCAGCAGCGAAACCCAATTAGAGAAAAAAGGCTTCCGTGCTGAAATCTTTGAAGAAAACCTTACTTCAACTCAATTGCTCATGCTGTCGTTAACTGAGCAAGGTGCTAAAGCACAGCTGTTAGCGGTTAACCAGCATATTTTATCACTGCAATTTCAGCCTGCTAGTCAGAATATCCTGGTGCGGGCAGCGCCGACGCCGTTGGTCGATGATGATCTGATGCGCAGTCAATATCAATTATTAAGTCATAACGGCGAGTTACTGCAAGCATTTAACACCGAAGGTAAACTGGATCAGGCCGAATTTTCACCCGATGGTAAACAGCTGGCTTTTATTGGTGCTCAGGACAAGCATGATCCCTCTGCCGGTTTACTTTATTTGGCCGAGGTAAATACTGGTCAGATCCGGGAGTTACTGCCTAACTATGCCGGCCATGTGCAAAGTATTAGCTGGCGTTCTAATACTGAGCTGCTTTATGTTGGCCACCAGGGGGTTGAAGCGGAAATCGGCAGTATTGCCATCCGTAGCGGCAAAGTCAGCCAACTGGTAAAACCTGGCAATGGCATTATTAGCCGTATTGTCTGGCCAGCAAACCAGAGCGAAGGTCGGGTGCTTTTAAATAAGGCCGAGCATCCAGCAGAAGTTTATACCCTAACCCAACGTGGCCGCTTGAGCCGGCTCACCGACTCTAACCCGTTATTAAAAGACATTACTCAGCCGCGGCAGGAGCTGTTTCGCCATCAAGCGCGCGATGGCTTAGCGCTGGAAGGGGTGTTGGTATACCCACTTAATTATCAGCCAGGTCAGCGCTACCCGCTGATTATGGTCGTACATGGCGGCCCTGAGGCGCATATCTCTAATGGCTGGAACAACCGCTATGGCAGCCCGGTGAATTACGCGGCTGCACAAGGCTATATGGTGTTTTTCCCGAACTATCGTGGCAGTACTGGCAGAGGAGTAGACTTCTCTAAACTCGGGCAAAATGACTATGCCGGCAAAGAGTTTGATGACATTGTCGATGCCAAAAATGCCCTGGTTGCCGCCGGTTTAGTGGACGAGAAAAAAGTGGGCATTACTGGCGGGTCTTATGGCGGTTATGCTTCGGCCTGGGGCGCCACAGCGCAAACCGAACATTTCGCCGCCAGCGTAATGTTTGTGGGCATTAGCAATAATTTATCAAAATTTGGTACTACCGATATTGCCAATGAGATGCACCAGGTACACGCCCGCAGCTACCCGTGGGAAAAGTGGCAATGGTATCTGGAACGCAGCCCTATTTATTATGCTGAGCAGGCTCGTACCCCAATTCTCATTATGCATGGTAAAAACGACACCCGGGTACATCCCAGCCAGTCGATGGAGTTATACCGTTATCTTAAAACCTTAGGTAAGGTGCCAGTCAGGTTGGTGCTCTATCCAGGCGAAGGCCATGGCAATACCCGTTCTGCCTCGCAGCTGGATTATGCCATGCGTTTAATGCAATGGCTGGATCACTTTTTACTGCAAGGCGGCACTGAGTTACCACCAGCAGAGCTGCCGCATGCAGAACAACTGAAAACACCAGAAATAACCGCCGCCTGATAGCCCGCAGTTAAGACCAGCTACCCTGTGGCTGGTCTACTCCTGCGCACATCTCCGCAGAATTAATTCTTATAAAACGAACAAATCATATTATTTTATTCGATTTTATACCAAGTGCCATCACGTTAAAATGTTGCACAGATACCCAAACAACCGGAGGTTAAGATGTTTGAAATTATTCGTGCTAACGAGCGTGGCAGGGCACATTTTGGTTGGCTGAAAAGTCAGCATACGTTTTCCTTTGGTGATTACTACAATCCAAAGCAAATGGGGTTCTCAGCACTTAGGGTGATTAATGATGATCAGGTCGCTCCGGGAGCGGGCTTTAGTACCCATGGCCATCGCAATATGGAAATCATTAGCTATGTGCTTGAAGGAGAAATCGCCCATAAAGATTCAGCGGGGAACGAAGAAATACTGCCAGCCGGTGAGTTTCAGCTAATGAGCGCAGGTAAAGGTATTTATCATAGCGAATATAACGCCAGCAAAACGGCTGCTCTGAAATTTCTGCAAATATGGATTGAGCCGAATGTGCAAAACGGTGAACCTGGCTACCAGCAAAAAGATTTTGGCAATGCTCCTGGCCTTACCTGGGTGATTACCCCAGATGGCCGCGATGGCACCTTGCAAATTAAGCAGGAAGCCGCGCTGGCGCAGTTGCTGTTAAGCGAGCATGACAAGCTGGAACTGCCGGTTACTGCAGGTAAAGCCTATTACCTGCACCTGATTAGCGGCGAGCTAATGCTGGACGAGCAACAGCTTTATCCTGGTGATGGGGTAAAATTGGCAGCGATTGCCAGCCTTAAGGCTCATGCGACCAAAGGAGCGGTGAAGGCCTTATGGTTTGAACTCCCCGCTTAAGGCTCGCAGCCGTTAAGCGTTATCCCCTGCTTCTTGGAAGATGTGGGGTATCTTCCCAAAGAGACCCGTTTCTTTTATGGGGTCTCTTATTTTTGAAGCGCAATTATGATATGTTATAACAAATCTAAATTGTTATTACTTATCTTCCATTGAGGCTTCAATGTTTGTTCCAACGCGCTATTTTTTGTGGCCACTGGCTCTGGCAGCCAGTTTAACGACATTAGCCGTCATGGCTGAAAATACTGATTCCACTGCCAATATCGAGCATATCAGCGTTAACTATAAACAAGCTTATCGGGGGGATGTGCCGTTGCGCCTGCAGGCCCAGGCGGTAGAAAGTATTCATCTGGAAATGCTACGCGATAACGGCATCACCCGTTTTCAGGATGCCCTTGATCTGGCCGGTAGTATCGCCCGGCAAAATAATGGTGGCGGCCTCTGGGATAGTTTTTCTATTCGTGGTTTTCCGGGCAATGAGAACATGCCGTCTGGTTATCTGGTGAATGGTTTTAATGCTGGCCGTGGTTTTAGCGGCAACCGCGATCTGGTAAATGTTGAATATATTGAAATAATGAAAGGCCCCGGCTCCGCGTTATTTGGCCGCTCGGAACCCGGTGGCACCGTGAATATTATTACGAAAAAGTCGCAGCAACACACTGAAGGCTACCTACAGCTAGCTGCGGGTACTTATGATCAATACCGACTGGAAGGTGATTATACTACCAGGCTCACTGAACAACTGGCAGTAAGGTTTAATGGTGCTATTCAGGAATTTGCTAGCTTTCGCGATTTTGTGTTTACCGATAAAACGGTGTTTACTCCGTCAGTTCGTTATGTCCTGTCCGATAGCACAGCACTGCTGTACGAGTTTGAATACCTGAAACAACAGCAGTTATTTGACCGTGGCTATGTAGTACTGAACAACGATTTAAAAACCTTACCGCGCTCACGCTATTTAGGAGAGCCAAGCGATGGTGCAACTCGGGTGGATGCCACCGGCCATCAACTGACGTTAGAGTCGGCACTGGAGAATGGCTGGTCATTGTTGGCCGGGCTCAGTTATCGTGAGTCGTCATTAAAAGGGAATTCATCGGATGCCGAATTAGCCAACGCCCGCCAGACATTATTTACCGATGGCCGCACCCTTACCCGGCAGCGCCGCAATCGTGATTATCAAGCCGAAGATCTGTCGATACGGGGCGAGCTTAGCGGTAATGTGTCGCTATTTGGGCAAACTCATCATCTGCTGTTAGGGGCCGATGCCTACGAATATAGCCTGTACACCTTACTGGGCCGCTATCGCGGCCCTGCCGGCAGTTATAGCCTGGATATCTACCAGCCGGTTTATGGAGGCACCGCTCCTGCGCCAACTCCACTGTATATTAATGACGAAGAACAATGGGGTTTTGGTTTCTTTATTCAGGATCAAATTAAGCTGTCTGAGCGCTGGCAGCAGTCAGGGCACCCTAACCTTTTTTGATGCCAAGAAATCGAATATCCTGACCTCTGATCCGGTCAATGTCGGCTTTCAGGCCACACTGGGTCGGGCGCAAAGTCGTGGTATCGAATTTGAATTGCATCGGCATCTAACTGATTATTTATATTTTGATTTGTCCTACGCGGTGATGGACACCAAAACCGTCGGCGAGGTGATTAACGCAGAATGGGGCTCTTTGGTGCCCTCGGGTAGCCGACTGGTCAATGTACCCCGGCATCAGGCTACCGCCATCTTTACCACCGAAACCATGCTGGCGCGTAAAGCCAGTAAATTCGGCGTGAAAGCGCGTTATATTGGCAGCCGTTTGGGTGACTCGGTTGACCCCAGCTATCAGTTGCCGGCAGTAACACTGTTCTCGGTCTTTATGCATATTGATCTGAGCGATAAGCTGCAGGCGCAACTCAATATCGACAACATTTTTGATAAGTATTATGTGCACAATTCTTATAACCGGCTTTGGACAGTACCGGGCGAACCGGTTAGCGCCCGTGCTGCAATAAGGTACCAATTTTAAGTTATGGATAAAGCTATTACACAACGGATCCAGTCTATCGATATGCTGCGAGGGCTGGTGATCCTAATTATGCTGCTTGATCATGTGCGCGAGCGCTTTTTTCTACATATGCAGGTGAGCGATCCGATGGACGTTACCACTACAGATCCTGCACTGTTTTTTAGCCGTTTTGCCGCACACTTTTGCGCGCCGATTTTCGTTTTTTTAACGGGCCTCTCCGCCTGGCTGTATGCTCATCCCGCTAACGGTATACCACGTTCAGCCAGCCGTTTTTTAGTAAAGCGCGGGCTATTTTTAATTGCGCTGGAGTTTACACTCATCACCTTTTCCTGGATGGGTAGCTACCATACGGTTTGGCTGCAGGTGATCTGGGTAATAGGGCTTAGCATGCTGGCACTGGCAGCGTTATTGCATTTACCCAGGCGTTGGCAATTACTCGTGGGCTTGCTGTTGGTATTTGGCCACAATGCCCTCACGCCCATTAACTTTATGCCGGGCGAATGGGGTTATAGCCTCTGGACCATTTTGCATGATCGCAATATTTTGCTGCAAACCGACAGCCTGACCATAAAGATTAGCTATCCGGCCCTGCCATGGTTTGGCGTGATCTTACTTGGTTACTATGCCGGCCCGCTCTATGCCGCTAAACAAGCACCGCAGCTAAGAAAGCGGATTTTGTTAGTCTGCGGCAGCACTAGCCTGCTGTTACTGCTGCTTCTACGCGGCTTTAATATTTATGGCGAAACCCTGCCTTGGCAGCTACAGGATACCTTAGTACAAAGTGTGATGTCGTTTTTAAACTTCACTAAGTATCCACCATCACTGCATTTTTTACTTATTACCTTAAGCGATATGTGTTTTTTACTGTGCTGGATGGAGCGCTGGCAAAATGCCTTTAGCCGGATACTACTAATCTTTGGCTCAGTACCGATGTTCTTCTACATCCTGCACTTATATGCCTTATTGCTGCTCTATAGCATAGCAATAAGGCTATTTGGTGCTAATCAGGGTGCTTTGTATGGGGTAGCAAACATCAGCAGCATCTGGCTGATTAGTTTGCTGCTAGCCGCGTTGTTGTATTGGCCAACACGCTGGTTTAGCCGCTACAAACATAGCCAGAAAAAGCCCTGGCTTAGTTATCTCTGATCAACAAAGAGCTGCCGCGGCCCCGAGCCAGGCAGCTCTGCAACGCAGCGATATTTTAACTATTTAACTGCATCAGAGTAGAAAACATCTCTAACGAAATAGCCTGCTCAAACTGCAGCCCCAGCCTTAGCTGACCATCTGGTCGGGTACTACGTTTTACCATGGCATTGACAGCAGATAACGGGGCAGGTAATTCAAGAGTAAGCAATTCCCCGCGCCCTATCATCGGATCGGCAGCGCTAATTTTCACTAAACAACCATTTAATGATAAATCTTGCAACTCCGCGATAAAAGTTCCACTTTCCAACTGCTGTACTTTAATCGGTATTTTTACAGGATTTCGCTGATCCGATCTTAAAGAAATATACTGAGCAATCTCTGGATAACGAACAACTAGCAGGCGAAACGGATGTGTCGTGGAGTGTAATATTTCAGATTTAAAAGCATAAACACGTCCCAACTCCGCTTCTACAACGAAGCGGCAAATTAAACCGGTCTTATGGGTCAGCATGTTATTCGGTAAGGCCGGTTCATTTGGGCTTATTCGCAGAATTAGGTATTGATGCTTTTCATAACCTACCATTTCTGCTCTGAGTCGGATACCGGAGTTAATTAACAATTGTACTTCCAATCGTAATTTTAAATCGAAGGTTTGCCAAAAAGCTGAGTCTGTCTCTAAGTTTTTTAAAGTAATGATACCTTTTGTTTCTAACTTCATCAGCGACATTCCAAGCTTAATAACCCCTCTTTATATATGTTAACAGTGAAAATTAACATTGGCTATTGTACTGCAGTATTAGCATCCACACTTAAATTCTAATTATTAGAACAAATTAGACAAATATATCCAATTTTAAAAAACAAAAAGCCGAGCTATAGTATCTCTATCGACAACATAGGGCTGTCGGTAAACGGCAGTAACCAGTTTAATTAATACCTTAGAGGATAATAGAGATGGCAAACGCAAAACAATTATTAACACGTATTACGACTACATCAGCGGGCTGGGGTGCACTGGCATTACGAGTACCAATCGGCATCATCTTTGCTGCGCATGGCGCACAAAAACTGTTTGGCTGGTTCGGCGGTTATGGCTTACAGGGCACTGGCGCCTGGATGGAAAGCATCGGCCTGGCACCAGGCGTACTAATGGCGTTTTTAGCCGGTTCAGCTGAATTCTTTGGTGGTTTGGCGTTGGTGTTGGGCTTACTTACCCGCCCGGCAGCTGCCGCACTGGCCTTTGCTATGCTGATTGCCATTTTTAGTGTGCATTTTCAAAATGGTCTTTTTATGAGTAACAATGGCTATGAATTTGGTTTAGCCTTACTGGCTGCCAGTGTATCTCTGCTGTTTACTGGAGCAGGCAAAGTATCGGTCGATGCACTACTAAGCCGTAAAGCCTAAGGTTGTATTAAAAATCAGCTTAACCTGGCAACCTGATGTTGCCAGGTTTTATTATTTTTAAGGAGCTGTTATGGCACGTTCAACACTCGAACAATGGCGTATGTTTAAAGCCGTGGCCGATCACGGTGGTTTTCATCAGGCTGCCGAAGTCGTGTATAAAAGCCAGTCTAGCGTGCATCATGCCGTGCATAAGCTGGAGGAAATGCTTGGTGTTACCCTGCTACAGGTAGAGGGCCGTAAAACCCAACTTACCGCAGCCGGCGAGCAACTGCTTAGGCGTATTAATTTTTTACTGGCCGAAGCGGATCGCATGGAAAATGTGGCGCTTAATTTGAAAGCCGGAGTCGAGTCACAACTGGCAATTGCGATAGATGAAGCCTTTCCCCGAGATATGCTCTATCAAACCTTAGCGGCGGTTTCGGCAGAATATCCGCTGATCCGTATCGAACTGTTAGAGACCATTTTATCTGGCGCTAACGAGTTATTAAGTCAGGGCAAAGCCGAAATTGCCATTTCACCTTTTACTTTGCCAGACAACCTTAGCGAAGACATTTGCCAGATAGAATTTGTGGCAGTGGCGGGCGCTCAACATCCGCTGAGTCAACCCAGACGCGAACTGGAATTGGAAGAATTAAAACACTGCCGGCAAATTGTGCTACGCGATTCCGCTCAGCAACAAAAGAAAGATGTTGGCTGGCTGGGTTCAGAGCAGCGTTGGACGGTAAGTCATATTGCAACCTCAGTGGAGTTACTGCGCAAAAACCTGGGATTTGCCTGGCTGCCGCGCCATGCTGTGCAGCCTTATCTGGATAATGGCGAGCTGTTGCCACTGCTATTACCCAGAGGCGCCAGCCGCACTTACACCTTTTATCTGAATTTTAATGATGCTGATACCTTAGGGCCAGTAGCCCGCAGCTTTTTGGGACATTTACGCTATCTGAGTAATGAGCTTTAATTAACAGACACTTTTATCATTGCTACGCGCTTTTAGCGCTAAACAACTGCGCCAGCGTTTGCAGTGCCGCTAACCTGTTACCGAGCATCGGATTAGCAAAACTTAAACGCAAGCAATGCTGAAACTGGCCACTACTGGAAAACAACGCACCGGGAGTAAGCACTATCCCCTGCTGCAAACACTGGCTATAGGCCGCAGTGCAATTTACCGTTTCAGGCAACACTAACCACAAGGCTAAACCGCCCTGTGGTATTGTGTAATTTGCCTCAGGCCAATAGCGCTGTAACGCTTGTAACACCTGATCACGCTGGTGCTGCAACTGTATACGGTAATGCTGCAAATGCCTTTTATAGTGCCCCTGCGCCAGAAACAACGCTAATGCTTGCTGCACACTTTGGCTGCCGGCCAGTTGGCTAACTAACTTTAAACGGGCTACTTGCTGCTGCCAGCGCCCGGCGGCAATCCAGCCGATACGAAGATCTCGTGACAAGGATTTAGAAAACGAGCTGCATAAGATCACGCGTTGCTCAGTATCCAGGCTTTTTAGGGGGGCTGGTCGTTGATAAAAGCCCAGATCGCCATAAATATCGTCTTCAATAATGGCAAAGTCGTAAACACTGGCCAAAACCAATAGTTGCTGCTGCCTGGTTTCTACCATACAAGCCCCTGTTGGCGTAGCGTAAGCGGGTGTAACCACACAGGCTTTAATCGGCCAGCTAGCCAATGCGTGCTGCAACGCTGTTATATCCATGCCGTCGTGATCAGTAGGTATTTCCAGTACCTGCAATTGCAATTGTTGCAATAATTGCAGCACACCATAAAATGCCGGATGCTCAACCGCGACGATATCCCCTGGCCGACATACGGCCTGCAAGGCCAGAAATAGCGCATGCTGACACCCGGCAGTAACGCACAGTTCATTATTGTCGAGCCGCAAACCGCACTGCCGATAATGCAAAGCAAGTTGCTCCCTTAACGCAGTCAACCCTAAAGGTTCATCGTAATGTAGCGCATAACGCGTACCCTGCTCACGTAAGGTTCTGCTTAGCAAGCGGTGTAATAAGGTCAAATGCGGTAACTTAACCACTGGGCCTTGTGGTTGAATATCAAAGGCGGCACTGCGATTCATAATATCGAAAAACAATTCTGGCACCGTTACTGGGGCCGGACGCCCCAGCTCTGGCAGTGCACTTGCCGTTACCATCGCAACCTGTGGTGAGCGAACATAGTAACCCGAGCGTGCCCTGGCTTCGAGTAAACCCTGCGCCTCTAACTGATGTAATGCATGTTGCACCGTAGCCAGCGACGACTGATACTGCTGGCATAAAGCCCGAATGGATGGTAAGCGCTCACCTGCCTGCCAGTAGCCTGCTGTTAGCAAATGCTGTAGTTGTTGCGCAAGTTGCTGGTAGCGAAAATTACCTGCCATAACGCTCTCCAAAACGGCAAATCTGTATCTATTCTAATTTAATTTATTGTATCTGTATTGATTTTTATGGGGTGGCTACACTGGCGGCAATTTGAGCCAGACCAGACTAAAGGTCCCGACAATGCAGCAACGTCCAGCCCCCGAACAGATTATTTTCAGCACCAAAGACAGTAGCGGGAAAATTTATATCCGTGAGCAACAAGGCTACTTTCAGCGGATCCGACGCAGCTTAGGCACAGTGTTAATGCTGCTATTTGTATTATTGCCTTGGCTTAACTATCAGGGCATGCAGGCAATACAGCTGGATGTAGCACAGCAGCGCTTCTTTATCTTTGGTCAGGTTTTAGTACCACAGGATCTCCTCATTATTGCCCTGTTATTTACTCTGGCGGCCTTCGCCTTATTTTACCTAACGAAACTCTACGGCCGGGTTTGGTGCGGCTATACCTGCCCGCAAACTGTTTGGACCTTACTCTTTGTTTGGCTGGAGCGGCGGATTGAAGGTAGCCATAGCCAGAGTAAGGCGCTAGACAAAGCCCCCTGGCACGCTGTAAAAATAACGAAAAAGGTGCTGAAGCACAGTAGCTGGTTACTGGTATCACTATTTAGCGCCCTGGTGTTTATCGCTTATTTTGTGCCTGTCCGCAGTCTTTACAGCGATTTTTTTAGCCTCAACAGCTCGGCGACAGTGTATGGCTGGGTCTGGTTTTTTACCGCCTGCACTTATATTAACGCCGGGCTAATTCGCGAAAAAATGTGCCTGCATATGTGCCCTTATGCCCGTTTTCAATCGGCTATGTTTGAAACTGCCACTAAGCTGGTCACTTATGATGCCGCACGGGGCGAACAGCGTGGCGCCCGTAAACGCCAGCAAGCCAAAGCAGCAGGACTGGGCGACTGTGTCGATTGTGAATTATGCGTACAGGTGTGTCCGGTGGGTATTGATATCCGGCAGGGCTTACAATACGAATGTATTAATTGCGGTCTCTGTATTGATGCTTGTGATCAAACAATGCGGCATTTTAATTACCCCACTGGGCTGATCCGTTATCAGGGCGAGCCCGCTGAGCAATCGCCGTGGCGCCGTCACCTGGGCTATAGCAGCGCTTTAGCGTTAACCCTACTGGCCATTGTTGGCTGGGGCTATCAATGGCAAAACACTGAGCTCAGTATCAGCCGTGATCGGCAAGCGCTGTTTCGCGTCACCAGCGAGGGGATAACCGAAAATACTTTTACCCTGCATATCAGTAATAAGCAGCAACAAGCCAGGCAGTATCAGCTGCACATAAACGGGCTTAGCACACCGCAACTGATTGGTAGCAACCTGATTAGCCTAAACCCGGCCGAGCAACGGCAACATATTATCAGTATTGCGGTAGCCGACGCGGCCACTGGGGCTTATAGCCCCTTTACCTTACAGCTTACCGATATCGTCAGTGGCGAAACCGTTAATGCCAGCAGCCGGTTTTATTATCCGCGCTAAACCAAATAAAAGTAAGCGCCCGCTTACTTTTAAACTGAGACAGCAGCATACTGCGGCCAAAAGGGTTCCTCTGGTCGCAGTGTTAACACCTCAACGCCGGTAGCAGTTACGGCAACCGTGTGCTCCCACTGCGCCGACAGCTTTTTATCGCGGGTCACCACAGTCCAGCCATCTTTTTTGGTTTTGACTTTGGCCGTGCCCTGATTAAGCATCGGCTCTATCGTAAATACCATACCCGGTTGTAGCAGTAAGCCCGTACCCGCCTTACCATAATGCAGCACCTGCGGCTCTTCATGCATTTCGGTACCTATACCGTGCCCGCAAAACTCCCGCACTACCGTATAACCGTGTTGCTCGGCACACTGCTGAATGGCTGCGCCAATATCGCCCAGCCTGGCGCCAGGTTTAACCGTTTGGATCCCTTGCCATAAAGCTTGATAACAAACGTTCATTAATTGTTTCGCTGCAGGGCTGATGGCACCTATTGCATACATTTTGCTAGAGTCAGCAATAAAGCCGTGTTTTTCCAAGGTGATATCGATATTGACGATATCGCCATCGCGCAGTAACTGTGTTGTCGAGGGTACGCCATGACAGACCACGTCATTCACTGAGCTATTCAGCACATAAGCAAAACCATACTGTCCTTTGCTGGCCGGGCGCGCCTGTAGCTCATCTACAACATAGCGCTCGACTAAATCATTGATTTGCATGGTCGAGATACCGCTTTCAATCTGCTTATCTAAATAGGCAAATACCTGAGCTAATAATTGCCCAGCCTGGCGCTGTAAAGCCAACTCCGCACTGCCTTTAAGCGGCACCCTGCTCATGCGCGACCTCCGCCAGTTTAAAATCGACCTGACGCAGTAACTTTAAATGCAACTGCTGATAACTAAGTGTGGGATAGAGCTCCGCTAACATGCCCAGTTTTAGCCAAAACTCGGCCTGAGCGTTAATAGAGCGCGACATAGCGGAGCTCGCTTTGCGCACTTCCTCGTGCAGTGCTTCATCAATTTTTACAATACCCATTGGTTCTTACCAGACTTGGTTAGCAATATACGAATCATATATAAAACATATATTCCCAGCAAGTTTTAAAATACCATCTGCGGATCTTTGGCTTTGTATTCAGAGCTTAGCGCTTGTACTTCTGCTGCTGGTCGCCTACTCTGGATGTTCTAATAGCAAAAAGAGAGGCATTAGCATGAGCACTAACACAACCGATACAGATGCTGATTGCACAATCACCACAGGCTGTGACGCTATTGAACTGATTATTGAACCCCGAGCCAAAGATCTTGGCGGCTTCTCGGTACGTCGCTGCTTGCCTGTGCGCGAGCGTCGCAGCATTGGCCCCTGGATTTTCTTCGATGAGATGGGCCTGGCACATTTTCCTGCGGGTGAGGGCGTTAATGTCAGGCCGCATCCGCATATCAACCTGGCTACGGTTACTTATTTATTTACCGGCGAAATTCTGCATCGTGATTCCCTTGGCAGTGATCAGGCCATTCGTCCGGGTGATATCAACCTGATGGTAGCCGGGAAAGGCATAGTGCACTCTGAACGCGAAAGACCCGAGATCAATAGCGTGCCACACAGCCTCCATGGTTTGCAATTGTGGTTAGCCTTACCGGAAGCGGACGAAGAAACTGAGCCGGCATTCTATCACTATCCCTCGGCCAGCATCCCTGCCTTGGAAATTGCCGATGTGCCAGTACGGGTACTGATTGGCCAGGCTTATGGGGTAAGCTCACCGGTAAAAACCTTTTTTGAAACCTTGTATATCGAAGCGGATTTAAAAGCTGGTCAACAACTGATCTTACCCAATGCTGCCGAACGTGGCCTTTACGTTGCCAAAGGCGAAATAAGCCTGCAGGATACGCAGGTCAGCGCGCATCAATTAGTGGTGCTGCGCCCTGCTGAAGGTGTCTGCATCCTGGCTAAAACCGATACCCGTATCGCCTTAGTGGGCGGTGAAACTATTGGTCAGCGCTATATCGACTGGAACTTTGTTTCCAGCAGCAAAGCACGCATAGAGCAAGCCAAAGAGGATTGGCGGGCAGGACGTTTTCCAAAAGTGCCAGGTGATGAAGAGGAGTTTATTCCATTGCCTGATTAATAAGCCAAATACTATCAGCAAGAGAGATAGCTTAGTAATCCAGAAGGCCCGCTTTGGCTATGGTTCTATTGGTTAACCAAATAGGAAATTGCTCAGCAGGCATAGGCCTGGCGATGCCGTAGCCTTGACCAAAATAATAGCCAATTTCCAGCAGTTTTTTGATATGTGCATCCGTTTCGACGCCCTCGGCAATGGTCGCAAGTTTAAAGGCTTCAGCCAGCCCGCTAACACCTTGTAAAATGGCTAAATCATCAATATCTGTGAGGATATCGCGTACAAAGCTCTGATCTAGCTTTAAGGTACTAATCGGCAAGCGTTTCAGATAGGACAACGACGAGTAACCGGTGCCAAAATCGTCCAGAGAAAAAGTTACCCCCAAGGCAGCACAGGATTTCATAGTGCCTAAAATATAATCAATGTCTTGCAGGGCACTGGTTTCTACGATTTCCAGCTCCAACATACTTGGCGGAACAGCTGGGAACTGGTGACATATCTGTTTAAGTTGTTCAGCAAAATTAGCCTGTTGCAGGTGGTTAGCAGCGATATTAACTGATATCGCCATCTGAATATCATGCTGTTGCCACAACATATATTGTCTGAATGCCTCTGCGATTACCCACTGTCCTAATTGCACCCCTAATTCATGTTGCTCTATCAAAGGTAAAAACAGGCCTGGTGCCAACAAACCTTTTTCCGGATGCTGCCAACGGATCAAGGCTTCAACCCCAATACATTCACCCGTTTTTAAATTAACTTTAGGTTGATAGAACAACACGAACTCGTCCCGAGCAAGCCCTGAACGAATATCATCAACACTCTTTAGCACCCCACGCGCATGTTGATCTGCCTCAGCATCAAACAGACAAAGCCGATTTTTGCCGGCCTGTTTAGCTGCGTACATTGCTTGGTCAGCTTGGCGCAGTAATTGCTCTGGAGCAATATCCTGTGTTTGGGGATAAAAGCTGACCCCTATACTCGCGGATAAATGCACATAAGTGCCTGAAATATTAACCGGACTTGCTAAAGCACTGAGTGCTTGCTGTAGCAGGGGTTGGCATTCTGATCGCTCTGTGACAGTACTAATAAGAAATACAAATTCATCACCACTTATCCTTGCTAAAATATTCTGATCTCCTATCAGGCTAGATAAACGTCTACTTAGTGACTTCAATACCTCGTCGCCGAACTCATGGCCATAACGATCATTAACTACTTTAAATCCATCCAAATCAACAAACGCCACGACTAATAGCGTGACATCTTGTTTTGCAGCTTGCACCCGCTGCTGAAGCAGCTCCGCTAACAAAATACGATTGGGTAAACCAGTGAGTAAATCGTAGTGGGCAATATGCTCTAACCGGTGCTGGGCCAACTGCCTGGTATGATCTAAGTGATAGAGCCGACGGCGGGTTTCAGCTAGCCACCCTAAGACAGTATTTTCTCTTCCCTTTGGGACCTCTATTTTTGTGCTGAAATCACCGTGTCCTAGCGCGATAATACGCTGATATAACTCAGTAACCGGCGCGCCTAAAATAGCTAACTCGCGTCGTTTTAGATGCCATAAGAACAATGCCAGCATTAACCCAAGCGCGATAAATACCCAACGTAAGCGCCATGCTTGTCGCTCCGCCTGA
Source organism: Alishewanella longhuensis (assembly GCF_014653435.1). Classification (GTDB taxonomy): domain Bacteria; phylum Pseudomonadota; class Gammaproteobacteria; order Enterobacterales; family Alteromonadaceae; genus Alishewanella; species Alishewanella longhuensis. Next base: position 798,471 of record NZ_BNAO01000001.1, on the reverse strand, counting down.
CTCACGGCCTTATAGGTCCGAACACTCATCATGCTATACAACTGATCAATAGGTTGCATAATACCTGCTTTCGCCTGGTGATAAGCCTCATCATGTAACATGGTTAGCGCCTGATCGCGTAGTAAGAGTTCGCCACTGGCCACCCATTGCATGGCCTGCTGCTCTATCGCAGCTAAATTGTCCGAAGCTTGCTTTGCTGAGACCAATTGGGAAAGCTCAACTTCCGTGAAGCCAACTCTGCGCATGCGATCAAGCAAGGCTTCAGGTTCAGCAAAAGGCCTGGGCCGCTGGTTAGCAGCATCAACCAAATCCCAATAAATGAAGTGATAGTTTTCAGGTCTCGGAGACTGACCATTTCTTATCGCAAAGATTTCATCAAAATGCTGCCGATAGCGTTCTTCGCCTGTAACGGCGTATGTCCGCACCATGCGAGTTAAATCGTCAGAGGATTGTCGTAACTCATCAGCTAATAAGAAGGATTGTAAGCGCATATTATGGGCTTTATCGATGGCACGTTCGGCTTCAACGTAAACAAAAAAACTAAAAAGAAAGACAATAAAAATGACGACAGCCAGCGTTAGCCGCATATTGAAATCGGTTAATTGATTAAGCCATTGCTGCAAGTGGTACCTCTGCTCACGTTAGCCACGTTGAAAATGCACTATCCAAACGCTATCCAAAAGTAACAACAATATGCTGGTAATTTGCAGCATACCTGAGTTTGTTACTTCACAGCAAATTACTACGTATAAGGAACCTAACTGTATCAAAAGACAAGAGGTTAAAGTCGCCATTCTTAACTAATATAAAGCCGATGATTGAATAAAGGTCACTACCTTTACGCACTGCTAATTTAGTGAAGCGACTAAGTCAGGCATTGCATAAGAAGTGCCAACCCAACTTTACAGATTACTGTTTTAGTTAATTCGAAATAAGCTGACTAATCTGCTTGTTTTTTAAGCGCCAGCTGCTAAGGTAAGAACTGCAGCGGAATTCATCTGAGGTGTCGGTGCGCGGCTTTATACTCCTGTTTTTTTTCTTGTCTACGTCTCAAGCTGCCATTGCGGAAGCTAGGGTAATTCGGGCTATAGTGAGCGACTCCAATGCGCCGCCATTTGCAATGTTCGATAACAACAATGTGCTTGCCGGAGGCATAAGCAAAGATATTCTGGAAGTTTTAGTGAGTCGCGACCAGCTTGTGCTGCAGTATTTACCAATACCGCGCGGCCGGGTTGAGCAATGGTTGCTGCGAGATGATGCTGATATCGCGTGCTTTTTAAATCCAGCTTGGGTTGAGCAAGCCGAGCAATTATTATGGAGTTTGGCGCTTTTTAGTACGAGGCAAGTCATCGTCAGGCGCAGTAGCAGCCCGGCAATACAAAAAATGACTGATTTACTGGGTAAACGCATCGGCACGGATCGGGGTTTTAGCTACCCGGAATTCGATATGATGTTTTCGCAAGGCTTACTGATCCGGGATGATGCGATTTCTTTGGAAAGCAACTTAGGTCGTTTAGAGAAACAACGGCTTGATGCGGCACTTACCGTAGACTTAGCTTTTCAGTATTATCAGCAAAAACATGATAGCGAGGGATTAGCAGCGGATACACTATGGACACAACCGGATACCATTTATTGTGCGTTAAATCCGCATCAACCGGAGCTAGCACAACAAATACAGCAAATTTTGCAGCAAATGACCGAAGATGGCAGCATTGCAAAAATTTTGCAGCGCTATAAACCAACCCAAGCTCTACCTCGCTCAGATAATTAGCGTTCGCAGTTCAGTTTACTCTCTTTAACGCCCAGCTTACTGTGCAAATTATTGTTTTTATTGATCTTTATTCTGTGTGGATAAATGCTGTTTTAAAAATTGCTCTATCGCAGTAAAAGCTATTAACCTATGGTTATGCGTACTTAGATAATGATCGCCCTTTTCTAACTCGATATACTGCGCTTGTTGATTATGTTCCTGTAGGGCTTTAAACATACTCCGACTCTGCTGCACTGGCACCGACCTATCATGGTCGCCGTGTAACAACAATACTGGAATAGTGATGGCTTTAGCATGCGTTAACGGTGAACGCTGGCGCAAAGCCCGGTAATCATCACCTATTTGTTTTTTTACAATTTCATAATTAGTAAAATGACGGCTACCTCGCACTAAGGCCTCTACGTCGGTCACGCCAGCAAAACTAATCGCACACTTATAGCGTGCTGGCGAGCGAACAATGCCCATCAAGGCTGCATAACCTCCATAGCTGGCACCTACGATACAAATCCGGTTTGCATCTGCAATTCCCTGTTCAACAAGCCACTGAGTGCCGTCTTCCACATCATCTTGCATTTGCAAGCCCCAACCCCGCAGTCCCAATTGCATAAAGTCAAAGCCATAACCGGCTGAGCCTCTAAAATTCATTTGTAATACTGCATACCCGCGATTAACAAAAAACTGAGTCCAATAATCAAAATCTTCATTATCAAATGAAATAGGGCCGCCATGAGGGAAGATAATACTCGGAATAGGCCCAGCTGGCTGCGCTTTCGGTGTACTTAAAAAACCCTCTATGGTTAAGCCATCTCGGGCTTTGTAGCGGATCTTCGTTTTAGCCACCATCTGCTCTGGTGGCAATTGTTCATACTTCGGTAATAAGTATTCCAAACTCTTAGTGGTTTTATCCCCCAATAAGTAACTACCCGCATCCGTTTCACTGCTCGCCAGCACTATATAGCGATTTTCATCATAGCTCTGGCTGACAATACGGTTATGTGTGTCGGGCAAGGCCCTATCAAGCGATTGCTGAAATACCCGGTGTTTCTCACTAACGTATACATTACCCAGTTCAATCACTTCTTTATCTTGCCAAGAGTACGTTATGGTTTCAGGCAGATCATATTGCTCATTGGCTTTCATTAACGTTAGCGGTAAAGCGGCATCAGAAAGATCAACTTTGAATATCGCCAAGCGTCCATCATGGTAGGCCGAGACATACAAAATATTGGGCTCGTGGTCAAAACCTAGCGGCCAAATTTGCTGCTCGGAAAAGGCTTCAAAGCGCCAGAGTTCACGAAACTTATTGCCTGTTAACCGCTCCGAAATCCAATATTCTGCCCCATCACGAAAAATAGCAATGCGAGGTTGGTGCTGACGATCAGCAAGCCAATCTATAAGGTTTTTTCGTCCCGAGGCTATTACCGAAAAGCGCTCAGTACTAAGATTAATTTTAACAGCACTGACACCGGAATCATCATACAAACCATCTAATGCCAGTAGTAAATGCTGCTCATCTTCAGGCATCAGCGCTATAATATTGGATTGAAATTGCGGTATACGCTGCATTTTACGCTGCAAACGATTACTGATGACATTACGATGCTCGCCCGTTTCAACATCAATAACCATCAAACGACTTTCCGAAACGGGGACACCTCCCCGATTTGATGCATAAGTGGCTTTCATTAAAAGCTGCGTATTATTCGCCCAAAGTAAGGCATAAATTCTTAACTCCTGGCGGTTTGCCTTAACCAAGAATTTATTTTGCTCAGTGGCTAAATTCACTAAGTTAACCAGCACAAGCTGCTCGTCATCCTTACTATAGGTTTGCAACATCGCAATTTTACTGCCATCAGGAGACAAGGCCAGCAGATCCGCTGTTGCATCACTGGCAAACGCCGATACGGGTATTTCAGTAGAAGCATACTCAGGAATAGCAGTGGGCGTTGCTGCCTTAACCACATGGCAACATAAGATGGTCATTAGACCGATAAAGGTAAATAGTCGCATAATCCTTCACGCTGTATCTTTTAAGTTAATACAAATTTAGCGATGCTCATTTTAACGCGCAATATCTGCTATCTCAACAACCGCTGCCATCGATATCGCGGCGCCACCGGTATTGTCTTGTTTATCCATTTCAGGTTTTAATATTTTCAGGCTAAAGACTGCTCTAGCTCACAACAATTTCTGCAGCTTCCCAACAAACAGGGGGGATTATCATATTTTTTAATTTGCAAGGTGTGGCTGCTGCAGCGCTTACTGTGAAATTGGTGTGCTTGGATAAGCAACTGATGTATAAATATAATTATACTAGCACTAAAACTTATATGTTATAACACAACTAAAAAGCGTGCGTTGTTGCGAGCCGACTTGGGTAAGGACTCAATATGAAACTTGGAAAGATTAGAGACAATCAACTTATGCCGTTTTACTGCATTCCGTTTATCGGGGGAGCGGCCATAGCGTGTAGTATTTTTTTATTGAAAATAATACGATCGTTCTATCGTGGTTTCCTGGAAGATGCAAATAATACTTATGAAGTAACCACAACAGTTTACGACCCAGTGGTACCGAGAGTTTCCAAATCAAACGAGAGTGACGGGCTTGCGACTTTTATCATTCTAATTGTTGCTATTGTGTCGATCATTGCATCTGGATTTATTTTTATAGAGCTATGCGAATATTTACTTACCTCGCCATACATCCTACTGTTGCCATTTTGTGCGATGGGAGTCGCGTCATATTTTTACCGCGATGAAATTACCAAAATGGTTATTGAAAAAAACTACCGGTCAACTAACACCTTCCATTTCATCATCGCTGCAATAGTATCAGTTTACATTGCTTACAATATTTTGGTGAATAAATGGGTGCCGAATATAGCTCCGCTAAAAGGAGATTACCTTTTTTTGCTTATCCCATTCAGCATGATGGTATTTGGAGGCTTTTTGGGACCATTGTCAATTTCGTTGACATTGATCACAGGTGGTTATAAAGCTGCGTATCGGCAAAGCGGTATCAGGGGGTTGATCGTCAATAAGTTAAACTTGGCCTTCGTACTTTTTATGCCCGCGACCATGCTGTATTACTATCTTATGACAGATGACAATCCAATCACACTGATGGTCGAGGTGGCGATGCAAGCGGAGGGCATTATGCATACAGTGATTATAGTGACAAATCAGATAGTGTTAGCTTTGTGGAATAAAATGCTTTAATGCGTTTGCAATTAGCTGAAGATTTATCACTTTACAAAGTTTCGTTCACAGCATCTGATAAAGATGTATTTGAAATAGCGAATGTAAAACAAAAATGCTTGAAATATTTAATAGAACTTCAAAATTATTGGTTAAATACTTAGTTAAGCCTTTATCTGACTCAAGCCAAAAATAGGATACTGTGATCAGCATGGAGTATATGGTGCCTAGGGTCGGACTCGAACCGACACGGAGTTTCCCCCGGCGGATTTTGAATCCGCTGCGTCTACCGATTTCGCCACCCAGGCACTGAGGGATATTATGAGGTAAACGCCTGCATTATACGATGCATAGCAGACTGTGCAAGTGCTTTATGCTGCTTTTGTCGCTGCGTAGGCGCGAGTGCTTAAATTTGCAACAACTTAGCTGATTATTGTCAAGCTCTTACTTTCTCGATGGTTAGTGCAAACTTAAGCATAATAATTACGTCACACCAGGCACAACACCGACAATACGTAAGAGAAGCTTAAAACCATATTAGTTACGATTTTGAAACAACCAACCTGCAATCAGTGGTACCAATCGAGGCATCACCAGATATATCACCAGCCCTACAATCACCGCCGCACTTACAAAATGGCGGATCCCCCAGTAACCGAGCAATGGTAACCAATCGAATATAAGGTGCAACACAGGTGGGATTAACATCGTTAAAATACAAATGACTATAGTGGTCACTAACCATTGCTTCCAACGTACCGGATGAGGGGTAACACTGTTTAACGGTTCAAACCAGTGATCAATGCCAGAAGATATTGTTACATTCTCAGGTAGCGCTAGCGAAGGTGCGACTTGGGTAATCAAATTATGCCGGACGTCGGATTTAAGCCAGGATTCGGCAGCATTTTCTGAGGCAAAACGCACGACTATTTCATACTGATGCTGTCCTTTACCGGGCTTAATAATGGTACCCCCCTGCTGACCGTCAAATTGAGCTGATGCCCGAATGATATCGGTCAACCAGCTTTCATATGCCGCCATAGCCTGAGGTTTCACCTGATGGTTAATCAGGACCGATACTCCAGATAGCGCCTGCGTAACGTCTGTCATGAGCCTCTCCTAACTTTAAGCGCCCCTGCTGACAATAACAGCAGGGGCGCTTATTTTATTTACCGGCTGTTAGCGTGGTAAAGCTGTTGATAAGGTTACGATAGTCAGGAATATGATTTGAGAACAAGGTGCCCAGGCCTTCGACATCATTGCGCCAATCACGATGTAACTCACAGGCGGTGCCAAACCAAGTCATCAACTGTGCACCCGCCGTACTCATACGATCCCAGGCCGCATCGCGCGTCATTGGATTAAAGGTGCCTGATGCATCGGTGACGATAAAAACCTCATACCCCTGCTCCAGCGCCGATAATGCCGGAAAGGCTACACAGACTTCGGTCACTACACCGGCAATAATCAGCTGCTTTTTCCCCGTAGCCTTTACCGCATTAACAAAGTCTTCATTATCCCAGGCATTAATTTGCCCTGGACGCGCAATATATGGCGCAGACGGAAACATCTCTTTTAATTCTGGTACCAGGGGGCCATTTGGCCCTTGCTCAAAGCTGGTAGTCAGAATCGTGGGTAAACCAAAATAGTTTGCCAAGTCAGCCAGCGCTAACACGTTGTTTTTGAATTTATCCGGATCAATATCACGAACCAGTGAGAGTAAACCGGTTTGATGATCTACCAACAGCACTGCGGCATTGTCTTTATCCAGACGAATATAGGGCTTAGTCATAGCGAGTTCCTCTTTATATTATGCAGGTAAACCTGCGTTCAGTTAACCGGCTAAATTTAATAGCCGGTTGGTAACAGCTAAGGTCAGATTTGGCCAAATTTACCGTTTTGATAGTCGCTTATCGCTTGCCGAATTTGTGCTTGCGTGTTCATCACAAAAGGGCCATAGCCAACAATCGGCTCATGCAAGGGTTCACCGCTTAACAGCAGCAAACGGGTATCTGAGCCAGCTTTCAGCACTACCGCAGTGCCCTCACTATCCAGTATCGCCAGCTGACTTTGCTGCAACGTAATGTTGTTTACCTTAAGATCACCGGCTAACAGTAACAGCATTACGTTCCAGCCCTCAGGTAACGTAAACGTAGTCTCCGCACCTCCATGCATAGCAATATCCCACACCTGCATTGGGCTATGGGTTGCTGCAGCGCCGCCTTTGTCTGCATAGTTGCCAGCAATAACTCTGACACGGCCTGCGCCACCGGGCATAGCAACAACAGGGATTTGCTCACTCTTGATTTCCTGATAACCAGGCGTTGTCAATTTATGCTCAGCGGGCAAATTCACCCATAACTGCACCATTTCTAAAACGCCGCCGGATGCGCGAAACGCTGCAGAGTGAAACTCATCATGAATTATCCCGGCGCCAGCCGTCATCCACTGCACATCTCCCGCTTTAATCACCCCACCCTGTCCGGTAGAATCACGGTGCGCAACTTCACCGTTATAGACGATCGTGACGGTTTCAAAACCGCGATGTGGATGCTGCCCAACGCCACGGGCCTGTGCCGTTTTTTCAAAGTAGGCAGGGCCAGCGTGATCCAAGAGCAAAAAAGGGCTTATCTCCTGACCATGAGTTTGATATGAGAACATCGAACGCACCGGAAAGCCGTTACCTACCCAGTGCTCAGCTGGAGCCTTGTGTATCGCCAGTACTTTTTTCATAACGCCACCTTGCTGAATTATTGAACGCATTAATTGTAAATAATTAAGCAAATAGCGACTAGTGAGCTAAAATAGGTTTCACCGTTCCATTTATAGAACAGCTGCCGGAGAGATTTATGCAAGATCTAAATGACTTATACTATTTCGTAAAAATAGTAGACGCTGGCGGCTTCGCTGCTGCCGAGCGCGCTTTAAGCATTCCTAAATCAAAGCTAAGTCGCCGCACGGCCAGTTTAGAAAACCGCTTGGGCGTAAGATTAATAACCCGTTCAACACGGCACTTTGCCATCACTGAGGTAGGGCAACGCTACTACGAGCATTGCAAAGCCATGTTAATTGAGGCAGAAGCCGCCCAACAGGCCATTGATGAGTTAAGAGCCGAACCTTGTGGCACCATAAAATTAAGCTGCCCTATCGGCTTGTTGCATTTTCATATTAGCGACATGCTTGCTGACTTTATGGTGTTATACCCGCAAATTAATATTCAGCTTGAGGCGACTAACCGTCGGGTTGACGTATTGGGAGAAGGCTTGGATTTAGCCATTCGCGTTCGGCCACCTCCGCTTGAAGATTCCGAACTTGCCATGAGAGTGCTGTCAGATCGCGGCCAGTGCCTGGTTGCCGCGCCGAACTTAGTTAAAAAGCTGGGGATGCCGATATCTCCTGTCGCGCTCTCAAAATGGCCTAGTATTAGCAGAGGGACACCACACGAACAACATGCTTGGTTACTAACCTCTGAGCAAGGTTCTGAGGTAAAAATCTATTATCAACCCAGGCTGATTACTACCGATATGGTCGCTGTACAAGCCGCCGTATTAGCGGGTGTTGGGGTAGCGCAGCTGCCGCTGCTGATGGTGGGGCGTTTTATTGAGAGCGGCCAACTCATTAGATTACTGCCAGAATGGGAAGTAAAGCGCGAAATTATCCACCTCGTATTTCCTACACGTCGGGGGATGCTACCCTCAGTTCGCAACTTTATTGATTATCTGGTAACACGGTATGAAATATTTAAAGAAGATTAAATAATTCAAAAGGTACCGCTGCGTTTGATAACTAATGTTGTCGCTGATAGACACAGCGGATTCAAAATCCGCTGTGTCTCGTTGGCAGTGTCAACGTAACCCGTAACCCACCTTGCTCATTCTGCAGTAGCAAGTCGCCGCCATGCGCTTCAATAATATCACGGCACAGCGTTAAACCTATGCCGGAGCCCGTGGCTTTGGTGGTGTAAAAAGGCAGTAATGCTTGCTGCATAATATCGGCGGCAATGCCGCCGCCCTGATCTTGTAGGTAAAGTTGTAGTAATTTGGGGCTCTCGCTAAAGCTTAACGTTATCTGCTCAGGTGAGCAGCCAGTTTCATGGGCATTTTTTAATAGGTTAAGTAACAACTGACTTAGCTGGCTTTGATCAGCGAGCCAAATTCTTTTTGGCAACTCACCGACTAATTCAAACTCGTATTGATCTTGCAGTTGATTAATCAGCTGCGGCCAATTTACCGGCCCCAGCGTCGGTGCCGGCAATTTCGCAAAACGAATATAGTCTTGTAAAAATTGGTTAAGCGCCTGACAACGTTCGCTGATGGTATTAAAAATTGCAGATAACTCAGCTTGTTGCTGCCGCCCGGCTAATACTTGCCCCGAGTAAGCTAATGACGAGAGCGGGGCCAGCGTATTATTTAATTCATGGCTAATGACCCTAAGCAGCGTTTTCCAGGCATTGAGTTCTTCGCGGGCCAGTTCGCGACTTAAGGGTTTTAGTAAATACAAATGATGCTGCTGATTATGCAATTGAAACTGACTGATGGCTAAATGCCAAACCGCCGCCTGCTTGCCGGCAAGCCTTACCAGCCCGGCCTGGTTATGCTGAATCGCCTCGGCCAGCTCGGGTAAAGCTTGGGTATAACGCTGTAGATCGCTGCCATTAAAATCTTTACCGTGATTAAGCAGTTGCCGGGCGGGTGGATTGGTCATTAGTACTCGCCCAGCAGCATTGGTGAGGATAAGGGCGCCGGGGTTGGCCTGCACTAAGGTATCCAGCAAGAGTTCCCGCTGATATAAACTACTGCGTTGTAGCCTAAGCTCAGCCGTCATTTGCTGTAACTGCGCAGCCAGAGGGGCTAAAACCCTAATTTGTTGCTGGTTGGCGCTGGTATTGAAGCTGCCATCTTGCAAATTCTGCGCATGTAAATTTAACGCAGCAATTTCTCGCTGTAGCGGGCGTAACTGCCAGGTTAAGAGCAAGCCAATCAACAGATGCAATACCCAGAGCATACTTAGCGCAAGTAGTACTGGCGTAGCATTAGCGGTTGCTGCGCTGGGCCAAAACCAGTTGGCCGTTAGCAGTGTCATTAAACTCAGCAATAACACCAAAATAGCTAAGCTTAACCATACCCGCGGGATAGGTGCCTGCCAAAACAACACACTGCGCTTACGCCAGTGACGCAATAACGTCTTTAATAACGGACCTGACGTGGCGCGCTGTTGCGGGTTTGAGCTTTTACTTGGCATAGGGTGCTGTTAACGCGTCCTTATTTTTTGGAAATAGCCCTACTGCATCGGGGCAACTTACTGTTAGGGTGCTAGGGCAAAGTAATACCATAATACTCCAGCCGACGGTAAAACGCCTGTCGGCTAATACCCAGTTGCTTCGCCGCACGCGAGACAATCCCGCCCGCCTGCGCTAAGGCAGCCTCTAAACTGGCCTGATCGATATCATCCAAAGCCCGTTTTGACGACGTTAAGCTTTGCGGTAACGCCAAATCTAACGCAGTGATCTGACTGCCACTGGCCAATAAACTGGCGCGCTGACAGACATTTTGTAGCTCGCGTACATTCCCCGGCCAAGTATAGTCTAGTAGCGCCTGCTCGGCATCGGCACTTAACGGCTTAGCCTGCTGCAAAAAGTGCCGGGCTAACGGCAGTATATCCTCAATCCGCTCATTTAACGCGGGCAAGCGTAGCTCAACTACATTTAGCCGGTAATACAAATCTTGTCGAAATTGCCCCTGGCTAATCGCTTTGGGTAAATCGGCATTGGTGGCGCTAATCACCCGTACATCCACTTTACGGGTTTGGCTAGAGCCGAGCCGCTCGAACTCACCGCTTTGCAATACCCGCAGTAATTTGATTTGCCCCGCTAAGGGTAAATTACCAATTTCATCTAAAAATAAGGTGCCGCCATCAGCCGCTTCAAAGCGGCCAATGCGCGCTTTGCTTAAACCGCTATAGGCGCCCGCTTCAGCACCAAATAGCTCAGCTTCCATTAACTCTGCCGGTAAAGCGCCCATATTCACTTTAATGAGTGGTTTAGTGCTGCGGCGGGAATTAGCATGCAGCACATTGGCAATGCCCTCTTTGCCAGCACCGTTCGGGCCACTAATCAGCACAGCCGCCTGCGCCGGTGCCAATTGCAGTGCCATCTGCAATAATTGCTGCATTTTGCTGCTGGCAAACACCAAGCCGCATAAATTTTTACCGGCAAAAGCTGCCTGCTGTTGCTGTAATTGTTGCTGTTGCTGCTGGGCTAATTGCGCCAGCTTTAACGCATTGGCTACCGTGAGTAATAAACGCTGATCATCCCAGGGCTTGGCAATATAATCGACCGCGCCGGCTTTAATCAGCTCTACCACCATATTGAGCTGAGTCCAGGAGGTCATCAGAATAATGGGCAACGCCGGATAGTGCTGGCGAATTTGATAAAACAAGGATTTTCCCTGCTCGCCATCAATGGCACCGGTAACAAAATTCATATCTTGTAGCACTAAGTCGGGCGCTGCGCTGGCTAGCAAGGCCAGCGCACTGGCTGGCGAATCTGCGCAAAACACCCGATAGCCATGTAAACCAAATAAGGTTTGCAGCGCAGTACAAATTGCCGGGTTATCATCAATAACCAGAATTTTTAGCATAGTTTATAACGTCTTAGTTGCGGTTGCCGGTGAAACCCGGGTAGCTAAGCGAGCAGGATACCATGTGGCGATACTCACACAAAGTAGCAACAACAGTAAACTTACCAGCAACAAAGACCAGGGTAATGCCGGCATACTAAGCACCTTTGCCAGTTGTTGCTGTAACGCTAGCGCCAATACTATACCCACACTGGCACCGGTTAGGGTAGTTAGCCAGCTTTCGCTTAATACTTCTAGCATTATGCGCGGCCGACTGGCCCCAAGCGCTCTTTTAATGCCAATTTCTTTTTGCTGCTGCACCCCATGAAACAAGGCATGACTATAAGCAGAAATCATTGCCACCAACAGCATTAAACCGCTAAGTACCGCGAGCAAGGTCGCTAGGCCGGTTTCGCTGCGAAACAAGGTCCGGTGCAACTCAGCAAAACTTTGCAAGGTACCAATATCGACCTCCAGCTCAACGGCTTTTAATACTGCAGGTAATTGCTCGCGTACCCGATCAAGCTGGCCTGGCGCGGTTTTTACGACCAACTGATAACCATAATCGGCACTTGGCATATTCCACGGCAAGTAAATGGCGTAATTTTGATGATCAGCATAACGCTGCGTTAGCATATCGCTAACTACCCCTATTACCCTGCCAGCACTGGTGTGCTGCCCCAGCACATCGCCATCAGCAAACAATTGTTTAGCCAGCTGTTCGCTAATGACGATAACCTCAGTATCGACATCGGTTTCTTCTAACCAACGGCCTTGCAACAAGGTTAAATCTAGGGTTTCACGCATGCTAACGCTCCCCAGCTGATAGGGCACCATGCCAATATTAGTGGTATCTTGTTTATCTATAACAAAGATATTGCCATTCATGCCACCAAATAATAGTGGTGTTTGATTCATCCAACTGGCGGATACCACACCCGGTACAGCGCGGATAGCGCTTAATTGCCGCGCCATTAAGTCCCCCAGCACCGGTTGGCTGCGCAGCTCAGGTAAAGTGGGTTTCATCGGCACCCTAAGTAAATTACTTAAGGTTAACCCTGTTGGCTGATTGGCTAATTGCCGGGCTTGCCAAGCTAATACCGCGCTATTGGCAATTAAGGCTAGCGTTAATGCCAGCTGCACTAGCAACAATGCAGTAATCACTTTACGGCGCAATAACGATCTAATTAATAATGTAAAACTCATTTGCGCCTCCCTAGGCTTTTAATTGCTGGTTTAGCGGGCTATAAGAGGCGCGCCAGGCAGGGTAAAGGGTAACCAGATAACTGGCCAACAAGGCCACACCAAACATCAGCAGGATTAAACCTGGCTGCCAGTTATTCAGTGCAGAGGTAGCAGGCAGCAATTGATTAATCAGCAATAACATTAGCACCGCAAACAGCAGTGCCAAGACAAAGGCCAGCACGCCATTAACGAGTACATCAGTGAGTAATTGCCCTTGCAACTGCAAACGGCTGGCCCCCAAGGCACGGCGTAGACTAAATTCAAACTGGCTGGCCATATAGCGGTTTAACGATAAGTGGCTGGCGTTAAACAAGCAGACCAATAAAAACAGTACCGATACCACGGCAAAAGCATCTAACTGGCGATTGCGCTCATTAAAGGCCTCGGCAATATCCAGCATATTATGCAGTAAATTACCATTGGGCCGGGGATGACGGCCGGCTTCTTTTTCGCTGGCCACCAGGTTATCCATAAATTGCCGATAAGCATCTTGTTGTGCTGGCGTATCCAGTTTTACCCAAAACTGCGCCTGATAGAATTCCCCTTCCCGACCATTGACCGCAAAGTTTTCATTATAATTTCGGGAATCGCGGCTCTGTGTGGTGCTATTGGATTTAATACCTAAGTTATAAGCCGTTTCCCAGGGCAAATAGATCTCTTCTACCGGGGTAATGGCTAAACCATTATTAACGTCGTATAACTTTGGCAACATTTGCCAGTTATCCAGCACACCCACTATGGTGTAGAGCTCGCCATCTAACAGTAATTGCTGCCCTAACACATCGGTACGACCAAAAAACTTCAGCGCGGCGTTGTAATGCAGAATAAGCTCCATGCGAGCGTCGTTATCGGCCCAGGTTTGGCCATGCAAGAAAGGCGCATTAAACAATTCAAAGAAATCACGCTGTGTAACTCTAATACTCACCGGCGTTGGACCGTTTTGGGTATTGGGTAATCGTGCATAACCACCACTTTGAAACATACCGGCTTGTGCCGAGGGAATAGCCGAATTACTGAGTTTTTGCACATCTTTATAACTTAGCACCCGAAGCGGCGTTAAGCAGCTATCGCATGCCTGCTCCACCGCATTGATGCGTGGGAAAAACAGCGTATGGCTTTGCTCTGGCAGCGGATCGCGGTTCATCCAGTAATATAAGGTGGCATTGCTAAAAAATACTCCTAAGCCAATGCTTAAGATAACCAGGGTTAACGCATAAGGCAGCGGTGCCCGCTTAATATTGTGCAAGGACAATCTGAGATAATAGCTAAAATTACGCATCGTCTTTCCTTACTGATTCACAGCCTGGGCTACCAGCGGTTGATACACAGTGGCATCACTTAGCATGCCATCGACAATCTGCACATGGCGGCCTGCCCGGCGCGCCTGCTCAGGATCATGCGTTACCATTAAAATGGTGCAGCCTTCGCGGTTTAGTTGCTCTAATAATTCCATGACCTGGCGCGCCATTAAGGAATCAAGGTTACCTGTGGGTTCGTCGGCGAGCAAAATACGTGGCGAACCGGCCAGCGCCCGGGCGATGGCAACCCGCTGCTGCTGACCACCGGATAATTGCCCCGGTAAATAGCTACGCCGCCCGGCCAGCCCGACCCGCTCTAGTGCCTGCTCAACCCGCTGTTTGCGCTCGGCGGCGCTAAAACCGCGATAACGCAGTGGCAGTTCGATATTGTCGTAGATACTAAAATCTTTAATAAGGTTAAAGCTTTGAAAGATAAAGCCAATTTTTTCATTGCGCAGTGCTGACAAAGCACTGTCTGTCATGCCGGTAACGGATTGGCCGTCGAGCTGATAATCACCGCTGTCATAACTCTCCAGGGTACCTAAGATATTCAACAGTGTTGATTTACCTGAGCCCGAAGGGCCAGTCAGGGCGACAAATTCACCTTCCGCGACACTGAGATTGATATTGTGCAGCGCCTGGGTTTCAATCAGTTCGGTGCGAAATACTTTATTTAATTGCGTAATATGGATCATGCTGCTTCCCCGCTTAGTTTAAATTAACCCGTGCTTCATCTTTGAATTCGGCCAGATTGGAAATGATCCATTGATCACCTTCCACGGCCCCGCTTAAAACCTCTACCCATTGCACCGATAAGGCGCCCAGCTCCACCGGCTTTTTAATCGCTTGATTGTCTAGTACCTGATAGGCCACCCGGCCGCCGCCTGAGGCGACAAAGTCACCGCGGGCAATTTTCAGCACATCCTGCTTATGCTCCAGCAGAACCCGGGCACTGACCCGCTGACTTTGCCGTAAACTCTGGGCTTCGCTATCCGCAAAACGCACGCGGGCACTGACCTGATTATTGCGCACCTCTGGTGCGATGTAGCTGATTTGACCGCTTAGCTGCTGGTTGCCGACCGTGATCTCTACCGCCATACCAGGCAGCAAATCGCGGGCATAGCTTTCTGCTACATGTAACTCGGCTTCGTAGCGGGATAAATCAATCACGGTAAGCAACATTTGCCCGGCGAGCACATGGCTTTGCTGTTCAACCAGCCAGTTACCCAGTTGCCCAGTTACGGGCGCGGTAATATCCAGTGCCTGCAATTTGCGTGATAACTCGGCCACCACTAAGCCCTGGCGCTGAATGTCCTGTAGCCGCGATTGCTGCTCAAACGTCAGCTTATCTTTGGCCAGTTCTACTTTGCGGCTGGCATGATCAAATTCCAGCTCAGCCTGAGTTAGGCGATCTTGCGCCACATCAAAATCCAGTTTGCGGATCACGCCCATCTCAATCGATTGCTGGGCGCGTTGCAGCTCACGCCGCGCAGCCAGTAAATTGACTTGCGCGGTGTTCATCACCTGCTCCATATCCAACTGCTGCTCGCGCGCCTGTAAGGCCGATCGCTCAGCATCAGCCTGTAACACGCTAAGCACAGCTTGTTGCTGCTGCAGCAAGCTTTCCAGTGCCGGGCTACTGATCCGGGCCAGTAATTCCCCTGCAATAACCGATTCGCCAGGTTGCTTAAAAAATTCGATTTGCCCCGCTTCCTGGCTATACAAGGTAGGCGCATTCGCCGCTACAATGCGGCCTTGCGCCGCGATATCTCGAATTAAATCACCGCGCTGTACTATCGCCATTTGCACTTGCTGCCGTGGCACTACTAACCCAGCGTGGCTGCCAGCCTGCTGCCATAAGAAAAAACCTGTTGCCAACAGCACCGGGGGTATCGCCAATAGCCAGCCATTGATGCGGCGCTTAGGTTTCGCAATAACCCGATCCTGAGTGCTGGTGCTTTGAATACTGCCTGAGTTCATTATTGTTGTCCGTTATCATCCACTTAGAGGGCAATATAGACTTAGCACTTTTGATGCCAGAATTTAACTAGTTGTTTTTTATTAAAATTAATGGAATCGCAACGCAAAACACCTGTCCGCGGACACTTAATGTGTCCGCGGAACAGGCTGCGGACAGCCGCGAACAGCTGTTGGTACCGGGGTTTGAGCATGCTAAACTTGTGCGCTCTTACTTGTGGAAGCGACTTATGTACCTTGATGCCCCCAGAGCAGGTTTTGCCCGGCGCTTATCGGCCATTATTTATGACGTGCTTATTCTTTGTGCCATTATTATGTTGGCCGCCGGCTTGGCGATGCTGTTCGTGCAAATATTGGTTTGGAGTTCGCTAGTCTCGTTGCAGGGTTATACCGATCTGGCCGACTACCTAAATAGCGGTTGGCGGCGCTGGGTACATTTAAGTTATTACGTAGCGGTAATATTAGGCTTTTACAGCTATTTTTGGTGCAAAGCCGGGCAAACGCTGGGGATGCGCGCTTGGCGTTTATTATTAGTAACGAAAGAAGGTACGCCATTAAGCCTGAACCAGGCGCTAAGTCGTGCCTTGTTATCCCTGGGTGGGCTCGGCAATTTCTGGCTTTGGTTACGCTGGGGTAAGGGGCTTGCCTTGCAGGATCAACTCACCAATACGCAGATGATCGTGCTGACAAAAGAACAAAGTAAGATATTAAATCTGCACAAAACCGCCCGCTAAGCCAAGAAACAACCAGCAAAGCTCAATACGCCCTAGCTATAAGCAAAAAGCCTGCAAAATTGCAGGCTTAACACTCATTCATACGCTAACTTGGCTAAATTTTCTTACGCATAAAATAGAGTGAAATACCGATAAACAGGATGCTGGGTATCGCAGCCCCGGCCAGTGGCGGCAACTGGTACACCAGTGCCAGCGGGCCAAACACTTCGTTACTCATATAAAAACCAAAGCCAGTTAAAATACCCAGCAACACCCTTGCGGCCATAGTGACACTGCGTAGCGGCCCAAAGATAAAGGACAACGCCAACAACAACATCGCCGCTACGGTTAATGGCTGTAATACCTTGCGCCAGTAAGCCAGTTCATAGCGGCTGGCTTCCTGACCATTTTGTTTTAAATAATCGATATACTCATTTAAGCCTTTAAGTGACAACATCTCTGGCTTAATACTCACCACACTCAGTTTGTCTGGGGTTAAGGTTGAGCGCCAACGCTGCGTTGCTTGCTGTGCTTGCATAATTTGCTCTTCGCCAAAGCTTAGCTCCGTCACTTGCTGCAAGCGCCAGGCATCATCTACATACTGGGCAGCAACAGCACTGGTTACCGTGGTTAACGCCAGGTTTTGATCAAACTGATAGATAATAATATCTTTCAGATTCCCTAAATCATCCACCTCTTTGATATTAACAAAGCTATCGCCATCTTTGGCCCAAACGCCTTGCCGTGCGGCAAACACATTGCCATCGGAAATGGCTTTAATACGTAATTCCCTGGCAGCTCTGTCACTGACCGGCGCACCCCACTCGGCTACCGCCATCATCACCAGTACCATCAGCACCGCTGATTTCATTACCGAGCTAATAATATTTAACCGTGACAATCCCGCCGCCTGCATCACCACCAGCTCGCTACTACTGGCTAACATACCCAAGCCAATTAAACCGCCTATTAAAGCTGCCATCGGGAAGAAGGTCACTACATCGCCAGGTACACTATAGAGCGTAAAGAGCGCGGCATGCACCATATCGTAATAACCACGGCCGATAGAGCGCATCTGATCAATAAACCGAAACATTGATGACAACGCTAGCAACACGCTTAGCGTCATCGCGCTGGTGGTTAAAATAGTGCGGCCAATATAAAGATCAAGAATTTTCAACATATTAGCGCCCCGCCACCCAAGCCCGAAGTTTTTGGGCACTTGCCCTGGTACGCATAATAAGTGCAGTACCAAGAATAAGGCCAGAAAGGTGCAGCCACCACATGCCGAACTGTGGCGGAATTTTACCGTCTTCCAGCGCTGAACGGGCAATAATCAATAAAGCGTAATATCCCAAATACAGTAATAAGGCCGGTAGTAAGCGACCAAATTTACCCTGCCTCGGATTTACCCGGGCTAAGGGCACAGCGATTAAGGTAAGTATTGGAATAGACAAGGGAATCGCAATGCGCCAATGCCACTCCGCAACGGCTTCAGCACTACTTTCTTGCAGTAGCGCTGGCGTACTTAGACTACTGAGCTTACGACGTCGTTGCTCAGCCTGTTGTTCGCGGATTTGCATATGGTAGCTGCCAAACTCGGTGATCTCGTAGGCAGGTGACTGGCCATCACCGGCATAGCGACGGCCTTGCTTTAATTGCAACATTTGCGCACCGGTTTGCGGATCTTCGGTTACCGCCCCAGCTTCTGCATAAACAATAGCATGCCCTAGCTCGCCTTCTTTTTCGCTACTCTGGGCCACAAAAACTTTTGAGAGCTGAACGCCTGAGCGACTCACCTCTTGCACAAAAATTACGGCTTTTTCATTGGAAGTATGCTGAAAGCGACCAGGTACCAGAGAAAATAAACCCGCGTCAGACTCGGCACGCTCTAATAGTTGATATTCACGCTCCGTAGCCCAGGGGCTTAAATACAAGGTTACCGCCCCAGCCAACAACGCCATCACAATAGATAACAGCAAAGTTAAGCGAGTGACATACCATTCGCTGACCCCGGTGGCATGCAGTACAGTCATTTCGCTGTCGGCATAAATCCGCCCGTAAGCCACTAAAATACCTAAAAAGGCACTCAGTGGCAGAATAATCACCGCCAATTGCGGTAATTTTAGTGCCACTATACTCATTACTAATTGCCCGGGAATTTCCCCTTCAGAGGCATCAGCCAGTATTTTCACAAAGCGCTGACTGATAATAATGGTGGTTAAAATGATAAAGACAGCTAACTGGGCACGAAACACTTCACCAATCAGATAACGAAAAATAATCAAAACGCCCCCTAAAAACCTGTCTTTTCACTGGAAAGCTGGTGATTTTTCAGTAAACTTGTTATTTTCACCCTTTATTATCGGGCAAAGCAGCGAAAAATCCGAGCTTTTTTAATGAATCGCGGTAAAATTGCCCTATTAAATATCCAGCTACCGGCAGTGATAAATGCTTTAACGCCAATAGTAGCACAGTCTCTTAGAATCAGGAGTAAGCATGGAGTTCAGCGTAAAAAGCGGAAGTCCGGAAAAACAACGCAGTGCCTGTATCGTTGTTGGCGTTTATGAACCACGCCGTCTTTCCGCAGTAGCAGAGCAACTGGATAAAATCAGTGAAGGTTATATCAGTAACTTATTGCGCCGAGGTGATCTGGAAGGTAAGCCTGGCCAAATGCTGTTATTGCACCATGTTCCTAATGTACTTAGCGAGCGGGTATTACTGGTAGGCTGTGGCAAAGAGCGCGAATTAGATGAGCGTCAGTACCGCCAGATTATTGCTAAAACCATTAGCACCCTAAATGAAACCGGCTCTATGGAAGCCGTTTGCTTTTTATCCGAGCTACATGTAAAAGGCCGGGATACTTACTGGAAAGTACGTCATGCGGTAGAAACTACCCAAGATTGCCTCTATGTCTTTGATAAGCTAAAAAGCAAAAAAGACGAGACCCGCCGGCCACTACGCAAAATTGTCTTTAACGTGCCCACCCGTCGCGATCTAACCATTGGCGAGCGCGCTGTAGAACATGGCCTGGCCATTGCGGCAGGTGTGAAGCAATGTAAAGACGTGGGCAATATGCCGCCGAACATCTGTACGCCAGCCTACTTAGCCGAACAAGCAAAAGCCTTAACCAGCTTATCAGATAAAGTCAGCGTTGAAGTACTCGGCGTACCGGAGATGAGCGCCCTTGGCATGAATTCTTACCTCGCAGTAGGCCGCGGTTCAGTCAATCAACCTACTATGTCGGTCATTAAATATCAGGGCGCCAACGATGATAGCGCGCCTGTAGTATTAGTAGGTAAAGGCCTGACCTTTGATTCCGGCGGTATTAGCTTAAAGCCGGGCGATGGTATGGATGAAATGAAATTTGATATGTGTGGTGCCGCCTCAGTGTTTGGCACTATGCATGCGGTAATCAATTTACAGCTACCGGTGAATATCATTGCCATTTTAGCCGCGGCTGAAAATATGCCTGACGCCAATGCGTATCGACCAGGTGATATCTTAACCACCATGTCAGGGCAAACGGTTGAGGTACTGAATACTGACGCCGAAGGGCGTTTGGTATTATGTGATGCCCTGACCTATGTGGAGCGCTTTGATCCTGAGCTGGTCATTGATGTCGCTACCCTAACCGGTGCCTGTGTTATCGCCTTGGGTAAACATGCTTCAGGGTTACTCAGTAACCATAATCCACTGGCCCATGAAATTCTTAATGCTTCCGAGCAAAGTGGCGACAGAGCCTGGCGCTTACCCTTGTGGGATGAGTATCAGGATCAGCTGGAAAGCCCCTTTGCCGACTTTAGCAATTTAGGCGGCCGCGCTGCTGGCACTATCACTGCCGCCTGCTTCTTATCGCGCTTTACCCGCAAATATAACTGGGCGCATCTGGATATTGCCGGTACCGCCTGGCGTAGTGGTGGCAAAGATAAAGGCTCAACCGGACGGCCAGTGGCGCTGTTAACCCAGTTCCTGATCAATCGCACTGGCAATAATCAGGATCATTAATGAGCGTGACCTTTTATGTGTTAACTGAGTCAGCTGACTCAGTTAACCATGCTGCTTCTTCTACTGCGGCAGAACCCCACAATGAGCTGTCGCCTGCGTCAGCTCATTTTGCTTTTGCCTGCCAGCTCTGTGCCGATTTGTACCGCGCCAAACAGCGCGTTTTTGTTTATACTAGCGACCAACAACAGGCTGAGTTTATCGATGAATTGCTATGGCAGTTTGATCCCGATAGCTTTGTGCCGCACAACCTTAGCGGCGAAGGCCCAGCACGCGGTGCGCCAATAGAAATTGGCTGGCAGCCACCGCGGCAAAGCCGCCAGGTACTCATTAACCTCACCGACAAGATGCCAGACTTTGCCCGGCGTTTTGCCAGTGTTATCGAATTTGTTCCGGCAGAGCCGGCGCTAAAGGCGCAGGCGCGGGAACGTTATAAGCAATATCGTCAAGCCGGTATCACCCCCGAAACCGTGACTATCGGCTGAATATACAGGTGTCTCTGATGGAAAAAACCTTCAACCCCAGCGAAATCGAACAGGCTATGTATCAAGCCTGGGAAAGCAAAGGCTATTTTAAACCGAATGGCGATAACCGCCCCGGTAATAACTACTGCATTATGATCCCGCCGCCCAATGTGACCGGCAGCTTACATATGGGTCATGCTTTCCAACAAACCATTATGGATGCGCTTACCCGCTATCAGCGGATGCAGGGCAAAAATGCGCTATGGCAGGTGGGTACCGATCACGCCGGTATTGCTACCCAAATGGTGGTTGAGCGTAAACTGGCACAAGAAGGCTTACCAGGTCGGCATGAACTAGGCCGCGATACCTTTATTGAAAAAATTTGGGAGTGGAAAGCCGAATCTGGTGGCACCATTACTGAGCAAATGCGCCGTTTAGGCAACTCGGTAGACTGGGATCGTGAACGCTTTACCATGGATGAAGGCCTATCGAATGCCGTGCAGGAAGTCTTTGTACGCCTGTATGAAGACGATTTAATTTATCGCGGCAAGCGGCTGGTCAACTGGGATCCTAAGCTACACACAGCTATCTCAGATCTGGAAGTTGAAAACAAAGATCAAAAAGGCAAATTCTGGCACCTGCGCTACCCGCTGGCCGATGGCGTTTTGACCGCCGATGGCAAAAACTATCTGGTGGTGGCGACAACCCGCCCAGAAACCATGCTGGGTGATACTGCTGTGGCGGTAAACCCGGTCGATGAGCGTTATCAGGCATTGATCGGCAAAGAAATACTATTACCGCTGGTAAATCGCCGTATTCCGATTATCGCCGATGAGCATGCCGATATGGAAAAAGGCAGCGGCTGCGTAAAAATCACCCCAGCGCATGACTTTAACGATTACGAAGTCGGTAAACGTCATCAGTTACCGATGATTAACGTGCTGACCCCAGATGCCACTATTCGTAGCGAAGGCGAGTGTTTCTGCAGCAATGGTGAACTTAATACCAGCCTGACTGCGGCTATCCCACAAGATTATCAAGGCTTAGAGCGCTACGCTGCGCGTAAAGCCATAGTAGCTGCCTTTGAGGCCGCAGGCTTATTAGAAAATATTGAAGAGATTAACAATACCCTGCCTTACGGCGATCGCAGCGGTGTGGTGATTGAGCCAATGCTCACCGATCAATGGTATGTGCGGGTAGCGCCACTGGCCAAAACCGCTACCGAAGCGGTAGAAAATGGCGATATCCAGTTTGTGCCTAAGCAGTACGAAAATATGTACTACAGCTGGATGCGTGATATTCAGGATTGGTGTATCTCGCGGCAGCTGTGGTGGGGCCATCGTATTCCAGCCTGGTACGACGCAGACGGCAACGTCTATGTGGGTCGAAACGAAGCCGAAGTACGCGCTAAGTATCAGTTGGCTGCAAGCGTCAGCTTAAACCAGGATAACGATGTACTGGACACCTGGTTTAGCTCGGCACTTTGGACCTTCTCGACCTTAGGCTGGCCAGAAGAAACGGAAGATTTAAAGAACTTCCATCCTACTGATGTATTAGTAACTGGCTTTGACATCATTTTCTTCTGGGTAGCCCGGATGATTATGATGACGATGCACTTTATTAAAGATGCCGACGGCAAACCGCAGGTACCCTTCAAAACAGTGTATGTAACGGGCCTGATTCGCGATGAAAACGGCGATAAAATGTCGAAGTCGAAAGGCAATGTGATTGATCCGCTGGATATGATTGATGGCATCAGCCTGGAAGACTTACTGGCCAAGCGCACCAGCAATATGATGCAGCCGCAATTAGCCAAGCAAATTGCTGATCGCACCACCAAGCAATTCCCAGAAGGGATCCCAAGCAGCGGTACCGATGCGGTGCGCTTTACTCTAGCCGCACTGGCCTCTACCGGCCGTGATATTAATTGGGATATGAAGCGCTTAGAAGGCTATCGGAATTTCTGTAATAAGCTATGGAATGCCAGCCGTTATGTGCTAATGAATACCGAAGAAAAAGATTGCGGCTTTGGCAGTGACGATAAAGTACTGTCACTGGCCGATAAGTGGATTTTGGCCCAGTATCAACAAACCGTAAAACAAGTGCGGCATTACTTTGATACCTATCGCTTTGATCTAGCCGCTACCGCGCTCTATGAGTTTACCTGGAACCAGTTCTGCGATTGGTACTTAGAACTGACCAAGCCGGTATTGTTTAAAGGCAGCGAAGCCGAGCAGCGCGGCACGCGCCATACGCTCATTACGGTACTAGAAAGCTTATTGCGCTTAATGCACCCGATAATGCCTTATATGACAGAAAGTATCTGGCAAGCGGTGAAACCGCTGGCAGGTATTAGCGGCGATAGCATTATGCTGGCGGCTTACCCTGAGTATCAAAGCGAGCTGGTGGATGAAACCGCACTGGCCGATTTAGAGTGGCTAAAAGCGGTGATTACCGCCATTCGTAATGTGCGCGGTGAAATGAATATTGCACCAAGCAAGCCGCTTAATGTGCTATTGCGCAATCTCAATGCCGAAGAAACACGCCGCTTAGCTGAGAACCGTAACTTCCTGATGGTCATGGCTAAGTTAGAAACGCTGGACGTGCTGGCAGCCGACGCCAAAGCCCCTGCTTGCGCCACCCAGCTAATTGGCAGTATGGATCTGTTGATCCCGATGGCCGGCTTAATTGACAAAGAGGCTGAGCTAAGCCGCATTGCCAAACAACTGGAAAAAACCCAGCAAGAGCTAGCGCGTGTCGCCGGTAAACTTAGCAACGAAGGCTTTGTAGCCAAAGCGCCAGAGGCCGTGCTGGAAAAAGAGCGCGCTAAGCAAGGCGAGCTGGAGCAGGCCGTCGCCAAGTTACAGGCACAGCAAGCGGAAATTGCTGCGCTTTAAAGCCAAGCCTATTTTGAAAAAAATAAAGCCAGTCTGACAGACTCAGACTGGCTTTTCATTATAACTTACGCTAAAGATTCCAATTGTACAAAAGCGATTTTTTGCTATGATGCATCGGTTTGTTTGAATAAAGATCAAACACCCCCTGCAACTGCCACTAATGCATACTTTTCAAGTGCATAAGCAGTCACTGGCGCAGGGCCTAGCACCGTTGAGTTGTCAGATCTGCTGCAACGGTTACCTTAACTTTTTGCCGGCTTGCCGGACTTTTATACGAGAATAAAAACCATGTCAGCAGATGAAACCTTAGGGAGTTTGGCCGAGCCTGTTGCTGCGGCGGCCGAAGCGGCCGCTGTATCACCTTCCGCAATCAGTTTAATTCCACCTATTGTTGTACTGTTATTCGCTATCTGGCTAAAGCGCCCTATTCTGGCGTTAGTGCTAGGCGCGGCTTCAGGCTTGCTGTTTTTGGGTTCGCCAAAAGATGCCTTATTTAATTTAGGCGAAACCTCAGTACGGGTAATGCAAGATGAAACCATTGGCTGGTTAATTCTGGTTTGTGGTGGCTTTGGTGCCTTAATTGCGCTGTTAGTGCATACCGGTGGTGCTTTTGCGTTTGGCCGGATGGCCCAGCAATATGCCAGTGGCCGTAAACCCTCGCTGTTTATGACTTATTTATTAGGATTAATTATCTTTATCGATGATTACTTAAATGCGCTTACCGTGGGTGAAACCATGAAGCGTATTACCGATAAATACAAGGTTTCGCGGGAAATGTTAGCTTATGTGGTGGACTCAACCGCCGCCCCTATGTGCGTATTAGTACCCATTTCTACCTGGGCAATTTTCTTTGGTGGTTTATTAGTCGCTAATGGTATCGCACCGGAAACAGATCCAAATGGTATTAAAACCTACATTACCGCTATACCTTATATGTTGTATGCCTGGTTAGCACTGATAATGGTGCCGCTAGTCATACTAGGTATCATGCCACTGATAGGCCCGATGAAAAAAGCCGAGCTGGCTGCGCAGCTATCTAGCGGTAACGTTGACGCCCCAGCGGAAACTGCCGCATCGCATACCCATACCAGCGATGATTTTGCCGTAGAAGCGTTCGAAGAAGAGTTTGATGCCTCAGATAAAAAAGGCGGTAAGTTATATAACTTCTTGCTGCCCATGTTAATGCTGATTGGCTTTACCATCTGGTTTGAAGCCGA
Organism: Alishewanella longhuensis; assembly: GCF_014653435.1. GTDB lineage: Bacteria > Pseudomonadota > Gammaproteobacteria > Enterobacterales > Alteromonadaceae > Alishewanella > Alishewanella longhuensis. The sequence goes on along the minus strand of NZ_BNAO01000001.1, from coordinate 773,064 downwards.
AATTTGGCCGGCCTTAATTTTAACCTTTATCCTTACCATCCCCATGTATATGGCGCAGCGTTTAATGCCATTTACCGAGATGATGGAGCTGATGATGCACGGTTTTAAAACCATGCTACCGGCTATCTGTACGGTGATTGCCGCTTTTACCTTTAAAGATGTGTGCGACCAACTGGGTTTACCGCTTTATGTGATAGAAAATCTTGCACCCTATATGACAGCGCAAATGTTACCGGCCTTGGTATTCGTTGCTATGGCTATTCTAGCCTTTGTCACAGGCTCAAGCTGGGGGATTTTCGCGGTGTCTATCCCTATCGTGATGCCACTGGCGGTAGCGGTAGATGCAAATATTCCGCTGGTGATAGGTGCCCTATTATCTGCCAGCTCTTTTGGTAGTCAGGCTTGTTTTTACAGTGACTCAACGGTGCTAGCCGCACAAGGCTCTGGCTGTAATTTAATGAGCCATGCGCTAACTCAGTTCCCTTACGCCTTTATTGCGGCAGTACTGGCTTTTGTCGGCTTTATCGTTATTGCATAACGTTTTATGTTAAAGCAAACAGGGCGCCGAGGCGCCCTGTTTTATTTTGGGGTTTATACTCACATCACTTTGATATGGCAATGCAAACCTATATTTATAAACTCTATTTACAAACTACGATAAACATCCACTACCCCGTTAATCACAAACTGCACCGCAATAACCGATAAAATTAAGCCAAACAACCGGGTCATTATCTCTTTGCCAGTCTCACCCACATAGCGCACCAACACATGCGCATAAATCATCGCCAAATAACAAGAAAAGGTGGTTATTGCTATGGCTAATAACACAGTAATAAAATGCGCCACTGACTGCGCTTCACTGGTGAGGATCATCACCGTAGCAATAGCACCGGGCCCAGCAATAAAAGGTATAGCTAGCGGAATAATAGACACATCCTTTGCTAACTTACCATCCGGATGCGGCTCCTTACCTGTCGCTTCTTCTCCGTCATCTAAGCCTTTTTGCATCATACTCATCGCAATGCCAAATAAGATTAAGCCACCCGCTATCCGAAACGCTTCTAAGGTAATACCAAAGACCTTAAAAATAAAACTACCTAACAAGCCAAATACCAGAAAAATACCTGCAGACACCAAAGTCGAGCGCTTAGCTGCTCGCCGGCGCTGCAAAGCAGTAGCATTGGGTAGTAAGGAAACAAAAATAAAGGCGGTGGTCAGTGGATTAACCACTACAAACAACGCCGTGATGGCAATTAACCAATAATCGATTAATAAAGTCACAGACATAACATATCCAAAAGGTTACGACAGCAAAAGCGCTATTCTAGCAAATTTCTGCAAGCCAAAGATGAAGTTAATTAGCAAACGTCAACACGCCCTAATTGATATAATTTCAACAAAATAGCCTTTGCTAAGATCTTTTTGTTACAATCGCTGAAATTTTAGTCTGTACAGGAGTTAGGTTATGCCCGTGAGTTCGCAACATAAAGTCTATTTACCCGCCGCAGCCCGCGACAATCAATATTTACTGGCTGAATTTGTACTCAGTGATGAACTTGTTGCACGCTTTCCTTCTTCATCCACAGAAGCCCCTTATCAAGCCTTATATCAGGACTTAGCGCAAAAGCTATTTGCCTTAACTGATCAATTTGGCTTACGCAATGTCCATTTTATTGCCAACGGCAAAACACCGGTAGTGCGCTTTCACCAGGAAGCCTATGTACTGCAAACTGCCGAGCAAATTTTGTTTTTCTACAACCCTAGCTATCATGAAGCCCATCATAGCTTTTTTGATCCTAAGGTTAGAACGCGCAAAATTTCTTTATTATTTTTAGCTACCGAGCAGCCGCTACGCTCTAATGCCGCCAGTTTCCATCAGCAGGTTACCGCTTTACTTACCGAGTTTAAAAATCGCTTAGCTCTGGCAAATTTACAAATTAAAGTGCGGGATCACCAACACCTCACCTATGATTTGTTTGCTAAAGCCAAAGGTAGTAAAGAGAGTTATGGCTTTAAACTGCGCTCTATCGATGCTCGTTACAAGGCGAGGAAGTGCGAGCTACCCAAGCATAGTGCCTTAACCTATGTGATCGTTAATTTGCCCTTAAGCCGGCGCTTAAAGGAGCAAGTGGCAATTGATTTGCAAAGCACAGCACCCTATTTACCACTGTATCAGCATGTGTCAGAGCAGTTTGTTAGCGCTTGCCAACAAGAAAAACTGCAGCATTTAGCAGTGCTGGCCAATGGTTTATTGCCTTTAGTGCGCAATAGTCAGTACGATAAAAGCAGTCATGGCCAAGAGCTGCAAATGATTGGTTTTGATCACAGCATTGAAAACGGCCAACTTATTAGCGATTTACAAGGTGATAAGCTGGTAGAAATGATGCAGCTGGTGATCTTTGCCACGCCCGCAGATCAAACCGATATGGGCTATGGCCGCTTTATGAATGAAGTGGAAAGCGCTCTACGCCGCTTTGCAAAAGCAGTTAATCTGCAACCAGAGCGCGATGATTTAACCGTGCGTTTCCATCAGCATATTAGCTATCACAGCTAAGCTCTGCGATAAATGATAAGGCCGGCGTGTTAGCACTTCGGCCTTATATCATCACATCACACCTTTAACCGCCACTCTTCCCGTGCGGCATAGAGTACCGGTACCATAAAGACGCTAAGCAGCACAAACAGCATACCGCCAAGTGTTGGTACGGCCATCGGGATCATCAGGTCCGCACCGCGACCGCTGGAACTGAGTACCGGCAATAATGCCAAGATAGTGGTAGCGGAGGTCATTAAACAAGGTTTGATTCTTTTGGCGGCAGCGGCACAGGCCACTTGCCGGATCTCTGCCCGGCTTTGTGGTTTAACTGCGGCAAATTGTTGCTTTAAGTACGTCGCCATCACAATGCCATCGTCTACCGCTATGCCGAATAACGCCAGAAAGCCCACCCAGACGGCAATACTTAGGTTATAGCTTTGCAGATTAAACAGCTCACGCAAATTAGCGCCAAACCACTCGGTATGCAGAAAATGTGGCTGGGCGAAGGCATCCAGCGCAATAAAGCCACCGGCCCAGGCAATGGCAATACTGCTAAAGATCATCAGCGCCGTGCTTATCGCTTTAAACTGCAGATACAGCAGCATAAAAATTAGCAATAAAGCTAGCGGGATCAGCCAGCTTAAGGTAGCCGCAGCGCTTTGTTGCTGTTGATAACTGCCGGCAAATTGATAACTCACACCAGGCGGCAGTGTAAGCTCACCGCTGTTGATTTGCGCCGCCAAGTAAGCTTGCACCTTGGCCACCGCATCGACTTCGGCCACACCCGGCACAGCACCAAAGGTGATATAGGCGGTTAAGAAGCTGTTTTCAGAGCGGATCATCTGTGGCCCGCGCTCATAGTGAATCTCGGCTAATTGACTTAGCGGTAACGCATACCCGGCTGGCGTGGCAATCAGTACCTCGGCTAGCGCTTCCAGGCTGTCGCGCTGTTCGCGCTGATAACGCACCCGAATAGGATAACGCTCGCGCCCTTCCACTGTGCGACCGGCATCCATACCCGCTAACGCGGTGCTAATAGTCTGCTGAACCTGCTGCATACTCAGCCCGTGGCGGGCGATTTCCTGACGATTAGGTACAATGGTTAAATACGGTTGTCCCACCACCCGCTCAGCATTTACCGTCAGCGGTTCTACGCCAGGTGCCTGGCGCAATAAGCGTTCAAACTCAGGTGCCAGTTTATCTAAGGTCGCCAGATCCGGCGCTTGCAGCTTTATCCCCATCGCCGCCCGCATCCCAGTTTGTAGCATCAGTAAACGGGTTTCTATCGGCTGTAGTTTCGGTGCTGACGTTACACCGGGTAACTGCGCCGCTTGCACAATTTCCTGCCAGATTGCATCTGGTGAGTGAATATGATCACGCCATTGCCGGTAAGGTCGCCCTTTAGGATCCGGGATTAACGCCCCCGCACTGTCACGTACAAACTGGTTTTGCTGGCGGTCAAAACGAAAATACTGCCTTTTGCCATGGGCATCGGTTTTATATTCGCTATGGTATTGGATCAGCGTTTCAATCATCGATAGCGGTGCCGGATCGAGCGCGCTGTCGGCACGGCCTATTTTGCCTACTACGCTTTTTACCTCAGGAATCGCAGCAATGGCTTTATCCTGTTGTTGCAATACGGCCAGCGCTTCGCTTATTGCAGCATGCGGCATCAGGGTTGGCATCAATAAGAACGCACCTTCATCTAACGCCGGCATAAACTCGCGGCCTAATCCTGGGAAGCGCTGTGCCAGCGCACTGTCGGCTTTTACCCCGGGCAACACGCGCTCAGCACCCAACCAAATACTTAAACCGCTGAGTAGCACACACAGGGGCAGCAGTAAAAACAGCGTTTTAAAGCGTAAACAAGCTGCCAGCAAGGGTAAATAAAGGCGATGGAACAGCCAGAAACCGCCTAACACCACGACTAATAAACTACTGACAAACAGCAGGTTCTGCCAAAACCCCGCCGCAGGCCCCAGTGGTAACCAGAGTTGCGACAGCCAGATCAGGCTGCTTATTAACACCGCAACTAACACTAAGGCGCGCAAACGCCAAACCAACTGCGCTGATAAAGGTAAACCCCGCAGCCTTAACGCGCGCGCAACACGCCGCCTGAGGCTGGCCACACTGCGTCGCAATGGCGCACTACCAGGTGCAAACAACAGATACAGCACCACCGGCAACAGGGTAACCGCTAGCAAAACAGCACTAAGCAGTACAAAGGTCTTGGTATACGCCAGCGGGCCAAATAATTTGCCCTCGGCACCGGTCATAAAAAACACCGGTAAAAAACTGATAATGGTGGTGCTAATGGCCGTTAACATAGCAGGCCCTAATTCCCGCCCAGCTTGCTGTAGAGCACGCTGCACCGGCAAATAAGGCTGCTCGCTGCGCTGGCGCAACACATTTTCGGTGAAGATGATCCCCAAATCGACTATGGTACCAATGGCAATGGCAATGCCGGCCAAAGCCACGATATTGGCTTCGACCTGAAAAAACCGCATCAGCAAAAAGCTACCAAGCACCGTTACTGGCAACAGCAAACTTATCGCAAAGGCCGCCCGTAGTTGCCATAGCGCCGCCAGCACCACCACGGTAGTTAGCAGCAATTGTAAGCCTAGGGTGGTTTCTAAGGTGCCGACTGTTTCGTCAATTAACGCTGAGCGATCATAAAACGGCACAATTTGCAGCTGGCTTAAGGTCAGCCAATCCGGCCACATTGCTGCCGGATGCGCCTTTAGCCAAGTGAGCCATGCTGCGGCATCCGCCGGGTTAAAAGCGGGAAGCTGCTGTACTTGCGCAAATTGCGCAACCTCAGTAAGGGTTACTTGAGACCAATCCACCACAGCTTTTGCCGGTAAGCCAGGGCTTAGTTCGGCGATACGCGCTTGCAAATGACTAATCGCTTGTCGCGGATTGTAGCCTTCGCGCACCGTAACGACTGCGCCAACCGCTTCGGCACCAGCCACATCTAAGGCACCACGGCGAGGCGCTGGCCCGGTATTCACGCTGGCCACATCTTTTACTCTAATCGGAGTGTTATTGGCCCCTAAGCGCACAACAGCCTGCTCTAAATCGGCTAACTGTTTGATAAAACCTACACCTCGAATTAGGTACTCAACCCCATTTAGCTCGCGGCTACCAGCACTCACATCCAAATTCGCGGCCATCACCGCCGCCGTCACTTGCTCCAGCGTGACATCGTACAACCGCAGCAGATTGGCATCTACTTCAACCTGGTATTCGCGCTGATAGCCGCCGATAGCCGCCACTTCGCTGATGCCCTCGGCCGTTAACAGCCCACTACGTAAATACCAATCTTGCACCGAGCGCAACTCTTCCAAAGACCAGCCGCCACTAGGCTTGCCCTCTGGCGTGCGCCCCTCTAGCGTATACCAAAACACTTGCCCCAAACCGGTGGCATCTGGTCCCAAGGCGGGTTGCACGCCCACGGGCAAGGTATCGGCAGGTAAGCTAGCCAGCTTTTCTAAAATGCGCGAGCGTGCCCAGTAAAACTCAATGTTTTCCTCAAATATTAAGGCGATAGTGCTAAAGCCAAACATCGATAAAGAACGCACGTCCTTTACCCCTGGCACGCCCATCAAGGCACTGCTTAGCGGATAGGTGAGTTGATCTTCTACATCTTGCGGTGAGCGTCCGGGCCAATCAGCAAAGACAATTTGCTGGTTTTCACCCAAGTTAGGTATCGCATCGACGGCCACCGGTTTTAGCGGTATACCATGTTGCCATGCAAAGGGCGAACCCCCTATACCGGCTAATACCAAGATCAATGCGCTTAACAGGACCAACAGTTTTTGTTGCAGCAGCAAGGCAATAACCCGGCCAAAGCCGGCAATACGCGGTGTCATGGTTAGTCCTCCACAGCGAATTGACGAACCATATCGCCACAGCGCAGCATCATGGCACCAAAGTAAGGGTTACGCAGCTCACTATCAGACTGCAGCCAGCTGGCGCCTTCACCACTTCGGGCCATTGGGCAATAAGCTTCATACCAGCCTTGGGCTAAGACACCGAGCTCGGCAAAACGCAGCAAGCCTAGATTATGTCGATAGAACAGTGCCCGGGCTTCCTCGAGATCCGTGATGCTGTTAATCTCATCCGCGCCGGCTTGCAGCGCCAGTACTATACGTGGAAATCGCTCTGGCCAGGCGATATTGCTTACCGCTTGCTGCATGGCGAGCGTCCCTTGCTGCCATAGTGCTAAATCATCCTGGATCAAACCAGCGTAGGCTTGTTGGTAGCCTGCCAACAATGGCGCTTGTAAGGCCGCGCTAACAACAAAACCATCTATTGCAACGGGCGTGGTAGCAGGGGTGGCAACCGAAGGGATTGGCGGATTACTGGCAAGACGCTCTGCTGATAACATACTTGGCAAACCACGGATCTGCAGCTCACTGTCTAAGCGAAAAGCACCTTTACTTACCACCAACTCGCCTTCATCAATACCATTTAGCACCTGATAATATTCCCCCACCCGCTGGCCCACCGTGACGATTCTTGGCTGGTAATGTGGTTTTTCGGCATCAAGTTGCACATAAATCAGTGATTGCTTACCCGTGAACAAGACCGCGCTGGCGGGCACCAGCAAAGTCTCTGCTAAGGGATGGCTTAGCGTTGCCAACGCCAGCATACCCGGCTTTAAACGGCCATCAGTATTGCTTAAACTGGCGCGAACACGTGCAGTACGGCTATTACTACTAAGCTGTGGCTCAATTAACTCAACCTTGCCGGCAAACTGCTCGCCTGGAAAAGCAGCAAAGGCAACCGTAAAAGCTTGCCCCTGCTTTATTAGTGGCAACTGCGCTTCAAACACCTCTAATTCTAACCAGAGCTTATCCAGCGCTAATACCGTAAACAAGGGTTGCCCTACCGTGACATAAGCGCCTTGATTTACGAACTTCTCGGTGACAATACCCCCCACGGGGGCACTGAGTGTTACCGTATCCTGCAATTGTTCCCGTGTTAAAATCTGCTCAATTTGCGTTGCCGGCACCCCGAGTAAACGCAAACGGCGACGGGCACTGTCTAAGGTAGTTCCAGCGGGCAAGCTGCCTGCGCGGCCGGCTAATTGCTTGGCTTGCAGCAGCTCTTGCTGGATCACAATCAGATCCGGGCTAAAGATCTCCAGCAGCGGCTCGCCAGCGGTAACCTGCTGTGCGGTGCGATTAACATAAGCCTGCTCGATCCGCCCTCCTGTCCAGGCGCTAATGGTTTGTATCCGGCTTTGATCTGCAGCCAAACGTCCCGGTAGGGTAAAGTGATGGGTTGCAGCGGCTTTTTTCACTGGTATAACCTCTGTTTGCAACAGGGCGGCCGCTCGGGGGCTTAAGCGCAATTCAGTTTGCACACTGGCAGCATCATTTGCCGTGTCATCATCTTGTGGTACTGGAATGAGCGCCATGCCACAAATTGGACAACGAGCATTTGGATCGGTAAAACGAATCTGTGGATGCATCGAGCAAGTATAACTTTGCGCTTCCGGTTGCAGTGCTGCTAAAGGATCTACCACCGCAGACTGAGAAGCGGGCGTGGTTGCGTGATTATGTGTATGGCCATGAGCATGCTGCTGCATATTCTGTACAGCCAAGGTCTGTGGCGCTAGCAATAGCGCAGCTAACAACGGCAGCAAGGTTTTCTGTGGCAGAGTGCCAACAGCTTGGAAACAGGAATCTTGAGGTATAAACATAATGAAATTGCTAACCTTTACTAAAAATACCAACAGCCGACGCCAGCGTCGGGACCCAGATAAAATAGTAAAGGCTTAAATTAACAGCAGGTTTTTCGCCAAATAAAGCGGAACACCGGATCGGGGGGGCGGCATCTCGAAGGCTAAATGAACCTGCGCTGTCGATGGCCACTGCAGCTGCGCGGCACCTTGCCAAGTCACCAGCACAGCAGCAAAAGCCAATACTAAGGACTCAGCCGCGGCAGCCTGATTATCACAACCACTACAGTGTTCGATAGTCAGCTTGTGACTACTGGGCTCAGTATGCTGGCTGCCTGGCTGGCTATGGCAAGGCGGTGTAGCAACCTGGCTAGTAGCGCTATTGTTTTGAACAGGCGCCGCCAGCGCCAGATTTTCACAAAGCATTAAGCACCAAGAAAATGCCAGGCTGATTAACAGCGGCATAATCAAGATTTTTTGGCGTTGTACCAAGGTGCTTAACATGCTTATTCGTTTCTTCCAAATCTAAGGGCGTTATAAATAACAATAGGAGCGCTTGTTGTCTATGTCAAAACCGAAGTAGCGACACAGGCGCCTTGTCAACGCCCTGCTTGTTATAGCTTAACGCTGGCCGTATTGCACTAAAAAATACCATTTAGCGCATTTTGCACTCTGGAGTAACTCCAGAGTCAAGCGTAAAGCTACGTTTGACTCTACACTTTATTCTACATCGGCAACAAAGCCTGGCCGACGATAGGCCGCTAACTGCTGCTCTAGTAGCGCAGCAAGTCGCACCAGCTCTGGCTCAGACCAGGGTAAGCCAACCACACTAAGCCCCAGTGGCAGCAAACCACTGGCGCCGCCAGGTACCGTAATAGACGGATAACCCGCCACTGCAGCGGCCGTTGAGGTGCCAAAGTTAAAACTATCACCCTTTACATGGTCAATAGGCCAGGCTGGGCCATAAGAAGGCAGAATAATAGCGCTATAGCCTTGCTGTAAATACTGGTTTAACGCCGTTTCTGCCAGGGTGCGGCTTTGTAACAACGCTTGTTCATAGGCGGCTTGCTCTGTCACTAAATCAACCGCCGCAGCCTGTATTAAATATTCTTGCCCAAAAAATGCCAACGCCTCTGCACCACGCTGCTGATTAAAATCAACGATTTTTTGTAGCGTATTCACCTTTTCCGATACCTGATAGCTGGTAAGCCACTGCTGTAAATCGCGAGCAAACTCATAAAGCAGTACTGTAAACTCCGCCTGATAGAGCTCTGCCGGTAAAGACCAATTGTCAGTTTCTACCACTTCAATGCCTGCTGCAGTAAGGGCCGCTGCCGTTTTATCCAGAATATCGGCTAAAGCCGGATCACGCTGATCATAAGCCCGCACCAACAAGACTTTACCACTATTGGCCGGCTGCAAAGCGGCGGCGGTTAACGAGGCAGGAATTTGCTGGCGCGCCTCTGGGGTTAACATGGCTTCCAGTAATAACGCCGCATCATAAACCCGTCTGGCCATAGGGCCAGCGATATCCTGCGCACTGGCAATAGGAATAATGCCTTCACCGGAAACAGCACCTCGGGTGGGTTTAATGCCGACAATGCCATTAATGGCAGCTGGGCACATGATGGAGCCATCCGTTTCAGTGCCAACCGCCAATAAGGCCAGATCCGCGGCTACTGCCACCCCAGATCCCGAGCTGGAACCACAAGGGGTATGCGTCAATAAGTGGGGGTTACGAGTTTGCCCGCCTAAAGCGGACCAACCACTGGCCGAGTTTTCACCGCGAAAGTTCGCCCACTCGGATAAATTGGTTTTTGCCAGAATAATTGCTCCTGCAGCGCGCAATTGTTGCACCAGTTCGGCATCAGACTGAGTAAGATGGCCTTCTAGCGCTAAAGCACCAGCCGTAGTAGGCAGCTGATCTGCTGTAGCGATGTTGGCTTTTAGTACCACAGGCAAACCATGCAAAGAGGAACGTATTTTTCCGGCAGCGCGCTCTTGATCCCGTTGCCGCGCCTGAGCCAATGCATCGGCATTAATATCCGTTATGGCACGCAGTTGATGGCCGTCAGTATTATGCTTTTCGATTTGCGACAAATAATAAGTGACTAACTGTTCACTACTTAGCTCACCAGCAGCAAGTGCTTGCTGCGCACCACGCGCATCCAACCAAGCTGTGTCTCTAACTACCACGGGTTCCGGCACTGCGACTGGTTTACAGCCTAATAGTAAAAATCCTAAGATTAAACAAACTACTCGCATAACATATCTCTTAAAGCTAACCTTGGTTTAGCATAATCACTAAGTGCCTTGGTGGCATGCGGTTTCGCCGCAGCCAGCTGTTATTGGTCGCAACTGACCGTAAACGGAACTTAAACTGGCATTGTTAACCAAAGACTATGCGGAATTTAACCTTTTGCTTTAAACTAAGGCCCGTTGGCCTGTGTTGGTCAAATTGTCCCTGCATTGCTTTTGATAAGGATCTTCCAATGAAAAAACTCCTATGGCTTATTCCTATTAGCCTGATCACCTTGCTACTTATTGGCTGGCTGTTGGCCAATACCATTATTAAAAGCGTAATGATTAGTGAGCTGGAGGAAGTAACTGGCGCCGAAGTAAATGTGGAGAGTGTTTCGCTGCGCCTAATGCCGGTGTCGCTACAAATCAACGGTGTGCAGTTAACCGATCCGGCCAAACCGGAATTTAACAGCCTAAGCTTTGCTAAAGCCTATGCCCGGGTGGATCCCTGGCCTGCGTTAAAAGGCTATTATATTGTGGAAGAACTGGAGATCAGCGAGCTGGCGTACGGCATTAGCAGGACAAACCCCGGTAAAGTCTATCGGGAGCCGGTACCGAACAACAATGCACTAGACTTAGCCTCGCTGTTGCAGGTAGAGATCCCAACGTCAGCGGAAATATTGGCACGTGCCAATTTACAAACTGTGCAACAAGGTGAGCAGCTCAAACAACTGGCACAAAACCAACAACAAAGGTTTAGCGAGCTGCGGCAACAACTACCTACCGCCGAAACGCTGGCAGAATTGCAGAGCAGCATCAAAGCGCTAACTGACAGCCGTATTAGCGATGCTGCCGATTTAGCTGCAAAAACTCAGCAGCTAAATACGTTACAGCAGCAGGTACGCAGCGAGCGCGATAAACTGCGTGAGCTGCAACAAAGTTTGACGCAAAGTCGCGATACGTTAAGTAACGCAGTAAAAGCCTTGCGCCAAGCCGCCGAGCAAGATTGGCAGCAACTGCAGCAACTGGCCAATATCCAGGACGGTGGCCTGGCACCGATTTTTCAAATCCTGTTAGGCGATATTTGGGCACGGGAAATTCAAAAACTGGAAGCGCTATATCAACTGGCTAAACCCTATTTACAGCAAGAAGGTGAACCCTCACCGGCGAAGCCACTGGATCCAAACCAGCCCTACCCAAATTTCTGGGTGAAAAACGCCAAACTGCATTTGCTGTTAGCCGGTACTGAAAGCACCATTACCATGCAGGACATTACCACCCAGCATCAGCTGATCAATAACGTCGCTACCCGCTTTAATTTAGATGTGGCCGGCTTACCTAAGCTCAACACCTTTAAGCTAAACGGCGATTTCGCTATTTTAGAACAGATGATTACCAACCTTAGCTGGCAGTTAGACGGTATGGCGCTAGAGAACTTAACCCTGGGCCGTGAGCAAAATGCGCTGACCTTACTGGCTGGGTTATTTAGTGCCAATGGTTCTTTAAAACTTACAGATGATAAGCTAAAGCAGCAAGCTAAGGTGCTGTTAAAAAATGCCAACTTTGAGAAAACCGGTAACCGCTATCTCGATCCGCTGGTAAACCTGCTGAATCAACAAAGTCAGGTCCCTTTTGACGTCTTGGCCGAAGGGTTAATTTCGAATCCGCAGGTGACTATTCGTTCTTCTTTAGATCGCATGCTAGGTGACGCCTTGCTTGGCGAAGCCAGACAAAAAATCGCGCAGCTGCAAAGCCAACTGCGCACTGAGTTGGATAGCCGCCTGACGCAACAACTGGGGCCACAACAAGAATGGCTAAGCCTGTTACAGCAGCAAGAAACCGATAGCAAGGCGCTGGAAGCCAAACTGGAAGAGCTGTTAGGCGCAAAAATGGGGAATCTGCAGGATCAGGTGAGAGACCGTTTACTTAACCGTTTGGGTGGCGGTTAACAACTCATCACTACTGTGCCGGTATCTCTTTGATACCGGCAGATTTACAAGAAACAGGCCCTTCATCACGAATTTTAACCAGTTATCCTGACAGCCTTACCCTTCATCATAAAATGTCTTAGGCAGACAATTTAGGGCGTTATGCTGTAAGCTAAAACAGCACGGAGGACATGTCATGAAAAAGATTTTACTTAGCAGCAGCCTGTTACTGGCCAGCTTTGGCAGCCTAGCGGAGGATTACAGCGGCCACTGGCGCGGCGTACTTGAGTTGGCGCCTGGTGCCGGCATAGTACTGGGAGTAACCCTGACTGCAGCAGATAACGGCTACCAACTGTCGCTGTTAAGCCCCAATCAACACCAGCAACCTATCCTGCCGACAAGCATGGCGCTGGAAGGCACTCACTTGAAATTTGCTGCCGACTCACTTAAGGCAAGCTTTGAAGGCAACTTTGCCGGGGAGACTCTACAAGGGTTTTTCACGCAAGGTCGTGCCATGCCCATTACCCTGACTCGCTTAACCAGCCAGGATTTAGCACGCCTAAAGCACGAACAGCAGTGGGCAGGTGATTTAGCGCTTGGTAATAACGCCAGCTTGCCGTTGGTATTAAATGTCGCAGTGGTTGCCGGCGACTATCATGTGACCCTGGATAGCCCAAAACAACAAAGCTATGGTATTCCGGTCGACCAATTTAGCGTCAGCGAAAACCAGCTTAATTTCAGCGCCAAAATGATCAACGCCAGCTATCAGGGGCAATGGCAACAAGACCAGTGGCAAGGCACCTTTGTTCAGGGCCGGGCCATGCCGCTTAATTTAAAAAAAAAGCCCTGACACCGACTGAGCCACTGACGCTACAGCAATTGCCCAGCTGGCTGAAACAAGAGTTTGGCCAGCACGGCGTTGCTATCGCACTGGTGGACGGGCAGCAGGTGCAATATCAGCTACATGGTCTGGCAGATACTGGGCAGCAACAAACTGTTAGCCCAGCGCTCAGTCAAGCCGTTAATCTAGACACCTTATTTGAAATTGGCTCGGTAACCAAACCCCTAACGGCGCTGGCGGTGCTAAGCCTGGTGCAGCAAGGGCGCTGGCAACTCGACCAGCCACTGGCACAGCAGTTTGCCCTCCCGGAACTGGCTTTACATCAGTATAATCTTACCGACTTACTGACTCATCGTAGTGGTTTGCCAAGGCTGCCAGCCAATTTACCGCTGGATGATTTACGTAACCCCTACGCCAGCTACCACGATAACCAGCTGCTTGAGGCGCTGACAATGACCGACTTTACTGAGCGCCAGTTCGCTTACTCCAACTATGGCTATGGTCTGCTGGGTTGGCTGTTGGCTACTGAGTCAAAGCAATCCTATGCTGAGCTGATGCAGCAGCGGGTATTCCAGCCACTGATGATGCCAACAGCCAGGGTGCAAATGTCGACCACAGATAACTCTGGAGTAGCTACCCCCCTACCCAAACTTGCCAACGGCTATGCGATTAACGCTGAGCAGGTGGCTAACTGGCAATTTGATAGCCTGGCGGGCGCAGGCGCGGTCGTCGCCAGTATTGAGGATATGGCGGGCATGCTAAAACAACTATTCTCAACTGCCAACACGGATCCGCTGCTGCAATTATGGCTATCACCGCTACCACTTAACGACCAACCGGCCATGACACCCGGCTGGATGCTCACTACTCAGGGCTGGTACTGGCATGCCGGCCAGACTGCCGGCTTTAGCAGTTTGGTGGTGTTTGAACCCACTCAGCAAAAAGGGCTGGTGATCCTGACCAATATGGCGCTACCTGTTACTGAACAAGGCCTGGCGTTATTTGCCGACTGGTTGGCTACGCCAGCCGAAAACCGCTCAGCACCGGAAACCCAACCATGACATTAAGCCGGCAAGCAAGTTACGCCCTATTACAATGCAGTGGCTGGGGGCTGCTATACGTTCTACTTAGCCTGGTTATTTATACCAATCCCATCTTTGTTACTATTAATCTGCTCTATGCCGCCATTTTGGTTGGCAGTACTGCGCTTGGCTCGCATTTGTTACGTAGCATCTACCGACATAAACTGCAGCAAGCTGGCGTGCTGCGTCAGGCAGCCTGCTTGCTCTTTGGTAGCATACTAATCGCTGTTATAGCAACCAGCCTGCTAGTCATAGTGTTCTTTTTGATAAGTAACACGCAATACAGCTTTCCCATCCCAGAGTCACAGCGCTGGTTTGTGATCAAAAGAATTTTCAGCAGCGACTTTGTTAGTATGCTGATTGCCATGTGGCTCTGGTCAGCGCTGTACTTTGCTGTAACCAAGGTGCGGCAACTACAGCAAACCACCGACTTACTGCAAGCCACCCAATTGGATGCTTTGCTTAACCAATTACAGCCGCATTTTTTATTTAATGCGCTAAATAATATCCGCGCGCTGATCCTGGAAGATGCGGAAAAAGCCCGCGAGATGTTAAGCATCCTGGCCGATATGCTGCGTTACAATCTGGACCCACGAGCTGGTGTTAAAGTGCCTCTGGCGCAGGAGCTGGAAGTTGTGCAGCATTATCTGGCGCTGTGCTCGATTCAGTTTGAACAACGTTTGCACTATCAACAGCAGATCCCGGATGCCTGTCTGGCCTTGGCCGTACCCAGGTTATTGCTGCAACTCTGTGTAGAGAATGCGATTAAGCATGGCATTAGCCAGCTACCGGCCGGCGGCAGCATTGCGATCAGCGCCCGGATTACCGATAATCAGTTATGTTTAACGGTTAGCAATGATGGCCAGCTTAAGCAAGATACCGGCGGCACTGGCGTGGGGCTGGCCAATATCCGGCAACGGCTTGATTTGCTATATCAGGGCCGCGCCAGCTTGCAGCTAACACAGCAACAGCAAAAGGTGCTAACCGAGATCTGTCTACCCATGGAGTCACTAGATGAAAGTATTGCTGGTTGACGATAGCCGCTTAGCCCGGCTGGAACTGCGAAATCAATTAAAACACTGTACGGATATTGAGATTGTTGGTGAAGCGGCCGATGTTAGCCAGGCATTACAACAGATCGCAGACAACAACCCGGATTTATTGCTATTGGATATTGATATGCCGGGGGCCGATGGCTTTCAGCTGCTAGAGCAACTGGCGGAGCAGAGTACGCTGCCGCATGTGATCTTTGTCACCGCCTTTGACCAATACGCACTAAAATCCTTTGATTACCACGCTACTGACTATCTGCTAAAACCTGTTACTCTACCCCGCTTACAGGCCGCGCTGGCAAAGGTGCCAGCACCCAGCCAACGCCCACAGATGACCTTGCAAAGCCAGGTTTTTCTCAAAGACGGTGACCGCTGCTATTTTGTTACGCTGGCCGATATTTACGCCTTTGAGGCGCAAGGCAACTACACCCGGGTGCACTTTGCCGCCGGTAAACCGATGATTTACCGCAATCTAAGCGCACTGGAACAAAAACTACCGGCAGACGCCTTTTTTCGGGCCAATCGCAGCTGGATTATTAATACCCAATATATCCGGCAGATCGAGCCTAACATCAGTGGCGGTTTTGAGGTCGGCCTTAGTGCCGACCTTAAGGTAGAAATTTCCCGCCGTCAGGCCAGCGCCTTTAAGCAGGGCTGGAGTTTGTAAAACTACTTGCCTGGGTTAACTTGACGCATCTTAGGCAAGAAGATCGCCAGAATGCCAAGTAAGGGTAACCAGGCGCAGAACTTAAACATCGTGATAATACTGGTCGCATCCGCCAGCGCTCCTAGCCCTGCTGCAGCGATGCCGCTAATGCCAAACATCAGCCCATAAAAAATGCCTGAAATCATCCCAATTTTGCTGGGTACCAGTTCTTGCGCAAACACGATAATAGCCGAGAAGGCAGAAGATAATACTAAACCAATCAGTACCGTTAGCACGGCAGTCCAATATAAATTGGCATAAGGCAATAGCAGCGTTAGCGGCGCTGCCCCCAGAATAGAAACCCAGATCACTTGCTTACGGCCAATTCTGTCGCCAACCGGGCCGCCAATCACAGTACCAACCGCCACCGCTGCCAGAAACAAGAATAAAAATAGCTGAGAATGTGCTATCGATACCTGAAAATGTTCAATCAGATAAAAGGTGTAGTAATTACTCAGACAAGCCATATACACATATTTTGATAACACCAATAACGCCAGCACCGACAATGCGCGACGTATTTGCTGTTTTGATAAGCCGCTATCTATATTGGCATTTTTGCGCGCACTACCCGCAGCCTGGCTACTGACTACCCAACGACTGACGCGAAGTAGCACCATAATCCCGACAATAGCAAACAAGCAAAACCAGGCGATACTGCCCTGACCACGCGGAATGATAATCAGCGCAGCGAGCAAAGGCCCCAATGCCGAGCCAGCATTACCTCCTACCTGAAAGCAAGACTGCGCCAAACCAAAACGCCCGCCCGATGCCATCCTTGCCACGCGGGAAGCCTCTGGATGAAAGGTAGAAGAACCAAGGCCAATTAGCGCTGAGGCCAACAGTAATAGCGGAAAACTGTTCACTACGGCGAGCAGCAGCAAGCCAAGTAAGGTAAAACCCATCCCCAACGGCAAGAGTGCCGGTTTCGGGTATTTGTCGGTATAAAACCCTACAGCCGGCTGTAACAAAGAAGCGGTAACCTGAAAAATCAAGGTGATCAGGCCTAGCTGCGTAAAGCTGAGCGCGTACTGGATTTTCAACATAGGGTAGATTGCAGGCAAAATCGCTTGAATCAGATCGTTGAGCAGATGCACAAAACTCACGGCACCAACGATGGGTAATACCAATTTTTCTGGACTTGGTCGTGGACGTGCTTCGCTCATGTCCTTGCCAACAGCAAGGTCAGTGGCAGATAAAGGTAGTACAGCAGACACATTATCAAGGCTTTTCATAGCAAACAGCAGACAATACTGGGAAGACGACTAGTATACCGAATAGCGAACAAGACGCGTTAAAATAACGTTGAGTAACCGCCAGCAGGAGACACATGACAGGTTATGTGAAGAGCAGTGGTAGAAAAAGAAAACCCGGTAGGCTGAGCACACCGGGTCTTACAAGGTTACAGATAACGTTACTCTTCTGCGTCGTCGTCTTCCCATTCCACGCCGTCTTCATCACCTTCAAAATAGGTGCCCCAGCCGTCGTATTCTACCTGATGTTTTTTTGCCAAGGCTTCCAGTTTAATTGCATCGGCGGTAATAGCCACACCATCTAATGATTGCTCGCAAATGGCATCAAATACCCAGGCACTGGCACCATCTTCAAACTCGACTTCTTCGGCATCGGTAACTTCATAACCCAGTTTAAACAGCTCTACCGCCAGTTTTTCCAGTTTATTAAAGTCTTTGTCGTAAAAGTGATGCTCGATGGTATAAAGCGCATCCGGATCGCTGCCATCTTCCAATAAAGCCGAGATGGTTTCGTCAGTAAATTCTTTCCAGTTTTCCATAGTATTACTCTGTTGGCTGTGTCTGCTGCGCAGTTTAGTCGTTACCAAGCTCAGCATCAAGGGTATGCATTGGCTATGGCATTTTATGGTACAGATTTTTCAGCAGCGACTAAAAGGGGCAACTACTTAGTTAAGAAGGCTGTCATGGTCGACACTACTTGTTCCTCAGTTGCAGCAAAGGCTGATACTCATACCTTGCATTTGAGAAGGCCAACATTCTGCGCTTGATAGGCTATACTTTTAAGTATACAAAACGATGACCCGCGCAACGCTTGTTAGTTTATCTTTCGCTTGTGCACTTAGGTTACGCCTGCAGTTCCTGGCAAAAAATAATGATAAAACAAATAGGAATTGTCAGATGACTGCTTTAACTACATTTATGCAAAACCTCAATGTCGGTAGCAAACTCTTTAGCGGTTCTAGTGCTAGTCTTTTTATTTTGCTGGTGACTTGTTGACATAGTTACAAGGTGGTTAAGATTCAATTTTCGCAAGGCGCAGCTCGCTTTAAGATGGCTTAAGCCGATACTGCTTCATCTAAGATTGGAACAGGTTACATGAAGGAACTACAAGATAATTTACTGCTTTCGTTATCGATGGATCCGATATTAGATAGTGGTGATAAAATGCTGGCTGAACGTGCTATTTTGCAGCGCTGTCTGGATGGTTTAAATATCGCCCGCGCCAGTATCTGGCTTTATGATACGGAGCGGGATCTGATGCAATGTCAGCAAATTTGCCCGCTAGAACTGAATGTCAGTGAGTTGCCAGCCTTAACGCGACAGCAGTTTCCGCAATACTTCGCGGCGCTGGATAAAAAGCGCGTTATTAAAGCAAGGGACGCCCGCACCGATAGCGCAACTCATGAATTTGCTGAACCCTACCTTATTCCGCTTGATATCTGGTCTATGCTAGATGTGCCGTTGCGCTATCAGGGCGAGGTTATTGGCATTATTTGCTGCGAACAGACCGGGCAAAATCGGGATTGGAGTGATGATGATGCAGGTTTTGTTGGGGTACTGTCGGATCTTTATGGCCGGGTAATGGCCGCTGCAGAGCGACAACGTTATCAACAGCAACTGGAACAAACCAATCAACGACTAGAAAGCTTAGTTAATGAGCGGACTGCACATTTACAGAACACCTTAGATCAGCTGAAACAAACTCAGCAACATTTGATTGAATCGGAAAAAATGGCGTCTTTAGGCAGTTTAGTTGCCGGCATTGCCCACGAAGTAAATACCCCCGTGGGTATCAGCCTCACCGGTATTTCACACTGTCGCTACTTATTAACGGCCTTAGTGGACAGTGTGAACTCGGGTATGCTTAGCAAGACCCAGCTTGAGCAAACTTTGGCTGAGTTACAACACTCTACGGCATTAGTCGAGCGCAACCTAAACCGCGCAGCAGAGCTCATTATTCAGTTCAAACAAAGTGCGGTTGACCAATCGCATTACGAGTTGCATCAGTTTGCAATTGATGATTATGTGCAGGCCGTGCTACAAACCTTGCTGCCATTCTGCAAACAACATCATGTAGAATTAGAGCTGATACTAAACAGCGGCCTGTCACTGCATTCTTATCCAGGAGCTATTGCACAGGTATTAACTAATTTAGTCACCAATGCCTGCATCCATGCCTTTGATCCACCACCAACCGCTGCGAAAGCGCAGATCAGGATCGAAACGCAAGCCTTAGCTGACGGACGGCTGCTATTGCAACTAACGGATAATGGCTGCGGTATCTCGCGTGAACATTTGCAGCGGATCTTCGAGCCATTTTTTACCACACGACGTGGCCGCGGGGGTACCGGGCTTGGCTTGTCTATTGTTTATAACATTGTACAAAAAAATCTTGCCGGGGAGCTGACTGTCACATCGAAACTGGGTACAGGTACCCGCTTTAGTTTAAAGCTGGCGGGCTTGTCGCCCGAGTCTTAAGTCTGTACTGTCCCTGGCTAGTTCCCACTCGGAATCCTGCTGATCAATCTTGTCGCAGCGAAGTCTGCTGCCCAGCCAGCTCCGCATCCAGTTCGCTGATCTGAGCAGCCATTTTTGTTCGCAAATCTTTAGCAAACTGCCGGATACTATGCTCTTTACTCAGCAATACCGGGGCCTGCATCTGAATAATCACCTTACCGTTATTCCAGCGATTTAACTTAAACTGTTGATGGGTAGTACTCATACAAACCGGTACTAAGGGCACATTTGCTTCCAGGGCAATATGAAAGGCGCCCATTTTAAAGGGTAGTAAACCACGACCATAACTACGGGTGCCTTCCGGGAACATCCACACCGAAATTTTTTGATTGGCAATCCGCTCAGCGGCCGCCAGCATGGTGTTTAAGGCTTTGGTTTTATCATCGCGGTCTATCAGAAAATTGCCGCTTAGCCAGTACAGCTGGCCAAAAAACGGGATATATTTCAGACTTTTTTTCCCTATGGTTACCGTACGTGGCAATACAGAACCACTTAAGGTAAACAGGTCTAAATTATTCTGATGATTAGCAATATAAACATAGGGTTCACCAATTTGAATGGCGGGATCCCGTCTTATTTCAACTTTTATGCCTAATATCCAGGAAACACTGCCGTACCACTTACTAAAAAGTGCGACGTTATTCGGGTGAAAAGGTCGACACAAACACATCAGCAAACCGGCCACGGTACTTATCAAAAAAAATAAAACCAACAAAATTAAACGTACAACAGCAATCACAACCCGCCCCTTGCAACGATGGTTTAAGCTGTCATCTTTAAAGCAGTGCTTTGCAGTCTGACAGGCAAAACCTTATCTGGTAAACCCAACTATGACAAAGGGCTCAGTATAGCGCTATTCACTCACAGGGCTGGTTTGATCACTCTGACCATTGACGATAATTTCATCAATCCGCTGCAAACCACGGGGTAACTTATTACCACGCCGGCCTCGCTCGCCTTGATAATGCAGTAAATCAGCCATTTTCAAACTGAGTTTACGTTTGCCTGCAACCAAGGTTACGCTGCCATCGACTGGTACTACGGCCAATAAACACACGTATTCTTCGCGGCTGGCAGCGCGGGCCGATGGAATGGACATTAGCTTATTACCTTTACCTTTGCTCAGTTTCGGTAACTCTGCCACAGGGAACATCAGCATGCGGCCCTCGTTTGAGATACAGAGCAACAAATCGCTTTCCGGTGCTGCAACGGGCACTGGAGGTAACACTTTTGCCCCTACCGGTAAACTCAGCACGGCTTTACCGGCCTTGTTACGACTTAGCAGATCATTAAACTCCGCTACAAAACCATAGCCCGCATCACAGGCTAGTAAGAGGGTTTGCTTTTCATCGGCAATCAGCACATGATCTATGGTTTCACCCGCAACAATGGTAAAACGGCCGCTAAGTGGCTCCCCTTGCCCGCGTGCTGAGGGTAATTCATGTGCTTCAGTGGCAAAGCTGCGCCCCGAAGAGTCGATAAAGACGGCCTGTTGATTAGAACGGCCTTTGGCCATTGCTTTATAGGCATCGCCAGCTTTATAACTCAAAGCATTACCGTCCACATCATGGCCCTTGGCACAGCGTACCCAACCTTTCTCTGATAACACCACACTAACCGCTTCACTGGGTAACAGCTCTTTTTCGCTTAACGCCTTGGCTTCTTCTCGCTGGACAATAGGACTACGACGATCGTCACCATATTTCTGGGCATCCGCCATCAATTCGTCACGAATAAGTTTCGTTAACTTCTTTTCAGATCCTAAGATGGCTTGCAGCTTGTCACGCTCTTTACTGAGTTCATCTTGCTCACCGCGAATTTTCGTTTCTTCCAACTTGGCTAAATGGCGCAGCTTTAATTCTAAAATGGCTTCAGCCTGACGCTCGGTAATACCAAAGAAAGCAATTAGCTCAGGCTTAGGTTCATCATAAGTACGGATAATCCGAATCACATCGTCGATATTCAAAAAGGCAATTAATAAACCTGCTAACACATGCAAACGGTCCAGCACTTTATCTAAGCGGTATTGCAAACGACGACGTACCGTATCACGCCTAAAGCTTAGCCACTCAGTTAGGATCTCTAATAAATTACGGACCCGCGGCCGATGATCCATCCCCAGGATATTCAAATTAACCCGGTAGCTTTTCTCAAGATCAGTGGTCGCAAACAGATGCTGCATTAATTGCTCAACATCAATCCGGTTAGAGCGCGGCACTATCACAATACGGGTAGGATTTTCATGATCAGATTCATCACGTAAGTCACTGACCATCGGTAGTTTTTTGGCCTGCATCTGGGCGGCAATTTGCTCTAGTATCTTCGCACCTGAGGTTTGATGCGGCAAAGCCGTGATCACGATATCGCCATCTTCTTGCTGATATAGCGCCCGCATTTTAATGCTGCCGCGACCGGTATTATAAATGGCAGCGATGTCAGTAGCAGAAGAGATAATTTCCGCGTCTGTTGGATAATCGGGGCCTTGCACATACTGCATTAGATCGGCATTGCTTGTTTCGGGGTTGTCTAACAGCGCAGCACAAGCGTTAACCACTTCCCGCACATTATGCGGTGGAATATCAGTGGCCATACCTACGGCAATACCGGTAATACCGTTCAGTAAAATATGGGGTAAGCGGGCAGGCAATACCTTTGGCTCTTCCAGGGTACCATCAAAGTTTGGTGTCCAATCAGTCGTGCCAGAACCGAGTTCAGATAATAATACTTCACTAAAGCGTGATAATTTCGCTTCAGTGTATCGCATCGCAGCAAAGGATTTAGGATCATCCGGTGCCCCCCAGTTACCCTGGCCGTCAACCAGTGGATAGCGGTAGGAAAAAGGCTGGGCCATCAAAACCATCGCTTCGTAACAGGCCGAATCACCATGTGGATGAAATTTACCTAAAACATCACCGACAGTACGTGCTGATTTTTTGAATTTAGCAAGGTGAGATAAGCCAAGCTCAGACATTGCATAAATAATACGACGCTGCACCGGCTTTAAACCATCACCGATATGCGGCAGGGCACGGTCCATAATGACGTACATCGAATAATTTAAATAGGCGTCTTCGGTAAAACGACGCAATGGCAATTGCTCGGTGCCATCGGCTAAAAGTACAGTTTCTGTCATGCCTTTTCCTGTTGTCGCTAATTACACTGGCGGGCAGATTTACGTTTACTGGCGCGCAATAATAATATCACCGCCAGCAACAACACACTAAGCACGATAACCATGCCCAGCCACATCACCTGAATTTGTTTTGAATGGGCAATTTCAGCCAACTGCAGCGCTTTTAATTGATACTCCTGCTCCAGCAGGCTTTGCCTGGCTAGATCACGCTCGGCCTCAAAGGTCATGCGCGATTTGACTAAAGCTAACTCATTTTCTTTATCGCGAAATTGTTGAAAACCATGCACAAATGCTAATAGCTGCTGATATGCGCGCTGGTATTGACCTTGTTCAGCCAGCAGTTCTGCCTTTAGTAAGTGTAAAGCCAGTAGCATATTACCAGATTGGTTCTCTTCTAATTTCTTAAAATATTCTTCCGCTAATAACAGCTGCTGCATGGCCTGAGTACTTTGCTGCAGTTTTTGAAAAATGAGGGCTTTTTCGTAATGATGGCCAGCAAGATAATAGTCTGACTGAATCAAATCTAAATATTCTTCTGCCTTCTGCATATAATTTAAAGCAACCTGTGGTCGCTCCATTTCATTATTGGTAATGGCTAAACCACTGTAGGCATAATATAAATTCAGGACATCCTGCTCTTTTAATGCAGATTGCAGCATGAGTTCAAAACTCTGTAAGGCTTGTTCATAGTTTTGTAGATAGCTGTAGTTTCTTGCCAAATTATACAACACGGAAATACGATTTTTCTGCCAACCTAATTCAGCGTAAAGCGCTAATGCCCGCTCTAAAAACTCCTGAGCTTCTTGTTCAAAACTTAACGAGGAATACATTAAACCCAGTTGTGCGTTTACATCTGCCAGTAATTCGTTATCTTTTAATTCTTTCGCCATACTGTAGGCTTTTTTAAGGGTTTGTAATGCTTGTTGATCCCGATCTTGTAACGAATCTACTGCAGCAATATTGATCATGCCTCTGACTTGCAGCTTTTCATCAGCAAGCTCTGTCGCCAGCGTCATTCCCTGTTGATACCAACTGAGTGCTTCAGTTAATGCCAGTTGCATCTCGCGGGCATAACCAAGCTCAAACATCAGCTCTGCTTTGAGCGCCGTCGCCGCATCACCGAGTAAATCTATACCCTGTTGTGCGGCATTTTGCTGTTCCTGAAAGCGCCCTAAATAACTTAACACTGCAGCTTGTTGATTTAACCAATAAGCTTGTTGTTCTGGTGCTAAACTGGCAAATTCTGTTTCATGTGCCTCTAGAATGCCTAACATTTGTTCCGGAGCCTGATGTTTCTGTGCCGCCACCTGCACTAACCAGTCTGGCGCGTCTTTGGCCGCAGCGGCTGCCTGACAACAAAACCCAACGATCAGCAGCAATATTATTAGCACTTTCCCCACACGTCGCTCCTGTTTATTAAGCCCGGCTAACAAAGAAGCTTAGGCTATAATGGCTCTATCACCTTTGAGCTCCAACCAATCACGGCGATCAGTGGCACGTTTCTTCGCTAGCAACATATCCATTAATTCCATGGTCTGTGCGGTGTCATCAATGGTTAACTGCACCAAACGCCGGGTATTGGGATCCATGGTCGTTTCACGCAGTTGCAACGGGTTCATTTCACCTAGACCTTTGAAGCGCTGCACATTCACTTTGCCACGTTTTTTTTCTGCTTCTATTCGGTCGAGAATACCATTTTTTTCTTGTTCATCAAGGGCATAATATACATCTTTGCCAATATCAATCCGGTACAGTGGGGGCATGGCAACATAAACATGCCCTTGCTCAACTAAATGGCGGAAATGCCGCATAAAGAGCGCACAGAGTAAGGTCGCAATGTGTAAACCGTCTGAGTCAGCATCGGCCAGAATACAGACCTTACCGTAACGCAAAGTTGACAGATCAGCAGAGTCAGGATCAATACCGATAGCCACAGAAATATCATGCACTTCCTGTGAAGCAAGAATTTGTCCGGATTCCACTTCCCAGGTATTTAAGATTTTACCGCGAAGCGGCATCACCGCCTGAAACTCCCGATCGCGCGCTTGTTTAGCTGAGCCTCCTGCCGAGTCACCTTCTACTAAAAACAGTTCGGTGCGGGCTAAATCCTGGGCCGAACAATCGGCGAGTTTACCTGGTAGCGCTGGGCCAGAAGTGATTTTCTTGCGAATAACCTTTTTTGCCGCCTTTAAACGCTTTTGGGCATTGTTAATACAAAAATCGGCTAGGGCCAGCGCAATATCTGTTTGTTCATTTAGCCATAAACTAAAAGCATCTTTTACGATACCACTGACAAAGGCAGCAGATTGCCGTGATGATAAACGCTCTTTGGTTTGCCCGGCGAATTGCGGATCCTGCATTTTCAGTGATAACACATAAGCACAGCGATCCCAGATATCCTCTGGCGACAACTTAATGCCACGCGGCAATAGATTACGGAATTCACAAAAATCGCGCATAGCTTCTAATAAGCCTTGCCGCAAACCGTTTACATGAGTACCACCTTGTGCCGTGGGGATCAGGTTAACGTAGCTTTCGGTAACTAATTCGCCGCCTTCTGGCAACCAAAGCAGCGCCCATTCTACCGCTTCGGTCGTGGCTGAAAACTTGCCTACAAAAGGCTGCTCTGGTAAAGCAATTAATTGCTGTACGGCTTCGGCCAGATAATCACGAATACCTGCTTCATAACACCATTGGTATTGCTGCTGATTAACTTTGTCGTCAAATTTTACCGTTAAACCCGGGCATAACACAGCCTTGGCTTTTAACACATGCAATAAACGACTTACAGAGAACTTTGGGGAATCAAAATAGGACGGGGTTGGCCAAAACCTAACTCGGGTGCCGGTATTACGTTTACCGACAGTGCCGGTTACTGCCAGCTCTGATACTTTATTACCGTGCTCGAAGGCAATGTCATAAACCTGACCGTCGCGCCGAATACTCACATCCACCCGGCTTGACAGGGCATTGACTACTGAAATACCTACGCCATGCAAGCCGCCGGAGAATTGATAATTCTTATTGGAAAATTTACCGCCAGCATGCAAACGACACATGATGAGTTCAACACCTGACACACCCTCTTCCGGGTGAATATCCACCGGCATACCGCGACCATTATCAATCACTTCTATCGATTGATCGTCGTGTAAAATCACCTGTACTAGATCAGCATGGCCGGCTAGGGCTTCATCGACGCTGTTATCAATGACCTCTTGCGCCAGATGGTTTGGACGAGTGGTGTCGGTGTACATACCGGGGCGACGTTGTACAGGTTCAAGCCCGGTTAGAACTTCAATCGATTCGGCATTATAGAGTTGTTCTGTCATATGATGTTTTTTGCTTCCTGTTAAGCTTGCAAACAAAATTGGGCAATCTGCGGCAGATAGTGCTGATATCCTACAAAACTGTGGTCGCCACCTGTTACCAATTGCACGTTAGCACCCTGATAATATTGAACAGCATCCCGATAATCTAACACCTCATCACCGGTTTGCAAAAGCACAAAATATTGACTAGCGTTCTGAAGAGATTCTGGCATTAATGCCTTCAACAATGGCATATGTTCAGCACTAACCTGATAACGTTGCTGCAGCACAGGATGGTCGTACGAACCGAGATAATTTTTCAGTACCTTATGAGGTGCAACAGCCGGATTAATCAGACACGCCCGACACCCCAGCCTTTCAGCAAATACCGTAGCTAAAAAGCCACCTAATGAACTACCGATAATTGCCAGTGGTGGCTCTGCCAGCATAATCTCTAGCGTTGCCATGGCTTCATTAGGGGTATAGGGCAAATCTAATGCCCGAAATCTCACCTTAGGTATGGCTTGGAAATATTGCTCTGTCAGCACAGCCTTTTCTGAACGGCTTGAACTGGCAAAACCATGTAAATAAACAATTTCCTGCATTAAGCACTACCACAGTTTCTAAAGTAACAAGCAGCACATTCTACCTGAAAACGCATAACAGCGTTATTGATTCCCTAAGGCAAATCACTGGAATGCCGGGTAACGGCTACTTAATAGCAGAACATCGTACTGTCTGCCAATCGCCTGGCTGGTAACTTAACCTTTGTAACCGCATTGATACTTTGTCTAGTGTTGGATGGTTATGCCGCGTGACATCCGATAATTCAATACCAAACTGAGCATGCTGCTGCCCTTCGCCCGCCGCGATTTTCAATCGAAGAATACCCTGGCTTTGTTGCTGTCCGTATTTCAGCAGTACCTGATCGCCGGTGCAAAAATTCGGTTCGTAGCGCGCAGGAATATGAAAAATACCTAACGATGGCACGCTAAGCTCCGAGCTCTGTTTTAATGGCAGTACCGCCAGATGCGTGGCCAAACTGGGATGTTGTTTTTGACTTGCTTGCCAAAGCACATTGCGCTGATAAGCCTGATCTGGCAGCAATTCAACCGAATAACTGCGCCAGGGTACTGAAAATACTGGCTGCACCAGCCAAATAAAAGTGACGACACTGATTAAGGCTACACAGAGCACACCGAGCGCCGCGGCGCTAAACCAGTAGCGGTTAGTGTGTTTTTTATGCTGTTGCTTTGTTGTCATAGCGTTTCCTGTTACTGCAAACTCGTTACTTGCAAACAGCATGCACGACAATAACGAAACAAACGATAACAGCGCTGCGATGAAACTCGGAATTGCTTATAACTAAACTATAACCAAGCCAGATTTAAACATTAAACTACCGAATATCTGTTAAAACTTGATACACTTTAGTATCAAAATGCCCAATATGTCTTAATAACCACTTTGAGCCATCTGCCGAAACATCAAAGGTTTGTAGCATTTGTCGCCGATCCTGCTGCCATTGTTCCAACGCAGCATTCTCCAAATTAAAGCGAAACACCGTAGTATTTTTTAAGTCTGTTTCGGCCCAGAATAAATAGGTTCCTCGCAAATGCACGCTGCCCGGAAATGGTGGGGAATAGTTAATAGGTAATTCGGTCACGTGCTCGTCCTCCAGCAATACAAAGCGGGAATCTGGGTGCACTGCCAGATAACTTTTATCCTGATAAGGGATCACTATTTGATATCCTTGGTACAAGAGTTGGCTAAGACCTGTATCAACGTGGTACAGCCAACTCTGGTATTCACTATTTTGTCGTGACGTCATAACGATCTGCTGGCCGTCATGGCTAAAACGCGCCGACAACCAATTATTCCCCACCACATTCAACGGCGTTAGTTGATGTTGTTTCAGATCGAACAGCGTTGGTTTGCCATTAAGCAGCAGCAATAAACTCTCGCCATTTGGGTGTTGCTGCTGAAAACTCACATTACTGTCTTGTATTTCAAACAAAAGTTGCTGCTCGCCGTTCGCCTGGCGTGAGAGTAAGCTGCGTTTATCCCCTTCCAGGTTCAGTAAAAAGAACTCTTGAGGCACCTGGCTAAAAAATACCGCTCGGGTTTGTACTTCTGTATGAATATAACTGCGCCCGGATAGCACCCCCACCTCACCTTGTTGGTGAATCATACGGCTAACATCGCCCTCATGCCGAAATTGCAACCACTGCCCATCTCGCAGTGGTACTAGCATGCGGGTTAGCCCGCGGGTAAGTGCATTACCAGTTTGATAGTTTTGTTGCAGCAGAATGCTTTTTCGGGTTTGCAGATTAAAGGTTTTTATTGCCTCCTCATCCACAATCAGCAACTCTTGCTCGGTAAGCCAATGCAAATCAAAGATACGCTCTTTATGTAAAAACTGCTGCAAGATCCTACCGTTAGACATATCCTGAATAATCAAAGAGCTACTTTGCCCTAGGGGGGAGCGCTGGAAAGCCAGCCGCTGTGAATCGATTTCCGGTGCAAAGGTACTATCGTACACCCCTGCGGTAACTGAGCTGGTAAGCGGCGTTAATGATCCTGTTGGCAAGTGTAAGCGCTGAATATTGAGTTGCTCTGCATCGCCGAGGTTAAGCAGCAAAGATTCATTATCTGGGTGCACCCAAATTTTGAACATAGAAGCATAATCATCAAGTAACACTTTCCCTTCGGCCGTGAACTGCCCCTGTTCACTAATCGGCCTTTGGACAAGCTGATACACCCCATTATAAAAATTATGATAAAACAGATGTTTACCGTCGGCAGCATAGGCAACATACATGATCTGATTATCACCAGTAGTCAGCTGTCTTAGCTCCTGCGTGGCTAAGTTGTACCAATATAATTCCTGGCCATGGTGATTAACGGCATTTGAACTAAACACCAAAAAGCGCTTATCTGGACTAATTGCCATGCTAAGCTTTTCACCGACAATAAGTGGTAAGGCCGTTTGCATCTTCCAGTCAGGACCTTTGCCGATAAAAGCTACCAACAGGGACGAAACTAGTACTAACACAGCAACTGACAGGAGGGTGACAGATGCAAACTTAAACCTGGTAAGGCTAGCAGAGCGGGATACTTTTGCTCCAGCCGCCATTGCAGAGCTAACCGTTGCAACAGATGCCTCCTCAGCACCAGGCATCGATGTGAATTCTGTCTGACTAGCCAATGATCGGGGTTGCAAACTCACTGATGGTACAAAGTTAACCTCTTGCGTTACTGACTCGGAGGGTATTAACCAGCGATACCCCCGTTTAGCCGCAGATTGAATATAGCGAGGCGAATCCCCTTGATCATTTAAAGCGGCCCTAAGCTTACTGATCGTGCGCCGCACCGCAGTATCACTTACCACCCGTCCTTGCCAGACTTCTTTATGCAGTTCCTCTAAACTGACAAAGCGCTGCTGATGTGCTAACAAATAGCAGAGCACTTCATATACTTTCGGCTCCAACGGAATCCGTTGCTCTGCATATTCCAGCTGTTGATTAAGTGGGCAAAGTATGTAATCCCCCAGCTTTAGCTGGCTTGACGGTATCATTCAGCGTTTCCTAGTTACTTAGTACTAAGTGATGTTAGCATGTATATCGCAGTAAATTCACGTATAAATCATCTATGTAATGACATCGTAAAAACCTTAGATAGCATTTATCTAAGCACTAGTAGCGTGGTAACCGTGGCGGGCGCATAAATTCAGCCAATCTTTTAATAACAAATTAATTTGGCGTTTTTCATCAGGTTGCGACATGGTTTGATTGGGGTAAGGATAAACTGCGACAAAGTGCCACTGCTGCTGTGCCCTAACCACCTCAGCCAAGCGGGCATCATGATATAATTGCACATCAAAACTCGGCTGAAAAAAACCATGCCAACCACCACTAAGTTCGATCTGGATGCGGGTAGTGAAAGGGGCAACTGCCAATATCGTCAAACAGTACTCATCCCGCTCGGTAAAACGAATAAACACCCGCTCGCCAACGACTGATTTTTGCGGCAGTAGCCGATACAAAGCAGCGTAATTGCGCTCACATAAGCTTAAAAAGTCGGGTAACTTTGGCACATAGTTGGCCTTACGCAACGTCTTGTCCCCACTGCTGCTGTACTTGTGGCAAATTCAAGGCTAGCCATTGCAACGCAATCACAGTAGCAGCATTGTCTATCTGCTGTGATGCCAAGAGTTGCATCGCCGTTGTCCGAGCTATTACGTGCATTTTAATATCCTCGTGTTCACTGTCTAAGCCAAAAAGACCACTCTTTACAGGCATTGTTAACCGGCCTAAAAACAAGCTGATTTTTTCGGTACTCCCCCCTGGACTGGAGAAATAACTGAGCATTGGCCAAAGTTCGGTTAATTGTAAACCAGCCTCCTCTTCAGCTTCACGAATAGCCGTTTCTTCGGCGCTTTGCCCTGGGTCGATCATGCCGGCGATAGCCTCTAACAACCAGGGACTTTGGCTTTGTCCCACGGCCCCAACTCGAAATTGCTCTACCAATACCACCTCGTCTGTTAGGGCATTATAAGGTAACACAACCACCGCCTGACCTCGTTCAAAGATCTCACGGATCATTGGCTGGCTCCAGCCCCCAGCGAAGAGCTTATGTTTAAGCTGCCAGCGTTCAATTCGAAAGAAACCCTGAAAAACCGTGCTTTTATCGATTATCTCCAGATCTGTAGCCTGAAAAGATGGATACTGCTCTACCTTGAATTGCGACATTAGCGCCCTCACATTTTGTTACACTCTTCGGGGTAACTTTACGGTTTAATCGTTACCTAGTTTACTTTAACAGGTTATCATTTAGGCACTTTCCTTATAAAGCCAGGATCTATTAGCATGAAAAAAACCTTACTAAGCACCTTAGTGCTGTCATCCCTGAGTTTGTTCAGCTTAAATTTGTACGCTGAAGATCTGCAAACTGTTTATCAATTGGCGACGCAAAAAGACCCCGTGGTACAGCGTGCCGCCGCCAACCGTGATGCTGCCAGTGCCCGCATCGATGTTTCAAAAGCGAACTTGCTGCCTAGTATTTCTTTTGGCGCTGATGTAACCCGAGCGAACCGCGATAATTTACGCTTTAGCGGCACTAACACTGTAGGTGCTGGCCTGCAAGCTAAACAATCTGTTTTTAGCTGGAGTAACTGGCAAAGTTTATCGCGCGCTGAAAAAGTCGCCTTACAAAGCCAGACCATATACGATGTGGAAGTCCAATCTTTAATCTTACGTGTGACAACAGCCTATTTTAATGTGTTAAAAGCCAGCGATAATTTGACCTTCGTCGCCGCTGAAAAACGTTCTGTTGAACGGCAATTAGAACAAACCAAACAGCGTTTTGCCGTAGGCTTAACCGCTATTACTGACGTACATGAAGCACAGGCCCAGTATGATAGCGTAGTTGCCCGTGAAATTAGCAGCGAAAACGAACTGGAAAACGCCCGTGAAGCCTTACGGGAAATTACCGGTCAATATCATGCGCAAGTCGCTCAGCTAAATACCGACAAATTCTCTGCTTCGCGTCCCTCCCCAGCCGTTGTTACTGATTGGGTTGGTATTGCCGAGCAAAATAACTTAACTCTAAAAGCACAGCGTATTGCTTTAGATGTGTCAGCACTGGATATTGATTTAGCTAAAGCGGGTCACTTACCAACCTTAGATGCCACGGCTAGCCTGGGTGTATCTAAATCATCTGGCGTTGAGCGTGCAGATAGCAGCTCTATCGGTTTAAGCTTATCAGTACCTATTTACAACGGCGGTGGTATTGAAGCGGGGGTTCGCGTGGCGCAAGCTAACTATGTTGAAGTCAGTCAGGCGCTTGAACAGAGTTACCGCTCAGTGGTAAGACAAATTCGCAGCTCCTTTAATAATGTTAACTCACAAATGTCACAAATCCGGGCATTAGAGCAAGCCGTTATTTCAGCGCAAAGTGCGCTGCAAGCTACCGAAGCCGGTTTTGAGGTAGGCACCCGCACTATCGTCGATGTGCTGTTAAGTACCCGTAATTTGTTTGATGCCCAACGTAACCTCTCAGGCGCTCGCTATGATTACATCTTAGCGCAGTTACAGCTAAAACAAGCGGCAGGAAATTTATCAGATGCCGACTTGTTAGCAATAAACAACGCACTGACTAATTAATCTTTAAAGAGGTATACCGCCATGGCGGTATACCTCCCGCAACAATACCTCTTACCAGTTACCGCTTTCCTAGCGCGTTTTTTTCGTTACAATACCCTCAGTTTTTTCTAATCGGTTTAATATAGTGGTTAATTCTCCGAAGTTTAGCTGGCGTTTTTTATTACCCCAATACTGGTTATTATGGCTCGGTGTAGCGGTAATGTACCTGGTAAGTTGGTTACCTTATCGCGTGTTAATGTGGCTGGGTAGTCAATTAGGCAAACTACTCTTCAGGATGATGAAGTCGCGTCAGAAGGTAGCCAGGCGGAATCTGCAATTATGTTTCCCGGAAAAAAGTGATAAAGAACGTGAAAACCTGCTCTGGCAAAACGCAGAAGAAAGCGGTAAGGC
The DNA here is from genome assembly GCF_014653435.1 of Alishewanella longhuensis. Lineage (GTDB taxonomy): Bacteria > Pseudomonadota > Gammaproteobacteria > Enterobacterales > Alteromonadaceae > Alishewanella > Alishewanella longhuensis. The sequence continues at coordinate 740,218 of NZ_BNAO01000001.1, read as the reverse complement.
CATGTTTGAAACCGTGATAGCCTGGTGGTGGCCTAATTGGCGCGTAAGGCGGTTAGCGCATTTTAAAGGCTACGAACATTTGCAACAGGCGATTGCCGAAGGTAAAGGTGTTTTACTGCTGGCAGCGCACTTTTTACATTTAGAGGCAGCTGGGCGAGTATTTGGTTTAACCCATCCAAGCATTGGTTTTTATCGGCCAAATAACAACCCTTTGCTTGATTACTTACAGTACCATGGCCGCAGCCGCAGCAATAAATATATGATTGGCAAAAGGGATGTAAAAGGGCTGATTCAAGCACTTAACCAGCAAGAAGTTTGCTTTTATCTGCCGGATCAAGATTATGGTAGAAATCGTGCCGAGTTTGTGCCCTTCTTTGCGGTAAATGAGACGGCAACGACAACAGGTACCTTGTTATTTGCCAAAGCGGCTAACTGTGTTGTGATCCCAATTTACTCATCGCGCTTACCTAATTATCAAGGATATCAGGTTGAAATTCTGCCACCCTTTGCTGAATTTCCAAGTGGCGATGATAAAGCCGATGTAACAAGAGTAAATCAATGGGTTGAACAGGCAGTGTTAAAACATCCGGAACAATATATGTGGTTACATCGACGCTTTAAAACGCGTCCGGATCCAGAAGCTCCGTCACTTTATTAACTTTTAATCAGAGCTGGACTATGAAGATTATTTTAAAATTATTGTTATTAATCATCGTGGTTGGAGTAATTTACCTACTGATTATTAAACCGGAAATATTAATTAACCCGGAAAAACCCAATGCGGCGGCAGACGGCTTTAGCCGGTTTTATCAGAATTTTCGCAATAGCCTGCAACAAGATAACAAAAGCGACTTTGTTATCAATCAACGGGATAGCAGTGAAGAATTAATCATTCAGCTGCGGCGGCGTGAACAACAAGTTATCCCTGCCAATATCAATTGGCGTGGGGCAGTAACGCGCCGTCGCTTTCAAGCTGGCGTCACCGTAAAAGACAGTTTAGAAAGTTACGCCCAGCAAGAGCAAATGGTCTTGTTTTGGACACTACCTCGTGACTATGTTATCAAGCAATTTTTTGAAACCAATGGCAGCCTGCTAGATACCTTACAACAAATGGCAGTGAGCATAGGCCCGGATTTTACCAAACCCGTTTACGGCTATTTTTGTCCAAAATCTCGAGCACTGGTGATTACTGATTTAGATGATCCTTTTTTAAAACAACACTGTTTTGCCACTGGCCCCAATACACAACAGCGTGGTTAATACTCCTTGTTTAACTATCAAACCAAAGGCGCCACGCTGTCAGAATCTGTTCTTGAAGATGTGCCAAGCGAGCATCAATCGCAATGCTGGCTGGTACCAAGGTTTGGCGGTGACCGATTCCCCGCAAAACCTGATAAGCCTCAGCAAGACTGTTAGCCTGCCTAGCCGTTAGCAAGCCACAGGCCGTTGCAGCTTCTAAAATCCGAATATTATCAGTAAAGCGATAGAGCTCTGGGTGTTCGCGACCATAAGCGAGCACCAGGTACTGGCTTAAAAACTCCAAATCGACAATGCCTCCTGCACTGTGTTTAACATCTTCGCTGGTAGCACCATGATGCTGCCGTAACTTCTCACGCATTTGTTTCACCTCAGCTTTTAATTGCTGAGCGTCGCGAGGTAAGGTTAAGATTTGTTGGCGTATTTCGACAAATCTGGCGAGCAAAGGCGCCGAGCCGACAATCATTCTAGCTCTTACCAAGGCCTGATGTTCCCAGGTCCAGGCTTCTTGTGCTAAATACTGCTGATAGGTTTCAATATGAATCGCTAATAAACCAGAGTTACCCGAAGGTCTTAAACGGGTATCAATCTCATATAAAACGCCACTATTGGTTTTTGTGGTGCTGAGGTGCAAAATACGCTGTACTAATTTAAGGTAGAATTGTAAGGAGTCGATACTCCGCTCTCCTGAGGTTGCGGCCTGACTTTGACACTGGTGCACAAACACCAGGTCCAAATCGGAACCATAACCGAGCTCTAGGCCTCCTAACTTACCATAACCGATAACGGCAAAGCCTTTATCTTCATCGGTAGCACCTGCGGGCAAACCGTAACGGGCGGTAATTTGTTGCCACGCCAGGTTAACCAATTGCTCAACTATGACTTCCGCTAACCAGGTAAGATGGTCGCTGACTTTCATCAGTGGTAACACCCCACTAATATCAGCTGCCGCAATCCGTAATTGCTGTGCCTGTTTAAACTGCCGTAAAGTTTCCATCAGTAGCTCTAAGTCATCTTCTGGCACGCGCAGTAAATACAAACGTAGGCGATCTCGATAATCATCAATAGTGGCGACCTGATATAACTGTGCAGGATCGATCAGCTCGTCAAGCAACATCGGGTAGCGAGCCAGTTGCTCTGCCAGCCAGCCACTTTGTGAGCATAACAGCACTAATTGTTGTAATGCTGGCGGGTTTTCAAACAGTAACTCCAGATAAGCAGTGCGGGTAACAATTTGCTTAAAGACCCCGAGGATCCGCATTAACACCGTGGCCGAAGCTTGTTGCAGCTGTAAATAATGTAACAATTGCGGTACAAGTTTAGCCAGGTATTCCCGTCCACGTGGCCCCACAGAACGACGCTGACAATCCTGCTTAAACTGAATCAATTGGTTAAGTAATTCCTGTGCTTCCTCTAGCGGTAACCATTCTATATGCTCGGCTAATTCGATAACGGGCAGCTCACTGTCCCAAAGTAATTTACCTAAACTCAGTTCCTGTGGCTCAATATGCTCCTCAGGCTCAATCACTAGCTTAAATTGCTGATGAATGCGCTGCATCGCCTGCTCAATCTCGGTAAGCAAGGCCAGCCAGTTTTCCCGACCAAGGCTGGCTAACAATTGCTGTTGTCCCTGCTCATCCGCCGGTAAGGTTTGAGTCTGCTTATCATCGACGCCTTGCAGTGCCTGCTCTACTTGTCGCAACCATAGATAATCTTGCTGTAGCTGCTCAACTTGTGTTTCGCTTAGCAGTTCTTGCGTAACCAATTCAGGCAACGCTTTTAAAATAGCAGGCTGTTGTAGCTGTGGGATACGGCCGCCACGTATTAATTGCAAGGTTTGCACAATAAATTCGACTTCACGAATCCCCCCGGCACCCAGCTTAATATTGTCGCGCCGGTTACGACGACGGTTTTCTTGCTCAATTAACTGCTTCATACGCCGCAATGATTCAATAGCAGAGAAATCAATATAACGACGGTAAATAAAGGGCTTTAGCAATGCCTGCAACTCTGAAGTATGTCTTGGCTCGGGATTCAGCACCCGGGCTTTTAGCATGGCATAGCGCTCCCATTCACGTCCTTGCTCCTGATAATAATCTTCAAAAGCAGCAAAACTCAGCACTAAGGGGCCACTTTCGCCAAAGGGTCTAAGCCGCATATCTACCCGATAACAAAAACCGTCAGCGGTAACCTGATGCAAAGCGGCGATAAGCTTCTGACCGACTTTGGTAAAAAATTGCTGATGCTCAACTGTTTTGCGCCCCCCCACAGTTTCACCATTCGCGGGGTAGGTAAAAATCAGATCGATATCGGATGAAAAGTTGAGCTCTCCCCCACCCAATTTGCCCATACCCAAAATAAGCAGCGGCATTGGCTCGCCGCTGGTATCCAATGGTGTACCATTGACGGCAGCTTGCTGTTGATAAGCCCAATGATAGGCGCTATTAATCAGTATTTCGGCAAGCTCGGAGACCGCGGCCAAACTTTGCGTAATACTTTGCAAGCCAAGAATGTCCGCCGCTAGAATTTGCGCTAAACTCGCATTACGGTAACGCCTTAACATGGAGAAGGCCTGCGTTTCCGCAGGGATTGGGGTAGCTGGCAAAGGCGGGGCAAAACCGTTAGCTAATTGCTGCTGCAATAACTGGCTTTGACAAAAAATGGGCAATAGCTCAGGTTGCTGCTGTAAAGTACGCCCAATAAAACTGCTAGCTTTGAGCAAACGGCTAAGCTGTTGTTGCTCCGAGACGGATAATCCCTCGGCCAGGCTAGTATATTGAGCCTGCCAATAAGCAGCGTTCGCTGAGTATGCGATCATAAGACTTCCTTTAAGCGGTTTTAAGCAACAGTTTGGAAAGTTTTAACAACAACAAATGGTACGCCTGGCTGTTAAAAAGCAGCCCCGCATCTTCTGCTAAGCGACGAGCTAAAGCCCTGGCGTCACTCGCTAACAATTGCTGACCTTCATCAGTTAACGCATTAGCTAAAGCCTGAAGTTCAAGCTCAGCAGCAGTAAGTAACTCAGGTGCAAGTTGCTGTAAATAGCAGTTCTCTAGCTGTTGCAACCGCTGCAAATGAGTGAGAACATTGCCTGTCATCGTCGCCAAAGGCGAGGGCCAGGGTGTCGTTTTTTGCTGATACAGCTGATAACCTCTGGCCGCTTTACTTAACCAACCAGTGCGCATCGGCACTGCATGCAATAAGAAGCTTGCCAGCTCAAACAGCTCATCTGGCTGCCCGGTCAGCAGCTCGATTTCTAGTTCAGAAATGGCCTGACGGCGCTCCTGCGCACGCACCTCACCGTTATCATATACCACTTCAACTTCGGCTTTTGGCAACTTGAGCTGCCAGCTTTGCCGCTGAAAATCCGTGCGAAATAGCTCAGTTAATTGCTGTTGCAACTCGGCAATATCAGTTGCCGCTGGCCAAATTTCTGCAGGAAAATCCGCCAATACCGGTACAACGCCGATACAAGGCACATTATATTCCGGGCGAATCTGCAGCGCACCATGTTGCTGCCCAGCCAGTTTAATGGTTTGTTCAAAGCGGCCATTTTTTTGCCGGGTACGCAGCCCCATATCATGGCGCCGAAACCAGTTATCGGGCGTATCAAAATACGCATTAAATAATTGCTGTGTCGTACCCGTCGCTGGTTTAGCATAAACCTGCAGTAATTCAGGCAACAGCGCAGCGTCACTTGCCCCTATTAAATACTTTAATTCCAGCTCTATGCTCATCTCGTTTTCCTTCGGCTTGAGATACTTGGGTATATTAGCCCTTGTCAATTGCTACACAACTCCCTATCATCGCCGATAAAGCTTTAGAGCGTGTTTTCAAATTAACTCTCAGGATACCTATGTTTAGCTTATTTCGCAGCTCTGTTCGCCCGTTATTTTTTCTTGGCCTGTTCTGTTTCTGGCTGCCGGCGCAAAGCCAAACCGAACAAACCCCGGCTTATATTAGTGATGCTTTAGTAGTGTATTTACACTCTGGTCCAGGTAATCAATACCGTATCATCGGCACCCTGGCAGCAGGCAGTAGTGTTATGCGTCTTAGTGAAGAAAATGGTTATGCACAAATTCAGTATGACGAAAACAAAACCGGCTGGTTACCAAAAGAGAACTTAACTTTTACACCGGGGCTCAGTGCTCAGCTTAGTGAATTGCAAGCCACCTTTACCGAACAAAGCACCAAACTGGCCGAACTGGAACAAGCGAATAGCTTATTGCAAACCGATCTAAACCGGATAACTTTGGAGCGAGATCAGGCGCAACAAGAACTACAGCAACTCAGCCGTAGCAATGAGCGTTTAACGACAGAACTGGATAAAACAGAAGCCAGTTTCTGGCAGCAGCCTATGGTATTGGGGGGCGCTATCTTGTTCTTTGGTCTCATTTTCGGTTTGCTATTGCCGAAGTTAATACCACAACGTCGCAACAGCGAGCGCTGGATGTAATCATGTTAAAGCGGGGGGGTACTGGCATCAGCATGATGTTTCAACGGTAACCCCCGATCATTTTTCACCTGCTCAATCACTACATAAGTATGGGTTTGCGCTACCCCGGGCAGATCCACTATCTGTGCTAAAATACTACGGTAAGCTTCCATATTTGGTAACCTTAGCTTTAACAAATAATCAAAGCCGCCCGCAACCATATGACACTCAGCAACCTGCGGGATCATCACTACGGCTTCCCGGAACTTATCAAAGACATCACTGGTGGTTCTATCTAAGGTCACCTGAATGAAAGCAGCTGTACCATAACCCAATTTACTGCTATTGAGTCTGGCGCCATACCCTTCAATAAATCCCTCTTTCTCAAGACGTTTTACCCGGTCAATACAAGGACTGGCGCTTAAATTCACCTTCTTTGCTAAATCAACATTGGCAATACGCCCTTCTTTTTGCAACGTATCGAGAATACTGATGTCAATACGGTCTAACGCTTTGGCTTTGACGCTTTGGTTCATGGCAGCATTTTTTCGGGTTAAAGGTCATTAATGCCAGATTATATACGGTTAAATCGGAAAAATAACCACCCTATTCTGTGGTCTTTTCACTAAAATGCCGCAGCAAACTAAAGCCTAATTTCAGGATACCTCTTATGCTGTTTAATGGTTCACTGGTCACTACCGACCCGATTCGCCAACTTATCCGCGATCATTACCGTGCCGATGAAGATCAGGTACTGGATTTCTTGCTGCCGCTGGCCGAGGTGGATGCGAAAACCCGCAGTCGCGCCTGGGAAAGAGCGCGTCAGTTAGTGTTGTATATTCGTCAGGCGCAGGTCGGTAAAGGTGGCGTAGATGCGCTATTAAACGAGTTTTCATTATCTACTGAAGAAGGCTTGGTACTGATGTGCTTAGCCGAAGCACTATTACGCGTACCCGACACCACCACTGCCGATCGACTGATCCGCGACAAACTGTCGCAAGGAGATTGGAGTGCCCACTTAGGTAACAGCAGCTCGGTCTTTGTTAATATGTCGAGCTGGGGTTTGTTACTGACCGGCAAGCTGGTGAACTACTCAGATGAAGAGAAAAAACAGCAATTTGGCTTGTTAAAGCGCACCTGTGGTCGCTTAGGTGAGCCAGTGATTCGTCAGGCTGTGCGTTACGCAATGCAAATTATGGGATCGCAATTCGTCTTGGGTACCACTATCGACAAAGCGCTAGATCGTGCAACCGAGATGGAAGCCAAAGGTTTTAGCTATTCTTACGATATGCTGGGCGAAGGTGCCCGTACCATGGCCGATGCCGATCGCTACTTTGAAGCCTATATGCTGGCGATTCATGCTATTGGTAAAGCGGCTAACGGTCGAGGTCCCATTAAGAGCCCTGGCATTTCGGTTAAGTTATCCGCCATTCACCCGCGTTACGAATTTAGTCATTTAGACCGGGTGCACCAGGAGCTTGTACCGCGCTTAAAACAATTAGCCTTAGCGGCAAAGTCCTACAATATTGGCTTTACAGTCGATGCTGAGGAAGCAGACCGCCTGGATATGTCATTAGATGTGATCGGTACGGTATTTAGCGATCCTGATCTAAACGGCTGGGAAGGCTTTGGTTTAGCCGTGCAGGCTTATCAGAAGCGCGGTATTTATGTGATTGAATGGCTGCGCGAGATTACGCTAAAAGTCGGCCGGAAAATGATGGTTCGCTTGGTGAAAGGCGCTTACTGGGATACCGAAATTAAAGTCTCGCAAGTGGAAGGCCTAGACGATTTCCCGGTATTTAGCCGTAAGCCAGCGACTGACGTTTCTTATCAGGCGTGTGCCAAAAAATTGCTGAGCTACCGCGACAGTATTTACCCACAATTTGCTACCCATAATGCGTACACTGTCGCCACTATTATCGAAATGGCCGGTGAGTTAAGCGGTTTTGAATTCCAACGTTTACATGGCATGGGGGATGCCCTTTATGATTTGGTCGTTGCCAATGAAAAGATCCCTTGCCGGATCTACGCCCCCGTTGGCGAACATGCTGATCTGCTGGCGTACTTAGTACGTCGCTTACTCGAAAATGGTGCTAATAGCTCCTTTGTAAACAATATTATTGATGAAAGCATTCCGGTCGAATCCTTGTTACAAGATCCGGTAGAGCAAGTTAAAGGCTGGAAGAAAAAACGTAATCAGTCTATTCCACTACCCGCTAACCTCTATGGCAACAGCCGCTTAAACTCCCGTGGTTTAGATTTAACCGATATTAATCAGTTAACACCACTACAACAGCATATGACACAATTTGCCAAAGCACTAAGCACGCAAACGGCACCAGCCAATAGCGTGCCCGTAGTAAACCCGGCAGATTTGCAAGAAATCATTGGCTACTTACAGTACGCTGATGCCGAAACAATGCAGCAATTGCTTAGCAATGCCGAGCAAGCATTTACTCGCTGGTCACAAAGTGCCGTAACAGAGAGAGCCGAACTGCTGCGGCGTTTAGCCGATGCGATGGAGCAGCATCGCGATGAATTACTGACTCTATGTGTTAAAGAAGCCGGTAAAGTGCTGGCTGATGCGGTCGCCGAAGTACGTGAAGCAATCGATTTTTGCCGCTACTATGCCCATCAAGCCGAGCTGCTGTTTGCTACACCGCAACATGCTCGTGGTGTATTCCTCTGTATCAGCCCGTGGAACTTCCCACTGGCCATCTTTATTGGTCAGGTTGCCGCAGCCATTGTCGCAGGGAATACCGTGCTGGCCAAACCCGCCGAACAAACCAGTTTGGTGGCGGTGCGTACCTTAGAACTATTGCAACAATGCGGCATGCCAGAGCATGTGGTGCAATTAGTGATAGCTCCGGGTCGTCAGGTAGGCGAGCACATAGTGCCAGATCTTCGCATACAAGGTGTGATGTTTACCGGCTCCACGGAAACCGGGTGCTGGATCGCCCGCAAATTAGCCGAACGCGGCGGTGAACCCGTGCCATTGATTGCCGAAACCGGTGGTCAAAACTGTATGATTGTGGATTCAACGGCCCTGCCCGAACAAGTTGTCGATGATGTGATCTCTTCTGGTTTCCAAAGTGCTGGGCAGCGCTGCTCGGCACTAAGGGTGTTATTTTTACAAGAAGACGTGGCCGATAAAATCATTACCATGATTAAAGGCGCCATGGCCGAGCTGCATGTGGGTGATCCAGCCTGGTTAAGCACCGATTTAGGACCGGTGATTGATAGCAAAGCGCATGAGCGTTTGACGAACCATGTGCACTATCTGCAGGATAAAGCCACACTGCACTATGCCTGTAAGATCCCAACCGACGGTGAGCATTTTTTCTTTGCCCCACATCTGTATGAGATTAGCGATTTAACAGTGTTAGAGCGCGAAGTCTTTGGCCCTGTTGTGCATATTATTCGCTTTAAAGCCGATGAAATAGATAAAGTGATTGCACAAATTAATGCCACAGGCTACGGCCTGACCATGGGTGTGCATAGCCGTATTGAACAGCTAACCCGGAAAGTGACCCGCGAAATTAAAGCCGGCAACGTTTATGTTAACCGCAATATGATAGGTGCTGTGGTTGGCGTACAGCCTTTCGGTGGCCGCGGTTTATCAGGCACAGGCCCCAAAGCCGGTGGCCCCCTATATTTACAACGCTTAGTCAAAGATAATTTAAGCGTGGCCTGTCCGGAGTTAGATGAGGCGAAGAAAAGCCGCCTACTAGCAGAAACGACTAGCAGTGCTGTAGCGTACGCTATGCCAGCGGCCGCTATAGCCCAGTATAAATGGGCCTTAGCTCCCATTAATCAACGCACCTCGGTACTACGCCAGTTTTTGGCGTCACTGGCATCTAATAAGGTCGTCAGCCGGCTAGAACCCGATTTAGAACAAGTGTTAAGCATGGCACGCAGCAAGTTACAGCGGGTAGAGCTGGAGTTACTGCGCCCCATTAATTTGCCTGGCCCAACCGGAGAGAGCAATACTCTGACATTAGATCCACGCGGCATCTTAGCCCTGCTACGCGATGACAGCTGCAGCTTTAGTCATTGGTTATTAAGCATTATCACCGCGCTAGCCGCTGGTAACGCGGTAATCACTGCAGTAGAAGAAGCTGACTTAGCAGAAGCGGAAGCCTGTATTAAGGCGTTAATTGCGGCCGGTATGCCACAGCACTTATTAGCCGTAGTACGCTTAGATTGTTTAACTACTCTGTTGGCACATACCGACTTAGCCGGTGCTATCATTGAAGTGAGTAGCGCCTTAAAGCCACTAGCCGGAGAGTTAATCGCTGCCCGTGAAGGTGCTATTTTGCCGCTTATTACCGCTCCGGCTGATGAGAGGATGCTGCACCGCTTAGTAACTGAGAAAACCATCACCATCAACACTACTGCCGCAGGAGGCAATGCTTCGCTTATGACTATGGCAGATAATATTGGTTAACGTTGGCGTCAACCGCTGTCTTTAACAGTGATCAGCAACGGATTAAACATAAATCCATGTTAAAATAGCGTAAAAAGCCCACCGCAATGTGGGCTTTTTGCTATATTGCTATGTATGCACCAGCTTTTCTATTTGCCTCAGCTGCATACTGCACAGGACGTAAATACCACTATGACTTACCAGAAAGTGTCGATTGATAAACTTCAGCCTGGCAGCTATGTGGTGCAAGTGCTGGAACAAAGCGGTGAGCTGGAAATTAAACATGCTGGCTGGGTAAGAACTCAGCAAGCGATCAGAGCATTAAAAGACAAAGGCGTTCGTGTCGTTGCCATCGATCCTGCCAAGCAACTGGTCACAAATAATCAAAATATTAAAGCGACACCAATAGAAAAAGCCGAACCCGCAGCCTTTCGTGCGGTATTTGCCGATGAGCAGCCTAAAGCAGAACGCTGTCTTGAACAAACCAAAATAGCACAACAACGTATTTTGCACGCTGCGACTAAAGCTGAGCCGGTTGATCTTACATTGATACATGAAGTTAGCGCGGGTTTGTCTGATTCTGTTAGTCGCAATCCCGATGTATTACTTTGTATAACACGTATTGCCACCGAAAGTGATCAACTGTTACAACATAGTATTAATTGTGCCGTTTATATGGCTGCTTTTGCACGCTTTTTAAACTTTCCTAAGCATAAAATTGAAGCGCTGATTACCGCAGCCTTGTTACATGACGTTGGTAAGGCGCAAAATCCTGCCTTATTAAAACGACCCGATGCGGCTGCTATTAATACCAGCCTGGCAGTTCTGCAACAGAGCACCGTGCTCGCTGGCAGTATTTCGCTTTGGATTAGCCAACATTGTGCGTACTTAGATGGCAGTGGTACACCGAGTATTAAACAACAACAAATTGATAATGGCAGCCGAATGCTTGCTATCGTCAATTTATACGAACAACTTAGCAGCCAACAACCAGGCTATAGCAATCCACTTAGCGTGATTAAGCAACTCCTTGCTATGGCGCCTGAAAAACTGGATAACGATTATTTACAGTTATTTATTAAATGCATGGGTATTTATCCACCCGGCACCGTCGTAAAACTGACCACCGGGCGCTTGGCTTTAGTGCTGGAAAATAATATTAAAAAGCCAATGCAACCAAAGGTGAAGGTGTTTTATCACAGCCATCACCATCATCACATTCCCAGTAAGATTATTGATTTATCACGCCAGCAAGAAGAACAAATTGAAGCCTGTGTTGACTTAAAGACTTACAGCTTAGAGCCTCACAATTACTTATAAATTACCATTCGCTGAGGGCCCGCATACTAAATAGCTGTTGCCCGTATTCTAATAATACGTATTGGGGTGTGATCTCTCTTAAACGAACATCTGCCGTGACCCATTGTCCTTCTTGTAAAGATTTACCATTCACTTTAACCCAACGCTGAGCTGGCTGAGTTGCATACACATGAGCCTCAAATTTTAGCTTGGGTAACTGCCGCTGCAACGTAAGGTCCAGCAGACCTACATCCAGCGCTGGAGCACTATGGGTGGTTAAGGTGTTTGTCGATGGCGAATTGTTCTGGGCACTTTGCGCAAGCGCACTAGCAAAGCGCTCGCGTAATTCGGTAGGAATTTCAGGTTCAGGTTCTGCCCTAGCAGTATTAGCTGTTAAACTGACTACTGCAGGTTCCGCAGGTAAGGTTTCAACAACCGGCTCAACCTCAGTCCTAGCTACTGCAGCCAGTTCAGGAACCTTAGCGGTTGACAACAAATTCGCAATTTCAACCGGCAATGCGGCTGGCAAAGGTTCAGGCGCTGCAACGGTAGACCCCAACTCAACTTGAGCTTGCTGACCATGAGGTAGCAATAAATATCCTGCTACGAACCCAATGCCAATAGCTAAGAGCAATGCTAAAGCAATAGCAAGATTACGCCAAAAAGCAGAAGTAGCAGGCGCGGGTACTGTCGGCTGCTGCTGTTTTAATGCATCCATCAGAATGGACATAAAGTGTTAATCTCCGCGAAATAGTGGCAGCAATTGTATGGCGAGTAAAAGCCCAAGCAGTATACCGAATAACGCCAATAGCAGCCATAACCATATGGGTAATGTCTTATTTCCAGCACTAGCAACGGGAGGCAGAATTTCGGTAGCAGCACGCTGCACCTCAGGTGCTTCGACTAACGGCTGCTGCTGACTATAGGCTGCTAACATGGCGCGATCGGCCAGTAAATTGACCAACCGCGGAATACCGCCACTTAGCTCAAACAGTCGTTTCACAGCTTTGTCACTAAACACCGGGCGCTGACAACCCGCTACCTGTAACCGAAAACGCACATAATGCTGCACTTCAGCAAAATTTAGTGGCAACAAATGATAACGAGCAGTAATTCGCTGAGCGAGTTGCCGCAAATCATTACGCTGTAGCAATTGCTGCAATTCAGGCTGACCAATCAAAATAACTTGCAGCAGTTTTTTGGTATTGGTTTCCAAGTTAGTCAGCAATCTTAATTGTTCAAGTACAGCTGGTTGTAAATGCTGGGCCTCATCAATAATTAAAATCGTTTTTTTACCCGCAGCATGGTTTTTTTGTAAGCGCTGAGTAATTTTATCGCTTAACAACTTTAAACTGGCGTCGGCTTTTTTGTAACGTATCTTTAGCTCATCACAAATGGCGGCCAGTAATTCCAACTCAGATAAGGTAGGATTTAGGATAAAAGCTACCTCAGTGTGTTCATCTAGCTCCTGCAGCAAGGTGCGCGATACCGTGGTTTTACCGGTACCAACTTCCCCTGTTAACAATACAAAACCACCTGCATCACCCAAACCATAACGTAAATGGGCCAGCGCCTCGGTATGCCGCGGGCTTAAATACATAAAGTCGGGGTTAGGCGCTATGGAAAATGGCGGGCTGGTTAAACCAAAAAATCCGGTATACATCGCTATCCTGTTTCTCAGCACTGCAATTTATGGCAAGAAGGGTATAATGGCAAAAAATATGCAATCAGGAAAGCATGTGCAGATATATCTTGTAGGCGGCGCCGTTCGCGATGAACTTTTAGGCTATCCTTTTCACGAAAAAGACTGGGTGGTTGTGGGCGCCAGCCCAACAGATATGTTGGCGCAAGGCTATCAGCAAGTAGGTAAAGACTTCCCGGTTTTTTTGCATCCCCAAACTAAAGAAGAATATGCACTGGCCCGCACCGAGCGTAAAAGTGGTAATGGCTATACCGGCTTTACGGTCTATGCCGCCACCGATGTCACGCTGGAACAAGATTTAGCGCGCCGTGATTTAACCATTAATGCTATTGCTAAAACGGCTGATGGCAAGCTGATTGACCCTTATGGCGGACAACAGGATCTTGCTCAAAAGCTATTACGCCATGTGTCTGATGCCTTTGTAGAAGACCCGCTTAGAGTGCTGCGCGTGGCCCGTTTTTATGCGCGCTATGCTCATTTAGGTTTTAAGGTTGCCCCAGAAACTTTGGCGCTAATGCAACAGCTTAGTACCAGTGGTGAGCTTAATACCCTAAGCCCAGAGCGGGTTTGGGTAGAGACCGCAAAAGCCCTGAGCAGCCAAAGCCCGGCAGCTTATTTTCAGTTGTTGTATGACTGCGGCGCACTAAAAGCCCTGATGCCAGAGCTGGCAAACTTATGGGGGGTGCCGCAACCAGAAAAATGGCACCCGGAAATTGATACCGGCATTCATACCTTATTGGTTTTAGCGCAAGCGGCTTTGCTGTCTGATAAATTAGAAGTGCGTTTCGCCAGCCTGGTGCATGATTTGGGCAAAGGTATAACACCCAGTGAATTACTGCCGTCGCATCATGGTCATGAACATACCGGCTTACCCTTGATAAACCAACTCTGTGATCGCTTACGAGTACCCAACCAGTGCCGCGAGCTGGCGTTACTGGTATGCGAGTATCATCAACTGATTCACCGAGCAAAGGAGCTAAAAGCCAGCACAGTGCTGAAGTTTTTTAATGCTATTGATCTGTGGCGCAAACCCGGACGACTTGATGATATTTTGCTGTGCTGCACAGCCGATCTCCGCGGGCGAACTGGCTTTGAGCAAGCAGCATATCCCCAGGCCGCCTACTTGCAACAACTGGCAACAGCGGCACAGCAGGTCAATACGCAAGAGATCATGGCGCAGGGCATAACAGGGCCGGCGATTAAAGAAGCCCTGCAGCAGGCAAGATTAACCAGAATCAACACGGCTAAGCTCGCCTACGACAGGTAGATGTGAATTAGCTGGCGGCTGACCAGCTAAGAAAAATAATTAAGCCGACACCCAATAACAGCCGGTAAATAACAAAGGGTAACATGCCCATTTTGCTGATGATTTTTAGAAAATAATGAATACAAATCAAGGCACTAACAAAGGACAGCAAGACCCCGAATAGGATGCCACTGATATCATATTGCGCCGGTTCACCGAGTAGCTTGGTTGTTTGGTAACCGCCACTTAGCACAATAATAGGGATAGATAACAGGAACGAAAAACGCGCGGCACTGACTTTATCTAGCCCCAGTAACATAGCCGCAGTCATGGTGATACCCGAACGTGAAGTGCCGGGGATCAGTGCTACAGCCTGGGCAATACCAATAATCAGCGCTTGGCGCCAGCTCATCTGCGCCATAGCGACTTGTTGTTTTGCTGTCGCATCCGCAAGCCAGAGTAGTAAACCAAACACAATGGTCGTTACGGCGATCACCCAAGGAGAACGCAAAAACGTTTCAATTAAATCAGCTGCTAGCAAACCCGCTAACCCTGCCGGAATTGTCGCCAAAATCACCCACCACGCCAGCTTGCTATCGGTACTATGCTGACCACCAAGACTTTTGACCCAACCTACCGTCAAATTGGCAATGTCCTGCCTAAAGTACAACATCACCGCCAATAGGGTACCCACATGTACCGCCACATCAAAGGCGATACCCTGATCTTCCCAGCCCAAAATAGCGGAAGGTAAAATAAGGTGCGCTGAAGAAGAGATAGGTAAAAATTCGGTAATACCCTGAAGAATAGACAGGATGATAACTTCAATAATGCTCAAGATTAGTCACTCCATGAAAAATCGATAGGCCAGAGCTTCTGGGATTTATTATAAGCTTGCCATAAAGCGGCATAGCTTTGTCCGGTTACCGGATGAATTTGTTCCGCCGCAATCTCAGCCAATGGCCACAATACAAAAGCATTTTCAGTAATTTCACCCCGGGGTAACTGCACCGGCGTATCACAAATGACCTGATCATAGGTCAACAAATCAAGATCTAAAGTCCTGCCAGAAAACTTTTCTGCGCCACGAACCCGACCATACTGATCTTCAATTTGTTTCAGCAAACGAATACAGTCACCAATCGACAAGTCAGTTTCAGCACCAACAACCATATTGTAAAAAGGATCACCACAAAACCCTACGGCTTCACTTTCATAAACTGAAGACAGCGTTAAGGCTCCAAAATGCTCTGCTAGTCCGCGCAATCCGCCACGAATATTAAAATCTCGATTGATATTGGAGCCCACACTAATATAAACCAGTACCATTAGCTGTTTGCTCCGGGGGCATAACGTGTTATCTGTACACCGACTGTTTGCGCTTCAGCTACCGCGCCTGGCTTACACACTGTAACTTCAACTCGCGATGTTGCGAACTCTTGTAGTAACAGCTGGGCTACCCGCTCGGCAACGGTCTCTATCAGCTCTATAGGTTGGGCCGTGATAAGTTTAATCACTTTCTCGCTGATAACGGCATAGTCCAGAGTTAAGCGAATATCATCGCTACTCGCTGCAGCTCGTTGATCTGTGGCCAGTGTAATGTCTAATACCAAACGTTGTTTAATCGTCTTTTCCCAGTCGTACACGCCAATTACGGTATCAACTTGTAACTGCTTGATAAAAACCATGTCCATTAAGTTAATTCCGCATTGCGTTATTTTTCGTTTCAGGTAGGCTGGTGCCATAGGCAAAATGCAAGAAAACCGTTATTTTGCTACCCGAATAAATCTGTTGCAATAGTAGCGCAAAAATGGGTGCTGAGGAACCACGGAATGACCTTGCTAATCCTGATAATGATGGTTATTGCATATCTGCTCGGTTCGATTTCATCGGCCGTGTTGGTTTGCCAGCTGTTTCGTTTACCCGATCCGCGCTTTCATGGTTCAGGTAACCCAGGGACCACTAATGTGCTGCGCTTAGGCGGTAAACTCCCGGCGGTGATGGTACTGCTGTTTGATATATTGAAAGGCACTATTCCGGTTTGGGGCTCTTATTTTCTAAAAATAGAGCCTCTCTGGCTAGGTGTTATTGGTATTTGTGCTTGTCTTGGCCATATTTATCCACTGTTTTTTGGCTTTAAAGGAGGTAAAGCTGTTGCTACCGCCTTTGGTGCCATGATGCCTATCGGCTTGGATTTAGCCGGTTTACTGATAGGTACCTGGCTTATCGTAGTGTTAGTTACCGGTTATTCTTCACTTGGCGCCTTACTCACCGTGGCTCTGGCACCGTTGTTTACCTGGTGGATTAAACCCTTATATACCCTGCCAGTATTCATGTTAAGCATATTGATTATCATACGTCATCGGGAAAATATTATAAGATTGTACCGGCGACAAGAAAGTAAAATTTGGGATAAATCAAAACGCATCAGGGAGTAACGACTGCCACACTTAAAGCTGCAGCAATATTGCTACACAACCTGAGTTGATTACAAAAGCACGTTAAATAACGTTACACAGCAGGCAGTAAGTCTAATGGCCAGCGAGGTGTAACCCCGATGGTAAGGTCCTGCTGCTGCCCGGCCTTTAACCGCTGATAACCAGCAAAAGCAATCATAGCACCGTTGTCGGTACAAAATTCTTTGCGTGGGTAATACACTTTACCGCCCAGTGAACTCAGCATCAGTGCCAATTGTTCGCGTAGAGACTCATTAGCACTTACACCACCGGCAATGACCAAACGTTTAAAACCGGTTTGTTGCAGGGCCCTACGGCATTTTATCAGCAAGGTATCTACCACTGCCTGCTGAAATGAAGCGGCGATATCCGCTTGCACTTGCGCTGAGCTACCTTCTTTTTGAATTACCATCGAGGCTGCCGTTTTTAAGCCACTAAAGCTAAAATCTAAGCCTGGGCGATCAGTCATTGGCCTTGGAAAGGCATATTTTTTAGCATCACCCGTTTTAGCCAACTTAGCCAATAATGGGCCACCAGGGTAATCCAACCCCATCAATTTAGCGGTTTTATCAAAGGCTTCACCGGCAGCATCATCAATTGACTCGCCAAGTAAGGTGTAACGACCTATGCCTTCAACCCCAACCAACTGTGTATGTCCACCTGATACCAGCAATGCCAAAAAAGGGAACTCGGGCACCTCTTCTTCCAGCATAGGTGCCAATAAATGGCCTTCCATATGATGTACCGCCAAAGCGGGCTTTTGCCAGGCAAAAGCTAAACTACGCCCTAAAGTTGCACCAACTAGCAGTGCGCCAGCCAAGCCAGGCCCGGCGGTGTAAGCCACGCCATCGATATCAGCGGCAGTAAGCCCAGCTTCTTTTAGCGCTTGTTTAATCAGAGGTAAGGTCTTACGTACATGATCTCGTGAAGCCAGCTCAGGGACAACGCCACCATAATCAGCGTGAATAGGAATTTGGCTATATAACACATGGCTAAGTAAGCCCAGCTTACCATCATAAATGGCAATGCCGGTTTCATCACAAGAGGTTTCGATACCTAAAACTCGCATTGTTAAGACCTTTGCTGCACTTCGCATGGCAGTTTTCTATGACTGTTCGACAAATAATTGCTAAAAAACCAACACAAGGCTCGTTTTTTCGTTATCATTGCGCCCCTGAAAACGCGCATTGTAGCGGCTTGCACACCCCATAGCCAGAGGATCTGATTTAAGATCACTTAAGCGCTTTACTTTGGTGGTGCTTTTTGCGTAAAATACCGCACCATTTTTAATCGTATTGGTTAACGATAACCAGTTTTTGGCCTGAGGTGAGAATTTAATGCCTGTAGTTAAAGTAAAAGAAAACGAACCCTTTGACGTAGCTTTACGTCGTTTCAAGCGCTCATGCGAAAAAGCCGGCGTATTAGCTGACGTTCGCGCTAAAGAGTTCTATGAAAAACCAACTTGGATTCGTAAACGCAAGAAAGCTGCCGCGGTAAAACGCCACGCGAAGAAGCTGTCTCGCGAAAATGCACGTCGTATCCGCCTGTACTAATCTACAGTCTTAGGGTACCGGCATAGGGTTATTTGCCAGGCTGGCAAAAGCATCGCTAAATATTTAGTCTTGCTACCCTAAAAAATGCTTTATCTGCACACCGTGTTCCCGTAACACGGTTTGTCTTTTTCTGAAGCCTGAATAAAAAGGACAAGTGTGGCAGGACAAATCCCCCGTCAATTTATCGATGATCTGCTTGCGCGTACTGATATCGTAGAGCTGATTGACAAACGTGTGCCGCTTAAAAAAGCCGGTGCCCGCAACTATACTGCCTGTTGCCCATTCCATAATGAAAAAAGTCCGTCTTTTACCGTAAGCCCGGATAAGCAGTTTTACCATTGCTTTGGTTGTGGTGCCCATGGTAATGCCATTACCTTTATGATGGAGTTTGAACAGTTAGAGTTTGTTGAAGCGATTGAAGAGCTGGCCAAAGACCTCCACTTAGAAGTACCACGTGAAAAAGGCTCTCACAGTAACAGGCCAGCGCCACAGGCTGACGACTATCATTTAATGCAACAAGCCGCAGATTTCTATCAGCGGCAATTACAACAAGATGTCCGAGCGCCTGAGGTACAGCAATATTTGCAAAAGCGTGGGCTAAGTGCACAAACGATTCAAGACTTTCAGCTGGGCTACGCTCCCGAAAGCTGGGATGCCTTACTCAAAGCCCTAGGTGGCTATTCTGGTAAAGTATTACGTGACCAGCTTTATGAATTAAAGCTTATCAGCCGCAATGACAATGGCCGCGAGTTTGATTTTTTTCGCGATCGGCTAATGTTTCCTATCCGCGATAAACGCGGCCGGGTTATTGCTTTTGGTGGCAGAGTGCTAGGTGATGGTCAACCCAAATACTTAAATTCGCCTGAGACCCGGTTGTTTCATAAAGGCCGTGAACTTTATGGCCTATACGAGGTGAGGCAGCAACCTGGCCATCTCAACCGTATTTTGGTTGTTGAAGGCTACATGGACGTGGTTGCGTTAGCTGAGCATGACATTAAGTTTGCTGTAGCTTGCTTGGGAACGGCAACTACCTCTGATCATATGCATACACTATTTCGTTATGCACCGCAGGTGATTTGCTGCTACGACGGTGACAGAGCAGGTCGAGATGCTGCCTGGCGCGCCTTACAGAGTGCGCTGCCACAATTGAAAGATGGTGTAGAGCTAAACTTTGTATTTTTGCCCGATGGTGAAGATCCTGATTCACTGGTGCAAAAAGAGGGTAAAGCAGCCTTTTTACAACGGTTAGAGCAAGCACAACCACTCAGCCAATATTTGTTTGAACATTTATTAGCCGAGTTTGATGCGAATACTGATGCCGGTAAATCGGCATTAGCCAACAAAGGCACCGACCTTATTAAGCTGATCCCGGGTAGCTTTTATAAAGAACAGCTTACTGAAAAATTGGATAATTTATTAGGGCGTAAAACTCAACGCCTTAAGGTCAATACCAGCAGAGCGGTGAACCGGCCGATAAGTTCAGCATTAAAAATAACACCGATGCGTCGCGCCATCGCGTTATTAATTCAATATCCGGCACTAGCGAAAGTTATGCCGTACGCACCGGAGCTGGCAGATGCCAATATTCCGGGTATTGGTTTGTTACTGGCTGTGCAGCGCCATTTACTAGAAAAACCAGAGCTAACCACTGCACAATTGTTGGAATACTGGCGAGATCTGCCAGAGCATGCCATCCTATTAAAGTTAGCAACTTGGGAACATCAGATTGAACCAGAACAGCTAAGCCAAGATTTCCTTGATACCTTTCATAGCATCGAGGATTTATATTTACAGCAGCGCCTAGAAGCGCTAGAGCGTAAAGATAAGCTAAAACAGCTAACGCAAACCGAGCAACATGAGTATGTATTGCTGCTCAAAGCGTTAAAAAGCAAAAAACCGCGTCCAGTGAGCTAACTGCGGCTGGCTAGAAAAGCCGCGCTTTGTTATAATCACTAGTTCGCATTTTTAGATTAACAACTTTGGTGGAAGATAAGTCTCTATGGAGCAAAGTCCTCAGTCGCAGTTAAAACTCCTGATCCTTAAAGGTAAAGAGCAAGGGTATCTTACCTTTGCCGAAGTGAACGATCACCTTCCACAAGACATTATCGACTCTGATCAGATCGAAGATATTATTCGAATGATCAACGATATGGGTATTCAGGTGTTCGAAAGCGCACCCGACGCCGATGATCTGATTATGTCAGACGCCGCCGCCGATGAAGATGCCGCGGAAGAAGCCGCGCAAGCATTGGTGAGCGTAGATAAAGAACTTGGCCGCACCACCGATCCGGTGCGGATGTACATGCGTGAAATGGGCACAGTAGAACTACTGACCCGTGAAGGCGAAATTGACATCGCCAAGCGTATTGAAGACGGTATCAATCAGGTACAAACCTCGGTCGCCGAGTATCCTGAAGCCATCACTTACCTGCTGGAGCAATGGGACAAATACGAAGCAGAAGAAATTCGCCTAAGCGATATTGTTTCTGCTTTTATTGATCCGAATGAAATTGATGAAGCACCGGTAATGGGTAGCAACATCGGTTCTGATTTGCCAGAAGAACATCAGGCAGATACTCCTGATACCGATGACGACAGCGATGAAGATAGTGATGCCGACAGCGATGATGGTGATACTGGTCCGGATCCTGAACTGGCACGGATTAAATTCACTGAGCTGCGTACTCAGTACGATACTACGCGCAATTCAATCGTTAAGAATGGCCGTGAGCATCCTACAACCAAAGAAGAAATTGAGAAACTAAGCGAAGTCTTCCGCTGTTTCCGCCTGGTACCGAAACAATTCGATCGCTTAGTTAAAAACATGCGCGAAATGATGGACCGGGTGCGGGTGCAAGAGCGCTTAGTGATGAAGCATTGCGTTGAATACGCCAAAATGCCGAAGAAAAACTTTGTTAAAGCTTTCACTGGTTTTGAAACTTCAACGGCTTGGTTATCAGCTGAAATTGCGGCCAACAAACCTTATTCTCCGAAGCTGTTAGAGCTGCAGGAAGAGCTGGTGCGCAGCATTGAAAAGCTGAAAAAAGTCGAAGAAGAAACCGGCTTAAGTATCTTTAAAATTAAAGATATTAACCGCCGTATGTCGATTGGTGAAGCCAAAGCCCGCCGCGCCAAAAAAGAAATGGTAGAAGCGAACTTACGTTTGGTTATCTCTATTGCCAAAAAATACACCAACCGTGGTTTACAGTTCCTGGATTTAATTCAGGAAGGTAATATCGGCTTGATGAAGGCAGTAGATAAGTTCGAATACCGTCGTGGTTATAAGTTTTCAACCTATGCGACCTGGTGGATCCGTCAAGCCATCACCCGCTCTATTGCGGACCAGGCCCGGACTATCCGGATCCCGGTGCATATGATTGAAACCATTAACAAGCTAAACCGTATTTCACGGCAAATGCTGCAAGAAATGGGGCGCGAGCCATCACCAGAGGAATTATCAGAACGCATGCAAATGCCAGAAGATAAAATTCGTAAGGTGCTGAAAATCGCTAAAGAGCCAATCTCCATGGAAACCCCTATTGGTGACGATGAAGATTCGCATTTAGGTGATTTTATTGAAGATTCAGGTGGTGAATCACCACTGGACTCTGCCACCATGGAAAGCCTGAAAAACGCGACTAACGAAGTTTTAGCTGGCTTAACGGCCCGCGAAGCCAAAGTACTGCGGATGCGTTTTGGTATCGATATGAATACCGACCATACGCTGGAAGAAGTAGGTAAGCAATTTGACGTAACGCGCGAGCGGATCCGGCAAATCGAAGCCAAGGCGCTACGCAAGTTACGCCACCCTTCCCGCTCAGAAGTATTAAAAAGCTTCTTAGACGAGTAAGTAGCTACTCTACGACACAAAAGGCGCCAACTCGGCGCCTTTTTGTTAATTCAGCATAAAATATAAGCAGTTGATAACAGCTAATGTGAGTTGCCAGATGACAAAGCACAAAAAAATTCATATACTGCTGGCCGTTACTAGATACATCTGCAGAAAGTAACTTATTTTCAATCGCTCTCTTTGTATCACCAATAGAGACGACATCAAAATGGCACCATAGCTTAGGCGAAAGGTGGTCAACGCAGGTGATGAGAAG
>NZ_BNAO01000001.1:498402-717520 GCF_014653435.1 Alishewanella longhuensis | reverse complement strand
GAAAGACTTGAGCGCGAGGCCGTGGATGGCCGAGCTGAGTGCCGATCATCAGGGATGTGTAAACACTGCACTCAAAAAGTAAGTTTAAAAATGGCCCCATAGCTCAGTTGGTTAGAGCGCTCGACTCATAATTAGTGAGTCCATGTGGTACCATAGGAAATGTTGGTTCAAGTTGTAAAATCGTGGCCCCATAGCTCAGTTGGTTAGAGCGCTCGACTCATAATCGATCGGTCGCTGGTTCGAGTCCAGCTGGGGCCACCAATCCACTAAATACGTGGCTTCTAGCTGTGTTCAGCACCAAAATCTATCACTCTTACTAGCAAAATCGACTGGCTGTAGCTGAAAAAGCTTGGGCTAGTAAATTATTCATGGTTTCAAGCACAACCAAAGCACCACTCAATACACCGGCTACAACATCGTGTAGAAAGTCGTAAGGGCTTTATTCCACCTAGCAAAATTGGTTTTAATACAGAAAAGCTTTCTTGAACCCATAAAAAAAAGCAGCTAAACTCCAGTTTCCCAACTGTTAGTAGTTTAACTGCTTTCAGCATAAAAGCGGTGTTGAAACTAGTTTTCAATTACCGCTTTTTATTTTCCACGTCCACTACCATTTTTAGTAGGGTCTACGAGAATATATCCTTGCCCACTCGTTGGAGTTGGTGGCATAGGCTCACCACGAACTATCGTCCGTTCTTCACCTGTTCTGCCACCCCGTGGTCCTACTATTTCATATTGGCCTGAGCGTGGAGCACCTTGGCCCGGTTTAAGTCTATCAGTCATCAGCAATACCCCTTAAGGTGATGTTTAATTAAATTGCCACAACAAGTTCGTTATAGCGATACAGATAATAATACCAAAGCAATCCACGATCAAGTGATCTGGTACAAAAAGTTTCACCATAGCGAACTTTAAGCTATACTCGCAATCCGTAAGTGATGCGTGTTAGTAACTAAGAGGTGTACAGTGTTTGGTGAAAGGCTTCAGACTCGTCGAAAAATGATGAATTTAACTTTGGAGCAACTGGCGACAAAAGCCGGTACTACCAAGAGCTACATTTGGGAACTAGAAAACAAGCCAGATATCAAACCATCTGCAGATCTAGTTAATCGCTTAGCCAAAGAGCTTGATTGCACTGTTGAGCATTTGGTTCACGGTGATGGTAATGATGAAGATCAAGTTTTTTTCCGAGAATACAAATCGCTGGGTTCAGAAACAAAAAACACATTACAGAAAATTCTAAAATCTCTTAAAGATAAGCCGAATGACTGAGATTCACCCAGCAAAAAAGGCGGCAATAGATCTTTTCAAAGCTTTCTCTTTGGGCAGGTCTAGCAATGAGTTGTACCCTGTTGATTGTGAGTTTATTGCGAAAAACCTTGGAATAGAAGTTATCGGCGAAAGCATGGGGGATGATTTTCAAGCGTGCTTATACCTATCAGGGAAAGTCAAAGCCATAATCTATAACTCAGCTGTATCGGTAGCAGGGAGATTAAACTTCACGATAGGCCACGAATTAGGACACTACTGTTTACATCGGAATCTAGGGGATCGTCAGTGTACTTTAGATGACCTTGATAATATCGGTAGCACTCCGCCCCATGGCCAAGATATTGAGAGAGAAGCAAACCTTTTTGCAGCTAACTTGCTCATGCCAGCTTCTGATTTTAGAACGCAGCTAATGGGCTCTCCAGCAGATCTAGAGTTAGTAACAGCTTTATCTAGTCGATACGGTACAAGTCTACTTGCGACTCTTTATAGACTCAAAGAACTATCAGCCAAGCCTATTACAGTAATTATGGTAGATAAATTCGATACGATTATTTCAGTTTGGAAAAATCGTGGTTTTGAAGAATTGTATATACCAAAAAGCTACCAACTTGATGAACCGCTTCCGTACAACCGCACACATACCGTTGTAAATCCGGAGTATTTTGGCATTCGGCAAGAAAACTGCCCGTTTGTTCTTTATCAGTCGTCTATAGATTACAAATTCAACGGTATGAAAATTGTCTTGCTTACTGGTGAGCCGATGTAGATTACATGTTGAATATGCTGGATGAGCTATAAAATTTGTAGTCACCATTGAAAAATAGCACTAAAAATGAGATTCTGGGATTATTGATAATAACCCAGATTTGATATGTCCAAACTTACAATCGATATCCCCACAACTCATGAAAGAGAACTCAAAAACTCCCTGAAAGCCAAAGGGCACACTGTGCATAGTTGGTTTTCAGAACAGATTGACCTCTTACTTGAAGAAACTTCAGATACCCAATCTCCTAAAGAACTCAATCTTGATGCACTAAAGGATATCGATTGGGCTTTTACCGATGATAATACATCTCAGTTCACTCATGACATCCACCCCTACCCTGCGAAGTTCATCCCTCAAATTCCAGAAAATTTAATTTTGGGGTTAAGTGAAAGAGGTGATCTAGTACTTGATCCTTTCAGCGGAAGCTGCACCACAGCTACTGAAGCAGTAAGACTGGGGAGACAGGCGGTCTCAATTGATGCTAACCCATTGAGTGCGGTCATTGGAAAAGCTAAAACCGCATTATTAGATAAAAAAGATGAAGACGACTTAGACTCGCTAAAAACTCATATATATAGTTTTATATCAGCAATAAAATCTGACGGTGATCTAGAAATATATTCAGACATCGTCAAGCGCTTCGGACACTTCGCGCCTGAAATTCCAAACCATGAAAAGTGGTTCAAAAGTTACGTATTCACGGAGCTATCACTGATAAGAGGATTAATTCTATCAGTAACTTCAGAAACAGCTAAAAATATCGCATTGGTCGCATTTTCCAGAATAATAATAAGAGTTTCAAACCAAGATTCAGAAACTAGATACACTGCTAAAGATAATAAAATCGAGCAAGCGGAAACACTCACCTCATTCATCGAGAGTTTAAACTATGTAGTTCGTAAGGTTAGTCTGAACAAAGCTAAAAACAGTTCAATGGGGCAGTTCCTTGTTGGCGACTCTAGGGTAAAAGTCTCCGAACTCGAAGAGGCTTCAGTTGATTTAATCGTTACATCTCCCCCGTATGCTAATGCTACAGATTATCACCTATATCATAGATTCCGTATGTTTTGGCTTGGTTATGATCCTAGAGAATTAGGCAAAATAGAAATAGGTTCTCACCTAAAACATCAGCGTAATAATTCTGGCTATGCCGAGTATCAAGACGATATGGAAGCATCTCTAAATGGTATGTTTAAGGTCCTGAAACCCGGAAAATATGCTGCTTTAGTTGTAGGTGACTCTATTTTCAAAGAAGAAGTATTTGAAACCCACAAAATATTGGCTAAAGTCGCGATGAAAATAGGCTTTGAGCATACATTCACAATTGAACGACCATTACATGAAACAAAACGTTCATTCGTAAAACCCGGCCGTCGTTTGCGTAAAGAACAAATTGTAATTTTGAGAAAACCTGATACAAAATTGGAGTTGGCCTTAGCGAAGCTAAATTACAAATTTTATGATTATGAGATAGAGTTGCTCCGCCATGAAATAAAAGCGTTAACAGGCAAAGATTACCGCACCGAAATAAGTAGCAGTAACATATGCTTAGAAGGCGACAAGATATTATCTTCAGAAGCTGGAAAGTTAAGAGCGTTAACTTTTACTCATGAGCTTATATTTAAGAATGGTTCTAAGATAACAACAGATCAAAGTTATAAAGAAGAAATTAGTAATCGCGTTAGAAAAAACTCTACGTATTTTACGCATGGACTCCATCCGTATAAGGGGAAATTTTACCCACAGCTAGCTAAATCTCTAGTTAATATTGGAAGCAAAGGTAATACTGAATGCGTAGTATTTGATCCTTTTTGTGGCTCAGGGACAACAGTTTTAGAGTCATTTCTTTCAGGAAATCATGCTTTTGGTATGGATATTAACCCCATAGCAATCAGTATAAGCCGCGCTAAAAATGAAATTTTAACGGTAGAAAAAACACTCGTCTTTAACGCTATAAATGCTTTAATGAAGGAACTCGGGTCGTACAATGTAGAGATGGAATATAAAAGCGAAATTCCAGATATATTAATGGAAGAAGTGAGAGCATGGTTTCCACCTAAAGTAATTAATAAAATTAATTTTTTACTTTCCAAGGCTAGAGTTTATGGGAATAAGAAAATAGTAAACTACTTTGAACTTGTACTTAGCTCTATAATAAGAAATGTATCTCAACAAGATCCAAGTGATTTAAGAATAAGAAAGCGGAAAGAATTGATCGAAGACGCACCGGTAATTGAGCTTTACATTAAATCCATTGAACAAGAAACAAGAAAACTATTAAGCTATTGGAATTGTTACGAACAGGGGCATGTTAAGTTAGGTAGCTTTAGCATTGGCCTGTTAGATAACAGAGATTTTCTTTCTTTTGAAAAACTGGGTCTTAATGCAGACAGTGTGGATTGCATTGTTACCAGCCCACCATATGCAACGGCGCTTCCCTATATTGATACCGATAGATTATCTATATTGGTTATAAACAGTCTTAGTTCTAGCGAAAGATCATCTATTGAAAAGTCACTTACAGGCTCAAGAGAAATAACAAAAAAGGAGCTGAATGCAATCAATGATATCATTATTAATGGCGATTCAGACCTACCAGTTAAAACTAAAGAAATGCTTAAAGTTATTTGCTTGGGGAATTTGAATGATTCCAAGGCTGGTTTTAGAAAAAAAAATACAGCAGCACTCTTATTCAGGTATTTCATTGACATGAAAGCAGTGATGGAAAATTGTCTTAAAGTACTAAAACCCGGCGCAGATGCATTCTTTGTTGTCGGGGATTCAAAAACAAAATTAGGTGATGACTGGTTCCACATCAACACATGTGAAATGCTGGTGTTGATCGCGAATCAAGTTGGATTTGTAGCTAGTGAGTTTTTAAAAGTCTCAGTTACAAATGACAATAAAATCAACTCAAAAAACTTTATAGAAAATAATCTGATACTTAAATTCCACAAAGCATCAGATTAAATTCTTAAATTTATGTATGAAAGTGGTGGTTGTTACAACCACCCATACCCTCTAGGTTTTTTACCCCCACTCGGCATTTTTTTATCACATTTGCTTACCCACATATCATAATCCGGGCTGTCTGGAGTGTGAATAATCAGTTCATAATCAAACTCACTTACAGAACGCCCTTTAGGTTTATTCATGATCATGATGGAGTATTCAGGAACAATTCCCACAAGCTGACTACAAGTAATTCGGATCTCACTTTTTGCCTCGTAAAAAACCGTATTAAGCTGATATTTCTCCAGCTTTAGAAGCTCATCGTAGTTGCTCCCGTATACTAAAATATTTACAACTGGGTCAGGATCTCTTTGCGGGTAGCTAGGATTTTTAGGATTTTTCGGTGTGGTCCTGCCATTAAATGGGAACTCAAAAAAATAAGGTCGCTCATTGACAGCTTTTTTACTTAAAAAGATTTCACCATTATGATGGGGTTTAATCTGTATTAGAAACGTATCAAACGAGCTTACAGTTACTGTATTCTGATATGTAGTAACAGCGCTTTCGGCAATGCCTACTTCAGCTTTCGTATTTGCGGCAACTTTAGTTGATGTATCAGCTCGCTTACTCGCCACGTCTTTATTCTTCTTGGCAGATTGGCTTGCACTTACTGAAAACCCACTTGAAAATAACTCGTCTAACAGTGCACTTCTCTTCTGAAACTTGGTCTCTGTATCAACGAAGCCAGGTATTTTTGTTTCAACTGCTAGCAAGTTTTCAGCGTGCAATTTCTCTATTAAATCCCTATCCAACTGAATTGAAATACCATTTTCAGCGAGCAGTAGACTATCCAAAGAGTTCCAAAAGTCGTTAAATAATTTGGCTTCATCCGCAGATTCCAAATCGTAATCGATGATAACGGCACTCTCAAAGTTTGATTCCAAACCACCAACAGTTAGGTTATTTGAACCAACAATCACTCGCCCATTTACGTCATTTCTGAAAAGATAGATTTTAGGATGGAAAGTTACACTTTTATGATTGATTATAAATGCATGATCAAAAAGCGTAACAGCCTTTTCTAGAGCTTCCTTGGAAGTCACCTTTTGATCAATTCCAACAAATAACTTTGAGCTTGCGCCTTTTGAAGACCAATTGACGAAAGAGGGTTCCAACTTAGCTAAAACACCTGATTTGGCATATGCAACAACAAATCTCAAACTTGTAAAACCAGAATCATCTTCCATTGATTCTTTTAAAATATCCAAAAGTCTAACGTTATTCAAAGGCTGGTCTAAGGGGGATATCAAACTAATTCTAGACATGCAAAATCCTTGTATTATTAACCTGATAGACAGGTATTGTTATAAGGTATAAGTATGCCCTTTAGGTAAGCCCCTGTAAATCAGCAGCTTTGATAGGCTTGTATGAGAAACTATTAGGGGAAGTATTAGCGCGCATCCGTGTATCGGATGGATTTTCGATGGTTTTAACGTATGCAAACCATTGCTGTTGTTAGCTGTTGGCTCTTTACCCTATTGACCGGATAGTACCCATTATCAGTTCAATAACGGGTTTCAAGATGGCAATCTACAAACGTAAAAACTCATCTAACTACTACTGTGAAATCACCATTAACGGCAAAACCGTTATCCGTAGCACCAAAACAACTAAAAAGTCGGATGCTTTGCGCTTTGAAGCTCAACTACGTGAGCAGCTATATCGTCAGGTGGTGTTAGGTGAACAACAAACCATCACTTTGGAACAGGCCATTGCTGATTATGCTAAAACCAAAGCTGGTTCAGTGAATGGTCGTAACCTTAAAACACAGATCACCACGCTACGTACTCAACTGAACAGAGTGTACTCACTTAAAAACGGTTTACATGGCTTAAACGGTGGTCATTTAAACCGCTTAGTTGCACTTCGTCGGCAAGATGATGTATCCGATGGCACCATTCGTTTAATGTTCACCACGTTAAAAGGGGTGATCAACTTCACTAAATCGGCAGGCTATCTGCAACCAACTAATCTGGTTATACCACGTTTAAAAGTCAGCAACCAGAGAACCCGCACCCTGTCAGATTCAGAAGAACAACGTTTACTGGCAATCCTGCAAACTCACAAAAACCCCGATGATTACGATTTGGTGGTGTTATTGCTTGATACCGCAGCACGTTTAAACGAAATCCAGCAACTTACATGGGATTCAGTGGATTTAGCTGCTGGTGAACTGCGTGTATGGCGCACCAAAACGCAAACTGAATCACTGTTAAAGCTTACAGATAGGTCACTGGCTATCCTGCAACGCAGAGCAGAGATCAATCAGGGTTTGTCACTGGTGTTTCCATCAAAATCAGGTGGCATTCGTCGCACTACACCAAAAACCATTCAAAAGGCTTACAAACAGGCTGGCTTAGATGATTTTTGCACCCACAGCATCCGTCATAGCACAGCCAGTAAACTGGTTAAAAATGGCATGAGCTTGTTTGCTGTATCGAAAATTTTGGGCCATTCCAGTATTTCCATGAGCCAACGTTACTCGCATCTGGAACAAGCAACGGTAGCTGAGCAAGCCATGAAAATCCTTAATAACTGATACCTGATTACTTGCTACCAAGCTTCGACCACATTTTTAGTAAAAGTGCCGCCAAGCTTGGCTATCCCCCGTTTTCCGTAAGCATAAATAGTTGGAAAGTAACCGCATTGTAACGATGCAAGGAATCCAACAATGAGTGTATTTAAACGAAACGGCATGGGTAATTACTACATCCAGTTTAACCATAACGGTAAAACCTACTGCAAAAGCTCAAAAACCACCAACAAGCGCACAGCTGAACGCATGGAACGGGATTGGCGTGATGAAATTCACCGGATTGAAGAACTTGGTGAACGGCCACGCATTACCTTAAAAGATGCTTTAAACGGCTACGTTCAAAGCAAAGCCAATACAGGCAGCAGTGTGTATGCAAAAAACAACCTACCTGCTATCGAATCCAAGATGGATACATCGGTGTTTATCGATGAACTACGGGATTGGGATTTAAACAAATTTAAGTCCAGTCGTGAAGCTGATGGTATGGCACCTCAAACCATAAAGCATAACCTGCAAGCTATTCGCAGTGCTATTGCATGGGCTAAAGATCATGGCTATCAGATTAAACCGTTAACCTTTCCCAAAGTTAAGCTTAATAAGCACAGGTTACGCTATCTATCACACGATGAAGAAGCACGGTTACTGGCCGATTTAGATCCAAAACGTAAACGGCCATATCGCCCTGATTATGAGTTTCGTCCTGCTGCTGAAAACCGGATGTATCAGGATAACTACGATTTGGTGGTGTTACTGCTGGATACGGGTGCTCGTTACAGTGAAATAGCTAATATCAAGTGGTCAGCCATCGATCTGGAAAATGGAATAATCAACCTGTGGCGTCCTAAAGTTCGCAATGAGTCCATCATTTACATGACCAGTCGGGTAAAAGATATTCTCACCCGTCGTTATTCAGATCGGGTAAGTGATGATCACCTGTTTACCAATCTGGATGGTCAGCAACGGGGTTATCAGTCAAAAGGTATTCGTTCTGCTTTTCAACGTGCTGGTATTACTGATTTTAAAATCCATGATTTGCGTCATACCTGTGCCAGCAGATTGGTACAGGCTGGATTATCACTCTATGAAGTTGCCAGCATTTTAGGGCATACCGATGTTTCAACCACACAGATTTACGCACACCTTGAACGCAAAGATGTCAGCGCAAAAGCGCGTGATGTATTGGAAAACCTGCATCGTCTCACACAAGGAGAACTACAATGAAAGTCGATGATATTTTAACGGAAAGTAACGGCTGGGAAGCCGTCCGTAAGTGGCTGGACAAGTTATTTGGTCTTACTACTGATTTACCGTCAAAACTCAAACGGGTTAAACAGGGCTTTGATGAAAAAACCGGAGAACACGTTATTTACTTGGAGTATCGTGCTAAAGCTCCGTTTCAAAAGGCATTACCGAAATCCGCAAAGGTTAAGGCAATACCTGATAATCAACGCAAGAAAAAGTAAGCTACAACAGCATCCGAACTGCGTTACCAATGGCAAACTGTACGCCAGTTGCGTAACGGGTTCGGTCTGATACTTTACAGTACCACCCCAACAACACCCCACCTGGTGCTCTGGCTTCAATCCTGTCGGGTAACTCCCGTATACGTCCGATAATCTGGCCATTCGGATAACGGATTATTTGCTCGTTCATAGTGATACCTCCTGATGTTGTAGTACCACCATCCCGCTAAAAAGTTTTAGGGTCAACGCGTTGCCATTAAGGGTAAACGGTTTGATGCTTACCCCATCAAAACCAATGGAACACAAACCATGATTACCGATAAACACCTTACCGCAGAGCAAATTATCCAGCTGTCAGAAATGGTCGCTGAATTGCTTAGTGGGCAAGCTTTAACCCGTGAAACAGTCGATGAACTCTCTGGGATGCTGCTTGAAGATGTATCCGGTCTGGAATGTGTTTCTGATACTGAAATTAAGGAGATTACCAATGAAATCTGGCAACAACTTACCAGCAACTAAACCTGTTAAAGCTGATGCAGCAGCCCCTGTTACAGATACAAATGCAAAAGGACCAGCTACTAAAATGGAACGGGCTACGGCTCTTTACGGCAAGTTACTGGCGGATGATCCACATATCCCCCGTAAAGATATTATTGATGAATTCGTCAAGCACTGTGAATTAACCCCAGCTGGTGCAGCTACTTACTACAGCACCATTAAAAAACGGGTTTCCAGTAAAAAGTCTTAATATCTGTTCAGGCTTCCCATCGAACTAGGCAATACGTGGAACTATTACCACGTATTGTTTTACCTGCTATACAATCCAGATCCGCTAACTATTTTCACGGTGTTGGGTAACTCACAAAATACCGTGCACACTCCATCGCTGTTCGATACCACTGCTTCCTCGGATAGGATACTTTGTAGTCACGTTGATACCACATCTAAAATCGATTTTAACAGTGGTTGCTCACTGTCGTAATGAGCTATCAGCAAAAGGCATTGCATCGGCTTACAATCGTTTATAGATGTGGTTTATTCTCTGTAGCAGCTAATAGGCTCCACAGCTCTGGTTATAGCAATATCACTGTCGAAAACCTCTGGCATAGAAATGGCCATTGTGTTTCGCTCTATCCAGTACATCAATCTTACCAAAAGATCGGTCAAGTACCTTTGCTTCGCACCTTATACATAGGTGTACTGGTCCATAGTTACTTTTAAAATACTTCCATGCTGGAGAACGCCACCTTTTGCACTCATGGCACTGCTCCCTGTCCAAGGTTCTCCGGTTCGCTTTGGATTCCAGTATCAGCTTGGCTGGTTTTGGTTCTTTAACTCTGGTACTCATTTGAAATCTCCGAAATAGATTGATGTGTCAGAAAGCAACCCAACACGGTTACTGGATCTGCTACCACCAAACTCAAATTGCTTGGTTAAGTACCATTCCAGCTTGTTGGTTCCGTCGTTGTAGTAGTCTTGTAGTAAGTAGTGAGCTATGTAGTACTGGCTGTTGTAGCGCTTCAGGTAGTCCAACTGCTTGTTTAACAGCTGCTCAAACCTTTCATGCTTGGGTAACCAGTCATCGTCAGCAATCAGTATGTGGAAGTGGTATGTTTGCATTGCAGTGGTATATTCCTGCACAGCAAAACCATTTAAATACGATAAACCTTGTTTAAAACGTCGCTTATAAATCGCTCTGTTCAGCTGCTTGATAAGCTTGTTTAATCGGGAAACGCATACTGGTTCAGGGGTAAACCTCGTAAACGTCAAAGTAAGGTGATAACAGGTGTTATTGGTCAATAACCAGTCAATCATGGCATTACGTGTAGTAGTAGCTGCTACCATGTTCATGTTCCATCAAACAATAGAATAACCAACGCACTACCGTTAACGGTGTGCATGAGTTATCTGAATTGTGGAAGCAACAGCAAGAGGACCCATTAAATAAAAACGTAATCATTGCTGCAGCTGTGAAAAGGTAGATGCTGTTAAACTTTTAACATCTACCTTATTTATCATCGAGATTTACCTGTGTGCATCGGTGCATTATCACACCAAAAAAGGTACAAAATCTGATGGGATTAGTGCAGTAGTTTTGCTACAACGACATTTTTGGCAATACCAGCTGTCGCTGGATCAGTGACATAATCACAGACGACGCAGTAAATGCCGTCATTTTCTAAGTTAAAATCCAAAGGCAAGTTAAATGGTTCATGAATTTGATAGTTACCGTGTTCAGCCCCAAGAGCTTCAGCAATTACTGGTTTTAATTTTGGGCATTCTGGTGAAAATTTGGGCTTGAATTCGCTAGTAGCAGACGAATCAAGTGATTTAACACCGAACGTGATGTAATTAAAACTATCTATGGTGATAGCAACTGTGATGCGTTGCTCCAAATCGGTTTCGTTAAGTAACTTACTGAACCTTTCATATGTACCATTGCAGATTTTTTCGATCGTAGAGAGACCAATCACATGAGCAGCAAAGCCACGTTTATGACTCTCATCCAGACCGGTACGAGCCCATGTATCGGAATCGATACTGATTAAATTGAAATCAGCTGCGAGAGCATCTTCAAAGCTTTCGTAATCATCATGATGCAGGATTAAGGGCTCTATAACAGAACCCCCTGGTACGTCAGGATACCGAAGCTCAATCGAATGCCTTAAACTTGTAAGCTCAATTAAATTGTCCATCGAGAGCCTAATGAAGCAAGTTATTTGGTTGAGGGTGGTTTTTACTGTTACTGTGTTCATTATATAAACTCCTGTTTTGTTTTGTCTTAAGTGACGAACAGGAGTTTATATTTCCGACAATTTTAACGCGAAGAAGCAACTGCCCCCACGCTACCTATTGATAGTTGAAGCCACTTATGTTAGTGCGTCGGGGTGTAGTAGCCTTTAACAGCGAGCAGATTTAGCAAACACAACGCATTTTTTCGCGGGTAAACGTTTTTAATTTTGGTATGTTTGTTTCTGTACATGCTGTACCCCGCAAGTTCTTTGTATTGCGACAGAACAGAATAAGCATATGGGATTTCTTCAGGACTATCGCGAAAATCGTCCAGAGAAAATGTTCTGCGAAACTTTTCTTTCCAATGAATCTCAATGACTGCTGACATTGGTAACGTTGAATTGCGAGTTCCATTAATTACCTGAGCAGGTTTTGCTATTCTGTTTATACAGTCAATCAATCTGTCACCATTTTCGTCAATCAACTCTGATATCACATTATCGTCATCGAGCCACGGATCAATTTTTTCAATAAGACGACCAAACTGAACACAGGTTACACCTATGAGTGATGCAAGGTCAGCTTGTGTATAGTAGACATCATCTACATCATCAAAATTTTCATTGGTAAACTCACCTAACCACCCCGTATCAATCCTGAAGCGACTCCAAGCTGATAGAACAAAGCAACAAAAATATCTCTCTGCCGTGGTGAGTTCAGCATGCCGATAGTTAAGATTTTCAAGATTGGCTTTAAAAATGGAATAAAGCGAGTGAATCACGGATTCTTCAACCGAAAAGCTGAAGTCATCACCAAACCAGCCAACAGGCCGTTTTCCGTATAAAACGTAATCTTTAATCGTGAAAAGGTGAGCGTATATTTTTGAATCTAAAAAATCAGGCATTTTGGCTTCAAGCCTATCTTCTAGATGATACTTTAGCATTTCGTAGTACTGCTTAGCCCCCATTAGAACCTGATCAAATATATCGATATCTTCTCTATGCAAGAGTGGATTAACAGTAACCAACTTGGGCTCATCGTCGATGGAATTTGCTGCATGAGTTTCGGTATTTATCGCATGAGCGATAGTATTAATGTTGGCTTTCGTGTTGGAATTGAAACAAGTATTTTTGGTCATAGGAGACTCCTTATAACTAAAGTTAATTTTTAAAAAACAATCGGGCGTAAAATCCACACGATTGCGTGTTACTAAAAAAATCACTGATTGCAGTGATGCGTAGCTTCCAACAAACGAAAAACCTAAATTACTCTCGATAAAAGCACTGAACCCGTTAAAAATTTAAACATTAAAAAAAAGAGATCTCAATAAAAAACCACGTAACCTATTGAATAATGTGATGGAAATTTGAAATCAAACAACCATTTCAAACATTGAAAAAAAATATACTGAAATGGTGATGATGCCAATAGCTAAAAAAATCAATTAATTAGCCGATGTTGAAAATGTAGTTAGACTCAAATCTTCAAACAATATTTTGAAGGTTGTTTTTTAATCAATTACTGCGAATGGCGGCCAATTCGGTTACTGATAGGGAGATTCGATATTAAACAGAGTGATACAAAAGAAACCATTTTGTTAAAGGCGTTTAATTTATGATTCAGCGTGGTGGTAAGAGTTGAGAGCAACCACATTGGTAGCTAATGGGGAGATGAGCAAAGCCATGGTAATACGTTACCAGTATAACGTTACACTGGTAACGAAACTGGTAAGGTAGTGAACCAACATGGTGGTTAAAGCGCAGAAAATGCGGTGGTATTTGCTTGCAAGCGGAGTCTCATAATCGATCGGTCGCTGGTTCGAGTCCAGCTGGGGCCACCATTTTTAAAGGCTTGTTGTTTTACCCTACTTCCTGAAAATAGCTCGGTGCTACCTCTGTGCTACTGCATTGTAGAATTTTACCGTCAGTACTGCAATTCACCACTCAGAACTTAACTAAACCTAGAAGTTCTAGCTTGTAAGCTCATTAAAGTTACAGCCATTAAAACAATGGTTGACGAATCAGTCTGTAACTTATATATTATTGGTAACAACGGCTTCCTCCTGAACTTAGGTTCGTAAGAGTGGAGGCCTTTTTTTTGCCTTAATTAAAGGAATTTATCTTTTGGCAGAATTAGTAGCTTACCGAAAACCTCACAGAAGTAGCTCAGAGCTTTGCGATAAACTTCTGGAGCAAGGACTGACGATAGCTAATCGACGTTTTGCTGAAGACATTCTTGAGAAATGTAGTTATTACAGATTTAAAGCATATCTAATCCCATTTCAACAAGCCGATAAGAGATTCTACCCTGGAGCTACTTTTGAAGCAGCTCATGACATCTATATGTTCGACAGCAAACTACGCTCTGAAGTATTTCGAATTATTGCTTCTGTTGAAATTGGTGTAAGGAGCTCCTTTGAACAATGGATGACTACTAAAACTCAAAACCTTTTCTGGTATCTGGACACGTCACTCTTTGAAAATAGCGATAGCCATATCAGAACAGTTAATAACGTTCGAAATATGTTTGTCGAATCAAAGGAGCTATTTGCTGAGCATTTCCGCAACAAGTATTTTAATGAGTATTGCCCATTTTACAGAGATTTACCTCCGGGGTGGGTCGCAATTGAATTAATGACATTCGGCAATCTCACCAAATTAATGGCGGGAGTGACTGAGGAATCGATCCAAGCTCTTAAATTAAACAGGTATGCAAAAACTTTAGGTGTTCAGAAATTTAAATCATTAGCGTCATGGATGGCCACTCTTCAGGAAGTTCGGAACCATTGTGGGCACCATATGCGGCTTTTTAACCGCAATCTAAAGTCCCCGACAGCTATAAAAAGTATCTTATCGCCCGATATACCACTCATTAAAACCAAGCATAAAGAAGATACCAGAGAAATCGAACAACTTAATCGGCTATATACAGCAATAGCTGCACTCCAACATTTATATACCAATCTGGGATACACTGAAAAACTCGGTCCAATATTGGCCTCATTATTTCAACAATACCCGTCAGTATTTCAGTTCCATGCTTCCATGGGTTTTCCACAAGAGTGGGAAAAAGAAACTATTTTCTTCTGATTTAAAAGACAGCGCATGCCAGTTCTTAAGAAGAACAGCTCAATTTCATGAGCTGCGCGTGTGGGGACCACACGACTATCCTCGAAGACTACAGACGATAAACCCTAACGTCTGATGGATTACGCGCCTCCTGGGTCGTTCCCAGATGCACCATAGCTCTATTTCAGCACCCAGGTGTGGGCCGACACTATCGGTGACGAATCGCGGCATGCGCTGTCTAAAATATATTAATCGATTTGCAATACATTCCGCTGGAAAAAGGTAGGGTGAACTTTCCCGAGCTTTTTTTTGAGCAAATCGTGACAAGTATTCAGATCATAATCAAGTTACTTTAGACCTTGCAATTACAAACTTATCGACTATATATGTACTGGTAATAGGTAAATTAATTATGTTTTGAGGAGCTAGCCACTATGAGTATCAAACCAGGACCAAAGCCAAAAAAGGATGACGGCACACCGGATAAACGACGCCGTGTGACGCCAGAGAATCAACCCAAACACCCTGATTTAAAACCTCACGAACATAAAAAATAGAAACAACATTTTAGACTCTGGCTTCAGAGTCTTTTTCACACCCGTCAATTACGTATCAACAAGAAAATTTGGCATGCCAAATTTCTGCAGACGCTTTTGCTATAGTATGTTTAATCTGAGTAAAAAATATACGAATAAGAAGAGAAACAAATCGGCGTTTTTCAAGCTAGTTGTCACCATTGACCGTTTTAAGCGACCTGTTTTTCTATCTGTTTAGTCTGCTGTTTTTCAGGATTCAGCGTTGTCGGTCCCACTGGTGTGCCGTTCCTAACCTCGCGGTTTCCCCAACGACTTGGGTTAGCTGCTTTTGCGGCTTCAATTCGTTCTTTGCGTTGGGCCAGTATCGCAACATCCTGCCCTGTATGGCGCTGATGTGGCGTGACGAACCGCAACTTACTGTGCTTATGCTCGTAGTTGTACCACCGCGTAAACTTCAGTACCCATCCCCTTGCTTCATCAAGGCTTTTAAAGCCTGCTGATGGCCAGTCCGGCCGATATTTGCAGGTTCGGAACAGTGACTCTGCAAACGGATTATCGTTGCTCACCCGTGGCCTGCTGTACGATGTCGTCACACCAAGCTCATACGCTTTCATCCGCATGGTTTGCGATTTCATTGGCGCACCGTTGTCTGAATGCAGTACCACACCACTGTGTAAGCACTTTTCCCGGATAAGCGTTTGCTCAAGCAGCTTTGCTGCGTTTTCTCCACTTTCCTGTTCAAACACTTCACAGCCCACGATTTTCCGACTGAACAAATCCTCTAGCATATACAGGTAGTAAAACTGCCCACGAACCGTACTCGGTAAATAGGTAATATCCCAGCAAAAAACCTGGCCTGGCCCTGTTGCGGTAAATGTCGTTGGCAGTGCAAAGCCCTTTGGCGCTAAGCTTCGACCACGATGATGCAGCTGGCCAAAAGCTTTTAGTACCCGATAAAATGTTGATTCAGAACCATAATATTCATCTTCATCCAACAGGGTTGGGACAATTTGCGATGGCGGCAAGCTAGCAAACTTTGGCCAATTACACACCTCGATAATCTTCGCTTGTTCAGCTTCCGTCAGCTTATTCGAGGGCGGTGGACGAACCGCATCCGGCCTTTGATCAGCGGTGATCTTGCCATCCCGATACCAGCGCCGATAGGTGCGCAATGTAATGCTAGCTTCTTCGCAGGCCAGAGGAAGTCTCGCTCCAGCCAGGTTCGCTTCCTGTATCAAGTTCACACATTCAGTGCGCTCTGAGACCAAGGTCAATCGTCCTCGTTGTCGTTCTCCCAGAGCGCATTTAACTTTTTTCTGAGCACCAACAATGCTGCGGTTTCAGCCAACGCTTTTTCTTTGCGCCTCAGTTCGCCTTTTAACTGTTTGATTTCTTTATGGTCGGCCTGGCGCTGTCGCTTAGCCTCCAATTCCTGCTCGCGGGAGCTCATAAACCCTCGGAGTGCATCGGCTTTCCAGGCTTTTACCTGATCAACAAACAGGCCTTTTGCGCGACAATACTCGCTCAATTCAGCTTCATTTAAACTGGCAGTTTCAAGCACAGTGGCAAACTTAGCTTCTGCTGACCAATGTTCTGAGGTTGGTTTACTTCCGGGCACAGGACGACCTTGTTGTTTGGCTTTATCCCGCCAATTATACAAAGTTTGCAGCCCAATCCCTTCGATTCTTGATACTTCTGCTACGGTCATATTCGAAGGAGGCAGTAACTTATTTAAAATCTGCTGCTTACGCTCTTCACTGTAACTCGGCACAATTAAGCCTTAACGCCCCAACTGGTTAAATTTTAAGTAGTGACAACTATCCTGCCAGAGCGGGCATTCAGCTACAGTATTTTGTTCGTAACAGTTATGGCACCGAATCGAATCTTTCAACAGTCACAATTGCTATCAAAGATACAAGTGTAAAACCTGAACAACCTGCCAGCAAAGAAAAATCAGGCGGAAGTCTGAGTTTATTCGTAATATTTTTAACAATGATTCTATTGCTAAGAGCGCAAGTACGATCTAGCCGCGAACTCACATAAAACACCTTCACGCGGGCATGGAAAATATTTTTCGTGCCCGAGTTTTTCTTATCACGGGATTACCATGAATTATGGGAGAAGCCCACGAGCTACCCAACTGGGTTGATAATTGTCGCTTTTAACCATGAAATTGTCGCGCATGTGCAACCTGACTCTAGCAGTTTCATTTAAGTTACTGGAAGTAAAGAATAAAGATCCAGCAAGGGTCTATAGATGAAAGGGATACCTTATGCATATATATGAAAACTTTACTTGTTATTATTGCACTCTCGCTAAGCGCTTGTAGTAAGACAAGCAATCCTGAAGACTTCGGAAAAGAAATCTTTCTATTACTAAAATCGCAAAATATGGATAAGCTTTCTGCACTTGCTCCCACAGAGGATGATTTTTATTTAATGCTGGCTAAGCGAAATGAGCATTCAAATGAATTCGCCGGATTAACCCCATCAGAAATTGCTAAGCACGCCGCACTTTTGAAAAGTGAAATCAAAAATAATACAGAAGAAATCATTTCTTTTGGTAAGTTACATGGTGGTTGGAATAGTTCATCACTAGAAAAAGTTGATGTTCGGCATTTTGATGATCAGCATAAAAGCAGTGAGTACAGTTCGTCAGCTGCGATCGTTCTTCATATCAACTTTAATTCAAAACGCTACAAAATTGTGTTTAATAATCTGGTACGTGCTGAACGTGGGTGGTTTATTATGGAGCCTCCCAAATGGGCAGGGTTGGAATATGATCCACAATTCGAAAAATTATTGGGAAAAACGACAAAGCTTCATCGCGGACAGCTATTATCCTGTTTAGATTTGGACTCTTTGATAATCGTCGAAGCCATACATGCCGTTGAAAGTGAACGCCACAATGTTATTAAGCTTTTTAAAGAAGGTAAGTGCGATATAACAGAGTTGAGTACAGGACTGACAGTTACGATTATAGAGCTTAGTAAGCATTACAGTAGCGATTATTTAAAAGGAAAATCAAAGGTTCCTTTCGATTATATAAAAATTAGCTATGAACTGGATGGAAAGAAGCAAGATAAGTGGACTTTTGGCCATTCAATACTGCCTTTACCACAGTAACTAAATTAATTTTTTACCAAGAATACTGTTGCTAAACGTAGCTTCCTCCGTAGATATAAGACTACACTGGAAGCTAACTGTACGAAGCAGCATAAGCTTGTATAAATTCTGATGGCGATTGCTTGAAAGTCGATTTAAAACTTCGACTGAAATGGCTGGATGATGTAAAACCGACTAAATCTGCAACTAACGCCACCGGCTTTCCTTTTAACAACAAATCTTTAGCTCGGTGTAACCTATACTCACGGATGTACTCCGCTGGAGT
The DNA here is from genome assembly GCF_014653435.1 of Alishewanella longhuensis. Lineage (GTDB taxonomy): Bacteria > Pseudomonadota > Gammaproteobacteria > Enterobacterales > Alteromonadaceae > Alishewanella > Alishewanella longhuensis. Next base: position 698,744 of record NZ_BNAO01000001.1, on the reverse strand, counting down.
CTGATTAAGCATCGCTTTAAGTTTACGTTGAAGTTGGCGCTCACTCATTGCCAAGTTCGATGCTAACAGAGTGGTATCCAGCAAGGCATTTGCGAACTGCGATGCTAGATTGTGCTCTAAAGCTGTCAGGAATTTTATTTCCCGCTCTGGCAGAGCATTTTTCAATCGATCGACAGGTAAACGGCCACCATTAGTTAAAACAACACGGTATCGTGTCTGTACCAGATTGCGTATTTTAAGCAGTAATTCCGCAGCATTAAAAGGCTTTGTCAGATAATCAACGGCACCTAGCGTTAGTGCGTCGATTTTGGTTTCAGTGGCCTTTATACCGGATAAAAACATCACCGGAATATGACTGGTACTGTCCTGAGTCGAAAGCTCTTTTATCAGGCTTAAACCATCTAGCTCTTGCAGCAGAACATCAGTAATAATCAGGTCTGGAATATCACTAGTAGCGGTTTTTAATGCTTGCTTACCGTTAATTGCTTCTAACACTCGATAATCTGACTGCAGCAATTGCTTTAAAAATTCCCTAAGCTCATTGTTGGGTTCAACTACAAGCAGCAGCGGATGAAAACTGTCAGCTTCGCTGCTGAACCTAGCTAACTCACCAAGGTTATATTGATTGATTTGACGCTCAGCTGGTTGTTCACCGTTAACTAACCGCTGTTCAGCAGGCAGCATTATCTTAATTGATAGGCCAGCAGCAGATTCAGTAAAATTAATATCGGCATTAATAGAACACATAAGTTGCCGAAAGTGGTGGTTATCAATGTCTGCGTGGGCTTTGGAGCTGGCACCAGAAATAACAACAGATAAAGATACACTATCTGTATGAGCTTCACCGGAAACTGCTACGTTTGACGATCCACAGTGATTAAGTATATTCAGTAACAGATCGTCAATAGCAGCGTTAAATACTGTCAAATCGGCACATATCATCGAACAGCAGCTTAGATCCCAAATCAATTTTCCTTTAACGTTAGCAAATATCGGCTCGTAGGCAATTAAATGCTTAATAAGTTCATCTTCTGCAATAAAGTGTGGTGAATGGGTTCTTTTAGTTTCTTTAGTCGCCCCCAGATAGCGTAATGCTGGAGAGCCAGTAAACCTGTACGTCATTTCAAGTTTTCCGGTTTTTGTTATCGTTCTTATCCTGAATCTTGCTATATCAATAGCACCGGTAGCAAACCAACGCTACAAAAATTCATGTCAAACTACCACATAACCGCTATACAACCTCTGCAAAACACCATGTATCGCTACAATATTCCCTAATAGCAACAATTGCTCGGAACGGTAAGCTGAGGATTTATAGGTGTACCCGAAGCAGACATACTTACACTACATAACTAATACTATTAGTTAAAAGGATATTCAGTGCATAAGCAGGAAAGTTTTCTTAATACCTTAGAACAGTGGAGCTTGGGAACGGGTACCACATTCAACCAGCTCGCTGCAGACGAGAAATGGAAGATACTCGGACCAGCTAAATAAGCTAAAACTTGTGATTTAACTAGTTTTCATAAATTAGTTGTCAAACCATTTAATAAACGGTTAGCGACGCCACTTAAACACGGTAACTGTCAGATAAAATCTAAGCTTGCATCCCTACCTTGCTTTACTCGCCAGCCGGCGGGCTCTTTCTTTTACAAGCTTAACGCTTAGCCAAAAGCGGATGCTTTTACGCTGAAAACAGGCTAAATTGAAAACATATAATCTATTGAATTTAAACAACTGTCATACAAATGGCAGGTGACAGTTTATAGACTGTCACTACTCTGTCCTCACACTAGCTCAGACAAAAGCGCTTAAATCACTGTGGTCAAACACAGGAGAATAAATATGAACATACCTAAAGAAGCCAGCATAAGTTTTTTTGATTGTGGCGAACATACCATTAAAGTCATCGCTTCCTTTACCAGCGGTAAAGAATATGTTTTTGTTGATGACCAGCTCGTTTCTGAAAAACGCAGCTTTCGCTTCAAATCGGAACACACTTTTATGCTGGATGGTCAACAAGCCATCATCAAGGTCAGTATTGCCAGCCTCATGCGTGGGCCCTATCTCATTGAGTTCTGGTTAGACCAACAACTCATTGATTCCGACGAATGGGATATGAAGCGCATTATGCAGCATGTCAAACAAGCCCAAGCGGATATTCCGCGTTGGAAACGTGTGGCCTCTTTTATTATCGTTGTGACCTTTTGTGGTGCCTTAGGGGCCTTTGTTGGTTTTAGCCTGGCAACTTTTTTAAAGGGGTAAACTATGCAGTTAAATACCACTTTGATACGCCAACTACGAGCAGATAAAGGCTGGACACAACAGCAACTGGCCGATATTTGTAATCTTAGTCTTAGAACCATTCAACGGGTTGAATTACATGGCATTGCTTCTTTAGAAACCAGTAAAGCACTTGCGGTTGCATTTGCAATAGCGCGGCAACAATTGCAGCAAGAAGACCCCATAGCGGAGCAGCAAGCGAGGCATTATGGAGTACCGGTTTGGGTTCCAGCGGTTACCTTTATCGCTGGCTCACTCGTTGGGCCGCTACTCCTATTAATTTTAAACCGTTAATTTAACCGCTAAGCTATCTAAACCTACTACTCTCAAACAAAGGCGTTGGCGTAGATAGCTTATAAAAAATACCCTCTAATCCGCATTTAAAATTTTTATTTAGCTGTTACACTCGGTGTAGAACAATAAACCAGCAGTGGAACAATTATGAGCAACCCAAAGTTTAGACTTGTCACGCGCAGTGATTTTGATGGCCTGGTCTGTGCGGTATTATTAAAAGACTTAGATTTAATTGACGATATTTTGTTTGTGCATCCCAAAGATATGCAAGACGGCAAAATTGCTATCACAGATAAAGATATCACCACTAACCTGCCGTATGTTGCCGGTTGTCATCTGGCATTTGATCATCACCTAAGTGAAACGGTGCGCAATAGTAGTGACATTAAAAACCATATTATTGATGCCAAGGCGCCTTCAGCGGCACGCGTGGTTTACGATTATTACGGTGGCCAAACCAAGTTCCCGAACATTTCTACAGATATGATGGATGCGGTAGATAAAGGCGATTCGGCGCAGTTTTCTAAAGATGAAATCTTAAACCCGACCGATTGGGTATTACTGAATTTTATTATGGACGCGCGCACGGGTTTAGGTCGTTTCCGTGACTTTAAGATCTCGAACTATCAGTTAATGATGAAGCTGATAGATGCCTGTAAAGACCACTCTATTACGCAAATTCTGGCCATGGAAGATGTGGCTGAGCGCGTAGCGCTGTACCATGAACATAATGAACTTGCCAAAGCACAAATTGAACGCTGCAGCACTGTACATGGTAACTTGGTGGTGTTAGATCTCACGGCTGAAGAAACCATATACGCCACCAACCGTTTTGTCATTTATGCCATGTTCCCGGACTGTAATATTTCTATCCACAAAATGTGGGGCTTAAAACAACAAAATGTGGTGTATGCGATTGGTAAATCTATCACCAATCGCAGTTCTAACACGAACGTGGGCGAGCTTTGTTTAAAATACGGCGGGGGTGGCCATTTAAATGCCGGCACCTGCCAAATTGCCACCGCACAAGCCGATGAGGTGCTGCAAGCGTTAATTGCTACCATACGAAGTGATGGCTAACAGCCAGTCATTGCGCTTTGCAGCAGTGCGGCCTTATCAAGCACCTCAATATCCAGGGGGTATCCAAGCCGCATCATAGCGTTATAAGCCCGCTTTCGTTACCAGGTTAATCTTTGCGGGCTTGCTACTCCTACATTTAGTGAACTGCAATGCCCTCTTGCCTAGTACGATTATCCTAAAAATCCCTCGCTTTAGCTGATCACCGCTTGTGTTGCTGTTGCAACAGGTTATGTTAGTGCCAACTTTATTAAATTTACGAGGCACTATGAAATTTTTGGCTCTAAGCGCTCTAACGGCGGTACTTGGCTTTAGTCCATTGCTTCTGGCAACCCCTGCCACTACCCCGCTGCAAGCAGAAGATATTTTTAAACTGGCAGCTGCCAACGATATACAAATCTCGCCTGACGGCAAACTTATTGTTTATGTGCGCCAGCAGAACGACATTATGACTGATCGCACCCAAAGTAGCTTATGGCTGCTTGACGTCGCCAGCGGCCAGCACTACCCACTATTTGCCGATAAATTTAGCTATAGTCAGCCGCGCTGGGCCCCCGACAACAACCGTATTGCCTTTGTTTCTGACCGTGACGGCAGCTCACAAATCTATGTACATTGGTTAAAAGAGCAAAAAACCGCAGCCATCAGCCAAACACAATTACGGCCGGCACAAATAAGCTGGTCGCCAAATGGTAAGCAAATTGCCTTTACCGCTGAAGTTACCGCTGCCACCACCGATTTTGCTAAAAGCGTTTATCAGCCGAAAAAACCTGCGGGTGCCAACTGGTCTGCCAGCCCCATTGTGGTGGAACGCACCTATTACCAGGCCGATGGCCGGGGTGTTATGCGTTCTGCTTACAATCAATTATTTGTGGTGCCAGCTGAAGGCGGAGTTGAGCAGCAACTTACCGATGGGCCTTACTCACATCGCGGGCCTTTAGTCTGGACTAAGGATAGCCGTGCCGTAATATTCTCTGCGAACCGCAGCGCTGATTGGGAATACCAAAGCCGTCAGGCTGACCTGTATCAAGTTACTATCAATGGCCAACAATTAACGCAACTTACCAGCCTGGATGGCCAGGAGAGTGAACCCGCGTTATCGCCCGATGGCAAAACCCTGGCCTTTACGTATGTTAGCCCGGCAGCCATATCGTATAGCAATAGTAAACTTAAACTTTTAGCACTCGATTCAGGCCAGATCACGCCATTAGCAGCAGCGCTGGATCGCAGTGTTGAGAGCCCGAACTGGGTGAACAATAATACCCTGGTGTTTCAATATGCCGACCAGGGGAAAACTAAGGTCGCGCAAATCAGCACCCGTGATCGGATGCAGGATTTAGTCGATGATTTAGGGGGTACCTCGCTGGGACGCCCGTACTTAAGCGGTATGTATAGCGTGGCACAAAATGGTACCTTGGCCTATACCCAGGGCAGTAGCCAGCGCCCGGCCGAGGTTGCCGTTTTTACGAACAAACGTAGCCGCACCCTTACTGCACTTAATAGTGGTTTGTTGGATCAACGCACCCTTGGTGAGGTACATGAGTTACGTTATACCTCCAGCGCCGGTAATGAAGAAATCCATGCCTGGTACATCACTCCACCCAACTTTGACCCAACCAAAAAATACCCGCTTATTTTAGAGATCCACGGTGGCCCGCATTTAGCCTATGGCCCGCAGTTTGCGGCGGAACTGCAGCGTTATGCTGCAGAAGGTTATGTAGTGCTGTATAACAATTATCGCGGTAGTACCAGCTATGGCGAGCGTTTTGCCATGTTGCTGCATTATAACTATGCGTCTGAATATGATTTTCAGGATCATATGTCAGGGGTAGATGCCATGCTGGCGAAAGGCTTTATTGACCAAAATAATCTGTTTATCGCCGGTGGCTCAGCAGGCGGTATCGCCACCACTTATGCCGTTGGCTTGACGGATCGGTTTAACGCCGCAGCCGCAACCAACCCGGTAGTAAACTGGACCTCAAAAGTACTGGCAGCCGATAGCTATGTCGGGCAAATTCAAAATCAGTTCCCAGGCAATCCATGGGAGCATCAGGCACATTACTGGCAACGCTCACCACTGTCTTTAGTCGGCAATGTTAGCACGCCGGTATTGCTGTTTACCGGTGAGAAGGATCGCCGCACGCCAATGGCTGAAACTGAACAATACTATCAAGCACTCAAGCTGCGGCAAGTTGATACTGCGATGGTACGGGTACCCGATGCTTATCATGGCGTAACTAACAGACCCTCCTGGATGATTGCCAAGATAGAGCATGCTTTAGCCTGGTTTAAGCGCTATCGCAAAGATCCTGCCTAAATTAACGCGGCGCCGCCCCTTGCCGGCGCCGTTGTTTATCCTGATACATAGCAGCATCTGCCTGGCTTAACAGCGTGTCTACATCACTGCTGTCACCCGGGTGCCGAACGACAATGCCTATACTTGGCCCCTCATAGAGCAAAGTGTGTTTCGGCAAATAAAAGTCACCAGAGCATAGCTGGCGGATCCGTTGCTCAAGCTCCTGACACTGCACCTCAGAGTGCTCAGTTAGCTGACAAATCATCACAAATTCGTCTCCGCCCTGGCGCGCAACAAAGTCGCCTTTACGCAAACCACTGTTTAACTTGCGGGCAAATTCTTTTAAAAAGTCATCCCCAGTTTCATGACCATATTGATCATTAATGGCTTTAAATTTGTCTAAATCGACGAATACCACGCAAAAATGTTGCTGCTGCCGCTCAGCCCGTGCTATTTGCCGCTGCAACTCTTCTAATAAATACCGGCGATTAGGTAAACCGGTAAGGGGATCATGCAAAGCAAAATAAGAAAACTGCTGATTAAGAGCAACTAACTGCTGATGTTCATCCAGCCGGGCGGCCAGCAGCGATAACGCATTACTAATACTTAATAGCAAAAGCTTATTGTCTACAAAAGTAGAGTCGCGGCTATCCACGACTAACAAGGCAGCCACAATCTGCTGCTGTGCATAAATAGCAACTACCAGGCCATTATTATCCTGTGTCAGCGTAGCGGAAAACTCGGTAGGCAAAGGCATAACATGATGCGCAAGCTGCGAAGGTGCAAGCTGGCTAAACCAGTTCGTGAGTAACGATTGCCAGGCCACCCCATTCACCGATAAGGCAATAAACTCTTGCTGCTGCATTTCAAAAGGCAGGACCTGCGGCCAGTAGCCACTTTGTTGCATAACGCTGGCAATTTGCATAACCGCTAAACTTAACGATTGCGCAGCGACGCAAAGCTCACTTACTGTGGCCAGTAACTGCACCCGCTCTAATTGATATTCTGCGGCATCTGCTCTGGCATGCGCCGCAGCGTTGGCACTTTCCCGGTTTAGCTGATGGCTAATAAGATCTGCGCAAAGTTTAATAATCTGTGTTAACTCAGGCCTGTTATGCAAACCATGGTGTTGGGTACTGGCACCACATAAGGTGCCTACCAACTCCCCCGTGTTACTGCAAATGGGTACGCTAATGTAGGTTTTAATGCCAAGCTGTTTTGCAGCCTCTGAATCGCCCCATACCTCGGCAACATTCTCAGTAACAAAACACTGACTCTGTAGCGCCCTCTTACATAAGGTATCATGCCAGGGTACTGTTAAGCCTTCAGGCAGCTGCAACTCGCCGGCGTTATGCACCATATCAACACGCTGTAGCCCTGCCAGTTCATCGATACTCGTCAGGTAGGTTGATTCTAAACCGGTAATTTGTTGTAGCAAGCCCAGCAAAGGCCTGGTTAAGCCCTCTAACGAATTAGCATTAGCAACAAATTGCGCTAATTGCTCTAGTTGTCTATCCATTTTTCACCCACTGCGTGTAAAAGGTACTGCATTAGCAACAAGACTAAACGCTTACCGTCTAAGTAACTACACCTAAGCTTAGCTTTTGTTAACAACTTTACCAGTTCAATCGGCAAGACCACCTATACACAGATATTTTAAATCGGTGTAATCGTCTAGCCCATATTGCGAGCCTTCGCGGCCATAGCCCGATTGCTTAATACCGCCAAAGGGCGCCGCAGCATTCGAGATAATGCCTTCATTAATCCCTAGCATACCAAACTGCAGTGCCTGCGCTACCCGAAACACCCGACCAAGATCTTTACTGTAAAAATACGCAGCTAAACCATACTCGGTCGCGTTGGCGAGGGCGATGGCGTCTGCTTCATCACTAAAACGTATGATAGGTAAAACCGGGCCGAAGATTTCTTGTTGTACTAGTGCCATTTGTGGCGTAACGGCCGTTAGAATTGTCGGTAAATAAAACAAGGAATGTGCGGTCAGGCGTGTACCACCCAGTTGCAGTTGCGCGCCCTTAGCAATAGCATCAGCCACCAACTGCTCAACTTTTACTAGTGCTTTTTCTTCAATCAAAGGGCCCAGTTGTGTGCCAGCAGCAGTCCCTACGCCAACTTTTAAGGCGGCGACTGCGGGTAATAATTTTGCTAAAAATGGCGCCAGCACCCTGTCGTCGACCAACACTCTATTAGCACAAACACAGGTTTGGCCGCTATTGCGAAACTTAGCGGCTAGCAATCCCGTTACCGCAGCATCTAAGTCCGCATCGGCAAAGACGATAAAGGGTGCATTACCCCCCAGCTCCATTGTCACGCGTTTTACGCCCTCAGCGCATTGCTGCAGCAATTTTTTTCCAACAGCCGTAGAGCCGGTAAAACTAAATTTATTCACCTTTGGATGCCGGGTTAACACCTCGCCAATACCCTGAGCATCGGTGCCTACCAGCACATTAAACACCCCAGCCGGTATACCGGCCCGATGCGCTAACTCGGCGCACGCTAAAGCCGATAGCGGAGTTTGCTGAGCGGCTTTTACCACGAAACTGCAACCTGCTGCCAAGGCGGCAGCGGCTTTACGCATTAACATGGCATTAGGGAAATTCCAGGGAGTAATAGCCGAAACTACACCGACAGGCTGGCGCTGCACTAAAATACGTTTATCGCTACTTGGGGCGGGGATAATACTACCATAAAGGCGTTTGGCTTCTTCGGCAAACCACTCCAAATAGGAAGCGCCATACCGGATCTCCGCTTCAGCTTCATGCAGCGGTTTGCCTTGCTCTAAGGTCAGTAATAGCGCCAGATCGTGCTCATGCTGACTAAACAGCTGCTGCCAGCGCTTTAACACCTTGGCACGCTCCGCTGCAGACAAGGCTGCCCAAGCAGGTTGTGCCGCAGCTGCTGCCTCTACCGCCTCTGTAGCGTGCTCTGCACCTGCAGCAGCAACGGTTGCTAGCAAGGTACCATCTGCGGGGTTATAAACAGCAAACTGCGTTTTTGCCTGGGTATACCAAGCACCATTAAGGTAAGAAGCGGTTTTAAGCAGTGTCGGATCTTGCAGTGGCAACATGGGGCATCCTCTGATTAGTCGCCCTATTTAACCATGTTCCACTGCTTTGAGAAACCCATACCAGGTTTAGCAGCAGTGCCGCTAGCGCTTATACTGTGTTGGGCAATAGGCGCGGTCAATCTCAGGATTGCGCAATTTTAAATGCTTGGTTTTACGCCCACTGACTCTGGCCCGCCATAACCGAAAGCTGCTAGCTTTGAGTTCAGCGCGCATCAGTTTAATCACCGCACTTTCATTTAAGCCAAATAAACGCTCAATCGCTTCAAAGGGGGTTCTGTCTTCCCAAGCCATTTCGATAATGCGAGAGCGCTGTTCGTCGGTAAAATCCGTCATAAAGTATTATTCCTCGGCAATAGCGTACGCTTGAAGTAAAGATAACGGCGCAAAACTTAGCGCGCGTTCATGGCACGCCGACAATTTCAGTAAGGGCGCAGCGCCGGCTTGCTCTGCTTCCAACCAGCGCACGGCGCATAAGCACCAAAAATCACCAGCTTGTAAACCCGGAAAATCCCATTCTGGTTTAGGGGTAATTAAATCATTCCCCTGCTTTAAGGTGTATTCTAAAAATTCTTCAGTAATCGCTGCGCATAACACATGGCTACCCGTATCTGCACCAGAGGTACGGCAATAGCCATCACGAAAATAGCCCGTTCGCGGGTTAAAGCAGCACGCAGCTAACGCCTCACCCAGTACATTTTTATCCATGTTAGCCATCCTGTTAAACTAATACCTTGCTTTAACGTATACACTTAGCAAATCGATTGCTTAATACAGGAATTTTTATGCGCGCTTTTACCCTTTGCCTGGCTTTTCTGGGTGCCGTACTGCTCAACGGCTGTACCAGTGTGCCAGATAAGGTTACCCCCGTAACGCCGTTTGAACTAGAGCGCTATTTGGGTACCTGGCATGAAATAGCCCGGTTGGATCACTCGTTTGAACGTGGGTTAACCCAGGTAACAGCAGAATACAATATGCGTGAAGATGGCGGTGTAGCGGTGCTTAATAAAGGCTATGAGGCGGCAAAAGAGCGCTGGAAAACCGCAGAGGGCAAGGCCTACTTTGTTGGCGACAGCAATACTGGCCGCTTAAAGGTGTCATTTTTCGGGCCTTTTTATGGTGGTTATAATATTGCCAAGTTAGATAACGATTACCAGATTGCACTGGTGGTCGGCCCCAATTTGAAATACGCCTGGTTGCTCGCACGCAAGCCTCAACTCACTCAAGCTGAATGTGCGCCTTATCTGGCAGAAGCAGAGCGCATTGGTATTGCAGTAGAAAAGTTAATTTGGCTAAGCGTCTGTAACTAAAGACTAGGGCAGATAGCGGTAATCCCTGAATGTTAGGGTGTAAAACTAACACCCTCCAACTAAAAACGCCGACAGCTGCCGGCGTTTTTAGTTGATGTGAGCCTAAGCGGTCAAAGGCTTAACATTGCCTAACAACGCTGTGCTTAAGCCTTCTCTGGAATGCGCTCTAGCACCGCCAACAATAATTGCCAGTACTGGCCTACCGTTTCAATATTCACCATCTCATCCGGACCATGTGGATAACGGATGGTTGGGCCTATCGATACCATGTCCATTTCTGGATAGGGCTTTTTAAATAAACCACATTCTAAACCGGCATGGATCACCATAATCACCGGCTCTTTGTTATAAATATCCTGATAGGTGTCTTTAACAATTGCCATCACCGGTGAGCTTGGATCCGGCTTCCAACCCGGATAAGCCCCGCTAAACTTCACGTTCACTTTCGCCAACGCCGCTAACGAGGCGAGCATCGACTCTAACTGCTCACGGCCAGAATCAATTAACGAGCGAATTAAACACAGTACCTGCACGCTGTCGCCCTGCGTTGTGATCACCCCCAAATTCAGCGAGGTTTCAACCACACCAGCAATATCATCACTCATGCGCATTACGCCATTCGGGCATACGTTGATCAGATGCAGCAGACTCTGCTGCGACTCAGTGCTCATTACCTGAGACGGTAAAATGGTTTCGGTGACAGCCAGCTTTAACGCAGGCTCAGTCGCTGAGAGTTCTTGCTGCAATAACGCTTGATATGCTGCTGCTTTCTCTTCCAGCAACGCTCTTTTATCGGCAGCCAGGGTAATCACCACTTCTGCTTCACGCGGAATGGCATTGCGTAGCGAACCACCGGCAATTTCACTGACTTTAAAATCCAGTTCGCTGGCCTGTTCCACCAAGAAACGCGCTAACAGCTTGTTAGCATTACCGCGACCTAAATGAATATTCACGCCAGAATGGCCACCTTTTAAGCCACTGATAGTTAAACGGTAAGCCTGATGCCCAGCAGGCAGCGGCTGCCATTGCATCGGCACAGTAAATTCGGCATCTACGCCGCCGGCGCAGCCCATATAGATCTCGCCTTCCTGCTCAGAATCGGTATTAATCAGGATCTCCGCCTCTAACATGCCCGCTTCTAAGGCAAAGGCGCCGGTCATTCCGGCTTCTTCGTCAACCGTTAACAATACTTCCAGTGGGCCATGTTTTATCTCATCGCTACCCAAAATGGCCAGCGCAGAAGCCATACCAATGCCGTTATCGGCTCCCAGGGTAGTGCCATTGGCTGTTACCCAGTCACCGTCGACATAAGCTTCGATAGGATCTTTAGTAAAGTCATGTTTTTTATCGGCGTTTTTCTGCGGTACCATATCCAGGTGTGCCTGGATCACCACGGTTTTGCGGTTCTCCATACCTGCTGTTGCGGGTTTTTTGATAATCAAATTGCCCACTTTATCTTCCAGCACCGTTAACCCTTTATCACGCGCCCAGGCCTGAATATGACGGCTTAGTGCCTGTTCATGCTTAGAGGGATGCGGAATAGCACAAATTTGCGCAAACCATTGCCACAACGGCTGCGGATATAAACTGGAAATAGCGGTCACAGTAACTCCTGATTACAACTCTGGAAAAATTTTACGGAGTTTATCATAGCTAGCGCAGGGCGAAGAGACCCGCCACAGCAGGCAGTTGGAGACTGGTCGCAAAGTGTAAAAACTACACTACAGGGGTATAAAATAGTTGCCAATTATCCAAGTAACATCCACAGCGCCACGGCAAACATTAGACTAGCGGCAATCCGGTTTAGCCACTGCACTTTACTTTGCTGACGCAGCAAAGACGCCAGCGCTTTACCGCCACTGGCGTACAGCAACATAGATAAAAATTCGAGTAGCAAAATAATCAGCACCAGCACCAATAGCTGTGGCCAAAATGCCAGTTTGCTGTCGATAAAGGGCGGCAACAACGCCATATGAAAAGCCCAGCCTTTAGGGTTAGACACCGCCGTCACAAAGCCCTGACTAAACAAGGTGGTTCTGGGCATCAATTGCGGCGAAGCGCCTAACTCGGGTACTGCCAGTTTGCCTTTAGCCCGCCACATTTGCAGGCCAATATAGCCAAGGTAGCAGGCGCCAACAATCTTAAACCACTGAAACACTGTAGGAAATTGCAGCATTAGCGCTGCTACGCCCAGCACTGCCGCCATGGCCACTAAGCCAACCCCCAGCATTTCGCCCCACATCATCCAAAAGGTGCGGCGTACACCCTGGCTCATACCCAGTGTCATCGCCAGGGTCATGCACATGCCAGGCGTTACTGAGACAAATAAAAAAGTGGGAATAAAAGCGCCCAGCAATGTGAGATTAACCATAAGCACCCCAACCAATAAGAGCGCTATTTTGGCTGCTTAGGCTAACGACAGCAATAGCTTAAGGCGTTTTTATCCTAACTTTTTACGCAGTCTTCGCGTAGCCTGATTTGCTTAGCTCGCTAATTGGTTAGCCAAGTCATGGTTCACGTCACGATGTCCGGCTTCATCTGCCCGCACGGCAATAACCACATCACGTAATCTGGCATCAGCCGGTAGCTGCCAGTAATCTATAGCAATTTGCGGCGCGGCAATATTGTCGATAGCGCCGCTATCTATCTCTGCCAGATAACAGCTATAGCTAAACACCGCTTCTTCTTCAAAGTAGCCCACTAAGCGGTGTGCTGTTTTAGCCGAAAAAATATAAAGCAATAAAAAGCCGCTAAAAAACAGCCCCTGTGCTAGCAGTATTAATAACCGTTCAAACCAGTTTGGTTTGGCGATTTCAATAAAGGTCATCAGGTGCATTCGCTCGTTTTCGGCTTCGTCCAGCAATGTGCGGATCCAGCCATGATCATCTTCCATCCGGCGTAAACTGCGCATATGACGTAACATACCGGCGACCATACCGGGCACACCGGCTACCGTTTCCAAAATCACCGCACGGTGGCCGTAGCGTTTGGCAAAAAAGGTATCAGCGCAAAAACGCAGCATTTTGGTTAGGCGCAGCGCAATACGATCCGATAAATTCGCGGGTTTATGATGCTTGGCCAAAGGATCAGACGGGTTAAGATAATCTTCCGACATCAGTAGCTCCTGTTGCTGTATGGCTAAGCAGTATAGCTAAAAGTAACTGAACCCAGGCTTTTATGGTGTAATGCTTTGCAGAGCTGTTATGCTACGACTACTTCGTTTAGCTGTGCGATAAAAACCTGATGAAAGTCATTGTTAAAAGTTTATTAAAAGGTCTGGCGATTGTTTTGCCACTGGTTATCACTATCGAGCTCCTGCGCTGGCTGCTACTAACGGTTGAAACGGTATTAACGCCGGTGCTGCAAGTCGTCTTACCGGGTGAATGGTACCTGCCAGGTATGGCAATATTGGGGTTTTTAGGCGTATGCACCGCCATTGGCTATAGTGCGCGCTGGCCAAGTTTTAACTGGTTGTGGCAAGTGCCCGGCAAGGTTTTAATGAAGCTCCCCGGCACCAAACAGATCTACGGCATGCTGCAAGACATTATTGACGTGATGTCCGGCAAAAACTTTACCGATGGCTCGGTAGTGATGGTAAAGCTACCCTCCTCTGAAATTGAATTAATTGGCATTGTCACCAAACAGGGCGGACAGCCGGGCGATCGTATGTCTTCACTGATGCAGGAAGAGCAACTGGCGGTATTTATTCCAATGGCTTATAACGTCGGTGGCTATACCATCATCATCCCGCGCAGCTGTACCCGTAACATTGATATGAAACCCGCCGAAGCCTTGCAACTGGTCCTCAGTGGTGGCTTAGGTAGCAGCAAAGCGCCAGGGGCCGCAAAATATTAAATGCTTTTAGCTATCAACTCAGGGCACATTGGTGCACTGCGTCAGCACTGTTATACTAAAATATCAAATTACAACGGTATGGATGAAAATATGCGCTTTCTAAGTCGTCGGCTAGTTATGCAAGGTGATTTAAATTATGCCAATGCGCTGTTTGGTGGCAGGGCACTGGAATGGATAGATGAAGAGGCAGCGATTTACGCTATTTGCCAGCTTGAGACCAATAGCCTGGTTACCAAGCATATGGGCGCCATCAGTTTTGAGAGCCCCGCTAAACTTGGCGATGTGGTCGAGTTTGGCTTGGCCACCAAAGCCGTTGGCAGAACCTCGATTACCGTAAGCTGCTTAGTGCGCAATAAAGCCACTAAAAAGACCATCTGCTTTGCCGATGATATTGTGTTTGTGAGAGTAGACGCACAAACGCAACGGCCAGAACCACACCATAAAACCCTGGAGATGTTGCAAACGCAAACAGTAAAAGAGCTGCGTACCTTAAATCTGGATCTGGAATAACCCGTTATCGTTTACGCAGTGTTTAAACAACAGCTGTACATTAGCGCTTTTTTGTTACAGGAGACGCATTATGTCAGGCAATACCATTACTCTACATCGGGTCTTAAAGGCCCCGCCAGAGCGGGTGTATCGCGCCTTTTTAGAGCCTGAGGCGCTGGTAAAATGGTACCCACCGCACGGTTTTACTTGTCAGGTATTCAGTATGGATGCCAGGGTTGGTGGTGGTTATAAAATGGCTTTCACTAACTTTAGCAGCGGCAAAAGTCATAGCTTTGCTGGTACTTTTTTAGAGTTAGTGCCCAATAGCCTGATCCGCTTGAATGACCAGTTTGACGATCCCATCTTACCCGGTCAAATGCAGGTAACGATCCGCTTAAAGCCAGTACTAATAGGGACAGAACTGACGATTGAGCAAAGCGGTGTGCCAGAAGCCATACCGGCTGAATTCTGTTATGCTGGCTGGCAGGAATCCTTGCAATTGCTGGCGCTGCTGACCGAGCCCGACATCCCGGATCAACCTTAATCAGGCCTGATCCGGCTGAGTAAAAAAGCCGGACTCACCCGGCTTTCAAAAATAAGAATCTGTAAGAGTACTGAGCTACATTTATCGCTGCTCTTGAGATCGCAGTAAAATAGATTATAATTTCGCCGCAGTCCCCACTTTTTGGAGCACCACATCGAAATGAACAACTAAATCCTGATTAGCCGTCAATATTATTTTTTGGACTTATCAGGGTTAGCGGGTTTGTTTCGGTTGGGCTTTCAGCAGCACTGCCCTAGCTATTCTTATTACCCGCCCCCTGAGTTATCGGGAGGCTTTATGACCTTATACCACTTTTCCCCTTGCAGCTTTAGCCTGGCGAATGGCGATATACTGTACCGTGATATCCGTTTGTCGCTGGATAGCGGCCTAAGTGCCCTAATTGGCCGTAATGGTATTGGTAAATCGCTGTTGGCAGCGCAACTGGCCGCGCAACAGCCAGCAGATTGCTATTTGCTGCCACAACTACCACCAACGCACTGGCAGCAACTTCGGCTGGCCGATCTGCTTGGTATTACCCCTATCCTTAACGCCCTGCAACAATTGGCGAACGGGCATTGTGATACTGGCTCCCTGAGCCTGATTGACGGGCATTGGCAACTGCAAGACGACCTTTGCCATGAACTGCAACAGATTGGTGCAACGCCGGACCTGTGGCAAGTGTGCAGCAGCTTAAGCGGTGGCCAGCTTAATCACCTGCGACTCTGGTGGGCCTTTTACCAGCAGCGGCCACTGCTTATTCTGGATGAACCCTCGAATCATCTGGACTCAGAGGCACGCTTTTGGCTAAGTCAGCGTATTGCGCGCTTTTTGGCCCGGCCAAAAACCGCCATTTTGCTGATAAGCCATGATCAGGCACTTCTGCAGCAAGCCAGTGTGTTGTATGAATTAACCAGTATCGGCTTACACCGCTATGGTGGTAACTACGCCTTTTATCAGCAGCAGCGCCAGTTACAACACACGGCTTTGCAACAGCAACGCCAACAGGCAGAACGTAATCTGGCGCAACAACAGCGCCAGGCACAAAGCGCCGCAGAACGCGCTGCTAAACGGCAGCAACAAGGCGAAAAGCGGCGTGGCAGTCAGGCAACGATACTGCTGGACTACCAAAAAAACCGCGCCCAAAGTGCCGTATCAGCAAGGCGCACGCAAGAGCAACATCAGCTAAAGCAGGCGCAGCAACAGCTACAACAGGTAAAAGCGCAGCAAGAGATCATTAAACCGCAGCAGTTTTACCTACAGGCAACGGCAGCAAACAACAATAAGTTGTGGGTCAATGCCGTGGCTCTGCAACTGGCATACGGTAATCGCCAGCCGCTAAGTTTTAACTGGCGCAACAAGCAACGGGTGCATTTGCAAGGCCGTAATGGCAGTGGCAAATCGACCTTACTGCAAACCCTGGCGGGCCTGCTCGCACCTGCGGCAGGTCAATTGCAACTAAACTGCACTGTGCACTATCTGGATCAGCACTTTAGCTTGCTCAACTTTAGCCAAAGTGCCCTGGCTAACCTGCGCCAATACTGCCCACTTATCAGCGAAACCGCCGCCCGCACCTTATTAGCCAGCGCCGGTTTACGCGCCGATAAAGCATTACAACCCGCGGGCGTATTAAGTGGCGGCGAACGTATGAAGCTGGCCATGCTTATGGTCAGCCAGCATAACGATAGCCTGCTGTTATTAGACGAGCCGGATAATCATCTGGATTTAGAAACCAAAACCTTGCTGGCAGAAGCGCTGTATCACTATCCGGCAGGCTTTGTGGTGGTAAGTCACGATCAGCACTTTATCGCGCAGTTGGGTATCGACACGGTATTGCAAATTTAAAAGCGTAAAACCAAATGCAGTAGGGCTGACAATAACTGCGGCCGCATAAAAAAGCCGGATTACTCCGGCTTTTATCAAACCAGCAGGCTACATCAGCTGTATCCCACCCCCAAAACTGCGGTAAATGCCCACTAAACGGATAAAGCTTTGTTGTTGTAGCTGCGCCAGTTGATCGCGGCTGCGTAGCTGTTCGCGCTCGGCATCGAGTAAGTCGAAAAACTCACCGCTGCCGGCGTTATAACGTTGGCGGGCGATCTGCACTGCTTTATTACTGGCATGCCATTGTTGCTCGGCGCTTAATTGCTGCTCGCGGCTTAAGTTATAGCTGGTTAACGACAACTGCATCTCGTTAATGGCGGTAAATACCTGCTGCTCAAAGCGCGCCAGCGCCATTTGTGTGCTGGCTTCTGCCTGGCGAATACGCGCCCTCACCGAGCCTAAATCGGCGGCTTGCCAACTCAGCGTGGGCGCAACTGACCAACTTTGCGTATCGCTACCCAGGGTTAAACCAGGGCCGGAGATAAAGCCTAAAAAGCCCCGTACCGACAGGTTCGGATACAGATCTGCTGTTGCTACGCCAATGCTGGCCGTTTGCGCCGCCAGTTGCCGCTCGCTGCTGGCAATATCGGCGCGATAGCGCAGGTAGTTCTCACCGGCCACCAACGCCACCGGCTGCGTTAACTCTGGTAACTTGGGTACTGAACCCAGTTTTAGCTCGCCCGGGCGCATTGCCAATAACGCCGACAAGGTCGCATCGGCGCTAAGTAAGGCCGCCCGGTACGCCGGTACTGAGGCCTCTACCTGATGCAATTGTACATCTATTTGCGCCAGCTCCAGCTCCGACGCCATACCGGCCTCTAATCTCGCCAATACGATAGTGCGGCTTTGCTGTAAGTTATGCAGATTCTGCTCGGCTACGGCGAGACGTAGCTGCGCGCCACGGTATTCGCCATAGCTTATCGCTACCTGGCTAATGATCTGTAACTGCGCATCATGCCACAGCAAATCGGCTTGTTGCGCTTGTGCCTCCGCCGCTTCGCTGGCCCGGCGCAGTTTACCGAAAATATCCAGATCCCAACTTAAACTGGCACCGGTACTGTAACCGCGGCTAATCACGCCGTTATCTTCCGGCAGCACAGTGCCGTTTTCACTAGCCTGATAGCCAGCGTCCAAGGTACCTTTGGGCAAAAAGTCGTTATTAGCATCCCGAAATACCGCATAGGCCCGGTCAACATTGGCGCTGGCTTCTGCCAGCGTGCGGTTTTGCTGCAAGGCCCGGCTGATCAGCTGGTTTAAGGCAGCATCATCAAAAGCCTGCCACCAGTTTTGCAGCTGCTCAGCTTGCTGATAAGGGCTGTTAAAGCTGATATCAGCAACCTTAGCCGGCGTTTGATAGTCTGGCCCAACAGCACAGGCGGTAAGGCCTGCCACCAATACCGCAATAACGGATACTTTTAAGGTGTTACGCATGAGTCGTCTCCTCCTTGTTTGTCACCTTGTCTGTCACTGCTGCTTGTGCTGGTTGTGCTGCTTGCTCTGTGGTCTGCTTACCGCGTTTGGCCAGCATATAGTAGAACAGCGGGGTTAACAGTAAGCCGAAAATGGTGACGCCGATCATGCCGGAGAATACCGCTACCCCCAGCGCCTGACGCATTTCGGCACCGGCACCACTGGAAAACGCCATTGGTACCACGCCCATAATAAAGGCGATAGAGGTCATCAGGATTGGCCGCAAGCGCAGACGGCTGGCCTCCAAAATAGCGTCCAGCGCGTTCATGCCATGGTCTTGCAGCTCTTTGGCAAACTCGACAATGAGAATGGCGTTCTTGGTTGCCAGCCCCACGAGTACGATAAGACCAATCTGGGTCAGAATGTTATTGTCTCCACCGTAAATCAGTACGCCGCTTAGTGCCGATAACAAGGTCATCGGAATAATCAGAATAATCGCCAAGGGTAAGCTCAAACTCTCGTACTGCGCCGCCAACACCATAAACACCAGCAGAATAACCAACGGGTAGATATACATACCGGCATTCCCGGCCAGAATTTGCTGGTAGGTAAGTTCTGTCCATTCGTAGGTCATACCGTTTGGCAGAGTTTCCGCCAGAATTTTTTCAATTGCCGCCTGCGCTTCACCTGTACTGTAACCTGGCGCCGGACCACCGTTAATTTCAGCAGTGGTAAAACCGTTATAGTGCATTACCCGATCAGGCCCGGCCGAGTCGGTGACATTAATAAAGGAGCCCAGCGGGATCATCTCACCCTGCAGATTACGCACCTTTAACTGGCTGATTTGCGAAGCACTTTGCCGGAACTGCTCGTCGGCCTGCACATTAACCTGATAGGTGCGGCCAAACTGGTTAAAGTCGTTGACATATACCGAGCCCATATAGGCCTGCAGTGTCTGGAAGATTTCGTCCAGTGCTACGTTTTGCTGCTTGGCTTTGGTGCGGTCGATATCCAGATCCAATTGCGGCACATTAACCTGATAGCTGGAAAACACCCCAGCCAGTTCTGGCGTAGCCCAGGCTTTCATCATCACCTGCATCGTCACGTTGTATAGCTCTTCATAGCCGTGGTTGCCGCGATCCTGAATTTGCAGCCTAAAACCACCGATAGTACCCAGCCCCATTACCGGCGGCGGCGGGAAAATGGCAATAAAGGCATCTTCAATACCGGCAAACTGCTGGTTTAAGGCCGCCGCTATGGCGTTACCCGACAGTTCAGCTGAACCACGCTTATCAAAATCATCCAGGCCCACAAACACGATGCCGGAATTCGGGCTATTGGTAAAACCATTGATACTCAGGCCCGGAAAGGCAATAGAGTTAGCCACACCAGGGTATTCCAGTGCGATGGCCGACATTTCTTTAATTACGGCTTCGGTACGATCTAACGAGGCGGCATCCGGCAATTGCGCAAAAGCGACCAGGTACTGTTTATCCTGGCCTGGTACATAGCCGGTAGGCGTTGTAGCAAACTGCAGGCCGGTAACTCCAACTAAGGCGATATACATTACGCCCACAATGGCGCCAAAGCGGATCACCTTTCTTACTACATAGCCATACCCCTGTGATAAGCGGGCAAAGAAGCGGTTAAAGGGGCCAAATAACCAGCCACCTAATAGTTTATCCATACCGCGGGTTAAGGCATCTTTTTTCTCGTTATGCCCCTTTAATAACATGGCGGCTAACGCCGGGCTTAGTGTTAAGGAGTTAATGGCCGAGATAAAGGTAGAAATAGTAATAGTTAGCGCAAACTGCTTATAAAACTGCCCGGTTAAGCCCGACATAAAGGCAGTAGGAATAAATACCGCTGCCAGTACCAGCGTAGTAGCCACTATCGGCCCTGTTACTTCTTTCATGGCTTTTTGCGTAGCCGCCAGTGGCGCTAAGCCTTCACTGATATTCCGCTCAACGTTCTCTACCACTACGATGGCATCATCTACTACGATGCCAATCGCCAGTACCAGCCCGTACAACGACAAAGCATTAATCGAGAAGCCAAGCATATGCATAAAGGCGAAGGTACCCACTAAGGACACCGGCACCGCGACCAACGGAATAATAGAAGCGCGCCAGGTTTGTAAGAACAGCACCACCACTAACACCACCAGCAGTACCGCTTCCAGTAAGGTTTTTACTACGGCCTGAATAGAGCCACGCACAAACACCGTAGGATCATAAACGATGTCGTAGGCTAAACCTTCCGGGAAGCCCTTTGACAACTCGGCCATTTTGGCCCGTACATCATCCGAAATTTGAATAGCATTAGAGCCAGAGGCCTGAAAAATAGGAATAGCTACCGCATCTCTGTTATTTAACAAAGATCGCAGGGCGTAAGTAGAGGCACCAAGCTCCACCCGGGCAACATCTTTTAAGCGGCTTAGCTCGCCCTGGCTACCCACATTAATAATAATGTTTTCAAACTCTTCTACGCTAGCCAAGCGGCCTTTTACGTTAATCAGTAGCTGGAAATCCGCGTCACCGCTCGGTTGGGCGCCTAAACTACCTGCCGCCGCCTGCTGGTTTTGCTCACGAATAGCCGCAATAATTTGCGTGGGAGATAACCCTAAAGCGGCCACTTTGTTCGGATCTAACCACACCCGCATACTGTATTCACCGGCACCGAATAACTGCACATTACCCACGCCCTGAATCCGAGCCAGTTCGTCTTTGACGTTAAGTGCTGCATAGTTAGACAAGTACAGCATGTCATAACGATCGTCTGGCGAGGTTAAATGCACCACCATGGTTAAGTCTGGTGAGGATTTCTCCGTTACCACGCCAAGCCGCTGCACTTCCTGCGGCAAGCGCGGCATAGCGCGGTCTACCCGCGCCTGCACCTGAGCCTGGGCTAAATCGACATTGGAACCGATAGCAAAGGTTACTGTTAAGGTCATGCGGCCATCTGAAGTTGCCTGCGATGACATATACAGCATGTTCTCCACACCGTTAATTTCCTGCTCCAGTGGCGAGGCTACCGTTTCAGCAATCACTTTGGGGTTGGCCCCAGGGTAATTCGCTGTAACCACCACCGTTGGTGGCACCACTTCCGGGTATTCGGTAACAGGCAGCTCCCATACAGTTATCGCGCCAACAATAAAAAACAGCAGGGAGATAACAGCAGCAAAAATTGGCCTTTTTATAAAAAACTGCGACAACATGATACGTTCCTTAACCCTGTCCCGGCGTTGTGCCGGCATTAACTGTCGCCTCGCCATCTGCTTTTGCAGTCAAGGCGCTACTGTTCTGATCCACTAACTGTTGTGCGCTGCGCAAAGCGGCGAGTTGCTCTTTGCTTGCCATATCTACCAGCTTTGGTTCGATTTGCATGCTGGGCATAACCCGTTGCAAGCCATTGACGACAATACGATCTGCCGTCGCCAGCCCTTCGCGGATTATGCGCAAGCCATTGACCTTCTCACCCAGTTTTACCGCGCGGTATTCCAATTGATTGTCCGCATTTACTACCAGTACATATTTGTTGTTGAGATCAGTACCTATGGCTTTTTCGTCAATCAAAATACCCTCATAACTGTCGCTACCAACCAATCTGATACGGGCAAACAGGCCAGGTAGCAACTTGTTATCTGCATTGCTAAAGCTGGCCCGGATGCGGATAGTACCGGTTTGTTGATTTACGCTGTTATCCACAAAATCAATGCTGCCAATATGGCTAAAAGCGGTATCATCAGCCAAACCCATATATACCGGATTGACGGCAGCATCGCGGGTATCGGCACGTTTTCCCGCTTCGGTTAAGCGGCTATATTTAAGATAACTTTGCTCGTCTACATCAAAGTAAGCGTACATTTTTTCGGTAGAAACCAAACTGGTTAATTGGCTCTGCCCGGCTGTTACATAGTTACCGGTAGTAACCATGGCGTAACTTACCCGGCCGCTAATAGGCGCGATAATTTTGGTGTAGCTTAAATCCAGTACGGCACGCTCCAGCGCTGCTTTTACCGACGCCACTGTAGCAGCGGTTTGCTGTTTACGTGCTAAACGGCTGTCTAACAACTCCGCGGAGATCGCCCGCGCATTGCTCAACTTTTCCGCCCGGTTGTAATCACTTGCTGCCAAATCGGCGGCACTTTGCGCGCTTTGCAGCTCGGCTTTTAACCTTGTTACTTCTGCGGTAAAAGGCCGTGGATCAATGCGCACCAGCAAATCACCTTTGTTTACCAGGGCCCCCTCGCTAAAATGCACTTGTTCAATATAACCCGAGACGCGCGGTACCAAATTAACGGTTTCTGGCGCCTGCAAGCGACCGGTAAACTCATCCCACTCAGTAATACGCTCAGATACGACTTGCGCCACACTGATCTGAGGTGCCGCTGGTATTTGCGACTGATTAGCGGCCTCAGGGTTACCACAAGCAACCAACACCAGCGCCGCGACGCTTGCTAACATAAAAGTTCTTACTGTGCTTTTTGTGCTCATGACGAGGTTCTCCACCTTTGTTTGCATAAATTTGTTTCTAAAAAATACGTTTCCATAGTCCGATTGCCGTAGCCTTGTTTCACGCAATAGAAATAACTTGCTAATTATGTACCACTCGGTAAATATATAGATCCGCTGCGCGCTGTCAATTTATTTTTGTACCGAACGGTAAAATATTTTTATTTTGGCTGATAGTGTATAAGGGCAACGGCGGCGGGTTAATGCCGAAAGCTGCTGGCAACTTGCCTAAAACTCTATAGCGCGATAGCATAAAGTGCCCCGCTGTAAGGATAAGCATACTGTTAGTAGGGGTTTTATACTGGTCAGTAAGTAAGCCTTACTAGACATAAGGGCTTTAGCTGTTTAGGATAGGCCGAACTTTTCACACAGGAGCTGAGCAATGTCAGTAGTAAGTTGCACACCCCATGTTGGGCGCCCCCGCGCTTTTGATATGGATACAGCACTGGAAAAAGCGCTGGAAGTATTTTGGCGCAAAGGCTATGACGGCACCTCGTTAACCGATTTAACCGACGCTATGGGTATTAATAAACCCAGCCTATATGCTGCCTTTGGCAACAAAGAACAGCTGTTTTTAAAAGCCATTGAGCTTTATGAAAGCCGGCCCTGTGCCTTCTTTTTACCTGCGTTGGAAAAGCCTACCGCCTATCAGGTTGCCGAGCATATGCTGCACGGCGCGGCTATGAATATGGCTGACAATACACAACCGCAAGGCTGTGTGATTGTGCAGGGCGCACTCTCTTGCAGTGAGGCTGCAGCCAGCGTAAAAGAAGCCCTGATGAATCGCCGGGTAGAGGGCGAGCAAAAGCTTAAAGTACGTTTTGATCAAGCTAAAGTCGATGGTGACTTACCTGCAGATACCGACACTGAAGTATTGGCCCGCTATCTTGGTACCGTGCTACAAGGTATGGCGATTCAAGCCAATAATGGCGCTACTTCAGAGCAGCTACGTCAGGTCGCGCAAATGACCTTACAAGCCTTTCCACGAAGCTAAGCACATCTCTGCTGCCTTAAACTCCACACTTATTGCCTAATCCTCCAAAGTGCGACGGCAGCAATAGGCAAAACGCCTACTGCTGCTTATACTGGGTTTATCAATCCCGCGGAGCCTCAATATGACTGACGAACGTGAAAGCATACGCCTGCAAATACTGCAGTCGCTGTTGCAAACAATACAGTCAAGTGGATTTAACGAAACCAATATTCCCGGCGTAAAGTTGTACCGTAGTGACGGTCCTACCAGTGCCACCCCTGCTATTTATGAACCTACTTTGTGTTTGTTGGTACAGGGCTCAAAGCAAGTATGGCTGGGTGATGAGCTACTACAATACCGGGAACTGCAGTATCTGATAGCCCCGGTTACACTGCCGGTAAGCGGAAAAGTGGTTACCGCCAGCCCTGCCAGCCCGTACATTGCCATGAGTATCAGCTTAGACTTGCGTGAGCTGACAGATCTGGTTATTGATATTGCCCATAAGGAGTTACCGCAGCACACTCTCGTTAGCAGTACTTCCGTTAATAGTACTCCCGTTCGTGGTATTGCCGTTGGCGATGCCGATCTAAGCCTGATGTCGGTGCTGCAGCGCCTAAGCCAGTTGCTGCAATCGCCACAAGATATTCCGGTGTTGTTACCGTTGTTAAAACGCGAAATGCTGTATCGCTTATTACTTGGCCCTATTGGTAGCCAGTTACGCGAATTCACCCAGATTGATAGCCAGGCACATCGCATCAGCAAAGTAATAGAAATGCTGCACCAACGCTTTAATGAACCATTACGCATTAAAGAACTGGCTGAAACGGTACATTTAAGTGAGTCGGCATTCTTTCAGGCATTTAAAGCCGTAACCTCTATGTCGCCGTTGCAGTTTCAAAAGCAGCTACGCCTTAATGAAGCCCGCCGTATTATGTTACATGAAGGCATCGAAGCAGCGACAGCAAGTTACAAAGTAGGCTATGAAAGCCCATCACAGTTTAGCCGTGAATACAGCCGCTTATTTGGCGCCCCACCGAAAACCGATGTCGCGCGCTTTCGTCAGGCATTTTAATTTTTTTAACGCCGCTACTGTTTAAAATGCGGGCCAGGCTTTATGATCGCAGCCTTTATTGCTGCCGGCGTTGCCCATCCTACCCACTATGAAAAATATGCTGTTGTATCTGGTTACCGTACTTATATGGGGCTCTACCTGGTTTGCTATTGAGTTTCAATTAGGCGAAGTCGCTATTGAAGTCTCCTTGCTGTACCGCTTTGCTATCGCAGCAGCGCTAATGTGGTTATTTTGCTGGTGGCGCAAACTGGATATGCATTTTACGCTGCGCCAGCATGGCTTTATTTTGCTGCTAGCCAGCCTGAATTTTGCACTGAATTTCTTATTTATTTATCAGGCGCAGCAATACCTTACCTCGGCCATGACCGCCATTGCCTTTACCACCATGCTGCTAATGAACATTATTAACACCCGGCTATTTTTTGGTAAACCCGTAGCCAAACGCATCTACTTTGGCGCCTTGCTGGGTATTGCCGGCATTGTTGTGCTGTTTTGGCCAGATTTAGACGGTATAGACTTCACCAACGCCAGCCTACTTGGCCTGTTGCTGATTTTATCCGGTGCGCTGTCAGCCTCATTCGGCAATATGGTTAGTGTACGTAACTCGCGGGAAAATATGCCGATTATGCAGGTTAATGCCTGGGGTATGTTATATGGCAGCCTGGTGCTACTGGCAGCCGCGCTGTTTAAAGGCCACAGCTTTAATTTTAGCACCGAACCGGCCTATATTATCTCCCTGCTGTATTTAGCGGTATTTGGTTCGGTGATTGCCTTTGCCAGTTACTTTGCCCTGCTAAAACAAATAGGGCCGGAAAAAGCCAGCTATACCATAGTGCTCTTCCCGCTAGTTGCTGTGGTGCTTAGCACCTTATTTGAAGATTTTCATTGGACCGGCTACACCTTTAGCGGCTTTGCGCTGGTGCTGCTGGGCAATGCCATAGTACTTACACCCTTTGCCAGGATCAGAGCACTGCTGCTAAACCGCAGTACAGCAAATATGGCCGGTTAATCAGCAAGCCAGGGCCAGCTTATAAGACAATAGTTGAGGCTGGCTCTCACCTTTAAAACGTTTCCCGCACCCTTAAGAACCGGGCAAAGCGGGGTATGCCATTGTTGGTGTAACCATTGTATCGATAGGTGATCACAGTACCTATTTCTGGTGGTGTTTGCCGCAATACATCGGTTAAACCACTGCCGATGGCAAATTCTTTGCCTTCCGGCGTTCTGACAATTAGCGCCCCTACCCTCCCCTGATATTTGCCTTTACCCGGCCGGTAGCCAATGACAATAGCTTCGGTATCCTGATAACTTTTTAGTTTAAGTAAGTCGGCGCTACGGCCAGTTTTATAGCGCGCATCCTGATGATGCAGCATTAAACCCTCGGCACCGCTCTGCTCCAGCTGTTGTAAGGTTGCAAATAATTCAGCCCGATCAGCCACCCGAAACTGCTTAACCGCTTGCAAGTAAGGACTGTTTTGCTGCTGCACTAACACTTGCATGGCCTTAACCCGCTCGGTAAAGGTGCCCGGTGCATCTGGCAGCTCAAAAATATAATAACGCAGCTGCTGCCATTCACTGGCTACAGGCTGCTGCTTGCTGACAATACTTAGCACCTTTTCAAATTGCTGCCGGGCCAACCACAGCTCCCCATCTAAAGGCTGCGCTGAGAAATCTGCGACAAACCATGGTGGTGCAGCAATCACATTCCCCCCGCGGGAAATAAGCTGCTTGCCATCCCAGTATGCCCGCACACCATCTAGCTTTTCGCTAACCCAATACTGCGTTACATCGATGTTATTGCTATAAACCTGTGCCAGTACAAGCTCCGGTTTGTACGCAGCGGCTAAGGGGCAACAACAAAGCAAAATCGTTAAAATTAACTTTTTAATCACCATTTAGCATCCTTCCGTTTAAAACAAAAGTATAGTAAGTGGTGAGACTTGCGCAAGAGCATGGCAGAGGAATAACAAAGCCGCTTGATGTTTGCAAAAGCTACATCACTGATCCGTAAGCTTAAAATCAGCAGGCACTTTTATACTAATCGAGAATTGGCTTAAGATAACCCGCGCCAAGTTGCCGCATTTGCCGCTCTACCCAAGCAACTCGCTGTTGCAAGTACGGGGTTAACTGCTGCGGGTGACGGTTTCGAGGGCTAGGCAGCATTATCGCCAGCCGGGCGGCTTCGTTAACGCTAAGCCTGCTAGCGGGTTTGCCAAAATAATGCTGGCTGGCGGCTTCTACGCCGTAAATGCCTTGACCAAACTCCGCGATATTTAAGTACACTTCCAGGATCCGTTTTTTACCCCAAATCACTTCCAGGCTTAGCGCCAAGGCGGCTTCCAACCCTTTGCGAACCACGCTTCGCCCCGGCCAGAGCAAGAGGTTTTTCGCCGTTTGCTGGGTAATGGTACTGGCACCACGTAAACCACCGCCGTCATCAAAGCGCTCAAACGCATTCCGAAGCTCGACCATATCAACACCAAAGTGATCGGGAAAACGCTGATCTTCGGAGGCAACCATAGCCAGTGCGACATGTGCTGGCAGTTGATCAATACTGATCCAGTGCTGGCGAACCGGATAAGGGCTTTGTAACATAAAGGCCGAGGTCGGTGGCGGCACAAAGCGCAGTGTCACTAAAAGTGCCAGCAACAATAACAGCAGTACCAGCAAAAAACGCCAGATAACAAACCATGTCCAACCGAAAAAACCGCGTTTTAGCGTTGTCATTTACTCTCCCTTGTTACTCTAGCGTAGTCGCCAGCAGATAACAGTATAGGATAGTGCCTCTTGTATCTAATCAACGATTGCCCAGCTAAGCAGCAGATTATAGAAATAGTCTATGGCGAGACCGATTTACGCCGCGTCCTCGCAGCGTTAGCGCTGTGGTGCATCTTCGATTAACTCCCGATGCACACACACAGCGGTGCTCTTAGGGCGAATGGGCTTACCTCTACCTTCTAAGTGCGCTCGGGTAAAAGCCGCTCCGAATAGCAGGATCATTGAGGAATAATTCACCCAGAGCAGCAATAAAGCCAACGAACCGGCGGCGCCATAGGCCGATGTGGTCGCTGTATATGCCAGATAGATGGAAATAAAAGAGCGGCCCACTGTAAACAATATTGCTGTGATAAAGGCTCCCAGCATCACATCGCGCCAGGACAGTCGTACATCGGGCAGGATCTTAAACATCGCGGCGAACAATAGCGTGATGACAAGCAGCGATAGGATTAACTCCATGCCCACCATGGTCCACCCCGGCACTGGCAGCCATTCCTCGGCAAACACCATGATACTGCGTAAAGCCACAGATAAAAATAGCGACACCATCAGAATAAAACCGATGGCCAGAATGATAGTCAGTGAGAGTAAACGGCTTTTAATTAAGGCCCACAGATTGTTTCTGGAGGGCCGAGGCGCGACATCCCAGATCTGATTTAACGACTGCTGCATTTGCGCAAAAACCGTGGTAGCACCGACTATGGTGGCGAGGATCCCGATCAACGCCGGCATAATACCACTTTGATCTATTTGCGAATTAGCTACTGCGGTTTGTACCACGCCGGCGGCTTCTGCACCCAGAGTACCTTCAAGCTGCGCAAAGAGTTCTCCCTGCACTGCACGCTCGCCCATCACCAAGCCTACCAGCGCTACCACCACCACCAGAATAGGCGCAATAGAAAACACGGTAAAAAAGGCCAAGGCTGCAGCATAAATAAACGCCTGGCTGCCCAACCAATGTCGAAACGCCGCCCCCAAAATACCAAGCCAATACTTCACTACTGTGGGAAGTTTGTCATACATTTTTCTAAACATAGTCGAAAATACCTTAGCGTTTCAGTCAATGCTGCTCTTGCAACGCTAACACAAATAAGCACGAAACAGATAGCAGATGCAGCGCTCACTGTTGAATTGCGCCATTAATGACTAATGAGCTCTCTCGCTAAAAGCTAAATGTTGACTCTGCCTCTTTTGGATTTAACAGCCAACTAAGCTCGCTGGCTTGGCACTTCCGTTTCAACCCACCTGGCACCTCGCACTTTTCCAAGCAATTAAGCGTGTAAACATTGCGGTAGAGTTTATGCATCTCCAGGCTGTCAACAGAAAACGGCGGGCCGGGCAGCTGTGCTTGATCGTATTCAAAGCAAATAACCAGTTGTGGCGCAGCCTGGCTGATGGTTATCAGGTGCTTTGCATAGCGCTGTCGCATAGCCTCAGGTAAGGCTACCAGCGCGGCACGATCATAGATGGCGGCAACTGGGCCGAGCAGATTTTCTGATAACTCAAATATATCGCCGACATATACCTGCAGCTTATCAGCTTGATAAAGCTGCAAGTTACCCGCACTGCTGACGTTGGGTGTTAGCCCTAATTCAGCAAACAGTTCTTGCACGGCGATTTCGCTTAACTCAGCGCCCACGACCGAATACCCCTGCGCCAATAGCCAGTGTATATCGAGGCTTTTACCACACAGTGGCAGAAAAACGGTAGCGCCGGGCGCGATTGCCAGTTGATTGAACCAACTTACCAGTAATGGATTGGCCGCAGCCTGATGAAAGGCTATCTCTCTTTTTTGCCATTTTTCCTGCCAGAACTCCGGGTTCACATCATCTCCTATTATTTTGCGGCCAATTGCCTACGGCACGATAACGCTGCCATCGATACCGCAATTTGTGCTACAACAGCTGTCGTTTGACATTAATCAATTTTAATAATTCCACAGTGGCAGTAGCATCTGCCAGCGCACGATGGTGGTTGGTAAGCGTAATCTCAAAATCGGCGCATAGCTTGCCTAGGCTATAGGATGCCAGACCGGGATAATAACGGCGCATATTCACTACCGTACAAAGCTGCGGCATATCAAACGGCAGTTCACAGCGGGCAAACTCACTGCGGATAAAGCCGTAATCGAACTTAGCGTTATGGGCAACAAAGACTGCACCTTGTAAAAACTCGCTTAGCTGTGCGGCGATATCGGCAAACTTAGGCGCACCGGCTACCATGGCGTTACTAATACCAGTTAAGCGGCTGATAAAAGACGGGATAAGCCGCTCGGGGTTTATCAGGGTGTTAAAGGTATCTAGCACCTCACCGCCTTGCACTTTTACTGCACCTATTTCGGTAATACGATCGGTACCGGCTTTGCCGCCAGTGGTTTCTACATCCAGCACCACGTAAAGCCGGTTGGGATCAACTATCCACTGCAGCTTTTCAATGCGCGCGTTAAAGCCGGCGTTCTGTAATGCTAATAGCCGCGCGAGCTGATGACGCTGTATTTTATCACCCTGCGCTTTTACTTCAATAAACTGCAGTTGCTGATCTTTAATCAGCAGCAAATCAGGATAACCGCTGCTATGGCGCTTAAAATCCTGCGCCATATTACACAGTATGGGCGCAAGTGCGCTGTCGCCGTTCGCCTTGGGTGCATATTGCAATAGCGGTAATAGCTGCTCAGCCAAATCGGTATGCCAATAAAACAGGCTATTGGCTTTACCGTAATGCGCGGTTAACGCAGCCAGCATGGTGCTGGTGGCAGTTGGCATGGCCAGCTGCCTAAGCTTTTGTTCTATGGCGCTGGCAAACTGCTGATAAAAGCCACCGGCGGCTAAGTTGCGTGGCCGCCGTTCAAAGGGATTGTGCAAGGTACTGTCGTTATGCTCGAATAATTCATGCCAGAACCAAAGGCCAAATAGCGCCAGCCAGAGATTATTCTCGCTATGAAATACCCGGTAGCCCTGTGCCACATAATGCGCCATTAAGCCCTGCTCAGCTTTGCCCAGATAGAGCTCGTCGATACCGACCTGCGGTGCCTCGTGCAGTAATTGCGTTAATTGCGAGCGGCGCCGCTCTCCTGATTTAGCGCCACGGCTGTCATCAGCAAACTTACGCCGGTAAAAATCTTCGGCAAATAGCCATTCTTCGTCGCAGCTGGGATCGTCCAGCAGTTGTTGCAAATACTGCCGGCAGCGTTCTTGATTACCTTCGGTTTTCCCCTGCTGGGCATACAAGCGGGCCAGGCGCTCACTGGCGGGGAAGCCATTACTTTGCTGATAAAAGGCAATGGCGAGATCAGTCAGCTGATACTGCTCGGCCAGTTTGCCCAGCTGATAACTGCGTTCGCTGCGTTTTAGCAGTAAGGCATTATCCTCTGGCAGTGGCCACTTTGCCACCTCCGTAAGCCATTGGCTTAGCAAAGATTCGGCGTTATCCGGTTGCTTTTTTAACTGCTTGCCAAACTCGATAATCGCCGGTTTCGTTTTAGCCAGCTGATACGCTAATAGCGCCTGAGCAGGCTCGGTAAAACGCGGGCTAAATTGCTGCTTAAACTGGCCGGTTTGGCGGATACCTAAATCACGCAGGGTAAATAACGATAAGTTGGCTTCGATACGACCAAAATAGAGGAAATAAATATAGTTAAGTGCGTCCTGCCTTTGCAGTACTATATAGCGCTGTGGCAATTGAGCTATTAATGCCAACCAGTTAACGGGTAGCTTTAGCGCTGCGCCCAGCAGTTGCGGCTTGGTTTGGCTTTTTCTAATGCTAATGGCATCCGCTATACCTTTTTCTAAAAGCTCAGTTTCTACGAGCTCAGTTTTTACTGGCTTAGTCTCTGCTAGCTCAGCTTGCGCCAGCTGCAGCAATTGCCATAGGGTGTCTTTAGTTAAGCGTAGCCAAAAATCGGCAAGATCAGGCTCTGTTAGCGGCGCAATAAAACCAGCCTGGTTTAGTTCGTCCAACACCGGCTGTGGTTGGCCAATTTCGCCGTAGTTAAGCTCGGTGTCGGCAAATACCGTCCCTTTTCGGTTAAGCATGCGCACCAGCAATTGCTGGGCGGCCGCGCTTAAGGCGGTAAAATTTTCTAAGAAGGCCAGGCTATCCGCAGTTAATACGCCCTGATAATGTGTCGCAACAAACTGCAGCAACTCGTTAAAGTGCTGCAGGTAGTAACCACTGTCGAGTTCTTTGCGCGGCTCGGCCATTTATCCTCTTTTATTGGTTAAACGTAGTTATTGGTTAAAAATCGTCAGGCGTTACGCAATAACGGTACTAACCAAATAACCGGTATAACCAATAAATACCGCCAGTAAAATTGCGCCTTCTACGCGATTTATCCGGCCCTGCTTTTTATAGCCGTAGCCCATTACAAACACGGCTGCGGTTAATACCGCCATTAGGGTCCAGTCACGGGTTAACACCACCACATCTACCGCCATCGGCTCAATGGCTGCAGCAATACCCACTACCGCCAAGGTATTAAACAGGTTAGAACCAATGATATTACCTAGCGCAATATCATGCTCACCCTTTTTAATGGCAATCAACGATGAGGCCAGCTCAGGCAGCGAAGTACCAATAGCCACCACGGTTAAACCAATTACCAAATCACTCACGCCTAAACCTTGTGCAATAAACACGGCACCATAAACCAGCATCCGTGAGGCAATAATTAACAGCACCAGACCGACCAATAGCCAGATAATAGCCTGCTTTAAGGTCATCTTAGTGCTGTCAGCCAGCTCATCATTCATCTCGGTGGCCAAGGCATCTTGCGGGTTACGCATGCCCTGCCAGATTGACCAGCCCATTAATACAAAGAACACGCCCAGCAAACACCAAGCATCAAAACGATTTAACTGATGATCAAACAGCAACCAACCGGCGAACAGCGTTACCAGCATTAAAATGGGTAATTCTTTGCGCAGTACCTGCGAGTGCACCGCAATCGGGCTCAGCAGCGCCACTAACCCCAGAATAAGCGCTATATTGGTGATATTGGAGCCGTAGGCATTACCCAGCGCCAACGCCGGATTACCGTCACTGGCGGCCATGGCAGAGACCACCATTTCCGGGGCTGAGGTACCAAAACCGACAATGAGCATACCAATTAACAAGGGCGGCATACCGGCATAACGCGCGGTGGCGGCGGCACCGTCGACAAAACGGTCAGCGCTCCATACCAGCAGCGCTAAACCGGCAATTAATGCGACTATGGCTAACAACATCTGAATGTCCTTACTGAGGAAAAATTAGGGGGATAAAACCAGACTGTACAACTATGCTCAGCATAGCATGCGCTAATTTTGGCGCACAGTAATGACGAGGTTTTTTGAAACAAATGTTTAAACAGAGTAAGCTTGGTGGTACTTATGCCACGGAGCATCCTATGACAAATTTACTGATTATTTTAGCGCTGTTATTTGCCGCACTTTTTGTACTGGTGATCTTGGCTGAAAAGTTTGGCAGTCGGGACCAAGAACAAACGGCTAAGCTCAGCCGTTATATTGTGCCCTTGGTAGCCGTATTATTATTAGCGCAATTAGTTAAAATGCTGTTTTTTTCCGAGTAAGCATCGTTACCAACAACGCCGGCAGAAAGGTTAAACTAATTAGGGTAGAAAAAAGTAAACCGCACAATACAATAATCCCTACGCCGCGATACAACTCTGTGCCCTCCCCCGGAATCAGTACCAGTGGCGCTAAACCGAAAATGGTGGTGGCGGTAGACATCAAGATCGGTCTTAACCGCGTAGCAACGGCTTGCAGCACAGCGTCTATTACCGACATTTGGCCGCTTTTTAAATTATGTCGGCTTTGATCGACAATCAGGATCGGGTTGTTCACCACAGTCCCCAACAAAATTAAAAAACCCAGCATGGTAATCATATCAAAGGGTTGATGAAAACCGCCCAAACCTAGCGGAGCTAATAAACTGCTGACGCCATTTACCATAGCCAAGCCAACCAGTGCCCCTGCTAATCCTAACGGCACTGTAGCTAAGATAAACAGCGGGTAGCCCCAATGACTAAAAATAGCCACTAACAGTAAATAAATAAGCACGATAGCTACGGCAAAGTTACTGCCAAGCGCCGCCTTAGTTTCATCTAGCTGATCCGAGGCACCCGATATATCTAAGTTTACATTACTGGCAATAGCACCTTCACGCTGTAATTGGGGTACTAACTGTTGCCGTACAATATCCACCGCCGTTTCTAACGCCACTGAGCGCGGCGGCACAATATAGAGTGTTACCGTGCGCCGGCCATCGACCCGGCGTAAGGTATCGCTGTCGGCCACTTCTACTAAGCTTGCCAGGCTACTAAGCGGCAGTACCGCGCCACTTGGCGTTAACACCGGTGTTTGTGCTAATTGCGCCAAGCTTTGTTGGGCACCCGCCTGGCTGAAAAGAAAGATATCAACCTTATCATCGGCAAGGAAGAACTCATCGACAAAGGCGCCGTCACTAAGCGAAGATACGGCAAAGCCAAAGTCAGCAGCCGTAAAATTCAACTCGGCTAAGCGTTGCCAGTTTGGCCGGATTTCAATCAAGGGTTGATCCAACGATAACGATGAGGGTTCAGAATTAAGCTGGGGGCTGTCAAATAACTGCCCTGCAGCAACATAGGCCGCATCAGCCGTGGCATAAAGGCTGGCTAAATCTGGTCCGGAAATATCCAGCGCAACCGCGCGGGTACCACCATCGTTACTACTAATAATCGAACCACGCGCAGAAAAAGCCCGCATGCCGGGGTATTGCCGGAACAATGTCGTCATCGCTTCCATCATGGCACTGATATCTTTTGGCCGCGTCGGCTCACTTAATACGCGGATACGGCCTACTGACACACTAAGTGAATAATATTTCAGAGATGGCATAAGCGTTTCTTTGCGATCAAATAAGGCGGGATCGGCATTCACCTGCGCTGTGAGATAGGCTCTGAGTTCTTCTGCAATAGTTGCCATCTCGGATAAATTATAGCCAGGGGGTGCAATCATCGATGAAAAGGCTTTGGGTTCTTCACCTTCCGGCAAATACTCCGCCGGAGGCAATAAATACCAGGCTGCGCCCAAGGTTACGACTACCGTCACCACCAGCACCAGAAGGCGGTTTGACGCCTGACTAATTAGCCTTTGCACTAAGCGCAAGATGCCTCTGGGCGCTGCGGCTTGCTCAGTATCATGCATGACCGCACTTTGACCAAATCCAAGCTGGGCAATAGCCGCAGGCACCACAAATACCGCGACTAACATTGAGGCAATAATAGCCGCCGCAATGGCGATAGCAATGTCGGAGTATAACTGTCCGGCTTCTTGCTCAATAAATAAAATGGGCATAAAAACCAGTACCGTAGTCAGCGTTGAAGCGAGCACTGCGGGCCAGACATCACGTACGCCTCTGATTGCCCCTTCGATGCGATCCAAGCCACGACGTCGGGCCTGCTCAATGCTTTCCAGCACCACTATGGTGTTGTCTACCGTCATACCAATGGCAAAAGCAACACCGGCCAGCGAAATGACATTAATGGTGCGACCAAAAGCCAATAAACCTAAAAATGCCGCTATTGTACAAATTGGCACTCCGATCACGCCCACTAAGGTCGCCCGACCTGAGCGTAAAAATAAATACATCACCAAGGTCGCTAATAAAGCACCTA
Organism: Alishewanella longhuensis; assembly: GCF_014653435.1. Classification (GTDB taxonomy): domain Bacteria; phylum Pseudomonadota; class Gammaproteobacteria; order Enterobacterales; family Alteromonadaceae; genus Alishewanella; species Alishewanella longhuensis. Next base: position 663,235 of record NZ_BNAO01000001.1, on the reverse strand, counting down.
ATACTAAATTGATCCAGACGTTGATAATGGAATCTTTGACATAACGGACATCGTCGCTAATTAGCATGAGCTGCAAGCCATTAGATGCCAGCATATCGCGGTTAATTCGCTCGACTACTTGTAACATGCCTTGCTTAATATTAATGACGTTCGAGCCGGGCTCACGCCGCACCGACAAACTGAGCGTTTGTTCACCGTCGGCGAAGGCAAGCTCTCTTACTTCAAAGTGATCAATCACTATGGTAGCAACATCTTTAAGCCGTACCTGATTATCACCTTGCTGGGTAAGAATTAATTCCTCTAGCTCCTCTAACCGATCAAAACGCCCAACCATCCGCAGCAGATAGCGCCTTTTGCCGCTGTCAATATCGCCGGCAGAGCTGTCACGGTTGCGTGCCCGAATCGCATCCCTTACCTGGGTTAAACTAATGCCTCGTTGCGCCAGCCGGGCAGGATCAACTAACACCTGAATTTGTCGCTCAGCTCCGCCACTCACACCGACTTCTGATACACCCGGCACGCGCTCCATTTGCGGTCTGACGTAGTCTTCAGCGTAGTCGCGCAGCATATCCATATCAAGCTTAAGGGGGTTACCACTTAGCGGCATCAATCGGAAATACATAAAGGCATTGTTAGAGAAAGAACTACTAAACAGACGGGGCTGATCAACGTTTTCCGGATAGGATGAAACCTGACTTAAAGCATTACTTACGCGAATTAGCGCCTCATTAACATCGACACCAAAAGGAAACTCTAACTCGATATTGGCCGATCCCGTGCTGGCTCGCGACACCATGCGTTTTAAATTGGGTAAGGTGCGTAAATAGCGTTCTTGTTCAATTAAAATTTCTTTTTCAACGTCTTGCGGTGTAGCTCCCGGCCAACCTGTAACTACGCTAATGGTGCGCACTTCCAGATCCGGGATCATTTGTACCGGTATACGCAGTGCTGCCACTATACCCAACACACAAATAATTAACACCGTAACGGTGAGGATGGTGCCACGGCGAATTCCAGCTTCCAGCATGCTTTAGTCTCCCAAGCTGCTATTGCGACCGACAATATTTACGGTTTGACCATCCCGCAACGTTTCATTGCCGCGCACTACCACAGCTTGTTGTCTGGGTAAGCCTGTCAGAATCTCTACCCCCTGCTCAGTGCTGCGTCCTATCGTAACATTGTGGCGATACGCTTTGTCATCGCGAATTGCAAACAAGCTAAAATTACCATCGGGGTGGCGCAGCAACGCATCCGGCGGCACTACCAGCACATTAGTCTGTGCACGTTCAAAATAAAAAGTGGCGCTGGCCGAAGTCCCTGGCAGTAATGCTTGCTGCTCATCGGTTACTTCAAGCCTGGCCAGAAAGCTACGGCTGCTGCTGTCTCCTACAGGCACTGTTGCCAATAAGCGGGCGCTAAGTTTTTGCTCGGGTAAAATGTCAGCCTGTACGTCAATACGCCGCAATGAACTCAGGGCACCATAGTATTCTTGCGGTACTTGTACATCTAACAACAAGGGGGTCAAACTAACTAACTGCATTACCGGGGCACCCAAAGCAACCCACTCACCGACATCTGTGCTGCGCGTGGCAATAACACCGCTAAAAGGTGCAGTCAGTGTGTGGCGACTAACCACCTCTTGTTGCTGCTGTAAATTGGCCTGGGCTTGTTGGTAAATAGCTTCAGCTTCGGCTAGCGCAGCTTGACGCAGCGCCAGCTCTGTCTTTGGAAAGAGTTGCTGTGCGGTAAGTTGCTCTGCTTCTACTACCAAACGTTGCCGCTCCGCTTGCAGCACCTTTGCAGCATTAAGCGCAGCACTTTGCTGCGCCAATTGATGACTTGCTAACGCGGTATCTAGCTTCAACAAGGGTTGGCCCTGAGTCACAACAGCACCTGCATCGACTAATAGCTCAGCCACTAAGCCTGCGGTGCGGCTGGATAGGTTGGCATTATGTTTCGCGGTAAGACTGCCACTTAATTGCAGTTGCTGCGACAACGCACGCTCTTGCGGCATCACTACACTCACAGGCACGCGGTCTTGTGCGCTGGCAAACATAGAAGCCATTAAGATAACTGACACCATGCCGCTTAAGCAGAGAGTGACTTTGAAACCGCGCATAAAGCATCCTTAGCTAAATAAGAACTGTTCTTGTTAGGCTGTTAAGTATGCGGTAAAACGGGCATTAGATCACTTTTTATGACCAACTTAGCGGATTTAACCGATAGAATTGGCTAAGCTGCTGGTATAAAGCAGGGTGCCCTTGGGAGAGTTGTTGCGGCTGCTCAAAAAATACTTCCGAGATCACGGCAAAAAACTCGGCTGGGTTAGTCGCGCCATAGTAATCGAATAGGCTGCTCTCACCCTTAGCTGCCTGTTGTTGTAAAGCACTGAATTCTGCCGCCATAATTCCAGACCATTGCTGGTAATCACTGCTACGCTCCAGCAACGGCGCGCCGGTAGCTTGCCCTTTCTCTTGATCTAACTGATGCGCAAATTCATGGATCACCACATTACGGCCATCTCCCGGATGAGCAGCACCATCTAGCGTATCAGCCCAGCTAAGAATCACCTTGCCCTGCCCCCAAGACTCTCCAGACAGCACCCGCCGCTGCTCGTGCACCACGCCAGCCCCATCCGGGCTATGACCGTGCACAATAAAAGCTGCCGGATAAAGTAAAATTTGTTGTAATTTCGGGTAATAGTAGTCAGCCCGATTAAGTAGCAATAAGCAAGCCTGCGCAGCAATGGTGACTCGCATTTCATCCGTCACCGTTAAACCCTCACAACCAATAAAGTCTTTTTCAGCAATAAATACCTGAATATGTTTTTTAAGCTGTAGCTGCAAATCCGCGGGTAAGGCGCGAAAATACGGCATACGCTGCTTTAGAACACGCCGCCAGGCTTCCGGAAAAGGTTTCGCCTTAATTTTTTGACGCTGCCACTTCCGAAAGTAAGGCTGGCCCAGCACAAAACCGATTATCAAAATGGCAAGTATAGTTAAAATAAGTAACGGCAAGTGATGGCTCCAACAATGTTCTGGCGAACTCTTTTAGTGGGGTAAGGTCTGATTAAATTCAAGCGCTTGTGGTTAACAATCGACATGATAGGCTTGCTTTGCAGATCCAAGCTGTAGTTGAAATTTAACTGCATTACAGAAGGAATAACAATGTTCAATTTTCTTAAAAACCTGCTGGAAAGGGCCAGTAATGATTGGCAGCCCGCTGGCGCTCGCACACAACAGTGGCAACAGCTGGGGCTGAGCGAATCGCAATTTATGGCTGTGGTACTGATGTTACAGCTTGCTGATGCCGATTTTAACAGCGCAGAGCAGGAGCATAGTCTAGTATTAAATTACTTAAACAGGGAATATGGTTTAACACCAGCACAAGCTGAAAGCATTTTTAGTGAAGCGCTCAAGTTGGCAGGAGACGCTACCTGCTTACAAGCTTACACCTCCAAATTAAAGGTACTGAGCGAGCCTGAGCGTTTGGCCGTGCTTGATCAGCTGTGGCAAGTTGCTTATGCCGATGGCACTATCGATCCGAATGAAGAAGCTATGTTGCGTAACGTGGCTAACTTATTGTTTATTAAACACAGCGACTTTATTAAAAGTAAGCTGGCCAACAAGCCAGCCTGATGGCGTTGATAGAACAAACCTCGTTAAGTACTTAACGTTTGTCACTTTCGTCTTTACGTAACACTTCGCCTTCAATCACTGTGCCGCCAGCAGGGGGTGATTGCTGCTGATAGCGCTCTGCCTGCTCGCGAAACTGCCGCATCCGACGACGATGCCGATAAAGCATAATTGGGATCAGGATCCAACTGAGCACTAAGGCAAACAGTAAGAAAAAGGCGCCGACCAGCAACATGACGCCCAGCACCAACCAGGCCAGCAACCGCTGTAAAAAGCTACCTTGCTGGCGCAGCTGGAATTGCCGCTGCCAGGCCGAGGCCTGCTGACGGAAGGATGAATCAAACATAACAACCTCATCTAAAGTGCTGTAGCACAGCGTTAACACTGAGCGACAAAGAGCGAGGGTAGTAAAACACTACCCCGCATACCATATGCTTTATAACATTGTGCCTTATCAGGCTGAGCCTTGCCTGAATAGTTCAACAAAGCGCCTGTGCTCGTCACAACTTATTCAGTCTTGCTACTTAAGGCCCAACGCATAATATCAGCCCAACTCGGTTCCTTCCCATACATTTGCATCCCTCGTAAAAAAATTCTCCCGGCTACCCGGCGCATCCAGTACAAGGTTGCAATCAACAGCACCAATGATAACAACGGCTGCCACCAGGGGAGTTCTACCATGGCTAGTCTAACCGGCATCGCAGCGAAGGACGTTACCGGCAACCAGCTTAACAGCGTCATACCCCAACCGGTTGGGCTATCAATCACTAAATAGGTAAACAGTAGCGGCAACCAAGTGATCATCATTACCGCCCCTTTGCCGCTGGTATTAGGATCGTCAATAGAGGCTGCTATCGCCGCCATAAAACAGGCACATAACAACACTCCTAGTAAGGCAAAAGGCACTAACCAGGCAATGACTCCCCAATTGAGCCAATCCAGCGCCAGGGGTTTATCTGCCAAAAACAAAAGCGCGACTACGATACCCAGCAACATCACTAAGCTCGTGGTAAACATGGCTTTCATGGCACTTAAGCTATGCCCCAGTACCTTGCCATCAATCCATTGCTGGGGGGTGACTATGGCATAAAGCTGTTCCGTTACCCGCTGTTGTTTTTCGCCGGTAATACTCATCAATAACTGGCCAAAAGCGGTGCTTAAACCAATTAACAGCATAAATAATACTGCCAGCGCTACGGCCTTTTCTGGCCTGTCACTTCCTTTATAGTTGTCATCCAGATAGCGCATTTCAAGGGTTACTGGTTCCGATAGTTTTGCCAGCTGTTCCGGACTTAACCCCTGTGCTAAACCATATTGCTGGCGAAAATACTGTTGTAGCTCTTGCTCTAACAATTGCTGCCATTTTTTCCCGGCGGCGGTATGGATCACAATACTTTCAGCGTCCTCGGCGACTACGGCATGCCAGGTTTCACTGCTTCGAAGCTGGTTCAGCTGCTCATCTAACGATACCGTTGGCCGCTGAAACTGAAACTGCGCGGTATTAGTTAAGGTGTAATGCGCTGGTACAGCTATGCGGTATTCCGAGCGGCTTTCATCAACAAAGTAGCTCCAAGCGAAAACCGCTCCCATAATACCCAGCATCAGCAAATATGAAATCAACTGTTGTTTCCATTTAAAAAAACGTAAGAACTCCCATTTTGCAACAATTAGACTTTGCCGTGAGATCATGGCTGAACCTCCTGTTGATGTGCGGCCATAGCGGCTAAATAGAGCTGGTGCAGATCTGGATTCTGCATGGAGACACTGCGTATACTGAACTGACTAAGCAATTGTTGTAAGCAACCCGACAATTGTGTCGTCGTGGGTAAAAAGACACTAAAACGCGTTGCAGTATGTTGGGTAAAAACCATCTCAGGTAAAAGTACTGCCAGCTGCTCACTGCTTACCGCTTGTTCGGTCTCAACCACTACTTCTGGTTGAGGCTGCGCTTGTTGTTGAATTTCTGCTAAGGTGCCAGCTAACACTACTTGCCCTTTCGCCATTAATAACATCCGATCAGCCAGTTTTTCTACCATCGCCATCTGGTGCGCACTGAGAATGACTGTCATACCCTTCTCACGCAAGGTTTTTAAAAAGCCCACCACTTTTTCCTGATTAATAGGATCAAGCCCGGAAAAAGGCTCATCTAAAATAACCAGCGCCGGCTTATGGATCACAGCGGCAATCAGTTGTACCTTTTGTTGATTACCTTTGGATAGCTGTTTTAAATCTTCTTTGCGGCGGTCGCTAAGCTCAAAAATCTCCAGCCAATGGCTCATTTCCTGCTGCGCTTCGGCCTTAGACAAGCCATGCAGCTGCGCTAAATAGAGTAGGTTCTTTTCAACACTCTTATCTGGATATAACCCCCGGTCCTCCGGTAAATAGCCAAGATAACGCCTGGGAACATGATCATACTCCTGCTTTTGATGATGTACCGTTATCACACCGCTATCGGGTCGAGTCATTCCCACCAGCATGCGGATAATGGATGACTTACCCGCACCATTTGGCCCCAGCAGAGCAAAAATCTCCCCCGAGGCGATAGTAAAACTGACGCCGCGTACCGCCGTTACGGTGGCATAAGCCTTTTCGATAGTGTTAACCTCTATATGCATAGCACACTCCTTGATTCTTTTGCTTACCTTATCATCTACAACCCAAACTAAAAGCTCAAGTTACTTGCAAAAATGTAACACTATCTTTCAGCCGTTAACGCTACTATAGTCGCATCAAGATATGCTGCATTTTAGCGAAAGCTGTGATAAAACTACCCCCACTAACCTACTGCTGAATTACAGCCTGCTAAAACTGACGACAATTTATGCGTTATAACCTAGTATTTTTAGATGCGGCGACGTTAGGCGATGCCGACCTTAGCCCATTGCAGCAAGCGAATTGCCAATTAGCGCTACATGATTACAGCGACCCGGCAGATGTTGTAGTACGCTTACAACATGCTGATATTGCCATAGTGAATAAATGTGTTTTAGATGCCACCACTTTGCAGCAGCTACCGCGTTTAAAAGCTATTATGATTGCTGCCACTGGTACCGATAATGTCGATATCAAGGCAGCAGCTCAGGCAGGGATCCTGGTTAAAAATGTACGTAATTATGCCGAAACAGCGGTACCACAACAGGTATTCGCCTTGCTACTTGCCCTGACTAACCAGCTTTTGGGTTATCACCAGGCGGTACGCGCTGGCCAGTGGGCTAATAGTAAAAGCTTTTGTTTGCTGGATTATCCCCTTATGGAGTTGGCAAACAAAACAATGGTAATTGTCGGTTATGGCGCCCTTGGTCAGGCAACAGCGCGTTTAGCTGAAGCCTTTGGTATGGAAGTCATTGTTGCTGAACGACCTGATGCGCTATCGCCCAGGCCCGGCAGAATGTTACTGCGCGATGCCTTTGCGGCGGCCGATGTTGTATCATTGCACTGCCCATTAACTGAAGAAACCCGGCATTTATTAAATACCGAACGACTAAGTTGGCTAAAAGCCGGTGCGATTATCATCAACACTGCTCGCGGTGCGTTAATAGAGCCCGCCGCCCTTATTGCCGCCCTACAACAAGGGCGATTAAAAGCAGCTGGTTTAGATGTTTTAGCACAGGAACCTCCGACTGCGGAGGACGCTTTGTTAAACTGTAATTTACCAAACTTGCTTATTACCCCCCATACCGGGTGGGCCACTGCCGAGGCTAGGGCAAGGATGGTAACGAAAATCGCCAATAACATTACAGAATTTATTGCCAGCAGATTGGATCGTTAAGCTTGGCCTAAGCCAGCTGTGGGGATAAACAGCTGCCGATAATAATAAGAGCAACATTATGCGTTTTTTAAGTTTATGCCTATTTTCTAGCTTTCAACTGGCCATTTTATTCTGCAGTATGCCGCTTAGCGCCGCCAGCACTCTCTCAGCTCGTTTACTTGAGGCTGCAAGTAATACCAGCTCTGCTGAACAAATTGTGAACGAATTACAAGGAAGGGCACAAAGTGAATTAACAGTAGAAGATTACCTGGTGATGGCAGAGGGTTATCAAACGCTCGGTAATCGTGAAGCGGCTTTAGATGCGGTGCAAAAAGCCGAAGTGAATGCTAACACACCTTATATGCTGGCGCTGAGTTTATACAGCAAAGCCCAAATTTATGGCATTTTTTATCAAAATGCCGAGATGGCTATTCAACAACTTATCCAGGCAGAACAACAACTCAGCTCACTTAATGAACCCACGGCGCGGATCTTATTGAACGATGTTTTGAATAGCTTTGCCTCGGCTTATAATTTACAAGGCGATTTAAAAACTGCCCAGCTATATGCACAACGCAGCCTGGCATTAGCAAAAGAAATTAATAGTGACTCAAGAGAGCTAAACGCACTTATCTTAAACGGCCGCATCGCCTTACAAAATAATCAGTATCAACTGGCGTTTGCCTATTTACAGCAAGGTTTAACACTTGCCACCCGCCTAAAAGATGAAGAACAGCTGGCGTCGATTCACTTTCGTTTTGGTATGGCACATCGCAAACTGGATCAGCACCTTGACGCCTTAGAGCATTTCTCAGCAGCAGCCGAGCGCTATTTACAGCTAGACCGTATGACTAACTATAGTGCGGTATTAGTTTATATGGCCGAAAGCTATTTGGAGGAACCCCGCCAGATAGACAAAGCGGATACCTTGCTGCAGCAAGCGTTATCGATTGCCGAAAAACAACAAAATATGTCACGTACTGCTACCGCCTATTACAGCTTGGGCCGGGTTGCAATGTTGCGTAAAGAATATAGTGAGTCTGAAGAGTATTATCAGAAAGCATTACAGCATTTCCGGCAAATAAACTCGCGCGGTATGGTGATAGAAACCTCACTCGCCTTAGTGCAATTGATGATTGAGCAACAACGTTACAGCGAAGCAAGCGCTATCAAAAGAGAACTGACTGACGATATTGACTCTGCCGCCACCTTTCTACAATTGCGCTATTTCACTAGCGCAGCCCGCTTAGCGGCGGCCGCTGCGGACTGGCAAACAGCGTATGAGCTGCAAGAAAAAGTGACCGAGTTGAACCGGCAAGAACTGGCGGGCCAAATCCAACATAATATGCTGGAATTAAAAGCCGGCCTTAACCAGGTAAGTGATGCTGAACAGCAGGATAGTTTTGCTGTTGAATTACAGCAAGCTCTGGCGACCGCTGAATCGCGTCAGGTTATGTTACAAGCCGTCCTGGTGTTGATGATCTTTATCACCTTTATCTTTTGGCAGCTGTATCGACACAAACCCAGCTCAGCCCTTGCCACGCCAGCACCTGAAACCGCACCAAGACAATGGAGTCAATTTCAGGAAAAAGCAAAAGCTGTCGCTGTGCAGCAACCTGTTACGCTATTAGTCATACTGCCGCGATTTCGGGCGGCTTTGCAGCGGCAATTTGGCCGCCGGATAGTGGCCGAATTGCTGCAAGGTATAGAGCAGGAACTTAACAGCTCGGCGGTGAAAGCCAGTTATAGTGGTACAGAAATGTTGTGGCTGGCCGTGTCCGCAGAAACGGCTGAAGAACCCAAATTATGTTTACAAGCGGCCATTAGCTCATTCCAACAAAAATTGACGGCATTAGGCGTAGAACCCGCCATCCTGGCAGTTGAATTACCGCTTAAGGAACTACTGGGAAACACTTGGCATAAAGATGACCTAAATGCCCTGACCGAAGCTATTTGGTTCGGTTGGGCTTTAGCTGAAGCGCAACCGACAACAGAACCACTGTGGCAGCTAACGTTCTCGGCACTTCACCCGCGTCCTTGCGAATGGCAGGTAGAGGATTTACGTTCTGACATGCTAAATGCTTGTCGTTTAGGTGAATTGGTGTTGTATCTTAACGACCAAGCACTAGAGGTTGCGAGCTAGCACATCGTTTAGTGGCAGCTCTAGCAGTGGGTTAACATTAAGCTCGCTGGCAGCTCAAAGGTTTGCCGGCGGCGACGCAATGGACAATTAAAACTTAATCCTATTGCTTGCAAGGCTAAACCAGCGGCGTTTTTATTGTTTTTGCCATATTGTGGATCGCCCAACACTGGGTGTTCGATTGCAGCAAAATGACGCCGGATCTGGTGCTTTCTCCCCGTAATCAATTGTACTGTCAATAAGCTGCTATCGCTGGTAGCATCATAAGCTTGCAGGGTAAAACGGCTTTCACAAGGCTTGTTATCCAGAGGAATACTAATAGCCCCCTGTTGTTGCAAGACACTGCTAAGCTCACCTTTGACGCGAATTTGATAGATTTTGCTAATCTGCTGTTCGGCAATCAACTTACTTAAAGCTGCTGCTGCCTGCTTAGAATGAGCCAACATCACCAGACCACTGGCTTCACGATCAAGCCTATGCAATAAAAAAACTTGTCGTAATGGCGTGAAAAACTGCTCGGCAAAACGCAGTAAACTTAGATGGTCACCCCACTCATTTCCCTGCGATAACATGCCTGCAGGTTTAAACCATACGCTATAGGCTTTTTCATCGTGTAACAGCACTGCCGGTTCCGATTGCCGCTGTAAAATATCATCATCATAATGCAATGCCAGACTGTCACCTGGTTTTAGCATTTGTTGTGAGCGCCTTAAACGCTTGACAGGTTTACCAAGCAATTGCACTGCACCTTTGCTCATTGCATCTTTTAACCTGCCTTTGCTTAACTCAGGTACCGCAGAGGCTAAAAAGTCGATGGCGGACACAGCGGTAGAGGTTTGTAATCGGCGAGATAGTTTCATTCGTTACTCTCAGCTACCGGCGATTGCCGGTAGCACTTTGAATTTCTGTCAGTCGATCTTAACAAAAAAGGCCGCCAAAATCACAAAGCTTTCCTGAAGAGTCTTGCTATAAATTTGCTTCTGCAAAGGAAGCTAAACGGCTGCGTACCACCCCGTTCAGATTAATAGTGGTGCTACCTTCAAAGTTTTTAAAACGCTCCACGATATAAGTAAGACCAGATGTTACCGCTGTTAGATAATTACTGTCGATTTGCGATAAGTTACCGGAACAAATCAGCTTGGTCCCCTCACCACAGCGGGTAATAATGGTTTTAAGCTGTGCCGCGCTGAGGTTCTGACATTCATCTAAAATGACTATGGCATTTTGGATACTGCGGCCTCGCATAAAGTTAACCGATTTAAATTGAATATTCGCCTTTTCCATAATGTAATTAACACTGGCGTGTGGGTGCTCATCAGTCTTGTGCAATACTTCTAACGAATCGGTAATCGCCGCCAGCCAAGGAGCCATTTTCTCCTCTTCTGAGCCAGGCAAAAAGCCTATAGATTCAGCAATTTCGGGCGTATTGCGGGTGACTATTACCTTGTCGTACATGCCTTTCTCAATCACCAGTTCTAAAGCTGCCGCTAGAGCGATCAGCGTTTTACCACAACCGGCTGGCCCCGTTAAAATCACTAAGTCCATTTGCGGATCTAACAACGCCTGCAACGCCATCGCCTGATAAATATTTTTAGGGTGAATCCCCCAGGCATGCCGATGCATTAAACGCTCGTAACCAAAATCCAGAATTTTTAGCTCGGTGTCAGTGATGGCCAATACCTTACCGGCGAAGCTTTCGGCTTCATCAACCAAGTATTCGTTAATGTAGGCATTAGGCAGCACTTTACGGCTGATATAATGCACTGTATCACGGCCCTCATTCACACTGCGGCAGTCGCCCACCAGCGACCAGAACTCTCCGGGAAACTTGTAGTACCCTTTATATAAGAAACGCACATCATCAATAAGCTGATCGGTACGATAGTCTTCAACTAATTTTAAGCCTGCGCCTTTGGCTTTCAGGCGCATATTAATATCTTTAGTGACCAGGATAACTTTAAGTGGGCTTTTTTCGCGCTGTAGATACAACGCGGTATTGATAATGAGATGGTCGTTTTCGCCACCGGGTAAACCCGGTATTTCGTCTTTTAGATGGTGATCATTAATAATGAAAATATGACCACCAGGGCGTTCATCATGCTGTGCCGGTAACGCTACCCCATGCAACATTTGCTCTGGCGTGGCGTCTTTTAGCACATCTTCCAGTGCCCGGATGGCTACTCTCGCATCGCGACTGACATCTTTATTACGGTCTTTAATATGATCCAATTCTTCCAACACCGTCATTGGGATCACAACATCATGTTCTTCAAAGTTAAGAAAAGCGAAGGGTTCATGTAGCAGAATATTGGTATCAAGGACGTAGATTTTCTTCTCTTTAGACTTTTTACGCGCCATACGCACTCCTTTTAGTTTCGGCTGGCAAAAAAAGTAGCTAACTTCAGCTTAGTGCAACTTTGACAGACTGCTACACTAAAATGACAGTTTCTTGAAAGTTCCTTGGATACCATGCCGCTTGAGGATGACACTAAAATGACAACTTGGCGCGAACCACAAAGAAAAACCTGTCGCAGACTGATGCAACCTAACCGAATTCGCTGTACCATGACGCCCCGTTTTTTGACTGTTAGGGTTTAGAATGAATTTCGCATTGGGACAACGCTGGATCAGTGATACAGAGTCGGATTTAGGCTTAGGTACTGTTATCGCACAAGAAGGCCGCATGATTACATTATTATTTCCGGCCAGCGGTGAAACCCGCCTGTACTCCCAACAAGAAGCCCCCTTAACCCGTGTCAGTTTTAATGTCGGTGATGAAGTAAAAAGTGCCGAGGGCTTTACGCTACTGGTACAACACATCGCCGAACAACAGCAATTGTTAAGCTATCATGGTATCCGCCTGGATACCGGCGAAGAAGTCGTATTACGAGAAACGTTCTTAGACCACTTTTTAAGCTTTAACAAACCACAAGATCGGCTATTCGCCGGCCAGATTGACCGCTTTGAACATTTCCCGCTGCGCTATCAAAGCTGGCAGCAGCAACAACAATTACAACAAAGCACGCTACGAGGACTGGTTGGGGGCAGGGTTAGCCTGATCCCACATCAATTGCATATCGCCAGAGACGTAGCACAGCGCCACGCGCCTCGTGTCTTGCTGGCGGATGAAGTAGGCCTGGGTAAAACCATCGAGGCCGGTTTAATTATTCACCAACAGCTATTAACCGGGCTGGCTAGCAGGGTCTTAATCGTCGTACCTGAGTCACTGCAACATCAGTGGCTGGTTGAGATGCTCCGGCGCTTTAATTTACGTTTTGCTATTTTTGATGAAGAACGCTGCCAGCAAGCGCAACTCGATGCTGATAACCCTTTTGATACCGAGCAATTGGTGCTGTGTAGCATGGAATTTCTGGCGAAGAAAAAAAGCTGGCATGAACAAGCAGTTAGCAGCCATTGGGATTTATTAGTGGTTGACGAGGCACACCATCTACACTGGCATCCGGAAAAACCCAGTATTGAATATCAACGCGTTGAAGCATTGGCACAGGATACTGCCGGACTCATTTTATTAACTGCCACGCCAGATCAACTGGGCCATCAGAGTCACTTTGCCCGGCTGCGCTTGTTAGATCCTGAACGTTTTTACGATTATGAGCAATTCCAGCAACAAGAACAGGACTATCAGCATATTGCTGAGTTAGCGCGCCATTTATTAACCGAGCCGGCGTTGGACGACAGTCATACGGCACAACTGCAGCAATTGCTGACCGATGCAGATAGTCAGGCGTTATTAGCCACAGTACAACAAGCTCCGCTAATGCCAGCCGAGAGCCGTGAATTACTGTTGCAAAAATTGTTAGACCGCCATGGCACCGGGCGGATTTTATTCCGCAACAGCCGCAGTAATATTAAAGGCTTCCCACAGCGCCATGCCAAGCCTGTTGCGCTAACGCTGCCAGAGCAGTATCAAAACGCCTTAAAAGTGCAGCGCTCATTAAATAAAGACGCGCCACTGGCAGCAAAGATCCATGCTAATTTATTTCCAGAGCAGGTTTTCCAGGCCTTTGAAGGCGAGAAAAGCCAATGGTGGCAATTTGATCCTCGCGTCAATTACTTGTTAGAACAATTAAAAGCCCATAAGCGTGCCAAGTTTCTGGTGATCTGTGCCAAGGCAGCTACCGCTTTAGCTTTAGAAGAAGCCTTACGGTTAAGCGAAGGTATTCGGGCTGCCGTTTTTCATGAAGGTATGAGTATTGTCGAGCGCGATAAAGCCGCTGCTTACTTTGCCCAGGAAGAGTACAGTGCGCAGGTACTTATTTGTTCAGAGATCGGCAGTGAAGGTCGTAATTTTCAGTTTGCCAATCACTTAGTGTTGTTTGACTTACCACTGAATCCTGACTTATTAGAGCAAAGAATTGGCCGTCTGGATCGGATCGGGCAGCAGCAGGATATTCAAATTCATATCCCTTATTTCACCGACAGTGCCCAGCAACTTCTAGTCAACTGGTACCAGGATGGCTTAAACGCTTTTGCCCGCACTTGCCAAACTGGCCGGTTGATTTTTGAACAGCAAAAAGTCGAGTTAGAGAGCGTACTGGCAGATTATCAGGGACCAACCGAACAAAGCCAGTTATTGATTACTGAATGTGCACGAATGCAACAACAACTGCAGCAGCAACTGGAACAAGGCAGGGATCAGCTGTTAGAGCTCAATTCCAGTGGTGGCGCCAAGGCACTGCAATTATGCCAGGACGTTAACAGGATGGACGAGGACGTGAAACTGCCCATGCTGATGTTTAAAGCCTGGGATTTGTTGGGTGTAGCTCAGGAAGATCGCTCTGACACCAGTATTATCTTGCGTCCCTCTGAACAACTGCAGATGAACTACCCAGGGTTGGATGATGAAGGTACAACGGTTACCTTTGATCGTGCCACCGCTCTGGCAGAAGAAGATATACAGTTTTTAAGCTGGGATCACCCAATGGTTACCGGCACCCTGGATATTTTAACCAATGACCAGTTAGGCAATAGCGCTGTTGCGTTACTTCCCAATAAAGCTCTGCCGGTCGGCAGCTTTTTTGTCGAACTGATTTACATTGCTGAGGGCACTGCGCCGGCAGCACTGCAATTAGGTCGCTATTTGCCACAAACACCGCTGCGCTTATTGCTGGATAAAAGCGGCAAAGACTTGGCAGCCAAAGTCCCTTTCGATAATTTTAACCGCCAGTTAAGACCGGTAGGCCGACAAACTGCGACCAAATTGGTGAATGCCCTACAAAACTTTATTCACCCATTATTGGCAGGCGCAGAACAGCAAGCGCTAGGACAATTAGCCGCTATCGTTGAGCAAGCTCAACAGCAAATGCAGCAGGCTTTGAGTGCTGACATTGAACGCTTACAAGCACTACGTGAAGTAAACCCACTAGTACGGCAAGAAGAAATTGATCACTTAACCGAGCAACAACAGCAGCTTGCCGAATACCTGCAAAAAGCCAGGTTAAAGCTGGATGCCATCCGCTTGATTATCGTGAGTCACGATTAACACTATGCTACTAGACTATCAACCGCCAATGACACCCTATCTGGATATTCTATATCAGGACGATGATATCGTTGTCCTGAATAAACCCAGTGGCTTGTTATCCGTACCAGGTAAAGCACCTGAACACTTCGATAGTGTGCAGTATCGGGTACAACGCGTCTGGCCTACTGCCTCGGTGGTTCACCGTTTAGATATGGCAACGTCGGGAGTGATGGTGATGGCGCTTAACAAAGAGGCCCAGCGTAACTTAAATCGGCAATTTCAGTTACGCCAAACCGCTAAAGTGTATCATGCGAGAGTATCGGGGCAGGTGTTGACCGATAGTGGTAGTATTGAAGTACCGTTAATTTGTGACTGGCCAAACCGACCAAAACAAAAAGTTTGTTATCAATACGGCAAACCATCCCTTACTAATTTTAAGGTACTGTCGAGAACTGCCACTGAGAGCCGCTTACAACTTGAACCGGTAACAGGTCGCTCACATCAGCTTAGAGTTCATTTACAATTTATTGGTCATCCGATCCTTGGTGATAAATTTTATGCCGACAAAGCCACGAAAACAGTGAACAGATTACAATTACATGCTGTTAGTTTACGTTTGCACCATCCTGGGACTGGTATTTGTCAGATATTTTCGGCTTTTTGCCCCTTTTAGCTATCAAAATTGATTTTTATTAACACAACATTCAGTTAACTAGGCTAATATAAGCTGGTTTAAAAATAATCGCTAAAATGCATGCAAAACTAATAATACCTCAAAACAATATGGTAAACTTACACAAGTTTGCTAAGTTGGATGAATCTAAGGAGAAACGGATGAAACTTAAAACAACCGCTATAGCAGTCCTGGCTGCATTACCGCTGTTAAGCGCTCAAGCTTTTGCTAGCGCACCTTCGGCTCAAGACCTGGAAAAAAAGGTTTTTGGTTCGTTATTTGGCGAAAGCTACTGGACTGATGAGCGCAAAGGTCAGTCTGCGTTGTGGAATAACGTAGACAATGGTTGGGGCGTTGGTCTGGAAATCGGTTACCGCCTAAATGAAAAGTGGGGCGTTCGTGCTGAATATGCTCGTCAAAGCCTTGATTCATTAACTCAAAGCTCTCGCGTAACAGGCGATCGCTTTGGTATTGACGCGATGTATCATCTGACCAACTCAAATATCTATTTAGTGGGTGGTTGGAAACATTTTGAACATAATATCGCCTCTGACGCCTTAAACATTGGTATTGGCTACCGTCATTTCATTAACCACAATGTAGCATTATTTGTTGAAGGTAACGCTTATCGTGGTATCAGCAATGGTGATTGGAATGATGGCGCAATCAAAGCAGGTGCGACCTGGATTTTTGGTGCGGCAGCTGCACCAGCGCCTACCCCTGCTCCAGCACCAGCTCCTGCCCCAGCTCCAGTGGTAGTTGATTCTGACGGTGATGGCGTGCCAGATAGCCAAGACAAGTGCCCTAACACACCAGCGGCTCATAAAGTTGATGCTCAGGGTTGTACTATTTATACCGAGAAAATGGACCGTGTAGGTGACGTTGATATCGAAGTTCGCTTTGCTTTCGACTCTGCCGTAGTTTCTGCTGATGGCCGTACTGAAGTGAATCAGTTAGCTGCCTTTATGAAACGTTTCCCAGAAGCGGTAGTATTTATTGAAGGTCATGCTTCGAACATCGGTAACCCAGACTACAACATGCGCTTATCTGAGCGTCGTGCTAAAGCCATTGCGGACCTGTTAACTGCTCAAGGCATCGACAGTTCACGCATTACCTCACAAGGCTTTGGTGTAACTCGTCTGCGTGTTCAAGGTAACACTCGTGAAGCTCATGCGGCTAACCAGCGTATTGAAGCTAAAGTGACTGCAAAAATTAAAGAGCCAGTACTGCGTTAATCCGCATATTAGCTACGTAAAACAAAGCCGCTGCTTCAGCGGCTTTGTTATTTCTGTAATACTACAGATTTCCTGCAAATATTTGTTGCCGAGTTGCATAATGGCTGCTAATTTTTAGCTCGCCATTAAAATACTCCCGGAACGAGTAAATGACTTCTTTTAGCATTCAATTTTTCAGTGTCTTAACACTACTTATACTACCCGCCATTTCAAAGGCAAGCGAGGAACAAACGCCCGCAACTGAACACATTATTCAACTGCAACATGCAGCCCATGTCTGTAATGATGAGCAAGAAGCGAAACGTTTAGCGGCAAACGATCATCTGCGGGAGATGGCTAAAGCCCTGGTAGAGTTCAAAGCCACCAAGTATTGTTTTATTATGCAGCCCTCACAACTTGTCAGATTACTTGAGCATCATGGCAACTATATTAAATTTAGTCTTGATAACAAAGTGCTGTACACCTTCACTGAGCATTTAATCACACAACAATTATAAACTTAAGAACCATGAGCAGCAGCCGATAAGTAAGATAACTTCATACTTACCTACTGCGGAGCAGCGTATGCGCAAGGTTTTAGTAGCCGTCTCAATCATTCTGACATTACTAAGTAACGCTACGGCTAGCACGAACTGGGCTGATTTACAGCGGCAAGCACCAGATTTGGATTTGCAGCTAATCGAATCAGCCAGCTTATCTTTGCACATCCTCAGTGAGAGTAGCGTAACCTTGCAACCCAAAGGCACGGTAGTTATTCTGCCTGATTATCAGCAACATGCGTTCAGTCCAAGATTACTTAATACGCTACGTCTGCACCTGCCCGCTGCAGGCTGGAATGTATTGGTTATGCCCGCGCCAGAAACATCAGAACAAATATCTCCAGAACAAAAGTTATTACAGCAAAAAAGCCAGCTAGCGGCACGCTGGCAATTGCTTAACCAGCAAGGTAATTTGCAAAATCCTGTTATTGTTATCGCGCAAGGTGAAACGGCTGCACTACTTAATTTACTGGTTGCAGAGGCTTTAGCTACCCGTCCGGCAGCCATAGTGAACCTGGGGGCCTACTTAACTGATCAGCAACAAAACAACCAACTTTTAAAACAAGTTGCTCTTACCCCACTACCTCTATTAGATCTCATTACTGCCGTTGACCACCCGCATGCAACAGCAACCACGCAACAAAGACAATTAGTTGCCAGGGCGCAACAAAATTCGCTATACCGTCAACGCTATCTAAGCGAGGCCCGTCAGGACCAACCGATGCAACAATGGCTGATAAAGGAGATCTTAGGTTGGTTACAAACTAACGGCTTTTAGCGCGTTGCTGCTTAATTAGCTCGTAGGCAGCCTGAATATCTTGTGTACGGCGTTTTGCTACATCAAGCATTGCAGCAGGGACGCCTTGTGCCATTAACTTATCAGGATGATGTTGCGCCATTAATTTGCGATACGCTCTTTTTAACTCTTGCTCAGTCACCTCTGGCACACAACCTAAAACTTGGTAGGCCGCTAATAACGATTTAGCCTGCTCCTGAGCTGTTCCAGGATTCTGCTGAAAACGGGATTGTGCTTGATAGGACAGGAGTAATTGATCCAAAGTATTTTTCGAAATTTGTAAGCAGTCAGCAACCTGCAGCAATAGCTTATACTGTTCTTGTTCAACCCGACCCTCTACGCAGGCTATGCTAAGTTGTATTTCTAAAAAAAGTTGCAAAACATCAGGTCGTTTTTTATAACGCTGGTAAAACTCGTTTATCTGCACCTTAAAAGGGAAATTTACAGCCTTGCCATCGCGAAAAGCAGCCTGAGCCTCTTTTTTCTGCTGTGCATTTAAGCCCAGCTGCTGCATAAAATGGCTGGCTTGATTGATGTGGGCTTTGGTAACCACTCCAGTAGCTTTAGCGATATGTCCCATAGCCGCAAAGCTACTGTACATAAACAGCGCCTGCTCATCGTCTTGCCCAAAGACACTTTGTATCCCTTCCCAATTTCCTAATTTACGTTGGAACCATTGGTCAAAATAATGTCCAACCAATACGCCTAAGATCAAACCAGGAAGTTTAAATAATGCTAAACCAAATAGCGCACCGAGAATTTTACCCCACACCCATGATTCTCCAAAAATCGGCAAGTTAAGACCAAATCAGTAAATTAGCTAAAAACACGTTAACACCAGCACTATATCGGATTAGCAGGAATTCTAAAATTGATTTATCATAACAGCCCTACTCTGCGGTCAGTAGAGTGGTATTTAATACAATATGAGTAAGAAGGCATGAAACGAGGTTTGAGTTTAGCAGGATTAATCTGGGCAGCGATGGGCTCAATGCAAGTACGGGCTGACCAGATCCCTATTCAGACTTGTTATCAACCTATGACATTACCTGAGGTTTTAAAAGACCTTGATAGCAATGATCAGCGCATCCGCATATTTTCTGATGATGTTGTTTTGCAAGGAAGCCAGCAGGCTACTTTTTCCGGGCAAGTACAGATTTTGCACCGAGACACCTTACTGCAAGCCCCTAATGCACGTTACAATCCAGAGCAGCAAAATCTGGTAGCAGATGGCGGTATTGAATACTTCAGCAATGCGCTTCATGTCAGTAGCCGTTTTTTAAAGGCCGACTTAGCAAATAACCAAGCCACACTGGGCCAGGCAAAATATCAGTTTGTTGCTCAGGCCGGCAGAGGTGAAGCGGCGGCACTCACGGCGTCTGAACAAGCGCTTAGTTTAGATCAGGCTCTCTTTACTACTTGTCCCGAGCAAGATAACAGCTGGGCACTCCATGCTGAACATATCAACATAGCTGCTGACTCTGGCTGGGGAGAAGCGCATCATGCTGTATTTAAAATCAAAGATATTCCCGTATTTTATCTTCCTTATTTGACTTTTCCGGTTGATGATCAGCGTAAAACTGGTGTGCTAATCCCAAAGGTTGGTAGCTCACAACGCCTAGGTGTAGAACTAGAGGTGCCTTATTACATTAACCTCGCCGAAAATTATGACCTGACGCTATCACCTCGTTATATGAGCAAAAGAGGGACCCAGCTCAAATCGCAATTCCGTTATTTGACTGAACAACATCAAGGCCTAATGCAACTAGAGTACCTACCCAACGACAATGATAAACCCAGTGGTTTTGGCGAACGTTATTTGGGACACTTAACTCATCGGTCAGATTTTAGCAGCAATTGGCGTGGCTATATTGACTTCACTGATGTTAGCGATGATGCCTATCTCACCGAACTGGGTTCTGATTACAACAACCAAAGCGATACTCAGCTTTACCGTGAAGCCAGTCTTAGCTATTTTGGCGAGCAAGTACATTCTCATCTGAAGGTACAAGGTTTTGAAATTCTGGGTAACTATAATAAAGCTTATCAGGCTTTGCCGCAGTTAAGTTTTGCTTCAGCCAAGCCCATAGCGCTTGGTGACAAGTTGCAAGCCAGTTGGTATAGCCAATATGCTCATTTCAAAAACGAGCAAGCATTTTACACTGCTACTGATCGCTTGCATCTTGAGCCAACATTACGTGTGCCCTTCATTACGCCTGCTTTTGAGATGACGGCAGAAACCAGCTTACTTTACACCTACTATCAGCAACAAAGTTTAAGCAGCTTAACCACTGAACAATCTGAAATTAGTAGAGCACTACCAAAGCTAAGGTTACATGCCCGTATCAACTTAGAGCGGGAGTATGATTGGTTTGGCGAACAAGCATTGCAAACCTTTGAACCTCAGGTGCAATATTTATATATCCCCTATCGTGATCAAAGCAACATTGGTCTTTATGACACTACGCGTCTACAAGATGACTATTACGGTTTATTCAGACAAAATCGCTTTTCCGGTTTAGATCGTATTAACGAGGCGAATCAACTCACTGTTGGCTGGACTACCCGTTTTTACGATAACACCGAAAATGAATTATTCCGCTTTAGTTTAGGGCAAATTTTCTTTTTGAAAGAGCCTGAGCTGACTGACGACCTTCTTACGCAGAACCTTACCTCTACCGAATCTATGCTGGCATCTGAAATGGTTTGGCACTGGTACAGACGCTGGTATGTCAGTAGCGCCTTGCAGTATGATATTGATAGTAAAAGGCTAGTAAAGAGCAACGCTAGCGTTGACTACAGAGGAAGTGAGAATACCTTATTACAATTGAACCATAGATATAGCCGGGCAGTCTCAGGAGTAGAAATACAGCAGCTCGGGTTAATCGGTGCTATTCCAATTAAACAAAACTGGCAACTTATTGCCAGTTACTATCGGGATGTAGCAAATCATCGTATGATAGACGCCAATTTGGGATTGCAATACGAATCTTGTTGCTGGGCAGTACGCTTGGTCGCAAGACGACAAGTTCGGGCCGATTTCGAGGTGGCGCTTGATAACCTGAATCAGTTAGCCCGTCTGGATAGTGGTTTTAGTTTACAATTCGTCTTTAAAGGTTTTGGTGATAAAGCCGGATTTGGTGTTTCAGATATGTTGTCGAATGGTATCTTCAGTTATCGACGTCCATATTTACTAACTAATTAATGTAGGAACTTATGAAGTTACAACAATTTATTTTTCTGATTTTGCTTGGCTTTGCCAGCGCCACCTTGTCTGCTGCAGAACGCGAGATTGACAGAGTTGCCGCTATTGTTGATAGCGGTGTGATTTTAAAAAGCGATGTTGATGAAATTGTGAATCGGGTAAAACGTAACGCCCAAGCACAGGGGCAAACCCTGCCATCAGACCAGGCTCTTCGCACTCAAGCCATCGAACGCTTAATTATGATTAATTTGCAATCTCAGATGGCACAGCGTATGGGTCTGCAAATCAGTGACGCGCAATTAGACGATACCATTCGCAATATTGCCCAAGGCGAGAATATGACGCTAGAACAATTTCGCCAGCAAGTTATCAATGAAGAAGGTAACTACGAACGCTTCCGCGAAAAGGTTCGTGAAGAGATCATTACTAATGAAGTGATGCGTGCCAATGTGCAGCGTCGTATTTATATTAGCCCACAAGAGGTTGATAACCTGTTGAAGATCATGGAAGAACAGGGAGCCAGCAGTGAGCAGTATAAGTTAGGTCATATTTTAATTGCTATACCAAGCCAAGCGACTACCGAGCAAGTTGCCGAGTCACGCGAACGTGCTGAACAGGTGCTAAATTTACTGAATAATGGTAGCGATTTCCGGCGTATTGCGATTGCTTCCTCTAGCGGTGCCAACGCACTAGAAGGTGGGGAATTAGACTGGATGAATATTAACGAAATGCCAACCCTGTTTGCAGAGGGCATCAGAGGCAAGAAAAAAGGAGATTTAGTTGGGCCGTTACGTTCAGGTGCGGGCTTCCATATCCTGACTATTTTTGATATCCGCGGCGAAAATGTCGCAGAGCTAACCGAGGTCAAAGCGCGCCATATATTAATCAAGCCTTCTATTATTCTCAGCGAAGAGCGTGCTCAAAACATGTTAACTGAAATGATTACTAACCTCAAAGCAGGTAATGCCGATTTTGCTGCCCTAGCCAAACAACACTCAGATGATCCTGGCTCAAAATTAAATGGCGGTGAGCTCGGCTGGAACGAGGCGGACATCTATGTACCCGCTTTCCGTGATACATTAAACCGCTTGCAAGTAGATGAGCTAAGTGCACCTTTCCGTACCGAGCACGGTTGGCATATTGTGCAGTTATTAGATCGCCGTACTGTAGACGCTACCGCTGATAAAAAACGCGATCAGGTGTACCGCATGATCTTCAACCGGCGCTTTAACGAAGAATCGGCAAGCTTTATGCGCGAGCTGCGTGACGACGCCTATATTGAAGTATTGGCAGATAATTAATGACATTACGTATTGCTATTACACCGGGTGAGCCTGCTGGTATTGGCCCGGACCTGGTATTAGCGCTGGCGAAACAAGACTGGCCAGTAGAGCTAGTGGTTTGCGCTAACCGGGAGTTAATGCAAGACCGCGCCAAGCAATTGGGAATGCAAGTTCAACTCATACCTTACCAGCCTGAGAGACCGGCACAACCACAAACAGCGGGTACGCTGACGATTGCTGATTTCGCGCTAAGCGAGCCAGTCATCGCGGGTACCCTCAATGCGGCCAATGGCCGCTATGTGGTTGATACTTTGCACGCGGCTGGCGAAATGGTGTTAGCAGCAGAAGTAGCCGCCATTGTTACCGGGCCAGTACATAAAGGTGTTATTAATCGCGCAGGCATTCCTTTTAGTGGTCATACCGAATTTTTTGCTCAGCAATCTAACACCCCTTATGTGGTAATGATGTTAGCTACTGAAGGGTTAAGAGTAGCTTTAGCTACTACGCATATTCCTTTAGCCTATGTAGCGAAGGCCATTACCCGGGAGCGGTTAACAAAAGTAATTACTATTTTAGATCAGGATCTTAAGCAGAAATTCGGCATTGCAAACCCGAAGATTTATGTTTGTGGTTTAAACCCTCACGCTGGTGAAGATGGTCATCTGGGCCGGGAAGAGCTCGATGTAATTAGTCCCACGTTAGAAGAGCTGCGCCATACCGGCATCAATTTAGTTGGGCCTTTGCCAGCAGATACCTTATTTCAGCCCAAATACCTTAACGAAGCAGATGCGGTGCTCGCCATGTACCATGACCAGGGACTACCGGTATTAAAATACAAAGGTTTTGGCCGCTCGGTGAATATTAGCCTTGGCCTGCCATTAATCCGTACCTCTGTCGACCACGGTACCGCTCTCGATCTCGCCGCTACAGGCAAAGCCGACCCCGGCAGCCTGTTCCATGCCGTTAATCAAGCGATTCAACTAGCACAAAGAACGACAACTTAATGACTGATAATGTACATCAAGGCCACCGTGCCAGAAAACGCTTTGGCCAAAACTTCCTGCATGATCCTCATGTGATAGGCCGTATTGTAAAAGCCATAGCGCCAAAACCGACAGACTATCTGGTAGAAATAGGCCCAGGCTTAGGTGCACTCACGGAACCTGTGGCAGCAGCTGCAGGTAAACTAACTGTGGTGGAACTCGACCGTGATTTGGCAGAACGCTTGCAACAACACCCAGAACTCGCCAGCAAGCTGCAAATTTTCCAGGCCGATGCCATGAAGTTCGATTTCGAGCAATTGGTACAACCTGGGCAAAAGCTGAAAGTATTCGGTAATTTACCTTACAACATCTCGACGCCACTTCTGTTTCATCTGTTTGAGTTTGCTGACAGTATTGAAAATATGCATTTTATGTTGCAAAAAGAAGTGGTTGATCGCATGACAGCCATCCACGGCAGCAAAACTTATGGTCGCTTAAGTGTGATGACCCAGTTTTATTGCCAGGCCATGCCCGTAGTACAAGTTGGCCCCGGCGCATTTAAACCGGCTCCTAAAGTCGATTCTGCAGTAGTACGACTCATCCCTTTTGCCAAGTCTGAACGGGCTAATGTGGACCCAGCCGTACTAAACCGAGTCTGTTTGGAAGCCTTTAACCAAAGACGCAAAACACTTCGCAATTGTTTTAGCAATTTTGCCACAGCGGAGCAGATATCCGCTTTGGGCATTGATCCAACACAACGACCAGAACAACTACCGGTTGCCGATTTTGTGAAAATTGCCCAGTGGCTAGCTACCCAGGAAATGAAAAATGAGCCTTGAGCAACAAATTACTGTCTCTGTCGATAGTTTTTACCTCGGCGCCCAGTCCGAACCCACGGAGCATCGTTATGTGTTCGCTTATTGTGTGAACATCACCAACAATAGCAATCAGCAGGTACAACTGCTTAGCCGTTATTGGCAAATCACTGACGGTAATGGTAAGCAAACCGAGGTACGAGGCGATGGAGTAATAGGCGTGCAACCGCAGTTACAACCTGGCGAGACATACAGCTATACCAGCGGCGCTGTGTTGGAAACCCCCTTAGGTAGCATGCAAGGTTATTATGAAATGATCGACCAAGCAAAGCAGCCCTTTCGCACCGCTATTCCGATGTTTCGCCTGGCCATGCCAAATATTTTAAACTGATGGCAACCTATATCATCGGTGATTTGCAAGGTTGCTTTGAACCCTTAAACCGTTTATTGCAACATATTCACTATCAACCAACAAAAGATGAACTCTGGTTTTGTGGCGATCTAATCGCCAGAGGACCAGACTCACTAGCCTGTTTAGATTTTGTGAAAAGTTTAGGGACCGGTGCACGTATGGTGCTCGGTAATCATGATCTTAACTTTATTGCCAGCTACTATGGCTTTAGCAAAATTAAAGCGGCGGATAACTTATCGGCCTTGCAAAAAGCGCCTCATTTACCAGAGCTAATCCATTGGTTATGTCAGCAACCGCTGCTGCAACATAACAACCAGCAAAACGTTATGATGGTTCATGCTGGTTTGGCGCCAGAGTGGGATTTAGCAACAGCCATAGCTGCTACAGACGAAGTTTGCACCTTATTGAAAAACAATCCCACCGCCTTACTTGCCACCATGTATGGTAATACACCTGCTCGTTGGTCTGATGCGACAACACCAGAAGCGCGCTGGCGTTTTACCATCAATGCCTGCACTCGGATGCGTTTTTGTCAGCATGACGGCGCCCTTGAACTTATCACTAAATCAGGTATTACTGAACAAAATACGCTTATCCCCTGGTATGAATTCTGGCGTGATAAAGCACATCCCGAACTTTTTTTTGGGCATTGGGCGGCATTAAACGGTTATAGTCCTATTGCTGGTATTCATGCACTGGATACTGGCTGTGTTTGGGGAAACCGCCTTACAGCCTATTGCGTCGAATCCAGACAACGCTATAGTGTAAATGCATAACGAAAAACCATAAAACAGCTACTTTTTATCTAGTGCTAAATGGTTATAATGATAAAATACTTGGTTATAGATACCATCATGATTGGAATGGAGTTGTTATGAAGTTGACCGTAAAGCTAAGAGTGATTGGTGGCTTTAGTATTATCTCTCTGCTGTTGATTATTATCGGTATTACTGCCTATGCCCAGTTGAGCAGCATCAGTAAATCTACCGCAGAAGTCAATAATGTTTCTATTCCCGCCCTCGAAAATAGCGCGCTGATGAAAAGCGAATTCGTGCTGATGAGTAAAATCAGTTTACAGGCACACAATGCTGAGACCAGAGAGCAAATTGCCACGCTAAGACAACAGTTCTCGACCGAGCAAAATGCCTACCAAGCTGCCGCTTCGCAGCTTAATCAGGCTGTACAACAACAGCAAACGTTGCGAGCAGCTGCTGGGCAAGTGAATGCTGCTTACGATGCTTTTATTCCACTTTCGAATCAGTTATTTGACCAGTTGGATACGAATGTTGCCACCCAGGTAAAGATCACCAGCGATATGGACGAATTGGAAGGTATCGCCGATGATATGGCGTCGTTGCTACTCGACTTCTCAGATATCAGCAATGTCCGAAATCGTTTTCCTGGCGCTTATCAAGCAGCGACTCAAATGGAAACCGGTATCAACAGCCTGATTAGTGCCGTAGTAGATCTAAACCGCACAAGCAATGAGAGCACGGCAACCACCATTAGTAATGATATTGCCTTTCGCTTACAAGATTTGAATAGCCAGTTAAATATCATGCTAACTGAGGCAGCTCAAGTTGCTATGCCTGCTGAATTGGCAGAAAAAATGCTCTCTGTGTCTGAGACACTTAATGCAAACCAAGGTATACCAGCATTAAAATCGCAACTGTTACTAGGGAAAGCCAGAGCAGATCAATTATTGCAACAAGCCGATGAACAAACTAGCTTAGCCTTAACCCGCTTAGATGCTTTACTAAATCAAAGCACCAGGGCAGCTGCGGAAATTCAGCAACAAAGCAATAGTAGCGTCAGCAACGCTTTAACCGCTATCTTTATTGTAATGCTTACTTCGATCTTAATTGCCATTTTTATCGCCTTCCGCACTGTCAAAGCCATTGTTAATCCGCTTGAAAAAATTAATGCGATGTTAAGTGTGGTTGCTTCTGGTGATCTAACACAACAACTAAAAGATCATACCCAAGATGAATTTGGCGATTTGTCTCGCAATATCAACAAAGTTAACCTAAGTCTGCAAAGTTTAATTCAGGGCATTATTTCTCGCTCTACCCAGTTAGCCGCGGCCTCGGAGGAAACTTCAGCTATTACTCTACAAACGACTCAAGCCATTCGTGAGCAAAAATCGCAAGTAACGCAAGCAGCGACCGCCACCACTGAAATGAGCAGCACAGCACAAGGCGTATTACAAAGCTCTAATGATGCCTTAGCGGAGATTAAAAACGCAGACAATGAGGCTGAGCGGGTTAAAGGTATTTCGCTGGAAAACAAAGCCACTATTATGCAGTTGTCGCGCGAAGTTGACCAAGCCTCCATTGTTATTAACAAACTACATAAAGACAGCGCATCGATTGGCAGCATCTTAGATGTGATCCGCGGTATTGCCGAACAAACTAACCTACTGGCACTTAATGCCGCCATCGAAGCCGCCCGTGCCGGTGAGCAAGGCCGTGGCTTTGCGGTGGTTGCTGATGAGGTCCGTTCATTAGCAAGTAAAACTCAGGCCTCTACCCAAGAAATTCAGGCGATGATTCAAGCGTTACAAAGCGGTGCCCATGCCGCCGTAGAAGCAATGAATAAAGGTAAAAAACAAGCAGAGGAGTGTGTAGCCAAAACGGAAGTGGCCACCTCTGCCCTCGATTCTATTACGCATGCGGTGCACCTGGCTCATGATATGAGTGAGCAGATCTCAACTGCCGCCCGTGAGCAGAATCAGGTATCTTCTGAAATCAGCGGCTTGTTAGAGTCGATAGTGGCGATTGCCGAGCAAACGGCTTCAGGCGCAGAGCAAACCTCGGCTTCCAGCCATGAAGTGGCTAAGCTGGCAGAAGAGCTACGCCGTTCAGTCGACCAATTTAAGGTCTAGTCTGTTAGTACGCAAACAAAAGGCCAGCTTATCGCTGGCCTTTTGTTTTTTGAAAGATTGCAAATATTACAACAGCACGTCAATTCCTGGCTTTCAGACACGCTCTAACGTTAAGAAACGATACGCTAGCGGATTGTCAGTGCCAGCAGCGAAATACTCATTACTTAGCTCATGCCAGGCTGCAGCAGCCAGATAATCCGGAAAAAACGCATCGCCCGCAACATCTAACTCAATTTGAGTAAGATAGAGCCGTTTGGCCAGAGGTAAGCACTGTCGATAAATCTCAGCCCCACCAATAATCATTACTTCTGGCACATCAGCCACTAAAGCCAGCGCCTGCTCAATGCTATTGACCCACTCGACCTGGCTATTTGCAGACGCCTCTTGACGACTTATCACAATATTACGACGCCCCGGTAAAGGGCGCCCAATCGATTCGAAAGTCTTGCGCCCCATTATCACGGGTTTACCTAGGGTTAGCGCTTTAAAATGCTTTAAATCAGCCGGTAGATGCCATGGCATCTGATTATTTCGACCAATAACCCTGTTAGCTGCCATCGCAGCAATCATAGCAATATGCATCAAAACACCCTAGCGTTGATAAATGACTTCAACGTCGTAATCATCGTCGTCAAAATCATCGTCTTCGTCCAGATCGTCCTCTAAAGACGTTGCCTCTTCGTGATAATCATCCCACTTAAAGGTCACTGGATCGGCAATTTGCTCCGCAGCTTCTTCCGCAGGTAACTGCTCAATATAGTTTAAAATTTCTTTCGACAACCGCTCGGTGTTTTCACGCGAAGCGGCCGAGATCTTAAACACCGGGCCTTCCCAATTCAGCGCTGTCGTTACGTGCTGCACAATTTCGTCCAACTCGTCTTCTAGCACTAAATCCAGTTTATTAAAGACTAACCAACGTGGCTTCGCTGCTAATTTGGTACTGTATTTATGCAGTTCCTGAATAATGGTTTGTGCATTCTCGGCCGGATCAGAGCCATCTGCAGGTAATACGTCAATTACATGTAATAACAAGCGACAACGTTCCAGATGCTTTAAGAACTGAATCCCTAAACCCGCACCTTCCGCAGCCCCTTCAATTAGCCCAGGAATATCGGCAATAACAAAAGAACGGTGCGATTCAACCCGCACTACCCCTAAGTTTGGCACTAAGGTGGTAAAAGGATAGTCCGCTACTTTCGGTTTAGCCGCCGATACTGCACGGATTAAGGTTGATTTACCTGCATTGGGTAGACCTAATAAACCCACATCGGCTAGCAATAATAATTCCAGGCGTAAATTACGAATCTCTCCCGGAGTACCGTTAGTTTTCTTGCGAGGTGTACGGTTGGTACTGGTAGCAAATCGGGCATTACCCAAACCATGCCAACCGCCTTTGGCTACCATCAGTTTTTTACCATTGGCGGTGAGATCACCAATCACTTCATCAGTATCAACGTCAACAGCACGGGTACCTACAGGCACACGCAATACTAAATCAGAGCCGCGTTTACCGGTACAGTTCACGCTACCGCCGTTTTCACCACGCTCGGCTTTATGATACTTTTCGAACTGATAATCAACCAAGGTATTTAAATTTTCATCGGCTTGTAAATAAACATCACCA
Organism: Alishewanella longhuensis; assembly: GCF_014653435.1. GTDB lineage: Bacteria > Pseudomonadota > Gammaproteobacteria > Enterobacterales > Alteromonadaceae > Alishewanella > Alishewanella longhuensis. The sequence continues at coordinate 633,778 of NZ_BNAO01000001.1, read as the reverse complement.
CCGTCACCACCGTCACCGCCATTAGGGCCGCCCTTGGAAATAAATTTTTCCCGTAAAAAACTGATAATACCATTACCGCCGTCACCGGCTTCAACGCGAATTATCGCTTCATCAACAAACTTCATGAGGTGCGTCCTGATTAACTGTGATCTGGTTTGACTGTGCTTTACTGTTCACTAGTATAACGCAAGTCAGACAGTGGGGAAAATTTATAAAAAAACCCCGCACCAGGCGGGGTTCTTCGAAGACATGCAGCTTATTCGCTGACGATGCTTACGTATCTACGGTTGTGCTCGCCTTTCACTTCAAACTGAACTTTACCTTCAGTTAAAGCAAATAACGTGTGGTCTTTGCCCATACCTACGTTGCTACCAGCGTGGAATTTAGTACCACGTTGACGCACAATGATGTTACCGGCTAAAACTGACTCACCACCAAAACGCTTAACACCTAAGCGTTTAGCTTCTGAATCGCGACCGTTACGAGTGCTACCTACACCTTTCTTACTTGCCATGTGTCGATACTCCTGTTACGCGCTGATGCTGGTGATTTTCACTTCAGTGAACCACTGGCGGTGGCCCTGCTGTTTACGTGAATGCTTACGACGACGGAATTTAACGATTTTAATCTTATCGCCACGGCCATGATTGACCACTTCCGCCACTACCTTACCACCTTCGATTAAAGGTGCACCGATGTTGATTTCTTCGCCATTAGCGATCATCAACGGGGTAAATTCGATTGTTGCGCCGGTTTCTAAGTCTAGTTTTTCTAGACGAAGAGTTTGACCTTCCGTCACACGGTGCTGTTTGCCACCACTTTGGAAAACCGCGTACATAGTTAACTCCGTACAAAGCACGCCTACGCTTTTAAATTTAAGGGGCGTGTTAATTCAATTCACAGGGCGCGAATTGTACGCAATTTCCCCCACTGCCGCAAGTACAATTATTAAAAAGATCACTAAGGCAATAAAAGGATCCAGATTTCATTTTAGCCCGCCGCCGCAATAGTGTAGAATTACTGCCATTCAGATACTTAAGCAGTTATAAGCAGATGACGCTCGATGAAATACAGCGGCTCTCGGCAGCCGATATGACGGCCGTAAACCAGCAGATATTTTCTCAGCTAAGCTCCGACGTGGCGCTGGTTAACCAACTTGGCATCTATATTGTCAACAGCGGTGGTAAGCGTTTACGGCCTTTGCTGGCTGTGCTGGCAGCGCGTGCGCTGGGTTACCAGGGTGAACAGCATATCAGCATTGCCGCAATCGTAGAGTTTATTCACACCTCTACCTTGCTACATGATGATGTTGTCGATGAGTCTACCTTACGCCGCGGTAAAGAAACGGCCAATGCCCTCTTTGGCAATCAAGCCAGCGTGTTGGTAGGTGATTTTTTATATAGTCGTTCTTTCCAAATGATGGTTACGCTTAATAATATGCGCGTTATGCAAGTATTGGCAGACGCCACCAATGTTATCGCTGAAGGCGAAGTGCTGCAGTTGATGAACGTCAATGATCCCGACACCACCGAGCAAAGCTATATGCAGGTTATTTACTGCAAAACAGCCAAACTGTTTGAAGCCGCTACCCAGTTAGCCGCGGTGATTTCAGGACAAAGCGCCGAGATGGAACATGCGATGAAAGCCTACGGTATGCACCTTGGCACCGCTTTCCAATTAATCGATGATGTATTAGATTATCAGGCCGATGCCAGCGAGCTTGGCAAAAACATTGGTGATGATCTGGCCGAAGGTAAGCCTACGCTACCACTTATCTATGCACTAAAAATGGGCACAGCTGAGCAGCAGCTGCTGATCCGCGAAGCCATTACTGAAGGTAATGGTATGCAACATCTGCCGCAAATTATGGCCGCGTTACAAGAAACCGGCGCCTTTGACTACACCCGGGAGATTGCCCAGCAGGAAGCCTTGAAAGCCAAGCAAGCCCTGTTACTATTACCCGCTTCGGAGTATAAAACTGCGTTAGCAGCCCTGGCTGATATTGCGATATCGCGCAGCCATTAACTCTAACATCCTACTCGACATACACAGAAAAGGCGCCTTAAGCGCCTTTTCTAATATTGAACTTAGTCACTACTTAGTTCTTGTTAACAAACTCTTCGCCTAAGGTAATATCGGCTTTTAAAGTACCCAGCATATCGTTCATCGCTTTTTCTTCGAACGCACTCAGCGTACCAATTGGCAGCAATTTCTCAACGCCATTTTTGCCCAATACTAAAGGCTGCGCAAAGAAACGCGCATGCTCACCCGCACCTTCAACATAAGCATATTCAGTAACAGCTTCGCCCTGTAAACCTTTTACTAAAGAAATACAGAAGCGCGCTGCAGCCTGCCCCATCGACAAAGTCGCTGATCCGCCACCGGCTTTAGCTTCAACTACTTCAGTACCGGCGTTTTGAATACGCACTGTTAAGGCTGCCACTTCTTCATCAGTAAAAGTAACATCGGCTACTTGTGATAATAATGGCAGAATAGTAGTACCACTATGGCCACCAATTACTGGCACAGTGATTTCAGCAGGGTTTTTGCCTTTTAATTCGGCAACGAAGGTTTCGGCACGGATCACGTCCAGTGTAGTTACACCAAATAAACGACGAGCATCGTAGGTACCTGCCTTTTTAAATACCTCAGCAGCAATGGCTACTGTAGTATTAACCGGGTTAGTAATAATACCCACTAAGGCTTTCGGGCACTGTTCTACGATGGCTTCAGCCAGAGTTTTAACCACACCGGCATTGATATTAAATAAATCTGAGCGATCCATACCAGGCTTACGTGGCATACCTGCAGGGATCATCACAATATCTGCACCTACCAGCGCCTTGTTTAAATCTTCTTTACCATAACCAGTTACTTTAACTGCAGTGGGAATATGGCTTAAATCAACTGCCACACCCGGAGTAACAGGAGCCAGATCATATAAGGCTAAGTCTGTGCCGGCAGGTAAATCTAATTTCAATAACAAAGACAGTGCCTGACCAATACCACCGGCAGCACCTAATACGGCAACTTTCATGATTTTCTCCAATTTTACAGTTCAGAATGACCGCGCCAACAATACTGAAATGGCGCTCAAATTACAAATATCTTACGCCTAAAGTCTATAGCAAAATGCTGCGAATAGGCTGTGAAGCGGCAAGAGACCGTTGCCCAGCCCTATTTTAACTCAGCCACTGCAATGTTGCGTTAAATTTGTTAGTATCAGCTAATAGGAATTAACGTTGAACAGAAAATCATGACTAAACAAAGCCGCCAGGAAGCCCTAATCCATGCTTTTAAAGCTCTGCTTAAAACCGAAAGCTTTGCGTCACAAGGTGAGATTGTTGATGCATTAAAGAACGAAGGCTTTGACAATGTCAGCCAATCGAAAGTGTCGCGGATGCTAAGCAAATATGGCGCGGTTCGTACCCGTAATGCCCGTCAGGAAATGGTTTATACACTTCCTCCTGAACTAGGCGTCCCCACCACCAAAAGCCCATTGCGCCAGTTAGTGTTAGATATAGAACATAATGATGTGATGATTATCATCCGCACTAGTCCTGGAGCGGCACAGTTGATTGCCCGACTACTTGATTCTGTAGGCAAGGCAGAAGGCGTACTAGGCACGATTGCCGGTGATGATACCATCTTTATCGCGCCGATTAGCGTGAAAAATATCAACTTTACCTTGCAAAAAGTAACTGAACTATTCGAAAAGGTTTGACGCAGTATTGCTGAAATCACCGCGTGCGGCAGCCTCCATATAACTTAACGACGGTACAAAAAACGCTGCAGCCAAATCTATCCGGCAAAAGTCTAACAATCGATCGTAAATTCCAGGAGTGTTAAGACCTAAACGCTGTCCCCAGTGTCGACTAAATGCCTGACTGTCAGCACTAAAGCTAAGCTGCAATGCCCCTTGCAATTGTAAGGTCGCAAAGGGCATGTTTTGTTGCAATAATAAGGCTCCCTGTTCTTGCGCCACCTGACAACAAGCTAAATGACTATTTTCATAGTAGTCCGAATTAGGCACCACTTTCCCATCAACTTTCTGATAACCCATAATTTCTGCTTGCTGCTCTGCACTTAGCATTAACCAGTGTTGCTGGTCTAACAATATTCGGTAAAAGTGTAAGTAACTACCACCAGCAAATACCGGGGATATCGCCGCATCAACTAACGCCACTTTACGGCGTAACTGCCCTCTTGGGTTTAAAGGTGCATCAACAAAGCCAGTAAGTTGGCGACCATCTAAATAACGGAAACCAAACAGGTGATCTACGATTTCTACATGAGAAACAATAAGCTGATAGACTTGTTGCAAAGCAATATGATTCACATCAGCGCGGTCAGAGCGAACTTGAATCAGCAAGTCTGCTGTGCTGTGGCTCACGGCAAAATGGTCTGAAGCAAATTCTGGAAAGGCCTGTAAATCGGCCGGCCGTTGCCAGGGATATAGGGTATCCCAATAGTGGCTGCTAATAGCCACTACCGCTGTTAACATAGCCTCAGAGAAATGTTCTGACAAGCGATTTAATAACTGCGGGAGTCGTGATAACTTCTGCCGTAGCGCTGCTTCTTGTCCATCTAATGCATTACAAAGCAGATAACTGCCATGTAAATTAGCCTCTGCACAAATGCCTAACTGTTCGCGAGCCATGCCTTTCCTGGGGTTGATTCATCTAAATAGAGTATACCGCTAAATCAGCATAAGCTTAATCCCCTATTATCTTGTGAGATATATCTCACAAACGATGTAGTTAAAACGTAATTTTTATCCTACAAAAACACTCGGCATATGAATAAGTAACTGATAAAACTAATAATTATTGCACAACCTAATTTTTACAATCTTGTGACAGTCGTCATAATTACAGCAAACCCACCCTAAATCGACTTTTAAAGCGCATAATTACCACATCGAAGCACACTAGCTGCCCGATTGCTGACAGGAATTCAGCAGTTGCAAGGAAATGCAAACCAGCAGGATCACTGGTTAGTGTTCAAGGACAGAATACAAGCAAGGAATGCTTACGGACACCTTCAGGAAGAAGATGACTCTGCAGGATGAATGAGTTTACAAGGACTGCCTTGGACGGCGAACTATTTTTAGCTTGCGCAAGTATGCGCAGCTTTGCCACAGGATGTGGCTTGTTGCAGGAAGCAACATATTGGGAACAATGCGAGCACGCATACTACAGGGATAGTTGGCAGGAGCCACCCAAGCGCTTGGATAGCATAGCTCAGGGAATGTAGCGTAGCTCAGGGAAAGAGTAACATGGAAGGACAGATTCACGGATGGATGCTTCAGCATGATGCTGATAATAAGGATCCCTAGCCAGGATAGCTAACATAACAGGATGTTATGTTTAATGGATGACTGCTACGGACGGCAAATGCAAAGGATGTTGCATTCTACTAGTGGCCGCGCAGTTTGCGGCCCGCTACTTTTTCCACTCCCCGAAACAGTACCCAATACGTTGCTTTAAAAACCCCATTATTATCAGCACCATCGCTAACCTCCTAATACGACTTTCTGCACCCTTCGTGATTAGCAAATTGCTGCATAAAAAAAGCCCCATAACATTAAGCTATAGGGCGTCAGAATAAGACAAAGGACAAGGATAGACGTTTGGTGGAACTTGTTTAATGCTGGCTTGCCGTTATCGGAGTTACATTGGCAGTCAACACTGGCTCCCGGAGAGCGCCACCGACACTCTCCAGGCTGCTTACTTTACCGAGGCAACAAACTCAGGGTAGGCTTCAATACCACACTCAGAGCTGTCCACACCCTCATACTCAGCTTCTTCACTGACCCGAATACCCACTATCAGCTTCAATGCATACCAGACGATAAAGCTGGTGACAAAGACCCAGGTAAAGATGGTCAGGGCGCCGATAATTTGCCCGGAAAAGGTGCTATCACTATTGGTAATAGGCACCAGCATCAAGCCAAAGAAGCCGACGACACCGTGCACCGAGATCGCACCAACTGGATCATCAATCTTTATTTTGTCTAAAGATAAAATTGCACCCACCACAATGACCCCAGCAATAGCACCGAAGATGGTGGCTTGTAATGGCGTAGGTGTTGAAGGTTCAGCGGTAATTGCAACCAATCCAGCTAAAGCACCGTTCAAGGCCATGGTTAAATCGGCTTTACGGAACAATACAACGGAGGTGATTAATGCTGCTACTGCACCTGCCGCTGCCGCTGCGTTGGTGTTTAAGAACACTAAGGCCACACTATGCGCATTACCAATATCACCCAGCTTTAATACCGAACCACCGTTAAAACCAAACCAGCCCATCCACAAAATTAAGGTACCTAAGGCTGCCAGCGGCATATTGGCACCAGGAATAGCGTTAATTTTACCGTCTTTGGTATATTTACCTTTACGTGCACCCAGCAGTATTACCCCGGCTAAAGCTGCTGCCGCACCCGCCATATGGACTATGCCTGAACCCGCAAAGTCAGAAAAACCGAGATCACCTAATTCGTATAAACCAAATACCGCTTTGCCGCCCCACGTCCAACCACCTTGCATTGGATAAATAAAGCCCGTCATTACCACAGCAAAGGCTAAAAATGCCCATAATTTCATGCGCTCAGCAACTGCACCTGAGACGATAGACATGGCCGTGGCCACAAACACAACCTGGAAGAAAAAGTCAGAGGCGCCGGAATACACCGCATCACCGGTAAAATCATCTTGCTCAGCAAAAGAAGCCAACGTAGCGTCAACATCGATTTCCGCAATACCTTGCAAGAAAATACCGCCGTCATACATAAAGTAATAACCACACACTAAATACATAATGCAGGCGATAGAGTACAAGGCAACGTTCTTGGTTAAAATTTCAGTGGTGTTTTTCGCACGGACCAAACCGGCCTCTAGCATCGAAAAACCTGCCGCCATCCACATTACCAGCACACCACACATTAAGAAGTAGAAGGTGTCCATGGCAAACTGTAAGTGATAAATTTGTTCTTGCATAATCAAGGCTCCTTAAATCGCTTCTGCGTCGGTTTCGCCGGTACGGATCCGGACGGCCTGTTCGAGGTCATAAACAAAGATCTTGCCATCGCCAATCCGGCCGGTATAAGCCGCTTTCTGGATCGCTTCTAACAAACGTTCCACCTGATCATCTTGGGTAGCAATTTCCAGTTTTACTTTTGGCAGAAAATCCACCTGATACTCTGCTCCGCGATATAATTCGGTATGGCCTTTTTGCCGGCCAAAGCCTTTCACTTCTGTAACCGTTAAACCTTCTACTCCAATGTCCGCGATGGCTTCACGAACATCATCCAGTTTGAACGGCTTGATGATGGCACAAACAAGCTTCATGATGGTTTTCCTTATCGAGTAATTTTTGTGATTGCCGATTTATATAAGAAAACCTTGTGCCAACATTATTTTTATTTATATTTCATTGACTTAAGAAAAACCACTATCTTTTGATGAAAAAAAACGCACCATATTAGTGCGTTTTTCACTCAGGCAGTGCAAGCTAGTTGCTCAGAAAGTCCTGCCAGGCTTGCAGCAGTAACAGCAAATCAGCCAGGCCACATTCGCTTTCCAGTAGATGTTCGTCTAGCTGTAAATCGGCATCTTCTAACAACTCAGGCAATTGAAATTGCTCGCTCGACAGCAAGGTATTGTGACAAATCCGCACTTCCTGTCGTTGCACGAGTAAGCTGTATTCCCGCCCGAAAAACTGCCACTCCTGATAAGCGGTTAAAGCTCTCAGCGCTGTGATTAGTTGTTGATAGCTGGCTTTATTATGCTCGAACTCATCCATCAGAAAATGTTGTAATGCAGCCTGCTCTGAGGCGAGAGACAAACGATAACGACGACTATCCCTATCATAAAGAAATTCATATTCCATCGTTTCACCCCACGACAACCGAAGCATTGATTAACTTAGACAAAATAAACCTTTGCTCCGTAAAGAAGCATTAAGGCTAACAACAAAAACGCCTGCACAAGGCAGGCGTTTTACTGATTAACGTGCGTTTACACCGCTTGTTGAATAATCACGTTGTCCGCTTTTTTAGTATATTGCGGCATTTTGTGGAAATTCAGGTAACGATAAGTATCGGCTGCCGTCGCATCGATTTGCTTGGCGTAGTCCAGATACTCGGCAACTGTAGGTAATTTACCAATGATAGAGGCTACCGCTGCCAGCTCGGCTGACGCTAAGTACACATTGGCGCCCTGCCCTAAGCGGTTCGGGAAGTTACGGGTAGAAGTAGACACTACCGTTGAGTTCTCCGCAACGCGTGCCTGGTTACCCATACAGAGTGAACAGCCTGGCATTTCGGTGCGGGCACCGACTTTACCGAAAATGCTGTAATAACCTTCTTCCGTTAACTGCGCCTGATCCATCTTGGTTGGTGGTGCGATCCACAAACGCGTTGGCAACTGACCTTTGTATTTATCCAGCAGTTTACCCGCTGCACGGAAGTGGCCAATGTTGGTCATACAAGAACCAATGAACACTTCATCAATCTTGTCGCCGGCCACTTCAGACAGTAAACGGGCATCATCCGGATCGTTTGGTGCACACAGTACTGGCTCTTTAATATCCGCTAAATCGATTTCGATGATTTCGCTGTATTCAGCATCGGCATCAGCTGACATCAACTGAGGATCTTTCAGCCAGGCTTGCATAGCGTTAATACGACGCTCAATAGTGCGCACATCGCCATAACCTTCTGCAATCATCCACTTTAACATTACGATGTTAGATTCAAGATATTCAGCAATAGACGCTTCTGATAGCTTAATAGTACAACCCGCAGCAGAACGCTCAGCAGACGCATCAGAAAGCTCAAATGCCTGCTCTACCGTTAAGTTTGGTAAACCTTCGATTTCCAGAATACGGCCAGAGAAAATGTTCTTCTTGCCTTTCTTATCAACGGTTAACAAACCTTTTTGAATGGCTACATAAGGGATAGCATGCACTAAGTCGCGCAGTGTAATACCTGGCTGCATTTCACCTTTAAAGCGCACTAAGACTGACTCTGGCATATCCAATGGCATGACGCCAGTTGCAGCAGCAAAAGCCACTAAACCAGAACCTGCCGGGAACGAGATACCAATTGGGAAACGAGTGTGCGAGTCACCACCGGTACCTACCGTATCTGGCAGTAACATACGGTTTAACCAGCTGTGGATAATACCATCGCCTGGACGCAGTGAGACACCGCCACGGTTCATAATAAAGTCTGGCAGGGTGTGGTGGGTATCAACGTCTACTGGCTTAGGATAAGCCGCAGTGTGACAGAAAGACTGCATGGTTAAATCAGCAGAGAAACCTAAACAGGCTAAGTCTTTTAACTCATCACGGGTCATAGGGCCAGTGGTATCTTGCGAACCCACAGTGGTCATTTTTGGCTCACAGTAAGTGCCAGGACGAACACCTTTTACGCCACAAGCTTTACCTACCATCTTCTGCGCTAAGGTATAGCCTTTGCCTGAGTCTACTTTGGCTTGCGGACGACGGAATTTGTCTGAATGCCCCAACCCTAAAAACTCACGGGCACGGTCGGTTAAACCACGGCCGATAATCAGTGGAATACGGCCACCGGCACGGACTTCGTCGATTAATACATCGGTAGCTAAAGTAAATTCAGCTAACACTTCGCCAGTACCGTGACGAACGACTTTGCCTTCGAAAGGCAGAATGTCAATCACATCGCCCATTTCCAGCTTGCTGACGTCAACTTCGATAGGTAAAGCGCCAGAGTCTTCCATAGTGTTAAAGAAGATTGGGGCAATTTTGCCACCCAGTACAAAGCCGCCACCGCGCTTGTTTGGTACAAATGGGATATCGTCACCCATAAACCACAGCACAGAGTTAGTCGCTGATTTACGTGATGAACCGGTACCTACTACATCGCCCACATAAGCCAGTGGGAAACCTTTTTCTTTCAGCGCTTCTAACTGCTTGATCGGGCCGACAGTACCAGGTTGATCTGGGTTAATGCCTTCACGGCTGTTTTTCAGCATGGCTAAGGCATGCAGTGGGATGTCTGGACGCGACCACGCATCTGGCGCTGGTGATAAATCGTCAGTATTCGTTTCACCAGATACTTTAAATACGGTAACGGTGATTTTCTCTGCCAGCGCAGGTTTGGCTTCAAACCACTCGGCATCGGCCCAGCTTTGTACAACTTGCTTGGCAAACGCATTACCGGCATCCGCTTTTTCCGTCACATCGTGGAAAGCATCAAAAATCAGCAAGGTATGCGATAACGCTTTGGCAGCGATCGGTGCCAACTTCTCGTTATCTAACAGACTGATTAACGGCTGAATGTTGTAGCCACCCATCATGGTGCCTAACAGTTCAGTCGCATATTCCGGGCTAATCAGGCTGCTGGTCGCTTCGCCATTGGCCAGCGCAGTAAGAAAACCGGCTTTAACATAAGCGGCTTCGTCAACACCTGGCGGTACGCGGTTAACTAACAGATCAAGGATAACGTCTTCTTCACCTTTAGGTGGGTTTTTCAGCAGCTCAACTAAGGCAGCAACTTGCTCAGCATTTAAGGGTTTTGCCGGGATACCCTGGGTGGCGCGTTCAGCCACGTGTTCACGATATTCTTGTAGCACAGTAATGTCCTCTCGGTCGTTGCTTGCAGTCTGGTCACTGCAACGTCATTCTGGTGAATGAATGTGGATAATTATAAGAAAGTTCGCGTTAAAAGCCTATGCGCATAATAACTGACCTGCTTATAGTGGTTATAAGTTTGCTGAATACAAAGCGCCAGACTTGATATTTATATTTATAGTGGTCTGACCAAAGCAAATAAAAAGGCTGCAACGTAAAAATTACGCCGCAGCCGCAGTTTAGCAGAAATAAGCCGTTATTGCTTGCTGCACTAACGATTGCTCTTACTTGCCATTACCAAATTTTAACCCGCTGCTCGACTGGCAGATACATAGCGTCGCCTTCTTTAATATCAAAGGCGCTATAAAACTCCGGAATATTTGGCAATACACCTATTACCCGATAATGTGCAGGCGAATGTGGGCCAGTACTTAACTGCCGGCGCAATGCCTCTTCACGGAACTTAGTGCGCCAAATTTGTGCCCAACTAATAAAAAAACGTTGCTCGCCAGTGAAGCCATCTAATACAGGCGCCTCTTTACCGGCCAGCGATAATTGATAAGCTTTAAGGGCGACAGTCATACCGCCTAAGTCACCAATATTTTCACCCAAGGCAACAGCACCATTAACGTTAACGCCTGGTAGTGGCTCAAAGCGATTATATTGACCAATAAGTTTTCCACCACGAGCCTGGAATTGGGCTTTGTCTTGCTCTGTCCACCAGTTACGCAAGTTACCATCACCGTCGTACTTCGCGCCCTGATCATCAAAACCATGGCCTATCTCATGACCGATTACCGCGCCGATACCGCCATAGTTAACTGCATCATCGGCAGCCATATTAAAGAACGGTGGTTGTAAAATGGCAGCCGGGAACACGATTTCGTTGTTTACCGGATTGTAGTAGGCGTTAACCGTTTGTGGGGTCATAAACCACTCGCCTTTATCAATTGGCTTGCCAAGTTTGTTGACCATTTCATCGTAGGCCCAGTGGCTAGCCCGCATAAAGTTACCGACTAAATCATCTGCTTTTATCTCTAACGCCGAATAATCTTTCCATTTATCCGGGTAGCCAATTTTGGTGCTGAACTTACTTAATTTTTCCAAAGCAGCCACTTTGGTTTCTTCACCCATCCACTCTAATTCTTTAATTGAGATCTCATAGGCTTTAATTAGGTTCGCAACCAGGGTTTCCATTCGCGCTTTAGCTGCGGGGCTAAAATGCCGCTCGACATAAAGTTTACCGGTAAGCTCACCCAACACCTGATCAGAGGCATCTACTGCGCGCTTCCAGCGCGGTTGTTGCTCTTGAATACCACTTAAGGTGGTACCGTAGAAAGCAAAGCGGCGCTCCGCAAAATTACTGCTCAGTTTATCGGCATAGCTGTTAATGGTTTTGCTGGTTAAGTAATCTTGCCAGCTGGCTAAATCCGTTGCCGCAACCACCTTAGCAAACCCCTCGAAATAGCTAGGCTGACGCACGATAATATCGGTAACCTGATCCAGCTTGACACCAGTAGCGAATGCAGCCCAATCAAACTCACCCACTAGGGTATTTAACGCTGCGGTGCTGATTTTGTTATAGGTTTTGTCGGCATTGCGGCTATCTAAGCGCGTCCAATGGTGCTCTGCTAAGGCTTTTTCCAGGTTATAAACCCGCTCTGCCGCAGCGGCAGCATCGGCATGCCCTGCCAAGGTAAACATATCAGCTAGATAGGTTTTATATTCGTTGATAATATTCAGCGACGCTTCGTCGTCTTTAAAATAGTAATCCCGGTCTGGCAAGCCTAAGCCGCCCTGGCCCAGATACACTGCATATTCGGTAGAGTTTTTAGCATCATTATTGACGAACCAGCCGAACGGAATAGCGATACCATCGCGCTGTAACTGTGCCAATAACGCAGGTAACTGTGCTTTATCTGTTAATGCGGTAATCGCTTCTAACTGCGCCGACAAGGGCGCTAAGCCTTTTTGCTCAATGGTGGCTTCATCCATAAAGCTATTATAAAAACTGCCCAGCTTCTGCTCATCAGAGCCTGCAACTAAATCGGTACGGGCAGCTACTTCATCAATAATATCTTTTACCGCTTGCTGCGAGCGATCGGCCAATAAATGGAAAGAACCATAGGTCGCTTTATCTGCCGGGATTTCTGTTTCAGCTAACCATTTACCATTAATTGCTAAAAAGAAGTCCTGACCAAAGGCCACGCTTGGATCAAAATACTGCGTATCAACACCAGAAACTAGTGCGACTTGCTGCGCTGCAGCAGGTTTTTCTGCGGCAGTGCTAGTGGCAGAGTTCGTTTCTGGCTTACTACAGGCAGACAAACTCAGTGCTATGGCAACGGCTGTTGCCACCAGGGTCATTTTTTTCATTATTATTTCCTATTATACGTGTTGGTGTTAGCTGTTATGGCCAATCTTACGCCCTTGGCAAGGCCATGCCAAACCCGCTGTTAAGCAAAGTTGTAACAAGGTATTTAGCCCTCAGAAAACCAAGCGCTTAAGGGGCTGCAGTTGTTTCAGGTCATGTGCTTAATCCAAGGTAAACCCATGCTCGCCACGTTCAAAAATAATACTGGCCCTGCCCACTAATAAAGGATCAGGCGTCGCCACGACAACAGGATCTTTACTGGTATAAGGTAACCGCTGTAAAACATAACGCATAGCATTAACCCGGGCGCGCTTTTTACAGTCTGATTTAATCACGGTCCAGGGGGCATAGCTGGTATCAGTGCAAGCAAACATTTGTTCTTTGGCTTGGGTATAGGCATCCCATTTATCCAATGATGCTAAATCAACCGGGCTTAATTTCCATTGTTTTAAGGGATGCGCTTCGCGCTCGGTAAAGCGACGACGCTGCTCATCCTGACTAACAGAAAACCAAAGTTTAATCAGATGGATACCACTTCGTACCAGATGGCGTTCAAACTCTGGCACCTGTAACATAAACTCTTGATATTCTTCATCAGAGCAAAAGCCCATTACCCGTTCAACACCGGCCCTGTTGTACCAGGAGCGGTCAAACAGCAAAATTTCCCCCTTAGTCGGCAGCTGGGCAACATAGCGCTGAAAATACCATTGGCCTTTTTCTGCCTCGCTCGGCTTCTCTAGGGCCACAACTCTGGCGCCACGAGGATTTAAATGTTCCATAAAACGTTTAATGGTACCGCCTTTGCCTGCGGCATCACGGCCTTCAAATAAAATCACCACCCGTTGCCCGGTTTCTTTTACCCAGCGTTGCAGCTTTAATAGCTCTACTTGCAGGTGATATTTCTGTTGTTCATAGCTCTTGCGGCTTAAACGGTTCTTATACGGGTAGCCGCCATCTCGCCAGTCAGCGGCCAGTTGTTGATCCGCCTTTTGCCGACGTTTTTCAGCTTGGGCGGATTCACCTTTATTTAGGGCTTTACTCAGCTGTGCTAAATCATCCGGTGATAAACCATCCAGCATGGCCAGCAAGTGCTCCGATAATTGATGCATATCGCCAGAGGCCTGCGCGGCGATAATATTTTCGATCGCCACCACCTTTGCTTGTTGGCTGGCACTGAGTCTTTCGGAAACACGCTCTTGTTCAGGATCCTGGATAATGACCTCGTTATTTTGCTCATTACTTTTCATGCCTACTCCATCATTCGCTTGGGTGTTAATCTGAACATTTATAGCAGCTTGGCGATCTTGGACAACTACCACCTCTGGCACAAATAAGTTGTGCAGGCTTACTCATACTGCGACTCACCCAATTAATATTTAAAATATTGGCTACCCGTTTTAAGGTACTTTGAATACTTTGCGGCACGCTCGCCGCGCCACCGTATTGAATACAGCGCGCTTTCATCTCCATAGCCAGACTGGCAGCATCAATGCCCTGCGCTGCTATAGCCGGATTTAAATCAATACCGGCACATAATACATGGTTATTACCCGCTAAATCTTTGACCTTAGTCGACTCACAGCAATAAATTCTGGGTTCACCATTTACATCCAGTAAAGAAAGCTGTGCTGAACTGCCCGCATCTTTTACATCGAACATCCGAAATACTGCCCAGTGCTGACAAGGATCAGTCACCTGCCGCATATTGCCCCAAGGCAGTGGAATACCATTACCGCGGTATACCGCCTTTAGTTTACCGGGGCTATAAGCATCAAAATAATGCCAGTGTGGGTAAGGCGATACCGCGGTCATTCGCCGCATTGCGACAGATGCTGAAACCTCAGCCTGTAAATGGCTGGCGATTTCATAGCCACGCCGCTCTAATAACTGTCGGAACGCTTGTTTTGGGCAAAGCAAGGCACCAGCAAAAAAGCTGGACTCAAAATCACGCCAGGCATGCAAAATATCCTGCGGCGCCATATTACCGGTGTCGGCAAAAATATCATCATGCGCGCCGCCTACCGCCATCGAGCTTTTTACCCCGTCTTTATTGTGCAGTACCGCATGACCAATATGCACCGCTAATTCATATTTCAAACGCGTTGGCCACTGCTGCAAAATGTGGTTTAAATACAGTGTTTTGGGCGGGGTAAAATAGGACGTGCCAATATTTTGTGATATTACCCCTAACTCATCTAAAATTTCCCGCGGTGCCTCGTCATACCAGCGAATGGTTAAACCCAGCTGTTTGGCGATTTGCAGTAAATCTTCTACCGATAAGGGTAAGCGCTTTAACCCGATCTCTTCAGCGGCTCGCTCCAATTCCGGAAAATGGTTTTGATGATGCTCCTGATGCGCCCGAATTAATAACTGGGCAAACTGCCTACCACTGGTGCCGGTTTGCGCCAGCAACTCCGGGATAGCAATTTGTAAAATATCCGTGCTAAACAAAAAGCCAGGTTCTAGCGGCATGCCGTTTAGGCCACCTTTGCTATTCTTCGGTAAGACTAAATCTTGTTCTTCGGCTTCGGCATCTAAAAACCAATCCAGTTCTTTTTGAAAAACCTGGGCAATCACCTCCAACATCTCGACACTGGGTACCCGTTTGCCACGTTCGATCATCGATAAGTAAGACACCGAGGGTGCAGCTTCGGGGTTGAGGCGCACACAGCGAGTAGATAAGTCTTCAATAGTTAAGTTATTACGTTTTCTCAGGTTTCTTATCTTAGTACCAAGAAAATGTGACTTACGTAGCAGGCTTTTGTTTATTTTCATTTTGTAAAATTCACACTGTAAAATTTTTATTGTGAAATTATGCTGAAATTTAATCTAGACTAGTTTTCAAGCAATAGCAAAAGCTATCGCCGAAAACCTGACAAAGGAAATGCACACAAACACTTTTTATGCCCAATGGATTTCGAAATGCACGTAGGCGGCAAGACCGTGAACTTGAACGCCAGTCCGACCCACATGAGCTTAGTTGTTCTAAGTGATTGGGCTGAGCTGGCACTCCAGTTCACGGGAGCAGCCAACACCCGTGCATTTTGAAAGACGAAAGGCATAGAGGAAGAAGCCTTATCAGAGGCCATTGATTACCCTACCCGATGAGGAAGATAAGATGACGACATTAGCGAACCCACAACAACTGCAGATTCAGCACGAAATTAATATGATTAATCAGCTGAACGAAAGCCATGTAAGACAAATTATGGATTACTCCAAAGGCTTTTTAGATAAAACCTTTCCGTTAGCGCGGGGTTCTCATCAGGCGGTAGCCAGTTATGTCGTTTACTACCAGCAGCTACTGGCATTTTTTGCCGATGGTAGCACCAGTGGTTTGGCCGATCCCAGCCAATTTATTGGCTTAACGGGCCATCGCGAAGCACCTGAAGCGCTGCTTTTGCAAAACCAGGGGCGGCATGTAGAACTGATTTTGAACAAAGGCGGTGAACAAGGCAGCAGAGATGCGGCAGGTATTGATGATATTCAACTACAAACCACCGAGCCAGAGTGCAGCTGGTTTAGTTTAGTCACAGGCCGCCAGGTAAGTTGCCGCAGCCGCGGTGATAAAACCTTTACCGCTAAAGATGGCAGTACCTATTTGCTATAACAGCCGAGTAGAGCAGGGAGCCGCTTGTTGCAACTGCTTGGCAAAATCGCGCAATGCATGCTGTTGTTTACTGTCAGGCCGGTGTAATAAGTACATCGGCCTCCATAAGCCTGTTGCTCCCAAAGCCTTAGTCAGCAATAGCCCCTGGCTATCATAAGGCTGCGCCATCCAACGTGGTAAGGCAGCAATACCCTGCCCGGCGGCAACCAGTTGCACAATTTGACTACCTTGCGCCACATGCCGCACCCGGCCATGAAAGGCTGTGTCTTTTAAAAAAATGCGGAATAAATCCTGCCGCTCTTCTGGTATTGGGTAACTCAATATGGTGGCGTTTTCTAGCTGTGCCGGCTGAATATAGTCGGCAGCCGCCAAAGGATGCTCCGGGCTAAGCAATAACACGAGTTCCAGTTCAAACAACGGTTGCACCACCAATTGTGCCTCACTGCGTAGATCGGTGGTGAGTACTAAATCCAAATCTCCCTTTAGTAAGGCGGTTACCGCATCATGCTCAATGTCAGCGCTAAACTGCATATCCAGTGCCGGGAATTGTTGTTTAAAGGCCCGCACCGCTGGCAATAACCAATGAAAACAGGCATGACATTCCACCGACAACACTAACTCTGCCCGGCTTTGCTGCTCTGCCAGCACGCGCCGGGTGGTGTTGACCACATCTGGCAATACCCGCTGCGCTAAGGCCAGTAATTCTTGCCCGGCAGCAGTAAAACGCACCGGCTGCGATTTACGCTCAAATAGGCTGGTACCCAAACGTTGCTCTAGCTGCTTTAACTGATGTGATAACGCTGATTGCGTCACAAACAGCTGTTCGGCCGTTGCCTGTAAGCTACCACTTTGCGCCAGCATACTGAGCGTTTTTAAGTGTTTTAATTCAATCATCTTGCCGCTACTTCGTTTTCCGGTCGATTAGTACACCAGCTTAACGTGCCGCTTTCGTCTAAACAAGGTAACCCTAGCCCGGCAAACTTAGTAGAATTGAACGTGACCCGACTTTTCCATAGAAGTTGCGGCAAGATTAATAATAAAAACGCCCAGCTAAGCCAGGCGTTTTGTTATTAAATTACTATTACATTCGATTACTCTGCAGCTTGCAGCGCAATTTCCTGTACTTCAGTGCCGTTAATACTCACGGTTAAACGCTCAAGATTGGCCAGTGTCAGTTCTGAATTATCCAAACGTACCGCCTGCATAAAATCTTGTAGCGCAGCAACTTTGTCACCTGCTATCAAATTCATCACACCACGATTGTTTAACGCCAGAGCACGCATTTCACGTTTAGCCGAGCGAGGTATAGCCTGTAACGCAGCGGCAAGCTGCACAGCGTCATTACACGCAGTCTCTGCTAAGCCGAACTGAGCCGTGCTGCTGTATGATACACACAGGCTTACCTGGCGGTAAAAAGGTTCAGTCTTTGTTGCATTCGCGCCTTGTGCCAGGGTTATCGCATCGGCGAATTGCCCGACCTTGATATATTCAGCGCCCGGCGCATCCTCAATTAGCGCCATTTTATAACCACTACCCGCAGCAGAAGCGAGCAATGGACTTGACGACAACAATACTACCGCCAAGCTGGTAATGAATTTACGAGTTGAATTGGTCATGTCTGGTCTCTCCTGCAAAATTATTTTCTGTGCGCCGCTACTCACTGGCCACGTAATAAATTTACAAGATTCGTTATAAAGTGACAAACGAGAAGAAATAATCGAATAAATTAATAAAATTCACCTATAACCAGATTACGCAACTAAAAAATTTAACACTTAAAAATCATAAGCATAAATAAAAGCAGACCTCTCCGATATGATATTTCCTAACTAAAACGGAAATTTAACACAGCCAGAAAATGTAACAAAGCTACAAAATTCTAGTGAGCAACACTATTAGAAAGTGCTTTCTCCAACTACGCATTAACTACTAAAAGGCTAATAGCATTCATTAGCCGGATCCTAGATGGTTATTAAACCTCGCTACTGATCATCTAAATACAAGTAAACGCTAATAATTCTCCAGCAACTTCGTTATAAAATAAAAAAGCTACTCACATTTGCTGAATAGCTTTTTTTGCAATATTTAAGAACTCGATTAACTTACTAGAAATTACTTAATCTAATTACATCTGAAACGGAATTAGCAGAAGCGGAATTCACTTCTCTGTTGTATTCGTATGCAACTGTGCACATTGCTGTGCCCCGACCGCAAAGGTTACCTGGGATACGTGAACCGGTATTACCAAGGTAATAGCGTCCTGACTGAGCTAAAGAAGTCACAATATTACTCAAGGCATTACCAGGATTAAATTGCCGGCCATGAACTTGAATGACCTCAATATCATTTAACTCCCTTAAACTCATTAGGGTACTTTGAATCGCTTGTTGTAAAGCAGGCTCTTCTGTTTCAAGTTCGGTTAACATGGCCAAGATACCATTCGCTTGCGCACGAGCATCTTCGTAGTCTCTTAACGCTGCCGCCTTGTAGAGTTCTGCTGCACGTGCCAGATCAGAGTCTACCCCAATCCCCGATACATAAAGCTGAGCCAATAGGTAAGTTGCAGGTAAATAATGCTTAGTCACGGCTTGCTCTAACAATGCCACCGCTATAGCATCTAGTTCGACGTCATTTTGCGCCAATAATAACCGTGCTTTATCATACATAGCAGGGGTATAACCCGCGGCAACAGCTCGATCTAACCATACATCTGCTTTTGCAACATCTTGCGGCACCACAACACCCGCTCTTAACCAAATGGCGAGTTGATGCATTCCCATGGGTTCACGCCAACGGGCAGCCTGTCGAATGTTACGCCGCGCTTTAGCTAAATCTTGCTCAACACCTTCTCCTGTTGCATAAGCTAACGCTACAAAAGTAGCCGCTTCGCCGCTACCATAACGTGCAAAACGTTCCAGCTTAGCGAAATCAGATTGGCATTGTGCAGCTTCACAGAAGTCACTGCTACTTTCTGTCTGTGTGAAGGCTGCAAATGAAGCGAGTAGAAAACAACCCGATATAAAAACTTTAGCCTTATTCATAACAATTTCCTTACATTTAACATGCTAAATAAAAAGTATCATCAACCTTAATATATGTCCAATTTTTAAACAAAGCAGATACATTTGCTTTTGCCTGTAACTTTGGCTATGGTGCCCCTGTTGTTGCGAACAACGACCAATCTCTCGTTTGGAGTCAAGCCCAGGTGTTATCAGTACACAGGTTAATTTTTAAGAGTTCTGCCCCCGCCTTCCAGCGTTAAGCCGGGTGCGCGCTGCCGTATCCGGAATTTGTCTCGTATTTACATTCATTAACTGCAAAATTTGTGGAGAGCACGATGTCCAATCGTCATGTGCTGAGAGATTTTCCATTGTCTAGATTAGAACGCTATTTACTCTGTGCCAGTTGGTTCCCTTTGCGCGCAGGTTTAAAACCCGCAACCTTAACGCAAACGATCAGCCCCCGATTTAAGCAAGCTAACGATACTGTGCAACAGGTTTTGCCTGGTACTTCAGTGCAATTGATCGCCGTTCCGACAGAAACAAGCTGTTGGCTCACGCTTAGTCATCGTCATAAGACCGGGATTTGCCGCGGAGAACTGTCGATATGGTCGCCTTTGGGGCAAGCCTTACTGGGTAAAACCTGTGGCGATTTAGTGCAGGTGCAACTGTTTCGGCGCACCCTGCGGTTTATTGTTGGTGACATATTAACTTCTTACCAACATCGCTGATTGCATAGCTGATTGCATAAAAGAGGAGGATCACGCCATGCAGCCATCATTGGTCGCAGCAACTTACACCTTTTATAACGGCATCTACCCTCTGCAGCCTGCTGCGACCTCAGACCCGAGGTGCCATCGGTTTGGAGATTAGCAATGAGTAAAGAAAAAGCGAAGAAAAAGCCACAGCACGATATTAAAGCAAAACGCAGGCTAAAAAAGGATAAGCGTCAGCAACAAGAATAGCGCTGAACACACCGGGCTGCGCTATGGCAGCCCTTTTATGCTTGAAAAGCATAACCTAAACACGAGTTTGTTAATTGCAAATGCTGATAAAAACGGAGCAGCTATGTCATTTTTGTCACCTGACAAGGAAACACACCTGTCAAAGTGCGATATTCAACGTTGGCTTATTACTACCAGCTGGGTGCCATTGAACTTGCGTCAACTATCAACAGCATTTAGCTACCTTACTGAGTGCCCGAAAAAAAGAGCACTTGCAGGGAAGCGCTTAAGAGCAACACTAGGCTGTTCTGTGCAGCTGGTTGCGCTTGAAGATGGGAGTAAGTGCTGGCTTAATCTCACCAAAACAACGACGAATTTACACAAAGGAGAATTAGCCGTGATCTCGCCTCTTGGCAGAGCAATCTTAGGTAAGTGCGCTGGCGACAAAGTGCAATTGCAGCTTGGGCACCGGCAACTTAGGTTTATCATAACGGATTTGTTGCGTACAAGCCGCCAGCCGAAATTTACCTAAGTCGCTCGCTCCTGCTTAAAACCCCCAGGGAGCAGGGGGCAATTCACTAAGTGATTTACGTAAATCAAAATCCAGGCGCCAAGTCCAGTTGGCGCCGCTAAAGGTTCCGTAGCTGTAGCGCTCCCCTGGCACAATTTCAATTTGCCAGCCCAGGGCATCGCCATTTTCTGCGGTGCGCTCAGCAAATAAAAAACGCTGCACCTCAGCATTACCCTCAATGCTTACACCACCATATAAGGTGTTTTCCAGATCAGGCTCACCATTGGCTAAGCGATGATCATGTCGTAGCTCTAGTTGCGAGCCCTGCCAAGTATAGCGCCAGGTGCGGGATCGATCCCAGCTGCCATCTGCCTTACCAATATGAAAAGGTAGCGCCAACAAGTTGTCCTCACACTCTCGAAAATGCACCACCAGTTGCTCATCGCCAGCTAAAATATCCGGCCGATCAGTGCGCTTTACCGCTAAAACCCCCGCATAAGCGTTGCCGCAGTGCTGAGCAAGTGCCTGCCAAAAAGTTCGTTCCGGCGTGGATGGCGAGCCCGCCTGCACCATGGCGCTAAAACATACTAAACAACCTAAAAGTCTAATCAACGTTTATCCTTAATCAAAAATGTTTTCAGGTCATTTAAACCTTTTCCAACCTGGCAACGACTAACCTGCCATACAACACAACAGGCTATTACATGCTACAAGACGAACGCACTATGTTACACCTTGTCATTGCCGGTGACAAAGCCGCCTATGAACAACTGTATAAAAACTACTTAGGCCGGGTGTATGCCATAAGCTTGCGTTTGCTGGCGAACCAAGCCAAAGCAGAAGAGGCTGTACAGGAAACCTTTATTAAAGTCTGGCAGCAGCTACCGGACTTTCGCGGCGATAGCCAGTTTGCGACTTGGCTGCATCGTATCGCGGTGCGCACCGCCATAGATATGTGGCGGCACGACAAGGTAGCCCGATTGATTGATGAAACATACACAGATATCCCTGAAGTGGCTCAGGAACAGGAGCAACATCAACTAGACAAATTGATCTTGCGTCTACCGAGTCAAGCACGAGCTGTCTTTGTTTTATTTGCCGTGGAAGGATATCAGCATCAGGAAATTGCCAGCTTACTTAACATCGCCGAAGGCAGTAGCAAAGCACAATATCATCGCGCCAGACAATTGTTGCAGGAGTGGTTAAATGCAAAACAATGAATTAGACACTTTACTGGCCTCCTTACCAGCAGAGCGCTTTCCTGAACAGGATCTCTGGCCGGCATTGGCAAATAGATTGCCAGCTCGCTCACACAAACACAACTGGCTATGGCTTAGCGGTGGCCTCGCGGCAGCACTCGCTTTGTTTGCGCTGATTTGGTGGCAGCCCGCTGGTGAGAACCCTGCACTCACGGTGGCACAATTGGAACAGCAATATCAGCAACGGCTTAGCTTGCAACTAGCATCCATCGAACAGATAGATGAAGCCTATGGCGATTGGCAGTGGCAACTAGCATTGTGGCAACACGCCATCAGTCAGGTACAGCAAGCGTTGGGGTTTTACCCTGAGGATCCCAAGCTCCAACAACAATTACTGAGCTTATATCAACAACAACTGGATTACGTCAGCATGCTTACTGATGTTACGCCGGTATATTACTAACCCAAAGGAAATCGTTATGAAAAGCAAAATTATAAGTACCGCTTTAACCTTGTTACTGCTTAGCACACTGGCATTTGCCAGTAGCCAACAGAGCATTAATGAAGAACGCCAGGTGAGCAGTAATGAAAACATCACTCTGGATGTACAGCGTGGCAACGTAGAAATTCGTCCAGCCAGCGGTAACCAATTTAAGGTGTCGGGAAAACTGGATGAAAAAGCCGAAGGTTTTGAACTGGAGTCTGCCGGCGGTTTTACCCGCTTTATTGTAAAGATGCCCAGGCAGTTGCATGAGCGCAATAACAACAAAACCGCGGGCTCGGCGTTGGTGATTGAAGTACCCGCTGGCAGTAATGTTGAATTTAAAGGCGTTAACGTTGATGTTTCTGCTACTGGCATCCAGGGTGGCAGCCAAATCACCACCGTCAATGGTGATATTAAAGCCCGGCAGCTTACCAATACGGTTGAACTAACTACTGTAAATGGCAAGATCGAAAGCGAAGCCTTACAAGGCCAGCTGCGGTTAAAAACCGTCAATGGCAAAATCGCAGATAAAGCTGGCAGCGGTCGGATGTCGGTAGAATCAGTAAATGGCAAAATTGAGCTGGATAGTCGCCCGCAAGAGTTGATGGTAACAGTAGTGAATGGCGAAGTGGATATAGAGCTGGACGGTACACAGCAAATAGAAGTTTCCAGTGTTAATGGTAGTGTGGAAATTGAATTGAAAAACCAAACTGCACCAAGAATAAAAGGTAGCTCAGTCAGCGGTAAATTCGAGGTAAAACTGCCGGCTAACCTGGATGCCAGAGTCAGTATGAAAACCTCTGCCGGTGGCAGTATAAAGAATACCTTAACTGCTGATCAACCCACCCGCGCTAAGTATGGTCCAGCCTCAAACCTGCAATTTAGTGCTGGGAACGGTAGCGGCAATATTGATATCAACACAGTAAGTGGCCGATTGGAATTGAAGAAAGACTAACCCCGTTGTTAAGTTGCGAGCTAAGTCACCGCAGGTAAAGCAGGTCTTCTCAGAGTGATCCTGAGCAAGCCAGCGCCGCCTGCGGTTCCCCCTACCTTACCACTCGCCATTAAACCAACGCCCTCCATCAATAATATTGACTAATGTCACGTTTTACTTAATCCTGACTGTTCATTAAAAGGGCAAAAAAAGAGCAGGAAGCAATATGCAAAAAACCATCTTCATCATATTAGCGCTTATTATTACGGCCACCCTGGTATATCAAGCAGGCAAGTGGTCGGGTAAACAGCTTGCGGCCCCTGCCGCAGCAAGCCAAGCCGCTCAACAAACAGACACCGTTATTCCTGCCCAAGCCACTTTAATGACTGCTGGCAGCCTGGTGCCCGCTGGCAATGTTGTTGCTGCGGCAGCAACATTGCCAACAGACACTATTGATGTCCCTGCTGAGGCAAGCTCTCAGTCAGCAATTTATGATTTAGCAGAGCTGATACAGATGGAAGAAAATACAGCGACGTTAAATTTAACCGAAAGCGTGCTTAAGCTAAATCCTGAACAATTACAGCAAGCCATGTGGCAGTTGGAGCAGCAGGCTACTAACACCAGTACTTATCAAAGACAACAGCAATTACAGCAACAGTTTAACCATTATGCATTGGGTACGCTGTTGCAGTTAAATTGTTCTGACACCCTTTGTATCGCCATGTTGCAGTATGATAATCCGCAATTACGTAAGGCAGCTATGCCAATGCTGTCGAAGTTTGCTACCTCAGAACAAATTCAAGCAACCTTTCTGAGTAAAGACCACGAAGAGCAGCACTATAGTTTCTTTATGTTGTACGGCTGGCTTTAAATTCAACCGCTATCCCCTGCCAGACTAAAAAAGCAGACTAAGCCGCATGCCAACCCCAAGGGGAGAGAAACGCTTGTACTCCTCACGAGACTGCCAGCGATCATTTTGATAGCGATCCTGCGAATAACCCGTGCTGTACTTAACGCTGTACCAGGTACCATATAAGTCTATCTGCACTGGCGAATCCGCTAACAAGGTCACGCCTAACTGCGCACTGACATTGCAGCAGGACTCGCCATACTCTTCAAAGAGCGACTTGACCAGATGCGCCACATCAACACCCACTTGAAAATATGGACTCACCGGTGCCTTAATGCCAACCCTCCCCGTTACAAAAAAAGGTGAAATTTGGTCTCGCCGATATTCCGCTGGCGTATCCCGCAGCCGTAGCTGCTGATAGCTCAACCCGACATCGGCATAGTAAGGCGAGTTATCACTTTGCCGCCAGGCTATTGCCACACCTTTAGCATATAAATCACCGCTACTCTCGGCAAAAAAACCTAATACCTGGCTCGAATTGGCCTGAGCAGGCAACGCCACACTGGTTAATCCCAAAAATGTGGCAAATCCTAATACGCTATATTGAAATCTCATCCATGCTCCTGGCCATTTAACTGCTATAAACCTATTGTTACAATAAGTTTAATAAATTTCGCCAGGCAAAAACAGCTTAATCGGCAAAACTAATTTTTCCCATCGTTACACCGGGGATCCCTTCACGGGCATTGCTAAAGCGCTGTTTGCCGCCAACTAGGCACTCGTTAGCCAAAATAGCAAACAATACCGCCTCTTTAGCATCCGGATTAATGGCCAACTCGGCCGTTGTGGTAATGCGATATTGTGGCAAGGCCTGTTGCAATTGGCTCATTAGCATCGGATTGTGAATACCACCACCACTGGCATAAATTACACAATTTTCTGCGGCGCAGCTCTGCTGAATAGCGCCAATAATCATTTGCGCGCTAAACTGGTTCAATGTGGCCATTACGTCCGCCGGAGCCAAAGCGCTTGTACCGCTAATTTGCTGCGCCCGGGCTAAATAGTTAAGGTTAAACACTTCTGGGCCGGTCGTTTTCGGAAAGCCTAAGGCAAAAAACGGATCTTGTTTTAACGCTGCCAACAACTTCGCGGAGACCTGCCCCTGCAAGGCGAGCTTAGCGCCTTCATCGAACAATTGCCCTGGCATTAACTGCTGGATATACGCATCCATCATAGTATTGCCTGGGCCAATATCAGTGCTAAACACCGAATTTGCATCGCGACTTTTCGGCAACCAGGTTAGGTTAGCAATACCGCCGATATTCAGCATAATGCGGTTTTCGCTTGCTGAGCTAAACAACAAGTAATCACCGTACACCGCCAACGGCGCACCCTCACCACCTGCGGCTATATGCTTTTGCCGAAAATCACTGATGGTGGTGATACCGGTGGTCACCGCTAAATGATCACCATCACCGAGTTGCAACGTCGCATTGCCCCAGCGCTGATCATTATGCTGACGTAACGGACAATGAAAAACAGTTTGGCCATGGCTGGCAATAACATCTATCTGTGCGGCTGGTATTTGCCAGTCGGCTAAGCACTGGTTAATCATCCGGCCATGCTCTATCCCTATCCAGGGGTTTAACAAGGTCACCGTTTGCAAATCAACATCACGCTTTGAAAACACCGAACGTACCCGCTGCCGGTAGTCATTCTGATAACTCACCGTAGTAAAACGTTCTAGCGTAACCTGAGTATCTAGTCCATCACCGCTGATAGAACATAATGCGATATCCAGACCATCTAACGAGGTGCCGCTCATTAGGCCAATAATTTTGCGCTGCGGCTTAGCAGCGCTTTGATACAGTTTTTCGATATGGTGATGCATAAGCCCTCTCACTTAAATGCTGAAACACTGCTTGCTCTGAAGTCGATTCTGCTAGCCGAGCTCGTATATTTTATACATGAAACCTGGCAGAATTCTGAAATATTAATTTGAATAATAGGGCATTCTGGTATATATATTCAACAACGCAAAGTTAATAACGTATAAATAATTCAAAACTTACCCAAAACATTCCGGTTAAAAAAGGAACCTAAAAATGCAGTCACTCCCTGTATCCAGCAACCCGCGTTCGCAATGGCGTCGCCTATCCTTAGTAACTGCTGCGGTGCAATTGGCACTGTGCAGCCATATCGCTCTTGCCCAGCAAACTGACGATACGACAGCAAGTAGCGAACAGGCGGCAAAAACTGAAGTTATCACTATCACCGGCTCCCGTATAGCCCGCACTGAACTGGTGAGCTCTAGCCCAGTCACATCAGTTGATGAAGTACAAATTCAGTTGGATCGCGCAGTTAACGTGGAAGATATTTCGGCCAAGTTACCGCAAGCGGCTGCCGGAGCCAACGCCACAGGCGCAACAGTAGGCGATTCGCTTGGTTCTTCCACTATTGATTTACGTGGTTTAGGGCAAAACCGCACTTTGGTATTAATTAACGGTACTCGCGCTGTTCCTTTTAGCTTTCGCAACGCAGTAGACGTGAATATTATCCCTGCAGGCCTAATTAAACGAGTAGATGTATTAACCGGCGGTGCGGCAGCCGTATACGGTGCGGATGCCGTGGCGGGGGTGGTTAACTTTATTATGAACGATACTTTTGATGGTGTAGAGCTATCCAGTAGTTATGAAGTTGCTGACGGCGGTGGTGAGAAGCTTAACACTGAGGCTATTTTTGGCGGCGATATTGCTGGCGGCAGAGGTCATCTTACTGGCTATATCGGTTATTCTGAACGCAAGCCATTGTTGGCCAAAGAGCGCAGCTGGGCTATCCAAAATAGCGGTAGCATGATCAATACCGGCGGTTTTTATACCGATGTTGCCACTGGCAATAGCTTTGGTATTAATGATAGCGGCGCTATCACCAGCGGGCGAAATACCGTCAACGTAACAGGTGATCGCTATTTAACACAACCGATGGATCGGCTATCGGCCGGCTTGTTTTTTGGCGTAGATTTGAGCGAGCATGTCGAACTATATGGCCGTGGTATGTATGCCAAAGTGAAAGTCACCGGTGCTGGCGCCAGTGGTCAAACACCAATATCAGTGAATGAAACGGTAACACTAAACAGCAGCAACCCTTTTCTCTCTCCCGCTATTCGCGATCGTTTAACCTTTGACGCCGCAGGTAATGCCCGGGTTAATGTTGAACGTAATTTAGGACTTGGAGTACAAAATACTAAGGCGGTTCGCGAAGCAAGCCAGTTCCAGTTGGGCCTGCGTGGTTTTATCACCGACACTCTACGTTATGATGCTTATGCCCAATATGGTCGTACCGATGAAACATCCACTATATATAATAATGCCTATCGCCTGAATAACAGCGGTGGTAGCCGTTTTGCTGCCTTGGCCAATAGTGTTGATTTGTTTAATCCTAATTTGGATTTAACGGATTTTAGTGTCCCTTTGCTCTATTCAAACCGCGAAAGAACCCAAAGCGTTACTGCAGTCACCTTGTCTGGCGATTCCTCGCCGTTATTTGAATTACCTGCAGGCCCGGTTAATTTCGCCTTAGGATATGAGTATCGCAAAGAAACCGGTTTACAAACGCCAGGCGACGCCTTTCGCAATGGCACCAGCTTTGCCGCAGTAAGCGTATTTGATATGAATGCTGGTTTTGACAGTAAAGAAACCTATGCCGAAATATTAGTGCCGTTGCTGCTCGACAAACCCTTTGCCGACCAACTGGATTTTGAAGCTGCCTACCGGATTTCTGAATATTCCAATACCGATGCTGAGAATACCTACAAACTGGGGCTAAACTGGGCTATCAACCGCCAGGTGCGGGTTCGCGGTAGTTATCAAACCGCATTTCGTGCCCCTAATCTTGGCGAATTCGCCAGTCCTATCACCGGTTTGTCTCTCGCCTTGTTTGACCAAACCAGTGAGCAGTTTGTACCGCGTTTTGCCGGTCGTTATGATGGCGATCCATGTTTGCTAGGTACCGGTAATGCGGAACAGTGCGCGCGCTATGGCGCAGCGCCGGTTGGCACGCCTTTTGATGCCTCAACTGCCGCCTATACTTTCGGGGGTAACCCCAATATTAAACCCGAGCAAGCTAAATCTACTACGCTGGGTTTAGTATTAACTCCCAGCTTCTTAAGCGGTTTTGATACCACTATCGACTATTACAATATCGAAATCACCGATGCCGTAAGTCAAATTCAGCCTGCTGCAGCATTAAAGAACTGCTATATCGACAACCCTGTGGCGGGTAACCCCTTGTGTGATGCCGTATTGCGTAACCCCACTACCGGTTTAATAAGTACCGCCATTGTTAACGATTTTAACTTGGCAGCTATTGAACAAGCGGGCGTAGATTTAGCCATCAATTATCGTTTCGCGGCACCAAAAGCTATGGGCGGTAGTTTTAAAGCCAGCTTCCAAGGTACCTTTATTACTAAACAAAGCCGGCAAAACAATGCCACTGTTGCGGCAATTGATTGTAAGGGGACTTATGGCGGGGCTTGCTCAGGAGACTTCGCCAGTTTGCTGCAATCTGATTATAAACATCGGGTAACGCTGGATTGGAACCTGGATACACTCGGCGTACAATTAGGCTGGCGACGCATCGGTGCTGTAGAGAATGCCGCGAATCGCAATGTCGGTATCGGCGCCCAAAACTATCTGGATTTAGCAGCATCCTGGCGTGTGACGGACGACGTTACGCTTAATGCCGGTATTGATAACCTGACCGATAAGGCGCCACCGTTGCCACTATCAGGCGCTAACCACTTTAATACCGTAAGCGATTATCCAGTACAGGGGCGTACCTTTGGTATCGCTATCCGTTATCAGCCAGGTTTTTAATCTTTAAACGCAGTAGTTAAAACAAGGCCTGCAAGTGCAGGCCTTTTTTGCAGAGGGAACACGAAGCAAGTATTAGGACACAGGCTGCAACGCTACAGGTAAGGGGCGGCGCACCAACCAGCATCCCAGTTGCCAGAGCAAGTATAATGACAACAATGGAAAGATCAGTGTTTGCAGGCTGTATACCACTATCAATTGAATAAACTTTTCTACCATGCTATCAGAGAAAGCTCTCACCGCTGCAAACAACTCGTTGGCATTCGCGGCAAGCTGTTTTAGCCAGGCCAAGGCACCGTCATCGGGTGATCCCAACGGTTGCTCCACTTGCTGTAGCTGTGCCGTTTCTACACTAAGTGCCGCCTCCGCTGCCAGCCTTTGTGGTTCTAACACCCATCCTGATAACTGCCCCACCGCTACTGCCGCTAACGGAATGCCAATTCGCACCAAGATAAGCAGCACCATAAAACTACGAAATATATAAGTTAACAAGGGTCGCCAACCTGCAGGCCCGACTAACCAGAGCAAAGCTGCAACGACGGCACCGCTACCAAATAGCGGTAAAGCTGCCACCTTGCCAAACTCCAGTAAAAATAACTGCAAACCTACCGATGCCATTGCCAGCACCATCATATCGGAATAGCGTACAGCCATATCTTGCAGTGGTTTAAGCATCTGACCAGGTTTAATGCTGGCGACCCCCACGCTAAATTGTGCCTCAGAAACAAAGGCTATACCGCGGTCAATTAGCCTGGCGGTTGCGAAAGACGCACTGCTAAGCAATAAACTGCGCTGTAACACTTGCTGCGCTTGCTGATCCAGCGGAGCCAATAAAGGATTGACCAGCCGTTGCTGTAACACGCCGTTATATAATATTAAACTCAGCACCAAGATCGCCAGCACAAGCCCCCCGCGGCGTTGCGTTGTCGTTAGTTGATTAAAGAACTTCATTATTACCTCCGGGTACGGCTCTTGTTGTCAATACTGTCAAAATACAAGCTGCGCTATACCAATATAAAAAGTTAGCCACTACCCTTCAGACCAATTGCCAGTTGCTGTTTTTTTGTGCTAGATTCTGCGCCTTCTTTTTTAGGGCTACATAATTCACTATGGATGTTTTTACCCTCACGGTCGTTAATGCCTTTATTGCCGTAGTGGTGACCGCTGTTCTAGCATTTCAAAATAAAGCGGAGCGACAGTTCCGCTATCAACGTTATTTTATGCTGGCCGCCCTCTGTACCTTATTAAACGCCATCTTTAGTATGATTCATTACGTCGGAGAACCACTACCATACTGGTTATCCCCTGCGCTGACTAATACCTTAAGCGTTGGTGCCCATATTGCTTTAGCAGCCGGTATTCATCGGCACCTACAATTATCAGGTAAACGTATTTGGTTATTATTGGTATTTTTAGCTATCTATATACTGCATTTCACTGACTTTGCCCTTAGTCATGTCGCTAATCGTATGTTAATTGCCATCCCAACTGTGATTTTACTCAACTTTTGGTGCATGCAGATGCTCTGGCAACATCGCCGCAATGAGCATGGTAAAGTGTATCTGGCATTTATCGCGACCTTTGCCTTCAACATTATGCAATTCAGTTTACGTTCTGCCTATATGGCGCTGGAACACTACCAGTTGCTACAAACCCAACACAGTGCTGTTATTTATAGTATTGGCTTTTTTAGCCTCACTGCTTTTGCCATTCTGATCTTTGGCTGCATTATTATGCTAAGCCACAGCCAACAACAACAGGCCTTGCTTAAACTCTCAGAGCGAGACCCGTTAACGGGTTTATTAAACCGCCGCTCGCTTGAACTGCGATTAGCCGGTGAATTAAACCGCGCCGCCCGCACCCAAACGCCAGTAAGTTTACTGCTTATGGATATAGACCATTTTAAACAGGTAAACGATACGCTTGGCCACGCTGCGGGTGACTTAGCAATTAAGCATATTGCTGATCTTACTACTGAACTGTCACGAGACTATGATGTAATCTTCCGTTTTGGTGGCGAAGAATTTTTAATCTGTTTGCCCAATACAGAACCGGAAACCGCGAAGCAAATTGCCAACAGAATAAGGCAAACTATTGAACAGCATCCTTTACTAACGCCGGCGCCATTGTCGTTAACCGTTAGTATCGGGGTGGCAAGTAGCAAGCATGCTATAGATTGGCAGGACCTGCTACAACACGCCGACGAAGCCCTTTATCAGGCAAAACATCTTGGTCGTAACTGCGTGCAAAGCTACAATTAAAGTAGGCAAGCAGCCTAAATTAGCCGCTATGCCCTTAGCGGAAGTACTGTCAACAATGACATTTCATACAGATATAAAAAAGCCCGATACAAAGATCGGGCTTGGCTTTAAACTCAGTATAAACTAAGCAATTAGAAGGCGTAAGACAAGCTGGTGTAGTAGAAGCGACCAATATTGTTATAAAGACCCGTTTCTACTGTAGTACCAGTGCTAACACCTGGTAAATTGCGGTTAAAGACGTTATCCATACCTACGGCTAATTTTACACCGCTGGCAAAGTCGTAACCGACACGAATGTCTGTTACAAAGTAGCTACCGTAACTCATAATGTCACTTGGATCCGGGTTTAACGCTAAAGATTGTGAGGTATAAAGTGATACCGCATCGATATAACGTGTTTTCACACCTGCAGTCCAGGCATCATAACGGTAGTTCACGCTTAAGTTGGCTTGCCAGGTTGCGTCACCCGCTACTCCTGCATTTTCAATGTACTCGCTAGGGAAATCCTGGAACGAATAAGTTTTACGTGATTCTAACCAAGTACCAATTAGCTTTGTATTGAAACGACCATTCAGTGCATCAAAGTCATAACCAAACTCAAAATCGACACCACTGGCAGTTTGTGACGCCACGTTTTGCACCACAGACGTAATTAACTGTAAGCCTTTTGTCTCTGGGTTACGTTGTACTAAATTACAGAACTGCATATTTGGACCACTGGCTGAATCTACACAACGGTTCAAAATATTTTGTGCTGAAATAGCGGCAATAGCATCATCGATTTCAATTGACCAGTAGTCAACCGTTAAACTAAAACCACGAATAGCCTCTGGCTGGAGCACAAAACCCACAGTGTAGCTGTTAGATTTTTCAGCTAGTAAGTCTGGGTTGCCGCCACTTAGTCCCTCTACCGTTGCCGCCGGGTTGTTTAACTGCAGATCAGGAGCAATACCAATTGCTGCACAGTTATTAACACGGATTTGGCTCTGACGCTCAGTCGTCGCACAAGGATCCGTTACCCGGAAGAACGTTTGGTTTTGCGGGCCAAACAGTTCGCCAATATTAGGGGCACGTAAGGCTTCTGAATAAGTAGCACGGATACGGAATTCACCATTGATATTCCAATCTAAGCCCGTCTTCCAGCTGGTCGCATCGCCAATAGTGCTGTAGTCCGCATAACGTACTGCGGCATCAAAGGTTAAGTCCTGCACTAAAGGTAAGTCGGCTAACAAGGGAATTGATATTTCTGTAAAGGCCTCTTTTACATCAAACTCACCGCGCATATATTGTAATGAATTTAAGAAAGTCGCACCTGTAGCCGCAAAACGATCAGGCACAGATTCACTTTCTTCATTGCGATATTCAACACCGGCAGAAAAACCAACGTTACCTGCAGGTAATTCAAAGATCGCGCTGTTGTTTACACTGGCGTTAGCCACTTGCTGACGGATAGTGCTATGGCTGTATGAGGTGGTATTGAACCAGTCACGAGCGCCCTGATTAATAGCATTGTCACCAAATAAACTGGTGGGTACACAGCCGTTGGCGCGTGCTACCACATCACGACAAACAATGTTACCGTTTGCGTCAACAATGGCATCAACAGATTGTGCAAAGTTCGTGCGCATCAGGTTGTTGTGGTTAACTTGTTCTAACTTGGTTTCACCGTGGGTGACATAGGCTTCAAAGCCCCAGTCGGCAGACAGCTCGCCCTGAGCACCTACTACAAAACGTGATGTAGTACGGGTATTTTGTTCAAAACGACGGCCAGCATCTTTTTGGAAGCGGTGAATGCGTAATGTTTGTAAATTATTGGCGTCCATTAAGGCTGCAGTGCTCTCATCCAGGAAGGCATTGTCCCGTTTGATTTGGATGGCAGAGCCATATTCAAAAAATGATGGCTGGCCTTCACTGCTGCCTTTACTACGCACATATTTGCCTTCAGCAAACAAATTAATGCTATCGGTCAGGTCAAAATTAGCTTTCATATTCAGGTTTTGGCGGTTAAAGCCCGGCTGTAAATCCTGATACTCGCGCAGATTTAAAAATTCACAATTACTACAATGTTCGATATTACCGTAGGTGGTGCCTAAATCTTGTAAACGTACGCTACCGTCTTGGTTGAAGATGTACCAATCGCCATTTAAGAAAAAGTTACCTGCAGTTGAGCTGTCATACCAACCAGCATTCGCTACCGTAATTCTGTCTGGAATACCATCATGAATAAATACACCATTGCTATCACGGTAGTCACCATCCAGTGGGTTAGCTACTGACATATAGGGTGTGCGGGTTTTGCTACGCTCTGTTGCATTCATACCATCCTGACCAGAGAACTCCGCAGCCACCGCAAAATTACCCCGCCCACCGGCAAAATCAGTACCAAAAGATAATAAGGCTTTGTGGTTTTCATACGGGTTGTCATCAGCAAAGCCTTTGCTAAGTACCATCTCAAAACCCTGAATGTCTTTTTTCAATCTAAAATTAACAACACCCGTTACCGCATCTGCACCATAAACTGCTGAGGCACCACCGGTGATAATTTCTACCGAGTCTAACCAAGCGGTTGGAATACTGTTGGTATCTACCGATGCTGAACCTGCGCTGCTAGAAACGTGACGACGACCATCCACTAATACCAGAGTACGAGAGGCGCCCATACCACGTAGATCAAGTAAGCTTAAACCTGCAGTGCCAATTGAACGGCCCGCATTGGCTAGGGTGTAAGTTGCAGCCAGTGATGGTAGTTCTTTTAATACTTCACCGATATTCATGGCACCGGTTTCTACCAGATCACGCCCTGAAATGACGGTAACAGGTGAAGGAGCAATAGCGCCTTCACGTAAAATACGCGAACCGGTAACCTGAATTCGCTCTGGCGCAGCTTCCGTTGTTTGTGCCAATACCGCTACCGGGCTGACCGCGGCTACGGCAACAGCAACCATACTCAGGCGGCCTAAAGCCACAGAGGAAGAACGTACAGACATAGTAACTCCTGATAAAAACAGCCGAAAACCGGCCAAGACAACTTCACCAACGTTGCGATGGTAAATTGATAAACCTTCAGAGGGGCGGCATTGTATGGATTTTCGGCAGAACTACCAGCAGAAGTTGCTTAAAACACTTCGTTCGATGAATAAATATTCAGTAGTTGTTTATGGTACGAGCAAGTAGTTCACTAAACAAACAGCGCACTGGTGAGATTTTAAGCTGCCAGCAGGCAGCTCAAACATGCATAATGATGAATAATAATTAGGCAGTAGCGAAACGCAAAAACGCCTGCTCCAAATCAGCAATCAGATCATCTGGATCTTCTAAACCGATATGCAATCGAATTAACGGGCCACTATAAGGCCAGCTTGTTGCGGTGCGTAGCGCCTGCACATTCATGGTTGCCGTGATTAAGCTTTCATAGCCGCCCCAGGAAAAACCCATTTTAAAGTGCTGCATACCCTCAATAAAGGCTTGCACCTGCTCTGCGGTACCTTGCGTTAATACAAATGAGAATAAGCCATTACTACCGGTAAAATCCCGTTTAAAAAATTGCTGGCCGGGGTTGTCGCTAAAAGCAGGATGACGAATCGTCGCAACCTCCGGCCTTGCCGCTAACCAATGCGCCACCTTTAGGGCACTTTGTTCGTGCTGCGTTAAGCGCACGCCTAAAGTACGTAAGCCTCTGCTGGCGGCATATACATCATCTGCCGAGGCGCAATACCCCATTAAGTAACTATGCTCACGCAGCTGTGGCCAGTGTTTGGCGGTGGCAGAGGCCGTGCCCAGCATCACATCAGAGTGGCCAACTATATATTTGGTGGCCGCTTGAATCGAGATATCCACGCCAAGCGCAAAAGGCTGACATAAAATGGGTGATGCCCAGGTATTATCTAAAATAGTGATGATGTTGTGCGCTTGCGCGACCTGACAAATGGCCGGAATATCTTGCACTTCCATCGTTAACGAGCCCGGTGATTCTAAAAAAATCACCCGGGTATTGGGTTTGATCAGATCGACGATGCCTGCCCCCACCAAAGGATCATAGTAGGTTGTTTCAATACCTAAACCGGCCAACAACTTATCGCATAACCCTCGGGTCGGTTCATAGGCATTATCTACCATCAACAAGTGATCACCTTGCTTTAAAAAAGAAAGCAAAGCACCACTTACCGCAGCAGCTCCGCAAGGATAAAGTGCGCAACCGGCGCCGCCCTCCAGCTCACACATCGCTTCCTGAAAAGCAAAATGCGTTTGGGTACCACGCCGCCCATAAAAAGGTACCCTGTTACCTCGTTGTCTGGTTGCTTCTTTGAGCTCGCTCATGGTATCAAACACAATGGTAGAAGCTCGCACTACTGGAGGGTTAACCGCTGTTCCGGTCCATTTTTTACTCCGCCCCGCATGAATTAATCGAGTATTTTGTTTCATAGTACAGTTCCTAACATAAATTCATCAAAAGACTTCTAGAAGTCTGCCAGAGACTTCACCAGAGTCAAAGTGTTATTCTTAGCAGCACAACATTTAACCCGTTCAGTTTCTTTATTTAAGATCAGTGCTCTAAAGCCAAATACTACACGTATTAAGGCATACTCTAGCCATCAACATAGATATTTTTACTATCTTTTTAACGTTATACTCGCTAAACAACGAGTAAATTCAGGAGTTATTATGCTTAGCTACGTTACCCTTGGTGTTAGTGATTTTGCTGCTGCCAAAAATTTCTATAGTGCTCTGCTCGGCGAGCTAGGTGCTAAAAAATTACTGGATATGGACCGTATTACCTTTTTTGGTAAAAGCATGGCCCAACCTATGTTAGCGGTATGCGTGCCTTTTAATAAAGAGCCTGCTCACCCAGGTAACGGTAATATGGTGTCATTGGCACCGGGTTCAAAAGAAGCCGTTGATAAGCTCTACCACAAAGCAGTTGAATTAGGCGCCAGTTGCGATGGTGCACCGGGTCAGCGTATCCCCAACCAGTTTTACGGCGCTTATGTGCGTGATGCTGATGGCAATAAATTGTGTTTCTGCCATTTCGGCTAATCGTTACACGCCATGCAATTAAATCATGACCTTAGCCAGCGAGTAGTCATCTTGCCAGATGATTACTGCTTTGTACCTTCGCCCCTGGCAGGGGTAACCAGAATGATGCTTGATCGCGCCGGAGCCGAGGTTGCACGCGCTACC
This sequence comes from Alishewanella longhuensis, assembly GCF_014653435.1. Taxonomy (GTDB): domain Bacteria; phylum Pseudomonadota; class Gammaproteobacteria; order Enterobacterales; family Alteromonadaceae; genus Alishewanella; species Alishewanella longhuensis. Next base: position 596,949 of record NZ_BNAO01000001.1, on the reverse strand, counting down.
AGTATAGTGCGCTATGCTGCTGGCGCGGGTTACAGCAGCCATCAGCATGATGGCGGAGAAGAAATCTTCGTGCTTGCAGGCGTATTTAATGACGAGCATGGTAGTTACCCTGCGGGCACCTATTTACGTAACCCTCCGGGAAGCTCGCACCAGCCATTCTCCCTAACAGGCTGCACCTTGCTGGTTAAGCTCTGGCAATTTAATGCCGACGATACCACACAGCTAACTCTTGATACTAATAAGGCTCGCTGGCATCAAGGCTTAGTACCTGGTCTAACCGTACTACCGCTGCATGAACATAATGGTATTAATACCGCCTTGGTACGCTGGGCACCTAATACCCAGTTTAAACCTCATATCCACCCTGGCGGCGAGGAGATATTGGTGCTGGAAGGCTGTTTTTTTGATGAACACGGCCAGTACCCTGCGGGCAGTTGGTTGCGTAGCCCCCGCTATAGTAAACATCAACCTTATACCCAAGCTGACGGAGCTTTAATATATGTAAAAACCGGGCATTTAGGTGCAGGTTTACTCGGTGACAAATTTATTAGATAACTCAATCGCCAAAGCCCGACGCAACGGCACTAATTAGCTATAATAAAAAAATACTATATTAATAATAAACTTACCTTGAGCTTCCACCACAAATATCCAACTAATTTGTTATACAATATAACTACAGGTTATAAAAAAGCATGTAAACAAAATATAACACCAGCCGTTTTTACTCCGTTTGCGCAATATCAACCGCTTTGCATATAGACAAAAAAGACCTTTTTCAGAAAAAAATCCCCCGAATTGGGTATAGCCATTTTTGGCTGTCCATCTTTTGTTGATTTACAGCACCTACAGCTTTGTCATAAAACATTCAACTGATGTTGCTGTGGTGTTATAGCAAGTTGTCATCATTTACCAGGGATCCCATAACAATAAATAAGGTACTTACATGCCAAATAACATTTTTAAAATCAAAACACTGGCACTGCTGTGCATACCAGCAACGCTGCTGGTACAACCGGCATTTGCCGATGACACTAACGATTATCAAGATGGGCCTGTTACCCGGGTGATCGTAAAATATAAAGAAAGCCCCACGGCCAGAGTAGCCCAAAGCTTGCCTGCCAGTATGGCAAAACAACGCAAGGCTGAACGGATGAACGCAAAAGCCGAGCGCTTTAGCCAACGTGCTGGTAAGCCGGTAAAGTTTATACGGGAAGCGGCACTAGAGCGCCATGCAGTGTTTGGCGCTGAGCGTCGTTTATCAGTAAATGAAACCGCCGAACTGCTGCGCCAACTGGCAATGGATGATGAAGTAGAATTTGTGGAAGAAGATCAATTACTACAACCTACGCTAACGCCTAACGATACGCTTTATACCAATCAATGGCATTACTATGAAAATGTCGGTGGCATCCGGGCACCGGCCGCTTGGGATAAAGCCACTGGCCAAGGTGTGGTCGTCGCAGTATTGGATACCGGTTATCGGCCACATCCGGACTTAAACGCTAACTTGCTGCCGGGTTACGATATGATTTCCGATGCCTTTATTGGTAACGATGGTAACGGCCGCGATAACGACGCCCGCGATCCTGGTGATTGGACTAACGCCGGGGAATGCGGTAATGGGCAACCCACATCATTTAGAGCTTCCAGCTGGCATGGTACTCATGTTGCCGGCACTATTGCTGCGGTAAGTAACAATAACACTGGCGTTGCGGGTGTTGCCTTTAACGCAAAGATCGTTCCAGTACGGGTATTAGGAAAATGTGGCGGTTACACCTCAGATATCGCTGACGGCATTATCTGGGCCGCGGGCGGTACCGTAAGTGGCGTGCCTGCTAACCCTAATCCGGCCAGTGTGATTAATATGAGTCTTGGTGGCTCAGGTAGCTGTTCCACCACCACCCAAAATGCAATCAATCAAGCGCGTAGCCGTGGTGCAGCCGTAGTGGTTGCCGCAGGTAATAGCAATGCCAACGCCAACAACTTTAACCCAGGCAATTGTAATGGCGTAATTAACGTTGCCGCTACTAACCGCCAGGGTGGCCGTGCCAGTTATTCTAACTTTGGCAGTAGCGTAGATGTCGCCGCACCAGGTGGCCAAATGAGCTCGGCTAACGATCCAAACGGCGTACTATCAACTTACAATAGCGGTACCACTACACCGGGTAACGATAACTATGGTTATAGTCAGGGCACCTCAATGGCAGCACCCCATGTTGCCGGTGTCGCTGCACTGATCAAACAAGCTAAACCTAACGCAACACCCGATGAAATTGAAACGATTCTGAAAAATACCGCACGTAGCTTCCCAGCAAGTTGCAGTGGCTGTGGTGTAGGGATTGTTGATGCCAATGCCGCAGTGCTAGCGGCACAAGGCACTGGTGGTACCGGTGGCGGCGGCAGTGTCAGTAATTTATCTGCCACCACCAATAACTGGCTGCACTATACCGTTACCGTACCGGCAGGTATGCAAACCTTAACGGCAACCATTGCCGGTGGCACAGGGGATGCTGATCTGTATGTACGTCGTGGTAGCAGACCAACCACCACGACCTTTGATTGCCGTCCTTACCTGCAGGGTAATAACGAAAGCTGCAACTTCAATAACCCAGCAGCTGACGTGTGGCATGTAAGTATCCGTGCATATAGCAGCTTTACTGGAGTGACTTTAACGGTAAGTTATAATCCGTAACTGCCATAGACTTTATGCTCCTCAGGCAGTGGCTTAAACCACTGCCTTTTTTATTCCAACCAAAGCCCCAGAGTAACGAGCTAACCGAATTTCAGTGCCTATTTATCGAGCTGCATACTGGCAAGCTAAAACCTGTGCAACTGACGATGCTGTTTTTAACAATCTTTGCTAAGTCTCACCTTATTTCACCACAATTAATGACATAACTGCGCTAAGATAAGTGCATTCACCCAAAGTTATTGGCGCAATATGCTAAAACACCTACTTAGGGCCACACTACTGTTACTGTGCAGCAATATGGCGCACGCGCAACGCCCTTTACAACTTTGTTATGAGTCTTTTGACGAGACACCGAACCTACCGCAATTGCAAATTGGCAACGAACGTATTGCCGGCTTTCACGCTGCAGTAGTTGCGCATGCGTTGCAACAACAACAGCTGCCGTATCAGTTACATCGCCTACCCTGGCGGCGCTGTTTAGCAGAAGCGAGCAGAGGGCAAATGGATGCTGCTATAGGTGTGGGTTGGACAGCTGAACGAGCTGAAAACTTTTACTTTCCGCTACAGCAACAGCTACCTGATACAGAAAAGCGCCTAACCTTTGTGAACTACTATATCTATGCTTTAGCCGATAGCGCCTTGCACTGGGATGGTGAGCAAATTACCGGTGTGCATTATGGCCTGGCAGCGCCAAAAGGTTATGTAGCTGAACACAAATTAAAACAGCTGGGCGTATTACAACCGCTCGATTCATCGATAGGTTCTGGTTTGGCGCTGGTATTAAACAACCGCCTCGATGGCTATGTTTTACCAGGGAGCGTAGCCGAAGCACAGTTAGCAGAGCACCCGCAAGCACACAAAATTCGCAAAATTGAGCCCGCCTTTTTACGACAAGATCTGTTTTTGGCCATAAGCAAACGTAGCAGCAAACTCGATGAACCAAGCCGCGAGCAGCTTTGGCAGCAAATTGTGATATCCAGAGTCACATTATTCGCCAACCCGCCGCTGCCGCAGGTTGATTAATAAATAGCGGCTATTATCACAGCAAAGTAATAAAAAAGCCCCAAACAGCGGGGCTTAAAGTAGCTTAATGGCTTCTAATTTTTTAGCGTCTGCGGCTTACTCTTACCAGTGCTGTCGCCATGAGTAGGCCTAGCAACCAGCCGCTAACACTACCGCCAGAACTCTTTTTAGGTTTAGCGGTAACATTAATTTGTAACGATTGCGCAGAAATGGCCCCTGCGGCATCTGACACATTGAAGTTTACTGTTGCCGTGCCCGCACTATTTAATCGTCCAGTTAGCAACCCCGTGCTAGACAGTGTTAAGTCAGCTTGTCCGGTAGCCAGTGCAAATTGAACTGCTTTGCCTTCAGGATCGGTAAAATATTGTGCTAACTCTATTTGTAGCGGTGCGCCTTCTTCGACACTGAACGCCGGTAAAGTACCTGAAAGGGTGGGTGCCAAATTCAGTTGATAGGTAAATACAATCCCCGAGCTTAACTCAGCAGGATCTGCGGCAACGACGGCGATACGACCTGACTGGCTGCTTTGACCAGTAAATACCAACTGATTATTAGTATTGATACTAAAAGCCGCTGCACCCTGTTCAAGCGTAAAGGTTAACTCCGCATCTTCTTCATCACGAATCACTGTAGGCAACGCCAGCTCAAAACGCTGGCCCTGATTCAGGGTCAGGTTCAGTTTAGTGCTATCTGGAACAAAAGGTGCGCTATTATGCTTAAATTTTAATAAACGCTGCGCATTCGGGCCATAAATACCCAAACTACCGGCTAAGGACACCAGGCTACTTTGATTAAATTGGTGATCTTGCCAAAGCTGTTCGTTACTGAGCTGTAAACTATTGGCCCAAGCACCATTAGTATCGTCTTGCTCTAAAATATGAAAACCATCCCAATTCCTTACGGCAACAAAACGCTCACCAATTGGCAACCACGTTTGATTATCCGTTTGCAAAAACTGGTTTCCCAGAAAGGTTAAATCGCCATTCTCTGCAACTTTTAGCACTTGCAAGTACTGGTTACTTAGCAAAGTGATAAGATCGTTTCTTTGGTAAAAATTGGTAAAACCAGGGAAAGACAAACCGCTATAAACTTTCTTTTGCTGTAAACGATTGTTATTAAGGAAAAAGTGGCTAATTTTCTGCTGTCGATTATCAACCGTGTAAAGGTTATTACCCATTTGCAGCAACATATCAATGTGTGCGATCCCGCTAACGCCAGAGGCACCATTTACCAGTGCGTCAACAAATTGCAGCTGATTGCTAGGCGTTAAACTATACAAACTCAGAGTATCACCACTACCCATAACCAGATGATTACCTAGTACAGCGATAGCATTATTAGTGTAGTACAGCGGGTTACCATCTCGCCCTGTTAAAATACCATGGCTGACATTTTGTAATAACGCAGTTTGTGGATCTTGCCGCACTAAGGTGTATTGAGGACCTGAAAGAAATACAAAAAGCCCCTCACCCAGAGCTCGCATTTCAAAATTAAAGTAAAAATTATTGTGGACCAGCAGCTCTAACATCGAGCTAGATTGAATTTGCTCCGGCAAACCGAGCTCATTGAATTTAAACAGTCTTAAGGTCTGCTCGTCACGTTGTAAAAACGACTGTTCGTTTAATTTATAAAGCTTAGGAGACATACCAAAATTAAGTACTATATCCTGCTCACCTGGCTTAAGTACCCTTTTTTGTATCAAAGTAGTGGCATCAAGCTGCAGTAAACCAGCATTGCTTAATAAGGTAATGGCTGTGGGCTGCACATCTAAATGACGTAAAAAGTTAGACGACTGGAAATTAGAAAGATCAGCCGTAGCAATCACTTGCCTATTTTGTGGGTTAATTAAGCGCAAACCATCATAGGTTCTAAGCAGAACACTGTTATCAGTTAAATATCTAATGTCGTTGGTATAAAAATCAAATAGGTTAAAACCATGGTTAATTTCTGTAAGCTGAGCCGTAGCTGGATCAAATTGGAAAACATAACTGGTGCTATTGCCACCATAAATAATACTACGACCACTGGGGCTTATTGTCAGGTGATCCACGTAATAATTACCCCACTGATCGGGGTCCATTTTATGACTGGCAACGCGTTGCCAATTATTATCATCAAACCGATAAATAACTAAATTATCTTCCGTATTGGCCCAACTAGAATAACCCAGTAGCAATAGCCCGTCGCTCACCGCTAGATTGCTAACAGGATCTGTCTTTGCAAAGTCGCTAAGCTTGGTTAACCTGCCTGTTGTAGCGGCAATGCCATAAGTTTCTATCACAGAACCCAAGTCTAAAACGGCAAGCTCACCGGCTAAATACAAAGTACCATACTGGCTCGGTATAGAACTTAACTGTGTCACATCAACCTGATAGTTGATATCAAGAGGCATACTCACTATGGTGTCGTTTACAACTAGCATCAGCCATTTATCGCTTGCTGCCACCATAAGCTGATTAACATGCGTATTCTCGGGATAACCTAAGTCACTAAATAATAACTGCTGAACTAATTGATATCCTTCTTCGCCCGTTTCGAGAATAGCTAGTCCCTTGCTACTACTTACTACCGTAACCTTATCGCCTTGAGCGACAAGATTGGCATAGGCCAAAATGCCTTCATCTAAGACCTGGTCCACCTCAAAAGTAATGGCTTGGCTAAAGTAATCTTGTGCTGGATGTAACGCATTAGTATTGGAGCTTGGTGATACTAGCGGTTGAGCTGACACCGAAAACAGACTTAGCAGCAGGCCCGCCAAAAAGGTTTTGCGCATCTTAATAATTTCCACATTAGGTGAGTAATGAAGGACAAGCTATTAGCCAAGTTTTAGCTGACAGCGACAATCCTTGTGCTTGTGATAATAGGTACATGACCATGATGAGAGTAACAACGGGTCAAAATAAAGTAAATAGAGCTTACGAAAGAAATTAACCAAGGCCAATTCAATGTTTACCGAACACCCAAAAAAAGCAACATAAAACCCCAGAAAACCGCAAAAAAGTAGCATTAACACTCAAAGCTGGCCGGCGATTATGCTTTACGCTTGAGCAAAATGCTGGCTTTGCCTACAATGGCCACACTTTTATTTTACTTAAGAAAAACCACCATGAACGACACCACTACCCGCCCAGCTTTACCAGACCGTTTATCAGTAAACCCGCGTAGCAAGTTCTACAATGCTGCAGTATTTGAGCATGAAGTGGGTATTAAGCTAAATGGCAAAGAACGCTTTGATGTAGAAGAATATTGCATTAGCGAAGGTTGGGTAAAAATTGCCTCGGCTAAGGCGTTAGATCGCCGTGGCCAGCCACTGCTGATGACCGCCAAAGGCACTGTTGAAGCTTTTTATCGCTAAGACACCGGATAGCCGCAATAAGTAAATGGAAGTGTGTTAAAAGGCTCCACTACAGTTGCGGCTGCTAACCAAAGCCCCAAAGCCGTGCGATGACCGAGCGATTTGCTTTATGTACGCCAAGCATTGCTTCGCATGGCTTTTTGTAACTCTGCAGCAGTCTACCTTTGTCATCAGCCTTTAATTTTTAGCGAAAAACACCTAACATATTTACAACTTCTCGAAGGTATAAAGGATTTAACATGCGCAAGCTGATACCGTTTTCGTTAATATTAACTAGCTTACTGGCCTTTAGCTGCCAGGCCAGTACCCTGATTACCGCAGAAAACCTTGATCGATTGCAAGCCAGCCATGCGGCAGTGCGTGCTTTGGATCAGCAATTTCAAGATGACAACCAAGTTGAGCCGAATTTAGTATTAGCGCCACATTGTGATTGGCAAAAACACTATCAGTCGTTTAACCAAGACAATGTCACCCAGGCGCAGGTGCGTCAGTTTGAAGAGCTAATTAAACAGTATGGCTTCCGCTCGGGCGCCGAATACTATGAGCTGAGTATGAAAGTGACGTCGCAAGCTTTAACTGCAATGGCAGCGCATTTACAACAATACGATATTACACCGGATGCAAACTCAGCTATTGGTAAAAGCATGCTACAAATGCAGCAGCTAAATAAAGTTATTCGCTCGTGTTTAACGAACGCCGACCAAGCCGCCTTAAAACGTTACGAAACAAAAATTACTGAAATTCTGACGCTAATGACGGCAGATGACAGTGATGGTGACGATTTCGATCATAACGACTACGACACGCAATATTAGCCACTGCAACCACGCTACCAGGCAAACTGCCGCCTCGTAGTAGCCGACCCAGCTATTCGCTATGGCCCCAGGGCGCGGGTGGTAACTCAGCAAGCGGCTGGCTTAAGTCAAAATCGATACGCCAGCTCCATTCACTGCCGCGCACCGTGCCATAGGTATAACGTACCCCTGGTTCAATTTCGATGCGCCAGCCGCGAAAATAACCTGACTCCGCCGTTCTCTCTACTGACTGAAACTCATGCCGGATAACCGTACCCTCTCCATAAGAAAACCCACCGTACATGGTGACCTTGTCGTCATCACCTTCTTTCGTACGATGATCATGGCGCAGCTCCAGCTTATCGGCGTGTTTCGTAAAGATCCAGGTACGGGAACGGTTCCAGTCTGCAGTGGCTTCCAGCTCAATATGAAAAGGCACCTTTAATTGCGAATCAGTGCATTCGCGAAAATGCACAATCAATAACTCAGTACCGGTTAGCATATCGTCACCTTCCGGCTCCAGGGTCAGCTTACCCGGATACGCCTTACCGCATTGCAGGCTCAATTGCTGAAAAAACTGCTCAAAAGCAGCAGACGAAGACGTTAACGCCGGTGTTTTAGCAACACCCGGTATCGCGACAGCAAAGCCTAAGGCAGTTAACACAGTAAGGTAATTCATTAATTTTAGCTCACTCTAAGGGCAGAAAATGCTAGCCGGGCTATTCACCCTAACCCAAATAACTCCTGGCGGCCAGATTAAAAATGGGTGCAGTAGCAATCAAGGCGCCAGCTTAATCCTTAACAAATACTGACTTGCGGTAATATAAAGCCAGTCGTTATCCAAACTTAATGCGACATTAGCAGCTGCAACACCGGTTAGGATGGTGCCTAAGTGTTCAGCCGTTGGCGAAATAACCCAAACCCCGCCAGGCCCGGTGGCAAGTAAGATGCCAGAAGGCAATATCTTTAAGCCATCGGGTAAGCCATGGGTGCTTTGTGCGACAGCCGTAGCATCAAAAAACAATTCAGCTGCGCCTAACTGGCCATCGGCTTGCACAGGATAACGCCACCACTGTGCCGCAGCCGGGTCTGAATTTGCAACATAAAGCCACTGCTCATCCGGCGAAAAGGCTAAACCATTAGGCCGGGTTAAATTGGCAGCCAGCAGGCTAACGCTGCCATCCACGCTTACCCGATAGATACCGTTAGCCTGTTGTTGCTTTTGCGCGGCGTTATCTGCGCCTTTTAAACCATAGGGCGGATCGGTAAAATAATAGGCACCGCTGCTGTGCTGCACTAAATCGTTCGGGCTGTTAAAAAGCTTATTCTGATACTCGCCCGCCAAAGTAAGATATTGCGGTACCGACGTTGCTGCATCTTGTAAAATTGCTAAGCGTCTGTCGCCATGCTGCGCCAAAACCAACTGATTATCGCTATTAAAAATCAGACCATTAGCGCCTTGCTGTAAGTTATCTTCAGGGTAGATGCCGGTATAACCCGATGGCTTTAAATAGACACTTAACCCCTGCGACGCACTCCAGCGATAGACAATATTCTCTGGCACATCAGAGAATAAAACATCGCCACTTGCAGGCTCAACAACAGGGCCTTCTGACCATCGAAAACCTTTGGCCAATAGCTCCAACCGGGCATCTGCAGCAACAACCTCAAGCATAGCAGGGTGCTTTACAGATACTGGCTGTACTTGCCATGGCTGCGCGATAGGCTCAGGCTCAGTCGCGAAAAGGGGCGCACTAAAGCCCCCGGAAAGACAGTTAATAATACAGCTAACAATAATGTACGTCCAAATGCGCATGCGTGTGGCTCACCTTATTAACACCATAGAGGCAGCCTAACACTTCGCTAGAACGAAAGAAAACACTAGCTACACTGATACTGAGCGATTGCCAGGCGAATCGGTTCGGTTCCTGCTGCCGACCCCGTGATCACCAGTTCGCCGTGCTGTTCGGTAAATTCAAACTCGCCTAGCCAATTTAGCCTGCTGATTGGCGTTAATTGATAGAAACCATAATCATTGCGGCAAACATAGCTAAAATAATGATAGGCACGGCCCATAGCGCCAGGATCTGCCGTATAAACAGCGATATTACCCTGTAACCGATATTGTTTAGCTTGCGGCGCAAAATCGAGAAATATGTAACTCGCACACACCAAACTAAGCAGCGCCATATGCATCACGGCCACGCTGGCAAACACAACACGCGCATATTTACGCCAACCGGTTAGCAGCATCCCGCTTAACCACCAAAGCGCCAGGCCAGTTAGCGCAAGTTTCACCGGTACCAGATAGGCACTCACCTGATACATCAATTTCGGGCTATGCCACTGCAGCGAAAAACTGTTTCCTAAAAACAATGTTTCAATCATTAGCAAACTTATCAGCGCAAAACTTAAATACAAACGGCTGTTCACTGCCATGCCCAGGCTTCCTTGAAGGTTATAACTAACGACGCTGCTAAAATGCTACTTTATTGCGGTATTTTATACTCAGCAACATGGGTCTATGCTTTCATGCCAAAAGCAACTGGCTGCTAAAGCTCTGCTGCTAGTAAATCAAAGCAGAGTGTTTATTATCTTTACAATAGCGATGAACCTGACCTTAACGTCACTACAGTTTAGGTCCAGCAATTTTACACCGCAGTGTATAAGCGCTTTTCTTGAATATAACAGTCTAAGGGGTAAAGATGAAAATCAGCACGGTATTTATTGTACTGCTTTTACTACCGCTAATTAGCGGCTGCAGCGCTATCATTAGCGCACCAGAAACGGTGTACCAGCCACGTGAGGTTCAGTTACTGCAACATGGCCGTCATAGCTCGCTGTTACTCACTGCAGCGGATCAATCCCGGCTACGCTATTCCTTTGGCGACTGGGCCTGGTATGTGGAGAGCGATCAGAGTCTGGCTAGCGGCAGCCGCGCCTTATTTAAAGACAGTAAAGGTGCTCTGGGCCGCCAGATCGTAGCCCCGACAACAGCCGGTGAAAATCTCGCTGCCAAAGTGGGTGTAGGTATTGGTCAGGCTTATCTATTTCAGGTAGAAGCCGCACAGGTTGATGCGCTAATAAAGTCGCTAGAGCAGCAGTTTACTGCCAGCCAAAGCGTCCCTTTTTATAGTGCCGAGCGCCACCTTAGCTTTGTGCCGCATAGCCGGCCTTATAGCTATAGTTATAACTCAAACCATCAAGCCGCCGATTGGCTGCGCGCGCTTGGCTTGCAGGTGCAGGGTAATCCGGCATGGGGGAATTGGCGGGTTAAAGATAGCACCACAGCTAAAAATCATTAAATAGCTCACTTTTTTAGCTCCGGCAATTTTGCTATTCAGACATGAAGATGAACACAACCGAGCGACATATTTTTAAACCTGAGTGGACTGCCGCCCTAGTTACCGTGGTGATCATGAGGTACATCATCACAGCTTAAATGGCGATAGCAGACTATTTTTCGTTAGGACAATTGTCGCCGCTGTTAAAATACTGCAGAATCATGTTTATATTTTAAGCAAGAATATTAACAGGATTATCATGCTACGGAATGCACTAGCGTTTTCGTTACTACTTGCTGTAACCGGTTGTGGTGGAGGCGGTAGCGATAGCTCATCTACGCCCGGCACAGGTACTGGTGGCAATTCGGGTAACGGCTCTGACCCTTTAGCCCAATTCATCAATGTACAATCTCAATACACTGGCCTTAAAACGGCAGCAGCATTAGATAAGACGGGGGCTTCCCGTTTTATGCAAACCATCACCACTCTGCACCCAGAGTTACTGCCTACTTATGATGACGAAGCCGGCAGCAGTGAACGACTTTGCATTAATGGTGGCAGCGCCACGCTTACCCCAAATAAGGCAAACACGGAAATAGCCATAACATTTAATCAATGTAATGAAGGCGGAAATATTTTTACTGGTAACGCGACTCTGAGAGTAGTCAGCACCAATGCTTCGGGTGATATTACTGAAGCAATAACCGTTTACCAAGATACACAACTTCGTACTGACAACAATATATTTATCATCAGAGGTACCAGCAGACAGCGTGAACTTACCGGGAGTTGTGACAGTACTTTAAATCTAAATAACCTGCTTCTGACAGTACAAGGCAGCAGCGAACAATGGTACTTTGAAAACCTCTACGATCAGCGGTTCGGTAGCTACGGTATTTACTGTGAAAACGGTGGTATGGCTTTGCAAGGTCGCGTTTATATTAGTGATATAGGCTATGTAAATGTAACCACGCCAACATTATTAAAGTTACCTACAATGATTGTAACGCAACCTCAGCAAGGTCATTTAGCCTTGGCAGGTGCTGATGGGCACGTTTTCAATTGGCAAATTAAAAATGATGGCTCTCCGTATAACGCCTTGTTTACTTATCACTTTACCCTAAATGGCCCTAACGAATTTCACTATGTCTACCGCGCTACAACGCTAAATAATCAACTGCTCACCAATTTCCGTGATTCAGATGGCGATGGCATGCCCGATGCCTGGGAGAGCTACTTTGGGTTGAACCCTGCAGATCCTAATGATGCGATACAAGACGCTGATGGAGACGGGTATACCAACCTTGAAGAATTTCGCTATCTAGGCAATCCACAAAATGCCGATATCATGCCTTTTATTTATAAGATAGACGTTAAATTACAACATGAGCCAGGGCGTCAAACAGCACTTATCTATGCAGAAACGCTTTTAACGCATCAACAGGGTGCTGCAGCGTATAATAGTGAACTTGTCTACTACACCGCAGAGCCTATGCGCTTTAGCGAAAGCAATCATGATTGTGTGCTTTCAGACAATAGATTACAAGCGCGCTGCGCTATTCGTGATATCAATGCCGGGCAAATCGCCAGCCATATTATCGTGTTAGACGCTCCAAGCTCGCAGCTAACAGCAATTACAGCGCCACTGAGCGTAGAGCTGGTTACAACGGGTTTAAACACTTCAAATCAACAAACGGCAACCACCGAGTTATCCCGCGCTGCAGCAATACTAGACTTTACGCTATACTCGGCGGCGCAAGAATCTGCACCAATAATAGCCGTGCTGAATGAGCCAACAAGTACTACCCTAAGGTTGGCTCTTTCCTCAGCCAGCGATCGTATCTCTGGTATAACGCTTAAACTTGAGTTGCCCGACTTTGCTAATGCTGAGGCGCAATGTAAACAATTTGATGATTGGCAACCCTGTGACAATTTCAATATCCGTTATCCAGATTACAATACTGAGATAGCATTGAACGTTACCGCAACCGCAACAGGTATTGGGCAAGCAACATTTCAACTATTTGCGCCTGACAATACTGAAGTGCTTGCCAATTGGTCATTCCCAATAATTGCTGGTCAAGACACAGCGGTGCTGCAACAGCAAATTGATGCCGCAGCAGCAGGCGCAATAATGAATGTCCCCGCAGGCATTTATATTGGTAGCCTGCATTTAACCGATAAAAATATCACGCTGCGGGGTACTACCAAGCAAACTTATTTGCTTGGTAAAGCATTGCCAAACAGCTATGAACAGCGGATGTTGTTGATCGATCACAATAGTGAAATTAGTGATTTCACCTTATCCAGCTTACAAATTGAAACGGGTGAAAATGGTGCTATCCTTACCTCTAACCGCATGGGTGCCACCGAGTTATTGCTCCCCGGTAATGAGATTAATGCCAATGGCAGCATTACCCTGCAAAAAAACCAGTTTATAACTAATTACTATGACACGCCCTTTGCTAACTTTTTTAATGGCTCATACTGTACAGGGGTGCGTTTACTGAAAAACGATTTCACTGCACCGCGTGATTTTATCTATACCAATAATTTAATGTTAAAAGACAACAACATACCAAATTATTGCCACCCTATTTATCTCGCCGGTGGCTATATCAGTAAAATTGAGCACAACACCATAATGGGTATTTATGAGTTTCTTGAATTACGGGCTTATGACGGAGCCAGCCATATTGAACTACTTATGCGCAACAACGTGTTTAGCCAGGTAAATACTGCTTTAAGTCTGCAGTTCACCCTTGAGCAGTTCACCATGCCACCACTGCTCAAAATAGACATCATTAATAATTTGTACGATGAGACAAGGTACCCGGTGTATGGTGCAGCTTTGCCATATACGATGGCAGACAACCTCTTTACTGCGGCTGGCCTGAACAGCTTCGGTATACCCATGGCGGGTTCAGCTGTGATTGATGCCGCAGCAACAAGCACTATCACAGATGACTTTTTTGGGAATAGCAGACCAACAGACGGAGATGGTAATGGCGAGGCATCGCCAGATATTGGGGCTATTGAGAAGCAACCCTAGCATAGCTATTTATGCTTAACTGGGGCTAACTCTTGGCGAAAATAAAAGTATTGCGAAAAGTTGCATAGTAACGCCTAGCAGATGTTAAGTCTTACCTAACACCTAACCAGGTTCAATATACAACTCAACACTAAGCGCGATACCTTTGGTTGTGGCATAGTGCAGAATATCTTGCATAAGTTGCTGCCAACAAGCCAACGCCTGCTCATCAACAGCTGCCTTGCTATCAATGGCAAAACGCCAAACCGTTGCCTGTTTTAACGTATCCACTTTGTCCAGCAACAGATCATAGGCCGCATCAAAGTTGCCACCAAAATAGTCAGGAAACTGAAATGAAGTTTGCAAGCAATGTAAAATGCTGTCGCGGTTCACACTGTTGTTATCCGCTAAACTCATAGCATTTGCAGGCGCAACAGCATGCAGCAGAGTAATACTACTATTGAGATCAAGTAAACTCATGGTGCTCCGCTAATTTGCCGAAAAGATTTGTAATGATCTTCAGTATAATAATACACATCAGGCGGATTGCCCCCTGTCACCACGCGCCTTGGCCCACGATGCGAGAGACCTGGTGTATCTACCGTATATTCCCGGTAATAGCCACTGTACTTAATGGGTAACAAACGTTCTCGGTTATGAAAGGTAATGCCATCACGATCGTATGGAAAGGGGCCGTTATTGCGGATCCGAACTAGCGTTTTTTGTAACTCACGCTGCTGAGCAGATAGGCCCGGTTGCAGGCTCTCGCTTTGCTCGGCTACAACATTTTGAAAGCCTTCATCCAAGGCATTGCTTATATTGTTTCCCTGAAAATGGTAAATGCCCGCTACGACCAGCAGCAGCAATAGAAACTTTTTCATAAAAATCCTTTTTTAAGTTAGTACCAGCCAATCATTACAGAGATGCAGTACCTTTACAATAGTATCAACCCCCGCTAGCGCTGCGGCCCGCTAACCTGTTGTTTATGGGCTTTGCGTAACGCTGGTTGTGACGAAGCAGTAAGATTGAGCTTGGCAGCAAACTGGCGCAACTGCTCATCACTAAAACAAGGTTGGGTAAATTGTTGTATATAATCTGCTACTTGCCGGATATAACACACATGCGCAGGCAGTGGCGTTTTAAGCTGAGCGCGCTCACTAAAAGCCACCACCGAATGCACTTGTCTGCTATCTTGCAAAGTTAAGCCTAGGGCGAACTTTACTGCCTCAGTATGCTTATGATTCTGCCGTAAAGGATTTTGAAAACTGTGTTTACGACGAAAATGCTGTACTGTCCACAAGGACTGCAGCTCACTGCCGAAGATCCAGCCCCGGTAGTTTTTTACCTCCACCACAAAAATACCAAAACGGCTCAGCACCAGCTGATCAATCTCAGTTAAATCGCCCTGCGCGGTCTGCAAGATCAGATTACGATAGTGCTGATAACCTGCAGGCAACTGCCGCAACAATAAGCGATGTAACTGCCGCTCGGCCATAATGCCTAAAAACCGCGCTTTACTACCAAACAACACCAATAACAGGATGTTGGGCAGCAGTAACAACAACAGAAAAATAAGGATATAGGGAATATACGGCTGGAACAGGCTAAACAGCATAGTGCCCATATCGAACTTAAGTGGTGCCGCTGCAGTGCGTTCAGGCATGGCAGTTAATACTGCAGGCTCGGTGACTTGGCTAGCGGCCGAAGTCGGCACAATCTTTTTAGGCGGCACATTGCTTAACACCAGCGGCTTAGCGGGTGCCGCTATTGGGTTTTGGCAATGCTGGTTAAAATCCCGCTTAGCTTGCCGATAATGACGATGTTCTGGCTGCGCCGCAAAACGGTCAATTTGCTGCTGCAACAGTAAACAGGTTGCCTCGGTATACTGCTGCTGACCAGCAACAGAGTTCGACCAAACCACAAAAAGCAACGCAACCACACTTAATAAAAACCGCATCTTTCATCCCTGATTAATTATTTTACTTTTAGCGTAAGGCCGTACTAGCCTTTTGAATAATATGAAACACGTGAACAAATCACCGCTGTATCATCAGCGTCTAACGGCTGCGCAGCCAAAGCCCCAGCGCCGTGCTATACCCCAGCGACTTAGCGCTAATATGGCCATTTTCATCAATTACATAATAGGTGGGAAAGGCCTGAATCTGGTAATCCGTTGCCATTTGCTGATTACCCAGCAATACCGGCACCTGTAAGTCTAAATCCGCGATAAACTCGCTTACCTGCTCGGCAGAATCATATTGCAGCGCAATAGCATATACCGCAAGCCCCTCGTTATCGGCTTGCAGGTACTTCAGGTTTGGCATACTAAGGCGGCAAATGCCGCACCAGGGCGCAAAAAAATACAGTAAGGTTTTTTGCCCTTGTATTTGCTGCTCTGATAATTGCTGCTCTGGTATTCCCCTCTCTAATAACTGGGCAGAACGAAATAATTCGCCTTCTAGCGTTACCGCGATAAAGGCCGGCGCTGCACTCGCTTGCGCTAACAACCCGCGTTCTTTATACCAGCTAATCCCCAGAAATAGGCTTACTGCCAGCAGTATCGAAAGGATCCAGGATTTCATCGGATTAATCCCAATCCCACAACTCATCATCAGCCGCCCACAGCGCCAGCAACTGCGCCTGACGGCTAAGTTGTTTCGCCTTCGCGGCCAAATCGCCGCTAAGCTCCGGGCTGCCTTGCCAAGCGGTACCTTTATTGGCGTCAGCGGCAAGCGTGGTCCATTTATGCGCAAAGGCGGCCATCGCATCACGGGGTTCGGGTAAATCGGTGGCGCTAAGATGGTCAAACGGCACGGGTTGGGGCTGTGTGCCGGTGCTATCGCCAGCCAGGATCCAGTGCCCGACAAACCCCGGGTCCTCTGGGTTTTCTACCGCCCATAACCCAACATAAGGCGCGGTATACCATTCCGGCCAGTCGCAAATCACGCCATGCGGGATTTGCTGGGTTTTCACGTAAGTTTCAATGGCCGCAAACTGGCTGTCACACCAAGCCCAGTCTTGCGCGTCGTCTAAATCCATCTTCAAGCTCCAGCATTAAATGCAGTTGTTACCTGTGGCTATGGTAACAACTTCTGCCGAATTTTACTGCGCAAGCTAACGACTTTCGGAGCACTTTTCGCCTAATTGGACAAGTCACCCTGGGTGACAGCTGTTCCAACGTTTTGCCTTAGGTTTCTTGAATGTATGATCCGAACCACTGGCACCCAGCTTAAGCGCCTCGGTATCTTAAATTTCTCGGTATCTGGCTCCGAAGGTCAAAGCTGCGTGACGCAACAAACGTAAATTTGACCGCTATCGCAAGCGTGCTACAATTTGTGTTAATTAATCATACAGGAGCTACTAATGGCTAGAACAACCAGTGTGACAATTGGCGCACAATTGGACGACTTTATTAGCGAATTAATTGCCACAGGCCGGTATGGTTCCACCAGTGAAGTAGTGCGCTCAGCACTAAGATTACTGGAACGTCAGGAAAAACAACTGGTCGCGTTACGACAGGCTGTGGCGGCAGGTGAGCAAAGCGGAATAAGTGATTTAACACTAAGCCAAATCGCCGCTCAGGTGAAACAAAAACACAATGTATAGACTTTCGCGGCTTGCCGCTGAAGACTTTGCCATTATTTACGAGTACACCCTACTCAATTTTGGTGTGCGTCAGGCCGATGCTTATACGCAAGATTTAGAAAAGGTATTAGCGTTACTGAGTGACCACCCATTTATTGGCATTACCAGTGAAGAGATTGGAAAGGATATCCGGCGCCACGATCATCAATACCATGCTATTTTCTACCGGAGTACCGATGGTAATCTCTTTGTCCTGCGAATACTCCACCAGCAAATGGAAGCGACACGCCATCTATTCGAGTAGCGCCGTAGCTATTGGATCTCGGAGTCAGATGTAATTAGATTAGTGTCATTAACAACAAAGGCCGCATTTGC
Source organism: Alishewanella longhuensis (assembly GCF_014653435.1). Lineage (GTDB taxonomy): Bacteria > Pseudomonadota > Gammaproteobacteria > Enterobacterales > Alteromonadaceae > Alishewanella > Alishewanella longhuensis. Next base: position 578,807 of record NZ_BNAO01000001.1, on the reverse strand, counting down.
GGCCTTTGTTTTAAACGCTCAAACTAAGAAAAATTACTTCTTCTTCGCTTTCGGATTTGGCAGGTCGGTGATAGAACCTTCGTAGATCTCTGCGGCTAAGCCGATAGACTCGTTTAGCGTTGGGTGTGCGTGGATGGTTAACGCGATATCTTCGGCGTCGGCACCCATTTCAACGGCTAAGCAGATTTCGCCCAGCATTTCACCGGCGTTAATACCGACAATGGCGCCACCAATGATGCGGTGCGTGTCTTTGTCGAAGATTAACTTGGTGAAGCCTTCAGTACGGGCTGAGGCGATGGCACGGCCAGACGCTGCCCATGGGAAGGTGGCAGTTTCGTACTTTAAGCCTTGCTCTTTGGCTTCTTTCTCGGTTACACCGGTCCAAGCCATTTCTGGATCGGTATAGGCAACTGATGGAATGCAGCGTGGATCGAAGAAGTGCTTCATACCTGAGATCACTTCAGCTGCTACGTGGCCTTCATGTACCGCTTTGTGCGCTAACATTGGCTGGCCAATAACGTCACCGATAGCATAGATATGGCCAACGTTGGTGCGCAGTTGCTTATCAACATTGATAAAGCCGCGCTCGTCTACGTTTACGCCAGCTTTAGCGGCATCTAACAGGGCACCATTTGGCTTACGGCCAACAGCCACTAAGATCTTGTCGTAACGAACGGCTTTCTCTGGGGCGTTTTTGCCTTCAAAGGTCACGTATAAACCATCTTCTTTGGCTTCTACGGCAGTTACTTTAGTAGACAGCATAATGTTAAAGTTTTTGCTGTTGTACTTGGTGTAGGCTTTCACGATGTCGGCATCGGCTGCTGGTACTAACTGATCAGCAAATTCTACTACGGATACTTTAGAACCCAGTGCACGGTAAACAGTACCCATTTCCAGGCCGATAATACCGCCACCTAATACCAGCATTTCGCCTGGAATATCTTTTAATTCCAGTGCGCCGGTAGAGTCGATAACCCGTGGATCATCTTTTGGAATAAATGGCAGGGCTACTGGCTCTGAACCGGCAGCAATAATAGCGTGTTCAAAGGTGATAGTAGTATCGCCAACCTGTAAGGTGTTGGCGCCGGTAAATTTACCGAAACCGTTCACTACTTTCACTTTACGCATTTTCGACATACCGGCCAGGCCGTTGGTTAACTGACCAACGACTTTGTCTTTCCAGGCACGGATTTTATCTAAATCGATTTCTGGTGCACCAAAGGTCACACCGTGTGAGGCCATATCGCGGGCATCGTCAATCACTTTTGCAACGTGTAATAGCGCTTTTGATGGGATACAGCCTACGTTTAAGCATACGCCACCTAAGGTGCTGCGCGCTTCCACTAAGGTTACTTCTAAACCTAAATCTGCGGCGCGAAAAGCTGCAGAGTAACCACCAGGGCCAGCGCCCACTACTACTACTTGGGTTTTAATATCGTTGCTCATGGTTTTACCTTTTCATTAAGTCGGTTATCTGACAGCGTATCGTTGTAGGGTACAGCTATCAGGCGAAAAAAGTGGCGGAATTTTAACATCAGAGCCGCCGCTCTGTAACCTAAGATTGCACTAATAATATAAAATTAATCATGCAAAATTACGCCACTTGCACGGCCTAAGCCGCTTTTATCGTGGCGTAAGCCGGTTTTACATAATAATTTGCCGGATATCGGCCAGGTAACTGGCTAAGGTGGCAGTAAAGCGTGCCGCCAGTGCGCCGTCAATTACCCTATGGTCGTACGATACCGATAATGGCAGCATTAACTTAGGTTCAAAGTCTTTGCCGTTCCACTTTGGTTTAATCTCCGATTTTGAGACACCCAAAATGGCCACTTCTGGCGCGTTAACAATAGGCGTAAAGGCAGTACCGCCAATGCCACCCAGGCTAGAGATAGTAAAGCAGCCGCCCTGCATATCGCTGGCAGTCAGTTTACCCTCACGCGCTTTTACCGAAATCTCCTGCAGCTCACGCGACAGCTCGATAATGCCTTTTTTGTTGACATCCTTAACTACCGGTACCACTAAGCCGTTTGGCGTATCAACTGCAATACCTAAATGCACGTACTTTTTCAGAATTAAGCTGGCACCATCTTCGGATAAGGAGCTGTTAAAGGTTGGGAATTCTTCCAACGCTTTAGCCACGGCCTTCATAATAAAGACCAATGGGGTGTACTTCACGCCCATTTTCTTTTTATCAGCCAGTGCATTTTGCTCTTTGCGGAAGTCTTCTAAACCGGTGATATCGGCTTCATCAAACTGGGTAACATGCGGAATACGTACCCAGTTACGGTGTAAGTTAGCACCCGACAGCTTTTGAATCCGCGATAAGGCTTTGGTTTCTACTTCGCCAAACTTAGCAAAGTCGACCTTTGGCCAGGCCAGTAAGTCGAAGCCCATATTGTTGCCGCCAGTAGTGGCGCCTGCAGCCGGAGCGGCCCCGCTTTCTACCTGCTTAACCAGCTGCTTCACGTAGTTTTGTACATCTTCTTTAACTACGCGGCCTTTACGACCGGTACCTTTCACCTTTGCCAGGTTAATACCAAATTCGCGCGCTAAGCGGCGAATGACCGGCGAAGCGTGAGCATAGGCGCTGTTTTCAACAAAGCCATCATTGCTGCTTGCCGGTGCACTGGGGGCCGCCTCTTTTGCTGATTCGGCTTTTGGCGTGTCGGTTTTAGCTGATTCGGCGGCGGGCTTACTAGCTGCTGCCGGTGCTTTGCCTGCCACTTCAAATACCATAATCAAGCTACCGGTTTTTACCTTGCTACCGGTTTGTACTTTGATTTCTTTTACCACACCGGCGAACGGCGCTGGCACTTCCATTGAGGCTTTATCACCTTCAACACTCAAAAGTGATTGATCGGCAGTAACCTTGTCGCCAACCTTGACCATAATTTCGGTCACTTCCACTTCATCACCGCCGATATCCGGTACTGCAACGTCTTTTTGCTCAGTACTGGTAGCTTGCTCAGCCGCTGGCGCTGCTTCAGGTGCTTTGGCTGGAGCGGCAGGTGCTGCTGCCTTGGCACTACCTGCAACTTCAAACACCATAATCAGGCTGCCGGTTTTTACTTTGCTGCCGCTTTGTACTTTGATTTCTTTGACTACACCGGCAAAGGGTGCTGGCACTTCCATTGAAGCTTTATCGCCTTCAACGCTAAGCAGTGACTGGTCGGCAGTAACGCTATCGCCAACTTTCACCATAATGTCAGTCACTTCAACTTCGTCGCCACCAATATCTGGCACTGCGACTTCTTTTAGCTCGGCAGCGGCTGGTTTTTCAGCAGCATTCTTTTCAGCAGCAGGCGCTGCCGCTTTTTCTGCCGCAGGGGCCTCTTTTTCAGCAGCTTTTGCCTCATCAGCGGCGAATACCATAATAATGCTACCGGTTTTTACCTTGTCGCCTACGCTAACTTTAATTTCCTTTACGGTGCCCGCTTCGGCAGCCGGAACTTCCATCGAGGCTTTGTCACCTTCAACGCTTAACAGCGACTGGTCGGCAGCAACTTTGTCGCCCACCTTAACCAGAATTTCGGTAACCTCTACCTCATCTGCACCAATATCTGGTACTTGAATTTCAATCGTCATGACAAATCCTCTTATGCGTACAGCGGGTTGATTTTGTCAGCGTCAATGCCAAATTTCTTAATAGCATCGGCCACTACCGCTTTCTTCAACTCGCCCTGCTTCGCCAGTTCATTTAGCGCAGCCACTACGATATAACCGGCATTCACTTCAAAGTGACGGCGCAGGTTTTCACGGCTGTCTGAGCGACCAAAACCATCAGTACCCAACACCTTGTAAGAAGCACCCGGCACAAAGGCGCGGATCTGCTCGGCGTAGTTTTTCATATAGTCGGTGGCAGCAATGGCCGGCGCTTTGTTAAGCACAGTAGCCACAAAAGGCACCTTCTCGGCAGCTTCTGGGTGCAGCATATTGAAACGCTCGCAATCCTGACCGTCGCGCGCCAGCTCGTTAAACGAGGTAACTGAATACACATCAGAGGCGACATCGTAGTCTTTGCTTAGAATGTCAGCGGCTTTACGCACTTCATTTAAAATGGTGCCTGAACCCAGTAGCTGCACTTTACCGCGACCACCATTAAATGACTCCAGCTTGTAAATCCCTTTACGGATCCCTTCTTCAGCGCCTTTTGGCATCGCCGGATGATGGTAGCTCTCGTTCATTACCGTAATGTAGTAGTAAATATTTTCCTGCTCTGGACCATACATACGGCGGATACCGTCTTGCAGAATCACGGCCAGCTCATAGGCATAAGTAGGATCGTAAGAAATACAGTTAGGTACGGTACCGGCCAGAATATGGCTGTGACCATCTTCGTGCTGTAAACCTTCGCCATTTAGGGTAGTACGACCTGCAGTAGCACCTAATAAGAAACCTCGCGCTTGCTGATCACCGGCCAACCACGCCATATCACCGACGCGTTGGAAACCAAACATCGAGTAGTAGATATAGAACGGGATCATGGGTAAATCGTTAGTGCTGTAAGAGGTGGCCGCAGCTACCCAAGATGACATAGCACCTAACTCGTTAATCCCTTCTTGCAGCACCTGACCGCCGATATCTTCCTTGTAGTACGACACCACAGAGCGATCTTCTGGCGTATAATTCTGGCCACTTGGGTTATAAATACCAATCTGGCGGAACAAGCCCTCCATACCAAAGGTACGGGCCTCATCAGCAATAATCGGTACGATACGCTGACCAATATGGCTGTCTTTTAACAGAATATTTAAGGCTCGCACATAGGCTAGCGTAGTAGAAATTTCGCGTTTCTGCTCATCTAACAGGGAATCGAAAGCAGATAGCTCAGGCAGCGTCAGGGTTTCGCTAAACTTCGGTAACCGTACCGGCGTATAACCATGTAAGGCTTTACGACGATCGTGTAAATACTTCAGCTCTGGTGAGCCTTCTGGCAGAGTGATGTACGGTAAGTCGGCTACTTGCTCTTCGCTAATGTAGTCTTCTAAGCCTAAACGGGTGCGCAGTTGCTTCACATGCGTCAGGTCCATTTTCTTCACCTGGTGCGCAATGTTTTTACCTTCTGCGGCATCGCCCATGCCATAACCTTTAACGGTTTTGGCTAAGATAACCGTTGGCTTGTCGGTGCAGTTTTGCGCCGCTTTAAAGGCAGCAAACAGCTTCGATGGCTCATGACCGCCGCGTTTTAAAGCGAAAATTTCTTCATCAGTCATATCCGCGACTAAAGCAGCGGTTTCTGGGTAACGACCGAAGAAATGCTTACGCACATAAGCGCCATCATTGGCTTTGTAAGTTTGGTAATCACCATCCAGGGTTTCGTTCATCAGCTGTAATAGCTTGCCAGTAGTGTCTTTGGCTAACAACTTGTCCCAGCCGCGACCCCATACTACTTTGATCACGTTCCAACCGGCGCCACGGAATAACCCTTCCAGCTCCTGGATGATTTTGCCGTTACCCATTACAGGGCCATCTAAGCGCTGTAAGTTACAGTTAACTAAGAAACACAGGTTGCCCAATTTTTCACGGGCTGCAAAGCTAATCGCACCGCGTGATTCTGGCTCGTCCATCTCGCCGTCACCTAAAAAGGCATAGACGCGCTGCTCTGTAGTATCTCTTAAACCACGGCCATTTAAGTATTTTAAGAAACGCGCCTGATAAATCGCCGTGATTGGGCCCAAGCCCATAGAAACGGTAGGGAATTGCCAGAATTCAGGCATTAATTTCGGGTGTGGGTAGCTGGATAAACCAGTACCGTCCACTTCTTGACGGAAATTATCTAACTGCGCAGCCGTTAAGCGGCCTTCAACAAAGGCGCGGGCATAAATACCCGGTGAAATATGGCCTTGATAATACACTAAGTCGCCGCCGTCTTTTTCGTTCGGTGCGCGAAAGAAGTGGTTAAAACAGGTTTCATAAAAGGCGGCTGAAGATTGGAACGACGCCATATGGCCACCCAGCTCCAAATCTTTTTTCGAGCCACGCAGCACGATCATAATGGCATTCCAACGGATCACCGAGCGGATACGTCGCTCCAGGTTAACATCACCTGGGTAAGCCGGCTCTTGTTGTGGCGGAATGGTGTTAATGTAGTTGGTGGTAACACCGGTAGGCATATCAACGCCTTCCAACCGGGCTTGCTCCAGCACTTGCTCAAGCAAAAACTGCGCCCGCTCTACCCCTTCGGCACGCACCACTGACTCCAACGCTTCCAGCCACTCTTTGGTTTCTAAAGCGTCGATGTCAACCTTACTGACTTCAGACATATCGAGGTTTCCTTTGGTTAATCACGCCCCCGGCGTGCTGCAAAAATATTATGCCTGCTGTGAGCGGCGTAGCGAGCGCTCAATGCGCGAGCGCTCTTTGCTTACTTCCAGCAAGGCTTCTTCTATAAAGGCTAAGTGACCATTACTAACTTGGCGCGCCAGTTCCGGCTCTCGGCTAATTACCGCCTGCATTAGCCGCCGCCGGTGCTCATTCAATTTCTCGGCGATCCCGTCGCGTTCCTGCAACGCTGCTAAATTTAAGCGGATATTTTGTTCAGTCAACGGCGTTAAGCTTCTGACCAGATGTAACAACACTACATTGTGTGAAGCTTCGGCCACCGCCAGATAAAACTGGCTAACGGCTCTGGCTTCGGCTTCTGAATCCTGCAATTGCTGGTTCAGACAAATCTCTTCATATAAGGTTTTAATCTTTTTATGATCCGCCTCGGTGCCACGCAGTGCAGCGTAGTAGGCACAAATGCCCTCTAAAGCATGGCGAAACTCTAAAAAATCGAATTGTGAATCAGGGTACTGTGCCATCAATGCAAATAAGGGATCGGTCAGATCCTTGACCAAATTATCACACACATAGGTACCGCCACCCTGGCGTCGACTTAGTAGCCCCTTGGCTTCTAATTTTTGAATGGCTTCACGCAAAGAAGGCCTTGATACCGCAAAGCGCTCGGCCAGCTCACGTTCCGACGGTAGCTTTTGACCAGGCTTAAAACTGCCTTCCAGCAGCATATGCTCCAGCTGTGCCACTATCTGATCAGAGAGCTTGGCGGGCTTTATTTTTAAATCGGCCATAGCGGGTAAGTAAAGTCCTTGCTTTGCTATTAAGGTAAATTGGTCTTACCAATTTACGAAAAGTGGGCAGCAGGCTATCATTTTCTGCGCAAGATGTAAATAAAGCAGATTTTTCGGCAGCTGGCAACCCACAAATAATTAGAGTTATTACTCAAAATGACGGGATTGTTTCAGTATTGAAATAAATTGGTCTTACCAATTTATTGACTGGCAGAGTAGCCTTCCTTTAAGTTACTCACCAAGTTGCTGTTTTAATAAATCCACTACCGGTTGAAAGGCGCTTTTATTTTTATCATTTAATGCCACCAAAGCCTGATGTGCCCGCAAGATCATCAAACCTTGTTGCTGTTCGCTGTAATTTTTTTCGGCAACCGGGTCCATGCTAAACTGCTGCATTGTTGGCTGCTCAATAATATCAAAAGCTTGATCTAAACAAAGGCCATACAGCAAGGTGTTTACTTCAGCCTGGGTAGAAAACAACGTGGGTTTGGGCAGCTGTTGCTGCTGGCAAAAACGCGCCAAACTGGCCAACATGCCAATATGAGTACTATCAATAAAAGACGCCTGATTTAAATCAATGACCAACCGATCACAGGCAATTTCTTTACTTACCAAACGTGCGAGCAAGTCATCCATGCCGGTGGCATGGGTATAGCGTAGTTCGCCACATAGTTTGATGTAGCAACTTTGCTCAACGCAGGCAAAAAAGATCTGATGAGGTATCGTCATAGTATTCTCCGACATAATTAAAGCAAACCTAGCGTATTAGATTGCGCTTTAACATCAGTATCGTTAAGTCATCGGGTAAACCCAGTGCCGGATTAATTGCCAATCGTTCCAGCAAAAGCGCGATATCCTGCTCAAGGTTACAATGCTGCAACAAGCTCTCTAATTTTTGCTCTGTGGCTGCTGGCGTCAATAAATCTAAAATACCATCAGAGCAGAGTATCAGCGCACTATGCTGCGGCAGCGTTAACGACTGCTGTTGGTAAACCGCAAAATCAAACATCCCAACTGGGGTACTTTTTAGCTCCAGATAGTTAGCCTGTTGCTGCTGTAGCAACAAAGGCCAGGGAAAAGCACCCGCATTAGCATAGGTTAGCTCCGCGGTTCGGGTATCTAGTACTGCATAAAACAACGCAATATATTTACTGATATTCTCCCGCAGTAACTCGGTATTTAAGGCGCTAAGCAGCGCAGCAGGCTCGAGCAATAACCTAGAGCTGCCCCTTTGATAATGTTCAACATAGGTGCTGATAAAACGTTTTAAATACACCGTCACAAAGGCAGAGGCCACACCATGGCCAGACACATCTGCAATATAAAATATAACGTGATGCTCATCGGCGCTAAAGTAGTCAACAAAATCACCGCTCATATATTCAGACGGATAAAGCGCATGGCTCAGTTGATATTCACCACAGCAAAAAAGCGCTGGGGGTAACATGGCAAACTGCAATTGTTTACCCGCCCGCTCACCGGCTTGTAACTCTGCTAACGACTGCTGCAATTGTAAATTGCTTAACTCTAATTGCTCAGTCCTGGCCTGCACCTGTGCCTCCAGTGTTTCCTTAGCCTGAGCAAGTTGTTTAATGGCCGTAAAAGCACGTAAAGCCGACATCACTGTTGTTGCCAAACGCTGTACTGTTAGCTCTGTTTTTGCCCGATAATCATTAATATCATAATCATGCATAACACGCTGTTCAGGCGCCTGTCCCGGTTGCCCGGTACGCAGCACTATGCGAACCAAATGATTTTGCAGCGTATCACGGATATATTGCACCAGCGTTAAACCGGCATCATCCGTTTCCATCACCACATCAAGTAAGATCAAAGCGATTTCGTTATGGGTTGCCAGGATGCTTTTCGCTTCAGCAGCGCTATAGGCACTGATAAATTGCAAGTTAGCCCCTTGATAGCTAAAGTCGCGCAGGGCCATTAGGGTTACCTGGTGAATTTCCGGTTCATCATCCACGATCAGAACGGTCCAATGCTGCGCATTGCTGGCAGCCAGTTCCTGATCCTCTGAGAATAGCAACTGGGTATCAGCGGCGAAAAGATCATGTTGTTCGGCGTGCTGCTTCATAAAAAACCTTGAGAGATAGCCATATAAACCAAAGATAAACAGCGATATCTAAACTTTTCTTTGTCTAGGGCACGCCCTAAGCGAATGCATAACTATACTATAGACGATTAAAGTGCCTTAGCGGATCAAAGTCGCTGATTAGGCCGACAGCGAAGTGCACTCCCTTGCCTTGTAAGCAGTTTGCTACAGTCTGGTTAAATGTCAGGTACTGAGTTAACATACTGGAGAACCTGACCATCGATAGGACGCGCCTATGTCTAACGCCTTGTTAACGCTACAACATACTGGGCTATATGCCATTTTTGAGCTACGCCGGCTATGGCTAACCCGCAGCGGCTTGATGACGCTCGCGGCCACCGCTGTTATTTGGGGGTTGCTACTTTATTATCTTGTATTGCCGGCTACAGAGCTGGTTAGCTCGCTGGCAAGCATGAATACCAACATTCGCGTTATGGGCAGCAATATTTTGCAGCACCTGGGCAACTGGCCTTCCTCAGAACTGACACTTTATTGGCTACTCAGTTTATTTTTACTACCCATTTTCTGCCTATTCTTTACCGCCAATCAACTCTGTAGTGATCTTGAGCGCGGTACTTTACGCTTTCTAAGCCTACGTAGCAGCCGCACGGCTATTTTGTTAGGCCGCTTTGCTGGCCAGATGCTAGTACAGGGCAGTCTCATTCTGCTAACCCTTACCGCGACCCTGGCAATCTCCGCTTGGAATGCCGGCAGTTTTACGCTACCGATGCTAAACGGTGCAGCGGTGATCTGGGTTAACTTGCTGCTCATTTTATTGCCGTTTACTGCATTAATGAGTGTTTTCTCTGCGCTGGCGCCTACAGCTAAACTGGCCGTTACTCTGGCGATCGTCAGTATCGGTGTCGGTTATGGGTTGCTCAGTTGGTTCACCAGCACTTATCCGGGATGGGCATTTTTACATCACTACCTACTTGGTGCTCAGGTCGGAAAAATTGCCACAGTACAAGGTTGGCAAACCTTACAATTTGCCACACTACCATTGCTGCAAAGCCTGGTTCTCTTGTTGTTAGCTTATGCAATTGTCAGGCGGAGAGCATTATGAGCGCCCTTATTCGTTGCACTAACCTTAACAAAAAATTCGGGCGTAAAGTCGTATTACACCAGCTTAGCTTCGAATTAATGCCAGGAGACACCGCGGCCTTAATTGGCCCCAATGGCGCCGGTAAAACAACACTCTTTAGTATTTTATGCGGCTATCTGCGGGCCGACAGTGGCATAGTCAACGTCCTAGGGCAACCAGCAGGGAGCAAAGCGTTATTTGGTAAGCTAAGTGCTTTGCCACAAGATGCGCAATTTGATCCCAGTTTTACTATTGCTGAGCAATTACAGTTTTATGGTCGTTTACAGGGGTTAACGGCTAAAGCTGCGGCTTCGGAAATGGCCAGAGTACTCTCTTTGGTTGATCTGGCAGGCGAGGCCAAACAAAAAGCGGCAGCCTTAAGCCACGGTATGCGTAAGCGAGCGGCCATCGCTCAAGCCTTTATCGGTAAACCACAGCTGGTGTTACTAGATGAGCCCACGGCAGGTTTAGATCCAGCCAACGCATTGGCCATTCGTAAACTGATTAGCTCATTAAGCGGCGAGATGAGCTTCTTAATCAGCTCGCATAATATTTTTGAACTGGAGCAGCTGTGTAATAAGGTGCTGTTTTTAGACAAAGGCGTGCTGCACAGCAATGTACATAGCAACCTCGCGCTAGATAATGCTCAGTACCTGACATTACAACTTGAGCAGGAAGCCGATCAACAGTTGCTGCAACAGCTCCAACAATTACCCGGCGTGCAAACGCTTACTCAACCGCAAAAGAAACAACTGGTATTTAGCCTGCACAGCGCGCAGGCAACAAGCTTTGATATCTTGTTGTTGCAATGTTTGGCAAGCCACGGCTGTCATTATCGTAGCCTGACTAAAGGGCAAACCTTAGAGCAAAAGTTATTCGACATCGCTTAAAATACGCTGTTTCTCCCACAAAAAAGGCGCCTAAATGGCGCCTTTTTCAGTATTTTAAGCCTTAGCTTAACCAACCACTCAACGTCAGAATAGCGGTAAAGGCTAAGAAGAACAACATGTTACGCTTGGCAAGCTGTACCATTGCACTGGTATCGTCTGCAGCTTGCAAAGGGGAGTCGATAATAGGTTCTGCTGCCTTGGCAACGTCCGTTACCACTTGTTGGTTATTGGCGGTAAAATCGAGAAAATAACCCAATAAGGCGTTAGATGCCCGCGAAAAATACCCTACTAATGCAAACCCCAAACCGAATAACCTGGCTGGGAAAAAGTCTGCCCAATGCAATAAATAATGCACTGCATCTTTGTTGGCTATGACAGCTTTGCTGTCATTAAAGACCGCATCTTCACTTGGTTCTGGCGTGCTGTCAGAGTCTGGCTCAAGATGCTCAGTTAACACTGTCTCATCAGCTACAGCGGTATCGGCAGTCTCTGTATCTGCTAACGGATCTACATGATTCGTTGCGGTCGTTGTCGCGGCAACCTGCTCTGTTTGCTCATTTAAATAGCGTAGCAAAGCGTAAGTAATAACACCAAAAGCACCCAGTAATAAGAACCAAAATACCACTGCAGCATAGTAGCGGAAGTTTAGCCAAACCAGCAGCAAACCGTTGGAGTCGTCTATAGTGCTGCGGCTGTCTTGCCGAATTTGCTGCATAGCCAAAAAAGCCGCTTCTTCATCACCGCGCTCCAATGCATTTAAATACTGTTTATAAAGTTGCCGGTAATGCCAGCAGCCGATACCAATTAATAGTACCAAGGTATTAACCACTAGCGTTAATAAACGGTTGTCTACCAATAAAAGTAATAACGCGACCAGCAAGCCTGGCAGCAAAATCCATAAATAACGGCCAATCGGATGCTCCGCCAGTTTGCTCATGCCTGAGCCAGCAGTGAGTTTAAGATATGCCTGGCAATATGGACGTGCTTGCCAGGCGTCACTGCGTACAGCAAGTCGTTCAATAATTAATGCCAGTAACATACTGATTAAGGTCATGCCTTGTTCTCCTTTAGCGCTTGTTTAAAACGCTGCCAATCAAAAACAGCTCCGGGGTCGGTTTTCCGCCCGGGAGCAATATCACAGTGTCCCACTATCCTTTCTAAGGTAATGGCTGGATACTGTTGCAGCAAATACCGGGTAAGTGCAAGCAAACTGGTATACTGCTGTTCAGTATAGGGTATATTGTCAGTCCCTTCTAACTCAATGCCTATTGAAAAGTCGTTACAGCGTTCCCGCCCGGCAAAACAACTGACACCGGCATGCCAGGCTCGCTTAGCAAAAGGGACGTATTGAAAGATCTGCCCATTACGCCAAATAACACAATGTGCTGCCACCCGTAATCCGGACAAGTCAGCAAAACTTGGATGTGCAGTCAGATCCAGAGTACCGCAAAACAACGCATCTACGTAACTGGTCAGCGGATCTGCAGCAAACTGCCCCGCTGGTAAGCTAATATTGTGAATAACCAGTAAACTAATTTGCTCGCCACTGGGTCTATCATCATAGTGAGCTGATGCGCGCTGCGTTACCGTACCTAGTAGGTTAGTTGGGAGACTCATGCAGATTTTTGCCTTTTTATGGCGGCCTCATTAAGCTGTGCCCCTATTGTCAATGCAGGATGAAATTTATGCAAGCGCCTGAAGTCAGTTCTTCGTTTGGCAAAATATTCACATTAATCACCTGGTTGTTGTTAGGTGGTGGCTTGTTTTGGTTTTTTTCCGACTACTTAGGTAAGCAACAAAATCCTAACCAGCAACTGCAAAGCAGCATTAGCGGCAGTGAAATTACCACTGAGCTCACACGTAATAGGGCTGGTCATTATCTGGGTGTTGCTTTTATTAATGGTCAGCCTGTCGAGTTTCTATTAGATACCGGGGCGACCACTGTCGCCTTATCAGAAACGGCAGCTGCTAAACTTGGTTTGATCAAAGGTCAACCCATTCGCGTCTCTACCGCAAATGGCATCACTACCGCCTGGCGTAGCGAGATTGCTGAATTAAAGCTGGGCCTTATTACGTTGAATCAGGTACCTGCCAGCATAGTGCCAAATTTAGCTGGCACCGAGATTTTACTAGGTATGAGCGCCCTAAAGCAGTTAGAATTCCGCCAACAAGGTAATCAACTTACATTAATTCAACGTATCTAACCTATGACTATTGCAACAGTACCCTTTCACCACCCATTATTAGCAGACGAAATGCGTCGTGCTGTTTCCGCTGCGTTAGCAGAAGATCTTGGCATGCAAACCATTGCACTTGGGGATATTACTGCTTCGTTAATTCCGGCTGAGCAAATGGCCACAGCCACCATCATTACCCGCGAAGATTGCGTGGTTTGTGGTACTGGTTTTGTCGATGAGGTGTTTAAGCAACTAGGCGATAATGTCATCGTTACCTGGCAGGTAGCGGACGGTGACCATGTTACAGCTAACAGCTTATTGTGTTCCTTAAGCGGGCCAGCAAGAACGCTGCTGACCGGTGAGCGCAGCGCCCTTAATTTTCTGCAGTTATTAAGCGGTACGGCCACCACTACCGCGCACTACGTTAGTTTTTTACAAGGTAGCCAAACCCGGCTATTAGACACCCGTAAAACCCTGCCTGGCCTTAGATTTGCGCAAAAATACGCAGTAAGTTGTGGCGGCGGTTTAAATCATCGTTTTGGGTTGTTTGATGCGTTTTTAATTAAAGAAAACCATATAGCCGCAGCGGGCTCTATTGAGGCGGCCGTGCAAAATGCCCGCCTGAACTTCCCCGGTAAGCCGATTGAAGTGGAAGTAGAAAATCTAGCTGAATTAGCACAAGCGCTAAGCGCACAAGCAGATATCATTATGTTGGACAACTTTAGCCTAAGCGATATCCAACAAGCCGTAACCATCAACGCTGGCCGAGCTAAACTGGAAGTTTCTGGTAATATCACCAGTGAACGCCTAACCGAATTAGCCGCTACCGGTGTTAATTTTATTTCCAGCGGCGCCTTAACCAAGCATGTGCAAGCGATAGATTTATCGATGCGCCTTAGCAACCAGGCTTAAGATCATGTTCGTGGCATCTTCTATACTACTACAGCGGTTGTTAGCGAGATCGATGAGGTATGGTAGATGCGGCTGACAGGCAAGGTGGTATTTTGGCAAGATCAGAAAGGCTTTGGTTTCTTATTTTGTGAACAAAGCCAGGAAAAACTGTTTTTCCATATTCGTGATCTGATGCCCAACTCTGACACGCAAGCAAAAGTGCGGCCAGCCGAAGGGGACACCCTGTCTTTTGTGCGTGGCACTGACAAACAAGGCCGTGCTATCGCCACTGAGCTTATGATACAAAGCTCGCAAACTCCCCCTGTTGCAACGACCAAGCGTAAAAATGCGGTTGATTTGGTTTATGCGCAAGATGTCGCGCTCTATTTTCGGGCCGCCTTTCTGATGTTAGTGATTATTGCGCTGCTATTTGGCTCTTTACCTTACGTACTCCCGATCCTCTATATAGAAGCCAGCTTGTTTACCTATTGGCTCTATCAGGCCGACAAAAACGCAGCTATCGCCAGACAACCGCAGCGTTTACCCGAAGAAAGCTTACAAATGTTCAGTTTAATTGGTGGCTGGCCAGGCGCCTTATTTGCGCAGAAGAAACTGGCCCACAAAAGCAGTAAGCCCTTATTTCAACGTGAATTCTGGTTGGTGGTGCTGGCAAACTGCATTTTGCTCTCTTGGCTGTTATCCCAACATGGTCAGCAATTCTTAAGCCGCCTGGCCTTATTTACACTTTAAAAATAAAGCCCCGCCGGTAACACCACAGCATCGCCAGATAAGACAAGAGCAAAAATACCACAGCAAAACCCAATGAACCATTGTAGTTACCCAGCAAAGGTTGAAACAGGTTTGCAAATAGCCAGTTACCCAAGGTCGTACCGGCGACAGGCACCATTGACAAGATCCGCGCTGCCACACCGGCTAGCATAAAAAACAAAATCGCATTGACGCCAAACACCACCAGTGGCGCACTCCATAACCGATAACCCTTAATTTCAGTTAACCAGAGGGTGCCGCCAAGTAGCAGTGCGGTATAACCTGAACTTAATAAGACGAAAGTTGGTGTCCACAGTATTTTGTTGATAGGGAGCGCCGGATGCACTAGTTCTGCAATCCATACCGAAACCACACCTACCAGCATTAAGATCCGGATTTTAAACGTCAGTGGTCGCTCACTTTGCAACAATTGCGCTATCAATACGCCGCTGAGACAACTGGCAATCGCCGGTAAAGTACTGAGTAAACCTTCCGGGTCAAAAGCAAAGGGCGTTGCCTCACGGAAATAAACGTGACTAGCACCCAACAGCTGATGATCTAACCAAGCGGCAAAACTATTGCCAAAATCCCACAAACCAACAAAATTGTTACCCTGGGCATCGCTATAAGGCATAAATTGCATTAAGGCAAAGTACAGCACACACAAACCGATTAACCAACATACCCGGCCGCGGGTACCACTGTATAACACAATAAGCAAAGTACAAAAATAGACCAAGCCTATACGCTGTAATACACCAAACCAGCGTAATGTCAGCAATTTTTGCTCTAGATAACTGTAGGCGGGATCTCGAAAATTATAATAAAACAGCACCAAAAACAGCCCCAGCACGTAGAGTTTCAACGCCCGCACCGCACCTTTTTTAATGAGATCCGCTTTATTTAATTGCTGTTTACCACCCAAACTAAGATGTATTGATATGCCAACCATAACAATAAAAGCGGGGAAAATTAAATCGGTGATAGTCCAGCCATGCCACTCGGCATGGCGTAGCGGCCCATAAACATAACTCCAACTGCCGGGATTATTGACCAATACCATGGCCATAATGGCCAAGCCTCGCAACACATCCAGGGCTAATAAACGACCGCCAGGTTGCAATGCCAAAATATCACGGCAATGCCGCTGTAACGCTCGCATCATGGTTTACTCTGGTCACCGGCGAGCGGCACCAAGGTAACGGGTAGTTTACCCGTAGCCTGGCGTTTACCCAGTAAAACCTCGGCTAAGGCCAGATAAATGGGACTAACCAGACTGCCATCAGCTTGCTGCCAGCTGTGATACGCATAGGTTGCCAGACTGCGCTGTACTAAAGGTGCATACAGACTGATTTCGTAAGGTGAGCGTAAACTGATAAAAGTTTGCTCTTTATTCAGTGCCGCACCATATTGCAGTAATTGATAAAAATACTGTTGTTGCTTTTTATAAGCCTCACCCAGATTGGTCATGCTGGCCAGATCGTCCATACCACCAATTTCGGCTAAAGATTGCATAGGTGAAATAAAGGCCGCAATAACCTGGTCAGCAGCCGCGATCTGCTGTTTGGCTAAATCCAAATTAAGCTGCTGTAAGCTAATCACAGTAAGCTCCCCGCTATCGGGGGCCAATTGCTGCAAATACTGGCGCAATACCACGCCTTTGCTGGTATCCGGCATCAGTAACACCGTTTTCTTCCCAGCTAGCTGCAGAGGTAAGCTTTGCTCTCCGGCAACGACGGTAACGGCTGCCCGTGCTAGAGCTAACTCCGCGGCACGGTGTTCTTTATTCGCTAAAACTTGCAAAGCACTAGCCAGTTTCGGCTCGGCTATGGTTTTTAACTGTTGTTTCGCTTTCACAATGCGCTGGTAAGATGCCTGCAACTCTGGTAGCTCCAGCTTACCGCTGGCTACCGCGCCGGTTAGTTCATCGAGCAGCAAGCCCAAGTTCTTTAGCTCAGTCGGGCTTTGCAGCTTCACCGGCATCAGGGCAATATCCGCACCGGCAGCAAAGGTTTCAATCACGGCTTGTGGCACCGTAAAAAACTGGCTTATGCCCGCCATATCCAGTGCATCGGTGACAATTAAACCCTGATAGCCCATTTGCTCGCGTAACACGCCATGTAGAATGCGACGAGATAAGGTGGCAGGCTTTAACATTTCCTCACCATCTTTACTCACAAATACGGAGCTATCTAGGGCAGGAAACTGAATATGCGCCGTCATGATCATCGCCGGATTAGCGCTTTTAATAATCTCAGCAAAGGGCAGTAGATCACTTTGGGCAATTTGTTCAGCACTATGATCGACCCGTGGTAAACCGTGATGGCTATCGACATGGGTATCGCCATGTCCTGGGAAATGCTTTAACGATACTAACATACCCTGTTGTTGCATCGCCGCCGTCATAGCCCCGCCCAACTGCGAGACGATCCGGGCATCTTCGCCAAATGAGCGCACGTTAATCACCGGGTTTAATGGGTTAACATTAACATCTACTGTAGGGGCAAAATTGACATTAATCCCCAAACTTAACAGCTCCTTCGCTAATACCTCACCCACTGTGCTGGCAAAGTAATTGCCATGCTCGGCATAGGTGGCACCAACTGCCATATTGCCGCTAAAGGAGGTCGATTGCTGCCTGGGTAAACGGGCGACCCGGCCACCTTCTTGATCGATACCAATAAACATGGGTAAGCCATTACTCTGCGCCGCCGCTACCGCTTGTAATTGTGCCGTAAGTTGAATAATTTGCTCAGGTTGCTGCACATTTTCAGCAAATAAAATCACCCCACCTATCTGATAGTCAGTCAGTAATTTGGCTAACGCAGGCGGTAAGCTGGTCATAGGGGTGCGGCACTTACCCGGTGCCACCGGCTCCTCACAGTAATAGCGCAGATCAAGCATCAGCTTTTGTCCTAGCATCTGTGGTACATCAACAGTTGGCTTACGAGCAGCAGCTTGTGTGTCCATAGCACTCCATAAGGTTGTAATAGAAAATACCGCCAGTAAGGCTTTACGAAAACAGGTTAGTTGGAAAGTCGCCACTGAGTGATCCTATAGCAAGTTAGTTTAAACTCTGTTAAACACTTTAACAGTGCTTACCCAAGACAAGCAAACATAAATTATTCATAAAAAAATTTAAAACATGTATATTTTACTCTTTTCATGTGCCTGAACTTATGTTTTACTGCTACAGGATACTAAAACACAACCTTCAGCCTATGGGCCAGATTTAGCGTACTATTACGCACAACTATTAACAGGCAAAGCCGTTATGCAGCTCACCTTATTAGATTGGCTGGTATTTTGCAGCTACTTTTTGATCCTGACGCTTTTGGCGTGGTGGGTCAATCAACGCAAAGCCAGTAACAGTAGCGACTATTTCCTGGCAGCAAACTCGATGCCGGCCTGGTTAGTGGCTATTTCTGTACTTGCTACTTCACAGTCGGCTGCCACCTTTCTGGGTGGTCCAGATATGGGCTTTCGTGGCAACTTAACTTACCTTGCAACCAATATTGGCGCCATTTTAGCTGCATTTTTTGTGATTAAGTGGCTAATTCCGCGCTACTACGCCTTAAAAGTGACTACCGTATACGAATTACTGGAGCAACGCTTTAGTGCCAGCGCCAAAAACCATGCAGGCCAAATGTATTTGTTTGGTCGGGTATTTGCCAGTGGAGCCCGTTTATATATGGCGGCGCTAGCCGTTTCAATGCTGCTGTTTAATAACATTGACGCCTCGGGCATCATTGCTTCAGTCGCACTCCTTGCCGTAGTAGGCTTACTGTGTACTATGGCAGGGGGCATTCGCTCCGTTATTTACACTGATGCACTGCAGTGTCTGGTGTATGTAAGTGCCGCCTTACTGGTGTTATTCTTTCTTTATACCAGTTTGGATTTGCCCTGGCATGTTTTGCTGGATGCCCTGCGTAATCCACCAGATCAAGCCGGTTCTAAACTGTTGCTGTTTGATACCAGTACCAATTTTAGCAGTAGCGGCGTTTTCACTATTTGGTCTGCACTAACGGGCTTTGTGCTGCTGAATATCGCTGCCTTTGGTTTAGATCAGGATATGACGCAACGGGTGCTAACCTGTAAAACACCGGCCAAAGGGGCGCAGGCTCTGCTGTCATCCGTGTTATTGGTAATCCCAGTCATGTTACTGTTTATTGTCATTGGCTTTTTACTCTATATCTTTTACCAGCGGGCAGACCTATACCAAAGCAGTGCTATTTTAGGTGATAGCTTTCAGGGTGAAAAAATCACTGTGTTTATGTATTACGTGCTGAATGAGCTCCCGTCAGGCTTACGGGGGTTAGTGGTGGTTGGGGTGATAGCGGCAGCATTGTCTACTATTACCTCCGGACTTAACTCCATGGCATCAGTACTAGTCGCAGATTTATATCAACCCTGGCGTCTGCGGCGTCAACCTGGCACAGCAGCCAGGCATTTCGTGCGCGCCGGTCAATTGGCGATGCTGCTAACCGCTGTGGCTTTGTCGCTGATGGCAGTACTTTGTTATTACTGGCAACAATACTCCGACATGCCCCTGCTGGCGTTTGCGCTGAGTGTTATGGTGTTTTCTTATAGTGGTTTACTCGGAGTATTTTTTACCGCGCTCTTTACTAAAAGAGGCAATAGTTTAAGTGTTACTGCCGCCCTACTCACCGGTTTTGCGGTTACCTTATTGATGCAGCCTTATCTATTGCAAAAAATCAGTCCGCAATTGGCAGCGATAGATTTGGGCTTTACCTGGCAGCTCTGTATCGGCACGGCTATCGCTTTCTTGGTGTGCTACAGCGGCAAACCGAGCATTACATCAAGCTCAAAGCAACAGGAGGCTTAATGCAGTATTTATTAGCCATAGACGGCGGTGGAACTAAAACGCTGGGCGTATTGCAATGCCAGGCAAGCGGGCAGCGCTGGCACGCTCGCTCAGGCCCGGCACAACTAACTAACGATTTTGCCGGTGCCCTGAAAAATGTACGCGAACTATGCCAACAACTTTGCCTGCAAGCTAAGATAACCGAACACCAGATTACTGCGATTATTGGTTTGGCCGGTGCTGGCAACCCGGAACTGCATGGTTATTTTTGCCAGCAGCTCGCTTTGCCTTTTGCCAACTGGCAACTTACCACGGATGCGCGTATTTCATTGTATGGCGCAAACTTAGGTGAACCCGTCGCGGTCGTTGCTATCGGTACAGGATCAGTCGCGATGCGACTGCAACATGATGGCAGTGAACTACAAGTCGGTGGTTGGGGCTTTAATATTGGCGATGAAGGTGGCGGAGCCTGGCTTGGCAAGCAGTTAGTGCGTCAGTTGTTGTGGCAAATAGATTGGCAGCGACCTCTGGGCCCTTTGTTACAAGCAGTAACAACACACTGTGGCGCAGATATGGCCAGTATTTTACCTTGGTTAAAACAAGCAAAGCCCACTGATTTTGCAGCATTGGCACCGTTGGTATATCAATTCGACGATCCCTTAGCGTTGCAGCTACAAGCCAGCCAGGCCAGTGCCATCAGTGAGTTGGCATTATGTAGTCTGAATAATCAAGCCCTGCCATTAGTATTATTGGGCGGTTTAGCCAAGCAATGTCAGCAGTTTTTAAGCGACACCCTACGCCATCAGTTACAACCAGCCAAAGGTGACGCCTTAGCTGGTGGCCTGGTGCTGGCTGCCAAATTAGCAGCGTCTTCTTAATATGAGCGGAACTATGAGTACAGAACATCTAATACAGCAATTAGCCACCATGAGCACCGAGGCGCGCAGCCCGGCGAGCCAAAATCTGGATCAGCTAAGCAGCCTTCAATTAGTAGAATTGATTAATCAGGCTGATCAGCAAATTGCCAGTAAACTGACCGCTGCGCTGCCCAATGTAGCCAAGGCAGTAGAGCAGATTGTTACCGCTTTTGCCGCCGGTGGCCGTTTAATCTATCTGGGCGCCGGTACCAGTGGCCGCCTGGGAATACTGGATGCCGTTGAATGCCCCCCGACCTTTAGCGTACCTACCACGCAGGTGGTTGGCTTAATTGCCGGAGGTGACAGCGCCATCTATAAAGCCGTTGAAGGGGCTGAGGATGATCCGGATTTAGGCGTAGCCGACTTAAAACGGATAAATTTTGAGCAAAAAGATATCTTGGTAGGCATCGCTGCGAGCGGCCGTACCCCTTATGTGCTGGGTGCTTTGGCTTATGCAAAATCGTTAGGCGCTACCACTGTAGCCGTCAGCTGTAATGCCGATGCCCCCGTACTTGCTGCCGCTGATATCGCCATTTGCGCCGAAGTCGGCCCCGAAGTATTAACCGGTTCAACCCGAATGAAAGCCGGTACGGCGCAAAAGATGGTGCTAAATATGCTAAGTACCGCCGCCATGGTACGAAGCGGTAAAGTGTATCAAAACCTGATGGTTGACCTGCATGCCAGCAACCAAAAACTGGTTGCCCGGGCCGTTCGCATAGTGATGCAAGCCACAGAATGTGATCTGGCTACAGCACAAGCCGCTCTGGAACGCAGCCAGATGAGCGCAAAACTTGCCATACTGCATTTACTCAGTGGGCAACCGTTAGAGCGCTGTCAGCAGCAATTGCAACAACAAAACGGCTTTGTAAGTCATGCTCTGGAGGCTTTACGATGAAACGCTATTGGCTGGTTATTTGCAGTTTGGTTTTTTCGCTTTCGGCAGCGACCACCGAACCACAAAGCTTGGTATTGACGGGGGCCGAGCAAATGGATAAATATCTGCCGCTATTAACAGAAAAGCGTGTTGGCCTGCTGGTTAACCAAACGTCGCTGGTGGGTGAGCAACATTTAGTCGACGCGTTACTGGAGAAAAATATCCAGATTAAGGCCATTTTTGCGCCAGAACATGGCTTTCGTGGCAACCATGATGCAGGTGCCAAAATAGATAGCGGCGTAGATGAACGTACCGGTATTCCGGTTTGGTCTATGTATGGCGAGAGCAAAAAGCCAACTGCCGAGCAACTGCAACAACTGGATATGATTATTTTCGATATTCAGGATGTTGGTGTACGTTACTATACCTATATCAGCTCTATGCACTATATGATGGCTGCCGCGGCAGAATTTAACATTCCGATGCTGGTACTGGACCGCCCCAATCCTAATGGCGCCTATGTTGATGGCCCGGTGTTAGATCTGGCATTTCAATCTTTTGTTGGTATGCACCCTATCCCCCTATTACATGGTATGACGGTGGGTGAGCTGGCATTAATGATTAAAGGCGAAGGTTGGATTGAGCAGGCAGCAAAATTAGCGTTAACCGTGATCCCGGTAGCTAATTATCGGCGGGAACAGCCTTACGAATTGCCGGTAGCTCCCAGCCCTAATTTACCCAACCAACAAGCTATTAAGTTATACCCGTCACTGGGCTTTTTTGAAGCGACGCCGTTAAGTATCGGCCGTGGTACGCCCTTTCCGTTTCAAGTTATTGGTTATGATAAATTTGCGATAGATGGTTTTAATTTTATGCCGGTAAGTACACCGGGTGCTGCCTTAACGCCTCCCTTAATGGACAAACAGGTTTACGGTGAAGATTTACGCCAGGTCGCGGCAGAGGGGTTATCACTGGCCTATCTGATGCGCTGGAATCAGCTGTTTAGTGCCAATGCCAGCGAAATGTTTACTGCGCCGGCCTTTATGGATAAATTGGCTGGTACAGACCAATTACGCTTACAAATTACTCAAGGATTAAGTGAAGCAGCAATCAGAGAAAGCTGGCAAACCGATCTGCAGCGTTTTCGGCAGCAGCGGCAGCCTTATTTGCTGTATCCTGACTATGGTGCCAAGTAGTGTCACGACCTACCCTAAACAATAACCCCGTTTAGGGTGGTCAAGATAAAGATTATTGCTTCACTTTAAAGCGCGCAAGGGGTGCCATGCGTGCTTTATTCAAACTTAAGGTTTGCTCTGCCATCGTATAGTTATCTGCCAAAGCTAGCTGCGCTAAAAACAACTGCTCTACTTGCATCTGTGGTTCAGGGCAAGCGCGCATAGTTGAGGCCATTTGCCCTAAACGCAAACGTTGCTGCTCTAAGCCCCAACTGCCTGAAAACTGATTACATCCTGAATTACCATAAACTCTACCATCAGCGGAGAAATGCACATAAGCTTCAGTCTCTGTGCTCAGCATTTCACCCAATAACTCGGTCAGCTGCCAATCAATACCTGTTACACCTTCAATCTCCATCGCCATTATCCCTGACGCTGCCGGCAGTTTATTTAAGCGATAATGATCTGCCAAAGGTCCGGTGATCAGCTCCCGAGCTATATCCAGTTGACGTACGCCATTTTCCTCTACCCGAAAATAGATAGGGTCTCCCTCTGCCACATCCAGCTGAATGGTACGTCCTTGTTCATCCCACTGAAATTGACCAGTCTGTTCAAACCGGTTGTCTGGTCCTTCACCCAAATAAACAGAAATAAGATGGTAGCTACCGTCTTTTTTCAGTTCCAACTGCGTTTCTATGCCTTCACAGCTGGCACAGGGCAATACGCCCTGATATACGCCATCCCAGTCCAACGCATTCTGACTGGTGTCGCCTACCGGGACAACAGATTGAGGCGCAGCCGCTGTCGGCTCAGTAGCAGGTGAGCAGGCTTGCAGCATTAACAGGCTACAGAATAAGGCTACAGGGGCGGCTTTAAGGTAAGAAGTGTTAGCCGCAAACTGGCGTTTAAATGCTGCCTTTTGGGTATTTTTTAAAAACATAGCTAGCTCCTGCTAATTAACGGGTTAGGTCCCCAGTGGATTTCGTACTTTTCCTGTTGCTAACTCTAGCAATTGGCCGTTTAACAGCGCCTGAACAACCTCTCCCTCGGCGTTCACTAATAAAAACGTAGCGCCCTGCCGCAGCTGTGGCGTTTGCTGCGGCGGTCGAAGCGGGTTTAACAGCACCGGTAAACTACTGCTGCTTTGCAGCAACTTCGCCTCGCCGCTAAAATGCGTATAACCGGCAGCCAGTAGCTTGAGATGTGCGGCAGTATCTAATTGCAGCACTTTCTCTAAGCGATAGGCTTTGCCTGGCCGAAATGCCAAACCGCTGACATCGAATTGATGGTAAGCACTATGCACTGATAGATCACCCAACTCGTGGATCCGTGCATACCGATCACTTTCGGTGTGAAAATTGACTGCCAGATCCAGCGTTGCCTCGGTTTGCTCTACCCGCAGTTGCAGGTTCTGTAAGATCAAATCTTTCATACCACCGCTGCGGTTAAAAGGAATGGCTTCATAATCATCCAGCGACGCCTGCTGGTAACTGCCACTGGCTATCGCATCTAACCATTGTACGTACAACTGAAAATTTAACCGTCTGGCCACTTGTCTGTGATCATCTGCCCGATGCCCACCTGCCTCAACCAACACCGTACTTATGCCCATCCGCGCAAAAGTATCGCCGAAAGAGCGTGGAGACCAGGTATCGTTATAACGCCCAACATGTTGTGGAATTTGTTGGTCCAGCCATGGCTTAACCAGGGCAATCAATTGCATCGCGGCTTTACGGCTGGCATTAATTTCACGCGCCTCGTTATAGGCCGGTGCCAGTAAAGAAATGGTCGCCGGGTTAGGCGCATCACCAGCAGCATGAAAACGATTTTGATCATGTAAATTAAAGCCATAATGCGGCTTTAATTTCGTTGCGGTGGCCATTAAGAGCTGCCCTTCCGGGCTTTGTAACGCCAAGGCGTCTCTATTGATATCAATACCCTGTGCATTCACCCTGGTATTACGCGCTGCACCATCGGGGTTAAGCATAGGAATAAGATAAAGCGTAATCTCAGACTGCCAGTGCTTAAGCCACGCCGCTTGCTCAGGGGCTGTGGCGTATTTTAATAAATCAAAGATGGCGGCCGTTGCCGTGTGCTCATCACCGTGCATTTGCGACCAGGCCAGTACCCGCTTTTTCCCCTGCCCCAGCCTTAACATATAAATGGGCCTATGCTCTACCGAGCGGCCAAGCTCTGTTACCTCAACCAATGACGACTGCTGATAGTGTTTAATTAAGGGTTCAATATCCTGCAGCTGTAATCTGGCCTTATCTAACCCGGGTTGTTGCTGTTGCAAATAGTCAGAAATCGTCATGCTTTGTGCCTTCACGTTGCCCACAACGGCGAGTAAAACTGATAAAAAGAACGCTATATATTTATTCATACTTTAACCTCAGAAACTGCAGCACTTATTCATACATAAACACAAAACGAAGTAAAGACAACAATATAAATTCTGCTAATGCCGTGCTTGCAGTACCTAATGTAACCCTGTATAAAATGTTAACAGAGATATGCGCTTGACCTAGTATATACCCTCGTCAGCTTTACCGGCAGTTTTTGGCCTAAAGATAACAACTGGGTATCCGTGAGTTGCAGCGCCCAAGAACGGAGAAAATCGTGGCAAACTGGCTTACCTTATTACCGGCAATAGTTGCCATTGCCGTTGTGCTATGGCGCAAAGAAGTCATACTGGCGTTACTGCTGTCCTTGTGCACCGCAGAGTTACTAATCTTTATCCAAAATGGTCAAGGCTTAGGTGCCGGTTTAATACTGGATGGCAGCATCCAAACACTGGAGCGTATTGTTGAAGTGACTGCCGATGCCGGCAATGCACGGATCCTGATGTTCTCGTTACTGGTTGGAGGCTTATTAGCCTACTTACGTTACTCCGGCGGCGTTACTGCCATGGTTGATTTACTGGTACGAAAAGGCGTAGCACGTAATGCACGGCAAGCCGGGCTGCTTACCTTTGGTATTAGCTTTTTTACCTTTATCGAATCAAATTTAAGCTCGCTGACAAAAGGTATTAGCACCCGGGGATTATTCGACAAATTTAATATGAGTCGCGCCAGGCTGGCCTATATTATCGACAGTACCAGTTCGCCTATCTGCATCATTATTTTATTAAATGGTTGGGGTGCCTATGTGCTTGGCTTGCTTAGCACTTATGAGCTGCCAATGCCGGCGGTGTCGGTATTGCTTGGTAGTATTCCGTTAAACTTTTATGCACTCTTCACCCTGGCAGTAGTGCTTTATACCATTATCAGCGGCAAAGTTTACGGGCCGCTGCGTCGGGCCGAATTGCAGCGTCAAACGCTATCGCAGCATACCGAACTTGAAACACCTGCTACCCACCCGTCTTATATGCTAGTCCCGCTACTAACCTTAGTATTTTCTATGATCGCCTTTATGTTAATGACCGGCAATGGCAATCTGGTACAGGGTTCAGGTTCAAAATCAGTGCTTTATGCCACGGTACTGGCTTGTCTGGTCGCTTATAGCATGATGTTGTTAAGCCGCCGTTTTAATCATCAGCAACTGGTTAATATCGGCTTTAAAGGAATATCCGAGTTGCTGCCTGTTGTGACTATTGTTTTGCTGTCGATGGCATTAGGCACCAGCTTGAAAATATTAGGAACCGGTGCCGTTATTGCCAGTATGGTCGATCAGAATATCCCGTATTTCCTTATTCCAGCCCTGTTATTTTTGGCGGGATCTTTAATGTCTGTCACTACTGGTACCAGTTGGGGCACCTTTGCCATTTTAATCCCTATCGGCATACCTATGGTCACCCTGTTAGGCTTACCCCCTCAGCTGGTTTTGGCGGCTATCCTTAGCGGCGGTATCTTTGGTGACCACT
Organism: Alishewanella longhuensis; assembly: GCF_014653435.1. Lineage (GTDB taxonomy): Bacteria > Pseudomonadota > Gammaproteobacteria > Enterobacterales > Alteromonadaceae > Alishewanella > Alishewanella longhuensis. The sequence goes on along the minus strand of NZ_BNAO01000001.1, from coordinate 552,173 downwards.
GTTCGCCTATCTCAGATAGTACGGCAGTCAGCTCCGTTGCCGCTGGTTGCGATTTACTGGAACACGTCAAAACCCAGTTACCCTACGCGCTATTTTGTGGCGCCCTGGCCTTTATGGCTTTTGTATTAACTGGCTGGATTATGATCTAACCGATTAAGACAGGATAACTTGCTATTCCAGATAACGCCTTTATTGTAAATTTATCTGGTATTTTAATGACAGATGATGGCATTAGTCGTCATGCTTAGAGCATGCTAAACTAGCTATTGAAGTTGTTATATAAAAATTAGAAGTTATGGCACGTAAAACTAAAATTGAAGCAGAAGCAACCCGCGAGCAAATACTCGATGCCGCTGAGCAAATGTTTTATCAGCACGGCGTATCCCGCACCACTCTAGAGAAAATTGCCTGCGCGGCAGGCCTTACCCGCGGGGCGATATACTGGCATTTTGAGAATAAATCTGCGCTATTTGGCGCCATGTTAGAGCGGATCCGCTTGCCGTTTCAGCAGATGCTAAGTGAGCTGGATGCCCAACCGCAAGGCGATCCTTTAGCGCAATTAAAAGAACACTTAGTCCGCTCCTTGCTGATGATCGCCAATAGCGAGCGCTATCATCGCGTACTCTCTATCGTCTTTCATCGCTGCGAATATATGGATGAACTCAACCCGGCGGTATCCAAACAAGAAGAGTTAGACCGTGCTGCCACAGCAGTGATTAGCAGAGCACTACAACGTGCCAGGGCTGCTGGTATGCTGCAAGACAGTGTCGATCCGGATTTAACGGCTTGTGCTATTCACGCTTATATAGGTGGGCTTATTCGCAAACACTTACTGCAACCCGACTTTTGCGATTTAAGCCAAGCCGCTGCCTATATTGATGTGATGCTACAAGGCATAAAAAAGCCAGCCTGACGCTTTAGCATACAGACTGGCAAAGGTACAAAAGGGTACAGCTCCCAGCCTGCACAGCAGGCTGGGCAGAAATATTAGTGCTCTGCTTTGCTGACTGTTTTCGAGCCAAAGATTTTCATCACCACAAAGTAAAAGATTGGCACCAGAAATACCGCTAATACGGTGGCGGAAATCATGCCGCCCAACACGCCGGTACCAATAGCATTGCGACTGGCAGAACCGGCACCCGTGCTAATCACCAGTGGTAACACCCCCAGCGAAAAGGCCATTGAGGTCATAATGATCGGTCTTAAGCGCAAGCGTACGGCCTCCAAAATAGCCGCCACCAGTTCTTTACCTTGTTGCTGTAGATCACGGGCAAACTCGACAATCAAGATGGCATTCTTCGAGGCTAAGCCCATGGTGGTGAGTAAGCCCACCTGAAAATACACATCGTTACCTAAACCACGCATATAGGCGGCGCAAAGCGCCCCAAAGATACCAAGCGGCACCACCAGGATCACAGCAAAGGGCACTGACCAGCTTTCATACAAGGCCGCTAAGCATAAAAATACGACCAAAATAGACAAGGCATATAAGGCCGGTGCCTGAGAGCCTGAAAGCTTTTCTTGGTAAGACGTACCCGTCCACTCAAAATCGATACCGGCCGGTAACTGCGCAATGAGCTGTTCCATCGTCGCCATCGCATCACCCGAGCTAATGCCCGGCGCAGGCTCACCCTGAATTTCCATTGCGGCCACACCGTTATACCGCTCTAAGCGCTGTGGACCAAACTCCCAATGGCTGGTCGCAAAGGTAGCGAAGTTGACCATTTCGCCCTGGTTATTGCGCACATACCATTTGTTTAAATCTTCCGGGGTCATCCGAAACTGCGGCTCAGCCTGCACAAATACTTTTTTTACCCGGCCGCGATCTACAAAGTCATTGACATAAGACGAGCCCCAACCAATGGCTAAGGTTTGATTTATTTCACTTAGCGGTACACCCAATGCCTGCGCTTTTAACTGATCCACCACAATTTGCAACTGCGCAGCATCTTCCATACCATTGGGCCGAACCTGCATTAAATTGGGCTGCTGAGCGGCCATACCTAATAATTGATTACGGGCCGCTAATAAGGCGTCGTGACCTAAACCTGCCCGATCCTGCAAATAGAGGTTAAAGCCGGTGGCGCGTCCTAGCTCGGCAATGGGCGGCAAATTAAACGCAAAGACCTGTGCTTCTTTTATCGTGGCAAAGAAACCATAAGCCCGGCCTATTACCGCTTGTACGCTGTCTGCTGGGCCACGCTCTGACCAATCTTTTAACCGCACAAAAGCCAAGCCGACATTTTGGCCACGGCCGGCAAAACTAAAACCACTGACCGTAAAGGCCGAGATCACAGCCTCGTCTTGCTGATAGTGCGCCGATACCCGCGCCAGTACCTCATCGGTACGCTCTAAGCTGGCACCTGTAGGTAATTGCACCATGCTTAGAAAAATACCCTGATCTTCTTCCGGCAGGAAGGAGGTGGGCAAACGGATAAACATGAGCGCCATTACCAGCACGATGGCAGCATAAACCAGCATAGAGCGTACCGGCCGCTTTAACATTCCGGCAACGCCGCGCTGATATTTGTTGTTAGTGCGATCAAAACTGCGGTTAAACCAGCCAAAAAAACCTTTTTTCGGTTGATGCTCATGGCCAGCTTTTAGCATAGTGGCGCACAACGCCGGGGTAAAAATCAGTGCCACCAGTACGGATAAGGCCATAGCGGTAACAATAGTAATAGAGAACTGTTTATAAATAGCGCCGGTGGCACCACCAAAGAACGCCATCGGCACAAATACCGCTGACAGGACTAAACCAATACCAATCAAAGCACCGGTAATTTGTGCCATAGATTTACGCGTGGCTTCGACAGGCGATAACCCTTCTTCGGTCATTACCCGTTCCACGTTTTCCACCACCACAATGGCGTCATCTACCAGCAAGCCTATCGCCAGCACCATACCAAACATGGTTAAGGTATTAATGGTGAAGCCAAACGCCGCCATTACGCCAAAGGTACCTAACAACACCACCGGCACCGCCAGGGTAGGAATTAAGGTGGCGCGAAAGTTTTGTAAAAACAGATACATCACCAGGAAGACCAAGATGATGGCTTCTATTAGGGTTTGCACTACTGAGCTAATCGACAACTCCACAAAGGGCGTGGTGTCGTATGGGATCTCCATCTGTAAGCCCGCAGGAAAATACGGGGCCAGTTCTTCCAGCCGCTGTTTTACCGCCGCGGCGGTATCCAGAGCATTGGCACCGGTCGCCATTTCAATGGCCAGCCCCGTAGCGTCTTTACCGTTATAACGGGCATCAACACCATAGTTTTCACCCCCTAACTCGACCCGCGCCACATCCGCTAACCGTACGGTAGAACCATCACTATTCACCCGTAATAGAATTTGTGCAAACTCATCAGCGTTAGTTAAGCGGGTTTGCGCCAAGATAGGCGCATTAAATTGCTGGCCTGGTAAGGCTGGCGCGCCCCCTAATTGACCGGCGGTTACCTGATTATTTTGCACCCGAATAGCCGCAGTGACATCTGCCGGCGTCATGGCAAATTGATTAAGCTTCTCGGCATCCAACCAAATACGCATGGCATACTGGCTTCCAAACACCGTCACATTGCCTACGCCTGCGGTACGGCTTAAGGGATCGCGAATATTGGTGACCACAAAATCGGCAATATCATCGCGTTGCATGCTGCCATCACTGGAGATAAAGGCGACTACCATCAGGAAAGAGCCATTAGATTTAGCGACTCTGACCCCTTGTTGTTGCACTTCTTGTGGCAATAGCGGAATAGCTTGCTGTAATTTGTTTTGTACCTGTACCTGCGCGATATCCGCATCAGTGCCCGTTTCAAAGGTCAGGGTTAAACTAATATTGCCCGACGAGTCACTCTGCGCCGACATATACATCAGGTTATCCAGGCCATTCATCGCCTGCTCAATCACCTGCGTTACCGCATCTTCTGCTGTTTGGGCAGAAGCGCCAGGATAACTGGCAGAAATAGTGACTGCCGGCGGTGCAATACGCGGATACTGCTCAATAGGTAGCTGCTTAATGGATAACAAGCCCGCCAGCATTATAACAATGGCAATAACCCAGGCAAAAATAGGGCGGTTTATAAAGAAATTTGCCATCTGTTACTCCTGCACTGGCACAGCTTTTACCTGCAGACCAGGTTGTACTTTTTGTATGCCGGCAACAATCACTTGCTCACCTTCGCTAATACCCGACTCCGCTACCCAAAACTGCTGATGACTGCGCCCCAGGGCGACCGGGCGCGATTCGACTTTGCCATCAGCCTTAACCACTAACACATTGGCTCCTCCTTTGGGGGTGCGCATAACCGCAGCCTGTGGGATCAGCAAGGCGTTTGCTTGCTCGGCTTGCGCCAGGGTAGCGCGGACAAACATGCCTGGTAATAACTCACCTTGCGGATTAGGAAAAACTGCGCGCAAGGTAATCATGCCGGTGCTTGGATCAACACTGGCTTCGGAGAATTGTAATTGGCCCTGCGCCGCATAGACTGACCCATCTTCCAACTGCAACGAAACAGCGACGGGCTGATGTTGAGCGTCTGGAAATTGCCGCCGTAATTGCAACAATTCATTGCTAGATTGCGTTAAATCAACATAGATAGGATCAAGCTGGCGGATCGTTGCCAGCACTTCACTCTGGTTTGCAGTAAGCAATGCGCCTTCAGTTACCATGGAGCGACCAATCTGCCCAGCAATAGGCGCTTTAATCTTGGTGTAATTAAGATTAATTTGCGCTGTTTGCCGTTGTGCTAAGGCCGCTTTTACATCTGCGTCTGCCTGTAATACAGTGACATTGGCATCATCCACATCTTGCTGGCTTACTACCTGAGTGTTGAGCAAACCTTGTAAGCGCGATAACCGTAACTTAGCGTTAGTTAAGGTGACCTGTGCCCGATTGAGATTCGCCTCGGCCGTGGCTAACACCGCCTCGTAAGTAGCAGGATCAATTTGATACAACACCTCCCCTGCTTGCACTTGCTGGCCTTCGGTAAAGAGGCGTTTTTGCAAAATGCCGCTAACCTGTGGCCGGATTTCTGCTTGCCGAAAATCCGTTGTTCTACCCGGCAGTTCTGAATTATAAACCACAGTGCTGGCTTGAATTTGATAGACACCGACTTCTGGTACCATAGGCGCAGCGGCCTCTGCTGCGGGCTCGCTACAGCCACTTAATACCCATAACACCATCACTAAAAAACTGCTGTTACGCAAAAACAACCTACTTTGCCGCATAATTTCCCCTGAGGAATTGAAGACTTTACTAACTGCATACTCGTTAAAATTACCGCACTGCAACCGACAGCATTAACGAGTATAGCGATAGCCTATATTAAGATAGTATCAATATACATACACGACTGTATGTTATCAAGTAGCTTTACGTTGCATTGCGACTAGTGAAGGTTTTTATCAGTTAAATAAATGCAAGCAGAGTATGACTAGGGCACGCCCTAAAGCAGCTGTAGATTGAATAGATAAGCTGTAAGGCAAGCACCCCTCAGCTAAATTCAGTTCAAGTTATAGAGAGAAGACAGTATAGAACTCGTGACCGCGACGGCAGCTAAAGGTTACCCCAAACGCTGGCAGCATTACGTATTAACTAGCCAACCAATTCTTAGCAAACTGTGTGGCATCTACTGGCCGGCCAAACAAGTAACCTTGCGCCCGCTCACAACCTAGTAGCTTTAAGTAATCTGCTTGCGCCTGCGTTTCGACACCCTCGGCAATGGTAACCATATTCAAACTCTTCGCCATCGCTAAAATGGTTTTTACCACCATATTGTGATGATGATCACCCGGAATATTATTGATAAAAGCTCGATCTATTTTTAAGGTTGTGGCGCGAAAGCGGGTTAAATAAGCTAAAGAAGAGTAACCTGTACCAAAGTCATCAATGGCCCAACTAAAGCCCATCGCCTCCAGCTCTGCCATTTGCCGAAGCGATTGCTCTGGATTACGCATAATTAGCGACTCAGTAAACTCCAGCTCAATTTGGGTAGGGGTTATACCACTGCTGCATTGCGCAAAATCACTGACCAATTGCTCATTCTCCAGTTGCCTGGCAGAAACATTGACCGATAGGCGGCCAGGTAACACATAGCCCTGCTGTCGCCATAAATTTAACTGCCGACACGCCGTTTGCATCACCCAGTTACCCAGTTCGGGCATCAAACCACGCTCTTCAGCCAATGGAATAAAGGTGTCGGGGCTAATCCAGCCCCACTCAGCATCATGCCAACGGCAAAGCGCTTCAGCACCAGATAAGGCGCCATTAGCAAGCTCAAATTGCGGCTGATAGTGCAGACTCAATTTTCCAGTGCGCATAGCCAAAATAAATTTTTCTAAAACATTCTGCCGCTGGCTCAGCGCCTGACTCATAGCAGGCTCAAATACCTTTAAACTGCTACCCGATGCTTTAGCAGAAGCTAGAGCAATACTGGCGAAACGTAACAATTCGGGCCCATTTAATTCTTCAATTGTGCCTAAGGCACAACCTATATTAATACTGAGTAAAAACTCTCTGCCAACACAGTGGTAAGGGCTCACAAAAAGCTGCTGTAGCCGTTTACAGAACAGCTCCAACTCACGCACCGAATAAACAGCACTAAGCAAAGCAAATTGATCGGCGGAGTAACGCGCGAGATAACAACTATCCGGTAGATGATCCCGCATACGCTGCGCTACCGCGACCAAGACTTCATCACCAACTTTAAAACCATACAAGTCATTCAATTCTTTAAAACGACTAATATCAATCAGCGCCAACCCAAGCGCTTTACTGGGGTCAGTTTTTAACCAATTTTGTAATTTCTCAAGTAAATGAGCCCGGTTTGGTAGATGAGTAACAGCATCATGATAAGTCAGTTTGCGAATAAAGCGCTCGCTTTGCGAGCGTTCAAGCTCAGCCCCGACCTGTGCAGCAGCAATGCGTAGCACTTCCCTGCCTATTTCCGGCACTTTTAATACCGAAGTTGCCATCACACTGAGAATCCCTATCTTTTCCCCATTTGTGGTTAAGATTGGCATACCCAGATAGCTTTCTACACCAAGCTCAACTAACAACTGATCGTCCGGGAATACCTGACACACACCTTCCGCATATACACAGGGCTCTCGCTCAGGTACCGTTTCACACGGCGTACCCTTTAGTAAATAACTGATATTTTCTTGTAACTGACCCTTCCCCCACATGGCAATCGTCTGTGCTTCAACAGCATCTACACTGGTTTTAGCAATCAGGCAGTAATCCACCCCAAGAATCTCGGCCAGGCGCTGCACTAAGGTAGGCAAAAAATCAGGATAACCGCTACGTGTTAACACATCGGCTAGTTGTCGGAAAACTTCTTCGGTGTTTAACCTTAACTGCATAAAAATGAACTGCAAGGGCACAAGGTGAATCCATATTAGACAGTGCCGTATCTCAATGCAACCGCTGATATTTACTTAATACCCAAGTTGCGCTAGCAACTGCGCATTAAGCGCAACTCTGGCCTACGGTATTAATTCTGCACAAGCCACAAGGTTAAATCACCACAACTTATCGTTAAGAAAAACCGCTCTGTAGCATAAAACAGGTTGACACTGCCGCGAAATTAATCAATTATTCATGATAAATATAATTATACGTATAATTTATACATAGACAGGTAAATAGCATTTCCCGGGGGGAACACCATGAATAGGAAAAAAAAATTCGCTTTATCAGCAGTTTGCAGCGCGATATTACTGGCATGTTATGCTGTGCCCACGATGGCAGAAGATAACGAGGATGAAAAAAAAGCCGCAATTGAAAAAATTGCAGTAAGAGGTTTTGCCGCCTCGCAAGAGAAAAATCTCAACATAAAACGTTTTTCAGATACTGTGGTGGATGCCGTTACAGCAGAAGACGTGGGTAAATTCCCGGATCAGACCGTTGCCGATGCTCTACAGCGGGTGCCAGGTGTTTCAGTAGAGAAAGATTTTGGTGAAAGTGATAGGGTTAGTATTCGTGGCACGGCACCTCATCTTAACGTGACCTTACTTAACGGTCAGAATGTCGCCTCAGCCACCGCACAGGCTTCTATTCTAAGGCCGTCTCGCGGTTTTAATTACTCGTTATTACCTGCGGAAATGATCGAGCGGCTTGAAGTGCATAAATCTGCAGAAGCAGACGTAGAGGAAGGTTCAGTGGGTGGTACTGTTATTATTCGCACCCGTACACCACTGGCTATGGACAGCAACTTTGCTGCCTTATCGATAAAAAATACCTATCAAGAGGCCAACGGCGAACATAGTCCTAATTTATCTGCAGCCTATTCCTGGAAAAATGCCGACGCTAATTTTGGCATGGCGTTAGCCGCCGCATACAAAGATAACAGAGTACAGCGCGATAGCCGCGAAGTACGTTTTGGTTATCGCGATACCGTAGTAAATGGCCAAAACGTAAAGTATCCAGGTTCCGTGGGCAACAACAGGTTTGAATCACAAAACAAGCTGAAAACCTTGCATCTTACACTGGAGAGCCAACCAAGCGATCGCTGGAACCTGGTATTTAACAATCTGTTCTCTGACGTAGATAACAACGGCCAGGGCAGCTATTCAGGTACCTATAATCTGTCGGCCATTGGTGGCTTAACTAACGCGGTGATAGCTAATAACACCGTCGTCAGTGGCAATATTCCGGCTGCCGCTAGCGGTTTTGAAGCCATTTACGGCTCAGCTGGCTACATTGGCGGTTATCAAACGCGGGCTCATGATCTAAAACTCAGTTTTGATAACAATCAGTACCTTTGGACTACCCAACTAGGTTATACCTACGCTGATGGTGTGGTAGAAGATAACTATGCTGAGTTTTACGCCAAATCGGCAATTGAATTCGATGTTAGCAACACAGCGCCACAGATGTCATTGCCCGATATTAGCTCTGCGGCTGCCTATTGGCTTGGTTATAACCATGTTAATACCATCAGTAACGAAGATCAGGAAAAATATATTCAAACCGATCTCACCTACCGCTTAGAGCATGATATTTTCCGCTCGGTAAAGGTCGGTTTAAAGTATAAAGATCACGAAAAAGGTTCTGATTTATATAAAGAAACTAGACCATCAACGGTAAATACCCGGCTAAGCGATTACACAACAGGTACCGTAGATGACTTTATGGGCACGGGTAGCAGCCCGGCGCAGCTGTATCAATTCCGCACCGATTTGTGGAACAACTATCTGGCACAAACACCCACAAACAGCTCCTATACGCACTTGCTGTATTACTACAACATTGCTGAAAAGATCAGTAACGCTTACCTTAAAGGCGATTTCCGCTATGAAAAACTGCGGGGGAATGTCGGTGTACGTTATGCTAAAACCGACCTGGAAACACAAGGTTGGCAATATACCGGTTCAGTGATCAACCCCACGACTAAAACCTTACGCACGCTGGAAAATAGTTACACCGATGTCCTGCCGAGTTTAAACCTAAACTATGAACTGCAGGATGATGTGGTACTGCGCTTTGCTGCCGCTAAAGTGATGGCGCGTCCAGACTATCAGCACCTTACCGCACAACGTACTTACGCGATGAGTAATGGCGTACGTATTGGTAGTGGTGGTAATCCGGGACTAAACCCCTATCGGGCAACGCAGTATGATCTTTCGGCTGAATGGTACTTCGGGCCTCGCTCCATACTGTCCGCCGCGTATTTTTATAAAGATATTAAAAGCTATATTACCCAAAGTGTTGTGGTGGAGTCGTTACCCGATCCGGATGGCAGCTTAAATGACTATGAGATAACCTTACCGGTTAATGGTTTAGGTGGCGTAAATCAGGGCATAGAATTAAACCTAAGCCATTACTTTGGCAACGGCTTTGGTGTGGTAGCTAACTATACCTTTTCCGATGCCGATATGGACGAAACACCCGCGCAGCAAGCTGCCGGTGTTAAAGCTATATTGCCAAATAACTCCAAAAATCTGTATAACCTAACCGGTTATTATGAGCGCGGCGCTTACTCTGCCCGTTTATCTTATAACTATCGTTCAGAGTACTACTACGGCACTTATCTTGGCATGTCACAGTACTTGCGCGGTTACGGTCAATATGATTTAAACCTAAGCTATAACGTCAACGAGCATGTGGCTTTAAGCCTGCAAGTCATTAATCTGAGCAATGCCAATCAAGAACGTTACTTTAAAGATCCAGACCGCACTATTGGCGAGTTTAACTTCGGTCGCCGTATTATGGCTGGCGCCCAACTTCGTTTTTAACACCAATGGTATTATAAAGTGTGCGCGACTTTTGGCACACTTTCGATAATAAAGCCGGCATTAAGCCGGCTTGCTCTATCTGTAATTAGCCCGTCACTAAAGCCACACAGTCAATTGGACACACTTCAATGCAAGTTGGCTTATCGTAATAACCAATACACTCCGTACAAAGCTGCGGGTTAACCTGATAATGCAAGGGCCCCATGCTGATGGCTTCATTTGGACACTCGGGTACACACATATCACAATTGATGCAACTGACCTCAATGACCGCTGGCATGCTAGCCCACCTCTTTAGCTAAATGATCTGCCGCATCCGGCTGCTTAACCAATTGCTTTAACAGCATGGCAAACTGCAAGCTTATTATCGCCGGTAACTTAACTTTCAGCTGATAACAAGCACCAGGCGCTAGCACCAGCTCATTGTTTTGCTTATCTCGCAGCCCTTCAAGTTGAAAAGTTGTATTGCCGTCAGGCGTCATTAAAACAAGGGTATCCCCTACCGCAAACTGGTTTTTCACTTCCAGTAAAGCAAAGCCTACATCATCTTGCTCGCCAATAAATTCGCCAACTAACAACTGCTCACCAACACTATGGCTAGTATCATAGTTTTGCGTATCCTGCGGTTTATGCCGGCGTAAAAACCCTTCAGTAAAACCGCGATTCGCCATGCCATTTAGCGCTTGTACTAAGCGGGTATCAAAGATTTTACCCGCCAGAGCATCATCTATCGCTTGCCGATAGACCTGCGCCGTGCGCGCCACATAATAGGGCGACTTAGTACGGCCCTCGATTTTCAGCGAGTGCACCCCCATCGCGGTTAACGTTGGCACATGCTCTACCGCACGCAAATCTTTTGAGTTAAGAATATAGGTGCCATGCAGATCTTCGTCGATGGTCATCAGCTCACCTGGCCTACCTTGCTCTTCCAATAAAGCTGGCGTACTAATAGGGTTAAACTGCCCTACTTCATCTTCTACTGCTGCATGAACCTGATAAGGCCAGCGACAAGAGTTGGTGCAGGTGCCCTGATTAGGATCGCGTTTATTAATGTAGCCCGATAGCAAGCAACGGCCAGAATAGGCCATACAGAGTGCACCGTGTACAAAAACCTCCAGCTGCATATCCGGCACTTCGTGGCGAATCTCGGCAATTTCTTCTATCGACAATTCACGCGATAAAATAACGCGCTCCACGCCTTGCGTTTGCCAAAACTTTACCGCCGCCCAATTCACCGTATTCGCCTGCACCGATAAATGCAGCGGCATCTGCGGAAAATGCTCCCGTAACAAGTAAATGACACCAGGATCAGAGACAATCAACGCATCCGGCTGTAACGCCACTACCGACGCCATATCGCGCACAAAGGTGGTCAACTTGCTATTATGGGGCGCAATATTCACCACCACATAAAAGCATTTCCCTTGTGCGTGGGCCTCATTAATTCCGGTGGCGAGCGTAGCTAAATCAAATTCATTATTACGAACTCGCAGACTATAACGAGGCTGTCCGGCATATACCGCATCAGCGCCGTAAGCAAAAGCCAGACGCATTGCCTTTAAACTGCCAGCAGGAGAAAGTAGTTCAGGTTTAAACATGTCATTACTCATATCAGAGTGGTTTTATTGGCCTTACTGCAGGCCGCTAAAATATAAAACCCCACAAAACAAAGCGGGTAATTTTAAGGAAGCAGCAGATCCAGCCTTTGATCCAACGCAAATGAAGCGAATAATTTGCGCTTTTTGCCACATCACTTGCGCATCAGCTTGTCTGCCTATCTGAAATTATACTGGCCTGGGCCCAATAGCTTTGTTTCAGATCAAAGCACGCTTATCTAATCCTTTTATACTAACCTTTCACAGGCGTTTTAAACGGGACCACTATGGCGGATTTTTTAGATAACAGCGAAGAGACATTAGCAGAGCCTACTATTGCTGAGTTAATTAAACGTCCGCTGCTTACCTGTGCAGCAACCGATAGCCTGCAAACCGCCGCACGATTAATGCGTGAACACAAGGTTAGCTGTATCCTAATTAGGGAAGGTGAAAGTATTACTGGTATTTGGTCAGAAGCGGATACCCGAAAGCTGGCCTTTGATCAGATCAATGCAGCCACCTTAGAGGTGGGTACCGTCATGTCCTCGCCGGTTATTAGCGCCAGTGGCTTAACGCTGGTAAGTGGTGCCGCCAGTCTAATGCTTAACCATAATATCCGGCGTTTATTGGTGGTAGACAATGCTCAACGCCCGATAGGTTTACTCACCCAAAGTGACATAGTACGCCAACAAAAAATTGAGTTTTATTTACGTTTTCGCGAAGTCGGTAGCTGCATTAATAAAGCCGCCTTAAATCTGGCTGCCAGTTATCCATTGCACGAAGCCGTTGCGCAGATGCGCCACGCCAGAGCAGACGCCGCTATTATTACCTTCCCGGATGCCAGTTATGGCCTGGTAACAGAACGCGATCTGGTGCACTTGCTCGCCGAAGGAACTAACTGCCAACATATTGGGGATTTGGCGAATAAACCCTTATTATGTGTACCGCCCGATTTAAGCTTGCTTGATGCCGTAGACATGCTAACGAAACAAGAAATCCGTCATCTGGCAGTTGCATCTCAAGATCAAATTTATGGTTTACTGTCTTTTAGCGATATCCTGCGCAATGTGGAATACGCTTATATAGAGCAACTTAAAACGGCATTACGCGACCGTGATCATGCTCTTCGCACTTCGGCAGATTACTTGCGCTTGGCACATAAAGTTATTGATGCCTCTATGGATGGTATTTTAATTACCGACAAGCATGGTTTTATTCAATCGGTAAACCCCAGCTTTAGTAAACTGACAGGCTATAGTGCTGAAGAGGCGATTGGCCAAACGCCTCGTTTGTTAAGCTCCGGTCTACACGAAGCCGATTTTTATCGCAACATGTGGCAAACGCTGCTGGAAAAAGGGCACTGGCAGGGTGAGATTTGGAACAAGCGTAAAAATGGTGAACACTACCCACAATGGCTAAGCATTACCGCTATTCGCGATGAACAGCAGCAGATTACTCAATACGCCGCCATTTTCAGTGATATCACCGAACGTAAGCGCCAGGAAGAAAAAATCCATCAATTGGCCTATATGGATGAATTAACCGGCTTGGCTAACCGCCGTATGTTTTTTGATCGTTTACAATTATCACTAGCCAATGCCCATCGGCATAAGCATACCCTGGCAGTATTATTTTTAGACCTGGATCTGTTTAAGCGCATCAACGATACTCTCGGCCATCAAGCTGGCGATCAGGCGCTGAAAGAGGTGGCTCGTCGCTTGCAAATCACACTACGGGAGGGAGAATCCGTTGCCAGAATCGGCGGTGATGAATTTACTATCCTGATCCCTGAAGTGAGTAACTGCAACTCGTTACAAATACTGGCACAACGCATTATTAGCCAACTCGAAAAACCCGTACAATTACTGCAACAAGAGTTCTTTTTAACCACCAGCATCGGCATTAGCTTATACCCTAAAGATGGTCATAACGCAGAGCTGCTAGTGAAGCATGCGGATGTCGCTATGTATCAAGCGAAAAGTGCCGGCCGAAATCAGTATAGCTTTTATCAAGCCAGCACTAGCCAGCATAACGAAGAGGAGTTAAAGCTGGAGCAAGCGCTGCGACAGGCGTTACGTCAACAACAGCTAGAGGTCTATTATCAACCCAAGTTTACCTTGGATACAGGTAAACTCTGTGGCCTGGAAGCACTATTACGTTGGCACGATGCTGAGCTGGGTATCGTATCTCCTGCACTATTTATACCTCTGGCCGAAAAATTGGGACTTATTCATCAGTTGGGAGAACAAGTTATGCGGCAGGTTTGCAATCAATTGCATTTCTGGCAAGAACTTGCTGTTCCAGTGGCGATTAATATCTCAGCCTTGCAATTAACCGAACCCGATTTCTTACCAAAACTGGTGTCTATTTTAGAGCAAAGTGCTATTAGTCCCAGTCTGTTAGAGATAGAACTGACTGAAAGTTGTTTAATTCCCGAGCAAGCCGATTATACTTTAAGTGTGTTAACCAAGCTAAAAGCCCTGGGTTTGCGCTTATCTATTGATGATTTTGGTACTGGTTATTCTTCATTATCTTACTTAAGACGGTTGCCGTTAGACGCCCTAAAAATTGACCGTAGTTTTATCAAAGATTTACCCACCAGCAAGAGCGACGGTCAAATTACCCTGGCGATTATTGCTATGGCGAAAGCGCTTGGGCTAGAGGTGATAGCGGAAGGAATAGAATTAGAAGCTCAGCGGCAGTTTTTACTAGAAGCTGGTTGTGATACTGGCCAGGGGTTTTTAGTTTCACCGGCACTACCGGCAACAGAAATTACACCTTGGTTGGCTGACAGCGCCAGTTGTACCTCTTTGGTGCAATTTGCACCCAATTTGGGCGCAACCAACCCACTCAGGCGACGAAGCCGACACTAAGTAATTATATTTAAAGACTTTTACAAAATGGCATGCTAGCTGCTTATATTACAGGGCAATTAGAGTTGCAAACATCCAGGGAGCACACCCGCTTTGCGGGCCTATAACAACACTTACTTATTAAAGTAAGGTCAAAACAAAACGCCAGCGGCTCTACATGACGATTGCCGTTGGCGTTTTACAGTTTAGCTTTACACTCTGGCATTACGGAAGATCCGATCACGTTGATGATCAAAACGATCATGCTCACGCTCTATCTTAAAAGCAAACTTATCATAGGCCTGATCAACCCTACGCTGAAACTTCTGGCGAGCTTTATGTTGCTGCTGGCCTTTGGCTTTGCGGCTATCACGTTGGTATTCACGCGCTAACCGCTCCAGATCACGGTCTAATTCGCGCTCGTAACTGGCCAGCTTACGGTGATGCTCTGCGGCTAAACGCCGTAATTGCTTGCGGCTACGCTCATCTAAACGCGGTGGCGCATGCCGCAAGACATAGTGACGGCTATAACCCTGGTACACGGGGTCAATTCTGGATACGCGTAACAGCTCTTCTGCTGCCCGATGCAAGGTAAAAGCCACCACATCTTGCACTACCCGCTCTGCCGGATCATAGGCACGACTTTGGGCCGCTAACGGCCAGGCCGGTAATGTCATTAAAGTAGCGATTAACAGCGTTTTATTAATACCTGTTTTCATAGCAGGCTCCCGTTCTGGCTAGACTCCTACTCATTTTGGCAAAGGTGGCTGAATAGCCGCTGAAGGATAGCAACGGGTTGTTTTGTATCATGGGTGAGTCACTGAACAGTACAATAATTTAGGGTAGGTCTAGTTCCACAACCCTGACGCTAGCCTGCAGCAGCGGCAGTTGCTAAATGCCTTGGGATCTTTACAATAAAACAGCTACCCAGCCCTAATTCGCTTTTGGCTTCAATCAGGCCACGATGTTTTTCCAGGATACTTCGCGATAGCGCTAACCCCAGCCCGGTGCCCTGTCCTTTTTGTTTGGTAGTATAAAACGGCTGAAAAATCTGTTCCAGTTTGTCAGCCGCTATACCGGAACCATTGTCAGCGACACTCACCCAAACCCAGTGTTCATCAAAGCCAGTAGTAATCGTAATCACTCCCGCCGACTCAATAGCTTGTGCGGCATTCATCAGTAGATTAAGAAATACTTGATTAAGTTGTGACGGAATACAATACACTAATGGTAAATCGGCAAACTTTTTGACGATCTCGGCTTTATATTTCAGTTCGTTAGCAACGATGTTGAGCGTACTTTGAATACCAAGGTGAATGTCTGCATCAACAAATTCATCCTCATCAAGATGCGAGAAATCTTTCAGATCGCGGATTATTTCAATAACCCGATACAACCCCTCCTCTGACTGAGCCAATAGTTTTGGCAAATCCTCACAAATATAATCATAGTCAAATTGTGATTTAAGCAGGTTGCTTTGTGCTATCGGTAATTGTTCACTCATCCTGCGTACCAGCAAAGTAAGGCTATCGGTATACTCGCTTAACACTGCCAGGTTAGATGCCACATAACCAATCGGATTGTTAATTTCATGGGCCACTCCAGCGGCGAGCTCACCAAGAGATGCTAACTTTTCAGAGCGCAGTAACTGCTCAGTGAGTAACGTAACTTGCTGCTGCAGTTTCTCTGTCTCGTTTTTTTCGCCTGACATAACATAACCCTATTCGCTGACGGCTAAATGCTGCTGTTCACGATAGCGCCGAAAAGCTGCGCTAATCTCTGCTTTTAACTCTTCATCCTGCCAGGGTTTGGTGAGAAACTTATAAATAGCACCGTGGTTAATCGCGTCAGTCACAGAGCGTAAATCGGTATAGCCTGAGAGCACCAACCGGATGGTATCCGGGTACATTTCTTTTACCCGGCTTAAAAATTCAGTGCCATTCATTTCTGGCATCCGCTGGTCAGAAATAATAACCTGCACCTGATGCAGTGCCAGCAATTCAAAAGCCTCAGCGGCGCTGCCGCAGCATAAGATCTGATAAGGCTCTTTTCGTAGCAATCGCTTTAATGAATGCAAGATGTTTTCTTCGTCATCAACCAACAAAAGCGTTTGTGGTGCCAGCAAAGCCCGTTGTTTAGCTAGTGGTGCATAGCGGGTTAAAAATACTTTTAACTGCTCAGCAGGCATCGGCTGAGCAAAATAATACCCTTGTAATTCATCACATAAACTCTTTGCCAAAAAGCTTGCCTGCGCTTCAGTTTCGACTCCTTCCGCGATCACCTTGATGCCAAGTTGGTGCGCCATGGCAATAATGGCCCGGCTGATTGCAGCATCTCGCTGATCTGTAACTAAGTCTTTAATAAAGCTGCGATCAATTTTTAGTTTATCAATGGGTAAGCGTTTTAAGTAATTTAAACTTGAGTAACCAGTACCAAAATCATCTATGGCAATACTGATCCCCAGCTTTTTAAGTCTCTGCAATTTATTCACTACCAAGTCGATATTTTCCAATAACAGCGATTCGGTTAACTCTAGTTCAAACCAACGTGGCTCCAACTGACTTTGCTGTAGCGTTTGTTCTAACTGGGCAACAAAGCCAGAACGTTGAAATTGTAAGGAAGATAAGTTGACTGCCATAATCAGCGGGGGTAAGCCAAGTTGCTGCAACGAGTAGTTAAACGCCGCGGCCTGTTCAATTACCCATTGACCAATTTCAATAATCAACCCCGTTTCCTCAGCCACTGGAATAAATTCATCAGGGCCAATCATGCCAAGCTCGGGATGTGGCCAGCGCAGTAACGCTTCCAAACCGGTTAAACGCCCGCTACCCGCCTCAACCTGTGGCTGGTAGTACAATACAAACTCTTGTTTTGCTACGGCTTTTTTTAACATGGTGCGTAAATTAATTCGTTTATTTAACGACGTTTCCATCTCAGCGTGGTACCACTGATAATTATTTCTACCCAGCTGTTTTGCTCGGTACATTGCTAAATCAGCTTGCTGCACTAACTGCATCGGCTCATTAAGAACCTGGTCCATCAGGCTAATGCCAATACTCGCCGTTACCTGCAACTCATGCTCTTCTACCTGCATGGGTTCGGACACTATCTGCAAAATTTGCTTTGCCATATTGTCTAGCAGGCCAATATCTGACAAATCCGGTACCATTAATACAAATTCATCGCCCCCCATCCGGGCAAGAGTATCACCAGGGCGCAACTGTCGCTTTACCCGGTTACTAATTTGTCGCAGAACTTCGTCACCAACCAAATGCCCCAAGCTATCATTAATTAACTTAAAGCCATCCAAGTCGATAAAGAGTACAGCTACTTTTTCGTGGTGTCTGGCACTGATGGTGCAGCTTTGTGTCAGGCGATCCCGAAACAAGCTGCGGTTTGGCAACCCGGTAAGCAGATCATAAGACGCATTTTTGGCCAATTCCTGTTCGTAATTTCGCTGGGCCGTAATATCTGTTTGAATGCCAACATAGTGGGTAATGTTTCCCAGCTCATCTGGCACAGGTGCTAAAAATAAATGATTCCAAAAAGCACTACTATCTTTGCGATAGTTTCTTAGCACCACACTGCATTCCTGGCGGGCACTGATGGCCAAACGAATTTGATGAATGGCAAGTTCGTCACGTTCTGCGCCTTGCAAGAAGCGACAGTTAAGCCCAAGCACTTCGTCGCTGCTGAATCCGGTTAACTTTTCAAAAGCATGGTTTACATAGCATACAGGCATGTCCGGTCCGGTAATGTCAACAATCACTACCCCACTAGCACTGGCATCAACCGCTCGTTTAAATAATCTCAATTGCTTTTCGATTTGCAAACGCAGAGTAATATTTTTCGCCATGCCAATAACACCGGCAATCCGACCATCGATCCAGGTAGGCACTATGGTGATCTGCAGCTCTAACTGCTGAGCACTATAGTTGAGGATACTGGTTTCGAAGCTGACGGCCTCACCCGCCAGGGCTTTGGTAAAATAGGCTGATACTGCGGGTAACTGTTCAGGCAAAATCACCCGATTAAAATGCGTATTACGTAACTCTGCCAATTGCCGTTGAAGCAGTTGGCAACCAGCCTCGTTAATATCTGTAAAATAACCGCTTTCACTCAGCACATAAATTGGATCAGGACTAAATTGATATAACGAGCGAAAACGCTGTTCACTTTCAGTTAGTAAGCGCTTTTGCTGCGCACGGGCAATGGCTAAAGCAGCAAAACGACAACAACTCACGAGTAATTCTAATTCGTCCTTGTTGGGTGCCCGAGCTTCAATACAGTACAAGGCAAAGGTGCCCAATACTTCATCTTTTAAGGAAATCATCGGCATAGACCAGCAAGCTTGTACCCCTTCCGCCAAGGCTATCGGTGCACCAGCCCGCCATTTAGAGTCCGTAGCAATGTCATTCACCACGACCAAACTTTTTTGAAAGGCAGCAGTCCCACAGGAGCCAGTATTATCAGCGATAGGTAATGCTGCAAAAGCAGAATGGTATCTAGGGCTAAATGACGGAGCAGATATCAAGTTTAAATGCTGACCGACCTTGAGCATTACGCTTGCTTTCACTAAAGGTTGCTGCTGCTCTGCTAGAAAACTAACTTGCTCTAAAATTTCGGCCAATGGCCGCTCATTCGAAATCGACAGTAGAATACGCTGTTGCATCTGTTGATAATGCTCTGCTTTCACCAGCTCAGTGATGTCCCTTGCTATCGCATACATGATACCTAACCCAGCGTCATAGCGTGACGACCACATCAGATAAACAATGTGACCATCCTTATGTACATATCTGTTCCGAAAATACTGGGTAAAGTGTCCCTGGAAAACATTCTCTGCTTCTTGCTCAGTGAGCAATCTGTCATCGGGATGCACAAAATCCATAAAGGCACCACCAAGTAACTCGGCAGCTTTATATCCAAGCACCCACTCGCATGATTGGCTAACCTCAAGAAAGCGGCAATTTCGGTCAATCATGCAGATAATATCGCCCGTATTATCCATAATTTGTTGATGCTGTGACTGTAGTTTACGCTTCGCCTCCAAATTAAGCCGTAAACGCTGGTTCGAGGAAAGTAAACGTCGTTGCTGGTGTAATATCTGTCGTTGGTACTGCTGACTCAGTAACGCCAACATAGCGGCTAACCAACCTGCGAGTAGCAAAACTTCGGAGATCTGCCTAGTTAAGTTTAATGCACTCTTTAGATCCCGATGCAATTGCAAGCGCCAATGTTGTTCACCAAACAACGACACAGTAAATTCTGCCAGTCCAAAATATTCAAGGTCTGATTGACGCTGATCGATGAAAAAGCTGGATTTATCCTGATACGCTAAGGTTATCGCATAGCCTGGTGGCACAATAACTGGAACGAGCGCATTCATAATATTTTGAAAATCGATGCCCGCAATAATTTCTATAAGATTGGACGCGTTAGGTCTAGGCAACAACGCTCGGATAAAAGTATGATCAACCTCACTATCATAGAAAAACGATAAATAGGGTTCAATTACGATGTCGTTTTGTGTGTCTATGCGCGTTAAAGCCATTGCATAATCATCAAACCAGTGGCTTTCAGGTTCAGATTTGCTTATCGAGTATTGTATCTGCTCAGATGCATTCACGACTGCCAGATAGTCCAGGTAAGTAAAGTCTCTTAAATAACTGCTAAACTCTAACTTTAAAGAATGAGCAAAATCAGACTGCGGTGAGCTCGCTAATCTATCTGCTAAACGATACATCAAGCCCCGCTGCTCATTAATGATCTGATCAAGTTGTTGCTGAAACTTTTCCGTCGTCTCCGCCACAACCTTTTTATTCGTAATCGATAATTGATGCATAAAATTAAGCCAAAGCATCATGGTTGCAATACTAAGGAACAAGGCCAGCCAGCTGCCAGGGCTGCTTTTGTGCTCAGCTAAGCGAAAAGTAGAGGCAAAGGGTGCGGTTAAACCCGCTAAAGCGCAGAAAAGAAGGAAAATTGCAGTGTTAAGCGCTACGGAAGGTGCCCCACCTAACTTATAGCCATAAAGGGTTCCAGTATCTTCCAAGATGACAAAAACAACCAGCACCAGCAGCAACCCAAAACAAAGATTACTGATACTTCGCATACGTCTTATACGTTGGATGCCAAGTTTACGTACTTTAAAGCCAGTTAACTGACCCACAATAAACAAACACCAGCAAAAGAGCTGCAAGCCTGGTAAGAATTCAATGTTAGCGTTTGGAAGAAACCATGTAATAAATGGCGAATAAAAGAATAGAGTTAACGATAAAACTGCCAGAGAACACCACAACCAGCTGCCACGCTTGTTCAATGCGGCAATAAGCGTAAACACCGCAGCGGTAAATAACAAAATACCAGAAATAGGAAATATTACCCGTAAATGGCCTGGGTCACGAAACAACAACTGGTTAAAAATGACCAACAGAGTACCAAATAGCAACAAAGCTAAGCTGCTATAAAATAAACTAAAGCCAATCATTAAGCGAAAATTACCTGGTACTTTACTAAACATAGTGACACTCATGCAGTGTTGACCAATAACTCCAGATTGGCAATCAATGTAGCTTGGCTACAAGGCTTTTCTAATACAGTATCGAGCAAGGTGCCAGGAGCTTGCTGAACTAAGTTAAGATTACCGCTTATCAATACTCGCTTAATATTTGGATACTTATCTTGCAGCGTTTCAAGCAGAGCAATGCCGGAAAGGTGTGGCATTTGTTGATCAGCTACCACAATATCAATATTGTGCTGCTGCAAATACGCCAACACATCCTGACTTTTTGCCAACGTATGACATCGGAAAATACTGTTTCTTAGCATACGCCGATAAGCATCCAACACAAAAGGCTCATCATCGACAAAAAGTACTTCCGGCATGGACTCTCCTTATTGCTTTAATACTAACTTTAACTGCTGTTGTAGTAGCTGCCAGCTCTCTGGCAGCATTAGCAATGCTTTCTGTAATTGTTCAGTATCACCGCTACGTGCCGCGTGCTCTAACTGATTACTGAGTCCCGCCATGGGTTTCGCCCCCACTAAACCACAGATACCTTTTAAACTATGCGCTGCAATCGCTAAAGCAGTCAGATTACTCGCTTTCATCGCCTGTTGAATATCTTGCATGTAGCCGGAAGCCGCCAGATAAAACCCCGTTAGCGCAAACACTATCGTCTCTTCACTACTGTCACCATACATCGCGGTCAGCACGTCCAAGTCAAGAATAGTGGCATCATCTGGAAGATTTATCATCACTGCCATCCGTCCGCTGAATTAAGGGCTTATTGCAGGTTTGCATCCACCAATAAGCGAATTTCTTCAAAAGCGCCAAAATGTTATTATGATGTTTTACATTAATCACAGCGAGCTCTGCCATTAACGCGCTCAGTTTATCCAGGCGTATCTGCAGCATGCTCCAAAATTCCGGCCGCTGTTCGCGCTGTCGCATCGACTTTACAATATGCAATAAATAATCTGCTGCGGCACATGCTCTTTTACGCTCAGCTTCAATAGCTACCGGTTTGCAATTGTTGATAAATACATTGTGAAAACAACTCAAGTTATAAGCCAAATTCCGCAAACGTCGATCTAGCTGATAGTAGCCAGTTGTCGCATCTTCAGGCCAATACAAAAAATCACGTTTCTCTAACTGTTGACCATTCTCATCTAACTCCGCTTCTTCCTGCTCTGCTTTTTGGGCCAGCTCTCTGACTATCGCAACTCGAAAGCGACGCTCCTCTTCCTCATCACCTTGAACAGCAGGTGTCTCTATACGTTGTTTCATTTCCAGATAGTGCGCAGCGGGCTGGATAAGCTTTTCATGTCGCAAATGATGCTGAATTTTCTTGCTTAATTGGTCGGCGGTTAACGGCTTTGCCAAAAAATCATTCACATCAAATAAAATACATTGTTGAATCAACTCACGATAAGCATTGCCTGAGAAAATGATGATGGGAATATCATGAGCTGTATTAGCAAAAAGCCCAGAGCGGACTTTTGAGAGCAACTCCAAACCGCTTGGGCCTTTCAACTCGATATCAGTTATTAATAAATCGATATTTTCGTGTTCCAAAACTTCGCTGGCAGTTTTGGCATCCAACGCCTTAAATGCCTTACATCCTGCAACCTTATTGGCCACACCATAGAGGAAATCACACATTAGGATAACGTCATCTAATACCAAAACATTAAAGTTTTTTAGTAACATATAGCCTTATCAATCCTTGTTCAGAGCATATGACTATGGCAGTAAAAGACAAGCCGTGCTGAAACCGCTATTAAAAATTATAGTATATACTCAGCCCCCTCAGTTTGCTTGAAGAATACAAGTGTTTTACAAAGATAAAGGAAGGCGTCAGAAGGCCTCTGGGTTTAAGCCAGATTGTCGTTTGCATAAAGAAGAGCCGCCAACCGGAGAATAGTACTAAAGTACTACACCACCTTGGAGTAACGCTGTTGTCCTTGCAGTAAGTAGGCATCAAAGCAAGCACAGATGCTGCGCACCCAAAGTCGTCCCAGTTCAGTAACTTGGAGTCGCCCAGCATACACTTCCACCAGGCCGTCTTCCATAAAGGGCTGTAGCTGTTGTAAGGCAGTATCAAAATAATCCCAAAAATGGGGGAGCTGCCATTGCGCACTAAAGGTTGTGATATCTAAAGTGAAATGGCAAATAAGTTGGCTTATCAGGGCCGCACGTAATCTATCATCCTGCGTTAAAGTAACACCCCGCTCTACCGGCAATTTCCCCTCAAGCAAAGCAGCATAATAGGCCGGTAGTGCTTTGCTGTTTTGCCACAAGACGCCATTAATCTGGCTAATACTGGATACCCCTAAGCCCAGCAGCGCGTCCTGTCCAGCGGTGGTATATCCCTGAAAATTACGTTGCAATTTGCCAGCTTGCTGCGCTTTGGCCAGGGTATCATCAGCTTTGGCAAAATGGTCCATACCAATAAACTGGTAACCCGCTGCCACAAATTGGCTAATAGCCAACTGCATTAAGGCAAGTTTTTCCGGCCCCTGCGGCAAGCTGCTATCGGGGATTTTGCGCTGAGCTGCAAACCGCTCAGGTAAATGGGCATAGCTAAATAACGAAATACGATCAGGATCCAGCCGGATAATTTCAGCCACCGTTTCGGCAAAACTGTCCTGTTGTTGATAAGGCAAACCATAAATTAAATCTAAATTGACCGAGCTAAAACCCAGCTCGCGACAAAGTTTTACCTGATGTCGGATTAAGTCAGTATCCTGTACCCGGTTGATCGCAATCTGCACTTTCTCATCCAGATCCTGCACCCCAAAGCTAACCCGGTTAAAGCCTAGTTGCTTTAAATGGCGAAGTTTATTGTCACTGCAACTACGGGGATCAATTTCAATACTAATCTCAGCATCCGGCAAAATAGTAAAATGCTGCCGCAGTAACACCATCAAATGACTTAATTGTGCTTCCGTTAAAAAAGTCGGAGTACCGCCACCCAAGTGCAGAAGATTAATCACTTTATTGCTTACCTGTGGCTGGTAAAAAGCCATTTCGTGCGCTAATGCTTCTAAATACTGATCGGCTTTATGCTGATGGCGGGTCACAATTTTATTGCAACCACAGTAGTAACAAAGCTTATGGCAAAACGGGATGTGTAAATACAGGCTCAGCTCTGGCCCGGCGCCTCGTATTGCGCTGGCAATAGCCGCCTGTTCAAAGTTAGTCTGCAAAGCTAACGCGGTAGGGTAAGAGGTATAACGCGGCCCATTAATATTGTATTTAGCCACTAAGGCCGCATCCCATTCAAATCTTTGCATCTGGTACCCTTGCCTGCACTGCATCACTTAAGGCTACCAGTATAAAAGTCTCTAGCCGCTACTGCCTTGATCTGTCGCAAGCAGTAGCGTACATCTGGCCACTTTTCTGCTACAGAGCTTAGCGTAAATACTCGCCAGCGCGCTCTGGTTGATACAGCACCTCTAAAATTTCTACAGTGCGGCTTTGGCTATTAGGCATGGGCCAATTTAGTGATTGGCCAACAGCTAACCCCAATAACGCACTACCTACTGGCGCAAAAATAGAGACCTGTTCGTCATGTTTTAGATCATGTGGATAAACCAAGGTTTTCTCAAACACTTTATCATCGCCAATAAACTTAAAGCGTACCGTCGAGTTCATCGTGACAACATTTGCCGGTATGGCTTCTGGCGCCACTATCGTGGCGCGATCCAGCTCGTTTTCCAGCTGTTCCACCTCCGGGGTGAGACGCGGCATTTTTTCAATTAATGCCTCTATCCTATCCATATCCAGACTCGAAACGATAATTGCCGGTTGCGAACTCATACGCTACTCCTAAAAAGTTTGCTGCTGAAAAAAAGAAAGCCCGCGGGCATTAGCCTACGGACTTTCTATATTTACAGCACTTATATCGCCACTTGTGATAAAAAGCAAGTTGTTGCTTAGTAGCGTAGGCTAAGGCAACTCTGTCAGGTGTTGATAAAGAATGCGTCGGATTTCAAGAATAGCGGCCGAGGTTTCCTGGACGCTATGACCAGATCGGATAACCATTTCAGACTCAGCACCCGCTAAATGTGCGCTCAAGTAAGGTACAACCCCATCAGACTGCTGCTCTATTGGCAAGGCGGGTTTTTCCACTGCAATAATTGAGTGGTAGCGCACCTTACTGTGTAGCGGCAAAACTACTGCCGCCCGAATAAAGCTATCGTGCTCACTTAGGTTATCAATACTAGTAAACCTGACTTTGGGTGCTTCAATTTGCTGCTCAGGCTCTAGTATCACTTCAGCAAACTGCTGCACCTTTTCAATCACTTTTACCGGTAAGGTAATAAGACCGGCTAACCAGCGTGCCAGCCGGTAATCCGCCACACTGGTACCACGATGCGGTGCGGCAATAAACACCGCCCGGGTGACTCCTGGCAGAGGGGTAATCGTCAGCTCAGCACTAAAGCGACTTGCTAAACGCCTTTTACGCTGAGGATCCAACTGCAACAACTCGCTAAGTCTGTCTAAAAAGGCCCCGTCATCCTCCGATACTAACAAACGTGCTAATAAGCCCCCCATGCTATGACCGATAATGACCATATCATCCGACGCCGCAGCACCCCCTGTTGGATCAACCGTTTGCAAGGTTGTTAATACGGTTTCCCGAATACTTTGTAAATTAATAATCAAGGGTAAGTTGGTGGGATAGTAAAGTTGCCAAAGTTGATAACGCTCACGCAGCGCCGCATCACCCAATACCTCATTGGCCGTATTAACCCAAGCCTCGGGGCTACTGGCAATACCGTGCAACATTAAAATAATTTTGCGATTAGGATCATAAGGCTGCAGCATAAAAATATGTGGGCTTTGCAAAGCACTGGCTGACCCCATCAAATTACGAAACGCTTGACGGGAAAAGTCTGAACGGGCCAACCATAAACCATAACTGGCGGTAAAATTGGCAGCCAGTGGCACCTGAGCAACATTAGTTTGAAAAGACGCGTGCTGCAAAGGATCTAATAGCGCCAGCGTCACACTATCACTGCTCAGTAACTGAGACAGGGTATTGCCATTAAAAGCCAATAACGCCGTGACGATGGGCGTCGGTAACATACTAAAAACGTTTTCTGCCTTCACTGAGGTATCGGCTACAGCAACCAACTCAGCACCTAAGCCATCACGGCGAAACTGATTACGGATCCCTTTAAAAGAGAGCGCTGCAGCAGGGAGTAGCTGCTCTGGTAAGCGCTGCGGATGATAACGACTATGCTGGAACTCAGTGTCAATTTGCCAATGGCCAATTTGATAACGACCGCTTTGTTGCTTTACTTTGTTTTGATGCTCAAATAACAAAACGGCTACCTGCTGCACTGCAAAATTATAGTAATCTCTTACCTGCGTTTGCCGATCTTCGAACACTCGTTGGGACGGCGCTACACCGGAAAAAAATAAATAAGCATAAGCATAACGCGCACTCATTAGGTAAGCATTTACCTCTTCTTCAGCACCTTGCAACGGTTGCTTACCCAAAGAAAGCGCTTGATACATCCAAAGCTCTGACATAGCTGACAACCGCTGTGGCATGGTTAACCCTAGTGCGGTATGCAGCATTTCGGCACACTCGGCTGCACGTTTTTCGCAAGCGCTGCGTTCTTGCCCTAAGATTTGCAGTACTGCCAAACTATACTGACTAAACTCTCCGGTAGTTAATACGTCACCACGGCGCTGCTTTACATAATCGCGGCTATCTACACTGGATACCGACACCATGGCGCAGCCAGTAAGTAAGGCAAATGCCATTGATAGATAACTTAGCGAAAGCATGATTCGCAAAGCGAGTTTACGATCTAAAAGGTATTTACGTATTAGATTCACTGCTGTCCATACCAAACCGGCTTAGTAAGATTACCAGAGCATCTTAGCAGCCCTGCTTTAGTAATGCATTAGGGTGTTTAACGTGGTTGGCGATAAACGGCGGGGATTGGCAAACACTTGCCTGCTCGTTACTGTTACACTATTCTGCGCTCTGGCAAGCCATTTCAAACTCACTTGCAGCCACACCGAGGTAATTGTGCCACTTATTATTCTATCTCCGCTGTTACTTCTTCTCATTGCAGTGTGCTTTTATCCCGACCTACCGGTATTTTATATACTCCCCTTTCCTGAAACAGCCTATCTGGCATTGGCCACCATAGCTTTATTAGCGGCATTAATGCGGCAAACCGATTGGCTGTATTGGTTAGCGCTTTTAGCAAGCTATTTTGCGGCTCTGCAATTCAGCAGTGCCGCTAATAGTGCGGTAACGGGCAATATGGCAGAGGGACAGATTACTCAGCTTGCCGTACTTCCGCTGTTAACCGCCGTCACTATGTTACTGCTGGCAGTAATCCCCAAACCATTGCTGAGCAAGCCAGCCGGCATATTGCTGTTACTCAGTGGTCCGGCATTGTTATTTTTGGGCGTGGCTTTACCGCTTAATGTCTGGTTAGCAAAAGCCCAATTACCCTCAGTAGTATTGCAACACTTGCCAGGATGCCAAGGTTTAACCTGGTTACATGCATGGTTTTTACTAATTATCGCTGGGATCTGGCTCATTATTATTAATGTCAAAATGCGCAATCCGGCACAGTGGGGGCAGTTTGCAATATGGCTGGCCACTATAATTGGCATGGAGGTAAGTTATAAACCCGAATTTGCAGGCTGGAGTATAGTCGCGGCGACTCTAGCTATCTTACTCACGCTCGCCTTTCAAATGCTGCATTTGGCTTATATTGATGAGTTAACGCAACTACCACAGCGGCGGGCTTTGCTATCGCATTTAAATCGTTTAGGACGCAAGAGTGCGGTATGTATGCTGGATGTTGATCACTTCAAAAAGTTTAACGATACCTATGGCCATGATGTGGGTGATCAGGTACTAAAACTATTAGGTAGTATATTGAATAGCATTAAGGGGTTAAAGGCTTACCGCTACGGTGGCGAAGAGTTTACGTTGGTTTTTAGCCATAATAATCCTGAGCTACTGCAAGAAAAGCTCGAAGAAGTCAGGTTAGCCGTGGCCGAATATCCGCTAGTGATACGTAAACCCGATCGCCCCAACCAAGCCGATACCGGTAAAACCCAGCGCGGTAGCGGTGCGGCTGAGAAAACTGTTAACGTTACAATCAGCCTGGGTTGCTGCATCAAACAAAAAGGCGAAACTCCTATGCAACTCCTAAAAAGAGCCGATGAAGCCTTGTACGCCGCGAAAAAAGCCGGGCGTAATATTGCAGTATTAAAAGCGTAATTTAACGCACCGCTTAGGTTAATGCGCCAGCTCGGGACAGTGTAGCTGCATAAACTCGCTGGCAGGTAATGGCTTGCTAAAGTAATAACCCTGGTAGAAATAGCAACCCAGCTCGGCCAGGGCATTGCGCTGGGCCAGGGTTTCTACTCCTTCGGCAATCACATCTAACCCCAGCGCTTTTGACAGCGCTATAACGGTACTGGCGATAGCGGCATCGTTTGGATCATGCAAGATGTCATCAATAAAACTTCTATCTATTTTCAGCAAGGCTAAAGGCAAGCGCTTTAAATAACTGAGTGACGAGTAGCCCGTACCAAAATCATCTAGCGCAAAAGCAATGCCATAATTTCTTAGGACATTCATCTTGGTTACCACCTCCTCAACCCGGGAGACCAAGATGCTTTCGGTTAATTCAAATTGCAGTGCCTGACGGACTTTGTTAAAACGCTCTAGCGTGCGTAGCACCTGCGGTAAAAAACCGTCCTGATGGAATTGCCGTGCACTGATATTAATAGACAATTTTAACTGCAAGTCAGGAGCTCGCTCAAGCCACTGCGCTAATTGCTGGCAGGCTTGCTCTATTACCCAACTACCGATCTCAAAAATAAGACCACTCTCTTCTGCGATAGGGATAAAGACCGCAGGGCTTACAGAGCCAAGCTCAGGATGAAACCAGCGTAGCAAGACTTCGGCGCCAACTAAATGACCATGTTGATCATGCAGCCCCTGAAAGTACAATTGCAATTGTTGTTTAGTAATGGCCTGACGCAACTCACTCTCTAATTGAGTTCGAGCCGATGCCTTTATCTGCATGGCCACGTCAAACAAATGCGTTTGATTTTTACCAGCAGCTTTGGCTTGATACATGGCTAAATCTGCCTGCTGCAATAACTCGTCTATAGAATTATTATCATCAGAAAACAGCGTAATGCCGATACTCGGGCTGCTTACATAACTCAGCTGTTCCAGCGTAAAAGGCGTATTGAGCGCCACCCGCACCTTTTCAGCAACGGTTTCAGCTTGTTGCACCGCCGTTTGCTGCTCAGATGACAGGTTGAGTAGTAAAATAATAAACTCGTCACCACCTAGCCTTGCCACCGTATCTTGCTGGCGCACACTTTGCTGCAAACGGCTGGCAACCTGGCGCAGCAACTGATCGCCGATGCCATGCCCTAAAGAATCATTTAAGTGCTTAAAATTATCTAAATCTATATACAACAAAGCCCCCAGCCCTTTTTGCAGCTTACACTCTTGCAAAGCGGCGGTTAAACGTTGTTTTAGCAAGCGTCTGTTGGGTAATTGCGTAAGGGGATCATAAAAGGCCAGCTTTTCAATTAATACTTCGGTACGCTTACGCTCTGATAAATCGCGCACCATACCAATAAATTTATAACGATCAGCTTGTTGGATGCGGGCAATCCGCAGCTCCATATTAAACAGGCGCCCATCCTTGCGTAGCCCCTGAGTTTCCCGACTTTTCCCAATAATTTTGGCTTCACCCGTTTGGCGATAGTTTTGCATATAGTGATTATGAGTACTGCTATATGGCTCTGGCATTAATAGCGCAACATTCTCACCAATAACTTCTGCAGCTTGATAGCCAAAAATGCGACTGGCGGCCTTACTAAAGGTTTCTATAATGCCATGCTCATCAATAGTGATAATAGCATCAAGGATATTATCAACAATCTCGCGATGCTGACTGGCATACTCGGCCAAGGCCAATTCATTCAATTTGATCGGCGTAATATCATTGATATAGCCATGCCATAACAAACTGTGCTCTTCATGTTGTGTGGGCGTAGCATGCCCTTCAAACCAACGTTGGCCACCAGCAGGGTGTAAGTACCGAAATTGCAGACTCCAGGGAGAGATGTGCTGAGCCGAGTACGCTAAGCTTTGCTGCAGCGCGGCCTGATCGTCAGCATGCACCCGCGACAACGCCAATTTAGCCTGTTCAGACAAAGAGCAAATCGGTATACCCAGTGCCTGCTCGGCGTTGTCAGAAACCAGTAATAGCTTGTATTGCCCTGAGGCTGCCCGAAGCAATTGAAAGAAGAACCCCGGTACATTAGCCGAAAACAAATTAAGCAGTTGTTTTAGATCGTGCTGACATTCAACTAGCATAACTACACCCTAACCTGCTGCCTGGACCAAAACTGCCTGGTTAGCGCATCAAAGCCCTGAGTAATACCATGCATCTCATCGCTTGCTGACACTGTCATATCGGCGCTTAGTAAGCTACGCTCGGCTAAATCACGAATACTGGTAATATTTTTACTAACCTCTTCCGCAACCTGGCTTTGCTGTTCAACCGCCGCCGCAATTTGCTGATTTTGTTCAGTAATACTCTTTACTGCCGCTAACACTTGCTCCAGAACCTGTGCAGTATGAGCACTGGTAGTGGCACAACGTTCGGCCCCCGCATTACTTTGTGTTAAGGCAGCAACAGCAGCAGTGGTATCTTGCTGTAAACGAGAAATTTTTTGTTGAATATTGCCCGTAGCGGCTTGCGTGCGGGTTGCCAAAGACCTTACTTCATCGGCAACAACAGCAAAACCACGCCCGGCTTCTCCGGCCCTAGCTGCTTCAATAGCAGCATTTAATGCCAGTAAGTTCGTTTGCTCAGCGATGGCACCAATAATATCTAAAATTTGCAGAATATCTTCGCTACTCGCGGCAACTTTAAGCACGTCTTGTTGCGCCGCGGTCAGCTCTTGTTGCAACTGTTTAGCTGCCAGCAAACTGACATCAACGACCCCCTTGCCACTTTGCGCCTGATTATAGGCACTATCCGCAGCCTCTGACGAAGAGCGGGCGCTGCCAGCTACATCCTGAACGCTAGTAGCTAACTGATTAATAGCCGCGGCTATCTGCTCGGTTTCAGCAAACTGGGCATGAATTTCCTGCCTTGAAGCACTTACCGAGCCGGTTAACTGGCCAATACCAGCAGCCAATGAGTTCGCCGAATCAGCCACCCGCCCAACCACTCCAGCCGTTTCGGCTTCCAGGCAGCGGAATGCCAACATTAACTGACCGATATCATCATTACGCCCGGTATAAACATAACGCGCAACCGCATCTTGGCTAATACTGCGACTTTGTCGGCAAAGCTGTTGCAATGGTTTCAGCAACTGCCTACTTAACATGACGGCTAACAGTAATCCGATTAATGGCAATAACAAGCTTGCATAAGGTAAGGCTATCCAATGTCCAAGTAGCACACCACTCAATACTGGCAGTATGGTTAACAGCAACAACTTAGAGGAAAACGACCAACCTGGCTTTAATTGGCGCAAAGATTTTTTTTGCGCTATCGCCTGATAAAGTTGCTCTGCTCTGGCAACTTGTACCGGCTCAGCTTTGCGGCGCACCGATTGGTATTCTGTTATTTTTCCCTGATGGCTAATCGGCGTGACGTAGGCGTTTACCCAATAATGATCGCCATTTTTGCAGCGGTTTTTCACAATGCCCATCCAAGGGCTACCCTTTTTTAGCCGCTGCCAGAACTGCCGAAACACTTCCGGCGGCATATCAGGATGCCGCACAATATTATGATTCTGCGCTAATAATTCTGCTTTGCTAAAACCACTAATCTGCACAAAGCTATCATTCACGTATTTGATGCGGCCTTGTAAATCGGTAGTAGACAAGATATTAGCCTGCTCAGGCACAGCTTGTTCTTGTCCGGTAACAGGCATATTTTTTTGCATGCGGCTCCCTGCATGGTATTTGTATAATTGGCGGATAAACCACAATTTAAACATGGTTATATAGTGAGCAACCAACACAGTCAATACCCAAAAGGGTTAATTGCCACCAAGAGAAAAAGAATAAAATAAATAAAAAACAACAACATAAATTTAATCGCTGTTTTTATTTGAAGAACGCTTGCGCTAAATCAAACTTTACTTTTGATTAATCAGCACTCTTACGTTGTGCAAAGTAGGTAGCTGATGGCTAATTTATACAAGCTATAAAATGGCTATGACTTGTAGCTGTTAGTTGTGGGTTTAGCAGACAGCAAAAGCTGGCTGCTAAACTGTATCGGCTTAAATCTCAACATTGGACCATATCGATCAAACAAATACTTTAAACATGTCATCCAACGGCGTTTTCGCCAGATGATTGGTATAATTGCTCATCACCTTTTGTGCCAGCATTTGGATAATCTCCAGTACCTGCCTGGGTTGATAACCAGCCGCCAGAAAAGTTTCCACATCATCTTCACTTACCTGACCTCGCTGACGTACCATTAATAATGTGAAATGACGCAGGGCATTCAGTGGCTCAGGTAATGCTTGCTGTTGTCGTAGCGCCTGGTCAATGGCAGGGTCGACTTTCAGCATAGCCGCTATAGCCGAGTGCGCAGGCACACAGTAATGGCACCCATGCTCCTGATTAATGGTTTGCCAAACCACCGTTTTTTCGGTGGCGTTAAAACTATTTTGCATCACCAACTGATGCAACTCCTGATACCCTGCTAATAAACCGGGGGCTGCGGCCATTACGGCAAATAAGTTAGGAATACGACCACTATTTTTTAGTGAGGCTTCGAGTAAAGGTTGGCTATCAGCCGGTGCGGATGAAAGTTCAAGTATTGGGAAGTGTTGCATAAAGAAATCTCCATTAAAGATGACAATCAAGAAAACGTTGTCGAAAGCTAATACTTAAGGCTGCCAATGGCACTATGATACTTTGTTCATAAGCACCGCCAAAGTCGTGATCCAGTGCAGCATCATCAAACCAGATAGCATTGCCCAC
Organism: Alishewanella longhuensis; assembly: GCF_014653435.1. GTDB lineage: Bacteria > Pseudomonadota > Gammaproteobacteria > Enterobacterales > Alteromonadaceae > Alishewanella > Alishewanella longhuensis. The sequence goes on along the minus strand of NZ_BNAO01000001.1, from coordinate 518,954 downwards.
ACTGAGATAAGACTGCAGCACAGGTGGAATACGGCATGCCAAAGGTTTAAGCCTTTCCTGTAAATGTTTAACGCGTTGTGCAGCACTGGCTTGCCGAACTGTCTCATCAATCGTTAACACCGTTGCTTTATAGCTAAGTTCAGGCTTGGCTTGCAACATCGGCGAAGGGGGCGAATAAAGCTGCTGACAAAACTGTACAATCAACTGCATGGCAGCCTGGCCAAGTTGCGGGTAAAGCGTTACGTTGCCAAAAAAATATTGCAGCTGTGGATGACGCACCAACAAGGCACCCAATCCAAGCCATAGCGCAAAAAATCCTAAGCTGCTGGCTTTAGCAGCAGGATTAACCACCGAGCGCCCCAGCTCTATGCCATAGGGCAATACTTGCTCGGTAAAAGCCTTGCTGTAACGAAATAGTTGGCTAGTACGCAAAATTTGCTGGCCATACCGTGCAGCGAGCCAGCCTAATTGATAACGATACAATGCTACTAGCTGCAAACGCTGCGGGTCCCATACAACCAGTTGCTGATAAGCCGGTTCAGCATAATCAAGTTCGTCTAGATCACGTGGCAAATTACGCCCCGCACCGGCTTGCCGAAAAACTGCCTCACGGATCAGACCAATTTGCTGCATAGTATGTGGAATATCATGTGCATCGGCGCTAAAAATTTGTAGTCCCCGGAAATTAGCCAGCGGCTTTAACTGCTGTAACTCCGCCTGAATTAATTCAGCGGGTACTTCGACCGCAAGAGGTGTAGCCTGCTGCATCTTGCTGCTCCTTATAAATGGCAGGCAACTGCATGCCGCGTTGTTTTAAACGTTGTGCACGTTGCCAATCAGTATCGGCCAGTGCTTCCAGCTCTATCTGATGCATAGGAATATCGACAAAAATTTTCGGCTGTTTTATTGCTGGATTAAGCATTTCACGGCTAAGTAACAACATTTCCAGGTTTACATCTATGCGCAGCCATTTTCTAAGTGCAGCCAGAGCATAAAAAAGCCGAGAGTTTCGGCTATCAATATGCAGCAAGGTAAGTGCACGCTGAGAGCGGCGGCTAAGGCTTACCGCTAATCTGGCCCAGACCCCGTCATCAACTTGCTGCTGAGCATTTAACCGCCCGGTTCTACCGGCTGGGAAAATTAATAGTGGCTGCTCAGAGGCAAAAGCCTCAACCAACAGTGGAATAGCCGTTGCTGATTTCGCAAAAACTGGCACCGGTACCAGAAAAGGTGCCAAGGGTGCTACAGCCAGTAACACATTATTGGCAATTACTTGCAGATCTGGATAACGCTTTTGCAACAACGCGATCAGCAACAAACCATCTAGCCCCCCTGTTGGGTGATTACAAATAAACACGGGGCGGCTTTGCGCAGCAGGCCAACGACAGGCAATAACCTGCGGCGTTATCCCTAGATATTGCAAAGCACCGTCACAAAAATGCTGATCCGGCAGCAAGCTCAGCTGCTGCAATGCGCTGTTGAGTCGCCGCTCGGCCAAACAATGCTGCACACATCGCATTTGCCATCTTGGCAGCTTGGCAGCCACTTGGGGTAACGTTTTTGCCAGTACAGCTGGTAAAAGCAGCGGTTGAAAACCACTGTAGCTTGATTCACATGGTTGCGACCAGGATAAAGCGGTTTCGCTATTCGCTTGTTTTCCCTGCTCGCGGGGATGCCCATCCCAGTATTTAAAGGTGACACCATGCCTATGCAAATGCAAATAGCTGGTACTAACGGTTTGCGTGGTTGCCCGCTGCATAGCAATGCCCATAAAGCTATTTAATGGTTTAGCAGTACGCTGCAAATGTAATAATTGCTCTGCAGTGGTTGAGTCAGATACCTTAATACGCCAATACCAGCGCCTTAAAGCAGGTATTAGCTTGGGCCAACGACCAGAACTGGAAACTGGCGAACGCACTGCAAAATACTGTTTTAACTGCTGACCATCCCAATACCATTGCTCTGGTTCTTGCAAATTAGTAAATAACAACAAGTTAAAGGGAGCATAACCCTGCAGTTTATCCTGCTGCAGTAACGCATCTTGCTGTTGGCGATTGCGACAATGTGCCAATTGCTTAACCAGTAAACCACGGCTAATAGCAGAAACTGCTATTGTGCTGGTCGCCGCCGCATAATCATTTAACAGACACCACACTTGCCCCCGTTCATTGACTGCCAGCCACGTACCGCTGCCTTGCGGATCTATCGGCATAATTGCAGTAACCCCATTGTCAGTAACAACTTCTGGCATTAACGCAATAGGTCGAGTTAATTGCTCGTCACGGTTAAACAATAAGTGCAAGCCGTCCGCTTGATACTGCCAACTTAAGGTGCACATGGCTTGAGATACGCTAAGGTAGAACTATGAACACCTGCCGTGTCTGGCAAGTTATAACCAAGCTGCTGCAACAAAATTTTCAATAACGCCAGGTGATGCACTGCGTGACTGGCAACAAAATCCAGCTCACGTAATAAACTTGTTGTCCCTTCACCTTCAGCACATTGATAGCGCAAATTAGGATCAATAATTTGCTGCGCCAAGCTATCCAGCCAATCCAGCTGCTGCTGCAACAAGCCCAGTGCCGCCAAGGGATTAGCTTGAACCAACCTGTCTCGCTCCCGCTGCCGATAATCCACTTCCCCGGTACTTATAGCCTGTTGTAATTGCGCATAATGCCCAAGCACATGCCGAATATGCTTACCAATACTTGGCGCACCTGCAAAAGTAAACTCACGTTGGTAATCCGCAGCATTTATCTGCCGCAAGATAGTATCAATAAAGGCTAATTGCCGACGGTTTTCTGCGAGGATAGGCTTTAGCATCGATCAGTCCTTTTGATTAGTTGTAGTGCACCGCTATAGGACGACACCGCATAAGGCACTAGATAATTCATTAATGCCAATCCCCAGCGCCATGGCTGCTCTGCAAATATGGCTTCATATTGGTTAATGATATTCAGTAGTGTGCCCACTACTAACGACACCTTTATTGCAGCTAAAATAATTTGCAGTCTAGCTAAAGCACGGAACAGATCACGCATGAGCAGTAAACCTTACGAGTTGAGAAATAGGAATTTGCGCTAACGAGGCTTCAATCACCGCTTTAATTAACCTATTGTCAGCCTGTGGTTGTAATAAATGTGCCGCAGCTTTCTTACCCGTTACGGTTACGGTAAGCTGCTCCTGCTTTTCCACTAACTGCATCTCACTATGGCACAGACCACATGCCAGCAAATCACCAGCATGTTGATGCCGTTGTTGCTGCACAGTAGGACCACAATGCGGGCAGGTATGCAGCGGAATACCATCATCGGTATGCCCCATAATATTCGCAAAGTGATCTTGCTCTACCAGCTCAATAAAGCGACCAACCCAAAATGGATTAAACTGACTTCCTGCGCCCTCCGCTAAAATAGCAACAACCTCAGCTAAGGGCAGCGGTTTACGATATGGTCGTAAACTTGTCATGGCATCAAAGGCATCACAAATACCAACAATAGCCGCATCTATCGGAATCATGCCGGCGGTTAAACCATAGGGGTAACCTTTCCCGTCAGGACGCTCGTGGTGCAATTCAACAGCAGGCAACACCAAGTGGCCCAACGGATGCCCAGCCAATAAACGCCCTCCAGCCTCTGGATGGGTTTTAATTACCGCAAATTCCTCTTCAGTCAATTTAGTCGTTTTCCCCAATATAGCGTCTGGCACCGCAACCTTGCCTAAATCATGCAAGAAAGCGCCAAGGGTAATTCTTGCTACATCGACTTCAGGTAAGCCACCTGCTAGCGCCAATAAGTTAGCGTATCGCGACACCCGCCATAAATGCCCGCCGGTATAAGGGTCTTTAGCTTCAACAAACCAGGCCATTACCATTAAACTTGCTAATAACTCCTTACTCAGTTGGTTAGCATCAACTGTAGTTGGCACAATATACTTCTGCCGTTGAAACCAGTTAAGCATAATATGGTTCCTCGCTTGTATTAATCAGCTAGCGTGCATGCCCATGCAGTAACTTCGCAAAGGTATTACGCTTTTGCATATCAGCTAAATCAGCTTTACTAAAGTAAAGCACTGTATTAGTTGAAGTAGGCTCAGCAACACCTACTCTGGTATCCACCGCTAAAAGCACAGGTGAGTTAAAGTACGGCTGTAGTATTTGCAGCAGCTGCTTTTGCACACGCTCTAGTGGAAGCATACTGGCAAATACAAGTGGCATCCTGGGTGCGCGCTGCTTTATTGCCGCTAACACCTCTTCTGCTGTAGCAGCTAGTGGCGATGAAAGGGCCAACGAAATAACTGCAGCTTTGCTTTGATTAAGCTTAGTATCCAACTCGGAGAGCTGTTCCAGCTTTTGCGCTTGTATTTTATTTTGCTGCAGAAATGGCACCATTTCAGACACAATAAAAGGATGGGGGCGGGCCAGCAGAATTTGAGTCATTACACACCTTTGATATTTTAGCTTTGCAAAACCTTGCACAAACCTTAGACTAACTAGTTGATGCAGTGTAGGAAGACAGGCAACAACGCACAATGACCAAAACAACGCCCTTATCAACCGAAACACCGGAAGCATTAGATCAGCTGTTGGCTCAGCTGGCATTTGGATCGGCGCTGCACTTTGAATCAGGCTTTTGCGATAATTGGAATTTGCTAAGTGATAAATCTGATAAGGCTGCTCTACATATTGTGACGCAAGGCAGTTTATGGATGGCAATCCCTGGACGCCTTTCCGAGCAGATACAACTGCGTGCCGGTGATGCGATCTTTTTTAGCCATGGCCTTCGCCATTGGCTTAGCGACCAACCGGTTACTGCGCAAAGCACGCCGGTTAAATTGCAAAACTTCTGCGTTCCTGAACATATTGAACGCGGCTTAGTGTGCTACGACATTGCCATTCAGTCCCCATTAACCGCGAACGTATTACAAATTATGCCCGACTATATTCACTTACCTGCAGATCGACAATCGAGCCGTTTAGCGCCCCTTGTCGCACTTATCCAGGAAGAAACCATTCTGCGTCAGCCGGGCTACCAAGCCGCGATCAGTCGTTTAAGTGATGTCGTTGTATTGCACTTACTCCGCCAGGTACTTACCGATGAACACATCAGCCAAGGGCTGCTGGCAGCATTGCAAGATACGGCATTAAGACGCGTAGTATTGGCCGTGATGGATAAACCAGAAGCCAATTGGACTGTGGATAATATGGCTGAGCTGGCCTATTTATCAAAAAGTGCTTTTGCCGAGCGCTGCAATAAAATCATGGGAATGACGGCGAAATCGTTGTTAGACCAATTGCGGCTGCAAAAAAGCTGTTACTTACTGATTCATACCGAACAAAGCTTAGATCGCATCGCCGAACAAGTCGGTTATCAATCCGCCACCGCCTTTATCCGCTTCTTTAAACAACAACACGGCACTTCACCTGGTGACTTCCGACTAATACACTCCTAAAGATTAACTAACGCTCCAATCTCAAAAGCCGGTCTATAGATAATGATCCAGGTCCACGCACCATTAGGAGCATTAGCACGACAAGCCACCATGCAGCCGGATTCCAGAAATGCGCCCAATCGGGGTATACCGCTAATTGGATGAACAACGTCATCGTTAATAAACCAAGCGCACTAATACGACTGAGTAGCCCGATAACCAGCAATATCGGCAAAAAAACCTCCAAGATCCCTGCAGAGAATGCCAATAGCTCCGCCAACTGCTGGCCAAAAGCCCCCTGGGCATATTCCATAGTTTCCGAATCACAGAGTACCAAGGCTCCTGGCCGGATCGTTTCCGGACAAAAAAACTCATATAAAAAAAGATCATACTTATTACTGTCGAACTGCAGAAAGCCTTGCCATTTCGACAGCCCAGAGTATAAAAACACTTTCGCAATCAATAGACGAGCCGAGAGTAATACCAGCGGCTCCAACCAACGCTGTATCAAGCCAGAGATTGTTAGATACCTGCTTTGCACATTCATGTACCAACTCATATACTATTCCTCTGAATTAGCTGGAATTAAAAGATCAGAGCCAAGCAAAAAAGCAAACCAATGGCTAATGTCCAAGTTTTTATCAACGCGGGTTGCTGCGCTGCATGCCAAATCTAGCGAAGTGCCATGCTGTAACAGCGCTGTCAAAAAGACATACTCAGCTGGATAAACCAGCTGGCATCTGATGTTAAAAGAAGGATCTCGCCAAAGCAGTAAATTCAACCTCGCTGCATACACTCCAACTTGTTGGACTTGTTGTGGATGTTCTCGCGCGGCCAACAATACAGGCCATACATCGTGTTCAACCTGAAGTAGCTGGGCGGAGGGATGCAAACCAAGGTGTAGGGTTTCAAGCGAGACTCCTGCATCTGCTTTTGAGATCAGTTGTTCCGGGGTTATCGGCTCTGCATCGACAGCCAGTAAACTATTTAGCCAGGCACGTTCCAGCTTTGCCAGATCAGGCAGCCACGGATAAGATTGGACTATTTGGTTGCTAGCAAGCCAATCAGCGAAATCTTGCCCGTACCAGGCTAAACCCGTGTTAACTGGTCGACACCGCAGCACAAAGGCTCTTGCCAGTGGCAGAAAGACATCTTGCGTGAGTAAAGTGCAGCTGATGGGGAAGTTGGCTATCAGTGCTTGCGTACACGACTTAAGGCTGCTGTTACGATAAACCAGCAACCGCCTAACCTGCTCGGGTGCACAGGCCAACCAGGGCTGCAATACAGCAGCATTCTGCTGCTGCAAAAAATCCGCAAAGGCTGTGTAGTAATCACGCATCAGCACGATTCTCTTGTGTTTCGCTCTTAACAAGCGCTGCAATTTTTCTCCGCTGTACTAACAGCTCAGTTAAGGTTGGGATTTTGTCGTCCCACTCCAATAACACCGGTCTAGTACCGAAGCGCCGCAATGCGTAAGCCAGCAATTGTAATACTTCTGGCTGCGGGGCATGATCATGGCTATCAATCAGCAAAGCGTTACCCTCAATCGGATCAACCGAGTAACCAGCGATGTGCAGCTCGCCGATTAACGAAGCGGGCATGGCATCAATGTAAGCCCTGGCATTAATTCCGCAGTTAACTTCGCTTAGAAATAAATTGGTAATATCCAGCAACACACCGCAGCCTGTAAACCTGCACAATTCGATTAACCAATCAGGTTCTGTCATCTCATGCCGCATACTCAGATAATGTGTCGGATTTTCAATCAGGATTGGGCGCTGAATACACTCCTGATATTGTTGAATACCTGAGGCCAGATTTCGAAAAATCTGACTACATCTAGGTAGAGGTAACAAATCGGCAAAGTAGCTTTGTTCCAGACGCGACCAAACCGCATGCTCTGATACAAGAGCAGGATTAAATTGTTTAACCAGCCGTTTAACCTGAGACAGATGAGTTTGGCAAAGCGGAGAAGGCCCCCCAAGCGAGGCGCCAACACCGTGAAAGCTAACTGGGTAACGCTCAGCAACATCGCGCAGCGCAGCGATTTTCGTACCGCCGATACCACAATAGTTTTCGGTATGAACTTCAAACCATAATGCCTCGTCCATCAACTCTAATACTGCTGGGTAATGCAGCATTTTCAGACTAATGCCGCAACCCAGTGACATAGAGGTAATGGCACACGCATTAAAGTCTGTCATTAGGGATTATTCCGCGCCAGTTCAGTTTTAGCTCCCGGCCCATGTGGTGTAATCAAATGCTCGCACAGACCACGTGGCGTGAAAGTCCAAGCATTACCCTGAAAATCGATAGTGGAGGAGCCCTCGCAACTTGTGCCCGCACCAGCGCGACAATCATTTTGACCTGCAAGTGCAATGCCATAACATTTATCTCTACGCCCTATGACACGCTCACCAGCCGTCCATTTTTTAAAATCTTGCCGCGCGGACTCCGGCGCCCCCTCAGCAAGAGTTAGCTGACTGTTGGGCGCAGCATGCACGACACCAGTGATGCTTGCTATTGCAATGCCTGCGAGTAGCATTTTGGTAAGTGATGTTTGCTTCATGTTTTAGACCTCTGGGTTGATAGTACGCTTTCAATATAGCGGACGGAGCGTATTTCTAACCTGACTAAAACACCGGCCTAATCGACCGAAACACCTAAGTTTATTCTGAGGTGCCAACCGGTGTTTTGGTTGATTACACCGTTGTTCTGGCTGATGCCCTGCTCAGCCCCTCACCTTACACTGACCTCGCTTTATTAACTAACGAGGTTCAAATGAAAACAATCCTAACTACAACACTGGCTGTTTTGGCTATTCTTAGTGCTATCTTCTTTTTCAATCCAGCAACTGCTTCCGCTGAGCATTTAACCAAGCATAAACAACCCTTTACTGAAGATGTGTTTCGCCAGGCCCAAGCGGACGGCAAACTTATTCTGATTGATGTGTTTGCGCCGTGGTGCCCTACTTGCCGTAAACAGCATGCAGTACTAAACGACTATTTAGCAGCAAATCCGCAAAGTGAACTACTGGTGCTAGAAGTCGATTTTGATAACCAAAAGGAGTGGGTAACCTATTTTAAAGCACCGCGGCAATCTACCTTAGTGTTATACCGTGGTGAAGAACAACTATGGTTAACGGTAGCACAAACCAAAGAAAAAGACGTTTTCGCAGCAATAGCTGAACACGATAAGAAAGCTGATTAATTATGGAGTTTACTGCTATCCCTTTAGCACTGTTAGCAGGCTTACTAAGCCTGCTTTCTCCCTGTGTGCTGCCGATGATCCCTGCCGTTACCGCTTCGGCAATGCGCGCGTCGCGCACCGGAGTATGGTTTTTAGCTGCAGGTTTGGCCTTAACCTTTGCTCTTGGCGGATCTCTGCTAACGTACCTATTACTTAGTGCGAGTTTAGGGCCAGAGATTATGCGCACCTTTGCGGCGTACTTTATGTTAGCTATGGGTTTGGTTCTAAGTGTCGATTGGCTAAATCAGCAGTTTTCGATGTTGCTTTCACGCTTAACCAGCCACCTACCCTCAGGTGGGCAAGTTACCGAAAACACTGATCACCCAGCTTTTCAGTTTGTGGTGGGCGGCTCGCTAGGGCTAGTATGGTTACCCTGCGTAGGACCAACCTTAGGTGCAGCTATTGCGTTAGCATCTACCGGGCAAAGTATGCTTATGTCGTTTAGTGTGATGCTGGCTTTCGGCCTGGGTACTGCCCTGCCACTAGTAGCCGTTGGTTATGCTGCTGGAGTAAAATTGTCCAAGTTGCGCACCTCAGGTAAATTTGGCCGCAAACTACTTGGTTATGCCCTGTTGTTAATTGCACTGATGATTTTTAGCGGTTTTGATAAAGTGTTAGAGCTATGGGCTATCGAGTTTTTACCGGATTGGGTTAGCGGTATTTAACCCACACACTATGTTACTAGCTGCCAGTTGCCGATTAAGGCTAACTGGCAACTAAACCATTGTTCAACTACCAATCAGCAGAAACTCGCGTGCGCCCAGCTCTTTCGCCAGTCCCCGCAACTCGCTGACCTGTTTCACGGGCGCATAAGCAAAACAACTTACTGGTAAACCCGCCTCTGCCGCTGTATGAATAAACTGGCACACTTCCGCAAAGCCCAACTGCTTGGGCTGCACCGCTTGTTGATACGCTGGCGGGTTAGCGGCGGGCAAATACACTTCGAGTTTTTCAACTTCCAGCGCCAATAATTGCTGACAAAGCACCTCAGCCTCTGCCGGTGCCACTAAACCATAAGTGACCAGCGTTACTGGCACACCATGCCGCTGGGCTTTAAAAGCCGGTATTACCTCGGCCAGCAAATCCAAATGCAATAAAGGATCACCACTACCGGCAACCGCAATACCTTGCAGTTCAAACTCGGTAGAGGCGTGCTGTTCATAGCCTTGGCTATAGGCTCGCTCAAGCTCGGCCAACAGGCTAGCAGGCTTAGGTATGGCAATTAAAGTACTAGCCACTGCCTGCTGGCCCGCCAACTGCAGAAGCGATTGCGCCGCCGGTAAAGCTATGCCGCTTTGCAGGCTAAGGCGTTGCTGTTGGTCAAAATAAACCATACGATTATCCATAAAACTCTCCACAAGATTGCGATATATACTTATGTTAGGTGCTAGCCATTAAAAAAAACAATCCCCGGTTTGGGCCGGGGATTGTAAATAATCAAAGCAGAAAAGCCGGACACTAACTTAATAAGTCGTCGATCCCTGCATCCAAATCTGGCATTTGCGTAATATGTTTGTAAGTATCTTCCAGTTTTAAATGTAAAGCGTGTGCCAACTTAGCAGGGAATAACTCATACCGCTCGGCTTTTACATCGTTTTCATGCTCTAGCAAATAACGACCAAACATAATTAAAGAGGCATAGGGATCTAATTTGCCACCATAAACCGGCGTATATTGGTGCTCTATTGCCAAGGCAATGGGTTCAGGAAAGCGCCAAAAGCGCGCTAGTTCAGCACCCGCTTGGGTAAAATCAAAGCCTAAATGCTTAATCTCAGTTTCGCGACGGCGGTTACCCATTGCCACTTCCTGATCAATCAAAATGGCTTGCTCTGGCTTAACTATATGGATCAGGTACTCGCCAATACCGTGCAACAAACCACAGGTATAAGCCACTTCAGCGTCTACTTTTAACATTTTAGCCATATACTTACAGCGGTTAGCCATTCTAAACGAATAGCGCCAATAGGCATTTAAGTCAAACTTGGGAAGGGGTTTAAAAGTACCCGACAAACTTACCGAGAGCACCAGAGTGCGTAAAGTATCGGTGCCCAATACCAACACCGCATCTTTTACCGAACCCACTTTACGGTTACCACCATATTTGGCAGAATTGGCCAAGCGTAATACCTTGGCGGTAATAGCTTGATCATTGGCCAATAAGGTAGCAAGGCGCTCGCCATTAACTGTATTACTCTCAAAACCTGCCATTAATTCTTGTAATACTTTAGGTACTGACGGCAGGTTTGTTGCTTTTTCAATCAGTTCGCGCATACTTCAATCCTTCGTTTTATTATTGTAATTTCAGCATAATCTAATAACCTGATTTCGGGCAGGCCAAAAGTGCCCCTAAGTGTAAATATTTATATAAGCAGTGAGCAAAACCCAGCAAAACAGTATGCCCATTGGCACAAGGTGCTCTGGGCTGCATAACCAGTTTCACAACATCGCGGCCTTATGATCTTAGCTTGGCGACAATCAGTATTAGAAGCCATATCAAGTCGCTAAAACAGTAACTGTAAGGAAAGCGTATGTTGAATTTAAAAGGTTTTATTACTGCTACACTCACCCTAATGTGCAGCTCTGCGGCGTTGTTCAGCCCCCTAGCAAAGGCACAACAGCCGCCGCAAGGCTATTTGTATGGCGTAGGTGTTGGTGTAAATCAGGAAATTTACCGTGGCTACAAACGCCGCACTATCCCGCTGCCATTAATTGGCTATCGCGGTGAAAAACTCTCTGTGTATGGCCCCTTTGTTAGCTATCAATTGCTGCAGCACAACAACCTCACGCTAAATGCCAAACTGGCACCGCGCTTTGCTGGCTTCGACGATTCCGACAGCGATGTATTTATTGGTATGGCAAAACGTAAAAACTCACTCGATGGTGGTTTAGGTGTGCAATTCCGCCAGCAGAACTGGGTTATTGAGGCGGACACGTTGGTTGATTTACTCGGTAATTCCAAAGGTCAGGAGTCTAAATTGTCAGTAGGCTACGGCTGGCGTTTTGGCCCAGTGCAGCTAGAACCCAAAGTCGGCATTAGCTATTCCGACAGTAAGCTCGTCGATTATTACTATGGCGTACGCCAAAGCGAAGCCAGCGCCAACCGCATGGCATACCGGGCCGGCTCGGCATTTAACTACAACGCCGGTTTTTCATTAAGCAACCCACTCTTTGGCGGCATGACGCGGCTAGGCGTAGAACATCATTGGTATGATAACAGTATCAGTGATAGCCCATTAACCGACCGTGATCGTGGTTTTTCCGCCTTTATTTCCTGGTCAACATTCTTCTAAACCACGCCATCAGAAGCCTTGCCAGCAGGCTGCCAATAACAACGGTTTAGCGCGGCCTACTGGCAAACTAGCTTATACTCTGTAATAAACGTTAAAACTGCGTTAGCTTTGATCTAACGCACTTCTAGCTAGCAAACTTCAAGTTAGATTAGTGCACCCTAATTAAAGGAGTGCAAAACCATGAGCAACCTAAAAACCGTGAGTGTAAACGCTACTATGGCAGATGGCTTTGCTATTCAAGCCAATATTGACGGCCATACCGTATCTATCGATCAACCCACTTCTGCCAAAGGCACCGGTACTGGCCCCACGCCACTGCAAATGTTGCTATTCGCTGTAGGCGGCTGTATTGGCACCATTGGTCGCATTGTGGCTTTTCAGCAAAAAATTGCCCTGCACAGTATGCAAATAACCGTAGAAGGCGATTACAACCCAGCAGGCTTAATGGGTAAACCCAGCGAAGATCGGGTAGGTTTTACCGAAATTCGTATTAGCGCCAAAATAGACGCCGACCTAAGCGACGAGCAAAAAGCCCAGTTTTTGGATGAAGTCTGCCAGCGCTGCCCACTGCACGATAATTTAAGCCATGGCAGCAAGGTAGTGCACAGCTTGGTTTAAGCAGCCCATTCTGCTTTTAATCGCAAGCTACACGGTTTGCAGATAACTCACTACTCAGAATGCCTACCTGATTATCAGCAACGCATTCTGAGCAGCAGCCCGTCATACCCATAGCGCAGCTATTCTTCCCGCTGTATCGCTTTTAATTTTATTGAGCATATCTGTACTGCTTATTTCGTGCTGTACTGTGCATATTTTTTATGGTTCACGCCCGTTACTGTGAAGGCAGAACAGTAATAGCGAGGAGCATGCAGCATGGAATTATTTTGGGCCTTAGTGTTTTTTGCTTTTGCCACCAGTATTACCCCGGGGCCAAACAATATTATGATTATGTCTTCGGGCGTAAATTACGGTGTGCAAAAAAGCCTGCCGCATCTGGCAGGGATTCAACTTGGCTTTTTAGTGATGTTACTGGCGGTGGGCTTAGGTGCAGGCCTGATCCTGCAACAACACCCGCTACTCCACCAGGTCATTAAGCTACTAGGTTCTTTCTATTTATTGTATCTGGCCTGGAAAATTGCCAGCGCCGAACCTGCACAAATTACCACGGGTAATAGTAAGCCCCTTAGTTTTATGCAAGCATTACTGTTTCAGTGGGTAAATGCCAAGGCTTGGGTAATGATTACCGGCGCTATTGCCGCCTTTACCAGTTTGCAGGGATTATACTGGCAACAAATCGCTCTAATTGCTGTAGTATTTTTATTGGTAGGTTTACCTTGTACCGGTAGCTGGTTACTGTTTGGCGCAGCACTGAAGCGGCTGCTAACAGCAGCAGAGCATCGACGCCGGTTTAACCAACTGATGGGCTTATTGCTGGCGCTGTCGGTATTGCCACCGCTATGGCAAACGATACAAACTCTCTAAACGGCTAGGAGCTAAGGTGCGTTTTCTTTATCAACAATTGGCTACCGAACTGCAACAACAAATAGAGCAAGGGCAATACGCATCTGGAGAACGCCTGCCCGGTGTACGCGAATTAGCACAACGCCGGGCATTAAGTATTTCTACGGTGGTGGCAAGCTATCGTCATTTAGAAGCATGCGGTTACTTACACGCAAATAATCGACGTGGTTATTTTGTAAAAGCCCGCTCTTTACCACCGCCATTAAGTAGTACTCCTGTGCTGCCAACTGCCGTACCAAGCGCGGTTTGTAGCCAGCAGATCGCCTTGTCGTTATCTAAAGCCGCTGCTGATCCGGCTTATATTCGCCTTGGTGCCGCTGTACCTGCAACAAGCTATTTGCCGCAACATGCGCTGCAAAAGGCATTGCAACAGGTTATTAAAACCGAACCTACCCGCCTGATGCGCTACGAGGCCAGCCGGGGCACACCCGAATTGCGCCACGAAATTGCTAAACGCATGGCTTTGCATGGGGCTGTTGTATCGCCAGAGGATGTGATCATTACTAATGGCTGCCAAGAGGCACTGATGCTCAGCCTAAAAGCCATAACGCAGCCTGGCGATATTGTAGTTATAGAGTCTCCTGCTTTTTATGGCTTATTGCAGGCGCTTGAAGCCGCTGGTTTAAAAGCGCTGGCTCTGCCTACCGATGCAAAAACCGGCCTGGACCCTGCCGCACTAGCAGAGGCAGTTAACCGATGGCCGATAAAAGCTTGTGTACTTATTGCCAATTACAGTAACCCTTTGGGTTGTTTAATGCCTGATAGCAATAAAAAGCGTATTGTGCACTTACTTAGCAGCAGAGGTATCCCACTTATCGAAGACGATACCTATGGTGATCTGGGTTTTGCGGGCCAAAGACCCAGCAGTTGTTTAGCCCTTTGCCCAACCGAGAATATTTTTTATTGCAGCACGTTTTCCAAAACCCTATCGCCCGATTTACGTATCGGCTGGGTAATAGCCCCCAAACATACTGCCAAACTGGAATATCTGAAATTTATCAGCAATATCAGTACCGCTGCTTTGCCGCAACTTGCGGTCGCTAAACTGTTGCAAAGCGGGCAGTACGAGCGCCACTTAAAACAAGTAAGGCCACAATATCAAGCAGCGATACAACGTATTAGCAGCAGTATTGGCCGGTTATTTCCAACAGGCACCCGGGTGAGTCAACCTCAAGGTGGTTTTGTACTTTGGATAGAACTCCCCAAGGGGTTAGACGGGTCGCAGTTGGCGCAGCTTGCGCTGGCTGAGCATATTAGCATAGCACCCGGGGTTATTTTCTCCCCAACGGCCAAAAGCGGAAGTGCCAATTACAGCAACTTTATTCGCTTAAACTGCGCCGCCACACCCGATGCCAGACTAGAGCGCGCCCTGCAAACGCTGGGGCAGCTTTGTTATAAGTTACTGGGGCCTAAAACCCAAGGTTAAGGCGCTTTGAGTGAGATATAGTCTTTCACGCCCTGAATATTATACTTAGAAGTGGTTCAGGGTATGCGCTTACTGACTACGAATATTGAGCGAGTATCATTCGACGATCGCCGCTTTTCTTTCGAGTCAGTAAGTGCTCCACTGCTCGCAAACGAATACTCAGGGCATACACAAATACTGCTGGTTATATTTCTTTCGAAGAGCGTGGAATGCATACCAGTCCTCAATGAAAAAGAGTTAGTTATGACTACGATAAATCAATTTTCTGCCCATATAGGGTTGGATTGGGCCGATAAAAAGCACGATGTGTGTGTTCAGCTCAAAAATGGTGAACGCTCATTCCATGTAATTGAACATACCCCGGAAGCACTTGATACCTGGCTCAACGATTTGCACAAAAAGGTAAAAGGAAAGATAGCAGTCGCGCTTGAGTTAAAAAAAGGGCCTGTGGTGTACGCCCTTCAGAAGTATCCATTTGTCACCGTTTTTCCTGTTCATGCTCTGTCACTGGCTCGCTATCGCCAAGCATTCTCGCCAAGTGGTGCCAAAGATGATCCACAAGATGCCGAGCTGGCGTTGGAGTTGATGCTGCGCTATCCAGAAAAGATAAAGCCCATTGAACCCAGTAATCCACAAATCCGCTTGCTTCAGCAATTAGTTGAACTGTAGTGGTCAACTAATTCCGGACAGTAAATTAGATAGATCCTCAGCTTTTGCCGGTGGCACACCATTATTGAACTGATGTGGCCTGCGCCAGTTGTAATAATCCATCAGGTAAAAACTGATATCACGCTGTGCTTCTGCTTTGCTCATATAACCCGTTACTGGCACCCACTCAGATTTTAAGCTTCTGAACAGTCGCTCCATTGGGGCATTATCCCAACAATTACCCCGGCGGTTCATGCTTTGCGTCATGCGATAACGCCACAGCCGTTGGCGGAATAAGCGGCTGGCGTACTGGCTGCCCTGATCCGAATGGAACATCACACCTTGTGGCCTGCCACGCTGCTCATACACCATATCCAGTGCTTTAATCGCCAGCTCTGCATCAGGCCTGGCCGATAACGCCCAGCTAACAACACGACGACGGTACAAATCCAAAACCACAGCTAAATAGTGCCACCGGCCTTCTGCCCAGATGTAGGTAATATCACCACACCACACGCTATCAAGGGCGCTGACATCAAACTCCCTGTCCAGATGGTTAGGAATATCAGGCCGTTCAACCTGAGCCGTTTTGTAACGATGTGGCCCCGGCTGCTTACTGATGAGCTTTGCCTCCCGCATCAGGCTCATGACTTTAAAGCGACCGATCTCATAACCCAGCTCCCGCATCATCCCAAGCAAAGTTCTACTACCGGCTGAATAACGGCTGTCTTTAAACAACTCTTTGATTTTACTGCGCTGCTCTAACCGCTTGACGTTAATTTGCTTACTGAGCTGCTTATGTTCGTAATAGCTGCTGGCTGGCACATCAAACACCTCACAGACCACTTCTACCGCTTCATGTTCTCTTAACTGGTCTATCAGCGTGTACGTTCGAACTCGTCTGACATTAAGAGAGCGGTAGCCTTTTTTAGTATGGCCTTCTCCCGCTCCAACCTGTTCACTCTGGCCTCCAGTTCCTGAATTCGCTGCTGCTCCGGCGTCAGGGCTTTGCACTTCGGTGTGACTCCACCGCGCTCTTGCTCAAGCTGCTCTACCCAGCGGCGGAGTGCACTCTCACCAACACCAAGGGACTTAACTGCTTCTGCAATGCTGTAGCCCTGGTCAAGCACCAGACCCGCAGCATCACGTTTAAATTCTGTTGAAAACGTACGACGTTGTTTTGCCATTTAACACCTCTTCTAACGTGGTAACCTTACCACCTAAAATGGTGTCCGGTTTTATTAGACCACTACAAAAGCCGGTGGTAAGCACTATACTATGAATCAGTTTTAAGGTTTAACCTTAAGTCATATTTTGCTACGTGGTCAGTATCTTGACCCCAGGCAGCCGCAAGGCTGCCTTTTTTCTTTGCCCAGCAAGCGGGCAAGCCTGTCTGTTTTCATAACGCAATTTCTGCCGCCGGTCACATTCTGGCATCCACTGGTGGTATTGAACTAGTGTCTGCTCCCCCTCGGGTTTAGCGTCAGCTCCAGGTGCGACAATAGCACCCCGCATGGACAAGTCTATGTTTGGACAAATGGGAGAACAACATGAAAAAATATAATAAAGTCACGCTGGCTGTTCGCCGGGTAATGCTAAGCTCTGTTGCGGCAAGTCTGAGCCTGGTGGCAGCACCAGGCTTGGCAGAAGAAGACGCCGCGGCCAAGGTTGAGCGCATTGAAATTACAGGTTCACGTATTAAACGCACAGAATTTGAAAGTTCAGTGCCGGTAACGGTGATAACTGCCGACGAAATTATGCTAACCGGTGCGACCAACCTGGCTGATGTGCTACACAAATCCCCGGTCGCCATTGCTGCGGCGGATCAATCTAATGTGACCTTTAGTCTCAATTCAGCGGGCTTAAATACCACCTCACTGCGCAATGCTGGCTCAGCCCGCACCCTGGTGTTAGTGAACGGCCGTCGTTTTGTATCGGGCACTGCGCCATCGGTTGGCTATGCCGTCGATCTCAATGCTATTCCTGCTGCGGTGGTAGACCGGATTGAAATATTAAAAAGCGCGTCTTCGGCGGTCTATGGCTCTGATGCTGTGGCCGGGGTGATTAACATTATCACCAAAAAAAATATCGATGGGGCTGAGTTGCGGCTGCAATCGGCAGTGTCGGATCAAAATGACCGCCGGCGGCAAGATATTGATTTGACGGTTGGCCAAAGCTGGAATGGCGGTAATGCCTGGATGTCATTTGGTTTTCATGATGATGCCGGCATTGGCGGCCCAGAGCGGCCAGAGCAAACCACCGATCTGGCATCGGTAAATGGTAGCTGGGTGCCGGTTCTCTCTGGCTATAACCCGGCAGGTCTGGTGCAAATCCCCGGCGTAGGTAACTTTAAAGGTGATGGTAGCCCTTATGTGGCAGCAACCGATGGCTATGACCGAGGGTCACGTCGACAGTTGCTGATCCCGCTGAAACGTAAGTACATCGCAGGGCAGCTAAACCATGAAATCAATCCAAGCCTGAACTTCTTCTCTGAGTTTAATTGGATGCAGGTCGAGTCATCTTCGGCTTACGAGCCAACGCCCCTGAATTTGTTGGATATCTGGCTGAAAACCCGTGGCGGTACCGGCGGCCATCTGGTGGAAGGGTCTTTGGTAATTCCGGATGCACTGCAACAGGTATTGCTGAGTAACAACATTACCAACTTAAATCAGCTCAACACCATTGGCCGGCGTATGACAGAGTTTGGTGATCGGGGCAACGAAGCCAACCGCAGCACCAGCCGCTTAGCCACAGGACTGGACTGGTACATCAACGATAACTGGTCGCTAAATAGTTACTTAACATGGGGCCAAACCACACAAAACCAATTTGGCTACGGTGAATTGAACATGGACCGGGCGCGTCTGGCCATGGATTTAATACAGTTAGATGGCAAGGTGCAGTGCCGCGATGAAACCGCCCGCCTGCAAGGCTGCGTGCCCTTTAATATTTTTGGGGCAAATACAGTCTCACCAGCAGCGGTAGATTATTTAAGGGCACCGTCGAAAACTATAGGCGTGGTGGAGCAACTGGTGCTAGGTACCGCCATTACCGGCGAGCTGCCATTTGAGTTACCAGGTGGGGTTATCGGTCTGGCGGCGGGCTTAGAGTTTCGCGAAGAGTCAGGTAAACAAGAAGCCAGTGATCTGGCGCAAATTGGTGCCACCTCATCCAACCGTCAGCTACCCACCGATGGCAAATTTAGTGTGCGTGATGCCTTTCTGGAGGCCCGTTTCCCGGTATTGGATAACTGGGTCATCGATACCGCCATTCGCACAGGCAATTACTCCTCTGTTGGCAATGTCTTCACCTGGAACCTGGGCACAGAATATTCGCCCAGCAGTGGTCTGAAACTGCGGGCATCAGCGGCTCAGGCGGTACGTGCGCCAAATGTGTCAGATTTGTTCGGCGGCCAAACAGAGACATTTGCAACAGTGACTGATGTTTGTGATGGCGTCAAAGTGGGTGATAGCGGCACAATTGCCCAAAACTGTCTGTCTGTACCGGCCATTTTTGCCCGGGCTGCGGCGAATCCGGCTACCGGTTTTTTGCTGACACAGCTGGAAAAACAGCAAACAGGGGGCTTTATCGGTGGTAATCCTAATGTAAGGGAAGAAACGGCGAAGACATACAGTATCGGGGCTGTGGCAGAGCTGATGGACGGCTTGTCGATGACGGTGGATTGGTACAGCATCTCAATTGATGATGCCATTACCACCACCTCACGCTCACTGGTACTTAGTCGTTGTTACACTGTGACTTCGGGCTTTGATGCTACTTGTGCCGGCCAGGCACGCCGTGATCCAGAAACCGGTGCCTTAAGTGGGGTAGATTCTGGGGCTGGCAACGAAAACCAGATTGATATTCAGGGGGTGGATGTTGAACTGCGTTACGCTACCGATTTACCAATCGGATTGTTAACGGCCGACTTTATTTACAGCCATTTGAATAAATTCGATATCACCAGTATCGAGTCAGGCAAGCTGGATAGTTATGCTGGTGAAGTGCTGTATCCGAAACACCGTTTTAATATTAACCTTGGTTACAAACTGGATGACTTTAACCTGTACTGGCGGATGCGCTATTGGCACAAAGTGGAAGATTCACTGACAGGGCAAGATCAGCGTAATGTAGATTTTGGTACTGGTGGTCGGATCCCAGATGAGCTGAATACTATCAGCGCCAAAATGTATCATGATCTGCAGCTGGGTTATCAGCTCAACGCCAACATTAATCTGTATCTGGGGGTGAATAATTTGTTTGATCAAAAAGCACCTATCCTGGCGCAGGGCACCAACTATGGTAGCACCGGTATCAATACAGCGTCAGAAGCTTATGATGTGACTGGCCGCTATTATTATCTGGGCTTAAGAGCTTCGTTCTGATAGGCAGAGCAGAGTCTTATAACAGGGGCGATAGGCCAGTCAGTTAAGCTGACTGGCATTTTTTTAGGCTGCGCCATAAGAGTGAAGGGCAGCGCTAAGCCTTATTAAGTGTTTAGGTGTGCGCAGTTGCGCCCTTGGCTTTTAGCCAGATACAATGCCTTGTCCGCGTCGAAGATCAAAGTGTCGCTATCTTTACCTCGACTATGGTAGGCAACCCCAGCACTAACGGTTACAACCCCAAAAGGTGAATCTGGATGAGGAATCGCCAGCGCCTGAATGCTACTTCTCAAATGCTCGGCAAGTTCAGCACAGCTAATATCGTTACCATGCGAGTTGCATAATACGGCAATCTCTTCACCGCCATAACGGTATATATCGACATCAGTCACTGTCTGCATGGTTGCGACAATGTGCTTTAGCACACGGTCACCTGCCAGGTGACCTTGGTTGTCGTTGTATAATTTGAAGAAATCAACATCAAGTAAAATCAGATACAGTTGATCAACACCCTTGTTGACTTGTTCATTTGCGTTGTTTAGATCCCGGTCTAACGCCCGCCGGTTCATTGCGCCAGTTAGACCGTCGACATGGGCTAAGCAGTTA
>NZ_BNAO01000001.1:490233-498373 GCF_014653435.1 Alishewanella longhuensis | reverse complement strand
GCGTTTTATTAAGAATGATTGATCATAAAAACCTGCTACTTAGACCAAAAGGTGATCAGCAGTTTTCACACAGCCTGTGCCAATTGCAGACATTTCACTTTACAGGCACTAAAGACCGCTTTTAGGTGTTAGCGGATCTGTGCCTAGCCATTTTTAATGCGATTGCCCTAAGGGCCGTTGCAACACAGACTGGACGTCTGACCGCAAACCGCCACACTGTGTATAACTACAGTATCAGCGGAAGATACCCATGTCTCTGGCAAGGCGCGCCACGGCGAGCCAATCGCCAAACTACGAACGCCATAAACCAGAACAGACGCTACTTTACCGGCTGGTTGAGCAGCACTACCCAGCCTTCAAGGCCTCTCTGGAAGCTCGAGGCCAGTATCTTCCACGCTACATCCAACAAGAATTCGACGACTTCCTCCATTGTGGCCGCCTTGAATACGGTTTCTTGCGGGTTCGCTGCGAAGATTGCCACCACGAGCGTTTGGTTGCTTTCAGCTGCAAACGGCGTGGCTTTTGCCCCAGTTGCGGTGCCCGGCGTATGGCAGAGCGCGCGGCCCTGCTGACAGACGAAGTATTCCCCAAGGTGCCCATTCGTCAATGGGTCTTGAGTTTTCCTTTTCAATTACGGTTCCTGCTGGCTCGCCATCCAGAGCTGATGGGCAGGTCTTGGGTATCGTCTACCGCACTCTTTCCACTCGCC
This sequence comes from Alishewanella longhuensis, assembly GCF_014653435.1. Classification (GTDB taxonomy): domain Bacteria; phylum Pseudomonadota; class Gammaproteobacteria; order Enterobacterales; family Alteromonadaceae; genus Alishewanella; species Alishewanella longhuensis. Next base: position 497,664 of record NZ_BNAO01000001.1, on the reverse strand, counting down.
TTATTAAGAAAGCGGGCTACACCAAGGCGACTGCACAAACAGGTTCGGTGACGCTTATCCAACGCTTCGGCTCTGCGCTGAATCTTAATGTACATTTTCACATGCTGTTTCTCGATGGCGTCTATGCCGAAGATGACTACGGCAAGCAGCGCTTCCATCGCGTCAAAACGCCCACTCACAGTGAGCTCAACACGCTCGCCCATACCCTGAGCCACCGCATTGCTCATTGTCTGAAAAAGCAAGGTCTGCTGGAGCGCGATGCCGAGAATACCTGGTTGACGCTCGAAGAAGAGGAGGGCGATGTACTGACTCAGCTACAGGGTGCTTCGGTGACCTATCAGATTGCCACAGGGCCACAGCAAGGCCGAAAAGTCTTCACCCTGCAAACCTTGCCAGGACGAGAGGATAAGGCCGATGCTAGCAATCGTGTGGCCAACCATGCTGGTTTTTCTCTGCATGCCGGAGTGATGGCGCAAGCGCATCAGCGCGATAAACTCGAGCGACTGTGTCGCTACATCAGTCGCCCAGCGGTTTCAGAAAAGCGTCTAGCAGTGACGACCAATGGCCAGGTGCGTTACGAACTGAAGACACCTTATCGCAATGGCACCACCCATGTGATCTTTGAGCCCTTGGATTTCATGGCGAAGCTGGCCGCGCTGGTACCCAAGCCACGAGTCAACCTCACACGTTTCCATGGCGTCTTCGCACCCAACAGCAAACACCGGGCTCAAGTAACACCCGCCAAGCGGGGCAAGAAGCCCGACAAATCAGAAGGCCGCGATACTGTCGGAAGCTGAAAGGAGTTGACTAATTCCATACCTGGTAACCAGTGAATCTGATTTCCCTAGACGACCAATGCTGCGGAGTTTGATGATCCAGTGTTCATTCTACATAAAGAGCAATGGCATTTATAAATATCCCCTAATAAACCAATTAATTCAAAAGAAATGCTGCCGCACAAACACTGACATTTCATGGTAACTCCTTATTTTCATAATAGTTCCAACAAGCGATCTCAATAAAAAAAGCCCGAAGAACTCTTCGGGCGAGCTGCAGCGGCAGCAATTGGACGCAAGTGATACAAATCACTTTGTGCCCAGGGACCGTAAGGAATTATTAACAGCCAAGAAACATTAATTTTTGTCTTAGTGTGGCAAGATTTAGTGGCCGCCGCCGCTGCAATGGGCCAACCGGTAGCGCGGATGTTATCAAGTGATAAGCTGGCGCCAGAGCGGGCTAAGCGGTAGTTTCAATGTTGTGGTAATGCGGTTAGCTGCGTCGCCCAATTCATTTTGTAGCGACGTGAGGCACTGACCCATTTGCCATTACTGAGCATAAACTGGTAATCACTATTATGCGGTTGCAGCTTATGCACATGATGTAAGTTCAACACCAAAGAGCGATGCACCTGCACAAATTGCGCAGGCAAGCGTTGTAATAACTCTTTGATGGTTTCGCGGATAATCAGCGTTTCGTTTAAAGTATGAATGCACATATAGTTGCCAGCGGCTTCAATTAACAGGATCTCAATATCATCCAGCAGAAAGGTGGCATCGTTGGTTTTAAAGCTCAGCTTATTGGGCGCTATCGACATGCCCTGCTCTGGGAGTTTATCTAATGCTGCTCTGGCATCCAGCAGCGATTGTGCCAGGCGTTGGCGCGACACCGGTTTAAGCAGGTAATCAAAGGCAAAGTGTTCAAAGGCGGCAAAAGCAAACTGCTCATAGGCGGTAACCAGAATCACCAGTGGCCGGCTTAGCGCCGAGTGTTTTGCAGTTTGCTGCAGTATATCTATGCCTTTAACTCCCGGCATCTGTATATCCAGAAACACCAGATCAATCTCTGGGGCACTTTGTAAAAAGCGAAGCGTATCATCGCCATTATCGAAGCAGTCGACGATCTCCAGATTAGGATAGGCAGCCAGTTTGGCTTTTAAATTACTTATAGCTAAGGGTTCGTCATCGGCAATGATCACTTTAAGTGCGGCTGTCATACAGTGTCTCCATTGGTATGCTGAGCTGGCTGTAAAAGCCTGCTGGACTAAGGCTGAAGCTGAAGCTGGCGGCATCACCAAACAGCAACTGCAGTCGCTCTGCCAGATTAGTAAGGTTGATGGGGGGCGTGGCGACCGGCCAGCCGTTACTGGCATCGGCACCTTGTTGTGCCAGCGTAATGTGTAAAAGCTTATCCTGCAGTTGCAGGCTAAACAGCAGGTTAATCTTGCCTGTCATCTCAGCGACACTATATTGAATCGCATTTTCCGCCAGTGGCTGTAACAACAGCGGTGGAATAAGCAGGGCAGGCACTGGCTCAGGCACTTGCCAGTGTACTTGCAGACGTTCACCAAAGCGCACCTGCTGGATTGCCATATAGGCAGAAAGTACCTCCAGCTCCTGCTGTAGTGGAATAAACTCATCCTGCTGGTTTTTCAGCGAATGCCGCAGGTAAATGGATAATTGCTGGATCAGTTGCTCACTAGCCGCGCCATTGCGCGTTACAATTAGTGCATTAAGTGCATTAAGGGTATTAAACATAAAGTGTGGATTAAGCTGATACCTTAATACTTTTAATCTGGCCTGGCGTGCCTTTTGCGACAGCTGATGTTGTTTTTGCAAGCTGGCATAATGTAACTGGTTAGTCTTTAACAACATAAACACCGCCAACCAGCCAGCCAGTGGCAGCAAAATCATCGCAAAGCCCAAAAAGTATTTAAAAACCGAGCTTATGTCCTGAAATACATCAGAAGTATAGTTCAGCATCAGATACTGGCGCAGCAAGATCAGCAGCAAACACCAGGGTAATAATAGCATGAGCAAGCGTTGTAACTGCCTGAGCAACGTTCGCTGCTGCCCTATTTCGTGTTGGCCTAGTAAGCCGGTAACCAGAATATTTAGCACTGTCAGCAGGGCATAAATCCATAAAAAAGGCCAGACATCGCGCTCTTGCATTGGCAGTAAAAGCGTAAGGAATACAAATTTTACCAGCAGATAGCTCAACCAATATAATAGATGCCAGTACCAGAAGCGTCCGGGCGAATGTTGCTGCTTGCTCAGCCGCATTAGCTCAGCTGCCATGGCAAACAAATATCCACTCTAAAACCTGAAGGACTGTTAGCAATCTTCAGCTGGGCTTTGTCGCCAAAGTGTTGTGCCAGGCGGTTGCGGGTATTGTCCAGACCAACACCGGCACCACTAGTGTCAAGCGCTAATTGCGAACCCGGTCCATCGTCACTGACGCTAAGTTGCAGATTATCATTATCACGCACGCCACTTATGGTAATGGTTGCGCCTTGTTTACGGGTGGCTACCGCATATTTAATGGCGTTCTCTACCAGTGGCTGCAGCAGCAGTGCGGGTATAGGCTGCTGCTGCAAGGCCTTGTCGATGTGCCAGTTTACCTTTAGTTTGTCGCCAAACCGGGTTTTTTGAAGCTGCAGGTAGTCATTAATGGCAGCTAATTCATCCGCCAATTGCACCAGGCAGTCTGGTGATTTGCTCAGTGAATAGCGTAAAAACGACGCCAGTTGCTCCGACATGGTTTCAGCCGCGTCGTAGCGTTCTGCCTCCAGCAAAGCGCAAACAGAATTCAGTGCATTAAAGGTAAAGTGCGGATTAAGCTGCTGGCTTAATGCCTGCAATTCGAGTTGCTGAATTTTTTTGCTGAGTTCAGCGTTTTGCCTAAGTCGGTGCATTTGCTGCTGATATAGTAACAAGCTTAGGTAGCAGGCGGTCCAAACAAAAAACGCCAGTATTGAGGTATCCATATTTGACATCAGCTGCCGGAAATCGACAATTTCTCTGCCTCTGAACCACATCCAGCTGGCATTCTCCAACGGGATATGCAGGGCAGCCAGCAGGCTCACCCCTAACAATAGCTGCCAGTGACTCAGGCCCGTCTGCGTCAGCCTTGTATAGGTAAGGTAAACCAGTATTGTGGTTAGAAGCATGGCCACAAGCTTACTGGCCAGCATGATAGTCAGAAAGCTGGTGGGAAAGGGGCGGTCTGACAAGGCCGCCAGCTGCCAGCTGCTCAGCAGGACCAGCATAAAGATGGCAAACCAGTAATACAGATTAAAACGCAGTAATGTGCCCAGACTGATAAATGGCATAGCCGGCCCCAAAGTTACACTGCTCAACAGTATAGATGTCGCAACGGCTTTTGCAGAAAGCGTGGGATAAGCGGATGAAAATCCGTGACAAGACATGTTAAGCTAGTAATTTTCGCTATCAGGTGTTTTAGTGTCTATCGCCAAGCAAGCCTCAGAAATTACCCTACCGGCTGTAAATCAGGGCTGGCACACTTTGCTGCAGTTTTTATGCAGTCAGTTCCCCTACATCAGCGAGGAAATATGGCGCGAACGTATTACTGCAGGCAAGGTGCACTGGTTTAATGGTGAGGCCATTACCACTGATACGCCCTTTTTGCCGAGCAAGCGGCTATGTTATTACCGCGAAGTGGTGGCAGAGCCGCACATTCCCTTTGAACAGCAAATTGTCTATCAGGATGCCCATATACTGGTAGCAGATAAACCGCATTTTTTGCCAGTCACGCCGGGTGGGGAATACGTTAATGAGTGCTTACTGGCGCGGCTACAGCGTGACACCGGTATAACCGATATAGTACCGCTGCACCGGCTGGATCGAGACACCGCAGGTTTGGTGCTGTTTTCAATTAATGCCGCCAGCCGGCCGGCTTATTACCAGTTGTTCAGCCAGCAGCAGATAAAAAAGCAGTATTTGGCGGTAGCGCCATTAACGGCTGCAGCAGTATGGCATTCCTTACCATGAAAAAACGCTGGGGCAGCTGTTCTGCGATAACAGCGCCAAAGATATTGTCGATATGCTGCAGCAGGAATGTGATAAAGCCGGCGTGCAAATTGCCCTACAGCAAGAAATCAGCAACGTGACCTTTGCTGATGGTCAGTATCAGGTAGTAACCCCCCAGCTCACCCGGCAATGCCAAAGTTTGGTGGTAGCCTCTGGCGGCTTAAGTTTACCCAATTTAGGCGCAACCGCTTTTGGCTTTCAACTTGCCGAGCAATTTGGCCTCAAGGTATTGCCAGTGCGCGCCGGTTTAGTGCCGCTTACCTGGCAACCCAGCGATAAAGCGGTATTTGAAGAAATTAGCGGTGTCTCCTTGCCGGTAACCGCCGAAGCAAATGATGTGGTGTTCCCGGAAGATATGCTGTTTACCCACCGCGGCTTAAGCGGCCCGGCCATTTTGCAAATATCTAATTACTGGCAACCGGGCGATGAGCTAAAGATTAACCTGGCACCAGAGCAGGATATCGCCAGCTTTTTAAGCGAGCAGCAGCAACAGCATCCGGCGCAAGAGCTAAAAACCGCCTTGGCAAAAATCCTACCCAAACGCTTAGTCGAAAAGCTGTTGGAGCTACAGGTATTTCAAAACCAACCATTAAAAGCGCTTAATGCCAAAAATATTGAGCGTTTAGATCAGGCGTTAAGCCGCTATATCTTTAAACCCAATGGCACCGAAGGCTACCGCACCGCCGAAGTGACCCTTGGCGGTGTAGATACCAATGAGTTATCGTCTGAAACCATGGAAGCGAAAAACCAACCAGGCCTATATTTTATTGGTGAAGTGGTCGACGTCACCGGTTGGTTAGGCGGTTATAACTTCCAATGGGCTTGGGCCTCCGGCTGGGTAGCAGGGCACTATTGTTGATAATTATCCGCGGCTATCTGGCCTGACAGATAACATAAAGCACTACGTCTTATCGGTGCTTTGTGCCCAGGCTGTGTAAAAACTCAAAATTTCTGATTTGCCACCAAGTTATTCCATAGCAGCAATAGAGTTTCGCTCAACTTGGCTAACTAAAGTTTAATTTTTTTCTATGGGGATTTCGCTTTGCCTAAATCGACATACTCAAGTGGTCTTTGTGACTGACAATGGCTTATACGCAATAACATTCACTATTCATAAAGCTCCTTTAGCTTAATTTTCAATCCCTCAGCGCCCCAAATTGATATCATCCGTTTCAGGTTATATGCCAGTATATGTAAGCTGATTTCAGTGCTGACATTGGTAAATCGTCGCATCAAGAAGTGAGTCGCACCCATCCACATTTTGATCGTTCCAAATGGATGCTCTACCGTTTGCTTTCGTATTACTGACGTTTGTGGTGATGCATCAAGCTTAGCCTGCATATCCTCCATTTCCCCCTCATGAACCCATCGGCGTATTCGTCTAGGATCTCGCTTGGATGTGGTACATTTCGAACGTTGGCCACAATCTCGGCAGGCGATACAGTTGAAGTACATTTGAATCGCTAAACCATCCTCTTCCACTGTTAACCGGTTCTGAAGCTCATTACCTACTGGGCAAATATAAATATCCTTTTCTTTGTCATATTTGAACAATGCACGATTAAAAAGCCCTTTTCGATCAGCACCTGAGGTATCACCTTTTGGTACTAAGGCTACGGCCCCTAAGTCCTGAGCCGCTTTAATATCACTCCGGCTGTAATACCCTTTGTCGGCAAGAACAGTAATATCAGTCTGACCAACTGCCTCTTGCGCTAATTTGGTCACAGTAGTTAGCTGGCCACGGTCAGGAACATTGGTTACCTCGTGAGCAACAATAAGATGATGCTTTGCATCTACTGCTGTCTGTACGTTATAGCTAACTTGGCGGTTAACATTGTTTATTTTCATCAACCGAGAATCAGGATCTGTTAATGACAGCTGTTTATCAGGATGTTGCTCTAGGGCTTGCTGCTCTTGCTTTAACTCTTCTAAACGCTTTTGAAGCCATGCCAACTTTGTTGCTGTTAATTCTGAGTTAGCTTCAAGCTCTGCCTTTTTATCGGCATCATCGAGCTTATCCAGATACAAGCTGATGCTTTGCTCAATTCTTTCGATGTGGCCTTTAACTTTGCTCGGAGTGTAGTTATTCGATTTGCTGTTTACCGCTTTAAATTTACTACCGTCAATGGCAACAATCACATCAGTGAACATTTGCATTTGCTTGCATAGGTCAATGAAAGCACGACAAGCATTCTTAATACCTTTACCGTTATTTTTTCTGAAATCAGCGATGGTTTTAAAGTCAGGGGTTAGTCACTCAAGCAGCCACATCAATTCAACATTTCGATGCGCTTCTTTTTCTAATCTGCGGGAAGATTGGATACGATTCAGATATCCATAAATATACAGTTTCAGCATGGTAGCCGGGTGATATCCAGGCCGCCCAGTCTGCTTTGGATTAACATTTTCGAAGCCTAGAGAAGTAAGCTGCAGACCATCAACAAAGATATCGATTACTCGGACAGGGTTATTTTCAGTAACAAAATCATCCAGCGCTTCAGGAAACAAGGTTACTTGGTGTCTGCCTGAGCCTTTTATGTGGTGGGTCATATCAGCACACTTACAATCGCTTCGTATGCCATTAATTTTAGTAAATAAGCAGTTG
>NZ_BNAO01000001.1:450131-490198 GCF_014653435.1 Alishewanella longhuensis | reverse complement strand
GCGTTTTATTAAGAATGATTGATCATAAAAACCTGCTACTTAGACCAAAAGGTGATCAGCAGTTTTCACACAGCCTGGACACACAGACGATCTTCGCTTTGAGTGAAAAGCAGCCATATGCCAAGACCAATCTAGCTACTGCGCCTCCCCCCGTTGGAGCGAGCCGTTGAAAAATGTCGATTTGAGGTTTTAAGAAAACGGGTGTTTGAGCGATTCGACGCTAGCGAATCGCGAGTTACGTTTTCGCCTCAAATCGATATTTTTCAGCGGGCTTTCGAGCGGAATCGGGTTGCCTTTTCTTTGGATACTTTCTTTTGGCAAGGCAAAAGAAAGTATCTCGCCAAAGGCGAAATCTTTGTTAAACGGTATAAACGCAGAAGCAAAAATGATGCTAACAAACTAGGCATCCGCAAGATAAGTGACAGATTTTGGCACAAAGCTCCTATCCAAAGCTTAGCGCACTCGCAAGCCACTTAACAACTTGCTTTAACTTATGAACAGATTGGCAGCCAACACTACCATTCTGCGACTTGCAGCCGGTGTTTTACCCCAACAACTTGTAATTGTAAGGCATGAAAGATTTCATCAAAATCACGGCAACCTGAACGTATATTTGGCAGTGACAAAGCAGCCTCTGTAAAAAATCGTTGCTGTTCCTGTGTGGTTTGCCAAGCTTGTTGCCACCAATCGGTAATTAACGATCGTGATGTGGCTAAACGGCTTTGGCTGGGAAGCCGGTCACGCTTTACCCGGTTTTCTTGGCTACTTGCGGGCAATAAATTCCATAAATCATTATTTGGCCAATAGCTAAACGGTAGGCAATGATCGATATCGTAATGATACAGTTTAGTACCACTCCAGACGCTACATACCGAAACGCCGGTGGCTTTTAGCTGTTCCACTTTTTTTCTTACCTTAGCCGTATCATGCTGCCGTTCAAACCAGCGTAAGTTATTGTGATAGGTTTCTAGAGTAAGCTGCCGCTGCATATTTAATTCATACTTTTGCATCTCAGCAATCCACTGCTGCAGCAAAAGTGGCTCAATCCAGCAGCCATATTGGCGAAAACAGTTCCACATTTCTTCGCTGAGAATAAAACTACCAAAGCTATCCAGAAAGGTTTTATCAACCAGCACGCTGTCGGAGCGCCTAGTAGGCGTGCGCTGCATGTCAAATAAGCGGTTTTCTTTATGACCTTGCCAAATATAGGTAACAGGACCGTTTTTAATGGTCTTTAAGGTGTCAGAGATTAATTGCTGCAGCGCCAGTGCCTCTTGCCCGCTATAAAAATTTCCAATAGCAAAATCATCTGCCGTAAGGTGCTTAAGTAGCCCCCAACCTTGGGCGGTAACAAAACCTAACCCTTTGGCCGGATCAGCACTTTGCTGAATACCGTTATCGACTAAGCGTTTAAATAGGCGGATCCAATACAGTGCCACTAAGCCAAGCGAGATAGCCACTTTGCCATCTTGTTTATCGAGCACCGCGCCAGGGTGTGCATCAGCAATACGCACTAAAGTGCGCAGCAGGGCCAGTTTATACGTTGAAGACTTATTATCATTGACCACGATATGCCGAACTTTACTCAGGCTACCACTGCCATCATCTGGCAGTTCCAGCACTAACGTTTGCCAGCTGATGCCTGTTCGACCACCTCTATCCGCATTGAGCGTGCTAACAAATTTTAATACCAAGCCAAATTGCTGCGCTAACTGCGCAATCTCATCCACGCTAACAGGATAGGCAACACGTTCGTCGCTAAACTCGCCAAAGCGTAAACTGATAATTAACCGCCCGCCCGGAGCAAGTAAATTTGCCATTTTACGAAAGGCACGAGCTCGTTCAGAAGGTAAAATATGCATCCAAACAGCACTTAACAGTATGGTATTAAATTGCAGATTTAACTGATAACAGGCTTTTAATTCAGGTAGGGTATCGGCTAGCCATTGCACATTTTGTAACTGTGCCTTAGCCGTTTTTAGTTGGCCAAGTTTTAAAAGGCCTGCTGCAGGCTCTACCGCAATCACCTGACAACCCTGTGCAGCTAACCAAGCAGCGTCACGACCGCTACCGGCACCAATATCCAATACCATTTGGCTCTCGGGCCAATATTGCCGCCAGCTTTCATGCACCTGCTCAAAGCTAAGTGCATTGTATTGCGCTGCCAATAATGCAGCTTGCTGATGATAAAAGAGAATGGTCGTGCTCATGGCTTAGATAAGGCTGTTATTGTTATAGGTAACTCTTTTAACAGCTATTGTTAGTAGCTGCAACCATTGTCCAGCAAGCTTACTAATGCCGCATATACCGCGCTGCAAATACGCTTGCCAATACCACTACCGCTATAGCAATGCCAAAGTATAGGGTTTCTAAGGTGGCACCTACTTCTACGGCTTGTTCTAAAAATAAGATAACCATAATCACGCTGGCAACTTGCATTAGCGTTATTTTTAAATCGTGGAAGTTTTTAATATCCATGGCTTTAAGCAAGCCTTTTTCTTTGCTGTCTGGATCGCCCAAAAATAACCGGTACAGACCGGTAGCAATGATTTGAAAGGTAAGGGCTATTAGTAGGGTATCCAGCACTTTTAACAGTTTTACGGCCAAACGCTTGCCTTGATCGGCGGTGCTGGGAATATGCAGAATACTGTCGACAATCACGTTGTACACTATTACCACGCTGGCAAAATACAAAAGCACCGCAGCAGCAGCGCATACGCTAATGGTAAGAAAAACTAACACCCGGCTACTTTGCAGAAATTTTTCCATTGGCGCTACCCTATTATTTAAAAGCTAACTAATTCATTCGCTTTGATTTTACATTAATAGCTTAGTTCATAGGCTAGCTTTATGACCCTATGGATTGCGCATCAGGTGCGTTTTAAAGAACTTGATTTCGCCCCTGTGACTTGGCCTGATATAGATGTTTATCGGCTTGTTGTAGCAGTTGGTCGATATTCATGAGTTCGGCGAGTTCTGCCACGCCAATGCTGGTGGTAAGTTGAATAATACCGTCGTCGGTTAAAATACGTAGTTCTAATATCGCAATGCGTAAACGCTCTGCTAAGCCATAGCTTTGTTCTAAGTCGGTATCTGGGCAGATCACCATAAACTCTTCGCCGCCCCAGCGGCCAACGATATCCACATCGCGCACTTCGCGTATTAAGGTTTTTGCCACAGCAATTAGTACCTTGTCACCGTTTAAATGGCCAAACTTGTCGTTAATGGCTTTGAAATGGTCAATATCTAACAACAAGATGCTAAAAGGTCTGTGATATCGCTGGTAGAGCTGTTGTTCTTTATGTAGTTGTTCATCGAGGTATTTTCTATTCCCTATACCGGTTAAATGATCGGTAAGGGTAAGCTGTTTTAAAGCGTTATTGGTGTGGGTTAAGTCTTGCATTAACGCCCGGGTCAGGTTGCTGTAAATACCCAATAACTCTTCGCTACTGAGTTTAAATTCGTGCCGCTCTACCTGTGTCGCTTGCTCTGGCGGCAAGCTAAAACTTACCGGGCTAGGCTGCTCGGCCAAAAAGAGTAAAGACATACTATGGCTAAATAAGCCCGCTTTGCCATGCTCGTCCATGGCCATTTCGCCAAAGCCAAAAGTACCACAAACTGGTAATTTGGCTGCCAGGGGCGCTATTTCTTCTACGATATTTTCTTTTAGCAGATCTAAACGCACGCCGCATGAGAATACAAAGACTTGTTCGGCATTAAGTGGCCCAATAGCCGCCAAGTAACTATTGTCTAGTAACGAGTTCATATTAGCGAAGGCCAGCCTAACCTGCTGCCCCACTTCCACTTTCTGATTAAATACTGCGCCGCCATCTGCCGTGGTTTTTATCACAAAGGCGGTATTTTGATGCACACTGTCGTCGAAAAACAATGGAAACATAGAAGAGGCAGCTGGCAAATGCTGCGCAACACCTGGCCCTAAATAGTGCTGATAAAGATCAACGACACTTTGCTCGTCAATGGTACTTACACAGTTATGGTGCGCTGCCGTAACTTGCATTGGCTTGCCTATTGCAAACCAATTGCGCTTTAACGCTGAGCGGGCTTGTAAGTTGTAACCATGCAGCGCCGTTAGCAAAAAGGCATCTTCCGCTTGCTGTTGATGATTAAAGACGCAAGAATACAGCTCAACGCCAGCGGGTTGCGCTACCGCACCTGCGACTATGATGTCCGGCCGTAATTGGGTAATTAAAGGCAATAAATGAGCGTGGCGACTCAGCAAATCTGAGGAGTGCACTAGCAATACTTTGGTGTCTGGTTGCAGCAGTTGTTGTAACGCCGTGACTTTTTCTGCCTCGCTGGACTCTGCCCGCAGTAATGTCTGGCTTACTTTGCTTTCAGTAAACTCGGTAACAAATACCGACATACCTTGCTGCTTTATGTTGCCATGCTCTATTTGCGCATAGTTGGTCATACCGGCGACAGTGGCATTAGGTACGCAGCGCTGCAGCACCTGTTGCAAAGCACTAATCCAGGGGGTTACGTCGTCGTTGATATAGGCTTGTATCAGTAGAGGTTTACTCTGGGGCAGGCCAGCAAACGCCAGATCGCTAATTGCGGCCAGTTCGCTAAAGTGCAGTATGCTGGTTTTCATAACACCGCCCAGAGAATTAACTGATTTAAGTATTAAGGACTACGCCCCCCATAGCAAGTGGTTTTTATCAGCAGATGTAGAACGGTTTAAGGCTACCCTACACTCAACTTAGTGTCTGATATAGCAGACAGAAACAGCAAAAAATAGGCATAAATGTACATTATATTAGACAAAAAACACTGATAAATTTAAATTTGTGCGCTATAGTAGACATACACAACCTGATATAGGCCTGTTATGCAACTCACTTTACAAGCTTTTAATGACGGTAGCTGGCAAGATGCGTATCGTTTAAAGATTGAACAGCCAACATTGGGCAAGCAAGGCTGGATATCTGCACAGGCACTTACTCAATATGCGGTATCCTATTTTGACGAGACCGGCTCTCGAAGTTTTTCTGTGTCATACCCAGTCAACCCAATGGATGTTCATACATTCCCAAATTGGCCAGCCTTAATTGAAGACATAATGCCAATGGGTTATGCCAGAACCATATGGCTAGATATGCTGGGCTTACAACAAGAATCCGTTGCTATGCAAGATGTCACCTTGTTGAAAATGGGCACTATTGCACCGATTGGAAATTTGCGTATTAAAGAGTCGGTAGAGCACGCGCTTAGCCAGCAAGTAGCTGAACTAGCGCAGCTGCGCTTTGCCAAACAAATGGTGATTGATCGCGACCATGATTTCTTAAACTACGCCAGGCAGCGTGGTGCGGTGTCTGGTGGAGCTACTGGCGCAGGAGGCGCAGCACCTAAACTATTAGTTAGGCTTAGCAAGCAACAACAAGTGTGGATAGATCCACAACAAGACGATAACAGCGATGACTTACACTATTTAGTAAAATTTCCCCGGGGCAATACTGCTATAGATAAAGACATTCTGCGGGCAGAGTATCATTTTTATGCTGAATTAGCAGAGCTGGGATTTGATACTATGCAAATCAAGCGGCTGCATTTACATGAGGGAATAACTAATCCATCACTTTGGTTGCCCCGGTTTGACCGCGAGTATTCTGGCGGCAAAGTGCTGCGCTTTGGCGTGGAATCGATTTTCTCTTTACTAAATAAACCTGCCGGTAGTCATTTAAAACATGAGGATGTGTTATCGGCCTTAGTAAAGGTTGTTAATACCCAAACGGTGGCTGAGCTAACAGCTGAATACCTGCAGCGTGACTTACTTAATCTGGTGTTTGGCAATTCAGACAACCATGGCCGCAATATGGCAATTTTAAAAAAAGATAACCACATCAGCCTAGCGCCTATTTATGATTTTGCACCGATGAAAGCAGATCCTGAAGTGGTGATCCGCACCACGCATTGGAGTACCCATTTTGAACGAAGCGGCGATATCGCTTGGCTGCCTTTGTGTGAAAGCTTGGCTGAGTACGGCGAACCTAGCTACCTCTTTTTACAACTACAGCAACTTGCTGAAAAAGTACGCCATCTTCCCCAACGTTTAGCTAAGCGAGGCGTACCTGATAGCATCCTTTCAATGCCGGTTATGGGTTTTACTTACCTTGAACAGCGGTTACAGAACTGGGGGCTATTAACATGATAAAAGATCGCAAAAACACGGCATTAGCCAGCCATACCGATCCCGAAACAGCTAGGTTTGAGCTTAAACATCAGTTAGTGGCCAAAATGCTCGCCGGAGAAACTACTCTGGGCGAAGTAGCTAGAATACTTCGCCATCAGGGATTACAGCTGTCGCAAACCGAGGTATGTAAAATCACCGGCTTAAGCCGCCAGGTAATAAGTGATATTGAAAATGATCAGGGCAATCCAAGGCTAGACAGCTTACGCAGTTACTTTAAATTACTCGGTTTAGAATTAGCGGTATTACCACGCCAACGCAGCGAACTGCAGCCATTGCTACAAGCAGTATCAAAGGCATGAAGTAATTGATCAGCACAACTTTGCTGTTGGTCGCAAGGTGTTGGCTAGCTACTTGTTATCTGCGGTGGCTGCGCTTAAGGTGATTAAAAAACTCTCTTAATCATCTTTGGGATCTTATGCGCTTAGTCAAACTTGCCACCTTTGCTGCCAGCCTTACGGCCTTGCCGTTACTGGCTGCCGCTACTCAAGCAGTACCTTATTTTCCTAATAGCCAATACCAAAGCGATGCGGCTTCGGTGCAACAATTACTTGGGCACAACTTTGGCGAGCGCATTTCTGAACCGGCTGATATTTCACGCTTTTTCGAACAGCTTGCCAGCCGTTATCCTAATAGAATTAAGCTAGTACCTTATGGCAAGAGCTGGCAAGGCCGCCCCTTGTTTTATGCGGTAATCGGTAATGCTGAGAATATGAGTAACTTAGCCAATATTGAGGCAGGTATGCGCCAGTTGGCTAACCCGGCGCAATTAAGCGCGCCAGAAGCAAAACAGCTTATTGCCAGCTTGCCGGCCAGCGTGTGGATTGCCAGCAGCTTACACGGCAATGAAATTAGCCCGGCCGATGCGGCTATGGCATTGGCCTATCATTTACTGGCCGACCAAAGCGCCTTAACCACGCAGATTTTAAGCAATACTTTGGTGTATATCGATCCTTTACAAAACCCGGATGGCCATCATCGGTTTGTTAGCCGCTATTACGCCACGGTAGGCTTGGAGCATTCGCCAGACCGCTTATCAGCCGAGCAAAACGAGCCCTGGCCAAATGGCCGAACCAACCATTATTTGTTTGATATGAACCGCGACTGGATTTCGCTTACCCAGCCGGAAATTGCCAGCAGGGTTAAAGTGCTGCAGCAAATGTACCCACTGATTTTTGTCGACTCGCACGAAATGGGCGGCGATATGGGTTATTACTTTAGCCCGGAGGCCGAGCCTTATAACCCGCATATTCAGGCTAACCAACGTACCGTGCTGGATAAAGTGGGCCAAAACAATGCCAAATGGTTTGACGAGCTAGGTTATAGCTACTTTACCCGGGAAATTTTTGATGCCTTTTATCCGGGCTACGGTGCCAGCTGGCCACTGTATTACGGCAGCGTGTCGATGACCTATGAAATGGCGTCGGCCCGCGGTCATCATTACCGCCTGCAAGATGGCAGTATCTTAACCTTTGCCGATGGCATTCAGCGCAACTTTGTCGCCTTTAAAGCCACTTTAGAGAGCGCCAGCAATAATGCGACAGAACTGCTGCAAAACTTTTATCAATACCGGGTGCGTGCTGCCAGCCAGGGCGAGAAAGACGGCATTCGTAGCTATATTTTTGCTGCTGAGCGCGATCGGGCCGGTCATCAAAAGTTAATGGGAGTGCTTACCCAGCATGGTATTGCAGTAGAGCAAGCGCAAGAGGCTTTCCGCGCGTGTGGCAAACAGTATCAAGCCGGCAGTTATGTTATTCGCACTAACCAACCTAGCTACCATTTAATGCGCACCTTGCTCGATGATACGGTGCCGATGGATAAAGCCTTTATTGCCAAACAAGAGCAGCGCCGTGCCAATAACCTGCCGGACCAAATTTATGATGTAACGGCCTGGTCGCTGCCACTGATGTATAACCTGGAAATGCAAAGCTGCAATCAGGCACCACGGGTGGCCAGTAATCTAGTTGGGCCTGAGACCATTCTTGCCGGTAATGTCACTAACCCGGATGCTAAATATGGCTTTGTGGTGCCCTGGGGCGATATGGCGGCAGCACGTTTTTTAAGTGTGGCCTTGCAGCAAGGGCTAAGTTTACGCAGTAGCGATCTCCCTTTTACCCATCAAAATGGTAAGCAATATCCAGCCGGCACACTAGTGTTAAGCCGTGCTGATAATGCTGCCGATTTAACCGCCAGGGTTACCGAGTTTGCCCGCCAAAGCGGTGCTCTGGTGGAAGGTTTGGACACCAGTTGGGTAACCGAAGGGCCAAACTTTGGTTCTTTTAATGTACCTGCTGTTCCTGCAGTAAATATTGCCATGTTGTGGGATGAGCCTACAAACCCGTTAAGTGCTGGCAGTGCGCGCTTTGTGCTGGAGCGTGGCATTAACTATCCGGTTACCGCCATTCGCCCGGCGCAGCTGCGCAATGCCGACTTAAGCCGCTATCAGGTACTTGTGTTACCGGCAACCGGCCGCGGCAGTTATCAGCAGGCGTTAGGCAGTGCGGGGCAGCAAAACTTACGGCAGTTTGTTGAGCGTGGCGGCGTATTAATTACCCTGGGCAATGCTACCAGTTGGCTACTGGAGGGTGAGAACCCGTTACTTGCCAGCAAGCGTGAATATCAGGTGAGCGAACAGGAAAAACCGGCCAAAGAAGCGCGGGTGCCGGGCAAGGTATTGGCTGAGCAAACTGAATTTGAGCAGATGTTAAAGCCCTATCAGGCCGATCCAGATTGGGTGCCGGGCTTTATTGCTAATGCCAGGGCAGACGAAAATCACTGGCTTACGGCCGGTATAGCACCGCAGCTACGTAGCCTGTATGTGGGTAACCAAATTTATCAACCACTACGCATTAGTGATGGCCGCAATGTGGTAAATTTTGCCGGGCCAAAAGAGCTACTGGCCGGTGGCTTTGTGTGGGAAGAAAACCGCCAGCAAATTGCCCATAAGCCGCTGGTGATGGTACAGGCGCACGGTCGCGGCCAGGTTATTGCCTTTACACAAGAGCCGAACTTCCGTGCTTATGTCGATGGTATGCATTTACTCTACATCAACGCTGTGTTCCGCGGCGCCGCGCATGCCGGGGCTTTGCGTTAATAGCAGTATTTTAGCTTAGTCATATTCAACATGCCGTGGCGACAACCACGGCATGTTTCTTTCACGCAGCGGTTATTGTTACAGCTCACTCTGCTCATTCTTACGCTGTATCGACGTCTTTCTAAGAAATTATGTCATCTCAAGTCGCAAACTCTCCTAACTACTCACATCTATCCTCGTCAGCACCACGGGCGCTATGCTTTATGCAACCTTAGCTATCCATAACCGCACCTTGGAAAAACATAAATATCCCGACTTAACTTGCCAAAAAGTGCATCTAATACCATTACTTTATCGTAATTAAACAAAACAAAAACTAACAAGGTTAAACATGGAACAATCTCAACAACAACTGTTGCAATGGCTTTATGCTACGTCACAAGGCAATAAAGAAGCCTTTGCCAATCTCTATAAAGCCACCTCAGGTAAGCTCTTCTCAGTCTGCATCCAGTTGCTGCGTCGCAATGATTGGGCCGAGGATGTATTGCAGGATGCCTATGTGAAAATTTGGCACAACGCCGGTGAATATCATGCTGACAAGGGTAATGTAATGACTTGGATGATCAGCATTACACGCTACCGGGCATTAGATTTATTAAAATCACGCCGGGTAAAGTTAGAGCAAACAGACAGCGAGGCCCAAATAAACGACCAGGCCTCAGCCGAGGCCCTTACGGGGGAGCAGTTAGGCTTAGTACGAGAAAAAGTTAAATTGGATGATTGTATGTCGGTGCTTAGCGAAGATCACCGTATCTCCATTCAATTGGCTTATTTTAACGGGCTAAGCCATCAGGAAATTACCGAACATACCGGTACCGCTTTAGGCTCAGTGAAAAGTTGGATCCGCCGGGGTTTGGTGCAGTTAAAAAGGTGCCTTGAATCATGAAATATGAAAACCAAGAGCTGCTCGACCATTTAGCAGTAGAATATATCCTCGGTACCTTAAAAGGTGCGGCCAGAAAACGATTTCAAAAGCTATTGATCTCCTCTAGCAATACCAGAAAAACCCTCTGGTTATGGGAACAATACTTAAATCCATTAGCAGAAAGCTTACCGGAAACCGAACCCGGCACGGCAGTTTGGCATGGCATCCAAAAACGACTGGGTTGGCTTGATGATACCGTTGTCGCCTTTACCCCCAGAAAGCCCAAGTTACCTTGGTTTATTGCTGCGGCGGCCTCTTTCTTGCTATTGGTAATACTGTATTTACCACAAACTACCGCGCCGGCTTTCCAGGAAGTTGCCGTTATTCAGAATGCTGAGGCAAAAGCTTGGTGGTTAATCAATAAAACGGGCGATGCCTTACAGGTAAAAGCATTAGATGCCATTACCCCCAAACAAGACAATGATTATGAGTTATGGATGTTACCTACTGATGGTAGCCCGCCGATCTCTTTAGGTTTGTTACCACAAACAAGCCAAAAGAACTTACAAATTCCGGCAGCGGCAAGCAATATTACTATTGCGGCGCTTGCTGTCAGCTTAGAGCCTAAGGGCGGCTCACCGTTAACCATACCGTCTGGGGAGGTGTTATTTGTTGCTGAAATTATTACGCTTTGATGTACACCAGTAACTAGGAAAGGTCATCAGACTGTGAATTCAGCACCATTCTATATTTTTTAATAATTTTTTTAGTTACCTGCATCCAATAAACAGACTCAGTCGTTTCTTGGATGCAACTTAATCCAGAGGGTAACTAAAAATGAAACTAACCAAAACCGCAATAGCTATTACTGTTGCTATCAGTACCTTGACTTTGCTAAGCACCACGCAGGCATCAAGCCACCGCGAAGCGCCAAATATCACGAAAATACCTACCGTAGATGCGACTGACTTCTACCTTTTTAACAGCTATGAAAGCGAGCGTGGCAACTATGTCACCATGATTGCTAACTATATTCCGTTACAAGATGCTTATGGTGGTCCAAATTATTTTGCAATGGATTCAGACGCGGTGTACAGCATTCATGTAGATAATACGGGCGACGCCATGCCTGACATTAGCTTCAACTTTCGCTTTAGCAACACCCTGGCCAATAACAATATGGGCGTTAAACTGCCTATAGGCCCTGCAGGTAACCAACGGATGGTCGCTGTTCCCCTTAAAAATGTCGGTGGTATTAGCGCCGATAGCTCAGCGGCATTAAATTTTATCGAAAATTACACTGTTGAACTTAAAACCGGCGCCAGCAGCGCCATGCTTACACCACAGGGTGGTGGCGTTTTTACCAAGCCTTATGACAATGTTGGCAATAAAACCTTCGGTGATGCAGAGGGCTATGAGGCTTATGCCGAGCAATATGTGTACGATGCCGCAATTCCCAACTGTAACTGGCCTGCCCGTATCTTTGTTGGGCAACGCAAAGATCCTTTCGTTGTAAATCTGGGTGAAACCTTTGATTTAGTAAACTATGTGCCAGTAGAAGGCGACAGCATGCCTGGAGCTAACGATGGCGGCGGTTTTCCAGGTGGTATCACGCAATCTAGTGCTAATGATGATTTAAACGATAAAAATGTGACGGCAATCGCGATTGAAGTACATAAAAATTGTTTAGTTGGCAGCGGCAACGGCGTTATTGGTGCCTGGACAACAGCAAGTTTACCGCAAGCACGCATTTTAAATCCAAATGCTAGTTTCGAAAAAGCAGCCGTATCGGGTGGTGCTTTAGTGCAGGTTTCTCGTTTGAGCAATCCGCTGGTTAATGAGCTGGTTATTGGTTTACCTGATAAAGACAAATTTAACAGTAGCATGCCTGCTAACGATGGTCAGTTTGCCGACTATGTAACGCACCCAAGCTTACCTGCCTTGCTAAACATCTTATTCAGAGATGCGGTAAATGCGACCTTGGGAACCGATATTCCTGATTTAGCCCCAAGTAATTTCCCTAGAACAGATTTGATTGCTGCGTTCTTAACGGGTGTTGCCGGTGTAAACCAACTCGCCACGGTAACGCCGTCTGAAATGTTACGTTTAAACACTAACATTCCCGCAACGCCTGCAGAGATGCAATCGGCTTTTGGTGTAGCCGGTAATGATTTAGCGGGTTTTCCAAATGGTCGCAGACCAGGGGATGATGTGGTGGATATTGCGCTGCGCGTAGTAATGGGTGCGCTTTGTCATGATATCCCTGTAGCAGGCACGCCTACTAACCTGGGGTTCTGCTCTCCAGCTGACGCACCTGTTGGTAATGTGCCATTTACCGACGGCGCGCCATTAAACGCGAGCATGATAAATACTTCATTCCCGTATTTGTTAGCACCTTTAGCTGGCTCACCAAACTAAGGAGCACAAGATGAGAAAAGTACTGATATTGCTCGGCATGGTGTTGGTGACAGGGTGTAATAGCTCTGATGAGAAAAATGTGGCTCCGGTTTTAGGTGCTAACTTTTTCGTAACGGAAACTGACGTGGCCATTAGTGACAAGCTTAAAGCCTCTGATATGAACAAAGATGCGCTTAAGTTTACCTTAACCAGCCAACCCGAAAATGGTGCAGTGAATGTCGCCGCTAACGGTGATTTTACCTACACACCGGCACCTGAATTTACTGGCGATGACAGCTTTGCTATTACCGTCAGTGATGGTGAGTTTACTGTAAGTGGCACTGTTTCGATTGAGATTAAGGTAGCGAATGTTTCCTTCCTCAGTTATAGCCGCCAGGCATTTAATCAAAATGCGACAGACAAACCACTCGCAGTTAATGGCAGGGTATTTATGCAAGATAGCAATAATACTGCAGATTATGCCGATCTATTAACCGGTAATTAAGCCAGCAGAAAAGGTGAGAGCCTAGGCTCTCACCTTTGTAATAGGGTGCTTTATGCTTTTTATCTCGCTTTTAATGTTGCTTCTATCCGACACGACCGCCGTGGCCACTCAAAGCACGCCAAGTGCAGATAGCTATTTTAGTCTACAACCCGATTTGCCTGCCAATGCCGAGGTAGATGCCCTGGCCGAAGCGCTACGCCAAGCACCAACAAATGCCAACCGTTTAAAGCTAGCAAGCTTATATATTAAAGGCTCAAAAATGCCCGGCTTTGGCGATTGGTTTCACTATGCAGAGTCTTTGCTCGAGCAATATAAGGCTGCTGCAACCGATATCGATTATGTATTGTTGTTAAGTGACATCAAGCAACAACAACACCACTTTACCGAAGCCCTGAGTTTATTGGATAAAATTTTTCAGCAACAACCCCAACATTTACAGGCGAGCTTAATGGCGGCCAGAATTTATTTAGCCATTGCTGAAACCGATTTGGCGCAAAAGGCCTGCAACCGCCTAATGGCCGTAGATATTTTTTTATTTTCAGTATGTTCGTATGAAGTTGTTGGCCGCAAAGGGCAATGGCAAACCGCTTACAATGCGTTGAATACTTTATATTCCCGCCACAGTACTCTAGATGATGCCCTGACTATTTGGGTACGGGGTATTTTAGCAGAGCAAGCCGAGCAGCTGCGGCAAGATAACGTTGCTTTAACCTGGCTCACGCCTATTCTCGAACAAGCGCCAACGAGTTTGTGGCTGAAATGGGCCGATTTGAGCTTGCGCACCGGTAACGCTGCACTTTTATATGAAAAAATGACCAGCTTTGCCTTTGTCGAGACATTAGAAGACGGCCTAATGTTACGTTTGGCCATTGCCGAGCAAAACCTGCAATTGCCTGCACATTTTCAAACCATCATTCATGAGCGGATGGCTTTGCGATTAATCCGCCAAGACCAAGACCATGCCGCTGATCTGGTGCATTACTTTCTGACACTGGCCCCGGATCCTAAATTAGCCTGGCATTGGGCCAACGTTAATTATGAAAGCGCCAAAGAACCTGATGACAAAAAATTGCTTGAACTCAGCCAACAGGCCTTATTGGCTATGACTAAGGAGTAACTATGCACTTAAAACAGTTAAGCGCGCTATGTTTTGGCTTGCTGATGCTTCCCAGCGCCTATGCACATAAATTTAGCACGGCCTACCTAGATGTCTCGGAGCAGGCGGAGCAACCGGTTTTGTTGTGGAAAGTAGCACTGCATGACTTGGCAAGTGCAGATTTACTGGGCACCACCAAAGCTCAAATTAGTTGGCAGCAAGTCACGGCAGCTCACGAACAGCTTGCTCAGTATGTAGACAGCCATATTAAGGTTAAAAGCCAAGGTGCTGCTTGTACCTTGCAATTAGCCGCACAAGCCAATTGGCAAACGCAACGCATTCAGCAGCAAACCTATGTGCTATTGCCAATAAAGGCAACCTGCCATAGCAAGGCCGCGTGGAGCTTGTCTTATAACGCCTTATTCGAAACAGGTCACAGCCATAAATTGTTATTGAGCTGGAATACCCAAGCGCTTAAAGCCAATGCCGTGTTAGCTGAAAACAATACTGTCTTCCCTCAGGTTAAGGATTAACGATGTATATACCCAAGTCACTTCAATATGCGCGTTTCAGAGCCTTTGGGCGCTATCAATGCAAGGCACACTGGCGACGCAATGTCGACCACCTTGCTAGCCAGGGTAACGCTGCAGTGGAAGCGCCCAGAGGCTCCCTTAGGGCTGGGCTAAAAGCGCTTTATGCTGCGTTAGCTGTTCTCGCTTTGGAATCACCAAAGCATCAAACAGCCGCCTTGCCTAAAGCGCTTTTACCTCCAGCTGGAATCCGCATCTTGAAGTCACTTGGGTATATACCCACGATGCTATTTTTAAGCTGTTGCTGTGCTTTGGGCTATTCCAACAGTGTGCTGGCAGATCCGTTATCATCGCATGCCATTGAGAATATTCTCATTAAAGGCAGACAAATAGATTTACTCGGTCACAGTAGTAGCGCCTCTGAAGGTGTTATTGGTAATGCCGAAATTTTAGATAGGCCCTTGCTACGCACTGGTGAAATCCTAGAGTTTATCCCAGGTATGGTGGTTACGCAGCATAGTGGTAGTGGCAAATCAAACCAATATTTTTTACGGGGCTTTAATTTAGACCATGGCACCGATTTTGCCAACTCTGTCGATGGCATGCCGGTGAATATGCGCAGCCACGGCCATGGCCAGGGCTATACCGATCTGAATTTTATTATCCCAGAAATTATTAGCCAAATTGACTATCAAAAAGGGACGTACCACGCTAATAGCGGTGATTTTTCGGCAGCAGGTACGGCACGCTTCGGTATTCAAAATAGTACGCGGAATGAACTCTCTCTGGCACTGGGAGAGAATGACTACCAACGCTTGTTAGCTAAAGGCAGTGTTAGTGCCGGGCCGGGTAATCTGCTGCTGGCAACAGAGCTACAGGCTTATGATGGTCCTTGGCAGGATATCTCGGAAAATACGCGGAAGGTAAATCTGGTCAGTCGTTACTCTCAGCGCCTTGCCAGCGGACAGTTTGCGCTAACATTTATGGCGTATAACAATAGCTGGAATGCGGCTGATCAAGTACCGGAGCGGGCTATCAACGCGGGTTTGATTGATCGATTTGGTTCTTTAGATACCTCTTTAGGCGGTAAAAGCGCCCGTTATAGTCTGTCGGGTAGCTGGCTGAGTGATGCTTGGCAAGCGAATGCCTATGTCATCAGCTCAGATCTCGATTTGTGGTCAAACTTTACTTATTTCTTAAATGATCCCGTTAATGGTGATCAGTTTGAGCAAACGGATTCTCGCACTCTGTATGGTGGAGAAATAAGCCGTCATTGGCATCACGATATTGGTAGTATTGCCGCCGAGCATTTGGTTGGGGTGCAAACGCGGATTGATGATATCGCTAAGGTTGGTTTATACAATACCCAAGCCCGTCAAAGGTTAGATACCATTCGGGAGGATGAAGTATTACAACGCAGCATCGCTTTGTTTAACCAAAGTTCTTTTGCGTTAACCGAGCAATGGCTGGTGCATTTAGGGGCGCGCTATGATCTGATGGCGGCTCGGGTAACGAGTGATGTTGCCGCCAACAGTGGTACAGCTTCCGACGGCATTTTTTCGTTAAAAGCCGGGGTAAGCTATCAGATTAGCTCAAACTGGCAAACTTACTTAAATCTTGGTCAGGGCTTTCACTCGAACGATGCGCGAGGAGCCACCTCAACCGTCGTGCCGCAAACCGATGAATCTGTTGCGCCAGTCGATTTTTTAGTTCGCAGCAAAGGTGCCGAGCTGGGGCTGCGTTATTTTGATTTTACCACCTTCAATGCCTCAGTGGCTTTGTGGCATTTAGATATGGACTCTGAGTTACTTTATGTGGGTGATGCCGGCACTAACGAGCCAAGTAGAGCTTCACGACGTTACGGCCTGGAAGTCGCGGCTTACTATTGGTTTAATCGCAGTTGGAGTTTAGATACCGAGTTGGCTGTCACTCGCTCGCGCTTTACCGAAGATGAGCAAGATGAAGGGAATTATATCGATGGTTCTCTACCTTTTGTTTTAAGCATGGGGTTAATCTACAAAACAGACGATACCTGGCAAACCAGCTTAAGACTTAGGCATTTTGGCAAACGTACCTTAGACAGCTTTAACGCGCAGCGTTCAGCCTCCTCCACGGTGTTAAACGGTAACCTGAAATACAATTTTTCAACGTGGCAATTATCTTTTGATGTTATGAACATCCTGAACAGCAAAGCCAGTGATATAGAGTACTTCTATGCTTCCAGATTAAATAACGAAGCGGAAGAAGGCATTGAAGACCGGCATATTCACCCTATGGAACCAAGAACCTTCCGCATTACGGCAACTTACACATTTTAACCGCCCTCGCAGAATAGTTATCCACCGCACTCCGGTACCGGTATGACCTCTGACCGGTACCGGAGTGCGGTGGATAAAATAGCCCTGTTGCTTTGCACTTAATAAACCTGAGCTCATTAATGCGATATCTCGCCTAGTTTTTTGAAAGCCCCTCTTGACTGCAGTCTATTTTTTATACAAATTAACCATCCCCTGCAGCTATTTTTAATTGGTATAAAAAATGACATCTCCCTTCGTTTTCAATATCCACAAAAATTTTGCCCACCGGATGAAAGAAACCGGATTTAATGACGAAGCCATAACGTCACACTTGCAAGAAATGTTATTAGACGAAGCGGATATTAAGTTGATTGTAGAACAACTGGTATCAGAGGGGTGCACCGCAAAGCGAAGCAGGCAAGAACAGCGCTAGGAAAAACGTTGGGGGAAGATCCCCCAACTTAACCAAAGTGGTAAATATCCAGGGAGTAGGGAAAACCGCTACTGCTAATCATAATAGCAACAATGAATGACTAATTTGTGACTACACCGTGGCAGTTTAATGAAACTAGCCCAACCTCACACAACCCAGAATAGGTACCGTACCGGAGTTGTGTGGATAAACTGGTCGGGCCGGTACCGGAGTTGTGTGGATAAGTTAGTGGAGTAGGCAGCGCTTTAATTCTGTGGTGGTGTAAAAGTACTGCGTGTCGGCGTAGCTCTGGCAGTCGGCTTTAAAGCGGGTTTCCTGCTCGTGATGCAGCATTCTAATTAGCGTGAGATTTTCAGCGTTGCGATACACTTCCCATTGCACATTCGCCGCCATCGGCGCGACTTTGCCACTGCGCCAAGGGCTGTTTTGATAGCTATACACCACGCTTTCTGGCAGCGGCTCGCTGGCACCGGCAATACCTAAATAGGCCGCCAGCGGCATCAGTACCTGGGCATGGGTAAAGCGAAAGGTGGCGACATAACCATTGGGTTGTTCGGCTTTAGTTAGCATATCCGCTACCAAACGGCCGGCTAGGTTGTAGGTAATATCATCGCCGGCAAACGCCGGGCCGCGGCCATAAAAAGAGTCGGCATCATCCAGCTCGGCCAGGGGAAGTACATGCTCTGCTAACAACAAGCGGCTAAAATCAAAGTCGCCTTCGGCTGTTAAATTGCTGGCAATACTGTATAGGCTATACAGTACATTGGCTGCATCCAACACATTACGAATAGCATCGTCATCATCAGCCAAGGTTAGCTCAAACTCGCCTTCTACCAAACGTGCGATAAAAGCGGGGGTAAGAAAGCGTTCCAGCATGGCTGTGGCCGCTTGTTGTAATTTAGGCTGACTTTCCAGCTGTTGCATCACGGCTTGTAACCGCGGATCGCTTTTGCGGTAACGCTCAAAAGCTTCGCTGCCTTCAGCTTTGTAAAAGTACAAGGTTGCCTCGTCTGCCCTGGCATCATCAATAAGTGAACTGAGTGCTGGCTTGAGTTTGGTTAAACCGTTAACAAAGGCATCGCCGCTCTGATCGGCACGCTCGCGGCCAGAGTGCAGTATCGCAATGCGCTGCTGTTGCTCAATGGCATTGGCAAACAACTGCGGCTGCCGCTCCAGTAACCGTGTTGCCATTTGTTGATGCTCTTGCACGCCGCTACCTGAGATTTCGCCATATTTATCAGGCTGATGCGCCTGATGTAAGCGCTCAATCAGTTGTGTTAATTCTTGCCCCAAGGGGGTAAGCGCTTGCTCATTACCAGCCAGTTGTAGTAACTGCAGCATCAAATCATCATCACCGCGGCTGGAAAGAAAACGCGAACCATGGCGGGCAACATGCTGCACACTTACTGCCGAAAAACCGGCAGGCGCGGCGCTGTATTGCTGCCAGTCTTGTAATGGTTGATACGGCGTTTTGCTAGTAAGTAAATACTGCTCGATCAGCGTTTGCGCTGCATCGGCAGGCACAGCAACTGGTTGCGGCAGCTGATTTTCCAAAGCGGCAGTCTGTTCGGTCGCAGGCTGGCAAGCTTGCAGTAAAAGAAGGCTGCTTAGTGCAGCCACAGACAATCTGTTCATCAAACGATTTCCATTAAGTGAAAAACCTATAATAAAGTAAGGCCGAAATCTGCTTCGGCCTTATACGACTATACGGCGTGTTTAAAACTTACCACTTACCCCGACCTGCCAGGCACGACCAAATTGCTCATGCTCATACACCCGGTTGCGCTCACCCTGATAACGAATCGCTTTGCTATCCGTCAGGTTAGTGGCTTCTAAAAATACCGATAAGTCTTTGGTTAACTTATAGCTTGCCGTGTAATCGAGCGTGCCACGACCATCCCAGTACACATTTAAGCCTGGGTTAGCCGTATCAAAAGCATCGATATATTCAGAACGGTAGTTATAGGCTAACTGGGTACTGAATTTAGCGATGTCATACTGCAACGCCAGATTTAAGGTATGACGACTGGTACCATTTAGCTCGGTTTTGCCGATACCAAAAGGTAAGTCTGCTTCAGACTTGGTATGGGTATAGTTAGCAATAAAGCCTAAACCGCTTAAGGCACCCGGTAAAAAGTTTAACGACTGCTGCCAGTTCAACTCCAGACCATATAGGTAGCCGCTGTTGCCGTTTTCTGGCCGTACCATTCTAAAGCCATCAAATTCACCACCAACAAATTCGCTACGGGCTTTAAATATCGGATCCGACAGCTTTTTATAAAACACCCCGGCTGAAATTAAGCCTACTGGTGCAATATAAAATTCACCGGTTAAATCCAGGTTATGCGAATAAGTTGGTTTTAAATCGATATTACCAATATCCACAGTACCACGGCCGGATTCACGATCTTCAATAATGAAATAGGGCACTAAATCGGCAAAATTTGGCCGTCTTAAGCCGGTGCTGTACGCTGCTTTTACAATAACGCCATTATCCAGTTCCTGGCGTAAATGCACGCTTGGGAAGAAGTTGGTATAGCTTTTACTCGCATCAACCAGGGTAGCCGTATCCGTATCTAAATCATATTCAAAGGCTTCCCCGCTGTTTTTGGTTTGCTCGACCCGAGCACCAAACAACACAGTGGTATTTTCC
Organism: Alishewanella longhuensis; assembly: GCF_014653435.1. Lineage (GTDB taxonomy): Bacteria > Pseudomonadota > Gammaproteobacteria > Enterobacterales > Alteromonadaceae > Alishewanella > Alishewanella longhuensis. The sequence goes on along the minus strand of NZ_BNAO01000001.1, from coordinate 470,120 downwards.
CATTCCAGCTTGTTTTGTACGTAAGCCGCTAGAATATCTTCACCGGCTTTATAATCGCCGGTAATAGACGGCGCACCGCGATCTAAGAAGTCGGCATTTTCAAAAATATTGCGATAAGCCGAGACAAAATCACGTTGCAGTTTAGGGCCATTGTTGTAATAACCATCAAACGGCAGTGACTGTTTATCTATGATGACGTCAGCATAGCTTGGTGCGTTGGCGCCAACACTGTTACGGAAACGGTTTTCATCGTTCGACTTATCTTTTAAGCGAGCTTTAGCACCAAACTTCAGCTCTGAGTAAGCTTCGCCCCATTGACCTGGCCGAGTAATATTAAACGAATAAGCTTGCTCTGTTTCTTCTGCACCACCGGTGCGACGCTCATAACGGCGCCAGTTCATTGCTGAAGGTGCAAAGTTAAAGTCAGTACGCACCACTTCGCCAGCACTGTTTAAAATTTGATAGCTGGGTAAGTCCGGGTTACTAAAATCATAAGCCACGCGAGGCCGGGTTGCTTCACGGTACAATAAATAATCCCGATTTGGGTAAGCTTGCTCAGCAGATGCGTAAGACGCCTGGAAATCCGCCGTATAGGTATCCATGATGATACGGCCACCCAATACCGTGGTATTAATGGTATTGATAAAGGTACGGTGCCGTAACTCTTTTTCAAAGGTAGCACGACCCGCCACGCCAGACGTTTGATTAGATTGCTCGGTATGACGCTCCCACTCTACGACCAACGTATCGCGAAATTCGTTATCTTCAAACCGTGAATAGTTGTGTGAGAAGAAAAAATGCTTGTTGTCATCAATCCTGAAATCAAAGCGACCGCTTAAACCAGTACGAATACGCTTAGTTTCGTAATCTTTGAATTCAGTAAATTCAGGCACGAAATTGCCATTGTCTAACTCCATCCAACCATGTTCAACATTGTCGGTAACCCGATTAGTTTCACTATGCTTGGCTGAAAAAATAAAACCGGCGTTCTCGTTTTCACCAAATTTATTACCAAACGTTAGGCTCGCTTTATAAGCATCGCCACTACCTTTTTCGTTTTTACCACCAGAAATTTTGCCACGTAAAATACGGCCTTTGGCATCCAGTGCGCCTTGGGTAATAATATTGATATTTCCGGCAATGGCATCGGCATCCATTTCCGGGGTAATGGCTTTGGTCAGCTCCAGAATAGAAATGATATCTGATGGAATAGTGTCTAAGTCAACAGCGCGGGTACCGCCATCTGGTGAGGGCACATTAACGCCATCTATAGTGACATTAGTAAATTCCAGCGGCGCACCACGTACGTTAACGTACTTACCTTCGCCCTGGTCACGCTGAATAGAAGCGCCTACCAAACGCTGCATGGCTTCAGCAACGTTATCGTCCGGGAAACGGCCCAAATAGTCTGATGACACCACCGATTTTAAATTATCTGACGCCCGCTGAATATTTAGGGCCCGAGACTGCGCATCGCGGCTACCGACAATATGCATTACTTCTACTTCGTTGCTGGCAAAGCGTAAGGTGAGCTCAGCACCACGCTCTGCAGTAACGACCACATCCACACTTTTTGGCGCATAGCCAAGATAACGGATCTCAAGCTGATAGCTGCCTGGCACTAGATTATCAAAACGGAAGCGGCCTTGGCCATCTGTACTGGTTTCACGGTTGCCGCCAATAATTCGCACTTGGGCACCCTGTAAAAGTACATTGCGATCATCGCTTAGCTGACCGCGGATCCCTTGGCCATCTATTGCTGTTACCGCAACATTTAAAGGCACATCTACGCCTTGTGCCATTAATGTCGCCGGCGCTAAACACGCTATAGCAATAGCCGCAGCTAGCACACTTTTAGTAAAGGTTGGTCGATATAAAGCAGTCATAACTCAGTAAGCCCTATTAATGAAATGCGTTCTTTTAGGCTTACTACTGTGCCGCTGGAATATGACAAAAAAGCGACAACACTTATTTAGCTTGAGCTTAAATGACCCGGGTCAGCTTAGCCCACCAGACAAGCGGCTAATCAGCTCTTTGTCATCGTTTTGTCATACAGCTTTTTCACACTGTGGGCTCTTTTGCTCTTGCGGCCTTTAGCAGCAAAAGCTTATCGATAGCTTTTCATGGTGTACATGACAATGTGGCGACAACACTTGCTTAAAATTAACCTTCCTTTGCCATTGCTTAGCGCAGGTTTAATGCTGGCGTTAACTTTAGGGGTAACGAAAAGCCCAGCTGAAATTGATTGGTTTGATGTATTAGGTGAAGGCATAGTGTTATTGGTTGCTATTTTGTGGCTAACTTTAATTATCAGCAGCAGACCTGCAGGTAGAGTAACTGAATGGCTTTATTACGGCAGTTTGCTATTGGTATGTTCATTTTTTCTGGATTTATTAGATGAGTTTATCCGTTACCCAGCACACATCAGAACCATGAGCTGGCTTGAGTCATTGCCTGCACCAATTGGTATGCTGGCACTAACTTACGGCTTAATCGGTTGGCATCGGGAGCAGCGCGTGATAAACCGACAGTTACAGGGCCGGGAGTTGCTGTTAAGAGATCATCGCCTGCTTGACCCTCTCACTAAACTTTATGCCGTTGATTATTTATATGCTGTACTGGCTCGCGACCTTGAGTTGCATCGCGCTGAGCAACGTTCTCTAAGCTTATTAATGCTTAATATCCGGCAATTCTCTGCCTTCAACCGCCAGTACGGTGCTGCCGCTGGCGATGATTACCTGATTAAGCTATCAGAGCTTTGCTCCAGCCAACTGCGAGCTTCAGATGTGCTATGCCGCTATGTTGGCGATCGTTTTGTTATCCTTTTAGCTAACACTAGCCTGCAGCAAGCTAAGATTTTTGCCCAGCATATGCAGCAGCATCTCACTAAGCTTAATCACCATGAAAGCAACCTGAAAATTGATATTGTGGTCAATGAGATAACTAGATTAACAGCGAAACAGGCACTGCAAGAAACCGAGGAAATGCTAAAGGCCAGTAAAGCTGGCATAGCGCCTTCGGTTTTGCTGCCATCTTAGGTGCTGTGGATGACAACTCACTTTAGTTTTACTGATAAGAATCTGTTGTTGAGGCACGGCCCAACTGCAGTATTACAGCTAGCACAACGGCGTGGCGGCCAACTGCATAAACTGCTTAGCGGCACCAGTATTTTTGAGCAAGATTTAATGAATCCGCAGAGTCGCTGCCATCATCGCGATTGGCTAAAATTGCTTAGCCATTGCCAACAGTTGCAAAGCCCGGAACTACCATTTCTGTTAGCTGATAGCGTATTAAATCATCGTAATATTGCCTTATGTCAAAGCATTGCTGTGGCGGCCAACCTAGCGCAGAGCCTTAAGCAATTATGCTATTTTCGGCATCAGCTCCTTCCTGCCCTTTATCCTAAGATAAAACGTATAGATAACAAACTGATGCTAAGCTTTAAACCTGCTATCGCACTTGGCGTACAACAACATTTTATCAGCATCTTGGCGATTTCCTTTCTGGTGAAACTGATTCGACAACAGCTTGCTGATAGTAGCCAGCTGCACGTTTTATTAAAGCAAGCAACTCCAGCTAACGAGCAACTATTTAAGGCTCACTGGCAATGCCAAGTGAGTTTTAATCAGCAGTTTGATGCGATCCTTATCCCACTGGCTTATTGGCATCAATCTTTTGCAGATAGCAACCCGCATAGGTTTCAACAATACCGTCAGGCGTGCTATCAACTCAATCAACGATTACCTGCTCAGCGTGGCCTGTTAGAACATTTGCAACGCCAAATTGACCGGGCCTTACCACGACAATTGGGAATAGAAGACGCTGCCGCTTTGCTAGGCTTAAGCTGCAGCTCTTTAAAGCGTTTGTTGCAACAACATAATACCAATTTTGCCGCCATAGCCGATGAAGTGCGCCGTGACAAAGCACATTTATTGTTACTACAGGGTAACTACTCAAACCGGCAGCTAGCCGAACAACTTGGTTACTCGGATGAACATAATTTTCGGCGCGCTTTTAAACGCTGGACAGGCATGTTGCCAAGCAGTGCCAAAGCACTAACACCAATCTCTTTTTAACTTGTTTTCAAAAGGAAATATCATGAAGTTCTTATCAACTCTCTTGCTGAGTACCAGCATACTGCTTCTTACTGCGTTCAATAGTGCTTACTCTTCTGAAGCCACGGGTTCTGGCATCAGCTTTGCGGTACTGGGCGATGCCGAACCCAAACCCAAAGCCGAATTCCCGCATATGGCGCAAGCCGTCGCCGATATCAACACCTTAACACCACAGTTGAATTTACAGTTTGTGCTGGGTGTGGGTGATATCGCGCACAAAGGCACCTTGCTGCAATACGAGCAAGCCACACCAGTATTACAAGCGCTGCAACTGCCTTTTTACCCTATTATGGGCAATGAAGAATATGGCAGCACGCCTGAGCGGTTTTTAACCTTTGCCAATAAGTGGAACCAGGGCAAAACCACTATTGATAGTATTCGCTATACGCTAGAATTTGAGCAGGTGGCGCTGGTCTTGGCCTCACCAGATTTTAGCCGTGATTTTAATGATGAGGGGATTGCTTGGCTAAAAAACGAAGTGTCGCGACTGGCACCAAAACCGGTGTTGTTAGTGGTACATGGTGCGCAACAAGGTGTTTTTAAAGAAAACGCCGATAAAGGTATCAGCCATCCAGGTTTTGTTAGCGAGGTACTTAACCAACCTAACGTACGGGCGGTAATCTCGGGTGATTTACATATGGATATGCCAAGAGTTAAACATTCACTGCAGCTGAACGGCGTGCACTATTTGCATATTCCGGCACTGGAGCGCACAAAAATACCTGATGAGAGCCAGCATACGCCGATGTACCGAGTGTTCCATGTGCAAGCTGATGGTACTGTAGTCGTAGACACTTATCAAAATGGCAACCTTACGCCATTAGCACCATATCAGTATCGTTTTACGCTTTAAGAGGTAACCAGAGCAACATGGCACTTAAAAAGCGCACCGCAGAAATGCCTGTAAAAAACGTAAGCTAGGTGTGATTACAAAGGCATAATGGCAGGCTTGTTTGCTTAGTAATCGGGGATCGACAAGTTGCTATGAAAACGTTCCCCGGCTTCTAATTGCTCAAAAATCCACAATAGATGCCCTACTTTTATCCGGCGCTGCCCGGTATGCTTGCTAATGCCATGCAGGTAATCCCGGAAATCAGCGCCGAGCCCACAGGCATCGGCTTCTGCTAGTGCTTTTTGCAAGGCTTTATCACTTAAGGTTTTATGGGCATGGCTGGCGACCCGCTGATAGAGTAACTGCTCTTTGCGCAAATTACGCCATACCCGATATAACGCCATACCAACGGCGCTTAACATTAAAGCACTTAGCAAAATAAACATGGTTAAACTCCTGAGGCAGCATCTCGTTAAATCAACTCGCACCAGACCGGATACAGCTGCTGTAAACTACGTACTAGCTTGGTTGATAGATTAGGACAGAGTAAATAACCGCATTTCTACAACAATATGACGCTCTTAGCTTTGCGGTGGCGTCGAACACTGCTAGCATAGCCATCTTTACGGCCTTTGAGTATGCTCCGTGCTTTGGATCCCTTTTACCTTACTCGCCGCCTTTATGCAGGCTTGGCGCAATGCATTTCAAAAACAACTGAGTAAAGATGTCAGTGTTGCTGGTGTGACATTGGCGCGTTTTATCTGGGCCTCACCCTTGGCAGCGTTATATTTAACAGGTCTGTATCATTGGCAACCGGTTGCCTTGCCGCAGTTTAACGGCAAATTCGCGCTCTTTATTGTTGGGGCCGCATTGGCGCAAATACTGGCAACGGCATTAATGGTAAAACTGTTTAAACTGCGCAATTATGCTATTGGTGCTGGCTTAGCAAAAAGTGAAGCCATTTTAGCCGCGGTGCTTGGTGTGGCCTTTTTTAGTGAGTCTCTAAGTTGGTTAGGCTGGATTGGCGTGCTGCTGGGGGCTGCTGCGGTATTTTTGTTAAGTGGCGCCAGCTTCAGGCAACTCTCATGGCCGGTCATGCTGCTTGGATTAAGCAGCGGCCTCGCTTTTGCGCTCACCTCGCTTTGGGTGCGGCAGGCTAGTCTGGTATTAGGCTTACCCTTTCCGCATGGCGCTGCCTGGGTATTGTTGGTGGTGATCTTATTGCAAAGCCTGTTACTGCTAACTTACTTGGCCTGGCGTGATCGCCACACCTTAGTCGCGCTATGGCAACGCCCTAAACTCACCCTGCTGGTCAGTGTAACCAGTTGTATTGGCTCTATCGGCTGGTTTACTGCCATGAGCTTAGAGTCTGTCGCTCTGGTGAAAACCCTGGGACAAATTGAAGTACTGTTTATGCTGCTGATCTCGGCATTTTTCTTTAAAGAAAAACTACAAAAAGCGGATCACGGCGGCTTGGCTTTAATTGTACTGGCTGCTATTGCGGTGATGTGGGCTTAAACATTTGTGCCAGTGCAATGGTGATGTCCCACATACGGTTAGCCAGCACCAAAATACAATTCGTATACCGCAAGACATGGTCGATATAACATGACCAAATACCAGCGTTAGACGTTCAGAGAGGCAAACAGCAGTTAAGTTAGTGCAGCCTATAAAAACCTTAGGCTGCACTAATTTGGAATTGAGATAACCGGTGGGAACCTAATTACTTTCTTATCATACTGCGCAGTACACCATCACGCTTTATCAGCCCATGATAAGACGCCGCAGTGATATGCAATATAATCAATAAGATGAGCAACACACTAAACCAGGCATGTAATTCCCGAAATAAGCCGTACCAAGCTAAATCCGTTGGGATCAGCTGAGGCAACATAATACCAAAGGCATTAATTGGACGCCCGGCAGCATTTTGCATTAAATACCCGGTAACCGGCATTAATAGTAATAACAAATAAAACGCTAAATGCGTTAATTTAGCTGCAAATTGCTGCAATTTCGGCATGTTTTCTGGCAGTCTTGGCGTATTGAGTCTTAGTCGGATAGCAAGGCGTAACACCACAGCTACGGCTGCAACCAAACCGGCGGCCTTGTGCCAGGTTAATAATTGGTATTGCCACAGGCCCAAGCTGGTGACCATACTTAAACCGACAAACAATAAGGATAAAATCAACGCTGCCATTAACCAATGCACTACACGCATGGCTAAGGGGTAAACGGTAGGATTATTCATGATGCGCACCTGTTGCAGTGTTAAGCAGCACCTCGCGTGCCCGGCGCCGATGTGATTCAGCATAGGCTGCACCGCGTGCCCGCAGAATAGGATCCGCACTGGGCAAGATACCGCGTGGCAGCACTAAGGGATCAAAATTTATCGCATTGCACTGCCCGTTGCTTTGCTCTGTTGCCTGCTTGATCTGCAACTGGCCAGCAATAAGCTGCGGGTTGGTGTCTGGCCATATTATGGTCGCGTCATTCTCATCATCAGCGCTGGTTGCCAACGAGAACACCAGATCAAAGATCACCGGCCCGTCACTTAGCCTGGCGAACAACTCTTGCTGTAAAGCGTCAACCGCCTCAGGATCAGGCAGTTGATTTGCCGCGCCAACTGTTGGCACAGCAGCCCAGCGTACCGCTTGTTGCTTTCCGGCAGCATTAATTAAATAAAAAGCATTGATACTGTGATACTGCTCAGTGGCGTAACTTAGCGTTGGCTGATAACTAGCACGCCAATTGCGAAAGGCCGCGGTTTCTGGGTGGGCCGCAAAAAATTCCGCAATCGTATTATTTTGTAAGGCTAATAATTGCTGATAGAACTTTTCTGGTGTTCCCACGGCTAAAACCGGAGGCGTATTCATAGCCGTACGCCATTGCTCAGCCGTTTCCGGTAGCAAAGTTAAGGCTAAACTGCGTACCGGAGCTTTCAGATCTGGCGCGGTAGGATTATTGCCGGCGACAGAAAAGCGACCGATAAAAGGATACTGCCCGGCTTGAAATACCTGAGCACTCGAATATTCCGCCAAAGTCCCGGAAGAAATAAAGTCACCGCTGACGCAAAAACCCTTGGCATGTGCCCGCCGAAACCCTGGCTGTATCGCATTACCTTGTTGTAAATTGACAAAGTCTTGCGCACTGACCTCGTGACGGTTGTCACTTGCTGCATAAAAAAATGCCGCAGTTAACACTGTCGGCACTGCCACTAAAGCCCAATATCGCATTATAATGCATGCCTATAGTTTATTATCTTGAATTCAAGATAATTCAGATTTACCTTGAATTCAAGACAAAGTTAAGAGGAAACCTTGCCATGGACGAACTTGACCGTATTCAGCAAGCCTGGGCCACTGAAATACCGGCGCTTGATACTTCCAGCATGGCACTGATTGGCCGCTTGCAAATAGTACATAAACGGCTAAGCCAAGGGATGAGTGCTAATTTTCGTCAGTTTGGATTAACCGATGCGGGTTTTGACGTGCTGGCAACGCTGCGCCGCAGCGGCGCACCCTATCAATTAACTCCAAATCAATTGTTAGCACAAACTCTGATCACCTCTGGTTCTTTAACCAGTAGACTACAGTCACTCGAAAAACAGGGTTTTATTACCCGCAGTTGTGCCAGCAATGATAAACGCAGTATCGAAGTAACCCTAACCGCAAACGGCAAGACCGTGATAGAGCAGGCATTAGTCGCTCATGTTGCTACTCAACAACAATTACTCAATGGTTTAAGTCATACTGAGCAACAACAACTGGTGTTATTGTTACGTGCCTTTATACAGGCAACGGCTTAACCCGATCACTCTTACTAGAAATGATTGCAACATAGCGCCTGTCGCTCATTGCTTAACTGAGATAAGTCGACTACTCTCTAGCAGAGTGCCAGATAGGGTAAAGAGTCAATACCAGCGAGAGCCTGAAAACTCACATCTTAAAGAGAGCCCGAAAACTCACATTTTCAACTATATGGTGCTCTGATCATGCGTTGCCATGTTTTCATATTTCCACGCAGCAAAGCTGAGCAAACACTAACCCTTAATACAAACAATAGGTTCGAGGAGATACGAATGATAAATAACTTGGTAAAAGCCGGTATGGCCATAATGATAATTTGCTGTGGTTTAAGCCAGGCAACGGCAGGAGTCATAGGTTCAGATCAGGTGATTGCAACTCAGCAGCAGCAATACAATCAACAACAATTATTGTCCTTTATTGATAGCGATGAAGTACAACACAAGCTGACGCAACTTGGTGTAAGCCCAACTGACGCTAAACAACGTATTGCCAATATGACGAACAGTGAGCTAATCGCTTTTAATGAGCAACTTAACGAGATGCCTGCTGGCGGCATTGTAGGTACCATTATTACGGTATTAGTTGTGATAGCAGTTCTAGATTTGATGGGGATAACCGACGTTTACCCTTTTATCCGTCCTATTAGTTAACAAGACTTGATGCGTTTACTTTGGCAAGCCAGCTTTTGGGCTGGTTTGCTGTTAACTTCGTTAATCAGCCTGACTGGGTGTCAAACGCCTGTGCAAACCAAACAATTACTGGCATCGCCGCCAGATATTGTAAGGCAGCATGTGATTTCTCAGGTGCCCTTTTACCCACAGCAAGCATACTTTTGCGGTCCCACTACCCTCTCTGAGGTGGCTGGTTTTTACGGGCTGGAAATAAGCCCGACGGACATTGCGCCCAACACCTTTACTCCCGGCTTACAGGGTACTTTGCAAATTGAAATGGCCGCAGCGACTCGGCAACTGGGCTTACTAGCCTATGAGCAACGCGGCAATATGAGCCAACTATTAAGCCTGATCGCCGACGATATCCCGGTGATAGTATTGCAGAACAATTCGATTAGCTGGTTACCGCAATGGCATTATGCCGTTGTTATAGGCTATGACATTACCGCGCAGGAAGTGATTTTACATACCGGTGTGACAGCAGCGCATCGCCTTAATTTTTCTACCTTTGAACGCACCTGGCAACGCGGCAACTATTGGATGCTAGCGATGTTGCCTACTGATAAGGCCAGCCAACATCTTGAGCCTTTTATTTACACCAAAGCCTGTCAGGATCTGCTGAATACCCAACAGACTGCTGCAGGCATCGCTGCCCTGATGACCGCTAGCGAACAATGGCCTAACTATTGGTTACCCTATTTCTTGTTGGGTAATTATTACTTCTCAGATGCACCATTAATTGCGGCAAAATGGTTCGCTAAAGGTTGGCCGGTTGCCCAACAAGAAATCGCTTATTTGAATAATTACGCCATCTTGTTAAGTAAACTGGCTTGCCATCAACACGCCACATCACTCATTACCGCCGCCCTTAGTATCGCCCCGCAGGATAGTAATTTGCTGGATAGCCAACAGCAGATCCTCAACGCGCAGCAAGCAGACCGAAACTCGGCCGTTGCCTGTCAGGTAACATTGCCATCTGAATACCCCGTGCATGTGATTGGCTTGCCAAGAGCGGAATAATGGCGTGCTGAACATTGTCTAAGGCTAGTGTGCAGCCCGCGCTAAGCGCTCTTGCACTGCCGCCCACTCTGCCTTCTGTGGCGGCATCTCCAGTAAAATAAGCTCTGCACCACTTTGATCCGCTGCAAATAACTCACGATATAAACGTTGACCGTACTCCTGCGCCGTGGCCGGCATTTTAGTATGAGCAAACCATGAAAGTTCCGTGGGTAAGTCTTGCATATGCAATACAACGATCTTTGCCGTTTGCTGATTTTTTAGATGCTGCACTAACTCGGTATAGGACAAGCAACGCAAAGGCGTATTCGGTTGGTAATGCGCTTTCACATTTCCCGCAACCTTTATTTGATGAGCCTTGGGATGGCTAACTGCAACGCCTAACATCTCCTCTAGGTCCGCCTTACTAATAGGCCCAGCTCTTAAGATCTCTACGCGATCATCCAACAAACTGACAATAGTAGATTCTAGCCCAAACTGGCAATCGCCCCCATCCAGCACGGCGTCAATACGGCCAGACAAACCATGCAATACTTGCTGGGCGCTGGTAGGACTTAGCTTTTTATAGCGGTTCGCAGAGGGCGCCGCTACCGCCAGTTGATGCTGTTGTAAGAGCTTTAACAACACAGGATGTGCAGGCACTCTTAAACCGATACTGTCTAAGCCACCGGTGACCACAGCGCTCACATGATCAGCTTTGGGTAGTAATAAAGTCAAAGGACCTGGCCAAAAAGCAGCTGCCAGCTTATATGCCAGCGGCGGAATATTTTTTGCCCAGGCACTCATGGCGGTAACATCACCTAAATGCACAATTAATGGGTGATCGGCCGGGCGACCTTTGGCCGCAAAAATTTGCCGCACGGCTTCAGGCTGGCTAGCATCTGCCGCTAAGCCATACACCGTTTCAGTGGGAACAGCCACCAGCTTACCTTGTAATAAAAACTGTGCCGCTAACTCAACCTCAGCAGTTAAGTTGGCATCTAATAATAAGGTTTCAGACAACACCCACTCCTTACTTTAGGGGTTACATAACGGGCAATGCACAGCTGACGCAAATACAGTTGCCGCGGCCTCTTGCTCTTTATGGCCACAACAATTGCAGCTTTTGATATAGTATTTTACCTGAGATGTTGGGTAATCACATAGTTCGCAGGGTAACCCCGGTTCGGCCTGCTTACGCCAGAAATCGGGCGCCTGACAACTTGGGCATAATGCCAACAGTCGCTGCGCTAACTGCTCAGCAGCTTGTTGAATGTAACCTTGCCTGGCGGGGCATAGATGGGCTCTAAAATCAGGTTGTAGCTGCACTTTTTCTGCTAATAAAGCACCTGCCTGATAAATTTCTGCCTGCATTAACGCCTGCACTAACGCTTGCTCACCTATTAACCCTTTCACTAAGCCCGCTGGATAACGCAAAATCCAACCTTGTGCAGCGTCATGCTTAGCGATATGGGCTTGCAATACGGCAATATTATCACTTTCAACGGCGCTAAGAGCTACTGGGCCTGCGGCAACGGCTATGATTTCTTGCCCAGTGCGGCTATCAATTAGCAGCAACAGTTCTTCATCCCAATTCAGAAAACCTGGCATAGGGCCGCCGCCAAAACTGCCTTCGCTTCCCATCCCCAGAGGTAAACCTGTCAACGCTATAGCTTGTTGAGCTTTGGCACGAGCACAGGCTAATGGACTTAAAGTTCGTGGCGTTTCACCAGCAAAGGTTCCCAGGGTGTCGGTATCAAACGCCTCTGTACTTTGCACCTCTATGCCGACGGCAGCTAATGCAGGTGCAATTTGCATCGCCTTGCGATGCAGCGTTAGCAAAGCGGCTGGCGTTGACATCTTATATAAACCTCGCGTAATTCGAACCAATGCCCTATGGCTTGGCTTATTCTAACGGTTTTATGGATAAGTAACAAAGACAGGCGCTGCAATGCTTAACGGGTGATTTTTATGCCGCACGACAAACCAACTCCTCGCACACAGAAAATGCTCAACATCTTTGTCCATCAGCAATATCACACCATTATTCATCACGATATTATGCAGTTACTCCAAAAATTAACAGACTGCGACATCGATGTAATCAAAACAAAAAATCCTTGTGCCTTTGATGGCGCTGTAGGCTTTGCTAAAGGTCAAGGTCAAGGTCAAGGTCAAGGTCAAGGTCAAGGTAAATAACATAAAGAAAGATTGATCTCGGTCAAGCTTTTCCTGTATTATTCTTTCAGAAAATTCTGAACGTTCAATAAGGAACAGACTATGCAAATGACACCGATGATCGAATCTTTTGTTTATCACTTTGGTGAAATGGGCAGTCGCTGGGGTTTTAACCGTACTGTTGGTCAAATCTACGCCTTGCTGGTTATCAGTGAACAACCATTATGTGCTAATGAAATTGGTGATTTACTGGGTATCTCACGTGGTAACGTCAGTATGGGTTTAAAAGAACTGGGCAGCTGGCAGTTAGTACAGGTGCAACACAAACCGGGCGAGCGACGTGAATTTTATCATACCCGCGGCAGTATATGGGATATGGCCAACCGGGTATTTGAAGAACGACGCAAACGCGAGATGGATCCTACCCTTACTTTGCTGCGCGACATTATGATGGATGAAGCGGCCAACCCGGAAGAAGCCTTTGCCCAGCAACGTATCACCGAAATTCATGATTTATTGGAAAACATCACCGAATGGACACAAAGCCTACAATCGCTGTCGCCAGAAAAGCTGAATACGCTAATGAAACTGGGATCCGGCGTAGGCAAGGTGTTGGAATTTACCGATAAATTTTTAGGTAAAAAAGACCCGGCGAAACAGGCTTAGCCGCTATCGCCATTTTGTTCTGCTGTAGTGAGGTTGCCATGTTAGATACGCTATTACTTTCGCGCATCCAGTTTGCTGCTAATATCAGTTTTCATATTTTATTCCCCACCATCACCATCGCCCTTGGCTGGCTACTGGTGTACTTTAAGATCCGCTTTGATTTATCACAACATCCTGTTTGGATGCGAGCTTATCGCTTTTGGGTAAAAGTATTTGCCTTAACCTTTGCACTGGGTGTAGTAAGCGGCATTACCATGTCATTCCAGTTTGGTACCAACTGGCCCGGCTTTATGGAAACGGTAGGTAATATTGCCGGCCCACTGCTGGCCTATGAAATCCTCACCGCATTCTTCCTGGAAGCGACCATGCTGGGCATTATGCTATTTGGTTTTAATAAGGTACCACGCTGGTTACATACGCTCGCTACGCTGCTAGTCGCCATTGGCACCACATTATCTGCTTTCTGGATCCTAGTGCTTAACTCGTGGATGCAAACGCCAGTAGGCTTTGAAATGCGTGATGGCATCGCTCATGCAACTGATTGGCTAGCGATTATTTTTAACCCGTCTTTCCCCTATCGCTTTAGCCATATGCTGCTGGCCTCAGCGCTGACCGTTTGTTTTTTAGTTGCCGGAATATCAGCTTATCGCTTATCTCGTGGCGATAACAAGAAAGCACCGCGGCTAACCTTAAAAACCGCCTTATTTAGTGCGGCGATCTTGGCTCCTACTCAAGCTTTTGTCGGCGATTTGCATGGTTTAAATACGCTGGAGCATCAACCGCAAAAAATCGCCGCCATGGAAGGGATCTGGCATACAGAGCAAGGCGCACCGCTGGTATTATTTGCTATACCAGATGCACAAACGCAGACCAATCGCTTTGCGATTGAGATCCCGAAACTGGCTAGTTTGATCCTAACCCATGATTTGAATGGTGAGTTGCAAGGGATCAGTGACTTCCCGGATGCGCATCCGCCTGTGGCGCCCATTTTTTACAGTTTCAGGGTGATGGTCGGTATCGGCATCCTAATGCTGATCACCGCCTGGTGGTGCAGTATCCGGCTATACCGGACTGGCGAGCTGAGCAAACTGCAATATAAAGTACTCATCGGCATGTCCTTCTCAGGCTGGATTGCCACTTTGGCCGGTTGGTATGTCACGGAGATCGGGCGCCAACCCTATCTGATTTATGGTGTGCTAAAAACCCGTGACGCTGTAACCACCGTAGCCAGCGAACAAGTTGCTTTGACGCTCATCATGTATCTGGTGCTCTACGTGGTATTACTGGTGGCCTATATAAAAACCTTATTCTGGCTGGCGAAGCGTGCCATCGAAGTGGAAGAATATGATCTGTCTCTGCCAGGGTTACCAGAGCAGAAAACCCAGCTAGTGGCTGTAGGAGAAGAAAAATGAGCTACTTAACTGCTGAAAATCTGGCACTTGTGTTCGCGGCCCTCACTGCACTAGCGGTGCTACTGTATGCCATTCTGGATGGCTATGACTTGGGTGTTGGTATCACACTACCCATGCAAAATGAAGCCTGGCGTGATACCGCTATCGCCTCAATAGGGCCGTTTTGGGATGCTAACGAAACCTGGCTGGTACTCGCGGTTGGTCTGTTATTGGTCGCCTTTCCGGTCGCTCACAGTGCCATTTTGCACGCGCTGTATCTACCCGCAACCTTGTTATTGATTGGTTTGATTTTGCGCGGTGTGGCTTTCGACTTTCGGGCCAAGGTTAAACCCAAACGTAAAATACGCTGGGACTGGACCTTTAAATTCGGCTCTCTGCTGGCTACCTTTAGTCAGGGGTTTATGTTAGGTATCTATGTGATGGGGCTGGAGTACACTCCAGGCAGTTTGATCTTTGCCAGTTTTAGCGGTTTATGTGTTACCGCAGCCTACGCCATGATCGGCAATGCTTGGTTAATCGGCAAAACCACCGGGGACTTACAACGGCATGCTGTGCGCCAATGTAAAAGTGCCGGTGTCTTTACGTTGGCCGGTATTCTGGCGGTTAGTGCTATTAATCCGCTGGTGAATGCTAATGTGTATCAGGTATGGACCGAGCCGCCTCTGGCTTATTTGTTTGCTGCCATACCCTTACTCTGTTTTGCGATGTTCGCCTTAGGCTACCTGGCACTTAGACGTTTACCGCTGCCGGACGATCGTGGCGCCTGGCTACCATTCTTTATCTGTAAGGTAATATTTGTATCTAGTTTTGCCGGCCTGGCACTAAGTTTCTATCCGTTTGTGGTGCCTAACCAGCTAACCTTATACGAGGCAGCCAGTTCGAAAGAATCACTCACTATTATCTTCTTTGGCGCTATAGTTGTTATTCCAATCATCGCGGCCTATACCGCGGTAGCCTATTATGCGTTTCGTGGTAAGGCTGATGGCTTGAAATACTATTAAATTTTGCGAGAGGAAAGGTAAAAACCTGCAAAGGCCTGAACTTTCCTCTTAGCCTATGATAATAAGAAGGGTTAACCTCGAGCACGCTCGAAGCTATCTACAAAAAACTTACAGAAGCAGCGGTATTAATTTTTGTCATAGGCTACCCCGTACTCGCCATACAGACTTTTATATCCAAATTCAATCTGAAACAACACAAGGCTTAAGGTAATGTCATACCAGGGTGTTGCTGATACCATAATAACAATTTGCCATTTTGCGAATACAACTGAAATTGTTGATCCCACCAAGCCTTTAATATGGCACCCCGTTCGTTTTTCGCAAAGCCGATAAAAATTGGCTCTCCGGCAATAAAAACCAATTCCATGTCGGCCAGCTCATTGGCATTAAGCTTGCCCTCTAATTCGGTTTTCTCTACCAAAAAGGCATCTACCCGCCCAGCTCTCACCAGATCAACACCGGTTATAATATTGTCGACCTCATAACTCGGTGTACTGATACCCAAAGCGATATCATAATTATAACCACGCTGCATAACTAGTTGATAATTCTTAAAATCTTCTGACTTTTCAAACTTAAAACGCCCAGGTTTAAACAGTACTGCAATCTGATCAACATCAAAAGGCCGTGCAGAAAGATACAACCGTGAACTCTCATTGAAGCTAATACCCAATACGATATCAGCCTGCTGCTCTTCTACCATTTTTACCGTACGATTAAAGCTGGTATAGGTTATTTCAAAATCGATGCCTGTTGGAAAAAGTAACTTAATTAAATCAATATAAGCACCTTGCTCGTTCGGCTCGGTAAACCCCGGCCAGATATCGGTAGCAATATGAATAGATTTAATACTAAACTCAGGCGAATTAGCGGATGTCTTGTTGGCCGCAGCAAATGCAGAGGATAGATAAAGCATACCTAATAGCAAGGCTAAACGCATGATTAAACTGACATATTGCATCATGCCCCCTTGAGCAGCGAAACAAACCCGTCACTTTGCATTGTCGCAAAGTGAATAACACCAGAACCAACATTATCCCTGATATGCTTATTGGCATTTCAGCATCTCTAAGGTGAGCGATTGTTTAAACCCAAATCCCAACACCTCATGATAATCAGTATAGACGTTATTTCAGCTAAAGCTTGCAGCTGAGGCAACAGCTATTAAGGCGACATTCAGTCCACCGTGCTATAACATAAGTTCTATAGTCAGCAGGTAAATCTTAATGAAAACTTTCATGATCGTACTGTGCACCTCAACCTTAATGTTTAGTCAATTGGTTATGGCTAAGCCTGATCACGATAAAGGCTTACCACCGGGGTTAGAGAAGAAGTTGGAAAAAGGTCAACCACTACCTCCTGGCTGGCAGAAAAAACTCTCGGCCGGGCAGTATCTCAGTGACGATTATTACCGCCGTAGTACTTTACTGAAAAAACCTAACGCCGATGGGATTATTACCATCCAAATTGAAGGCACGGTAATTGAGTTATTTCATCACACCCGAGAAATAGTGCGAATTTTAGATGGCAAACGTTAAAGTTCGCATTTTTAAAACAGATAAACAAAAAAGCCGCTTAAATAAGCGGCTTTTTTGTGAATTTGGAGCCACCACAGCCAGGGTGCTTAATGACCCTTTGCTTGCTTTGATCCGTGAACGAAAACCAAGAACGATTATTTTTGTTGGTAAAATACTGATAGAGGCATTTAATGATATTCGTATCAGAGAAGATGATGAGTCGCTTCTGGGACAAAGATCCGGCAACGCGAAGACCCATATTGGTAAGCCAAAAAATCCGAGGGGTCGAAACTTTAAAGTTTTAACATAACAATTCAGTGATACGACAATTGTTTATGTACCGCCTACCGCATCACAAGGTATCTCATACGAGGATATGACCAGTATTGAATTACCCAATGAAATCGTAAACTTGTTAAAAAGCCATTAGTTGGAACTTTGCCGTTGCTATGGTGACGGCATGTTCTTTTAACGGTGGCTGAGGCAAAAAACCTTGGCCTTAATTAGTTAAAAAGCACCGAGCTTTCAATGGAAGAATCACAAGGCCAATCTATATTCACGCCACTTTTTTGCGTGATTATCACTACCCCTCCCTTGTGTGAGGCCATACCCATTTACAGCTTCATCAAATGGTTTACCGTCAACTCGTCATAACGAAGCCCGTGTATGCTGCGACAGTGGCCTACAAAACGCTTAACCTCAGGGGCCTAGCAAGTATTAATCAAGGGTTAATAGTACCTTTACTCCAGTAGTATCTGTACCGCTGCTAACATAACCAAGAATATTCGGATTGCTGCTCACTAATTTAATCATTTCCTGCTCGGAACTCACTTCTTGTGGTGGCGTGCCTTTGCCAGTAAACACCAATTTTGACCAATAGGCTTTGACTTGGCTAGACGACCGGCCCAGAGCTTTATCATCAAAGCTTGCTCTGGCTGGATCAGCATCGCTCAAATTTAATGGGACCACTGAATCCCCATTAGCAAAGCTGCTACTTTTGCCAGTATAAATACGTTGAATTTCAACTTTGGTTAACTGATTGGTGTTATCAGGGTGACTAATTATGACTACGTTCGCTTGTAATGATATCGAAAAAGTCAAAAGCAACAGTACTAAAAGTGTTTTCATACTTATCTCCACAATATGTTATTAAAATATGAAGTCGTAAGACAAGGCGGCTACAGTCGTGTCGCCAACAAAGTTATACAGTGAACTATCTTTTAGGCGGTTAACCTGTGCTTTGATTGAGCTCGAATTGTTTATGTCGTAACGAAGTGTAATGGAGCTGTCAGTAAAACGTTCTGGTTCATAAAGGTCTAAATCATTTGATTTGTCCCAGAAACGTGACCAGCTAATAAATGGGGTCCACTTACCAATTCGATAACCCACGCCAATCATAGAAGCTGGAGAGCGAATCGTCAGGTTATCTGCTTTATCTTCACGTTTGTTGACATTCATTTCAGAAAGGATAAACCAGTCACCAAAATCACCATTGAGTGACAGACCCATGACAGTTTGATCTGTAGCGGGGCTGTAAAACGCATTACTGTCAGGTCGTTCTGTGGTACTGTTTTTTGATGTCATGTAAATCAAACGGGCAGTAAACCAATCTTTGGTGAACTCCACATCTATGCCGCGTATGTTGGTCCATTTGCTGTCTTGCGGCACCTCATCATAAAGGGCGTTGTATGGCGCATTTTTTACCGTTTCACTTCCCGCATAAATATTTGCTGTAATATCCCAATCTTTGAAAGTGTCTGAAAAACGCAGATTAGCGCCATTGTAATTACTGGCCTCCCATCCGTATAAGGTTTGTGGCGGCCGTAGCCAAGCATAAGCAAAACCGACGTCCTGAAATTCTGAGTAGTAATAGAGTGGAATTCGTTTACGGCCAACCTGAAAAGTTAATTTATTGCTCAGATCATAGGAGAGGTATGCCCATTCCACACTGAGTTTACTGTCTACAGCTCGTGCCATCACCTGGGTAACAAAAGATAATTTATCAGTGAAATCAATATTTAATTGTGCACCAACCCTAGTTTCTTCCTTAAAGCTCCAGTTCTCGTTGGACTGATAAATACCACCATTGTTGTAATCAGTGATAAAGCAGGGGCAGGTATAATTGACGTAACTACTTTGTTCAGTACTGCCAGATAAAACCTTGCCCACAGCAATGGTACCAAAACCATTGAAACGATAATTTATCTCTGCTTGTGAGGCTGAAACAAACCCAATGCTGATGGCTGCCACGAAGCAAGAAAAGGAGTTTAATTTATATACTTTTTTCATGCAAACCTCATTCATAAGAAACACCTGTTTTAGCTTTGAATGTAGCTGGCAATAGCATAGTTGCAATATTTAAAGGAAAATAAGTATGTGATTTAATAGCTGTTTTCAATTATCACATAATTAATTCTCCAGTAGTTAAAGTAATTTACTTTTAGAATGGAGTTATTTAATCAGCTCCCGCATATGCAGATAGCTGCTATAGAAAACCAGGGTAAGAGCATGTCGCAGGTATTAATAGCTAATAGGATACAGGTTATTAATAACCAACACGTATTCAACTGGCTATAATAGGCTTGTTAGCAACCAACAAACATTGTCTGAAAACCTCTAGAGTTGCTAGATGAAATATTTCAAGACTACGCATCATGACTACCCTTGACAGTTAACACTTTAAAAAGCTGAAAACTCGAACGTAGTTAGTGCCACTGAACGTGAATAGGCAGGCAATGCTAAAAGCGATACCGCAGATGCAAAAAAGCCGCTGTTGAAAGCGGCTTTTTCGG
>NZ_BNAO01000001.1:405930-449929 GCF_014653435.1 Alishewanella longhuensis | reverse complement strand
GCCGGACTTGAACCGGCACGGGGTTTCCCCCGAGGGATTTTAAATCCCTTGTGTCTACCGATTTCACCACCCGGGCATCTTGGGTGCAAAAGCACTAGCAGAACGGCGCGCATCTTATTAAAGCTAATGCCCTATTGCAAGCTATTTCTTACCCTCTGCTGCAATAATTGTATTGCTTGCTGGTTTTTCACGCAAAATCTTATCTAAAAAGCCCATAGCAAAGGCCGAGATAACAAAAGTGATATGAATCAGCAAGTACCACATTATTTTGTCATTGGGGATAGATTCGGTATTCATAAATACCTTTAACAGGTGAATAGAGGAAATCGCCACTATCGAGGCTGCTACTTTGTTTTTGAGTGAGTTAGAGTCAAGTTTGCCTAACCAACCGAGTTTGTCATCGTGGCCATGTAAATCGAGCCGGGAGACAAAGTTCTCATACCCCGAAAACATCACCATTACGATAAGACCACCAACCAGAGCAATATCAATCAGGCTTAGCGTGATTAAAATCAGCTCCACTTCCTTCATGCTAAAAATCAGTGGAATAAAGTGAAATACTTCCTGAAAAAATTTAATACCCAGCGCCAGTAAACACAGGCTTAGCCCTAAATAAATAGGCGCCATAATCCAGCGAGTGGCATACATCAAGCGCTCAAAATAACGTTCCATTTTTCTTCCTACATACAAAAATTTGTTTGGCTCGCACCGTCATCACTATTGTCGCAGCGGGATTGGCTGTAATAACAAAGACGACAGTTATATTGGGTTTGCTTTGCTGCGTTCAAGCAGCAAAGCCCTAATTATTCTGCTTACCAATCCATTGAGGAAGGTAAACGCGGAGTGGTCAGTAGCGTCATAAACCGCTGCCAGCGCTCATCTTCAGTGCTGGCTTGTTCGATATAAGCTTTGACTAAATCCTTACCCCAGTTGTAATTTATTACATAGGCGCCATAAGCCTCAACAAAGCGCAGCCGCTGCCGGGCTTCAGCTTCACTTTGTAATAAATATTGCTGCTGTAATGCCACAAATTGCTCGGCATCAATTTCATTATTTAAATACAGCCGGGCCGTTTCATTACCGGCATAACTTAATTGCGCCAACAGTTTTAAGAAGCGATCATAGTCGGCAGCCTTGCTGGCATCTAAGCCCGCTAAGGGATACAGCACATCACGCTCATACGCTAACTTTTGCTCGCCCGGAAACGCCATTTCAATACCATAGTTAGCGGTGCCTTCGGCAATTAGCGATTGCGGACTAAATAGCGGGTACACACTAAACTCTACCCAACCTAAGTCTTTGCTAAGGTGCTGTTCTAGCAAGGCATTGTAGGCGTGATGGCCCGGATAGCCTTCGTGACAGCCCAGATCCACTGCACGGGAAATATCGATGGGACGTTCGGTGTTAATTTGAATTAAGCTAAAGGCGTTACCTTTAAACCAGTTATAGCCACTCCAGGGTTTATCCTGTACAAACTCCAGGGTAAAGCTTTCGTGCGCCGGTAAGGCTAAATGGCTGGCACTGCGCGCTTTACACTCGCTAATCGCCTGCTCAAACACCGGCTGTAGTTTATCTTGCGGGATCACAAATTGCTGACGATAGGCCACTACTCGCTCGGTCAGATTGCCCTCGCCCGGCACCAGTTGTTCCAGCTGTTGCAGAATAGGTTCAAAGCTGCTTAAAGCGTGTTGCGGTGGCAAGGTATCGTATAACGCCTGTGCCTGCTGCTCAAAACCCGCTCGGCTGCCACTGGCTAATGTATCCGCATGGCTGATCAGGGCGGTTAATTGTTTAGCTAAATAATGTTGGCGTAAACGCAACATAGGATCAGACAGCTGTTCTGCGGTCACCTGTGCTTGTAAGGTACGGGCGGCACTGGCAATATCTGCCGCCGACTTTTCCGATTGCTTAACCTGCTCAGGCCATTCTGCCGGGCCATAGTAAGCATCAACATAACTGCCATCATGCTCGCCCAAAGCCAAGACCAGACGCACATAGTGTTCAGCCAAAGGCGAAAAGTCATTGCTGATTGGCGGCTCTGGCGCTTTGCCGCAGGCACTAAGTAAGGTTACAGACAACAACGTTAGGGTAGAGAGAAACCGTTTAGCATTCACAAAGCAGATCCTTAACAGCGAAAATAATAAAAAGTAGCAGATGGGCTAATCTAGCGGGAGCTGCTGGCCGGTGCAATGCTTCTGTGTAGCCGCTAGCGAATTTACCTATTATTTGTAAATAGCCAAGACCGGGAAGGGCTAATTTTGCTTTTTTTATCCATTTAGCCATCTATACTGTTGCGCTGGAAAAATAACCATGCTATTACTAGTGTCGTTCTGCAATTAACTTACACAGGCAGTAAATGATTTCTTCGGTAATGATTCGCTTTAATAGCCTCCTCCTCGTGCTCCTCTGCGCTGCGCGGGGCCGTGCTTATTGGTGAAATCCCACTACCGATAAACAAAAAACCCCGTGCCCAAGGCCGGGGTTTTTTGTTGGTCCCGGCATGTAGTACGCCAAAGATAACTGGAAAAGGAACGCGTAATGAGTGCTGATAATAAAATCTGGATTTTTGATACCACCTTGCGAGACGGCGAGCAGGCGCTACGCGCCAGCTTAAGCCAAAAGCAAAAAATCCAATTGGCGCATGCCATAGCCCGCTTAAATGTCGATGTAATGGAAGTCGGTTTCCCGGTGTCCAGCCCCGGCGACTTTGACTCGGTGCAGCGCATCGCCCGCGAAGTAAAAGGCCCCATTATTTGTGGCTTAGCCCGCGCCGTCAGTGCCGATATCGAAGCCTGTGGCGAAGCCTTAAAAGACGCCGAACGCCGCCGCATTCATACCTTTATTGCTACCTCGCCGCTGCATTTACAATATAAGTTACGCAAAACCTTGGCAGAAGCTTCAGACCAAGCGGTAGCGGCGATTAAACTGGCCAGCCGCTATACCGACGATATTGAGTTTTCCTGTGAAGATGCCGGCCGCACCCCGATTGATGATTTATGCTGGATTGTCGAGCGTGCTATTGCTGCCGGTGCCACCACCATCAATATTCCAGATACCGTGGGTTACACCATCCCGAATGAATTTGCAGCCATTATCCACACCTTAAGAAACAAGGTGCCCAATATTGATAAAGCCCGCTTAAGTGTGCACTGCCATAACGATTTAGGCTTAGCGGTGGCCAATAGCATCAGCGCCATTCAGGCCGGTGCCCGGCAAATTGAATGTACCGTTAATGGTATTGGCGAGCGTGCCGGTAACTGTTCACTGGAAGAAGTGGCGATGATTATCAACACCCGCAAAGATGTGTTGGCGCCACTTTACACTGATATCAAAACCACCGAGATTTACCGCAGTAGCCACTTGGTTAGCCAAATTTGTAATATGCCTATCCAGCCGAATAAGGCGATTGTTGGCGAAAACGCCTTTGCCCATAGCTCCGGCATTCATCAGGATGGTGTATTAAAAGCGCAAAACACCTATGAAATTATGTCACCTGAGCAGGTGGGGATTCGTCAGAACGAATTAAACCTGACCTCGCGCTCCGGCCGCCACGTTATTCAGCATCGTTTAGCCGAATTGGGCTACACCAAAGACGATTACGACTTAGAAGCCGTGTACAAAAGCTTTGTGGCACTGGCCGATCAAAAAGGCCGGGTGTTTGATTATGATTTAGAAGCCTTAGTGTTTTTCCAAAACCTGCAAGAGCAGGATGAATACTACAAGCTGGAGTTTTTAAGCTCGGCTACCCATACCGGCCATGTGGCCAGCGCCACTATCGGCTTAAATTGTGGCGGCACCGTCTTTACTGAAGCTTGCACCGGCAATGGCCCGGTAGAAGCCGCCTTTCAGGCCATTCAGCGCATTAGCAAATTCAACATTCGAATGGTCGACTTTAACCTACAAGCCAAAGGCAGTGGCGAAGATGCCCTAGGCCAGGTGGATATTATTGCTGAACACGAAGGCCGTCGTTTCCACGGTGCAGGCCTGGCCACAGATATCGTCCGCGCTTCGGTGCTAGCCTATGTGCATGTACTAAATATGATCCAGCGCGCACAAACCATAAGCGCCCATAAACAAGCCCGTAACGGCGATAACCAGATTAAAAAAGCAGCAGGTGAACAATGACAAAGCATTATAACGTAGCGGTATTAGCCGGTGACGGCATAGGCCCGGAAGTAATGGCCGAAGCCATCAAGGTATTAGAAGTCGTCGCCGATAAATTTCAGTTTGGTTTAACCCTAACGCCAGCACTGGTTGGCGGCGCGGCATTAGATGCCACCGGCGAACCCTTACCCGACGAAACCTTAGCGCTGTGTAAAAACAGCGATGCCATTTTATTTGGTTCAGTCGGAGGCCCGAAGTGGACCGGTTTAGCACCCGATAAACAACCTGAGCGCGGTTCTTTATTACCGCTGCGTAAAACCTTTGATTTGTTTTGTAATTTGCGCCCAGGCCAGATTTACCCGGCCTTTGCTGATTTATCGCCGCTGCACCCACGCGTCAGCAGCTTAGGCATGGATGTACTGTGCGTACGTGAGCTAACCGGCGGTATTTATTTTGGTGAAAAGGGCCGCAGCGAAGACGCCGCCTTTGATACCCAGCGTTACAGCGTGGCTGAAATTAGCCGCATTGCCCGGGTGGCCTTTGCTGCGGCGCAAAAGCGCAGTAAAAAAGTCACCTCTATTGATAAAGCGAACGTGCTACAAACCAGTATTTTATGGCGCGAAACCGTAGAGCAAATTGCCAAAGAATTCCCAGATGTCGCACTGGAACATATGTATATCGACAACGCCGCCATGCAGCTGATCCGTAGCCCGCAGCAATTTGATGTGTTGCTGTGCGATAACTTATTTGGCGATATTTTATCAGATGAAATTGCCGCCATTGCCGGCTCGTTAGGCTTATTGCCTTCTGCCAGCTTAAACGGCAGCGGTTTTGGTTTGTATGAGCCAGCCGGCGGCAGTGCCCCGGATATTGCAGGCAAAGGCATTGCCAACCCCATCGCGCAAATTTTAAGTGCCGCCTTAATGCTGCGTTACAGCTTTGGCGAAGAAGCGGCGGCGCAAGCCATTGAGCAAGCCGTACAGCACTGCCTGGAGCAGCATATTGTTACCCGTGACATTAACCCGAAATCGACTTACGGCACCGCTGCCGTTGGCGCAGCCATAGTGGCAACCTTACGCCAGGAGAGCAATTAAATGGGCCAGACCTTATACCAAAAAATTTATCAAAGCCATGTGGTGGGTAAGTTAAACCCCAGCACCGATTTATTGTATGTCGACCGACATTTAATTCATGAGGTAACGTCACCGCAGGCGTTTTCCGGCTTACGTTTAGCTGGGCGTAAAGTGCGCCGCACTGACCTGACCTTCGCCACCATGGATCATAACGTGTCAACGCAGCGCCGCAGCTTAGATGCCGCCGGCGAAACTTCGCGTAAGCAATTAGAAGCCTTGGCCGAAAACTGTGCCGAGAGCCAAATCCCGATTTTAGATTTAACCCACCCGGATCAGGGCATAGTGCATGTGATTGGCCCCGAGCAAGGTTTAACCCAACCGGGCATGATTATTGTTTGTGGCGATTCGCATACCTCTACCCATGGTGCCTTTGGTGCGCTGGCTTTTGGTATCGGCACCTCAGAAGTAGAACACGTACTGGCGACGCAAACCTTGCCGCAGCAACAAGCCAAAACCTTAAAGGTCGAAATTAACGGTGAGCTATCACCGCATGTCACCGCCAAAGATGTGATTATGGCGGTCATTGGCGAGCTAGGCACTGCCGGTGGTAATGGTTATGTGGCCGAGTTTTGTGGCGAAACCATTCGTGCTTTAAGTATGGAAAGCCGCATGACGCTGTGCAATATGAGCATTGAAATGGGCGCGAAGGCCGGCTTAATTGCTCCGGATGAAATCACCTTTGCCTATTTAGAAGGTAAAGCCCATGCGCCAGGCGCTGAGCATTGGTCTGCTGCCGTAAGCTATTGGCAAAGCCTGCAGTCTGATAGCGATGCGGTATTTGATAAAACTGTGGTGATTGATGCCAGCACTATTGCGCCACAAGTGACCTGGGGCACCAGCCCAGAGCAAGTGATTGCTGTGGATACGCCCGTGCCAGCGCCAGAAAGCTTTAGCGATGAAACTAAACGCCATGCTGCCGAGCGCGCCCTGCAGTATATGGGCTTAACGGCAGGTCAGAAACTAACGGATTGCAAAGTCGATGTGGTGTTTATTGGTAGCTGTACCAATAGTCGTATTGAAGATTTGCGCGCTGCTGCAAGCGTAGTCGGCACTAAAAAAGTCGCGGCAGGTGTTCGTGCTTTAGTGGTGCCAGGTTCAGGCATTGTAAAACGTCAGGCTGAAGCCGAAGGCTTAGCCGATATTTTTAAAAATGCCGGTTTTGAATGGCGCGAGCCAGGCTGCTCCATGTGTTTGGGCATGAATGATGATCGCGTGGCAGCAGAAGAGCGCTGTGCATCCACCAGTAACCGTAACTTTGAAGGCCGTCAGGGCCGTGGTGCCCGCACGCACTTAGTGAGTCCTGCTATGGCCGCCGCCGCGGCTATTGCTGGCAAGTTTGTCAATATCGCCAAAGGAGACTGGGCATGAGCACTATTTTCACCTCAGGGTTAATTTGCCCACTGGATAAAAACAATGTGGATACGGACCAGATCATTCCAAAACAGTTTTTAACCTCAGTCAGCCGCGATGGCTTTGCCGAGGCGCTGTTTTACGATTGGCGCTATTTAGCCGATGGCAGCCCTAATCCAGAGTTTGTGCTGAATTACCCGCAGTATCAAGGCGCCTCTATTTTGCTAACCCGCGCCAACTTTGGTTGCGGTTCGAGCCGTGAACACGCGCCCTGGGCCTTACAACAGTATGGTTTTCAGGTGATTATTGCCGAAAGCTTTGCCGATATTTTCTTTAACAACAGCGTCAATAACGGCATGTTATTAATTCAGCTCAGCAAAACCAATATT
Source organism: Alishewanella longhuensis (assembly GCF_014653435.1). GTDB lineage: Bacteria > Pseudomonadota > Gammaproteobacteria > Enterobacterales > Alteromonadaceae > Alishewanella > Alishewanella longhuensis. The sequence goes on along the minus strand of NZ_BNAO01000001.1, from coordinate 442,953 downwards.
GAATTGCTGTTTAACCGCTGTGCCCAGGGGTCGCAACACTGGCAAATCGATCTGGCCAGTCAGGAGATTATGTTCGGTAATAACGCCGCTATGGGCTTTAATATCGATGCCGATATTAAACAGCGCTTATTGTCAGGCTTAGATTTTATCGGCTCCAGCGAGCAACTGGCCTCACAAATTACTGCCTATGAACAGCAACGTAAAGCCAGCATGCCCTGGTTAGGCTAATACCTCGCAACCTATATGCAACCAGGCAGAGCTGCTGGCGTTATTTGCGCCGCAGCGCCGCCTGATAACGCTCTGGCAAATCAAGCCTTACCGAGCGGGTATCTGGGTGCTGTTTTTCCAACTTTTGTAATTGTTGCTCTATATTAGTCAACCGATCAGCCGGTGCTGGATGGGTAGCCAACAGTAAACTGATTGCACTACTGTTTCCCTGCATACTATCCAGTTTCTGCATAACAGCGGCTAAGGCATAAGGATCATAGCCGGCGCGCGCAGCTAACCGAACAGCCAGGGTATCAGCAGCTAATTCATCGTCGCGGCTAAGACCTTTGGTAAAGAGTTGCTGCCCGGCATTTAGCACACTGTCGGCAATTTGCCGGTTTCGATAATTGTTTAAACCCGATCCCGGTTTACGCTGTTCCTGATAGCTCACCACTGTGGTCGCCAGACTACTCAAAAAATTCATCGAGTTATCACGCTCAAGCTGTGCTAGCTGATGGCGTTCAGTAACATGTGCAATTTCATGCGCCAGCACCACTGCCAATTCAGCCTCTGAATTTAAATTCGCTAATAAACCAGAGGTAACAAAGACGTAGCCTCCAGGAATAGCAAAGGCATTGAGATCCGGTGTATCCAGCACCCCAAAAGTCCAGGGCAAGTCAGGCCTATCTGAATAGGAAGCCAGATAGCGGCCAACATTGTTGACATAGCTCTGTAATGCTTTATTGGGATGCAGTTTACTGGCACCTAATAACATGGCAGCAAAATCATCCCCTAATGCCAGTTCTTGCGGTTCATCGATAGAGCCCAGTTGCGTCAGACTGCTACCTACTTTGCTCAGCGCCCCAAAATCAATATTACCTGCAGTCATTTTACAGCTTGCCAGACAGCTGCATGCCAACACTAACCATAATGCATTCAGTTTCATTTTTTACGCTCCTGCACTTTGATACTGCTGTCTGTTTTCAAGTTGGCAGCTTTGGCAAACGTCTGAGCCTGCTCTGCCGGTTGCTGGAAACTTTGCAACAACACTAATTGCTCAAAATCGGGTTTAGCGTTGGTGATAGCTACTTTATCCAGGCCACGAACGCCGGTACTGCTGGTAACTTGTTGGTGACTGCCTCTCATCAATCCCGTAAGTTCACGCAAAGGAACATTGTCAGGCTGGTAGCGCTCCTTTACAAATTGCAGTTGAAAAAGGCGTAGCCAGCCCGTTGCTTGTTCTGGCACTGCAACCTGATACCAGCCGCCTTGTCGCTCCAGCACTGCAACAGGTTGCTCGGCAGCAAGGCGAGCCAACTCAGCGGCATCTGCCACTGGCTGAGCAAGCAAAGGAGTGGCCTGTTTCACGGTAGCGTTGGTGTCGGCCAATGCCACTGGGGATAGCAGTAGCAACCACGCCAGAAAATGGACTTGCATCGTTAGTCTCCTAATCGATAAATTTGAATACTGGCCTGGCGTCCTTTCAGCTGCACTGCGCCCACTGAATACAGTGGGTATTCAGCTGTTAACGCCTGGCGGGTTTGCTCTGAGCATAGCACTCGGCCGTAGGTTTTGCTAACCGACTCCAACCGACTGGCAATATTTACCGTGTCGCCAATGGCGGTATATTCTAGCCGCTGCTCAGTGCCTAACATACCCACTACCGCCTCACCGGTGTGAATGCCAATGCCAATATCAAATTGCCGCAAGGCAGCGGGTAAACTCGCTTTAAATTGTTGTAAATTCTCCACCATAGCGGTGGCGGCTTGCAGCGCCAAATCTGCCTGATTAGGCTGTGTCAGCGGCGCGCCCCAAAATGCCATAATGGCGTCACCAATAAACTTATCCAGGGTGGCATTGTACTCAAACAACGTATTCACCTGCATGGCGAAATAGCGGTTAAGTAGCGCCATCACTTCAGTGGCGTCCAGTTGTTCACTTAAACTGGTAAAGCCACGGATATCGGTAAAAAGGACGGTAATTTGACATTTTTCTGCGGCCCCTATCTGGTTTTGCCCCACTAAGGAAGCCACCACTCTCGGATCGAGAAAACGCCCAAACAGGCGAGTAGTATGTTGACGTTGCAAATATTCACGTAAGGCAGCTAGAGTATTAAAACCGGCAAAGCTTAATAACAACCACAACCAGATTGGACCTGACGCAAATAACCACCCTATTTGCATAAAGACCGGCAAACTTGTCAGTAGCAACAAACCATTAAGTAAAGTCCAACCGGCGCTACTGATACAAAAACGACCAAAGCCCGTTTGCTTTTTATAAAGTAATAGTAAACCAGCCAGCTGCCAGCATAATAATAACAACAACCAACTATCGGATTGCCGGTGCAAGGCATTTTGCTGTAATAAATTATCAATGGCTGTGGCCAATAACACCATACCGGGCTGCTGCGGCGCTATAGCGGTATTTTTTAGATCGGCCAAGCCTACAGCGCTAGATCCGACAATCAGAATTTTATTCCGGAACACTTCAGCATATTCGGCCTGTGGTGCCAAGGCGAGCTGGAAAGCTTTAACAAAGCTGATACTGGGATAAGGTACGGCTTCTGTCCCCTGGAAGGTCAACCATAATTCTTGCTGCTGGGGTAAAGTCCTACCCTGATCAGCACCCGCCACCCGCCAAGGCATAGCAGCAAAAACCCACTGCTCACCCGCTGCGTTATCTTGCCTTTTGTGCGCTGATGCCTCCAACGCAGCTAAACTATGTCGCAGGGGGTAACGGCGAAAAATACCATCCTCATCAGGCACCGCATTAATCATTCCGACCCGCTCTGGTAAAGCGTGAAAACCCAGCGGCCAGAGAGCAGTGATCCTTTGTTCGGCCGCGCCCTTTTGTAGCGCCAATCCCGCAGGTAAAGCGGCCGCGGGTATCGCCTCACCTTGGCCGGCAGGTAATATCACGGCACTTAAAAACAAATTCGGTTGCCGGCTGGCCGTTTCTATCCAAAAGGCATCGTCGTCGGGCCGGTCTTTATCGGCCTCAGTTAGCAATACATCGATAACCCAGCTTTGTACCTGATATGGCTGTAAACCTTCAATTAAATAAGCATAAACACTGCGCGGCCAGGGCCAGGAGCCTAACTCTGGCGCTAAGCTGGTTAACGAGACATCATCAATATCAATCAGTAATATATCAGGATGTGGTTGCCCGGCAGAAGCCGCATGCCAACGGTTACTTAAATCGAGACTGTACCAACGTAAAGCTTGTAGATAGCCAAAATAGTGGCTTAATATCGCCATCAACAGCAATATTATGGCTAGGCCAATGGCTGTTTGCGGCGAGGTTATAGCATGCCCAGATCTATTATTTGCCAACGGGGTTTAACTCCAACTGATTAAACTCTGACTATACTTATCACCATAGCTGAAATTTGGATATAGGGTCCTGACTGATGGAAAATATTGAACAGCTGGAACACTTTGTAAAGATTGGTCTGGCATTAGCACGGCAAAGTGACACCACTCAGCTACTGGAGCAAATTCTGCAAAGTGCTCAAAAACTTAGCGCGGCAGAAGGGGGCACTATCTACCGCTGCAACGGCCAGCAGTTAGAATTCGCGACCTTAATTAATCATCGATTGCAATTACACCAAGGCGGTACATCGGATCAGAGCCCACAACAAGCGCCGATCCCCCTCTTCATTGATGGTAAAGCCAACGAGGGCGCGGTGGTTGCCTTAGCAGCGAATCAGCGGCAGCCGATCATTATTGATGACGTGTACCAGAGCGCGCTAATCAATCAGCAAAAAGCACGTCAATTTGATCAACAAATGGGCTATCACACGCAGTCGATGCTAACAGTGCCGTTATTAGATCATCAATCGGAGGTCGTAGGTGTATTACAGCTGATAAATTGTTTAGATAGCAACGGCCAGCCGCAAGCTTTCTCTTTAACCATTCAACGCCAAGTCATAGCCCTGGCCTCATTGGCCGCTATGGTAATTACCAACAAACAATTAGTGCAAGAGTTAGAGAACTTGTTTGATGCGCTGTCACGTTTACTTGCTAAGGCCATTGATGAGAAGTCACCCTATACTGGCGGCCATTGTCGACGAGTGCCGGTGCTGACGATGCTATTAGCAGAAGCCTGTAGCCAGGTGACCACTGGCCCTCTGGCCGATTTTACGATGAGCGCAGCTGATAAACATGAGTTGTCAGTGGCGGGTTGGCTGCACGATTGCGGTAAAATCGCTACACCAGAACATATCATGGACAAAGCCACCAAGTTACATGGTTTACATGACAATATCGAACTGGTGGCGGCCCGCTTTGAAATTGCCGCGCGGGATATTGAGCTCGATTCACAATTAGATCAGGCTAGCAAGGCAGCGCAATTAACGCAGCTACGGGATGATTTAGCGTTCTTGCGCACTTGCAACATCGGTGGCGAGTTTATGTCGCAAGATTTACAGCAGCGGGTACATGATATCGCCGCTCGCTATCAGATAAGCCTTGGTGGGCAACTGCAGTCCGTACTTACTGCGGCTGAGGTCACCAATATGTGCGTAGCACGAGGCACGCTCAACGACGAGGAAAGACGTATTATCAATCGTCACATCGATATTACTATCGATATGCTGGAGTCGCTGCCTTTCCCCAAACATCTGAAAAATGTGCCGGAATATGCGGGCGGACATCATGAAAAAATGGATGGCACCGGTTATCCACGCGGCTTAAAGAAAGAGCAGATGTCGGTGCAAGCGCGCATTATGGCAATAGCAGATATTTTTGAGGCTCTCACAGCCAGTGACCGCCCCTATAAAAAAGCCAAAACGTTGTCAGAGTCCTTGCGCATTCTTGGCTTTATGGCCAAAGATCAGCATATCGATGCCGATTTATTCCGGGTATTTCTGCAGCAAAAGGTGTATTTACAATTTGCAGAGCAATTCTTAAGCCCCGAGCAAATTGATCCTGTTGATTTAACGAAGATCCCAGGCTGGCAGTGACCTCTAATATCCCTGACTGGCTAAATCAACGTTAAATACGATGCCTTGCACCCGGCTAACGCCGGTATCGATGCGGCCATCGGCGTGCAAGTCCAGCCAACGATAACCTGGAGCCTGCTGATCTAACGCAAAATCTGCCGAGCCGGGTAAAAATTGCACGCAGGTTGACGGTGAGGATAAATAACGCACGCCATCAACGGTGCGGTCACTCTCCTGGTGCACATGCCCCCACAACACTGCGCGCACATGACTATGGCGTTTAATAACCGCCGCTAGCGCATCAGCATTTTGTAACCCAATTTTATCCATCCAGGCGCTGCCCATCGGCAGCGGATGATGATGCAAGCACACCAGTGTATGCAGATCCGGTCGCTCGGCTAAGGTATCCTCCAACAGCTGCAGTTGCTCCGCCTGCAAATAACCAAAAACCGCCCCTGCTACCTGCGAGTTGAGTAAAACAAGTTGCCAGTGCGTAGCGCGTACCACCTGCAGTAAGGCCGGCGTATTTGCAGCAACGTGTTGCATCACCTCTGCGTTGTCATGGTTGCCATTTAACCAAAATGCCGGACAAGCAAACCCTGCCAGCGCTTGCTGCAAATGTTGGTAAGAACGTACAGTGCCGTCCTGTGAGAGATCGCCGCTAACCAAAAGCGTGTCGATGTGCGCCCGCTCCTGCCGCACAATATCCAGTACACACTGCATACTGTGTAAAGTATTGATCCCTAGCAGTTGGCCCTGTTCCGGCCCATGCAAATGGGTGTCGCTAATTTGTACCAGCCGCAGCGGTGATGTGTTATCCAGATTATACAAAGGCCACCTCTGCTGCTGGTTACGGATTAACGGTTAACTGCAAATTAGTAAACTCTATCAGTTGCTCAGGCGTTTGCCACTGCGCCAGCACACTTTCATCCTGTAATTGCGCAAAGCTCAGTGGTTCCGTCAGCTGAAAGGCGAGTTTGATATAGCGAGGTTCTGCCACAAAAGCTTGTAATGCAGACAAAACAGCCTCGGGCAACGCCGTATTGCTATTAAGGTATTGCTCCAGTTGCGGTTTTAAGTTGCTTAATTCTGCCGTTTGCTCTGTGGCTTCCAGCGCACTGTGCAGTGCTTGTAGAAAGCCGCTATTACTTATTTCAATGCTGCCCCGCTGCAGCTTGCCTAGCGCCAGCGCGTCACTAAGGCTGTTACTATAGGCGGCAGACTGGCTGTAACTTTGCTGCGCCTCTGCATCCATCTCGGTTAAATTACGGGCGAATTGCCATAACGGCTGCATCTGTTGCAACGTGAATTGATAGTCGAGTTTAAATTGCTCACCAAATGCCAATTGTTGTGTCAGCAATAACTGACCATTGGTGGGCTGATACTGGTATTGATAGTGCGTACTCAGTGCTAAATCTTTACTCAATTCCGCCAGTGCTGGCGGTAATAAAAGCTGCATACCTTGCGCCAGCTTTACCCCGTCGATACTCACCTCGCCTTGATCTGCCAAGGTGCCCGGTTTAAACCCTTTCACCTGAATGGCGGCAACATCCAATAGCACCCCCAAACCTGCTACATTTACCGCCAGATCATAAATACGATAATCATTACGCCAATAATTTGCACTAATACGCTTATAGCTTAGCGCCACACCTGGCATTAAGCCTTCGGTCGCCATAACCGCATAGGATTCATTAATAACCTGTATTTGTTCGGCGATCAGGGCACCTGCTTTATAATTTACATAGTGATAAACCCCGACACCCGCCGCAATCACTATCCCGATAATTCCGCCTAACAGCACTTTTTTTTGCATAAAAAACCTGAAGAATAAAGACAAGAGCAATACAACCGACAGTGAATACAAAGCGTCAGTTGCACCTGGTTGTAAACTCAGAGAGCGCTAAAGCATAACAGTTCCGGCAGAAATAAAAAAACCTGCAATGGTAATTGCAGGTTTATCGCTGATAATCACGTCAAGCGGTAATAGGCTCCGCTAAAGGCATACCTCTGCGGGAACAGGTTGCAAGCCGTTGTCGAATGGCGTTTAAAAATCGTAAGACACTGATACCCATAAGCGACGACCATCAATATAGGTGCCACCAATAGCGCTGGTAGTATGTGAATACAGATAAGCATATTCAGTATTGCCATTCCACTCATAAGGGCGGCTCTCGGCAAAGTCTTTGTCTTGCAGATTGTAAATAACTGCGTTTAATCGCAAATTATCCTGCAAGCGATAACTGGCACCTAAGTTAAACACGCTATAGCCCTTTAACAGGTTGTCTGTGGCATTGGCTATCGCCAGGTTCTGGCCCGAAGTCGGATAGGTCGCAAAACGTTTACTATCACTCTTATACTCGGCTTCTAACCAGCTACTGAACTTATCCGTTAGCTGCCAGGTAGCGCTAGCAGTTAGCTGGTTTTTCGGGTTATTAACCAAATAAGTGCCAGCATCGGCGCCACTCTTTACCTCGGTATCCATCCAGGTGTAAGTCGCTTTGGCGGATAAGGTGTCGGTAAACTTGTAGTTTGTGGTTAGCTCAATCCCCCGGCTTTCCGCTTTATCCAGGTTAATTTGCTGGCTAAAGTCACTTTGTGCACTAAAGTTACCCACTGTCATACAGCCCGGACGATTTAACGGGGTATTGGCATCAGAATACAAGCAGTTTGGTACACTGGGGCCTGTGGCAAATTTATTTTTAAATTCGTTAAAAAAGGCCGTTGCGGTAACCGTTAGATTGTCATGGTTGTTATAGTTGACACTCACTTCATAGTTGGTGGTTTCTTCCGGTTTTAAATTTGGTGAACCCAAGGTGACTGAAGCGCCCTGAGCAGTAAAGCCTGTTACACCATCATGTAAGGCATTCGGCGATGGCACTTTATAGCCAGTACTCACACCGGTTTTGAGCGTCCATTGCTCGGTGGTATTCCACACAAGGTAAGCCCGTGGCGTAAAGTGGCCACCAAAGGCGCTATGATCTTCATAACGGCCACCTAAGGTCAGACGTAAATCGTCGCGCAGTGACCATTCATCTTCGGCATAAACTGAACGTGAGTCTTGCTTAAAGGCATTACCTTGCCCGGCGGCACCATCGATCACTTCAGCATCTTTATACTCAAAGCCTACTGATAATAAGTGATTCGCCAGTGGCATCACAAAGCGGGTGTCGAAAACAATATCGGTATTTTCTAACGTACGCGCTTCACCACCAATAGCGATATAACCAAAGTCAGGGGCGTTACCAGCAGGTAAGGTACGGCCTTCTTGTTCAGATACCACTTTGCTTAGTGAGGAATCCCAGGTCCCTGCCGCTAAGTATGCGCGATGACCTATTACTTGCTGCTCGCGGTAAAAACGCAGTTCATCTTCATAGCCGGCAATACGCAACGGTGAGCCATCAGGGCGGTAGGTGTCTAAGGTCCCTAAGCGGCCATCGGCATTGCTATATTTTTGCCGGGCACTGTCTACATCCAGCCAAATTCTATGTTGTTCGTTTAACTGATAGGTAAGCTTGCCACCAACCGCATAGTTATTGCCTTCAGCTGGCCGTGGATCCCGTCCAGTGCCATTTGGGTTCATGCGCTCTGAGCTAGCCCGATCAAAAAAGCGGCCACGTAGTTGTAAGCCTAAGCCTTCTGCTAAAGGCCCACTTACCCCCAGGTTAATGGTGGTCGCATCAGCCGCATCACGATCTTCCTGCAGCAGATGATCTGCCGACACATTACCGCCCCATTCAGTCGCTACGGCTTTGGTAATAATATTCACCACCCCACCCATAGCGTCTGAACCATACAGGGTGGACATTGGCCCACGGATCACTTCAATGCGCTCGATAGCAGATAGCGGCGGTAAAAAGCTGGTAGAAAACTCGTTAAAACCATTCGGGCCAATGTTCCCCGAGGTATTTTGCCGGCGACCATCAATGAGAATAAGGGTATAATCTGAGGGTAAGCCACGGATCTGAATATTTAAACCACCAGTTTTACCTACACCGTTACGCACATCCACGCCTGGAATCGATGAGAGGGCTTCAGCGATATTGGTAAAGCTTTTTTGTTGTAACTCGGCTGCCGTAACCACACTGATACTGGCTGGCGCATCAACTAAACGCTGTTCAAAACCGGCGGCGCTCACCACAATAACTTCGATATCACTATCATCAGCAAGTTCTTCATTTGCCCAAACCGGGCTAGCAACAGCAATAGCAGCGCTTACAGCAGATACCAGACAGGCACGACGAAACAACATTACAAACTCCTCAGATAAGTCATTTTTGATAAGCCAAATTAGCTAATGGCGCTTGCCATTTACCCACAACAATTACGCGAATAATAATAGTTATCATTGCTTAGTGCAATTGAATTCTCAGTCAGATCATTAGCGTCTGCAGGTTTTTTTGGCTGGAGTTGTATGCCACTCAGGCGTAAGGTGCTATTGTTCAAGCAGATAATTTTGTAATCGGCGTCGGAAATTTTGGCAGATGTTGGAATATATTCATTGGTTTGATTTAGCAGGTATAGCGGTGTTTGCGATCTCCGGCACGCTGGCAGCCTGGCGCAATCATATGGACGGCTTTGGCGTTATCGTGTTAGCCAGCGTAACCGCCATCGGCGGGGGCACCCTGCGCGATTTGATCCTGGATGTACCGGTGATCTGGATGAATAACAATACCTATTTTTACGCCATTTTTATCGCCGCCATTGGCACCATTCTGCTGGTGCGCAACCGCCTCACCATCCCCAATAACACCCTGCAAATTGCGGATGCCTTTGGCCTGGCATTTTTTGTCATTATGGGCACGCAAAAAGCCCTGGATCATGACACCTCCAGTATGGTGGCTATCTTACTGGGCACCATGAGTGGCGTTTGCGGCGGCATGATTCGCGATGTGTTGTGCCGGGAAATCCCTATGGTATTTCGTGGCGAGCTCTATGCAGTAACCTGTATCTTTGGCGGTATTATTTACACCAGCTTATTAGCCCTGGCCGTGCCGCAATTTTATGCCATGGTGGCAGGGATGTTAGGCTTGCTATTGTTACGTTTAGCGGCCATTAAGTGGCATATTACCATCCCCGTTTTTGGCAAGCACCATCAGGAACTAAACGAGCCTTAACACGTTATCAAATCGGCCAAAACCTTAATCCAGAACAATAAAACGCCGCGCTGTTATCAGTAGACTGCGCAGCAATTACTTGTCTCGGAGGTGCTATGGCCAGTCATAATCCACATCGCGTGTATATTCCTACTAATGCCCGTTCTAATCAGTATTTATTAGCCGAAATCAAGCCTGATGCTGCTTTCTATGCCGGCTTTGCCTCTGCGGCAGACTGCTATCAGCAGTTGGCGCAGCAGCTATTTGCGTTAATGACGCAGCATGAACTTCGCAATGTACAGCTGATTGCTAATGATAAATTACCGGTAGTACGCTTTCATGAAGAAGCCTATAGCCTGCAAACTGAAAAGCAAATTCTGTTTTTCTACAATCCTAAGTACCATGAAGGTCAGGGCATATTCACTACACCAGACTATCAAGCGCGTAAGCTTAGAGTGGTGTTCCTGGCAACAGGCGAAGAGTTACGCTCGCAGGCAGCGCTATTCCACAGTAAAGTGGTGCAACTTTTAACGGCCTGGCAGCAGCAGTTGCCGGGTAGGCCTGCCATCAAATTGCGCGATCATCAGCAGTTATCCTATGATTTATTTGCCAAAGCCAAAGGCCTTAAAGAAAGCTATGGTTATAAACTACGTGGCTTGTACCCGCGCTATAAAGCCCGGCAGTGCACACTGCCAGACGAACATAGCGAAATTACTTATGTCACGGTAACACTGCCACTGACCCGCCAGCTCAAGCAGCATTTTTTAACGGCGGATGCCACCGACTTCAGTTTACTGTATCAACAGTTAGAGCAACGCTTTACCGCGGCGTGCGCTGGCAAAAAGCTGGATAAGCTCGCAGTGGTTGCTAATGGTTTAACACCGGTGGTACGCAGTAGTAAATGGGATAAAGTCGAAAATAACCGCGAGCTACAAAAGGTAAGCTTTAACCCAGATTGCAGCGAGCCGCAACTGCTGAGCTTCTGGCAAGCCGACAAACTGGTTGAGAGCGCACATTTTATTATTGTGGCTGATAAAGACGACAATACCGAGTTTGGCTATGGCCGCTTTATGAATCAGGTCGAAGAGGCACTGCGCAGCTTTGCCCGTCAGCTGGAAATACCCGGCGAGCGGCAAGATCTGCTGGTAAGGTTTTATCAGCATATTAGCTATATTATCCCTGCTGCAGAATAACCTATTACCGCTGTTACGTTTAATATGGGGGCGTTGGCCCCCTGATTTACCTTCTTGCTCAGTCAATTTGTTATCGCTCTACCGCTAGCCCCTTTTAACTCCCCCCTTGGTTCGCTTTGCGACTTGATGCTGTATTAGCAGTCATCACAACAACATTACTATTAACCCTTGACTTTGCAATAATGATAACTATTATCATTTACATAAAGTTCCGGAGGTTTTATGACCACAACCACTTCGCCCTGGCATACGTTGTTTCGACTAGAGAAACAGTTACTGGCCCCTTTTGACCCCAAGCAACATTATCCACGCCTGATTGCCGACTATACCGCCAGTTGCTGCCGTATCGCCGCACAATTACAACAAAGTAATAATCTGTTATTACAAGAATGGTGTTTACGTCAGGGCTTGTTTAACCTGGCGCGTGCCGCCATGTTTCATAAAGCTCAGCAGCCAGTTTATCAATGTTGCCTGGATCAGCTCTATCGCCCCATGCTGGCGTTAAACCAGCTTTATACTGTGCAGCGCAACGGCCAAAAACGGCAACTTGCGCTGCAGGCCAGCCTTAATCAAATTTTTTACTGCCAGGAGTAAGTATGCAATATCGTATCGAACGTGATTCCATGGGTGAGCTACAGGTACCAGCCGAGGCACTGTATCAGGCACAAACGCAGCGCGCAGTGCAGAATTTCCAAATTAGCAACAAGCCAATGCCGGTAGGTTTTATTCAGGCCTTACTGCAGATTAAAAAAGCCGCCGCGTTAACCAATGCCAATTTGCACTTATTGCCTGAAGCAGAGGCAAAAGCGATTACCCAGGCGGCAGAGCAGCTATTAAATACGCCAGATTTTAGCCAGTTTCCGGTAAGTGTTTACCAAACCGGTTCTGGCACCAGCAGTAATATGAATGTTAATGAAGTGCTGGCCACCTTAGCCACTAAACTCAGTGGCCATAAAGTGCATCCTAATGATCATGTTAACCTTGGGCAAAGCAGCAACGATACCATTCCTACTGCCATTCAATTAAGCAGTTTACTCGCGTTACAACACCAGCTACTGCCAGCATTAACGGAATTACAGCAGGCGCTTGATGTTAAATCTGCCGCTATTGGTCATATCGTGAAAACCGGTCGTACCCATTTAATGGATGCGATGCCGGTCACTTTTGCGCAGGTGTTAGGTGGCTGGCACAGCCAGCTTAGTCATGCACAGATCCTGATAAAACAACACATTCCGCTATTAAGCCAGTTAGCACAGGGTGGCACAGCGGTGGGCTCAGGCATTAATGCCCATCCTGAATTTGCTCACCGTTTTGCCACCCAACTTAGCGCCCAGACGGGCTTAACGCTAAGCCCAAGCAAAGACTTCTTTTTTAATTTAAGCTCACAAGACGGCGCCCTAGCCCTCTCGGGTAGCTTAAAAACACTTGCTGCAGCGTTATTGAAGATAGCAAACGACTTGCGCTGGATGAACTCAGGCCCTTTATCGGGCTTAGCGGAAATTAGTTTAGCCGCGTTACAGCCCGGCTCTTCTATTATGCCGGGCAAGGTGAATCCGGTAATACCGGAAGCCGTTGCCATGGCCTGCGCTCAGGTGTTTGGCTGCGATACCGCTATAAGTATTGCCGCACAATCAGGGAATTTTGAGCTTAATGTAATGCTACCCTTGGTGGCCGATAACCTGCTGCAAGCCATAAGTTTGCTCAGTGGTAGCTGCCGGGCATTAGCGAATCAGGCCGTTAACAGCTTTACAGTAAACGAGCAGAATATTGCGAAAAGCTTGGCGCAAAACCCTATCCTGGTTACCGCATTAAATAGCCGTATTGGTTACGACAAAGCCGCCGCTATTGCCAAGCTGGCCTATCAGCAGCAACGCCCTATTTTAGATGTTGCCGCCGAGCAAACCGATATTAGCCGTGATGAACTAGCGCAATTGTTAGATCCGGCGAAACTTACAAAGAACTAGACGAGGGCTACAAATACACTCTTGCTGTGCTGAGTATCCTCACCCACAGCATAGCAAGATAAAACAATTAGTTTACAGGTAAAACATTATTGCAATCCTAAAAACATTATTTTATGGTGATGCTTAACAATAACTCAAAAAATCTGTACCGCTTGCTAAAGGGGATACCCCATGACAGGATTTGTTATTCGTCTGCTGCTAATCGCATCGCTGTTATTTGTTTCAGAAGTTGTTACGGCAAAAGCGTCCTCATTAAATCTTGATTTCTCACAGACCACCGAGCAAATGCCAACAGGCTGGTATATTGAAGGCTCTGAACAAGGTGTTATTAACACTGCGCACCCTTTGAAAACCGGTCAAAGCCTGCGTTTAAGCCGCACTGCCGATACATCAGCGAACTATACCTTTGCTATGCAGGGCATGCCATTTGACTTTGTCGGAAAAACGCTCACGTTGAGCGGCTGGATTAAAACAGACCAGGTTAGTGCTGATGGTGGTGCCAGGCTCTGGATCCGATTGGATGGTGGTGAAAGCATGTTGGCAATCAATAACATGCAAGACAAACTCATTACCGGCAGCCAAGCATGGCAACAGGTTGAACTGCCCATCGATGTTTCATCTAGTGTTGACCGTATAGCTTTCGGTGCTATGTTAGATGGTACCGGTGAAGCTTATTTTGCTGACTTAAGCCTAACACTGGATGGTGTGCCTCTTGAAAAAGCCCCCAGACGTACCTTTTTTGCCAATGAACTCCACCAATTTGAGCAAGATTCGGGCATTCGAATCAGCCAGCTTTCCACTACACAACAACAGCATCTGGCGATACTAGCTAAGGTATGGGGCTTTGTTAAGTATTACCACCCTGAGTCTGCCAAGGGCAATATCAGTATGGATGCGGAGCTGTTCCGGCTCATTCCTAAGTTGTTGTCTGCATCTAATACCGAGAGAGACCAACTACTGGTTACATGGATCAGTCAACTTGGTAAGCTAACACCCTGTACTAAGTGTAAACAAAGCAACGGGGCTGCTTTGGTACACCCCGCACAATTTTGGCTTAGTTGGGGACTATCGGGCGAACTAAACGAGCAGCTGGCTAATATTTTTGCCGCAGAGCTCCCCACCTTACACTATTGGGTTAAGCCCGCGCCAGGCGTGGGTAATCCGATATTCAATGAAAAACCGTACTTAGGCATAAGCGCTGAGGATTCGGGGTTTAGATTACTGGCCTTATTTAGATTATGGAATATTATTCACTATTACTCGCCCTATCGTGATTTAGCAGAGCAACCTTGGGAGCAAGTTTTGCTAGATGCCATTCCCACAGTCGTTTTAGCTAAGTCGGAGCTGGATTATCAATTGGCATTAGCAAAAGTGGTTTATGCGATACATGATACGCATAGCCAATTCGGTGCCGCAGATCTTAGTCTGTTACGGCAATATATCGGAAATAATATTGCACCAGTTGATGTGCGCTTTGTCGAGCAACAAGCCGTGGTTTACAAAGTTTATCAGGAAGATTTACCTATTAAAGTCGGCGATATAATCACGCAGATTGACAACAAAGCCATCAGCGAAAGATTAGAGTATCTGCGGCCACTTGCTGCTGCATCCAACGAGCCAACCCGCCTGCGAAATTGGGCCAGGTGGTTACTCCGTGCCAACAGCGAACAATTAACTGTGCAAGTACAGCGTGACAAACAAGCTATACAACTCCAACTGCCTTTAGTTGCTTTAAATGCGATTGAGCGTCAACGTTATTATCATGAGCATGGTTCTACCGCTTATCAGCGAATTACGCCAGATATCGGTTATATCCGTTTAGATAAAATTGCTGGAGTAAATCTTGATAAAATGATGCGGCAATTCTCTGATACTAAGGGATTAATTATTGATATTCGTAACTATCCGTCGCAGTTTGTGGTCTTTAGTTTAAGTGAATATCTCTATCCACGACCTTATGCTTTTGCACGCTTTACCAAAATGCACCCGAGTAATCCTGGCCAGTTCAATTGGAACGCACCCGTTAGTGTTGGTAAGGTAAACCCCAGATACTATAACGGTAAAATAGCTATTCTGATCAACGAACAAACACAAAGCCAGGCGGAATATACCACTATGGCGTTTCGCGGTGCGCCTAAAGCCAAAGTTATTGGCAGCACCACGGCAGGTGCCGACGGTAATGTTTCAGAGATTCTGTTGCCTGGTGGCAATTCCACTGTGTTATCTGGCATCGGCGTTTTTTACCCAGACAAAACTCCTACGCAACGTATTGGCATAGTACCCGATATAGAAGTGTTACCAACAATTGCGGGCATCAAGGCAGGTAAAGACGAGGTATTGGACAGAGCCATTAAGTATATTGAGACAAATTAGATAGCTTGAGTTTAGTTATTATCGAACAAAACCGGTAGCTTTGCGCAGCTGCCGGTTTTTTATGTTTATAATACCTGCCTATTTCTCAATAAAGCTTGAATGATCACCGATGAGCTCCTATACAGTACTAGCCGCCTCGGTAGCACATAGCCTTACGGAAAAAAACAGTGAGTTTTTAACCTTTTTGCAGCCGGTGACGGACCGCGAGCAGGCGATGCAATGGGTGCAGCATTATCGTGAGCGCTATAAAGATGCCGCCCATGTTTGCTGGGCCTATATTATTGGCAATACCCGGCAACCGCAAACTCAAGCCTTTAGCGACGATGGCGAGCCAAACGGTACCGCCGGTAAGCCTATGCTACATGTGTTAACTGAGCGAGAGCTGGGCAATAGCCTGGCCGTAGTGGTGCGCTATTTTGGTGGTATTAAACTTGGTGCAGGCGGCTTGGTACGGGCTTATTCGGCTGCAGTATCACAAGCCAGTCAGTTGGCCACCCTTGTTACGCTAAGCCCCAAAGTGCAGCTTAGTATCAACACCGACTTTGCCTTTGAGGCCCGCATCCGCCAACTACTGGCGCAATATGGCGGCGAACTGCTAAGCGCAGACTATCAGCAAACTGTGTTGCTAAAGCTGTTACTGCCAGCTGAAAGCAGTGATACCTTTACCCAGCAATTGCAAAACATCAGTGCCGGCGCTATCCAGATTACCGCGCCGGAAAACACGGCTTAATCACACTACCCTTTTATGCAATTCCCCACACAACACCTTGTTTAAGCCATTGTGATTTATCAACACCATGCTATTGTGGATACCTAAAAGAAACATTATTTAAACATTTATCAGGAGTTAACATGCAACGGATGCAACAATTGGATATGATCCGCGGCCTGGCAGTATTAGCGTTATTACTAATGAATATCTTCGCCTTTGCCTTCCCACCCGATTATGCCCACAGTCTGCAATGGACAGAAATTGCGCCAAGCAGCACCGACACCTTGCTTTACAATATTCAAACGCTCTTTATTAAAGGTCGTTTTATCAGCCTGTTTAGTATCTTATTTGGTGTGGGCTTATATTTAATCGCAGAAAAGTACGGTGCCGACTATCTCAAGCGCCGCCTATATTGGCTGCTGCTATTAGGGCTAATTCACGGCTGGCTAATTTGGTTTGGTGATGTTTTGCTTTGGTATGCATTAACTGGGCTTTTTTTGTTGAAACGCGGTTATTTTCAGCTTACTGCTGCTGAGCTTTGGCGCAAGGCCATCCGCTTTTTCTGCATTGGTATGATTTTCCCTACTTTAATCAGCTTAATGTATTTATTCTCTGCTGTTGCTAGAGAAGTGGAGCTTGCTAACGCTGAGATGGTAGCGCAACAGATCGCCATTTGGACTGGATCTTACTTACCGCAAGTCATAGAAAATCTTCAGTTAAGTGCATTTATGGCGCTAGCTTTTGTTTTGGGTATTTTATGGTATACCTCGGCGCTCATGCTGCTAGGTATTGCGCTTTATAAAACCCATTGGTTTGAGCTAGGTTATAACACTAAGCAAATCGCCTTGCTGTTTTGCGGTAGCTTACTCTTAAGCGGCACTGTCATCTGGTTAGATAGCATAAGTCACTATATGCTAACGCTTAGTGGCATACTGCCTTGGGCTTATATCGCTGAGGTGATGATGGCATTAAGCTTTGCCAGTCTGTTGATTAAATTCCGGCACTCACCCGGGCTACAGCAATGTCTAGCACCCTGTGGCCGCTTAGCGTTGACCCTTTACTTAAGCCAAACGCTAGTAATGGTGCTGCTATTCCGAGTCATCAAGCCAGACTGGTTCGCGACTTTAGATAGATTGCAGTTGCTAAGCATAGCCATAATGATGATTGGCGCCCAATTGCTGTTTAGTCAACTCTACACGCGCTATTTCCAGCAAGGTCCGATGGAATGGTTGTGGCGGCGGTTAAGTAAACGCCCAGAGCCCGATCAGGCGAAGGCGCTCCATTCTAATCAATAAACTGCATTACTAACCAATACTGCCAGTTGCACCTACCACATTTGCAACTGGCATTTTCAGCCATTCCATGGATAATAAGCCGCAGAAAATAGAAGATAGCGGTGCTGCCTCTTAGCGCCGCCGACAGGATGCGCTATGTCTCAATTACTCCGTATTGTGCTTATCCATACCCACCTGCCGGGTGTGGTCGAATTACAGCTGGATCAGCATACCAATATTTGTGGTACCAATGCCTCGGGCAAAACCACGTTACAACGTTTAGTGCCCGTATTTTATGGCGAGCAGCCCAACCGCGTAGTGCCGAAAACACGTAAGAAATTCGATGAGTTTTATCTGCCGTTTTCCAACAGCTACCTCATTTACGAATATCAACGCGAAGGCGGTGATGTCTGTCAGGTCGTATTAACGCGCAAAAGCGAAGGTGGCGTGGATTATCGCTTTGTGGCGGCGCCTTATCAAAGCGATTTTTACTTAACGCAAAGTAGTGAAGGCGTAAAAGCCCTAAGCTATAGCGATTGGGCCGCTGCGATGCGCGCCCGCCCCGATGTGCAAGTGTCAGCCAAAGTCAGTGCCACCAGCGAATACCGCAGTATTATTCAAAACGATGCCGCCGCCCTGCGTGGCAATAATGCCGATAGCGTCAAACTACGCCGCTTAGCCGCGACCTTTAGTTTAGTCAGCAGCGGCCATAAACTACGGCATATTGAAAAACTGGTCAGTGCCGTCCATGCCAAAGAAGGCAAAATGGACACGCTAAAAGCCATGCTGGCCGCCATTTTTGAAGAAGATGGCGTTACCTTGCCCACCACTAAAGTGAAAAACACCAAAGCGCGAGAGTGGATCCAGCAAATGCGCCAATCGATGCGCTTGGACAAACTGCAGCAGGATTTTGAACGCTTAAAGCAATTAGCCCTGCAATTAGATGGCGCCGAAGCGCAATTGGCCGCCTTACTACCCTTGCTGCAACAAGACGAAAGCAGTCAAAAGCTGAAAAAAGCCGATGCCGAACAACAGGTAAACACCCTGCGCGGCCAATTATTGGCGTTAAAAGAGCAGTATAACGCCCAGCAATTAGAGCAAAATGGCAAACTCAGTAAAGCCGAAGCCGATTTACACGAAACCAGCGCGCGCTTAGATCAACTGCAGCAACGCTTTGACGACTATGACGCCAAAGATATGCCGAAACTGCAGCGCGATACCGATGCCTTGCCACTGTGGCGTGAAACCTTGCAGGAAGTGTTGGAACAGTACCAACTGATGGTAGAGCAACATGGCGATTTAGAGCGTCAGCTAGAGCAGCGCAAAGCCAAACTGGCCGAAGCCTTTAACCGCTTAAGCGAGCAACACCGCGCCAAAGCACGGCAATTACAGCAACAAAAAGACGCCACCCGCGAGCAGCAAGACGGCAAACTAGCGTTATTAGAACAAGCCTTTCAAAGCCGCCTACAGCAAGCGCAACAACAGTTTGCCGAGCAGCTAACCCAATTAAGCAGCGCTATTGCGGTATTGCAAAGTCAGCTCACCAGCTCGCCACTAACCGAAGTAGAACACGATGAGCTGCGTGCGGCAGAGCTACGCTTAGAGCAAGCGCAGCAACAAGCGCAGCAACAAGCACGGCAGCTGCAACAATTGCAGCAGCAGTATCAACAAGCGCGGCAAGCGCGCGAGCAAGCCGACCAACAGTTAGAGCAAAGCCGTAAAGCCTTGCACAGTGCCGAGCAACAGTTACAGCAGTTACATCGCCAGCTAACGCCCGAGCAAGGTAGCCTGCGTCACTATTTGCGCCTGCACTACAATGGCTGGGAGCAAAAGCTGGGTAAGGTGCTAGACGAGCGGTTACTAGAGCGGCAGGATTTACAGCCTCAGCTTTTAGATCTGACCAACAGTGTCTATGGTTTAACGCTAGAGCTTAGCGCCATTGATACACCGGACTATGCGCAAGATGAAGCAGCGATCCGCCATCGTATTCATGCTGCCGAGCAACAATCACAGCAAGCAACAACCAACAAAGCCCAGGCAGAAAAGCTGTTAAAAGAACGTTTTGAACAAGCCGAGCTAATTCGGGCGCAAGTAGAACAAGCTGAGTGGCAATTTACCCAGTCGGAGCAAAATATTGAGTATGCCCGCGATGCCCGCAACCGCTTACAGGCGCAGCAGCGCGAGCTAATTAAACAGCGCCAGAGCAGTGTGCGCAGTGAACTCAGTAGCCAGCAACAGCAGCTGGACAAGCTCAAACAGCAGCAACAGCAAGACTTGCAGGCGTTAAAAGACGATCACAATAACCAAAAAATGGAGCTGAAAACCGACTGGCAGGCCGAGCTACAGGTATTTGATGAGCAAATTGATGAGTTAGAACGCCAGTTAGAACACAAACGCGAAGACAATAAAAACCAAATTAAAGAGCTGCAGCAAGCCTTTAACGAAGAGCTATCAGCCAAAGGCATTGATCCACGGCGCTTAACCGAGTTAAAACAGAAGCAAGATCAGTTAAAAACCGAGATTAAAGCCACCGAAAACCGCCAAGACGAACTAACGGCCTGGCAGAAGTTTATCTCGCTGGATTGGCAACAACTGCGGCCACAATTGCTGGCACAAGAAACCGAGCTGAAACAACAGCAACGCAGCATTAAGCAGGCGCTGGAGCAATTAAAAACCGATTACAGCAACCAGCAGAAAAAGCTGGAAGAACAAAAACGTCAGCAACAAGAGCTAATGACCCAAGCCGAGCAATTGCTGCTGCAATTAAAACCGGTGCTCGCCAAGCTGTTGGAGCTACATCTGGCCAGCGTTACCCCCGCGACCTTGCAAAGCTCGGCCGATAGCATTGAACGGCTATCCCGCGCCAATGAAGCCTTAGAGCAACGCAGCAAACTGGACAGCGCCTTAAAACTGGCGTTAGAGCAATTTGAAAGCGTGCTGAGTAAAGATGCCGGCCCGGAGTTTTTAGATCGCTTAGAGCACGAAAAACGCAAGTTGCCAGACTACGCCGGTAAACGCCAGCAATTGCCGATTCTGCAAAACCTGCTGGAGATCCTAAAAGGCCAGCAGCAACAATTACTGGAAATGGGTGAAAATATCGGTGGCGATCTGAAGAAATTCTTCACCGTATTTAGTGATATTAACCGCCGTATTGCGCTGCAAAGCCGCCGCTTAAGCGAAGCCGTAGCCGACGATTTAGTGCTGGAAGGCATTAGCCGCTCGGAAGTACGCATCTTATCTACCATTGATGAGCTGGGTTTCTGGCAACCACTCAAACATTTTGCCAAGCTGTATGATGATTGGGGCGCCTCGGGTAAAGCCCTACCCTCAGAGCAATACCTGAATGCACTGGCCGATGTGGTCGATTTATTGCGCGCCGATGAGCAATACACTATTGAATCGCTGCTGCGCTTAGAGCTGCATCTAAGTGAAGGTGGCTCCGAGCTGGTGATTAAAAACGATCGGCAATTGCTGGAATCGTCCAGCCACGGTATGGCTTACCTGATTTTATGTAAGTACTTACTGGCCTTTACCCGCTTACTGCGTGGCGAAGCCAAAGTCACCATTCACTGGCCCATCGATGAAATTGGTACGCTCGCCTATCACAACGTCGAAAAGCTATTTACGGCCTGTAGCAGCAATAATATTGTGATTGTCGGTGCCTTCCCGAACCCAGAGTCAGATGTATTAATGCTGTTCCAGCATCGCTATTTAATTGAGCCCAGCCAGCAAGATCCTACCAAGCGCCAGCTCAAACGCATTCAACCTAAAGTCAGTCGCTTAGCCGAGCGCTTAGCCCAGAAACAGCAGGAGGCAAGCTGATGTTACAACACGGACCTTTACTCGAGCGCCTGCTGGCCGGTGATTTTATTTGTAAGATTACCGAAGAAGATGCCTATCGGCATTTAAGTTTGGAGCAAACCCAGCAGGATATTAACCATTATCTGCGGCCGCTGAATCGGCGGTTAGTCAGCAATGATGATCACAGTGTGTACTTTTTGGGTTATCACGAACTGAACAAAGACGCGCGGGAGCAGTTAAGCAGCCAGTTTGCCCTAACAGTACAATCCTTATTGCCCTTGCTGGAATGGTTGCAACTGGTGCAAGAAACCATGGGCCGCGATAGCGCCTTAACCGCTGGCGATACCATTAAACTGCAAGAATTTGTGCTACGCACTGAAGATAACCAAAGCTTGCGCCAGCGCTTAAGCCAACTCGCTAGCGATCGCTTTTTTAACAGCCAAAGCGAGCAGCTCGATAGCCAGGTTAAGCAAATTTTCCGGCGCTTAAAAGAGCATGGTTATTTGCTGCAACCCCATGCTGAGCGCCAATACTATATTGTGACCGGTAAAATTGATTATTTAATTGATGTGATTCGCTTTATCCGCGACGAGGAGCATCTGCCGGTTGACGACACCCCCACGCAGGAGGCGCTGCTCTGATGGCGCCGTTAGACACTGCCACCGCCTCTAACCTCTTTACCATAGGCGCAGAACGCTTAGCCTTATTGGGTAAGCATCATAAGCAGTTGATGCAGGGGTACTTAGATGGCTTTATTGATGAAAGTGCCTTTAGCGAAGGGGCGCTAAAAAAGTTAATTGCCGCCCGGATTTTATGGCGGCCAGATGAACAGCAGCCACTGGCACTGCGGCCGTTAGTCAGCGAGCTGATTGCCAGTATGGTGGCCGATGAAAACCGCCGGCAGATTAACGCTGACGTGGCCGAAAAGCTGGAGCAAATTCGTAACCGGGTCCAAGCCTATCGCGATGCCCAGTATAAGGGCGATTACAGCGTGGCCGAATTGCAGCTGCAACGCCTGACCGAACATGTGCATGATTTAAGCGGCCAGTTTGAAGAGGCCATCGACAGCCTATGGCACCGGCTGAACAGCGACTTTGGCTTTGTCAGCAGCCTGGATGATAAAATTCGGGAAAACGAACGGGCGCAAAAGCAATTACGCCGCTTGCTAGATGGCTTGGATTTACTCGACTTTACCGAGTTAATTGAGCTATCTGAAGGTAATAACCATTTACGCAAACTGTTGGTAAGTCAGCTGCAAAGCCAGCTAAGCTCGCATCACAGTAGTTTATTAGAGGTGCAAAAACGGCTGGTTGAGCTATTAGCTAAATTCCGCCAGCAGCAATCCCGCTCTCTGTTAATTGCCAATATGGCAGCGTTTTTGCGCCAGCACCCGAAATACCAACCGGCAGATTACCCGAATCGCAGTGAGGTGCCAGAGCTCTTTAATCAGTCTGCCGCCATTAAACCGCACGCCGCCATCGCCCTGGATAAAGCCAGCGAGCGCCAGGTATTAGCCGAACTGGTGCGGTCACTACCGCGCCCTGCAGCCGTAACCTTGTTAGACACGCAAAGCGCCAACTTTAGTGCCTTACTGCAGGATGAGGAAATAGCTGCGCGGCAACAGGCCCTAAAAACCGATGTGGAGAATTTCTACCTGCGGGTGATTGATCAAGGCGGTAAACTCAGTGCGCTAAGCTATCTGGAGCAGCAGGCACTGGAATGGGATAGCGAAATCTGGCTCTATCAGATTATCGCCGAATACCAAGCCTTGCCGGTTGACGAAAAGCAAATGTTTGCCATTCTGCGCGAAGAAGCGCCAGCCAGTGATTTTAATAGCTTGCTGCTGATACGCGATATTAGTATTGGTTTACAGGCGGCCTAATGCATTACCCGCCGCTCACTGCGCAGGCGCTACGCTACTTGCAGCAACTGCAACAGCGGCTTAATGCCAGTGGCAGCGAGCGGGTAAAAACGCATACTAAATCTGTGCAGGACGTGCTGCGCTGGTGCACAGAACATGAGTTAGTGCCCGCTAACAGCCTGCAATTACCACAATTTAGTTTTGATCTGCCGCTGCTAAAAGCCATTGCCGCCACACAGCGGCAATTACAACAGGCCTGTTTTCAGGATGAGATTCAGCAACAGAGCCGCTTAGATAATGCCCTTGTTCACCAGCAAGAGCTAAAAAGCCTTGGCCCAAGCCCGCGCCAGCATAGGGTGTTAGTTAAGCTTAATAACCCCATTCAATCCACTGCCTTACCAACCATTACCTTTACGGATATCGATTGGCAACAGTTACCCCTTAGCAACTATGATGCTTTATTAGTAGTAGAAAACCTGGACTGTTTTTATCAGCTTGAACGCTTTAACCTGGCACTGCTGTACCAGCAGCCGCTGATTATTTATCGTGGCGACAAGTTATATAGCAAAGGTTGTAAAGCCCTGAAAACATTCTGCTTTCAGCAGAACAAACCCATTTTGTACTTTGGCGACTTTGATGCCAAAGGCGTCAGTATCGCCTTAAACGAAGACTACAGCGCCATACTGTTGCCAGAACTGACAACACTGCAACAACAAGCCAGCACCGCCATGCTACCAAACACGCAGCTGAGCTTTATTGCAGGGATTTCGGAGCACACGGTCGCTGCCGCGTTTTTACCCTACCAACAATTGCTGTGCCAGCAACTCGTAGGGCTAAGACAGCAAAATATGCAGAGTATGCGGCTTAAGCCCATTTCAATTCGCTAATCTGCTGTTCTTATTCTGTGTATCGACTTTGCCACTGCAGGTAGCGCTCTGCTCTAAAAAGCTGACCGTAAAACAGCGTTAAACTGGCGGCTTTGTTGTAGAAAGTAGTCACAGCGTTGCAAAGTGAGCTGGGTTAAGTTTTTTATATGAGCTTGCTGTTCGGCAGTAAGTTGGTCTGTACTAAAATCCAGCCGGTTGGCCAGATTTTGGCAGCGTATAGCCAGTGAATCCAGACGACGCTTAATCAGAGCCGGTTTGAGGCCAACCTCGTCTGCAAATGTCAGTAAGTCGTACGCAGTGATAGTATTGATATCGAAGTTGTCGCCAACTGCCATTGCCAAATCAGTGTTAAGTTGACGGTGTTGTTGCGCTTCATGCAGTATGGAAACTAAATCATAAAAGGGGCTAAGGCTAATGCCGTTGCGGCCAACAAAAAAGCTGATGTTTTTACCGTGAGCATCACTGTTGCCAATAATCAGATTAAACAGTAACCAGTCGAGCATTTTTTGGATAGTTAGCAATGGCACTGCAGTAAGGCGGGCAAATGAAATGAGCTTACTCAGGCTTACGCCATCTCTGATATTGGCAACGTCGCGATCATCGCCAAACTGGCGTTCGTACTTATACTCAGGAGGCAAATCTAATGCCTGGCAAGCGTCAATCATATGGTGTTTGCTGATGCCATGTTCAGAACGTTTGCGGTCAAATCGGGTAACCAGCAGAGCATGGTGACCACCAAAATGCCTTTGTTGTACTTCGGCTACATCAATGCCAACTGCTGCAGCCAGCCGCATACAAAACAACTCATTCACGACGATACTGCAATAGTTGGCAGCAGAGAATTTTACAATATGTGTGCTGGAGTAGTTGCCGTCGGCCAGCGATAGCTGCTGGTTTTCATCAACATATACGTTTAGCTTGTTTTGCACACCGGCAACGGATAGCCGGAACTTACCGTCCCAGTACACCAGCTGACTCGTGTCCTGGCTGCTAAGGCGCTCAGCCAGTTCTGCGTCCGTAATTGGCCGAAGTTTGCTAACGGCATCTGCAGGCTGGCTGTTATGAAACGATAGAGCGCCGGCGGTTTCAGCCCCAATGGTTTTTAGTATGGCAAACACATGTTCTTTGGATAAGCGTTCGTAACTCAGCAAACTACTTAAAGCATCGCCTTCTGGGAGCAGGTTTTTCAGGAAGTTGATCAAGGTTTCAGATGATACTGTTTGCTGAAAACCTATATGCGGCGAGATGGCAAAGCCTTGCGCTAACCAGCTGGCTGCATAATGAAACTGGCACTTGCCTGGTGAAAGGAATATCAGCTCGCCAACCAGACTAGAATTGGCATAGACGTTTAGTTTGGGCAGGTTATCAGAGCCAGTCATTATTGTCTTCCGCTGCTTTTACCTGTAGCTCTATGCCCCATAACGCCAGCACAGTAAATAAATTCTCAGCTCGAACATTACCCGCACCTTTTTCAATATTTTGATATGTCTGCTTGGATAGCCCAAATAATAGAGCGGCGTCAGCTATAGACACCCCCAAAGTAGTACGTTTGTATCGCACTAACTGACTTAACGAAGCCAACGTTACTGGTTGTTGAATATTCGGTTTATCAGTTGGCATAACCCGTTTCGCCATACATCCACCTCGATAGCTGTCTTAAACATTGTCGCTCTAATCTCTATATTAATCCTAAATAGTTAGGATTAATAGCAGCAACACGCTATACATGACATATAATCCTAAAAAAAAAGGATTATATGTCATGTATAGCAATACCTGCATTAAAGTCCTAAAATAATAGGATTTTAAGCACAATACTAATACTATAGAAAGTAGCTTAACCGCTAACCAAGGGTAGACTGTTGGTTCTTGTGTTGCGATTCAGTTCTAATCACCAAGGGGACTTACAATCGCCACTTGAGCAAACAACCGACCGCTCCCGCCAGCGCACATTTTCCGCTCGAAACACAGCTGCTGTTTTTTAAAAACATAGTGTTACCAACATGAAAAGTTTATTATAAGGCATTAGCTGCTGCCACCTACGCCAATCACAAAGGCCGCCTCAGAAGGAATTATCATGTTTAAAAAAATGGAGTATCACCATGCAAACTATCTTGATTGTTGGAGGCGGCGCCGGCGGACTTGAACTAGCAACCAAGCTGGGGAAAACGCTGGGGAAATCTGGCAAAGCACGGATCACCCTGGTGGATAAGAACACCCGTCATATCTGGAAGCCTTTGCTGCATGAAGTAGCCAGTGGTTCGCTGGATACCGACACCGACGGCGTGATTTACAGTGCCCACGCTGCACGGCATCATTACCACTTCCAGCATGGCGAATTGATTGGCTTAGATGCCGAGCGAAAAACCATCAAGCTAGCGGCCATCTATACCGATGAAGGGGACTTGCTGGTTGCCGAAAGGTCCCTGCCCTACGATACCCTCGTGCTGGCCATTGGCAGTGTCAGCAATGACTTTAACACCCCAGGGGTAAGCCAGCACTGTTATTTTCTGGATTCAGCCCCGCAAGCACTGCGTTTTCACCGCGCTTTAATGAACAACTTTGTCCGCTTCAGCCAACAAAACGATGAGCGGGCGCTCAATATTGCCATTGTCGGCGGCGGTGCTACCGGGGTCGAATTGGCTGCCGAGCTTTACCATGTAGCAGCTCTGGCCAAACGCTACGGTTTATCCGGCATGAGTGCTAAAAAACTCAACATTCACTTGCTGGAAGCTGGCCCTAGTATTTTGCCCGCGCTGCCCAAGCGCATTGCCGATGCGGTGCGTAAAGAACTCAGTTTGCTCGGGGTGCAAGTACGGGAAGACACCAAAGTCAGTGCTGCCAATGCAGAGGGTTTTATCACGGCAGATGGTAAGCTACTCACCGCCGAGATGATGGTCTGGGCGGCAGGAGTGAAAGCACCCGATTTTATCGCCCGACTTGGCATTTTTGAGCTGAACCGCTTGCAGCAAATTCTGGTCACGCCAGAGCTCAAAGCCAAAAAACAGGAAGCCATTTATGTACTGGGTGATTGTTGCGGCTTCCAACAGCAGGATGGCAGTTGGGTGCCTCCGCGCGCACAGTCGGCCCATCAAATGGCCAGTCTGGTGGGACAGAATATTTTGCGGCAACGCCGGCAAAAACCGCTCAAAGCTTTTGTCTACAAAGACCACGGCTCACTGGTCAATTTAAGCCGCTACAGTACCGTCGGTAACCTAATGGGCAACCTGACCGGCAACAGCATGTTTATTGAAGGCAAGCTGGCGCGCTTTGTGTACATGTCGCTATACCGCATGCACCAAATTGCCATTCATGGCTGGTGGAAAGGCATGTTGCTGGTGCTGGTGGAAAAAATGAACCGGGCCGTGCGGCCCAAGTTGAAGCTGCATTAACCATACGGCTTGATTGCGCCTGTGTACTTAGAACACAATGCCACAGGCGCAGCTCAAACTCACTCAAACTTATAGCTCACGCGCCAGTCGCAGTAACGTCACGCCCAGCCAGATAAACCAAATAAACTGCGTTATACCAAAGGCGTCTTTCAGGTATGGCAGGGTATGGAGCACAGTAGCAATACCCAGGCTGCCAACAATAATACCTAAACTATATAACGACTTAGAAAACACATTGTGCTTAAGCCCTGCCATACTTAGCAATAATGCCCAAAGCCCTCCTACTAGTTCGATGCCACCACCCAGCGCATTGGTAAGCAATTGATAGGTGTTATGCAGTGCCAATGCCTGCTCAGTGTTGGTGTCGAGCAAGCGTAATGTCATTTCCATACTTAATAATGCCACCATGCCAGATGCCATCATCAGCACCAGCCAGACATTACCAAAGCGCTCCGCTAAACCGGCAAGAGCAGATTGCGGTTCGGCTATCGCCTGACGTAGCGCCTGTAACAAGATTGCCAGCAGTACCCCAAAGACCAGATAACCAATACCATAACCGATGGCGCCCCACAGATATTGCTGCTGCAAAAAATACTGTAGCCGGCCCAGGCTGTCTAAATCTGGCGGCAGCGTGATCAGGCCAAAGAAAATGACCGCCACACTAATATAGCAAAACGCCATACCGAAGGCGGCCACGCCACCGGCTTGAAGTATTGCTGGACTTGCTATTGTCTTGTCGCGCATAAAATCTCCTCTGCATTTGCTCTTCTGACATTCACTGTTAAGCGCCTCCCACCATTTGCAGGAGACAGCTTATCTAAGGCTATGTAATTAAAACTTTTATGTCGTCCGTGACGATAAGCGCGGACAGCTTTTTGCTGTTACCCACCACAAAAAGGCCGTAAACTGGGACTATGTAAAAATGCAGATTAATAATATGACTGAACTGCTCTTAAGCCTCTTGGCACTGGGTATGCTGTTACTAACACTACAGTTACTGCTGCTACGGGTAGCACAGCAGCGCTTTTTGCTGCCACTGCTTATCGCGCTGGCGAGCATGGCAGTAATTATCAGCGGCCCTGCGGTTTTTCAGCTGTTTCCTGCAGGCATTTTTCTGTATATCGCCGCGTTACCCATCACTTTTTTTGCACTGCCAGTGAGTTTGTACTTATATGCGCAAGCGCTTAGCGCCGTTGAGCCATGGCATTGGCAGTGGCGCTACAGCAAAGGTTATTGGCCACAGCTGATTGCTATTCCCTTGGCATTACTTATTTACACCCTGCCGGAAACTCAGCAGCAGGCATTATTCTTCGCTGACGAAGCCGACTTGCAAGGGCAAGTTTTACTCACTGCTATCGGCTTTTTACTAGCAACCTTATTGTGGCTGGGTTTAAGCCTGTTTTATCTGGTACGTATTACCCTGCTGTTAAAACAGTACAGAGATAAACTGCATCAGGTATTTGCAGCGGATGCCGGGAAAAGCCTGTACTGGCTAAACGGCCTGATGGCGATACTTGTGTTAAGTTGGGGTTATGCGGTGCTGGTGTTATTGATAGAAGACGCGATGGGTTCGCCGTGGTTAAACGAAACTGGGGTGCTGCTATTGGCACTGATCTTGGTGTGGTTGCTGTGTTCCTGTGGCTTAAATCAGCTGCCGGGGTTTACGGAATGTTATAAAGCGCCAAATGAAACCACGCCTTTTGAGACGCCTGTTGCAGCGGCGACAGATAAATATCAACGCTCGGCTTTAGGTGAGGCGCAGGCACAGCGCATTGCCAACAAAGTGCGAACCGCGGTATATGACGAGGCACTCTATCTGGATCCGGCACTCACCTTATACAAACTGGCAGAGCATCTTGGCGTCTCAGCACAGTATTTATCGCAGACGCTAAATCAAACTTTGCAGCAATCCTTCTATGACTATATTAACGAAGCGCGAATTGTCGCAGCAAAACAACAACTGCAGCAAACCGAAGACAGTGTGCTGAGTATTGCTATGGCCGTCGGCTTCAATGCCCGCTCATCTTTCTACAAAGCTTTTAAAAGCAGCACCGGCCTGACGCCCGCAGAGTACAGAGCCCAACGATAAAGGTCATGCAGGACACAATGTTAGCAAAGGCGACGTCTACTCTTGCCAAAGCTGATGAATACCTCAACTATGGCAAGAGGAATTGTATAAGATTTAATTAGTTAACCTTTTCAATTTAGTGCGGATCTCTTTTTGGGTTGAGCCTGTGGTCGTTAACGCTAACGCTTGTTGGTAACTCCTTATAGCAGCGTCTTTATCTGCCATCGCTTTATTAAGCTCGGCATAAAGCATTAAATACTCGACGTATTGCTCATCTTTTACTTTATCTTCGCTGAGCAATAAAGCTAACGCCTCAAGAGCTTGCTGTTTGTCGCCATAATCTTGTAATGCTAGATAGGCAGCAGACAGACAAGCCTCACGCCACTGCGGGAACTGTGCTATCGCCAGCGTTTTTACTTTACAACTAGCCACAAACAATTGCTGAGCTTGAGGTTTTTCGGCAAAGGTCCACAATAAATTTGCCGCACGATTTAACAACACCACATCATCATTAAACTCAGCGCGGATAATAGTGACCGTTTTTTTCGCGTCCGCTGCATTTTGCGTATTCTGCAGGTAATCCATCAATGCCAGGTAGTAACTGCGTTGATCAAGTTGAGCCAGCTTGTCGACAATGGCTTTAGATGCTTGCTTTTTCGTATCAAAAAAGCCACTTTTAATCGCAAGTGCTTTTGCGGCCTCAACCAGATATTGCGGATTTTCAGGTTCTAATTTCGCCGCAATAATATAGTTTTCGTTGGATTTATCCACCAGCCCAAGTTTATTAAAAAGGCTTGACTGCTGTTTTATTTGGTACCAAAGCTTACCGGCAACATAGCGTACTTGCGCGGTGTCGGGATGACGCGCTACCAAGGCTTCCAGTTGCGCTTCTTTGTCTTGTTGATTGGTGGCCACAGCGAGCGCAACTTCAAGAATTTCTATTCGCACATCTTTAGCATCCAAGGTGTTAAGTTTACTGGCAAGCAAACTATATTGTCGGTGATAGTAAGCTTGCTCCAGCTCGCCATAATTAGTTTCTGCGGATGCTGCCTGGGCAATTGCAGTGAAACAGATAGGTAGAGCACAAGCTATTAATCTGGTTATAGTATTTATCATCTTCTTTTCCTTAGATAATATTTAAGGTAACAATAGGGCGTTGTTAGTACCCAGTAATAGCTCTTGTATTAGTTGTTGCTGTGCTGGCTTAACCTGCGCCTGTAGCGCCCGCACAAAATCCATGGAAGTGGCGGGTGTTTTTGGATAAGCGTGCTGTTGCCACAACTGCTGCAGCGCCTGGCTGATGACGGCATCACCCAATTGCTGACGCAAGATGGCAAAAACCAGGGTAGCGCGGGAATAGAGATCATGGCTTGCCGTCGCATCGACCAGAGCTGACAGTGGTTGAGTGCTGCGCCTAACCGCTAACGCGTAGCGCTCTCGCTCATACTCTACCAACGCTTGCATCGCCTTGGTGCCATAGCGTTGCTCTATCAGCACCAGCTCGATATATTTTGCCAGCGACTCAACTAAGAAGGCGCTGTCTGCCAGTACGCCATTACCAATATCGTGGCCAAACCATTGATGTGCGGTTTCATGCACAGCACGCCGATAGCGCTGATCAAAGCCAGCATCTGCTGCAGGTTCAGCACGAAAACCGACCCGATGATTGATCATGATTATCTGTGGCAGGGCGTAGCCGGTTGTGTCCATATCGGGCATCGCCAGCAAACTGAGTTGTGTGCCGCGATAGGGCGCGATATGTTGCGTCATCCAGTCCAGCGTATCTTGCATTGCCTGCATATTCAGCTCAGCTGCAGCATTTATTAACGGGCTGTATAGCGTAAGACGGGTAGTGCCGTGTTGCCGGCTGAGTGTCTCCCCGGTAACCGAATACCATGCCACTGCGTTACGGATGGGCCCGCGGGTTTGGTACTCGGCGTATTGCCGCCCGTGCTGTTGCCATTGCCTTAATAGCTCACCTTGGGCCAGTGGCGTTTGCCCGGCATCGGTCGACACCACCGAGTGCAGGCTGAGCCAATCGTACTGTGCTGTTGCCTGCGGATGAGCGGGCGTGTTGCCGTGCGCTGTCGCAAATAGCTGAGAAGGCTTAGCCAGCTCCAGTGAGGCCAGACCATATTGCTGGCGAAGTTCTGTATCACGCAGCAGGTATTCAGCTTGAAAACCGATAGTAGGTAACAGCGGTATGCCACGCAGATAACTAAAGGAGGGTTTAACCAGTTGTGGTAACACTGCCGGCCAGTGTCTGGGTTGTATAAAGTGTAGTTTACTGTGCATTTGCACTGTGTCGCCGGGTGTCAGTGGCTGGGTTAACGTCAATGTATATTGGCCCAGCTGCTGATCTACCTCAATACTATGTGGCACCGACAGGCGAAGCTCATCAATAGTGGTAGCCGAGTAATTGCCTACCAGCAATTTGCTGACCGGCTCAGCTGTGCGATTTTGCAGTGTGTAATCTAACGAGAAAACTGCCTCGCCCTGCTGTGGATAGATATCCACTTGCGCGACAATATGGCTGATAGTCGGCTGGGCAACGCTGCCCCAACTGGCATAGCGTTGTTCGTAATTGGCCCGCCATTGTTCCCGCAGATCTGAGCTCATAAGTGGCCGTTCGGCGCTGATATTAAGGTGCAAATGCACGCCGCTTATTAACGCCAGTGTCAGCAGTAGGCTGCTGCTCAAATCTAGTCTCCAGCGTTTGGGGTTAGTAAAACTGCCGCTGCGGTGCGACCAAGGTGCCGCCAGCCACAGTAAGCTAATGACCAATAACAACCAGAACACCATAAAGGGCCAGAATACCGACTGGCTTTGCTCAAAGCCCCAGAAAGCATCGGCTGGTTGCAGCGGAGAGCCGGCGATATTCCACATAGTATGGGTTAAGCCTAATTTGCCGCTTAGTGGGGTATATTTCAGTAGCAAGATGCCAACACACCAGACTGCAGCCGTTAGCGGCGAGCGGCAAATGGTATGAAACACGCTAAACAGGGCGCCAAGTAAGGTTAATGACAGCGCGACCTTGCCCAGCACCTCGGGGTAAAGACGGAGGTTAATTTCACTGCTGGCCAGCCATTCTGCCGACAGGCAAGCCAGGGCACTTAGCAGTATAAGTAACAGAATCAGCGCGGTTAATGCCAGCATATTGCCCGCCAGCAGTATGCCAGAGCGCACGGGCGCAGCGGCAATCAGCTCGGCCATGGCGCTATGGCGGTTACGCCAGTTAAGCTGGTAGCTCCAGAACAGGGTTAACAAACAACCAAGAAAGGGCAGCACATCATCGGCAATGCGATTAATTGCATCTAGGCTGGTAGGGCTTAGCACCGCCAGCGGCTCGGCATAGTGAATGCCCGACAGCACTTCGTTGCCCAGCAGTAAAGTCCAGCCCAACAGGATAAATTGGTTTAGCCGCTGTCTTAGCACGCCAAGCAGCGCCATCCGGCATAGCTGCCACAGTTGCAGCGCGCCGACAGCTTTAGGGGTAACCGGGCGATAAGGCTGTTTTTGCACCAGCTTATGGCTACTGTCGTCTGGCAGCGGTTTGACGCTGTGCTGATAGGGTTTTAACCGTAGGCTAAGATAAAACAGCCCGACACTCAGCAGGCAATAAAGGAGTCGATTCAAATAAAAAATGCTGTCGCCGTAAAGTTGCGGCGGATTATGCTGATACAGGGCTAGCAGCGCGGTATTGCCAAATGGGTCTAGCAGACGCATAACATTAAACAGCAGATCGCTGCTAATAGTGCTGCCGGCTAACATGGGAGCGCCGGTCATACTGGCCAATACCAGATACAGTAGCCACACACTGGCAAATATGGCGTACAGCACCACATTGCTGCAGAAACGCTGCGTCAAGCAAGCGGCCAGCATGGCATAAAAGGCACAGGCGGGTAAGGCCATAAAAGCAAAGTCCCACAGGTGTAGCAGCAGAAGTGAGGCCTGAAAACCAAAATGCCGGCACAGCAGATAATAAATGACAGAAAAGCCTATCAGCATTAATCCGGCACAGCATAATGCTAATATAGCAACCCGGGCCAGCAAGCGCTGTGACGGCTTAAGTGGTGTGCTGTGGACCAGCTCCGTCATATCGTGGTTGTGATCGCGCAGCAACACCAAAGGTGCCAGTGCGCCGCACAGCAACGGTAGGTAGCACATCAGTAGGGTCATCTGTAACGCTTGCAGTCGTTTGTCGGCAAGGGTGTCCATGCCAGTAACACCGGTAGCAAAAATATAGGCCGCTATTGGCAGTAGTATTAGCGCCAACCACACCAAAGGTTGGCGTTGCAAATAGCGGCGCTCATTATGCAGCAGTTTAAGCAGCAACATGGTTAACCGCCTTAGCTGTCAGCTCAAAGAAATAGCGATCTTGCAGGGTCGCCGCTACCGGCTCGGCTGCGGCACAGGGCTGTTGTTGGCTTAACAGCCGGTAGGTCGGCGTCCCAAAGCGGTAGCTTTCACTGAGCAGGATACTGCTATCTTCCGGTCGCAGCGGGCTTTGCCAGATCCGACCTTGTAGCGGTGCAAGCAGGCTTGATACTGGGCCGCTTTGCACAATCTGCCCTTGATTGATTAGCGCGACAAAGGGGCACAGATTTTCAATGTCTTCCACGATATGAGTCGATAGCAGGATCAGTTTTTGTTGGCTGAGAGTGACCAGTAAGGCGTGTAAGCGCTCGCGCTCGGCCGGATCCAGCCCAGCGGTGGGTTCATCCATAATCAATAATCGCGGGTTACCCAGCAGAGCCTGAGCAATACCAAAGCGCTGGCGCATACCACCGGAAAAGCTAGCGACCTGTTTTTTTGCCACTGCGCTCAGGTTGGTCAGCTGCAGCAGGGAGTCAATCTGTTGTTGTTGCTCGGCTTTATTATGAATGCCTTTTAATACCGCCATATGCCGCAATAAAGCAATACAGCTCATATGTGGATAAACCCCGAAATACTGGGGTAGGTAACCCAGTTGCTGACGCAGACTATCTGGTTGTTGTAGTACATCCAGATCGGCAAAGTGTATCTGGCCGCTATCGGGTGTTTGTAGTGTAGCCAGAGTGCGCATCAGTGTTGATTTGCCAGCGCCATTAGGGCCCAATAAGCCGACCATACCGGCAGGCAACTGCAGGTTGATATCCTGTAGTGCCCGGGTGCCATCTGCGTAAGTAACTGAAAGTTGGTTGATTGTCAGCATAAGCGGTTCCTGTTTAAAAAATATCCCTCAGGCTAGACCGGGCACCGCTTCGCTACAATCAAGCAATGACAAAGTGACTGATTGCGATGATAAAAGACGCTAATGGCTTAGGGCGTGCAAATTTACTTTGGTCCGTAAAAGCGCTAACTTCGTCATTCACTGGCTGACACCTCAGACACTTTGCGCCATGCTATGCAAAACTCTGGCAGGAAAACACCATGCTTAACCCAGCTTTCGCTAAAGCTAAACTCAGGTTTAACCCCCTAGCCGGCAACCAACTGCCGTTGTTGGCGGCGCTGTTGCTGGAAGCGGCTATCCGGCACTTTTCCTGGCAGAGTCAAAGTACCGCGGAATTTTTACGCATAGTGCTGCAATTGTTGGCAGAAAGCTCGCCGCTGCTGCTGGCGCATTATTTTGCCGCGCGTGTCGCTGCCTGCGCTACCAATCTGCGCAGTCGTTACTGGGCAGGCCTGATTTGGGTCGCGGGTTTTGTGTTGTACCCGCTATGCTTGTTTTGGCTGGCTGAGCAGTGGCAGGCTTACGCTGTTTCGGCATTATTCTCGGTGCAGGGTTGGCTACTGTTACTGCTGGCCAGTAGCGGTTATGGCCTGAGTCGCTGGTTAGCGCAGCGCAATGCCAGTGCGGGTTTTCAACTGATTTCCCGCTTGTTTTCGTTAAATTCGGTGTTGCTGCTGCTGATGAGTGTATGGGCGGTGGTGATGGCGGGTATCTTCGCCTCTACCGACGACCCGGTGCGCAATCAGCCGCTGCAGGCCGTTATTAACAGCCATACGGTTATCGTGAATTTTGAGTATTTCCTAAGCTACCTATGGCAGTTTTTGCTAATGGGCAGCTGTATTTTGCTGATCTGCTGGCTCAACCGTTATCTGCTGATCCGCCAGGTATTGGCGCGCAGTGGCGTGTTTGCTTATATGGCAGGCTGCCTGATCGGCATCATTCTGCTGACGCCGCTGCTGTCTGCTATCGTGTTATGCTTACCGATGAATATCCCGGAATTTACTTTCCTGCCCTCGCAGGATTACAACATTTTTGCCGCGGATAATTTTCGCTTTTGTTTTGTGGTTTTGGCTGTCAGCACGCCGGTTATTCTGGCGTTTGAGCGCCAGCAACAAGAAAATGCGCTGGCTGAAGTGGCACAGCGGCAAAGTCAAACTGAGCTGCAACTGTTACAGCAACAGGTTAATCCGCACTTTTTATTTAATACACTAAATAACTTATATGCCCTGACCCTGGCTGGCTCGGCGCAAGCGCCAACACTGGTGCTACAATTGGCAAACTTACTGCGTTATACCGTGTACGAAGGGCAAAATGCGCGGGTAAGCCTGGCGCAGGAAATGCAGTATTTGCAGGACTTTCTCGCGCTGCAAGCCATTCGCAGCGGTGATAAATGCCAGCTTGACGTTGTCTGGCCAACGCAGCCAGAACAATGGCAGATCGCGCCATTATTGCTCATCACCGTACTGGAAAATGCCGTGAAACATGGCGTGGAGCCAAGCCAGTCGCATTGCAGCATCGCACTAAGCATCAGCGTGGAAAAAGGCTGGCTGCAGATGCGCTGCATTAATAGCGTGCCAGAGGCAACCGGGCAGCGCCCGCCGGGTATCGGGCTGGATAATCTGCGCCGACGGCTTAGTCTGCTGTATAGCGGTAAACACCGTTTTAGTGCACAACCACAAGCGGGTTTATGGTGTGCCGAGTTAACGCTGGAGCTGGAGCCGTGTTAAAGACACTCATCATTGATGATGAGCCACTAGCGCATCAGGTCATTAAACATCATCTGCAAGGCTGCGATGATATTGCCCTGCTGCCTGGCTGCTACAATGCCACTGCAGCGTTACGTTATCTGGCACAGCAACAGGTGGATTTATTACTGCTGGATATTAATATGCCAGCGCTGACGGGCATCGAACTGTTGCGGGTGCTGCACAACAGACCCGCAGTGATTATTATCAGCGCCCACAAAGAGTATGCACTGGAAGGCTTTGAACTGGAGGTAGTGGATTATCTGTTAAAACCCGTCAGTGCCGAGCGGCTGTTT
>NZ_BNAO01000001.1:0-405902 GCF_014653435.1 Alishewanella longhuensis | reverse complement strand
ACGGCGCTTAACAAAGTGCGACGGCGCATAACCAGTGCCAAGCTGCCTGCAGAGCCTTATATAGTGCTGAAAGTTGACCGGGAAAAACGTAAGTTTCTACTAAATGACATCAGCTTATTCGAGGCCTACGGTAACTATGTCAAAGTATGGCAAGGTGAGCAGATGACACTGGTTAGCAGCACCTTAAAACAACTAGTACAACAGCTGCCGGCGCAGCAGTTTGTGCAGGTACATAAATCCTATGTAGTAAATAAACAGAAAGTTTTAGCCGTAGATAATGAACAACTTCGGCTGGACGGCAAGCAGCAAATTAAAGTGGGTAAACTATATAAGCATTGTCTGACAGGGTTATTGTCATAGCGTTACCAAACTAAGTCATCGACAAGCATATCGTTGATACCGCTGGCCCAATACAGCGCATAATAGTTACAACGAACCTAAGTGCTAAACTAATTTACCTCAATACTGCCATGCTGACTTTGCGTATAAAGGGTATAGGGCAACACTACGGTATCGGCAACCAGCGAGAAGGTACCATCGATAATAAAAAACGGTACGTTGTTAAAGCTGCTACCTAAGTTTTCCTGACGGCTGGGCTCGCCATTAAGTTTGCATAAGTTAAAGGCAAAACCACTGTAGACCCGCGGGATTTCTTTACAATAACTTTTCTTGCCGTAGTGCTCAATCACAACATGGGTAGTGCTGGGCGGTAGAGTTTTGACGGTAGCGCATGCCGACAACGACAAAGCAATTCCCACAATCAACATAACTTTCATTCGCTTATCCATCAATCTAAGTCGCTACTGAGCTGAGCTTAGTTTAAGGTGACATAAAAGTAAACAGACATTTGCAATGATGAATCTTATTAATTTTAATTTAGATACGCTATCTATAACGAAAATAAGCGTATCTACAGAGGTGTCTGTTCCACATTAGCAAAAAAGGGAAAACAGTCAGATGAGATGCAGTTAACCTTTCTAGACAAACGTAAATTAGGGTTGCAAAGGTTGATAAAAGGAACCAGATTCCGCCGTGGTCAGGGTATCAAAGTAATCATCATAGCGACCATTGGCTCTAAACTCTTGTAATAACGTATTAAACAATAAATTTAGCGCTTCGCTCTGTGGATTAGTTTTAGGAAATAATAAAAAGCTTTGATTAACCAGTAAGGGTTGCGGATGATGGGTAATGCTATTGGCAATATCGGGCAAACGTTGTTGTAACATATGATAGCCAACGCTGATCTCTTCCGCTACGACATCTACCCGCCCAAGCGCCAAGCGCTGGAAGTTTTGTTCTACGGTTCCAACGATGTCCAAGCCAATAATGTGGTTTTTAACTGCTGCATCAAAGTTGGGGCCATAACTATAGCCACTCACGCCACCCACTATCATGCCTTGTAGATCGGTCAGTTGCTGCCAATAAAAGGGTTGGCTCTTCCGGTAGAAAAATACAAATTTCTCATTCAGCACCGCAGCACTGTAAAGAAAATTTTTTGCCCGATCATCCGCAAACATCCAAACAGCCGTAGCCGCATATTTGCCATTAACCGTATCATGCATCGCCCGGCTCCAAGGCAAAAAAGTAAATTGCACACTGATCTGCGCTTCGGCAAAAATATCGCGGATCAGGCGGGCAATCACGCCTTGTTCGGGTAGTTCAGCACCTAAGAATGGCGGCCATTCACCAGTACTAATCTCAATTGAAGTTGGGAGGATTGGATTGGACTCTTCAGCCTGAAGCTCTGTACACTGCCCCAAGAACCACAGCAAACCAAGCACTAGCCAAATACTATCTAAACCGGATCTCACCAAAATACAGACATCCTACTAAGATTAACTTGCCGCATAAAACCAGACTTGGGTGATTAAGCCTTGCTCAACTTGATACACCACGGCAACCTCAGAGGGCTGCTCTGATATACCGCTAACAAGTTCATGTTCGATTACTTTGTTGCCCACTACCATACGTGAAAGCACCTTTGCCTGTAAAGCTGGCAAAGTGAAACGCTCTCGTCCATAAAATTGGCTAAAAGCCTCAAGCCCCTGTAACACCGGACTGCTTGCCGGCATACGAAAAACCTGTACCTCTGGATGATAACAACGCACAAAAGCGGCCAGATCCTTAGCATTATAGGCCTCTAACTGACGACTTACCGGCTCGGTGACATCTGGTGGCGCGCCCAGATCTTTCATCATATAAGTACTTAATGGATCTTCAGTATAGTCGGCAAAAGGGCCACAGTGCACAAAGCCAGCACTTTCATAAAGGCGGCGCGCCGGCAGAAAAAAATCCATCGACCCAGTTTCCAAATACAGCTTAGTAATGCCCATAGCTGCAGCAGCTTGCTCCAGGTGCTGCAATAAAGCGCGCCCTACCCCTTTGCCGCGCGCTTCAGGGACACTGCGCATCGACTTAATCTCGCCGATTGTTGGACTATGTTGTTTTAAAGCGACACAACCTAATAAGCTGTCTGCTTGCCAGAGCGTCCAAAAATTTACATCTGGCGCTTTTAATTTACTGATATCTAGGGCATGCACGCTTTCCGGTGGTGAAGTGGCATACATATCGGCCAAATGAGCCTCAAGTAGGGCGATAACAGCGGGAGACTCCAGTGGATCACGAATAATCTGCATAAAGTTGTTAATCTTCTAATAATTATTACTTGAACATGCTTTAGTGTTAATAAACCGAACGCACTAACACTAAAACTAATATCGCTAAAGCACTTAGCGTCAAGACACCAAAGGTAAGCAGCATACCCCATACTCTAAACTGCAATGGCTCTTTCGTCTGACTGACACCATAGGCATGGCTTAACCGACCAAGCACTAACATGCTCCCCAGCACGTGCAACCAAGGAGCCGCTAAGCCATTAGTTTCCGCCAAGAACAATAAGATTAGCGCTATAGGGGTATATTCTGCAAAATTAGCATGGACTCGGATCGCACGCTCTAACGCGCTATGCCCTCCAGAGCCCAGCGCTACCTGCAACTGACGACGCTTGGTAATTACCGCCAGACTTAAAATGATAAACAGCAAGGCCAGCAAAGCCGCATATATCCCAGTAATCATTAAATCTTTCCTATTGTGTATAGTAATCTGCTGCTAATTGTTGTTTAAAACTGATACTCTGCTCCTGACAATAGCTGAATAACCGCTCCAGAATAGTAGTCTCCAATTGCTGCTGTTGCTTAAGCGACACCGCGAACTCGGCTAGCTGTCGTATCGTGGGAATGTGCTGTTCCCCCAGTATCACTGCCAGAAGATTATCAATAGTTACTGGCTGTGCTTCCAACATACTAAAGCTTTGCACTACCAAGGTTGTTGCATCGCCACAAGCCGTTAACTCCGGCGGAGTCGCACCGTTTTCTGCAAAAAAAGAAGAGTCTTGTGTCAGTTCAGATAAACTAAAACCAGTACAACGCTGCTGTACTTGCTGAGTAATAGCTGTTTCTGGTAAACCTTGTTGCTGTAGCTGATACGCGAGTTCAGCCAGTTGATAAGCCGTACTCCCTGGAATTAAGCCAAGATTATTCGCCGTTAAATTAAATGGGTAGCCCATTTGATACCAGATACCACTGCCCATAACCGCGGCAGGAACTTGTAATTGGCAATGTAAGGCTTGCTCTGCATTTCGGGCTACAACTGGATTAGATAAACCTAAAACGACCAACAGGCTGCTATAGAAAAAAAAGTTCGCCATCGCTCTTCATCCCTTTGTGGCGTTCAGATCTAAGTAACTACTTTTATACCCAAACAAAAGGCCGCTAGCAA
This sequence comes from Alishewanella longhuensis, assembly GCF_014653435.1. Lineage (GTDB taxonomy): Bacteria > Pseudomonadota > Gammaproteobacteria > Enterobacterales > Alteromonadaceae > Alishewanella > Alishewanella longhuensis. The sequence goes on along the minus strand of NZ_BNAO01000001.1, from coordinate 402,125 downwards.
TGCAAACTGACGATTATAGGTCGGCTAAACTAACTTGCGCTAATACTCTGGCAGGATAAGTCAACGGTAAAGCCACTAGAGCACCGGCAGCAGATTGCGGAAAAATGCCTGTTAGCTCGGTAAAATTAACCTGATGAGTAATCAGTATTATTGGTTCTGGACTGATGTTAACTGAAAAATACTGCAGCAGTGCCTGAGTTTGTGCTTGGGCATCACCTCTGCCCGCAAAAAACGAATTTAAGGCAGGTAAAGGTTTTACCTCGGCAATAGCCATAAGTTGCGCAGTTTCTAAACAGCGACACCACTGGCTGCTATATAAACGAAATGAGCCATCATGCAGTTGCCGCAGTTTTTCGCCCCAGGCCTTCGCTTGTTGTTGGCCCTGCTGGTTCAGGTTGCGCTGGGAGCGGCAATCATCCAACACAAAACCTGCAGGGTCGCCCACGCCAGGCGCCAGCGCATGACGTAATATTAACACTGCCTGACCGTCGCGCCAGGCTTGCCAAGCCGCAGCGGTATCCGTCGCTGCAACCGGAAAGGAGCAAAATAATAAACAAAACAAAAAGCGCATAGTTGGCCCTTTTTAAGCTTTTTTAATTTTACGGGACAGCCAGAGTTATAGATGAGTTTAAATGCTCTTATTACTGTATTGCCTCTGAAATTTAGTGTTTATTCAAGTAGCTTGCAACGGTGTTCTGTATTACATTACTCACTAATATGATCGTACGGACACGAATATTTTGTTACGGAAACCGCTTACCAATATTTTTTTCTTAAGCCTGATACTGATGTTAGGCTGGGTTTTGCTTTATCAGGGTGCCCGATTACTGGAATATAGCCCTCATGCCAGCCTTTGGTATCCTCCTGCAGCATTAAGTTTTGCCGGCATGGTTTTACTTGGCATAAAACTCTTCCCTGCGTTTTTTTCTATTTGCTTATTGATGAGCATATTGCATTTCCAACAAAACCAGGCTGCTGAGCCTGTAGCCTACCTAACAACCGTATTACCCGCGCTTGCACACGCAGGTAGCTATTTATTGGGTGCAATGTTGTTACGCTTGCTCATTCGCACAAAAAAAGTCAATTATACTGGTTTAGTCGTAGCCTATTTGCTACTTGCGGCAATAGCGGCTTTTTTAGCTGCTTTTACGGGATCCTGGTCTCTGCAATTCGCCGGCATTATCGATAATGCAGAGCGGCAAAGTATCTGGCTAAGCTGGTGGATTGGAGACTTGGTTGCTTTAATTACGCTGAGCCCATTATTTATCTTGCTACTAGATAAAAGATCTCTAAAACTTTTAAAAACTCAAGCCCCCTCTTTGTTCGATAGTCACGCCAATCCTTTCACAGGTTTTGTTATCAAAGTGAGCATTTGTTTACTATTTCTGAGTGTGAGCATGCTGCTAGCTCATCAAATCAGAACACTAGAGCTTTCCTTTTTTATTTTATTTTTAAGCCTTCCAGCCATGTGGCTGGTATACACCGAATCTGTTTGGCGCAGTTTTAGTTGTTTAGCTTTAATGAGCTTAACTATTGTTTGTTTAATGGCCGCGTTAAACTTATTGGAATTTGCGGCAATCTATCAATTCACGATGGCGATGATTGCAGTTTCGATGCTCTATGGCACCGTAGTGCCGCTATTACAAACGACCAATCAACAGCTACAGCTAAGCCTGCAAACTGATATGCTCACCGGCGTTTTAAGCAGACAAGGCTTTATTGAGCAAGCTGAAATGCTGATAGCTCACACCAATCGGCGTAAAGATCGGATTTGCTTGGCCGTGCTTGACCTTGATCATTTTAAAGAAGTTAATGATGTACTAGGTCATCAAGTGGGCGATAACGTTTTGCAGCAAGTATGTCGCAAACTAGAACAACAACTACGCCAAGATGACTTATTGGGACGCTTTGGTGGCGACGAACTCATGCTATTGTTACCCAACACCTCAGCAAAAGATGCTCTAGCACTTTGCGAGCGCTTAAGACTCAGCATTGAACAGCTACACATTGCAGTCCTTGATAAACAGGTTAGTATTAGTATCGGCGTCTGCGAACAAAAACCATTAGAAAGTTTTAGCCAACTCTTTGCCAGAGCAGATCAAGCTTTATTTCACGCGAAACAAGCTGGCCGGAATCAGGTTTACTGTTCAGCATAACGTAGCAAAATAACAATACGAAGGTTTAGCAACGATGCAGAAAACTCATATCACTCTGGCCTTAGGCATCTTACTGGCGTTATCTGGCTGCGCCACCTTAGATCAAGCGGGTTGTCTAACTGCTGACTGGCGCACCCTGGGGTTTGAAGATGGCCTAAAAGGCCGCAATGAAAGCCATATTCGACATTATCGGCAGGACTGCGCCAAACATGGTGTGACGCCTGATTTAGACAGCTACCGTGCCGGTCACTATGAAGGCTCAGTGCAATTTTGCACCGCCAAAAATGGCTTTTTGCAGGGTATGGAAAACCTTACCTATCAAAATAGCTGCCCGGCGGAGTTTACAGATGCCTTTATGCTGGGCTACCGCGATGGGCAAAGTGTGTATCAGGCAAGAAGTACTCTGGACAATGCCCGTGTTGAACTTAGACAATTAACCAGTGATATTACGGATTTAGAAAAGCAAATTAGCGCACTTAACGAAAAGTTAGTCGCCGATGGCCTAAGCCGTGAGCAGCGGGTAAGCATACGTGATGAACTGGCCAAGAGTAATGAAGCCCTGGGAAAAGCCAAGCTAACCCGTGACGAGTTAACTGCCGCTATTATCGTGTTTCAACGCGAACTAGACCGTTTAAATGCTTATGCACCGCGCTACTAAAGGTTGCTGCTGACTGTCCCTATAGCCATTCCAACTGCCGCTTAGGCCAATACATTACGGCACTGCGGCTTTGCAATAAAGGTAGCAGTGTTGGCTCTGCCTCGCTAATCACCGCTTTGGCAAATTGACAGAAAAACGCCGCTTTTAATTCGGCACGCTTTCTGTCTGCACCTTGCTGATAATAGGGTACCGACGCCAGCAGTAAGATGCCATCGTCTGAAATACGCTGCTGTTCAATATTAGTACGGATAATGGCAGCGGCTTTTTTCACTGGCTGTGATAAATCCGGACTAAAGGGGCCAATAATCAGTGCCACATTGGGCACATGCAAAAAATCAAAGCCCCGCCCCAGACAAAGCATCCATTCCCGATGTTCCACATCCAGCTGTCGGCGTTTACTACTTTGCTCGGCACTGTGTAATAAGTTGCCGTGCAATAATGGCAGTAAATCTTGTTGCATACTCGAGGGTAAGTGCGGGCAAAGCTGCTGTAATAATACCGGCAGCTGCGGCGAAATAGCGGGCGTATATTGACTAAGATCTAATATCCGCCCGGTGCTGCCATGCAATACCAGCGCATCACTGTCAGTTTCAAAGCCCACCACCAAAGCAAAACACTGCGGATAATCAGCAAAGATTTGCTGTAACTGATCGCGGATAGCAAGAGCCTGAGCTAAAGCTGCATCTCTATCACAATGAAAACCCGCACAGCCCCGCCATTTATCGCCGGCTGAAAAATGATAGGTCACCAGCACTAGCACTGGCAGGCCTGCTTGCAGGCTTTGCTGAATATCCTCGCACAGCAAATCGCCCAGGTAGGGCCAGCCCAAATCAAAAATCCCCCCTAAATTACGGTACGGCTGAATAATACCCAGTGGCGTTTTAGTGGCATGCGGCAAATGGATACGGCCATCCATACATTTTAGGGCAATAAGTTTGGTAGGATGCGTTAGCTGATAAGCGCTACGCTGTGCGGTTTCGGCAATATAATTGGCGCTATGCGCCACCGCCAGGTGCTCTAACCAGCTTAAACGCGCAGCAAAAGGTTGTTGATGTAAGTCCATGGCGGTTCCGGGCTAGGCTAACTGAATTAACCATATCGGAAAATAGCCATTTTACTGCTGCAACTTTAGTCGAAGTGCGGCGGCTTTGCTGATAAGCTCGTAAATAAACGCGCAGCTATATTGCCATATTGGGTATGGTGGTATTTTTTAATCAAGAGGAACAGTATGCGCCAAATTTATCGACCACTCATCATAGCGTTAACGGCCTCGGTGCTACTCAGTGCCTGCGAAAAAGCGCCAGCGCCAACTCAAGCTACGGTTAACTATAGCGCCGAACAACAACAGCTGTTACAACAAGGCAGCCTGCGCGCGCGTAGCTGTGCGGCTTGTCATGGCCCCCAGGGTATTTCGCGTCAGGCGTTATATCCAAGCCTGGCGGGGCAATCGGCAGAGCAGTTAGCGCAGGCGATGCGTGATTATCGCGATGGTGCCCGCAAAAATGCGCTAATGAGCCCACAAGCCAGAGGCTTAACAGATGCTGATATCGAGCTACTTGCTGCTTTTTACGCGTTACTACCTGCACCGAAACCTAAACAGGAGTAACGTTCACCGTTATTCCATAGCAAACAACGACAGCAAGTCTTCCGCATTGCCCTGCCAGAGCTGGCCTTTACCGCTCCCCAGCATCTGATCGGCTAAGCCTTGCTTATGTTGCTGTAACTGCTGTACTTTTTCTTCTACCGTATTGCGGGCAATCAGTTTGTACACAAACACCGCTTTGTCTTGGCCAATACGATGGGCGCGGTCGGTTGCCTGATTTTCTGCTGCAGGGTTCCACCAGGGATCATAATGAATCACCGTGTCGGCTGCCGTTAAATTAAGGCCTGTACCACCGGCTTTTAAGCTGATGAGAAACACTTCGGTTTCACCATTTTGAAAGGCATCAATTTGCTGTTGCCGTTGCTTGGTTTGCCCGGTTAATTTGCTATAGCTAATCCCCAGGAAATCCAGCTCTTGCTCTATCAAGTGCAACATACTGGCGAACTGGCTAAACAGTAACACTCTTCGCCCTTCTTCTATCATCTCGGGCAGGTTTTCTCTAAGCCAGCTAAGCTTGGCGTTATGCCGCACGCTTTGTGCTTGTTCTATCGGCACTAAGCGCGCGTCACAACAGGCTTGCCGCAACTTTAATAAGGCATCCAAAAATTCAATATGGCTGGCAGCCACGCCTTTGCGGATAAAGAGCTCGCGCACCTTGGTTTCCATAATCAGCCGGATACTTTCGTATAAATTACGCTGATCGGCTTCTAACTCCAGTAATTGCACAATCTCGGTTTTCTCCGGTAATTCTGCTGCTACCTGGCGCTTAGTGCGACGTAACATAAAGGGCGCTATTTTTTGTTTTAAATGATTCGCCCGCTCCAAATCACCATGCTTTTCAATAGGTTTACGATAAACTTGGGTAAAATGCGCCTCGGTACCCAGTAACCCGGGCAACACAAAATCAAACAGGGATTTCAGCTCGCCTAAATGGTTTTCCAGCGGCGTACCCGATAGCGCCAGGCTAAACTCGCGTTTTAACGCCCGCACGCTTTGTGCGGCCTGGCTACCGGCATTTTTAATATGCTGCGCTTCATCCAACACCACTAAACTAAAAGGGCGCTGCCGATAAAGTGGTAAATCCCTGACCAATAACGGATAACTAGTGACAATCACATCATAATCGGCCAGTTGTTCAAACAAGGGGCGCCGTTTAGCGCCGTATACCTGTAACACCGATAATCCCGGCGTAAAACGCGCCGCTTCATTTTGCCAGTTACCCAACAAAGATGTAGGGCAAACTATTAGGGCGGGTTGCGTTAAGCGCCCTTGCTGCTTTTCATGCAAAATAAAACCTAAGGTTTGCAGGGTTTTACCCAATCCCATGTCATCGGCCAAGATCCCGCCCAAGCCAAAGCTGCGTAAAAACACCAACCAATTGAGTCCTTGCTGCTGATAGCTGCGCAACACCGCATTCAAGCCGTCGGGTAAAGCCACCTCGGTAATGCCCTGAAAGTTATGTAATTGCTCGCTTAACCGTGACAGGCGATTGGCATTTAAATACTGGATCTCGGCCGCACCCGGTGGCGGTAAAATCGCAGCTTTATAATCAGGTAACTCCAGCGTAAGCGGCGACTTTTGCAAATTCAGCAGCTCAACAATGGTATCGATTAACGGCTGAATCAGCTCCATCGGCAGTGCTAATTTACCCTGCGGTAAACTTAACCAGATAGTTTGCCCGGCAGTCGGCAAGCCAAACTGGCGCAACCATTGGCTAATCAGGGGCAGCAAGGGTACCTGCTGACCGTTAATATCCACCTGAATACCCAATTCAAAACCACTTTGCTTGCCGTCTTGCACCTGTAAATAAGGGGTGGCATCTAAAATTTGCAGATTAAAATCAGCAGCCTGCTCAATCAACCAGCCTTGTTTTGCTAAGTCGTCTAAGGTATCAAGCAGTGGCTGCCACAGCTCCGGGTTATCCGGACCATCACCAACACCATAGGCACTTAAATTATGCGCTGGTGCGGGCAAGGTGCAATCTACCAACCCAAGGGCAATTAATTGCTCTAGCGCCGCAGTTTCGGCGGCGCGCTGGCGTTTAATAAACAGGCTTTGCTCTGGCAAAATCACTTCGGTTTGCGCTTCGCTAAGATTTAACGGCAAGCGCTGACCAGCATAATCAAAATATAAAATGGCAGTAGGCCTTGCCGGCATATTGCCTTGTTGCACGCGCATTTGTAGCGCCAATACCGGCGCTGGCTCAACATTCACTTGTTGTACAGCAATGCCTTCAGGCACCGGCAGGCTTACTTGCTTAAATAATTGTTGTAAACGGCCAAAGCGTAATGCTAATTGGTTAGCTGGGATAGGTGGCATCTTGGCCAGCAACTTTAGTTCGCGGCCACTGAGGGCGGTCTCGACTAAGCCCAGCTCGTAGTGATCAGTATTAATAAAACAAGGTGGATCGGTGAAAATTAATTGATTGGCGTCATCATCGGCAATCTGCCAACCCAAACGCTGGCTTTGTTCTTTATCTTGCCATTGCAGCTTTAACGGTCGGGTAGCTTGCCAGCTCACTTCATAGCGTGCTTCGCCAAAGTAACAGCGCCCTGTTGCCAAAACTTCCTGCAACAATTCGTAACCCCAGCGCGCTTCTAATACATGCTGCTCCTGGCTATTGTGGGAGCGAAATACCGTGAGCAAGCGGTAATCATCCTCACTTAACCAGGAAGGTGGTTGTGGGCTAATCAAGTCGTATTTGCCTAACGGCTGCCCTTTACTGTACCCCCCTTTTTTTAACAGCTTTACCCGTCGGGGATAAAGCTGCAAGCCGGCCTGACCATAACTAAGTAGGTACAATACGGTATCTTCTGGCTCAGCCACAGTGGGCTGCTGTTGTTGCTCTAGCTCAGCGAACCAATGGTCTAATTGCAATAAAGGTAGCTGACGGATCCGCTGTTGCTGCTGGGCATAATCACGTTTTAGCTTTAAAAGCACCGCCAATACATGCTTACAACGCCCTCCGACCGGGCAACTACAACTGTCCTGTAGTTGCCACTTGCCATCGTATTGGCTTAGCGATAACTTTTGCCGGTAAGGCGCAAAGCCGGCTCCCCAAACCTGAGCGCTGATCTGGCTAAGATCATCAGAGTATTCCAGCTTTAATACTTTGCCTGCTTGCAAATAGGCGCGGGCGCGATGCACCGTAGCGGTATCAAACCACTGCAATAGGTTTGCTTCACTTAGCGGAAATAAGGTGGAACGCTCAACGTCAGTTTGCTCTGTCAACTTACTGGGCTCTCTTTACTTTGCACAACGAAAATATGGCTGTCAGTTTAGCAACAGCAATAAACAGCCAAACGGCTATGCTACCGCAAAGCGGCCGCAGACCATAGCCTTGTGCTGTTAAAATACGCGAAATTCAACTGCTCAGAGCACAAAGGTTGGCACAACCCGAAAACTTGCAATTAATTAACAATAAAATAAACTTATAGCATCCTTAGCTGCAGGGAATTGCTATGTCGCTTGCCATTATTTATAGTCGCGCCCGCTTTGCACTGGCGGCACCTTTAGTGACGGTAGAGGTACATCTAAGCAATGGTTTGCCCGCTTTTCAGTTAGTGGGGCTACCCGAAACCTCGGTAAAAGAAGCCAAAGATCGGGTACGTAGTGCCCTCTTAAATAGCGGTTTTACCTTTCCGGATAAACGCATTACCATTAATTTAGCACCAGCCGATTTACCCAAAGAAGGCGGCCGCTTTGATTTAGCCATTGCCATCGGCATTATTGTCGCCTCTGGGCAATTGCCAGATAAATGCAGCGAAAATTATGAGTTTTGTGGCGAACTAGCACTATCGGGTGAAATAAGGCCAATCTTAGGCGAGATCCCATTAGCTATTGCCTGCCGTGATGCCGGCCGCGCCGCCATTTTGCCGATGCCCAATGCGCAGCAAGCCTGTTTAATACCCGATGCCAAGGTGTACGGCGCTACCCACTTGTTACAAGTGCACAGCTTTTTACTGGCGCAGCAACCCCTACCTGCTATTCCGCCGCTACCTGCCCAGCCGAGCCTGCCGCAAGCCGATTTAGCCGATGTGAAAGGCCAACAACAAGCGAAGCGAGTATTAGAAATTGCCGCAGCAGGTGAACACAATATGCTGATGTTTGGCCCAGCAGGCACAGGTAAATCGATGTTAGCACAGCGCCTGGCCGGTATTTTGCCGCCGCTTTCTGAACAAGAAGCCTTAGCGACGGCAGCCTTATATTCCATTGCTGGCCAACCCAGAGATCAGCAAAACTGGCGACAACGCCCTTATCGGGCACCGCATCATACGGCATCTGCAGTGGCGCTGGTCGGTGGTGGCTCAGTACCCCGCCCCGGTGAGATTTCTTTGGCGCATCACGGTGTGCTGTTTCTCGACGAGCTGACCGAGTTTCCGCGTAAAGTGTTAGATGTGCTGCGTGAGCCTTTAGAAACGGCACATATTCATGTCTCGCGCGCAGCGCGTCAGGCGGAGTTTCCGGCTCAGTTTCAATTGATCGCAGCCTTAAACCCTAGCCCAACAGGCCATCATGAAGATGGCCGCGCCAGCCATGAGCAAATTCTACGTTATCTAAATCGTTTATCCGGCCCTTTTATTGAAAGGATTGAACTGCAAATTGAAGTGCCATTATTACCAGCCGGCACTCTAAGTAGCAAAGCAGCAGAAGAGAGTAGCGAGCAGGTGCGGCAGAGGGTTATTGCCGCCAGGGAAATACAAATTGCGCGTCAGGGTAAAGCCAATGCCAGGCTTAGCGGGCGGGAATTAACACAACATTGCAAGCTTACTGACAGCGATAGTCAGTTTTTAGAAGATACCTTACAGCGGCTCAAACTTTCGGCACGTACCTTTCATAAGCTACTAAAAGTGGCGCGAACCATAGCCGATTTGCAGCAAAGCGAGCAAATAGCCAAAGCACATTTGCTGGAAGCCATTAGCTATCGCGCGTTAGAGCGCTTGATTCAGTATTTAAAACAGTAAGGCGCTATAGCGCTAGTAAGTAAGGTTATACCCAAGTGCACTTCAAGATACGCACGTCAGCTAGAGATAAAAATCACCTAGGTATAAAGCTATCCCCTGCCTGCACAAGGGATAGCTGCGGATAGGGTTAAACCAAGCGCCAGCTTAAGGTTTGGCCACCAAAGAATGGTACTATCGGCTCGCCGTTTGGTAAGGTAATTTCACCTGGTACCTGCCAGCTGTCTTTTACTAGGGTAATGGTGCCACTGTTACGTGGTAAGCCATAGAAGTCAGCGCCATAGTGGCTGGCAAAGCCTTCCAGTTTTTCCAGGCAACCTAGTTCATCAAATACCTGTGCATAAAGCTCAATAGCACTGTGCGCGCTATAACAGCCGGCACAACCACAGGCCGATTCTTTACGGTGTTTTTCATGCGGAGCCGAATCAGTGCCTAAGAAAAACTTGCTGGAACCACTGGCCACCGCCGCGCGCAGCGCTTCTTGGTGGGTGCGGCGTTTAAGGACCGGTAAGCAATAGTTATGCGGGCGTACGCCGCCTACTAATAAATCGTTACGATTGAGCAGCAAATGTTGTGGGGTAATAGTCGCAGCCACATTGCTGGATGCCGAGGCGACAAAGCTGGCAGCATCAGCCGTAGTGATATGCTCAAAAACCACCTTTAATTGTGGCAAACGCGCGACGATATGCTGCAAATAGCGGTCAATAAACACCTTTTCCCGATCAAAAATATCGATATCGTGATCCGTCACTTCGCCATGAATAAGCAATAACATGCCGGCTTCTGCCATGGCTTCAAATACTGGATAGAGTGCATCTAACGCCGCAACGCCTGAGCTGGAGTTCGTAGTCGCACCAGCAGGATACAGCTTGGCAGCGACCACACCGGCCGCTTTAGCCGCCAAAATATCCGCTTTACTGGTTTTATCGGTTAAATACAGCGTAACTAAAGGATAGAACTCACTGCCAGCTGGCCGGGCCGCTAAAATACGCTCACGATAAGCTACGGCTTGTTCTGCGGTGGTGACCGGCGGCACTAAGTTTGGCATCACAATGGCGCGGCGAAATACCCGGGCTGTCGCAGGAACCGTTTCCAGTAGCATATCGCCATCACGAAAGTGCAGGTGCCAATCATCAGGGGTTTGCAGGGTCAGTGTGGTCATAATAAGCTCCGGAAAGTAAGGGCGTTCACGCGCAACGTCTTGCGGTAAAAGGTACCGCCATCAAAAGTGTCGATATCATAGCAAGGAAGCAGGCAGTAAGAAATTAGCAGCGGTTCTTTTTAGCGCCAGACAGGCAAAATTTGGATCCGCCTTGCCATAGTCTCTGCTAGACTAGCTTGCCCAAGTAACCCGTTTTCGGAGACATGAAGATGTCAGATTTTGACCTGGATTTAGACCACCTCGACTTTGCCGCCGCTGAAGATTCTGTGGCTGCACAACAAGCGGCAGCAGCTCTGGCCGCTGCCGAGCCGCAGTTTGGTGATGAAGATGACGAATGCAGTGGCGGTGCATGCAAGATTTAAGCTGTTTGCAGGCGATCCTGATAACGGCGACTTAGCTGGGCGAGTAAAATGAACACTATGCCACCGAGCATCAGCAAGGAAAAAGGCAAAGCAGTACCGTTATAGAATAAACCCAGTAAAGGCCCAGCTAAGGCACCGATACCAAAGCGTAACGTGCCTATTACCGCTGTGGCAGTGCCGGTATGATCCGGAAACTTCATTAAAATCATCGCATCAGCATTAGTCGCAACCAAACCTAAACTGGCCATCAGCGGTGCTATCGTTAACACCGTATACCACAAACCTAATCCTAAATAATTAAACCCGCTGAGCAATAGCGCAGAGACAACCGCCAGCATTAGCCCTAAGTTCAGCATACGCTGTGGTCCTTTACGGGTAACCAGTTTGCTATTTAAAAAGTTAGCTAACATTAAGGCCGACACGTTTAAACCAAAAAGCAGCGCAAATAACTGCTCGCTTACCCCAAAGTAGCTGATATAAATAAAAGACACTGCGGTTAAAAAGGTAAAAAAGCTAAAAGAAGCAAACATCGAGGTCGCGATATGCGGCCAAGCCACTTTGTTAGCAAACACTTGCCGGTAACCACTAAAAAAGGCCGGTTTAACCGCGTGCTCGGCTCTGGGGACCTCGGGCATAAAACGCCAGCTGAGCAACAACATCAGCAAAGCATACACAGCCAACACATCAAAAATAACTTGCCAGTGGCTAACATACATCACCAAGCTCCCCACCGCCGGCGCGATTAAAGGTGCCAACATCATAATCATCGATACATAAGACATCCCCTTAGCGGTATGTTGCTGGTATAAATGCCGCACAATACCCGGAATCACTACCGTGGCCGCCGCCCCCAAAAAAGCCTGTGCCGCCCGCCAGAATAAAAACCATTCGATACTACTGACTAAACTCAACATAACACTGCTGAGTAAAAAGCCAGCTAAACCGGCCAAGGCTAAAGGTCGGCGCCCAAGCATATCGGCCAAAGGACCAAACAACAGCATGCCCACAGCATAAGCCGCTAAATACACACTCAGTGATTGCTGCACCAGGGCCATACTGGTATCGAGATCCGTTACCATCATTTGCATCGCTGGCAAATACATATCGATAGCCAAAGGCGTAATAGCAATAACGGCAGCAAGTAACGCGACTAAGCGTAAAGAGGGGCTGGCTTCCTTCATCAGGAAAAGATCTCCAGGTGGCTTGAAATTGCAGAAAAATAGGTACAAAGCCAGTATACCATAAACAAAATAATAATTTTGCCGTGCGAAGATGGTAAAAAAGCCTGAACTACGGTAAAAACGTGTCAGAATTATAAGTAATGCTATTCCCTGTTCTGGTGGATCTAATTATGAAAAAAAGCACCATAGTCACAACTGATGATATTTTACTAACCCTTTGCCGCTCGGTAGAAAAGGTTTTAGCGGCGGCCGGTAATCCTGGCGTTAGCAATTCAAAGATGGTACAAAAAATTCAGAAAACCTGTCTGCGCCCTGATTTAGGTTGTTTTGTGTTATTTGACGGTGGCTTTTCTGGCTTGGTTATTATTAACTTTACCGCCCCTGCCGCCATGGAAATTTACCGCCGTTATTTACTTAGCATGGGTATGCCGGAGTCGGAATTAGCTTCCTTTCATACCTCGGATGAAGTGGGCAACGTGATGGGCGAGTTAATGAATCAAATCGTTGGTGATTTTACCGGTCAGGTCCGCTTACAGTTACAAACCTCAATTAATCAAAGCCAGCCGAAAATGATGGCGATTAATAAGCAGGTACAAATTTTAATTAATACCCAGTTAGACCAACCCCAGGCCCGCCGCGTAACCTTTAATACGCCTGACCATAATATTTTTTATATGGAGCTGGCGATGGATAAAACCGAGTTTATTAAGCTGCAAGATTTTGAAGTACCAGAGCAAGATAATCCAGATGATATTTTGGCCGAAGCGAAAAACCAGCAAGCCAAACTGGATCAGGCCCCAGACGCAGCAGATATGGTAGATGATGATTTTTTAAGCAACCTGGGTCTTTAAGATTAATTATCTAGTGATACTCGCTTTGCTTTGGCAGACTGCCGCCAGAGCAAAATATTCTTAGCATGACATAAGCGAACTTATGAAAGAAAAAGCTACCTCTTTTGATATTGCTTATATGGCAGGTGTTTCGCAGTCTACGGTGTCACGCGCTTTGCGTGACAGCCCACAGGTGAATAAAGAAACCCGCGAAAAAGTGCAAGCCATTGCCAGACAACTTAATTATAAAGTGGACAAAAACGCCAGTAATCTGCGTAAACAACGCAGTAGCACTTTGGCGTTATTGCTATTTGAAGATCCTACTACTGACGAATCACTCATTAATCCGTTTTTTCTCTCTATGCTTGGTAGCATTACCCGGGCCTGTGCTAAAAGTGGTCAGGATTTATTAGTTTCGTTTCAGCAGCTCAGTGATGACTGGCATGCCGACTACGAAGACAGTAAAAAGGCCGATGGCATTATTTTGTTAGGTTATGGCGATTACGTAGACTATGAAGAGAAACTGGCCAAACTGCTGGCCCAACAAACCCATTTTGTGTGCTGGGGCGCTGATGTTTTGGGTCACCCCGAATTTACCATCCGCAGCAATAATTGGCAGGGTGGCTATTTAGCCGGCGAGCACTTAATTAACACCGGCCATCGCAATTTTGCTTTTATTGGTAACGCTTCGGAGGGTAGCCCAGAATTTAGCGCTCGGTATCAAGGTTTTATTGATGCCCTGGTCAAAGCCGGCATTGATGCCACGCAGATCCCGCACTTTGATGCTATTTCTACCGAAAGCGCTGGCGATCTGGCCACCGAACAATTGCTAGTCAGCAAACAAGCCGTAGATGCGATATTTTGCGCCAGCGATTTAATTGCCATTGGCGTAATACGTTGTTTAAAGCGGCGCGGCATTCGGGTTCCGGAAGAAATTGCCGTGATGGGCTTCGATGATATTCCGGCAGCGTCTTTTGCGTCACCTGGCTTAAGTACTATTCAGCAAGATACCAGTAAAGCCGGTGAACTGTTGGTGAATAATCTACTCAAACTGATTAATAACCAACCTATTACCGATACCTTAATTGAACCCAAACTGGTCATTCGTCAGTCTTGCGGGGCGGCCGTGGGCGACTCCGACGCCAATTGAGCCTGACGCTGCTGTAACTGCTCTAGCGCTTCGCGCAAGCTGCCATAAAAAGTTAGCAAACCCGGTTCAGGCTGTACCCCAGCCTTAGCCAGGGTTTTTAATGGCTGAAATTGTAAATCGGCAATCAACAACTCTACCTGCTGCCTGCGGCAGCTATCGCGCAATTTATCCAGCGCCGCTAAGCCGCCGGCATCCAGCAATGGCACCCCATCCATATATAATACTAAGCCACGTTGCCCGGCACTAAGCAGGGCGATTTCGGCAAAGATACGATCCGCCGCCGCAAAGAACAGTGGGCCACTGATTTTTAGTACTTTCCAGCCCTCAGGCAAAGGTTGATCGACTTGCTTCCGATTGGCAGAAATATCCGTTACCTTGGTCATGGCCGCTATATCTTTCATAAACAATAAGGTAGCCAATAAAATACCGGCCGTGATAGCAATCACCATATCAAACACTACCGTTAGCAGCAGGCAGACTAAAAACACCAGTACATCGCTGCGCGGCGCGGTTTTTAATAAGTGCAGTGCTTTAGGTGCCTCGCTCATGCCCCAGGCGACCATCACCAGTAAAGCGGCTAGCGCCGCCATTGGGATATAAGCTAACACTGGGGTCAACAGCAACAATGCTAATAGCACCACTAAGGCATGCACTATAGCGGCAATCGGTGATTGTGCCCCGGCATTAAAATTAGCCGATGAGCGTGCCAGCGCGGCAGTTGCCGTAATGCCACCAAAAAATGGGGTAATAATATTACCAATGCCCTGCCCCAATAATTCACTATTGGCACTATGGCGCCGACCACTGGCATTATCCAACACCACAGCACAAAGCAGCGATTCAATCGCCCCCAACATGGCGATAGCAAAAGCAGCGGCCAATAAATCCTTGGCCAGTTGCCAACTAAAACTAAGTGGTACACCTTCTGGCCCTGGCCGGTTCCAGGGCCAGTCAAAGTAGGGTAAATAAGGCGGCACACCGGCCGCGGTGCTACCATCCGTGGCGGTATAACTAAAGCGCGAGGCCACAGTGGGTAAGTCAGCGCCAAATTGCAGTAACAGTAAACCTAGCAAGGTACCGATAAACAGTGCCGGTAAATGCGGCGGTATTGGTGTTTTTAATCGGCGCCAGCCGATCATCACCGCTAACGTCACTACCGCCACCACTAAACTGGCCCAGGCAGTTTGCGGTAGGCTTTGTGCTAACAGCCAAATTTTATCGCCAAAATGTTCAGGTAAGGCAGTAAGGGGTAAGCCAAAAAAATCTTTAACCTGCAAGATCACAATCACAATAGCAATACCCGAAGTAAACCCCAGGGTGACCGATTCAGGAATATATTCGATTAAGCGCCCCAGCCGAAATAGCGCCATGGCTACCAGCATCACGCCTGCCAGCACCGACGCCAGCAGTAAGCCACTTAGCCCGTACTTCAACGCTATCGGATACAGGATCACCACAAAGGCCGCGGTAGGCCCAGAGATACTAAAGCGGGAACCACCAGTAAGGGCGATAACAAAGCCAGCAATAATGGCGGTATAAAGCCCGTATTGTGGCGGTACGCCAGAGGCAATCGCCAGCGCCATGGCCAGCGGTATGGCAATAATACCTACCGTCACCCCCGCCAGCAGATCTTTTAGCAGCTTTTGGCGGTTATAACCCTCAGCCCAGCTCTCGCGCAGGGCATGGCCTATGCGTAACGAAAATAAATGAGCGCGATGAGACATAGCCATTTCTACTTTTTAATCAAACAGTAATACGCTAAGTCTAGATCTAGTCTACCTTTTCAGCTATTCACTATTAGTCGGTAATATAAACGCTATAAAAACACTTTGCGCTAATCCATTTTATATACGGTATATGCTTAATAGATTTAGAAAAGCACTCAGCTAACACGGCCATGACGCCCAAATATTGAGTTTAGAGAGTGTGGGAGGTTCCCTGACAGCGACCACAAACTGCTGCCAGGGAAAGGGAGACTTTAGTTGCTCTGTAACACTAACAGGCCATAAGCGCTCAACTGGTTATCTTGCAAGTCAAAGGCCCAGCTAGCCGTAAGCTCATTACTCAGCAAATTACTGATCGCTTGCTGCTCAGCACTAAGGTTGAGCAGGAAGCGGGTTTTACTGCCGTTTAGCTCGCGCTCAATTTGCAGCAGTCCAGCAGCAGGTTCTGTTACCTGATAGCTACCCGCCAGGGTTAACTCAGGCCGCTGTTTTTTCTGAGCAATTAAAAACTGATACAAGCGCCACAGAGAATCAGGCTGGGATTGTTGCTCGGCGACAGTATTACCGCCTTGCGCCAGTTGTTGCTGTAAAAAGTCTGGCCACCAATTATCAAAGGCGATGGTGAATAACTCTTTTTGCTCTACCCAGCTAAGTGGCGCTTGCGTAAAGCCGCCCTGGCTGTCGGTACTCCACAGCATAGGCGCACGTTTATACACATCATGGCCGCTTTGCGCCTGCGTTAGGCCAATTTCTTCACCGTAGTAAATATACTTAGTACCCGGCGAGCTAAAAAGCATAGCAGCAGCTAACTTGGATTTTTGCAGCACTGTTGCGCGGTCACCCGTTAACTGGAAAGGCACCCGTTCTTGATCATGGTTGGTTAAAAACGGCGTGAAAAAGGCCAGTGGTGCAGATGAATCTAAGCGGCGTTGCAGGTTTTCTTGCAAGGGGTGTAGCTCGCCACTTTGCGTGCCGCTAATGGTACCGAATTGCGCCGAATTGCCAGCATCTTGCTGCAGTTGGCCAATAATTTTATAACCTACTTCAAAGTCAAAGCCCTGATCTAAGCCCTCGCCGTTGCCCCAATATTTCGCCGCAACCGGAATATCTACCCAGGCTTCGCCGACTAAGTAGGCCTCGGGGTTGATGCTTTTCACATAAGCATTAAAATCGCGCCAATAATCAATGGTTTCAGGTAAGTCTGCCTGACCATCAGGGCCGCTTTCCATCACAAAACGCACCGCATCTAAGCGGAAACCGGCTACGCCTTTATCTAGCCAAAACTTCGCCATTTTTTTCATTTCGGCAACCACATCCGGGTGCTCAAGATTGAGATCTGGCTGCGTGGCACCAAAGGCGGCATAGTAGTATTCGCCGCGGCGCTCGTCATAATGCCAAACGGCTTCCGGGTTATCATTGGTATCCCAGGCATGACCCCAGCCTTTACCTTTGGCCGGTAAGTCTTTACGCCAAACAAAGTAGTCTTTATAGGGTGCTACACCTTCGGCCGATTTACGAAACCACTCATGCTCGCGCGAGATATGGTTAATCACCAGATCCAGAATGACCTTCATGCCTTTGGCGTCTGCCGCCTGAATAAAGGCTTCAAACTCGGCCATGCTGCCATAATCACTTTCTACCTGATAAAACTCGGTAAAATCGTAACCATGATAGGACGGTGCTTCAAACATTGGCGTCAGCCAGATAGCATCTATACCCAGCTCTTGTAAGTAGGGTAACTTGGCAGTCATACCATTAAAATCACCATGGCCATCACCGCTGGTATCATAAAAACTGCGCGGCCAAATCTGATAGAACACCGCATCATCCCACCAAGGGGCTTGCTGAACAGCGCTAGCAGGGGCTGCAGAAACAGCCTTATCTGCTGTCACGACTGTCGCTTGCTGTGGAGCCGGTTTACAAGCGGTTAACGCCAGCGCCAGTGCCAGCGCCGTTAATGAGGTTTTTAACATCGTTATGCCTCTACTGTTTCGGTTTTTACCCGCAACACATAAAGTGCCGCTATCACATAGCTTACGCCGCCAATGGCTAGTGCATAAATAGCCTGCCCCTGGAACAGGTAGCCGACTAAGCTGCCTAAAATGGCCGCCGCTAATAATTGTGGTAATACAATAAAGATATTAAACATGCCCATATACACGCCCATTTTATGCGCTGGCAGACAGTTTGATAACAGCGCATAAGGCAGCGATAAAATAGAGGCCCAGGCAATACCAATCGCAATCATGGGCAGCCATAACAGCGCCGGATCTTTAATAAAGAAGAACGAAAATAAGCCCAGTGCACCAAACAGCAAGTTAATGCAGTGCGCTTTTTGCGTGCTGGTAGCTTTGACCAATAACGGAATTAATAAAGCAGCAATAGCGGCGAAACCATTGTAGACCGCGAATAACACCCCTACCCAATCGGCACCATTGTTGTAGGCAACCGACGTGGTATCCGTTGTGCCGTAGTGATAGCTGGTTACCGCGGCCGTGGTGTAAATCCACATGGCGAATAACGGAAACCAGGAAAAGAACTGCACTACCGCCAACTGGCGCATGGTTTTAGGCATAGTAAATAAATCATCTGTCAGCTGCACCAGCATATTGCGGTTTTGCTGTTGCTTAAACCAACTGGCTGCCCATTGCAGCAAACCAAAGGCAGCAATTAAGGCACCCAATAAATACAATTGCTTATCCAACTGCCAAACAGCCACAGCAGCAAAGGCAGCGACACCAATTACCACCGCAGCAGCACCGCTACGCCAATAATTATCGGCAGGGGTGGCCATAGCAGCGCTTGGGTGTTCTGCTTGTTCTGCCGCATCAAAGGCTGCTAATTGCTCTGGGCTATATTCTTTACTGGAAATAATGGTCCAGCCCACCGCTAAAAACAGCACCACACCACCGGCATAAAAGGAATAGACCACCGAATCAGGGATCATCCCTTCAGCCGCAGTATTCGACACACCAAACCAGTTGGTCATCATCCAAGGCAAGGCTGAGGCCACAACGGCACCCACGCCAATAAAGAAGGATTGCATGGCAAAGCCCGTGGGCCGTTGCTTTTTATTGAGGTTATCGCCCACAAAGGCACGGAAAGGCTCCATGGTAACGTTAATAGCTGCGTCTAAAATCCACAACATCCCTGCGGCAATCCACAAGGTAGGCGAGTTAGGCATTATCACCAAAGCAGCGGTAGTGGCTAAGGCACCATAAAGAAAGAATGGCCGACGACGCCCAAGTTTTGTCCAGGTTTTATCACTAAAGTGGCCAATAATTGGCTGTACCAGCAAGCCGGTAAGGGGGGCGGCGATCCACAGAATGGGAATTTGCTCCATATCGGCACCCAGGGTTTGGAAAATTCGGCTGACGTTGCCATTTTGCAGGGCAAAGCCAAACTGAATACCAAAAAACCCAAAGCACATATTCCAAATCTGCCAGAAACTGAGGTTTGGCTTAGTTTGCATAGTGATGTTCTCTATTGCGTAGTTATTATTGTTGTTACCCAAAATCTGCAAGGATTCAGGGTCGTTACCCAAAAGCATTGCAGATTTAGGGTATATACCCAATGGATTTCAAGATGCACGTAGGCGGCAAGACCGTTCATCCCCATGAGCTTAGCTTTTCTAAGTGATTGGGGTGGACGGGCGCAGCCAACACCCGTGCATATTGAAAGACGAAGGGTATAAACCTGTCAGACTGTTTGATAACCCTATTTTAGTGCAAGAACAAGATGAATACGTATTCAGCGCCCTAATACTGTGCAGCTAATCACTACGCTAATTCGTTTAGGGTTTGTCAGAGGATGCATGAGGGATTCAAGCGGGCTGCTGACAAAAGTCGATAAAATGCCGCGCCAACGCCGAGTGATATTTTTGTTTATGCCAAACCAAACTGAGCTGGCGGGTAAAGATCTCAGGCAAGACAAGCCGAACCAGACGTCCTTGGGCGATCCGCGAAGCGGCAGCATGGGCAGAGATAAAGGTTAACCCAAGGCCCGCTTCCACTGCGCCCATTACAGCCTCTAACGCATTGAGCTCTGTCACCGGCCCTATAGCAGGGAGTTTAGGCGCCAGATAATGATTAAATTGGCTGCGGCTACCCGATTGTGCTTCGCGCAGCACCCAGGGCTGCTCTGCCAACATGGCGTATTCAACCACCGCAAGTTGAGCCAAAGGATGCCCAGGCCTAGCGAGTAATACCATTTCATCGGTCAGCCACGGTGTTAACTGCAATTCATGAAAGGGATTCTCGCCTTCGATAAGGGCTAAGTCTAATTCAAACTGCAATACTTGCTGACAAAGACTAAAGGTATTTTCAATACTCACCTGAATTTGCCCTGGCGGTAGCGCTGTTAACAACTGCGGCAATAAGTAATTACCAATGGTTTGACTG
Source organism: Alishewanella longhuensis (assembly GCF_014653435.1). Taxonomy (GTDB): domain Bacteria; phylum Pseudomonadota; class Gammaproteobacteria; order Enterobacterales; family Alteromonadaceae; genus Alishewanella; species Alishewanella longhuensis. The sequence continues at coordinate 381,938 of NZ_BNAO01000001.1, read as the reverse complement.
GCTCCCAGCCGCAGCTGACCTTGCAATTGCTGCTGTTGAAACAACTGCTCAATATCCGCTACCCGGCTTAGTACCTCATCGGCCAAGGGTTGTAATAATTTGCCCTGCTGGTTGAGCTTTAAGCGCGGATGCACCCGATCAAACAAAGGCGCCGTGAGCTGCGTTTCCAGCTCTGATAAGGCTTGCGATACCGCTGCCTTACTTAAATATAACTCCGCCGCCGCTGCGGTAAGGTTGCCATGCTTGGCAATACTGCTAAACACCTGCAATTTTTTTATGCTGATCATGTTCAGTTAAACCTAACGCGTCGTTAGAAACGTTCAGATATTCTAAAGCAACAACACAATATATGATAGGAGCAGTTGCTGTGAAGAGAGCTGTTTATGTCAAAGCCTGTTGTACACTTTACCCAATACATCCCGACGCCATTAGCGGCGCTAGCTTTGGGTATTGCGAGCCTGGGATGGTGCTGGAATAGCAACGTGACACTACATAACAATGCGCAATTCGCCGCGGCGCTTATCGCCAGTAGCCTGCTGCTATTGCTGCTCCTGAAGTTTATCTTTTTTCCCGCACTTTTTAAGCAAGAGCTGGCACATCCTATTCTGGGTAGTGTGTTACCGACTAGCGCTATGGCGGCTATGGTAATTTCGGTCTCCTTACCTACACAGATAGCGCCAATACTCTGGTGTAGCGCTGTAGTGCTGCATATTTTGCTTTTCGCCGGTTTTCTCTGGCATCGGCTACCCGCCTTCCGCTTGCAGCACCTGATCCCAGGCTGGTTTGTGCCGCCTATTGGTATTGTCACGGCCGTACTAACCTGCCCAGCAACAATACCTACTGCGCTTGTTGCCGCCTTGTTTTGGTTTGGCTTAACCGCATATTTTTTTATGCTGCCTATTATGCTGTATCGCTTACTTAAAGCAGGTGAGTTGCCATTGGCGGCTAAACCCAGCCTGGCGGTATTAGCCGCACCGGCCAGTTTATGTTTAGCGGCTTACATTAGTTTTGCCGCCGCGCCAGCGGTTTGGCTGGTGTCGCTGTTGCTGGTATTGGCACTGCTGATGACCAGTGTGATTTATCTGGCGTTACCCGGTTTATTGCGCTTAACCTTTACCCCGGCTTTTGCTGCCTACACTTTTCCGCTGGTGATTGGCGCTACCGCGTTATTTAAAGTGAGTAACTTATTTTCAGCATGGCACTTTGTGCAGTTGGCGCAGTTAATCAGCTTTATCGCTTATCTGGAGTTGGCGGTTGCAACCTTGGTTTGTAGCTATGTGGCGGGGCGCTTTGGCCAATATCTATGGCAACAGTGGCAGCCAGCCCAAAACGGGCCGACTGCGCCAAGCCATAATCCGCAGCTGCACTCTGCTAAACGCTAGTCTAAAGCCCAGCAAATACAAAGGGCTTAGCCGGTTTAAACTGCGCCAGGGCATCACCGGCGTATATTTCGTGTTGCGCTAATGGCAACTTACGCACCGGCTGGCCGGCAGCAAAATTCACCTTGCGAATATCTACCCAAAAGGTATTGGGGGTGAGCGCCGTTTCAAAATAGTAGGTAAGGCGTTTTTGGTCCGATACCGTACGCCAGCGGGTTGACGAAATATTCGGCTCGGCCTCGGAGGAAATACCAAAGGGCACCGAGGCATTACGAATCACGCTAAAGACACTGGCGACAGCCAGCTTGGGATCACTGGTTTGCGGAATCGCGTTTAAGTAAAACGAAGCACGGACAAAACGATCGGCCGCCCGGTTGGTGCCAGGAAGCATCGTCGTACCACCAATTTCCCGCCAGTATTCATTAATGGCTAGCTGCTTTTCGAAAATTGGCGAGTTGGTCATCACTGTATAATCAGGGCTATGATGGATCACTAATTTGCCATCGATATACTCAAATACCGCGTTATCGCCTGTCGCATCTGAAATGGCTAAATGCAAAGTGGCAAACTTGCTGGTCCCCGGAATATCAGCAGACACTATGACAAAGGGTTCGCTTTGCATGGCCGCCACGGCTTCGGCTACCGTGGCAAAATTGTCCAGCATATATTGCACCCAGGCCGCTATGGTCAGCCCCGGCTGGCTGCCATCATATTCTGGATAACGAGACTCTACCAACCAAAGTAAATTGGCCACTAAACCTTTTTCGTTCATACCGTCGGCACTGGCGATATCAAAGGCGCTGGCCACTATACTGCCGTATTTTGCCGTCCAGCTAATGGAATTAGGCCCCACTTCCCCCTGCCGGGTGATACCACGGGGAAACAGCCATAAATCCGCAGGGATCTCATCTTTCCAATCCATAGAACGGGCGGTAATAATGGTTTGCTCAGGCCCTTTATACACGGCTCTGGTGCAAGCAGTAGCAGGCAGGGTAAGTTGGGCGGTTATCAGTGCCGTAAGTAACATCGTTAATTTAAAACGCATTGCTTCGCTCCTTCAAACGAATGATAAAAATAATAATCCTGCTACGTTTCACTCAGCATTAGTCAGGCAACAACAGCTAAATAGTGGCATCACAGAGTACTTCTGCCTAAACCTTATGCCATTTTATAGGGTGCTTGCCATAAAAGTGATTAATGAAAAGCGAAATTTTTGTTATCTTGGCACCCTCTTTAGCAGTATACCCAAGTCATCTCAAGATGCGAGTTGCAGCGGTTGCTCAGGTTTAAATTAGGAACAAGGCAAGTTATGGCAATAGAATGGATACTGGCATTTTTAGCACTGGGATTGTTTGCTGGCTTTATGGCGGGCCTATTAGGCATTGGCGGTGGCGGCATTATGGTACCGATGCTAACCACCATTTTTCTGGCGATGGGCTTAACCGCAGAGCATGTGGTACATCTGGCCTTGGGCACCTCTATGGCCGCTATAGTAATGACCTCCATCTCCAGCATGCGCGCCCATCATGCCCGCGGTGGTGTGCTGTGGCCCATTGTAAAAAGCATGGCTCCAGGTGTGATTATTGGCACCTTTGCCGCCACCTTTCTGGCCGCCAAAATTAGCGCCCAGCATCTGGCGATCTTCTTTGCACTCTTTATGGGCTATGTTGCCCTTAATATGCTAAGGCCAAAAAAAGCTGCGCCTGCACAACCTAAAGCGGTCGGCAAAGTAGAACTTGCTACTGTAGGTGGCGGTATCGGTGTGGTGTCTGCGCTGGTGTCTATTGGCGGCGGCTCTTTAACTGTCCCCTATTTAAGCTGGCGTGGTATTGCTCTGAAAAACGCTATAGGCACCTCAGCCGCTGTTGGTTTGCCTATCTCACTCGCCGGAGCGCTAGGCTATTTACTGCAAAGCCAACCTGGGCAGGATTTGCCCTTTGCCGTGGGTATGGTGTACTTACCTGGGGTATTGTTGATGTCTGCCGCCAGCTTTATCACTGCGCCTGTTGGCGCCAAATTAGCGCATAAACTGCCGGTGGCAACATTAAAGAAAGTGTTTGCGGTATTGCTTATTTTGCTGAGCTTAAAGATGTTGCTGTCGGTTATCTAGCAAAAGCAGCACGGTGCTTTTTTATCGCTAGCCTTGTTTTATCGCTAACCTTGGTGGCCAGCTCCCGCGCTGTCAGCCAAGGGCTATGCTAATAACGCCGTTAGCTATTCTGGTAATTGACTAAGGCAGTTTGTGTCATCTGCATCACACAATATCCCTAAGGTTTCAATCTCACTAATACTGACAGTGCGCTCCAGTAAATCTGAGACAAAGTCCGCCATAAATTCTTGTTTGAAAAGCGCCATCATTTCTAGATGATTAAGTTGCTGATAGATACGTTTATAAATACGCTGATTGTTAGCCTTAAGTGTTTTAGTTAGGTTAATGGTACTCGCGACAAGTTTTCATACAAAGCCCTGCGCCTTATAGCTCTCATAACTGGCCCTAGTTAGCGCCTCAAGTTCGTTAAATAACGCCGGCTCTAACACAGTGAAGTTAAAACAAGATTTGCCTTGCATACGGGCTTTAAGTGCTGGCGATATGGCAGCAAGTAACTCTGGTTTAAGATAAACCGGCATCAGATGAAAGCTCACATAGCGCTTTTTATGCTGCACAGCACCAAAGAACAGCGGCTTTTTGTTCTTCTGCAAATAGTGCGTATCCAGGTACAACTCTTGTCCGTCATCTCGCGTAGCCTGTAATTTCGTGGCGTACGGTGCCATTATCTTGCGAAGCTCTTGAAACACAGAGTTAAGATCCGCCATAAGTCACGCCTTATATACTGGATTACCTGAGCATTGCTGGGAGCAGTGCCCTCAAATAACGCTATTTGTTATTCTTTGTCTAGCTTGTGCAGCAGCGCCATTAGCTCAGCAATAACCAATTCTGGTTCATCAAACTGCACATAATGGCCACTGTTTGCCGTAAGCACCGCTTTCCCCTGCGGGAAAGCATTGGCCCAACCTTGCCAAAGCTCACCCCACATTTGTCGGCCCTGATCAGTAAAAAACAGATTGGCCGGGTTCTCTACCTGTCTAACAGAAGCAATCACCGTAACAGGCATATCCTTAATTTGCGGATAGTTCGGTAGCGGCCTCTTGCTCCAAAAATCGAGGTATTGGTTCGACATGCCTTCGGCCATATCATCCAGCTTAATTTGCGCAATTTCCCGATTACCCTGCTCTAAATTGATGGCACGCAGTATATCCACATCATGCTCAGAAGAGGGATCTAGCATTAACAGCGCTTTAATTTGCTGAGGATAAGCCGCGGCAAAATCTCTGGCGATACTACCCCCATAAGAGTGCGCTACGACAATCACCGGCTGCTTTACCGCCAGTTTGGTTAACAGCTCGCTGGCGTAATCAGCATAATCACGTGAGGTAAAATGCCGCTTAATCGCTGTGGAGTTGCCATTGCCTACTCTGGAATAACGAATCACGGTAGCATGCTCGGCGATACGATTAAACACCGGGTCCCAATCAGTCATACCTGCTCCAGCCCCCGCCTCTAACAGCACGATATGCTTGCCGCTGCCGGCAATTTCATACTCCAGCTCAAATTCATTTACTGCCATTAACGCGGGTTGCGCACTACTCGCAAAAGAAAACACCAAACCAATTAGCAGAACAAGTTTCAAATTACCCCCTTAAAATCCTTGCTACTCAGGAAAACCATTTAGGCGGCGACATGCAGCCTTTATTTTTGTGCGGGCGTATGGTGTTTAAACCACAGCAATTCGACCAAGCCAGCGATAATATTTATTTGTTATGCCTTGTTATCAGCGGCACTGCTTATTTTATTGAGTTTGAAAATGCTGCTGTCGGTACTTCAATAAAAATTAATCGAAGCCGAAAGCGCTACAGCAGTATGCTGTGTAGGCAGCTTACTGCCGAATAATCAGCTGTTCTATGGTTTAGCAATAATAGAATTTAGTGTTATAGCCGATACAATTAACGGTAACGTGAACGCTTCACTGATTAGAGGCTTTAATTCTCTTAGCCCTGTAAGGTTAATTAACGCCGAGATACCGATAACCAGCAGCAATAATAAAAAATAGGTTATAGCGGTTATACCTTTAATATGACGATATTTAGCAAATAACTTGGTTGATAACCAGTAGCCTATGACAACACCTATCACTGACCACACCATATGAAAAAAGAAGCCCTTTGGCGTAAAATGGGTATCGCCAAACAGTAGCTCTATGGCATAAAAAGTTAGCGGCAATGTGAAAGTTAATGTCCAAAACCACTGTTTAATGGATAGTTCCTTCATTTACTTCTCCTTCTCTTCTGTCCAATCTTAAAAACCCGTTTTTACCTGCCCAAAATTTAAGATACCGCATGCCAAGCAAGCAACCGCTGACGCGGCCAGAAGAGCATATCTGCAAGTGTGCTTTATTGCCGAGATGAAAGTCAGCAATATCGGCTGCATCGTCTGTTGATATAAATCTGATATCCATGGTTGTCATATATTAAGTTTTAACTCTCGCCATAAACGACGCGAGGGACCAACGTCCGACAACTGCAGACAGCGAATGTAGTGGCTTTGTTACATACTTTCTTCACTTTACGCGCCAAGTAACGGGAGATGCTTTAGACGATGGTACTGCAATGCCATCTGCAAGCAATGCTTAAGTGGACCGATTTCAGAAGCACGCAAAGGAATGACGATTGCTCTTTTTCCCTCATACTCGAATTCATCTCGCCTCAATCGGCCGACGCATTAACGATCGGCTCAATTGAATTGTTAGGTAACTCTGCGCCTCGGCCAAGCAGTATAGGCAATATGTGATTCCTACTTAACCGATGGTGCGTAGCATTTTTATATTTATCATCATGTGCATTTAGTAGTAGAACGATCAAAAGATCTCTATTTGGAACAAACTGAATCAGAGCGGTATAGCCGTAGTCAGTACTACCTCCCATCTGAACAATAGACTCACCACTTATATCGATCTTTGCAAGGCTACCTAACAACCATCTCTCGTTCGCTTCAATAAAAACTGAATTTGGCGCCTCAGCAGGGAATATCGTGCCATTTTTAAGTGCAGCAGACCAAGTCGCTAAATCATCAATTGACGTAACCATCCCCCCAGCACCAACTAGTGCCCAAGTTAAGCCTTTTTCAAAGGTTGTACTGCCTTGATCATCTCCCCCGTATCCACGAGCCATGTTGCGTGCTGATATACGCGTATCTTGGTAAAACCCAGTTCTACTCAAATTTAACGGAGTAATTAAATTGTCGTAGACGTAATCCTGAAATGGACGCTCACTCACTTTCTCGACGATAGCGGCTAAAAGGGTATACGCCGCATTTGAATACGCAATTTTCTCGCCCGGCTCAGCAATTAACGGCATAGATAGGATTCGGCTCTCAGCCTGAGCTTTATCCATCAACTCAAAGTCAGAATCATTATGAAAGTTATCCAAACCACTTGTATGCCCTAAGAGCTGTATAACTGTTATCGGCTTTACTTCATCAGGTGCCGTTGGATAAAAATCTCCAATCGTGTTAGAAAGCTGCAATCTTTCATTCTGAGCAAGTTGCAGTACTGCGGCTGCCGTAAACGTTTTAGCAATTGACCCCATATCAGAGATAACCGCAGCACTATTTTTTACAGAGTCTTCTCTGTCTGCACAACCATAAGCGCTCTCAAATAAAACATTACTACCCTCGGCAACCAGTATCATCCCATCAAAAGTTCCCGCTATGTGTTCTCTCTGGAGTTCATCAGCCAAACTAGTGATAACTTCGTTGTCCAGCTGAATGGTTGAAAAGACATTGCGACAGTCCGGTACGCCACTGCAGCCTGAAAGAGCTAGGACAAATAAAAAAATGGTCAGTTGATACATAATATTCCTAAGTAACGCCGCCAGCAGCGGCCGAAAAGCCGCACAGCGGATTTGAGGTCCAGCGACCAAAGGGAGCGATGCTGACTGGCCTTGTTATGTGATTTTTGCACGTTACTCAACACCCTCTAACTTTGGAATAACATCCTCGAAAAACTGTGCCATATCTCTGATTATCGATAGGTTTTGAGGGAAAAGGTCTGGGTTTGAATAACCATATCTTGCAGCTTCAAATAAGCCATTAAGCTCGTTTAGTAAGCTGCCAATTTTTGGATACTTTGAATACATGTCTGTTTTCTGATATTCCCCTTTGATCTTTGCTTTTCTTTTATCAGATAGCTTTCCAAACAGGTCAGTCAGGTTGTGGGTCTTACTTTCATCCTTAACATCTGATTTTACATATCTGAAGCATGTTGTTGTGTCTTCGTCGTCTAGTTGAAACTGAAATTCGGAGTATTCATCTTCCGCTAGACACGATTTCAAAAAAATCTCTATTGAGAAAGATGCATTCGCTATAAACGGACAAACCCAATCGAAGTCCTTTGGGGATTGATTAAGTAGAGTTTCCGCTGTTCTTTTAAAGCCAACACCAATTTTATAAACATGCACAGAAGGGCTTGGCAATCTATTTCTCATAGTGTGATTCCTTAAGGCACATAACGCAAAGCACACGGGTGACGACCGCGTAGCGGTTGGCATCCCAGCGGCCGCAGGCCGCGAGTGTTGCGCCTTGTTAGTTTCAATTTCCGAAAACTACTGCGACAGTTAGTCTTCTACCTGCTTTGTAGACCTTCAGATTTAACCCATTTTTGTCTTCGGGCCAAATAGCATAAACAGTTGTACCAAGAAATCCGGGTTCATGAAACATCGACACAGGCGTATACAATGCTTCGACAACTTCATGCGTTTTTGCAATATCAATATTTCCATGAGTTAATATCAAATTATTCTCAAGCGACTTGTACAAAGAATAAGCCATTTCAAAAGACTCTAACTCAAAAATAATCATCGCCTTTTTAAACAAATTTTCTTCACATATAACAGCAGCGATTCCCTCAACACCCTCAAAATGGATAACTCCAGCGGGATAATCTTTTTCTCGCTCGATAAAATTAAACGTATTAGTTATTTCTTCACAAGAACCGCTTAGCTTGGGAACTAAGCTTTCTGCAACAGAGCCACTACTAAATATGAGAGTTATCAGTACAAAAAGGTATTTCATAAAACTCCTAAAACTAACGCCGCGCACACGGGCGACAAAAACGCGCCAGCGGGTTTGGCGTCCCAGCGACCAACGGGAGCGAGTGCTGCGCTTTGTTAGCGGCGACAAACACACTACCCTCGCGGCACTGCCGCCAAGCGATGCCAAATAGCAGCTCCCATGTGCAAAATTAAAAAACGTAACCAGCCAAGTGCGATGCAACGAAATGGCTGGAGCCTAAAACCTTTAAAGCCAGCGGAGACAATGAGCCAAAAGGAACAACGCTACCGCACCATCAGAGATTGCACCTTACCAACAAACGGGCGAACCTGACGGAATAAATTAACATGTGAGATACAACTTAACGCAAGCCGAGCCGAAAAGTAAAACAGATTTTGAAACCACACCTTCTCGGCAGCCGGCTAACAATATTATTAGAAAGCAAAATCCCTTCTTTCAACACGGGAGTCTGCCTTCTATTATGATCTTGCTTGTCGATAAACTAACCAAAATTTTATGTTAAATCAATTCTATACTTTTGCTACTTGCGAAAGGCGATGGTTATAAACAGGTGTGGCGCTTGCGATAGACTTATTAACAAATACTCGGGGATGTACCGTAGTTGTGAAGTATCCTGTTGCGTGATGCGGAGCTGAGACGCCCCTAGCAGCAACTACTGCTAAGGGCTAGGTTGAGGGCAGATTAACGAATATCTAATATCAGCACACCACGGGCAGGTACGCTTAGCTGATTATCGAGCGTAAGGCGTTTGCCGCTTATCACATCCACGGCAGTTTTACCGCTTGGCAGCACCTGGCGAAAGCGGCTTAAGTCTAGGGTTACAGCTTCGGTTTGTTTATTCATTACCACCATCACAGTTTGCTGCTCGTTATAGCGGAAGTAGGTGTAAGTGCCGTTATCTGGGGCGAAGTGCAGTAACTTGCCATGATGAATGGCGCTGGCGGTTTTGCGCCAGTTTAATAGGGTGCTTACCCATTGCTGGGTACTGCGCTGCCGCGCGGTTAGGCCCTCGCCGGTAAAAGCATTAACCTTATCGCCTGCCCAGCCACCTGGAAAGTCGGCGCGTACTTTGCCATCGTCGCGCTGTGCCGGGCTGGTCATGGCCAGCTCAGTGCCGTAAAACAGCTGTGGAATACCGCGCATAGTAAAGAGATAGCCAAGTGCCATCCGCAGCAGGTTTTCATCTTCACCCAAAATTGAAAACACTCTGGCAGTATCGTGGTTGCCTTCAAAGATCACCAGATTAAAAGGGTCGGCATAGACATGATCATTGCTAAGCATTTCATAGAGGCGGATCCAGCCGCTATTCCAGCTCTCGGGTTCAGCCAAGGCTTTTAGCAGGGCGTCATACAGCGGAAAATCCAGCATGGCCGGGGTATGCGAGACATAACCATCTTTATTCTGCTTACCCGCCTGCCAGTACGAAACAATAAGCGGGTTTGGGCTCCACTCTTCACCGACAATATTAAAGTTGGGATACTCCTGCATAATGCGCCGGCCCCATTCGCTTAAAAAGGCTTTATCCGCATAAGAATAAGTATCTTCCCGAATACCCGACAGCCCCGCATATTCCACCCACCAGATACTATTCTGAATAAGATAGGTCGCTAATCTTGGGTTACGCTGATTTAGATCCGGCATGGTGTCGACAAACCAGCCGTCGGTAAATAGCTCACGGTCAACATCGGCGGCATAAGGGTCTTGAATAGTGCTGCGGTTATGATTGGTTGGCACAAAGTTGCCATTGGCATCGCCCTTGGGGAAATTTAACCAATCTTTGGCCGGTAAATCCTGCAGCCACCAGTGGTTGCTGCCAATATGGTTAACGATAATATCCTGAATCACCTTAATGCCGAGCCGATTGGCGGCCGTAACAAAATCACGAAACTGCGCATTGCTGCCAAAGCGGGGGTCCACCCGGTAAAAGTCGGTGGCGGAATAGCCGTGATAGGAATACGCCGCTTGATTATTTTCGGTCAGCGGCGTTGGCCAAACTGCAGTAATTCCCAATTGCTGTAAATAAGGTAGTGCCTGTAGCATACCTGCTAAATCACCGCCATGGCGGCCATTATCATCCAGCCGGTTTGCCTGCTCCAGCATCTCGGGTACGCTGTCGTTACTGGGATCGCCATTAACAAAGCGATCCGGCGTAATCAGATAAATCGCATCAGCTGGCGAGAAGCCCTGACGCTGTGCCGAATCCTCACTTCGCGCCAATAATGGGTAATCGACTTGCTGTACGGCTTTTGCGCCGCGCCAAAGCTGCAATGGCAAGGTGCCCGCCGCGACGTCAGCGGACAGTGTTAGCTCAACAAACAAATAATTCGGGTTATCGGTGCGCTGCACCGCGCTAATGCTAACCCCGGGATAGCTGAGCTTGGGTGTCAGCTCAGCTAACTTATCCCCGTACAGCATCAGCTCAACAGTCGGGTGCTGCATACCAACCCACCAGTTAAGTGGCTCAACTCGCTGTACGCTAGCCGCGTGCAAACCAAAACTCAGGCCATAAATAGCCAGTAATCCGCATATCTGTAATCCCAAAAACTTACGCATTAGTTTTACTCCTTCGTTGGCTTAGCCAGTAAAAAGCGCAGTGGCGTTGCTAACCGGGCCGCCCAGGCCTGTTCACTGTGATCGGTACCGGCAAACAGCTCGCTGTGCCACAAGGGTGCACTAAAGCCTTTGCGCCGGAATAAGCGGTCTACCTCTTGCTGTAACGGCGGATAGAGCGCATCCAGCGTTTGGTCGCCATAATCAAAGTACCATTTATGCTGGCCGGCTGCGGGGAGCTGCTGCTCCAGATAGCTTAGAAAAGCCTGCGGGATCGGATTATTCTCTACACTAAAGGTGCCCGGCCAGTGAGTGGATAAGGCCGCAGCACCGCCAAATACCTGTGGATACTGCGTTTGCGCATACCAGGAAATCAGGCCACCCATACTGGAGCCCATAATAAAGGTGGCTTCGCGACTCGGATCAGTAGCAAAATGCTGTTCGATATAGGGTTTTAGTTCTGTTACTAAAAAGCGCAGATAGTTATCGCTGTAAACGGCGCCGGCAAATAACGATACACCGGGCGCGCGATCCAGTTGATACAGCTGTTGCTGCACCGCTTCGGGCAAACTTAAAAAAGGCTGCTGCGGAAAATACTCGCTGTGCCGCGCCGCACCAATATTGTGAATGCCCACCACAATAAAGGGTCTTACCTCGCCCTGTTGTTGCAGCCACTGCGCTGTCTCTGCTACCTGCCAGCTTTGACCATTCCAGGTTTTACTGGCATCGAATAACATCTGGCCGTCGTGCATATACAGCACTGCATAGCGCTGCCTGCTGTTATAGCCCGCCGGTATCCAAACATCGATGGGCCGGCTGGGTACATAAGCTGAGGCTATCTCAGGTAACCGCACTAGTTGGCCAACAGTGACCTTTGGCAAAATTGCTGCGTTATCGTCTGCCGCCAGCAAACTGCTGCTGACAACGAGGCCGTAAAGTAAGCCGCTTAGCCATCCTAGCCGATAGCATTTTTTGATCACAGCCATTATTGCCTCCGGTATATAGCCACACTCCCTACCATTGCGGCTTTAACAGCCGCAATGTTCAGGTTTGGGTTAAGATTTGACGTTTAATAGCGTAATTGCAGTTGTTTAGTCTCAGCCGTAAGCGGTACCTTAATATGCAATTGCTTATTCGCTTTGTCATACCAGGCAATATTCTGACCACGGGCAAAGCGCTGTGGCTGGGCAACGATGGGGATATAACGTCCATCCAGATACACCTTGCGGGCTTTACCACGTTGGTTATGTAGCACCAAGGTCAGATCGCGACTTGCTGGCCGGCCTGTGTAATCGCCCCCTTCGCGGCTGAAGTTAAGGGTTAACTGCTTTTGCTGCTGACTGGCCGCAAAACGCAGTAGCTCGTATTGACCTTTGGCAACGGCATCGACTGTTACGCCGTCGTCTTCAAATAACTCTCCCTGACTTTCGCTAACGCTCGCATCGGCATAGTAATGTAAGGTTAAAGCCTTGCTATGGTAATCACGGGTGCGCTCAATCGCGTCCGTCATCGGGATAAAGCTACCCGCTTTGACCAATACCGGAATGGTATCTAAGGTTACCGGCCGCTCTACTACAGCACCACCTTCGATACGCTCACCAGTAAAGAAGTCAAACCAGACGCCTTTGGGTAAATGCACTGGCCAGCTACGCACGCCCGGCTCAGTGACGGGCGCGACTAAAAAGGCATCGCCCCACAGATAGCTATTTGCTTCATCCCGTAGTGCCAGGTTTTGCTCATCTAAGAAAAACAGTGGCCGCATCAAGGGCATGCCGGTTTGGCTGTGCTGATAGGCCAGCGTGTAGTTGTAGGGCAATAAGCGGTAACGCAGCTCCAGCCAAGGCCGCAGCGTTTCAACAACTTCGCTGCCGTGGAATACCGGTTCAGGGGCAATATGTTCCTGCGCATGCGGCCGGTACACCGGCTGAAATACGCCGTATTGTAGCCAGCGAATGTAAAGTTCTGGGTCGAATTCTTCGCCACCGGCAAAGCCGCCTAAGTCAGAGTGGATCCAACCAAAGCCAAATAAGCCCATTTGTAGCGCTAATTCCACCTGCGGTTTAAGCCCGCCCCAGCTGCGATCAACATCACCGGTCCAGGGCACCATACCAAAGCGCTGCGAGCCTAAACTGCCGGCACGCATCATAATAAAAGGCCGCTGCGCCGGGAAATCTTGCTGGTACCCCTGCTGCACCAGTTCAGCCCAACGATGGCCATAAGCATTATGCACTTCATCGGCGCTGACACTGCCAATACCCGGCACATAATGCTGAGTATCAGCAGGGTGTACTTCAGGTTCACCTAGATCGCCCCAAACACCACCCACCCCTTGTGCCAGCAAGCCGCGGTAAATTTGCCAAAACCAGTTGGCCGCTTCGGGTTTAAACACATCGATCAGGCCAGTATTACCAAAATAAAAATCGAAGGTTTTGGGCGCACCATCTGGCCCAAGTGCGATAGCACCCGCATCTACCGCCTCTTGCCAACGCTTAGAGCTAGTCAACACAAAGGGCTCGGTGACTAAAATGGTGTGCACGCCATCGGCGGAAAAATCGGCCAGCATTTGCTCTGGATTAGGAAAGGCTTGTTTGTCCCAAGCCAGGTTGCCCATATGGCCCTGGATATCTGGGCCAAACCAATATAGATCGATCACAATGGCATCTAATGCCAGCTTAAGATCACGGAATTTTTGCACCACGGCACGGGCTTCTGCCTCGGTACGGTAGCCAAAGCGCGAAGCGTAATTGCCAAGGGTCCAGCGCGCCGGTAACGGCGGCTTGCCGCTGGCCTGAATATAGTTGTCTATCAGTTCTGGTGTGTTGTTACCCGCTACAACCACATAGGCCGCCCGCCCGCCCTGGGCAGAAAATGCCAGGGTATTGGCTTCAGTATGGCCTAAGTCCAGCTCGCCGGTGGCACCGTTGTCGAATAACAACATATAGTTATTACTCGACATAACGCCAGCCAAGCTAAAGTACATTTGGTTAGATTCGGTGCTGTAACCGTAATGGGCTTTGTTGTAAAGCGGCAGTTTGTGGCCACGGCGGTCCATGCCCAGCACCCGCTGCCCGGCACCAAACAGCTTTTCATCCGCAGCAAGCCGGAAACTAAAACCCAGCGCTGCCGTAGCAGCTTCGCTGACATTCGCCGCTGGCGCCGAGGCTAGCTGCAAACCATTAAGATCTTCAGTCAGCAATTGCCCCTGATGATAAAAACGCAATGCGAGCGGGCTTTTTTGTAGCGCTATGGTTAACACCGGGCTTTGCAGGGTCAGGCTATCGGCAGTTTGTTTTAATGTTACCTGCACCGGCTGTGGGCTAGTGCCCAAGATGACTGAGGGCAACTGCAGCAAACCTTCTGGTTGATACCACACCTCAACGGCAGCATTGTTGTAAAAGGTTAGGCTGACTTTACCACGATCTGTGGTCACCACCAGCTGATTCTCCGTCACCCGATGTGACTGATAATGTTCGGCGGCATTAAGGCTAAAAACCGCCAGTAACGCGCATACACTGAAAAAGATACGCATGAACACCTCTTACCGCACTAATTGATAAACAACAGAGCCAAGCGGGGCTAAGGCGATGGCGATAGTCCCCTTGCCACCAGCAATGATCAGCTCGTTGCTACTGCCGCTAAGTTGATCCTGCAGGCGGTATTTGCCGTCGGCTAATTGCCATTTGGCAATCAGCTCGGCGGGTATGGTTAACGCAAACTCGCTGCCTTGCTCCGCATTAAAGTGGCTCACCACGATCAGCTGCTGCTCGGCAGAATAACGAGCAAAGGCCAGTTGCTGCTCAGAATAGGCAGTACCCGCTGCCATATTCACACTGTGCAGTTCAGTATAACCACCATTTAAAGCCGGTGCTGCACGGCTAAAGCTTAATAAGGTACTGTAAAACTGGCGCAAGGCCTGTTCTTCTGCGGTTAAAGCGCCGCCATCAAATTTACCACCATTGACCCAGCGCTGATGATGCGGCACACCCCAGTAATCAAAAATAGTGGTGCGGCTGGCTTTACCAAAACCGGCATCAGCGGCACCCGGTTCACCCACTTCCTGGCCAAAGTACAGCATGGTCGGCGAGGTACTGATCAGCGTAGAAACCACCATGGCAGGCATCCCTTTGCGGGCATCACCGGCAAACTCCGGGCTGGCAATACGCTGCTCATCGTGGTTTTCTAAAAAGTGCAGCATATGATGCTCAATATCGGCCATGCGCTGCTGGGTAGCAACCAGCTCAGAAGTTGGCCCCTTGCCTTGCATCACTAATTTTAAGCTATCGTAAAACTCTACCTTGTCGTACAGGTAATCCATTAAACCCAGCTTAATATAATCACGGTATAAATGCGGCTGATACACCTCGGCCAGTAAAAAGGCTGCTGGGTTTACCTGCTTAATATGTGAGTTTAAGTAACTCCAAAATTCTACCGGCACCATTTCGGCCATATCATAACGAAAGCCATCTACGCCCATACCGGTCCAATACAGGGTAATATCGCGAAACTTTATCCAGGTATCAGGTACGTTTTTGCCCTGCCAGAACTGATAATGCGCTTGCCAATCTTTCTCGGCGTACTCGGCTGGCAGGCTGTCAAAGTCGTAGCTGCCGTCGGGCTGCACGCCAAAGTTAATTTTTACCGTTTCATACCAATCATCAAAGGCTGGCTGCGCGGCGCGGGAGCCGTTACCCGTCCACTTGGCAGGGTTTTCCGCAAACTTACCATCGGCCAGCGGATGCGCTTCCCCCCCTAACACCTGATAATCAGCTGGCCACTCTGGCACCTGAAATGCCTCACCCGGCACGTAGTAAAAGTTGTTATCGCGGGCATAGGCCACGCTGGTATCATCATTGGCGCCAAAATCAGCGACACCCTCAGGTCGTTGTAAGGAGTGATAAGCGCGCGCCACATGGTTGGGCACTATATCAATTAACACCTTCATATCATGCTGATGGGTACGGGCGATCAGCGCTTGAAATTCTTGCAAACGATTGGCCGGATCGACTGCCAGGTCCGGGCTAACACTGTAATAATCTTTTACCGCATAAGGCGAGCCGGCACGGCCTTTCACCACATCGGGATCATCATTACTAATGCCATACGCAGTGTAATCACGAATTAAGGCATGATGCGGAACGCCGGTATACCAAATATGGGTGGTACCCAACGCTTTAATGCCTTGCAGCGCCTCATCAGTAAAGTCGTTAAATTTGCCTACGCCATTTTCTTCTAGCGTACCCCAGGGTTTATTAGTGGTATTGGTATTGCCAAATAGCCGGGTAAATACCTGGTACACCACCGCCTTACCTTGGTACTGCGGCTGACTATTCTGCTCTGTTGTGATGGTTTCGGTTGCTTTGGGGGAGGCTGTAACAGACTCTGTAGTGGGCGCTTTGCCACACGCGGCTAACACCGCTAATGTTGCGGCAGTTAACGGAATTATTTTTTTATTCATTGTCGTCACCTTGTCACATTACGCTTTGCGTAATAAGTTACCGCAGTTCTGCACAAAGGTTATGCCTTTTTTTGGTGCATACGTATGCAAACTGCATCATTGGGGCGTAATGTAAGGATTATATTTGCTCAGGGTGAACCAACTACGCCACGCTCGCGTAAAGATATCGTTGCGTTAAGGCGTTAATTTGCACATCTCGCCTAATAGTAAATTAGTATTACCTTAGCCGCACTACAGCATAAAGCGACATAATAAGGTTCTACCAGGTTATCAAAGCAGCTAGTAACCCTGAATTTAACTTGCTGCCGCTCTTTGGATAATAAATCTAAAGCGCGTTATCGCAAGGACTGCCAACTCTAACAACAATTCTCCCTACCGGGACAAGGCTCGTACATGAAAATCATTAACCGTTTATATGCTGGCATTGCCTTAATGCTGGCTATTATGGTGGCAATATCCTTATTTGGGCAGTACAAAATTAGTATTGCCGATCATAATCTTACTCAATTGTCGGAACAAACTGCGGTTGAACAACGCCAAGCCATTAATTTTCGTGGCAGTGTGCACGATAGAGCGATTTCGCTGCGCGATGCGGTATTAGTTAATAATCGCCAACTGACAGCAACACACCTGCGCGACGTACAACGTTTGAATGACTTTTATCAAACTGCAGCTCAGGTATTAGATGGCATGTACGCTGCAGGTAATCACAGCGCCGCGGAGCGCGCCTTGCTTAGTGATATCAAAGCCATTGAGCGCTCGACCTTAGCGCTAACCGCTAATCTACAAAAAATGTTGGATGAGAATAACTTTACTGCAGCTAATAGCTACTTGTTGGCGACCATCTCACCGGCTTATTCCGAGTGGCTAAGCCGAATTAACAAATTAATCGATTTTCAAGAGCAGTTGATCCAACAGCAAGTAAGCAACGCCCGGGCGCAAACCACCAGTTTTCAGCGCGTGATGTTGCTGGTTACTACCTTTGGTGCACTGATTGGTGGTTTTGTTGCTTACCGAGCCGTAAGACGTTTAAAACTAACTATTGGCGGTGAACCTGAATACGCAGCCTTAGTGATCAGTAAAATTGCCGCGGGAGACTTAACAACCAGTACGCAATATCAGGGCAAAGGCAGTATTTTAGCCTCGCTGCACGAGCTTACCCAGCATCTTACGGATATCACTGTTAGTTCAAAAAAGGCAGCATCGGCTTTACTCGATGCCTCCAAAGGGCTACTGCAAACCGCAGGCTCGAACGAGCATTTAATTAGCCAGCAACGTATTGCGACCGACCAAGGTGCCACCTCTATTACCCAGATGTCGGCAACGGTTAATGAAGTGGCTAGTCACACCAGCGAAGCTGCGCAGCTGGCACAACAGGCGATTAATGAGTTTAATGCCGGTAAAGGCGAAGTGGCGAAAACACAAAGCAGCATTAATGCACTGGCAGGCAAGGTGGCAGAGGCTGGCGTGGTGATTAACAATCTCTCGGCCGATAGCCGGCAAATTGGTTCAGTGCTAGAGGTTATTCAGGGCATTGCCGAGCAAACGAATTTATTAGCCCTAAATGCGGCTATTGAAGCGGCCCGTGCCGGAGAACAAGGCCGTGGTTTTGCTGTTGTAGCTGATGAAGTAAGAAACCTGGCGCAACGCACGCAGGACTCGACCCGGCAAATTCAGGCGGTAATTGAAAAGATGCAAACCAGTACCACCAAAGCGGTACAGGTGATGCACGAAGGGCAAGCACAAGCACAAGTGAGCGTAGATCAAGCTAAAGCCGCCGGTGAATCACTGCAAGCAATCAATTACTCTGTCAGCAAAATTAGCGATATGAATACCCAGATAGCCACGGCTGCCGAGCAACAAGCGGTAGTCGCATCAGAGATTAATCAGAATTTTAATCAAATTACACAATCAGCTACCAAAGCAGAGCAGGAGGCAGCTAAGATCACCGCAGCCAGCAACCAACTGGATAAGCTAGCGCGGAACTTAGAAAAAAATGTCAGCCAATTTAGAATAAACTAACTGGCTAATATTTGTTCGGCCCAGCTGGCAGCGTCCAGATAGACATCTGCTAGCTGGGCATTTTGCGGCATAGCTGCAATTAGCTTATCGGTTAACGGCCAATCCGCATGCTCAAAGGCTTCGGTTAATTTAAGAAAATGCCCAAGCTTACCGCTACGCTGCAATAAGGCGCTCTTTACCACCTCAAGCAGCGGCAGTTGCGCCAACAAGTCAGCCTGCGGCTGCTCGACAATAAGATGCACATTAGAAAACAGCCCCGTTAAAAAAGCACTGGGTGGGTTTGACGATAACTGCTGCAAGTTAGCCAACTGATCACAAAATTTTGCTCTTACCAGCGATTGCCGCACTAACTCATCAGGAGCATCTCCCTTTAAATTGGCCAATGCGAGTAAGGCAATAAACTTCTTTAATTCGGCCTCCCCCATATACACCATGGCATGCTTTAGCGAACTGATCGGCTTGCTATGGCTGGCACCGGTGTGGTTGATAAAACGCAGCAATTTGTAAGATAAACTCAAATCTTGCTGACAAATATTGGCCAACTGCTCGAAATTGATTTGTTTAGCTGAAGCTTCTGCCATCAGTGCTAACAAATTCGCTTTATTACCGCCAATTTGTTTATGTTTTAACATCTCCGGTTTAGCGAATAAATAACCTTGAAACAAGTTAAAACCAAGTAGTTTTAGTTTTTCAAACTGCTCTGTCGTTTCTACCCGCTCAGCCAGCAGAATAAGCGGGTATTGGGCAATACGCCTTAAATGCCGGGAAATTTGCATCAAGTTAAACTGCTGAACATCGACTTTCAAATAGGTGATATAGGGTAGAAACTTGTCCCACTTTTCGTCAAAATCATGATCATCCAAGGCCAATTTGTAGCCCTGTCGATGCAATTGTTTTAAAGTTAATAATAAGGCTTCGCTGGCAGGCACGGTTTCCAATACTTCAATCACCATACTCTCTGGGTTAATCGAGGTAGGGAATTGGTGCAGCAGCGTTTCTTCAGAAAAATTAATAAAGGCCAGTTTGTTGGCGGTGATTTTTTCCACACCCAGCATCAAGTGATGCTGCATCAGTAATTTTGAGGTGGCTTCATCAGCATCGATATTAGGGAAAGCATTCGCCTCGCCGTCACGAAACAACAGCTCGTAACCTATGGTTTCTTTATTGACATTGAAAATAGGCTGGCGGGCAATATAACCGTACATATCAGAAAACCCAAAAGTACTATCTATTTTTGAGTATAAACTTTCTAAATCGACAAACAAGAGGGCTACAGCAATTATCTGCAGCCCTCTTTGCTTAAGCGCTAACAGCAGCCGCTTTGGGGCGGAAGGTTCTTGGCTTTTTCGGTTTTTTCGGCGGCAATGGCCGCGGATTAGCTACGGTTTCTGGCAGTGGCTGCACTGGCGCAAAACTGGCAATCACTTGCCGTGGAATGGCTTGTTTAATTAACCGCTCTATTCCTTTCAGCTCTTTCATCTCTTCGGCGCAAACCAAGGAGATAGCTAAACCGGCAGCGCCAGCCCGGCCGGTACGGCCAATCCGGTGTACATAGTCTTCTGCTACATTGGGTAACTCAAAATTGACCACTTGCGGCAATTGTTGAATATCTAAACCACGGGCGGCAATATCGGTGGCAACCAGCACCCGTACGGCACCGGCTTTAAAATCGGCCAGGGCTTTGGTACGAGCATTCTGGCTCTTATTGCCATGGATAGCCATAGCGGTAATACCGGCTTTTTCCAGTAACAAGGTGAGCTTATTGGCA
This sequence comes from Alishewanella longhuensis, assembly GCF_014653435.1. GTDB lineage: Bacteria > Pseudomonadota > Gammaproteobacteria > Enterobacterales > Alteromonadaceae > Alishewanella > Alishewanella longhuensis. The sequence continues at coordinate 361,638 of NZ_BNAO01000001.1, read as the reverse complement.
CCATGTTTGGTTTTAGTAAACACCAACACTTGCTGCCAATTGTGCTGCTTAATTTGCTGGATCAGTAAATTGGCTTTTTGCGCCTTATCTACCGGATAAAGCCACTGCTCAATGCGTTCTACCGTGCTATTAGGTGGCGTTACCGTGACTTCTAACGGATCGTTCAGCAAGCCTTTGGCCAGGGCGCGGATTTCCGTAGAGAAGGTCGCCGAAAACAACAGGTTTTGGCGTTTTGGCGGCAGCAATGCCAGAATTTTCTTAATATCGCGGATAAAGCCCATATCCAACATCCGGTCGGCTTCGTCTAATACCAGCACTTCTAACTGGTTAAACCGTACCGCATTTTGCTGATATAAATCCATTAACCGGCCTGGGGTGGCAATCAGAATGTCGGTGCCTTTGCGCAGCGCCATCATTTGTGGGTTAATTTTCACGCCACCAAACACCAAAGCACTGCGTAGCGGTAAATATTTACCATACAGCTCAACGCTTTCAGCAACCTGCGCGGCTAATTCGCGGGTAGGGGTTAAAATTAAGGCCCGCACCTGGTTAGGTTGTACCTTGCGCCCCTGTTGCTTGCCTTCGGCTAACAACTGCAGCAAAGGTAGGGTAAAACCGGCAGTTTTACCGGTACCGGTTTGGGCGGCGGCCATTAAATCGCGCCCCGCCAACACGGCCGGAATGGCTTGTTGCTGAATAGGTGATGCTATGGTGTAGCCTTTTTCTGCTACGGCCTTTAATAATTCAGCCGACAGCGGTAAATCTGTAAATTGCATGCGTATTCCCGCAATTGTTGCTGCGAAAATCTCTGCCCGCAGCTGCAGTGCCCTTCTGTATGAAGGGCGCGCAGCTTACCTGAAACCATCCGAAAATACGAGAAATTAACCTCATTTAACGTATTCAATATCAGATGCGAGCCATAACAGCAGCCTTGGATCTCAGGTGGACAGCAGCTCAACTCGGGGGAGTAGCTATATTCTACGGCCACGCAACACCCGTACAATCAGCACCACAACAGCAACAACCAACAGCAGATGAATTAAGCCCCCCATCGAATAAGAAGAGACTAAGCCAAGTGCCCACAAAATCACCAACAGGACAATAATTGTTTCTAACATAGGTTTCTCACTTCTCACAATTAAGCTCAATTTGTTTAAATAGCAGCAGAGGATTAGCGCAACACAACGGCTGTAACAGCGCAGACTTTGTGTTGCAGCTCACTAATCAACCAGATTGGCGATAATCACTTCTACCCGGCGGTTTTGCTGACGGCCTTCTACTGAGTTATTGCTTGCAATGGGTAACACTTCGCCCTTGCCTGCTGCCTCTAACCGGCTGCTAGCAATACCCTGGGCCACTAAAAAAGCTTTTACCGTATCGGCACGGCGCTGCGATAACAGCACGTTGGAAGAGTCTGAACCGACGTCATCGGTATGGCCTTCAATCATGGCGGTACGTTCGGCGTTGCTATTTAAAAACTGCGCGAGTTTATCTAAGTGCGCATTACTGCCACGTCGTAAACTAAACTGGCCGGTATCAAATAGCAGATCCCCTAAGGTCACCACTAATCCCCGATCGGTCGGTTTGGCATTTAATTCAGCAATTTGCGTGCGTAAATCAGCAGAGGTTGCATCTGCGGCATCGGCTCGTTGTCTTGCAGAACGAGCATCGTCACGCGCGATATCTGCCTGAGAACGAGCCCGATCGGCATCACTGCGCGCCATATTCGCTTCGCGGGTTCTGGCACTAAGCTGCACTTCGTCTCGCCGCTGGCTTAACTCTGCCCGCTGTAATTCTAATTGCCGGGTTTGTGCTTGTGAGCGTGCTAAAGCCACTTTACGCTCCGCCATAATTACCCGATGCTTAGCCAGCGCCAGATCTTTTTCTGGCTGCTCTGCAATCGCCACCGCCTGTTCAGCTTCTTTGATGGCGAGTGGTGCTAATATTGACAGCTGCTGCTCAGCTTGCAAGGCAGTTAGCTGCTGCCGCACATTGGCCGCGCCGTCAGGGCTTTTCGGACCACTAGCGCAGCCTGCCAGAAAAACGGTAGCGAGACTCAACGCCAGCAGTGTTTTGCGAAAAGACTGAAAATTTTTCATAACTTCACTCCTGAAATATTACGCTGTGCTTCTTGTTGCAACACCTCGATACTGCGCTGCATATCTTGATTTACCGCAGTGGCTTTCATCAATTCGGCGTTGGCGAGCGCCAGTTCAGCACTCAGCTGCGCCTGTAACGCCAATCGCCGGGCCTGGGGGATGTTTTTTTCCAGCACTGCCACTCGAGCCGCACTAATTTCGGTACGCGCATTATTTAGCTCAATACTGCTGTAGCGCGTTACCTGTGCTTGCTCAGCTTTGCTAATAGCCTGCTCTGCTGCCTGCAGCTCTGCCGGTGGAGCCTTATCTGCCGAGGCACAGCCACTTAACACAAAAAGCGAGGCGGCTAGCACTAAATAAAAACAAGTTTTCAGCTCAAACCGGGTAAGGCTTGCGCGAAACGATGCCGTTGTTAGGTTTAGGGTTTTCATTTATCACTCCGGATAGTAGGGCACCACTAAGGGTGGCGCCCTCTACTATGACTACACTTAGCGTGGCTATCAGTGCGCTAGCGCGCATAGCGGGAAATTAACAGTGGCTGTATTAGCGCACTCTGGCTTGATGTAAAGGTCCGTAGTATGCGTCTACATCCTGGGCCCAGTTTTTATCTGCCATATTTGGCCACTGCGCTTTATCAAAGCCAGGGGCATCTTTCAGGCGATCTTTTTCTACGTGCAGTACAAAACGCTTGTTTTTGGTATCCAGTGTTAGCGCATCCCAAGGCACTGCAAATAGTTTTTCGCCTATACCCAGAAAAGCACCAAAAGACAGCACGGCATAACTGACTTTACCTTGTCCGACGTCGAGCATAATCTCTTTGATGTCACCCAGATTTTCATCTTTATGGTTAAATACATGGTTACCAATTAAGGTATCAGCACCCATCAAAAAAGGGCCAGGTCCAGTATTCTGTTCTTTGTACATGCCAAAAGTGTCGCGCATTTCATAGTTCATTTGCTTCTCCAAGCTAATACTCAAACACCCGGCAGAGTGCCAAGCTGAGCAGTCGTGCAGTATAGCGCCGCACAAACCTGAGCTCTGTGCGCTGTCACACTTAGGTCCCGGGCAGCTCAACGCTTTGCAGTAAAACCCATGCAGAGTGCGCTATCGCACAGATAACCGTTGTTGGTGCTTGCTATGCTGCAACTCGCCACCCTCAACGAGCACTATCATGAAAAAATTAACCTTAATGCTTACCTGTACCAGTTTAGTTGTAATGAGTTTAGCGGCCTGTGATGGCAGCAAGGCTAACAAACTGAATGATTATTCGACAGCCAGCGATCAACCCAAAGCAGAACCTGCCCACCTCGATGATATTTTATTAAAAAGGGAGGTAACCACCGCGCTGCAACGCGATCCCCTATTTGGTAACGGTGACATTATCGTGTCTTCGCTGCAGGGCCAGATCACACTGGAAGGTAGCGTGGATAGCAATGCAGCCATTACCAGAGCGGCAGAAATAAGCCGAAAAGTGAAAGGCGTAACCTTTGTTACCAACAAACTGGTCATCAAAGCCACTGAGACGAAAAGTTAAACCACGAGCAGCAATGCTAACAAATCAGGCAGCAGAAAAGGCTGTTGACGTACTTTTTAAGGAAATAAAATATGAAATCTTTAACTGTGTTTAGTCTGTTCTTTATCAGTTTGCTGACACTATCGTTACTGGGCTGCGGTGCCAGCAGCAATCGCGAGAGTGCCGGCGAGTATATAGATGACACCGTGATCACCACTAAAGTGAAAAGCGCTATTTTGAATACGCCGTCTCTTAGCGTAAGTGAAATTAACGTTGAAACCTTTAAAGGTGTGGTGCAACTAAGCGGCTTTGTTAGCTCGCGTGCCGAGATAACCAAAGCAGGTGATGTCGCCAGGGCTATCACTGGCGTCAGTTCAGTGAAAAATGATATTCGAATAAAATAACATCTTCCTGAAATTAACTTGCCGCTATGTGCGATAACGCACAGAGCCATTAGGAATCTTGACTATACTGCTTAAGTGAAGTAACACAACATTGAATGGATGCAATTATGCCAGATAGTCCTAAAGTTATAGCGGCAAGCAGTCTTGCCGCTAATCCGCCAACTCAAAATCATCTGCTTGGAGCCTTGTCTACCGAGGTGCAGCAACGTCTCTTTCCGCATCTGGAATTGGTTAGTATGCCGTTGGCTAAAATATTATATGAATCTGGTGATACCTTACGTTATGTCTATTTTCCGACAAACTGTATTGTATCCTTGCTCTATGTGATGGAAAACGGTGCCTCAGCCGAAATATCGGTAGTGGGTAATGAGGGCATAATTGGCGTAGCGCTGTTTATGGGCGGTGAAAGCACCACCAGCCGGGCAATTGTGCAAAGCTCAGGTTATGCTTATCGCCTGCTTGGCCAACGTTTAAAAGACGAATTTAACCTTCATGGCGAACTCCTTTATTTGATGTTGCGCTACTCGCAGGCCTTGATCACTCAAATGGCGCAAACCGCTGTGTGTAATCGCCACCACAATATTGATCAACAATTATGTCGCTGGCTACTCTTGTCGCTGGACAGACTGACAGATAATCACCTTGTGATGACGCAAGAGCTTATCGCCAATATGCTGGGGGTACGTCGCGAAGGCGTGACTGAAGCGGCAGGCCGCTTACACAAACTGAAGGTGATAGAGTATAGCCGGGGCCATATTACTGTGCTGGACCGGCCTAAACTGGAAAAACTGAGTTGCGAATGTTACGCCGTGGTAAAAGCGGAAACAGATCGCTTATTGCCCTACAAAGCTATCCCGTCGGCAACGCAAAAAAGCGCAGCCTTGCACCATCAATGTAAACACACCCTCTATCTGTAACAGTTAAAAAACCACGCTGTAAACCGCCTGCTTGCTGTTGTCTGCTTTGTCTAACGCCCCCTATGTACGGCAACGCACCGACAGTTTTGTTACCGGAGGCTAAGCTAAGCCTCCTGGTATAACACCCTTACCCGATCCTCAGGCGGCTTATGAAAGCATTATTTCGTTCTACTTCGCGCTACCTGCAACAACTTAGCACTCGCTTTAGCCCAGCATTATGGCAGCAAACTATGCCTGTGCGGGCAGAGCTGTTTAGTGTGGAACGCCTGGAACAGCATGCGAGAAGCCTGGCAAACGCTCAGCAACTACAAAGCGCTAGCCGCTGGCAAATACCACTTATCGCCAATCTGGTTAATCCGCTACAGCAGCGCCTAAACGCCAATGCCAAAGTCCTGCTGGCTGCTTATCGTAAGAGCGCCGCAGAGTTAGCGGCGGGCCATAGTATTGTTCCGGCCGCGGAATGGCTGCTGGATAACTATCATCTGGTTGAACAGCATGTGCGTGAAATTCGCTCCGATTTACCGGCAGGTTACTATCGGCAGCTGCCTAAGCTCGCCCATGGTCCCTTTCAGGGGTATCCACGGGTGTTTGGTTTGGCCTGGGCTTACGTTGCGCATACCGATAGCCATTTTGATCCGCTGATCCTTAATCGCTTTCTTCGCGCTTATCAGCAAGTGCAACCGCTTAGTATTGGCGAGCTATGGGCAGTCGCCATTACATTGCGAATAGTGCTACTGGAGAACCTGCGCCGCTTAACCGATCAAATAAGCATAGGTTTGCAGGAGCGAGCTGCCGCAGATCAGCTAGCAGACCAACTCTTGCAGCCGGCTTCACTAGACAATGCATTACGCTCTGGCCTAAGCCAATGGAACCATGCGGTGCTAAGTGACAACTTTGCCGCTCAGCTGGTAAAGCGGCTCCGGGATCAAGATCCCTTTGTCACACCGGCTTTACAGTGGCTGGAGCAACGACTGACGTTACAATCGACCCACGCGGACGAAGTGGTGCTTGCTGTTTTACAGCGTCAGGGCGCATCAAACGTGAGTGTACGTAATGTTATGACCAGTCTGCGCAGTATTGCGGCTATCGACTGGGCAGAGCTATTTGAAAGCGTTAGTCTGGTTGATCAATGCTTAAGTGCTGGCAGCAACTTTGCCGCTATGGATTTTAGTAGCCGCAATCTATATCGCAGCGCTATCGAACAATTGGCGCGCGGCGCCAGCTGCTCTGAACTGGTGGTTGCAGCCAAAGCACTCGATAACGCCAGCACGGCCACCAGGCGTATTAAGCAGCCAATACAAGCAGCTCGGGAAGGTGATCCGGGCTATTCTTTAATCGGTGCCGGGCGCATCGCCTTTGAACAGCAACTGGGTTTTAAAGGCAGTTTTCTGCTGCGGCTGGGGCGCATCTTTCACCGCAGCGGTATCCAGGGTTATATCAGCCTTTTCTGCTTATTCACCGCGGGGTTACTGCTGCTGGCAGGCTGGTTACTGTCCACTACCACACCTGGCAGTATGCTGCTTTTACTGCTATTGGGAATAATACCTGCCAGCGAGCTAGCGAATGCCTTACTGCAGCGCTTGATTAATGGCCTTAGCCACCCAGTGCCCCTCCCAGCGTTAGCGCTACGCCACGGGGTACCCGTAGCTTACCGTACCCTGGTGGTGGTGCCGACCTTACTGACAGATAAAACAGCGCTGTTACAGCAAATTTCACAGCTTGAGGTGCATTTCTTAGCCGGGGGTTCTGGTGAACTTTACTTTGCATTACTTTCTGACTTTGCCGATGCTAAAACGCAAGAGCTCAGCACGGATCACCCTTTACTGGCATTGGCCTGTACCGGTATCCAACAACTTAATACCCGTTACAGCAAAGCCGTTGAGACACCTCGCTTTATGCTATTGCACCGACCACGGCAGTTTAATCCACAGCAGCAAATCTGGATGGGTTGGGAGCGAAAACGTGGCAAGTTAATGCAATTAAACGCACTATTGCAAGGCAGCGGCCAGCAGTACTTTTTGACCGCAAGCGCCGACTTACCTTTACTCAGCCGTCAGGTACCGGCTGGCGTACGCTATGTGATCACCTTGGATGCAGATACTCAGCTACCCCGAGATGCAGCATTGCGGCTAGTCGGTAAAATAGCCCATCCGCTGAATCAGGCGCAGTTCGATCCGCAGACGCAACGTGTGATAGCGGGTTATGGCATTTTACAGCCACGAGTTACCCCCATGCTAGCGGCTGCGCACTTAGGCTCGCGCTATCAACGGCTAACTTCTGGCCCGGCGGGGCTCGATCCTTATGCCGCTGCGATTTCAGAGATTTATCAGGATCTATTTTTAGAAGGCTCCTTTACCGGCAAAGGCATTTATGATGTTGCCGCCTTTAGCGCTGCCTTATCTGGCCAGGTACCCGACAACACCTTGCTGAGTCATGATCTGTTTGAAGGTAGCCTGGCGCGCGCAGCGCTGGTGTCAGATATTGAAGTAGTAGAAGATTTCCCTGCCCGCTATGACGTTGCCATGCAGCGCCAACATCGTTGGACCCGGGGCGACTGGCAATTACTACCATGGCTCTTACCTGGTAAAAAACCCGGCCACCACGCCAAAAACCTACCCAGCAAGCTGCCCACGCTAGGTCGCTGGAAAATGTGTGATAATTTGCGCCGCACCCTACTGGCGCCAACCTGCATCCTCGCTTTATTTGCGGCAATGGCATTGCCTGGGGCAGGGGCACTAACAGCAGTATTGCTGGTGCTCGGCTCACTGCTGTTACCCATTTTATTACCACACAGCCTGAAACTCTGGCCACGGCAGCGCTGGTCTCTGGCGGAGATCAAACAATGGCATAGGCCGCTACAACAGTGTTACTCAGCGCTGGTGCAGCGTTGCAGCCAAAGCCTGTTGCCTCTGGTGTTCTTAGCTGATCAGGCCTGGCAAATGAGCCACGCTATTGTCACTGCCTTATGGCGTACGTTTTTCAGCCATCGCCATATGCTGCAATGGGTTACTGCAGCTCAGGCTGGAAATGCCAAAAGTTTAACGCTATCGGGCTTTTACTGGAGAATGGCACCTGCCATAAGTGTGTTATTACCCAGCACCGCCTTAATATTATGGTTTGCCCCCGAACAAGCCCCGCTGTTACTGCCGCTAGTGTTACTTTGGTGTTTGGCCCCGGCCATCGCCTATTGGCTCAGCCGCCCTACCGCCTTACATCCGGTGGCACCATTATCCCTTACAGAGGCAGCAAGCCTGCGCTTAATCGCCCGGCGTACCTGGCGCTATTTTGAACAATTCGTTAGCAGCGATAGCCATATGTTGCCACCAGACAATGTGCAGTTTGAGCCCACTACCACTGTGGCACACCGCACCTCTCCCACCAATATCGGGGTATATTTACTCTCTACTGTCGTGGCCAGAGATTTTGGCTGGGCAGGTACTTATGCTGCGGTATTGCGGTTGGAAGCCTGCATGGCTACCTTGCAGCAACTACGCCTTTATCGGGGGCACCTTTATAACTGGTACGATACCCAAACACTGGCGCCGCTCGAGCCGGTTTATGTCTCGTCGGTAGACAGCGGTAATTTGGCTGGGCATTTAATTGCTTTGGCCAATGCCTGTGAGGAATGGCAGCAGACACCCATTAGCCAGCACGCTCTGCAGGGAATTCAGGATAACCTAGCCTTAGCGAAGTTAAACCTGCCACTACATGCTGATATGAGCCCACTGGCCGCTATTTTAGCGACTTTAGCCTTGCAGTTAGCCGCCACTTCCCGGCTGGCACAGTTGACACCCAGCCTGAGTAAACTTGCCGCCAACGCCTTACAACTTAGCAAAGATATTTGCCCGGCAACGAAGGCAACAGAAAGCCAACAAAGCTTAGTGTTTTATCTGCAAGCTGTCGTCACCAGCATAGCGGATCAGCAAGTTGACCAGCTTGCCTCGCTGAAACAACAGCAGCAGTTGCAGCAACGGTTAGCAAAGCTGGCCTTACAAGCCAGAGCAATGGCCATGGCCATGGATTTTAAATTTTTACTTAACGCCGAGCGCAATTTATTATCCATTGGCTTTAACTTATCTGACAATCAACTCGACCACAGCTGTTATGACTTACTGGCCTCTGAAGCGCGGCTAGCCAGCCTGTTTGCGATCGCCAAAGGCGATCTTAGCAGCAAACACTGGTTTCGATTAGGCCGCAGCACAACCCCGGTAGCCGATGGGGTCGCCCTGTTATCCTGGTCAGGTTCGATGTTTGAATACCTGATGCCCGCTTTAGTGATGAGCGCGCCGGCCAATAGCTTGTTGGAACAAAGTAACCGCTTAATTGTGATGCAGCAAATGCGCTATGGTCGGCAATTACAGGTGCCGTGGGGCATTTCAGAGTCCGCCTTTAACGCCCGTGATTTAGCACTCAATTACCAATATTCTAATTTTGGCATACCCGGTCTGGGGCTAAAACGTGGGCTGGCGCAAAATGTGGTTATTGCGCCCTATGCCACCGCCTTAGCCGCCATGGTAGATGCGCCGGCGGCTTACAAAAACTTTATTAAGTTACAACAGCTTGGCATGCTGGGCAGCTATGGCTTTTACGAAGCACTGGACTATACCCGTACCAGACGACCGGAACAAAGCGGCCCGGTGTTGATTGCCAGCGTGATGGCACATCACCAGGGCATGACGCTAATCGCCCTGGCCAATACGCTGCAACAAGGTTTAATGCGTAGCCGCTTCCACCGCGAACCGATGATCCAGGCTTGTGCGCTGTTATTACAAGAGCGCCCACCTGCGGCTACAGTGCATGTTATGCCACAGGCTGAGGAACTCAGTACTGCAAATAATACGATAAAAAATGAGCCCCTAACCGAGCGCCATCTGGATCCGACCGCTAAAGGCCCACCGCAAAGTCATATCTTATCCAACGGGCGTTATTCCGTAATGTTAACCGCAACCGGCGGTGGTTATAGTAATTGGTGCGGTTTGGCGATTAGCCGTTGGCGGGAAGATAGCAGCTGCGATCCCTGGGGCAGCTATATTTTGCTGCGGGACCGGGTGAGTGGCGCGCGTTGGTCACCAACGTTACAGCCGCTGGACTTGGATAAAAACACCGCAGCAAAGCAGCAGTTTAGTGCCGTCTTTAGTGAAGATCATGCTGAGTTCTGTTGCAAACAAGCAGAGTTAACCACCAAGCTGGATATTTTGGTGTCGGCAGAGCATGATGGCGAGGTACGCCGAGTGACCTTGTCTAATCACAGCCAGGTAAACCGAGATATCGATCTCACCTCCTATACCGAAATCGTGCTGCAGCTGGCCAGCAGCGATAATGCGCATCCGGCTTTTTCCAAGCTTTTTGTGCAAACCGAGTACCTGCCAAACTACAACGCCTTAATTGCTACCCGTAGGTTACGCACTGCAGATGAAAACCCCATTTGGCTGGCACATTTTGCCGTTATTGAGGGTGAGCATTGTGCTGATGCCGCAGCAAACGACGCTGCGCAAGCCGGACCACAACAACCTCGGTCCGAAAAGACCCAATATGAAACTGACCGTGCCCGTTTTTTTGGTTCGGCCGTAAGTTTGTATGATGCGGAGGCCATAAGCAGCAGTAAAGCCTTATCGAACAGTAGTGGTACGGTTTTGGATCCTATTATTGCCTTACGCCAATCGGTGCGGCTGGCAGCGGGTAAACGGGTGCGGGTTGCCTTTTGGACCTTAGTGGCGCACTCAAAAGCCGAATTACTGCTCAGTATTGAACAACATAATGAGCGCAGTGCTTACGGCCGGGCAGCGATGCTGGCCTGGACACAAGCACAGGTACAACTACGTCATTTGGCCGTTACTGTGGCCGAGGCGGCGGATTTTCAACGTTTAACCGGCCCCTTACTCTATAACGATAATCGTTTTCGTGCCCCGGCAGCGGCGATTTTCCGTGGCGCTGCTGCGCAGGCTGAACTATGGCAGCACAGTATTTCGGGAGACCTACCCATAGTACTACTGCATATTGACGATATTGAAGAGATTGCCACAGTGCAACAATTGCTGCGGGCTCATGAATACTGGCGGATGAAGCAATTAGCCGTGGACCTGGTGATTATTAACGAGCGCGCCACTTCCTATATGCAGCAATTGCAGTCCGCTATTGAAGCCTCGTTACGGCGCAGCCAAAGCCGACCTGGTTTAAACCAGCCACTCGCCGCTGGCGCAGTCTACATTCTACGGGCAGACTTAATGAGTGTAGCCAGCAGAGCGCAGCTGGCTGCGGTCGCGCGGGTCGTGCTATATGCCCGCCGCGGTAACTTAAACAAGCAATTAACCCGCTTGGCAACCCCTGCCCTGCCCCTACCCTGGCAAGCAGGGCAGCGCCAGCCAATAATAGTGCCCAGAGCCGGTACCGCCGAGCATAAAACCGAACCGCACAGTGGCGCTACCCTGGAGTATTTTAATGGAATGGGCGGTTTTGCCAGCGACGGCCGCGAATATATAACGCTGTTACAGCAGCAGCAACGTACGCCTATGCCTTGGCTAAATGTGATCGCGAATCCCCGCTTTGGTTTTCAGGTTTCTGCCAGTGGCAGCGGTTACAGTTGGGCCGCAAACAGTCGGGAAAATCAACTTACCCCCTGGTCCAATGATCCGGTGCTCGATCCCAGTAGCGAAGTGATCTATGTTAAAGATGACGAACACGGCACACTATTTTGCGCAACCGCACAACCGCGCAACGATGGCGGCCATTATCAGGCATGCCATGGTTTTGGCTACAGCCGCTTTCATCATCAGGCACATGGTATTGAATTGAGTTTGCTGCAATATGTGCCGTTAGAGGATCCAATTAAAATTAGCCGTTTAAGTGTACAAAACCACTCTGGCAAAGTGCGGCACCTCACATTAACAGCTTATGCGGAATGGGTCCTTGGTCGTGAACGCGGCGCCTGCGCACCCTTTTTATTATCCACCTTAGATACCGAGCATGAAGTTTTGCTGGTACGTAATCCCTGGCAAAGCGCCTTTGCAAAGCCGGTTGCCTTTGCGGCGCTGGCGGCGCCGCTATCCGGCTGGACGGCCGATCGCAGTGAGTTTATTGGCCGTAATCGTAGCTTAGCCAGTCCAGCGGCGTTATTGCACGCTACCCCACTAACTGCTAGCAGTGGCGCGGGTTTAGATCCCTGTGCCGCGTTGCAGCAACAGGTAACGCTGGCACCTGGTGAGCGCATAGAGCTGGTCTTTTTTCTGGGGCAAAGCAGCGATACGGCCAGTGCCCTTGCTCTGGTAACACAGTATCGGCAAACCGATTTAAGCGCGCTATTGCAGCAAGTACAGGCACACTGGCACACCAAATTAGGGGCCGTGCAAGTGACGACGCCAGATCGTGCCATGGACATTATGCTAAACGGCTGGCTGCTGTATCAAACTATCGTTTGCCGACTGTATGCAAGGGCTGCTTTTTATCAGGCTAGCGGCGCCTATGGCTTTCGGGATCAGTTACAAGATGGTATGGCACTTACCTTTGCAGCTCCCGAGTTGGCTCGCCAACATTTATTGCGGGCGGCAGAGCGCCAGTTTATTGAAGGCGATGTGCAACACTGGTGGTTGCCACATTCCGGACAAGGCGTGCGCAGCCGGATCTCCGATGATCGTGTCTGGCTAGCGTTTGTCTGTGCCCACTATATTGCAAGCAGTGGTGATAAGGCTATCCTGGCAGAGCAAGTTAGCTTCTTACAAGGACCACCGCTAGATGCCAGCCAACATGATGCCTTCTTTCAACCGATGCCAACAGATTGTACCGCGTCGCTGTTTGAACATTGCGCCCGTGGTCTGGATCTCGCCATCAGTTTAAGTGGCACCTTAGGTTTACCCCTAATCGGTAGCGGTGATTGGAATGATGGCATGGATCAGGTAGGCGCAGCCGGGAAAGGGGAAAGTGTTTGGTTAGGCTGGTTGTTGTTGCAAACCTTAACTCAGTTTATTCCGCTGGCTGCTGATTATGATCACGCCCGCGCCAGCCAGTGGCAAGCGCATAGCCTGCAATTGCGTAAGGCACTGGAGCAGCATGGCTGGGATGGTAACTGGTATAAACGTGCGACTTATGATGATGGCAGCTGGCTTGGTAGCGCGCAAAGCGAGGAATGCCAAATAGACTCTATTGCGCAGTCATGGGCTGTGCTAACCGGAGCGGCCAATCCACAGCGCACTGCCACTGCGATGGCGGCGGTTACAGAGCATTTATGGCGCCCTGCCGAACAGCTGCTTTTGCTTTTCACCCCGCCCTTTGAGCACAGCGTCAACAACCCAGGTTATATTAAAGGTTATCCTCCCGGATTACGTGAAAACGGTGGCCAGTATAGCCATGCGGCTATGTGGGTTGTACTAGCCCTAGCCAAACTGGGAGAAGCAGACCAGGCACAGCAGTTATTTAGTATGCTTAATCCTATTAACCATGCCCTTACCCCGGCAGGTATGCACCGTTATAAAGTAGAACCCTATGTGATGGCCGCCGATATTTATTCGGTAGCACCCCATATTGGCCGCGGCGGCTGGAGCTGGTATACCGGTGCCGCAGGTTGGATGTATCAGGCAGGACTGGGTGCTATATTGGGGATAAGTCGTCAGCAGGGGCAACTGCAACTGGCCCCGCAATTACCCAAATCATGGCCCGGTTTTAGTGCGACCGTACAGCTGGCAGGTACACATTATCACCTTCGCATCCGGCAATCGCCACCAAACACGGCGAGCCCTGGCTTGCTGCTGGATGAACAACTGATTGCCGCAGACTCGCCACGCTTTCTCAGCCGCCGCTGCATTCGTTTGCCGCTGGATCAGCAGACGCACAGCGTGGATTGGCAACTGGATAGCCAAGATTAAGTTATAGCCGCACTTGGCTAGGTTCTGCTGAGCACATTATTGCCAGCAGAACCGCTGCCTGTTATTGCTCACTGACTAAAGCAGCTGCAGAGCGACTTTAGGTGCCGTAGCGCACAGACAGCGATTTAGAGTTGGCACACACTGAGCCGTCGAGATAGTAAAGCACCTGTCTTGTACCACCGAGGTTATCTCCGTGCTAAAGGCTTGTCTTATGTCATTGTTAACACAATCCATTGTTCAGAACCATTTATTGGAACGACTACCGGTTAGCGAACAAAACGAACTGCTGCAACACTGTGAAAAAGTGAAGCTTACCTTTGGTGAGGAGTTATGCCTGCCCGATCAACCCTATCAGTATCTGTACTTTCCTCTGGATGGTTTTGTTTCTCTGGTAACCAAGGTGGCTGGCCATACACCGCTGGAGATCGGGCTTATTGGCAACGAAGGTATGCTAGGGGTAACCTTGGTACTGGATATTGACACTGTCCCGATACAGGCCGTGGTTCAAGGTAATGGCATGGCCTGGCGTATTGAAGCAAAAGCCTTACAACAGGTCCTGAAAAATTGCCCGCAACTGCGACGTTGTTTGCAGCAGTACCTCTTTGTGCTATTACAACAATTAGCCTTAAACGCCGGCTGTGCGCATTTTCATTTGTTGGAGCAGCGCTTGGCGCGCTGGCTATTAATGAGTCAGGACAGAGCCCACAGCGAGCAACTGCAACTAACACATCAGTTTCTGGCACAAATGTTAGGGGTAAGGCGTAGTGGCGTAACCGTAGCCGCCAGCGTGATGCAACGCCAGCAGCTAATAAGCTATACCCGGGGAGAGATCAAAATTCTGAACCGCGCAGCCCTGTTAACTCAAAGCTGCCAATGCTATCAATTAAGCCTTAACAGCTATAATGCTGCTCTTGGCGACTTAAAACCAACGCCAGCCGAGGAAGTAGCGCCAGCCCCATAGCCAAGCAAGACCTGGTAGCAGTGAAAAGCCGGATGCAACGCTTGCATCCGTTGCCGCAGGCTCGTGCGGCTTAGTCTCAAGAGCCTGCTTTTGTAAGGTTAAACCGACAGCAAAGCCAGTGAGCCCGCCCAACAATAACGCTTGCGGCGAACTAAGTGAACGCCTAAGTGCCAAACGACATTGTCGGAACTGACCACTAAGCTGCTGTTTACGCAGCGGAATACGCTGTTCTAACTGGTGTATTTGCTGATTGAGCTGCCGCCATTGCCCTGCTTTCATTCTGCAACCTCATCGTTGTTAGCTTGCAAACTTTTTAGCGTAGCGGGAAAGCGCAGTAAACGGCTGTAATAGCGCAAGCGCCATCGTACCAGCCCTAGCCCACAAAGGTTTACCAGAATAAGCGACAGGATCGCATACGTGGCGTTGATACCCGTTTGCAACATCAGTAATACCAGCAATGCCTGACCGCAAAACCACAGCGTTAGTAGGAGTAAACTGCTTAATAAACCCAGCATTAACACCGCAACCATACTCAGAGCAACTCGCTCACCTTCCAGCGTAAACAATTGCAGTTGCTCAACGGCCAGCGCCGCCAGTTGTTGCCACAATGCCTGAACACTGTCGCCAACTGACGGCTCATCTGCTGCTTCGGCGGCCTGTCCGGCCGCCGAAGACGTTTCTTTTATCATTTCGGTGCAGTATGACTGCGGCTAAACCACCAGCTCAGCAGCACACCGGAGGCAATTGCAACACCTAGTGATAACAGTGGTTTTTCACGCACCTGACAGCGACAACGCTCACTAAAATGTTGTTTTAGTTCGCTAAGTTTTGCACTGCCGTTGGCGACGGCTTCAGCTGCATGATGCGCGCCACCGGCCATTTTATCTACGGTACTGTGAGCACCAGCAGTGACCTGCTCAAGTGCCGGTGCAACTGCGCCAGAGGCACTATCAATCACTTTATGTATGCTGTCGGAAGCCGCATCTACGCCGCGTGTAAATGTTTTATTGCCTAAGTTTGCTTCGATTGGCTTTTGCATTGTAACCTCAGTGAAAATCAAGCATCAGCGAAATTGCCACTGCTATAGGGTTATTATCCAAGCTTTCGTTAGCGTTATCTGTACGCCAGCACGCATAGCAACGCACTTAGTGAGAATAACAATTTCCGCCCTGACGCTTAGCCCTGTACATGGCGCTATCTGCTTTACTGACTAAGCTGGTAAAGCAAGTACCATCCTCTGGGAATAGTGCGATGCCAATACTGGCGGAGAGTGCCAACTGATGCCCATCTACCGTATAAACACGGGATAACGTTTGTAGCAGCTTTTCAGCAATAACGCAGACGGCTTGACAATCTGTGACCTCGGGCAGCAACAGGAGAAACTCATCGCCACCCTGTCGACTTAGCGTATCACTGGCACGAATCATTTGATGTAATCTACTGACAACCTGTTGCAGCACCTTATCGCCCAGCACATGACCATACCGATCATTGATTGGTTTGAAATGGTCTAAATCAATAAATAGCAACGCAAATATCTGCTGCCGCCGGGCATTGGCATTAATAATTTGTTGGATGCGATCCTGCATAACACGGCGGTTTGGCGCCCCCGTTAATTCATCATACTGAGCGATACATTTCTGTCTGAGTAAAGCCTGGGTAATACCGGCATTAACGGCATCGGCCTGAGCTAACGCTAAGAGTAGTAGCTGATTAATCTGCCGTAGCTTCCTTTGCTCATCTAGTAATTGTTGCTGCTTAGTCAAGGCCTTACAGCAGATCGACTCTCGACCTGCTAGCCTTCTATCGGTTTGTAACTCTAGTATGGCAGAGGGGTACAAAGGAAGGTTAGTCTTCACTGATAAGCCTCATTTGCTGATACGCCGACGCCAGACAAGCCAATACCATCGCTGAGTTGAGCAACCCACCCACGATGGCTGGCATCTATACCTAAGCTAGCAAGGCGTTAAAAGGTCAGTTTGTCTGACAAGACACTCTTTACACCACGGACATTTTGCGCCAGCTCCACGGCCAGCGCTTGCTCTACCCCACTATCTACCTTACCGGTAAGCGTAACAACACCGGCATTGGTCGTAACAGAGATATCAGAGCTTGCAACATTGCTGGAATACATATAGGTCGATTTCACCTTAGTGGTAATCCAACTATCGGCAATAATACTGCTATTTTCCGCTGTTTGGGCTTTATCACTTATCTTGAGTTGATTATCCACCGCGCGTACACCATCGGTATTTTTTGCAAGCTTCTCCGCCTGTTGCTTCGCCTGGCTGGACGCCACAGTGCCACTTAGCTGCACCTTGCCATTATGCGTTACCACTTTGGTATCCATACCTTCAGTGTGCTTACTCCATAACAGCTTGGATTTTACTGCGGTGGTAATGGTCGCATCGTCAATAACATCGCCATAACTGCGGCTGTTTGCCTTAGGCGTTGCGGTATAATCTGCATCAACAATAATTTGATTATCAACCTTCTCAATACCTGTCACACCGGCAGCAATCTCACCCGCCAGCTCTTTGTGTACATCTTCTGCCACGTGCCCGGTTAAGGTTGCTTTACCTGCTGTCACACTGACACTCAGCTCGTTTGCCCGCAAATAGGGGCTTAACGCATAGGTTGTCCAAATTTGTGCTTCCTGCCTGGCATTGGCGATGCTGCTAGTGGTATCGGTTTTCTGTGCAGTTTCTGCGGCATAGCAGGCAGTGCTGCCTAATACTAATGAGATTGCGCTTACCAGCAATAATTTATGGCCATAAATATTCATAATTGTGTCCTTTTTAGTGCATCATAAAGAGGGCGCTGATTGCCATAACGCGCACGCAACGCCACGAATAATCAAGCCATGTTGCACTTAGCTAAAAAAGCCTTAACTTGTTTTTCGGCTACCTGGCGCTCAATAGCATAACGCTGCTGTACCAGACCGGTAAGTTGTTGCGAATTACCATCACTTTTCAGTAACTCTGCTTCACTTAACTTACTCCACTCATGTTTTGCTGCTTTGACCTGCAAATCCCATTTGCCTTTTACTTTGATCGCATCGCTGGATTGCAGAGCAGGTTTTACCGACGTAAACTTGCTGTCGGCTTGTTTTTTATCAGCAGGAAGATTCCGATCGGCTTTGTCAGTAGCTTTATGCGTTTGTGGTTTCATAGTAGCCTCGGCTAAAACTTAGCAACACGCGAAATTACGTATTGTTAGTAAAACTACTATAGAAAGGAATTATTGTTGTTTCGGTGCGGTAGCGCGCATACCAACACTTATTTACATCAACATCTATTTTGCTTACATAGCGCAAAACAAAACCCTCTGCCTTAGGTAAAAGGTAAAGGGTCACTGATTGCTAGTTTGATAGAGCAGGTTTTAGAAAAGCGTATAAATCAGCCCAGCGAGCGCCGATTGTTGACTGGCTACTATCAGCCCACCTAATAACGCCAACACCACTATAATTGGCAGTAACCAAAGCTTTTTACGTACCCGTAAAAACGCCCATAAATCGGTTAAAAATTCGCGCATTAAAAAGGGTTCTCCAAATCTTTAGCTGTAGGTGCTTTGTCGGGTGTTTGCCAGTAGCTGGCGGCTTTTGGCGTGCGTTGATATTGCAACTTACCGGCGAGCCGCAATACCAAACCTATAGGCAACATTAAAACATAAAACACCAAGCCCAGCAGGAGACGGGTGTTAAGCCACCCCATCATCGCAGCAAACGCCATCCATAATCGATAGGGGTAGTAAAGCCCTCTTGGGTAGATAGCAGCGAATAACAGCAAGATTGCCGCAAGATAAAATGGCCAGAGCGGCCATGGCCAACTAAATAACCAAGGTAATAACAGACCAAATAATAAGGGAATAGCTATTGCCATTTGCCAACCAAATTGGCGCAAGGCTTTTACATCGGTTTTGGCTAATAATTGCATGCTCATCCTACCGTTACTTTAGGCTTATCGCGCTTAATCCGCAGCAAAATAGCGTTGCCGTGCCTGCGCCAACTTTGCTGGATCTTGCGCCTCTTTACTTAATACGTAGTTCCCTAACACCAAATAGTCCATATCGGTTGCCCAAAATCCCTGCAACGCATCGAGTGGGCTGCATACCGGCGGCTCGCCACGCACATTAAAGGAGGTGTTAATTAATACCGGCGTGCCCGTTAGTGTATAGAAGCTTTGAAGTAATTGATAAAAGCGGGGGTTCGTTTGCTGGCAAACGGTTTGTACCCTGGCGCTATAATCAACATGGGTAATGGCCGGTAAAACCGAGCGTTGCAGGGCTTGCTGGGCTAAACCTGATAACGCGGGATCTGTTGGCAAACAACAACGCTGTTGTAACTGTGCCACCAGCAGCATATAAGGGCTAGGCGTGGCCAGTGCAAAATAATGCTCGGCTTGCTCAACCAGCACCGCCGGGGCAAAAGGCCGGAATGATTCACGCTGTTTAATTTTTAGGTTAAGTACACTTTGCATGGTTGGGCTGCGGGCATCGCCTAAAATAGAGCGATTACCCAGCGCCCTTGGCCCAAATTCCATTCGCCCCTGAAACCAGCCCACCACTTTGCCCTCAGCCAATAAGCGGGCTACCTCAGGGTAAAGCTCGGCAGCAGCCAACTGCTGGTAAGGAGCCTGCTGCTCTTCAAGCACCTTGACGATCTCTGCCTCGCTATAAGCTGGCCCCAGATAAGCGCCTTGCATCTGATCGTGTTGCTCATCACAGTGTCGTTCTTGGGCATAATATTGATGCCAGGCCAATAAAGCCGCACCTAAAGCGCCACCGGCATCACCAGCCGCTGGCTGGATCCAAATTTCCGGAAAAGGCCCTTCGCGCAGCAAGCGACCATTCGCTACACAATTTAGCGCTACGCCACCGGCTAAACAAAGCTTGGTTGCGTTGGTTAGTTGCTTGGCATGCTGTGCAATCTTTAGCACAATCTCTTCTGTTACTTGCTGGACAGAAGCGGCCATATCCAGGTAATGCTGGCTGGGCGTGGCATCCGCCGCCAGGGCGGGCGCGCCAAACAGTTGCTCAAACTTGTTACTAATCATCCGCGAGCCAACCGGATAGGCAAAGTAAGCCATATTTAAGGCAAAGCTGCCATCAGCCTTAACCTCGATCAGTTCACGGTAAATCATCTCAACAAAGCGGGGCTTACCATAAGGCGCCAGCCCCATTAATTTGTACTCGCCAGAATTAACTTTAAAACCGCAGTAGTAAGTAAAGGCAGAATAAAACAGCCCCAGCGAGTGCGGAAAATGTAACTCGGTCAGCGGCGTTAATTGCCGGCCGTTGCCATGCCAAATCGTTGATGTCGCCCACTCGCCTACCCCATCTAAACAAATTACCGCCGCCTCCTGATAAGGGCTGGCATAAAACGCGGATGCGGCATGCGCCTGATGATGCTGACTAAACAGTAAGGTGGGTAATGTTGTTTTGCTATCTAGGCCGGCTAGGCTGCGCAACTCTCGGCGTAACACCGTTTTTAAGTACAGTTTTTCTTTCAGCCAAATGGGCATCGCCGCCAAAAACGAGCGAAAGCCACGCGGTGTATGGGCTAAATAGGTTTCTAATAGACGCTCAAATTTTAAAAAGGGTTTGTCGTAAAAGACAATGGCCGATAACTGCTGCAGGCTGATACCGGCCTGCGCCAAACAGTAGCGAATAGCCTCGGCAGGAAAAGCCGCATCGTGTTTTTGGCGGCTGAAGCGTTCCTGTTGCGCAGCCGCAACAATGCAACCGTCTTGTAGCAAACAAGCGGCACTATCATGGTAATAGCAGGAGATCCCTAAGATATAGCGCATAGTTGTCTTGGTATTATTTTTATCTGGTTAACTTAACCTGATTTCGCCCTTGGCGATAGATCTAAATCAGCAAAATCTTGCTGCCAAACAAGGCTTAAGGTAACGTAGTTTCATTATTACCAGCTTCGGCATGATGCATTTGATGGTTAAGAAAAAACCCCCGCTACTGTTCTATATTATAGCGTTACTGATCCCTCTACTTACGCTCCTGGCCGTAGAGGGATTGTTGCGTTTAAGCCCATTTTATAAACAGTATCCGATGTTTGTAGCCGCCCCTGCTATGCCTGGATATTTACAAACCAATCCTGAGTTAATTAAACGCTACTTTGCCAATCCTGGGCAAGCGCCGGATCTTGCTATCGACACCCAGTATATTCTGGCAGAAAAACCGCCAGGGCAGATCCGTGTTGTGCTGCAAGGCGGCTCCAGCGCTGCTGGCTTTCCATATGGTCGCTTTGGCTCACCTGCTGCTATGTTACAACAACGCTTAAAACGGCTTTACCCTGAACACGATATTCTGGTTATTAATACCGCCATGTCGGCGGTAAACTCTTATACTTTACGGGATCTTAGTGCAGATATTCTGGCTATCAAACCCGATTTAGTCATTATCTACGCCGGGCATAATGAGTATTTGGGTATTATGGGTGTTGGCTCTGCCTTGCTAGGTACCGGCAGCCAAACCAGCAAATGGCTTTATCTTCAACTGCGGCAGCTAGCTCTTTTTCAGTTTGGGCAACAATTGTGGGGTTTGTTTAGCAGCGCTGACAACGCCCTACCCGCCAATGAACGTACTATGATGGCACGCATTGCTGCCGAGCAACATATTGAGCTGGATAGCCCGCTGTATCAGGCTGGCATAAAACAGTTTCAGGCCAATATGCAGGCGCTGGCTCGCACCTATCAGCAGGCTGGCGTACCTTTAATCTTTAGCACCCTGGCCAGTAACGAGCGCCAGGCCCCCTTTGTTTCCAGCAAAACAGCGCTAACCGTACCAGAGGACGCTACCGCAGCAATAGCGGTGTTACAGCAAGCCTTGCAACAAGATAACCGTGTGGCCAGCTGGCACTTTCAGCTGGCGGAATTACTACTCGCAGCAGGCAAACGCGACAGTGCACGACAGCATTTTCAGTTAGCTCGCGAGCATGATTTATTGCGTTTTCGAGCGCCAATGGCCATTAATCAGCAACTAAGCGCTTTGGCCGCCGCCTATAACTTGAGCTTGGTGGATAGCGAACAGGCGCTACGCCAAGCCACTAAAGATGGCATTATTGGTTATGACCTGATGCTGGAGCATTTACATCCTAATGCCCGCGGCTATTTTTTATTGGCAGAAAGCTGGTTACCTGCAGTTAAGTCTTATATTGGCGCTACAGCCGCCGCCGTAACCACAGAGCAAGCTTGGGCAGACATCCCGCTAACACCTACAGATCTGCTTTTAGCTGAGTATAAAATTAAACAACTCACGGCAGATTACCCCTTTGTTAGCCGCCCGCAACAGGTGAGTTTTGGGCCACAAAACACGCTAGAGCAACAGCTAGCCTGGCAACGCACGCAGGGCCTAAGTTGGCTGGAAAGCTCTAAGCAACTACTGACGCATTATCAACAACAACAGCAACCGGCGCAGGCCGCCAAGGTTGCGGCACTATTGTTCGATGCCTTACCGAATCACGCCAATAGCGCCTTTGTCGCCGGCCAATTATATTTTGATAGCAAAGATCTCGCGCTAGCGGCTTATTATCAGCAGCGCGCAGTAGCACTGGCACCTGATGAGCTGTTATACCGCTTAATGTTAGCCCGTACTTACTATTTTTCCGACCGTTGGCCCGAGGCACTGCAGCAAGTAGAACAAGTACTAGCGCGCGATCCAAACCATGCGGTGGCACTGCGCCAACAGGCGCAATTAACGCAACAAATGCAGCAGGCCGGGCAATAGTCTTTGCAAGACCAAAAATTAACAGAACAGCGAGCAAACCCTATGAAACTCTGGTTATTCCGAATTATTGCCATAAGCTTGCCGTTACTGTTATTAGTGCTGATAGAATTTAGCTTGCGCTGGCTATTCCCGGCCGAGCCCTTACCCCTGTTTAAAAGCAACCCGGCGAATCCGGCTTATCTGGTTACCGAATCACAGATTGTTAAGCGCTATTTTCCACAGGGCGCTCAGGTACCCAGGGTAGAACTCGAACCCAGCTTTGTCTTACAACAAAAGCCGGCAGATGGTATTCGTCTGGTGGTGCAAGGCGGCTCTACCGCAGCGGGTTATCCCTACGGCATGGGCGCGGCGCTAGCCGGTATGCTGGAGCAACGTTTGCGTCGCACCTTTCCAGAGCGGCCGGTGGAAGTGGTGAACACTGCCTTATCAGCGGTAAATAGTTACACCCTGCTCGATTTTGCTGACGAGATTATTGCGCTTAAGCCTGATGCTGTGCTGATTTATGCCGGTCACAACGAGTACCTCGGATTACTTGGCGTGGGCTCTAATTATTTAGCGGCGACCTCGCCCCGCGTTACCCGTTGGCTACTTAGCTTACGAAAATTGCGCAGTTTCCAGCTGTTAGAACAGGCTTATCAAAAACTTAGCCCCTTACCAGAAACTAGCAGTGGTAATAGCCGCACCTTTATGGCGCAGGTGGCGCGGGATAAAAACATTAGCCTGGACTCGCCGACATTTCAGGCGGGCATTCAGCAGTTTAATGGCAATATGCGCCGCTTGTTAGCTCGCTATCAGGCAGCAGGTATTCCGGTTTATATCAGTACTGTGGTCAGTAATCTAGCCGATCAGCCGCCCTTTCAAAGCCTGCCGTTAAACGCTAGCCAGCAACAGCAATTGCAGCAACTGAACAGCCTTAGCCAACCCGCGCAGCAACAGCAAATTGCCAATGCCTTAGCGCAAGAGGCCGCTAACAGCGGCCATGCGCTACTGCATTATCAATTAGGGCAATGGTATCGGCAGCAAGGGCAAAGCGATCTCGCCAAGCAACAACTTGCACAGGCCCGCGAGCATGACTTATTACGTTTTCGCGCGCCACTTGCCATAAACGACCAAATTAAAGCGTTAGCTAAACAGCATGCCGCCATCTTAGTGGATAGCGAAGCGGCCTTTATCGCCAATTCGCCACAAGGGCTGGTGGGTAACAGCCTGATGCTGGAGCATTTACACCCCAATGTGCAGGGCTATTTTTTATTGGCCGACAGCTTTTACCGGGCGCTCTATCAGCAGCAAGCCTTTAGCTCTTGGCCAAACCCAGTGCCGGCGGATATTGCCTGGCAAGAACGGCCATTAACTCCAGCCGAAGAACATGCCGGTTATTTGCGGATTTTACAATTAACGGCGGATTACCCCTTTAAAGCTGCCCCCGAGCCGGTACAGTTTCCCGAACCGACTGCTTATAGCGAACAATTGGCGTTGGCGCATGTGCAGGGCAAGTTAGATTGGCTTAGCATGCAAAGCCAGTTGGTACAGTATTATCACCAGCAACGTAATGGCGATATGCTACTAAAAACCTTACTGATTATCGCCGACGCCCTACCGCATAATGGTCAGGCGAACCTGCAAGCCGCACAAATTTTGCTGCAAGCGGGCCGTAAAGGTGAAGCCAAGCATTATTTACAACGGGCGCTGCGCACCCATCCAGCCCCACCGGAAGCGCAGCGGTTAATACAAACACTTTAACACTATAGCAGTTTAATAGCGGCCCCCTAATCAACCGCAAACAGAGACCAGGTTTGCAGCTAAAGCACAAACTTAGGTGTTGCTTTGCTGCAAAGCTCCGGCTTAATGCAATACCGACAGCCGGTGCTGAAAACGGGCAATAAAAAAAGCTGCAGGATTACTGCAGCTTTTTTCGTTATGGCTTAATAGCCTGACTTACTTAGTCTTTCTTGGTAACCGTAAGCTCTGGCTCTTCGGTGAAGGTGGCGTCTAACAAAAAGTTGTAGGTCGCCGTTTCAGCAAAGTCCATCCGCAAATTGTCATTGCTTGGCGCAATAATCAACGGCACACCTGCAGTTACGGTATTACCCGCTGGCCCGGCGCCCATATTTACCGTCGCCCAATCACTGGAAGCCACTTTAAATTCATAGCTACCGGCCGTAATACTAATATCTACGCTATATAAGTTTGCACCTACATAACTAAAGGCATCGGCCTCACCCCAACCGTTCATACCGCCGCGCAAGAACACCGTAGTTGGGCCATAAGGCACATACTCTGTTACCGTTAAGGTTGGTGCCTCAGCATTATTGGCGTCTAAGGTAAACACATATGAAGAGGTTTTAGCGATATCAATGCGCAGATTATCATTGCTGTTAGCAATAACCAGTGGCTGGCCAACAACAACTTGGTTACCTGCCGCTGCCGCACCCATATTTACCGTAGCCCAGTCGCTGGAAGCGACTTTAAACTCATAGCTGCCTTCTTCGATATTAATGGTTGCAGTGTAAATACCTGCACCATCATAACTAAAGGCATCGGCTTCGCCCCAACCGTTAAAGCCGCCACGTACAAACACATCTGTAGCCGCATAAGGTGGAATATCGGGTGCGCCCAGGGTCGCATCGGCGGCTAAACCAGCGCCCTGCATGCCCATTTGTGGTTTAACAAACACCGCAATACTTTGCGCGGGTACGGTAAAGGTACCGGCATTATCGCCAGCCCTAAAACTAGCGCTACGCACTAAAGAATCAACCGAGGCCTGCTGGATGGGGTGTAAATCAAAGCCCGCTGCAGTTGGTACTGTGTGCGATTGCTCCTGATTGGTACCGTTAATCATCACTACTATGGCATCATGCTGCGGATCAAGATCCGTTAAACCTACGCCATCGTCGATACTCATCACGATAACGCCTTGTTGCTGAGTACGACCAATATTGTGGAAACCCACCCGGTCAATAACCGCCTGACCACTGGTTAACCTAAATAATGGACTGCTGCTACGAATACTTAAAAACTCGGCAAATACCTCAGCGGCAAACTGAATATCCTGACTAGCCGCCTTAGTTTCACGGTTTAAGAATAAGCGGGCAATACTTTCCCAGTTAGCTTCATTCTTCTCTGCTAGCGGCAAGCCTACTGCCCAGTTATTGGTTTGATAGGTGAAATCAACATAGTTAAACCAATCGCCTGAATCATAGCTGTCGCGATCCATTGATTTTGAACGCAGGAAGTCGCCACCTAACTGTAAGAATGGAATACCCTGGCTCATTAGCGGAATGGCGATGGAGATATTTTGCGCTCTTACCCGCTCTGCGAGTGTCATGCTCTCCGGCAATTTAGCTTGTAGGTTGTCCCACAATGTTTCGTTATCATGCTTAGACACATAGTTGATAATGTCCGCCGGGGTTTCCGCATAACCAGCCGCTTGACCATTCCAGTTAGCACTTACCGCAGGACCGGTAATATCGCGGTAATTTTTAAAGACGAAGTCTTTTAAGGTTCCCGCTAAACTGATACGGACGATGTCTTGCTGTGCCAGGTTACCATCGTTATTGACACCGCTAAACAAGGCAGCGCTGCGCACCCCTTCGCGAATACGATCGTTAAAGGTACCAATACCAGTACCGGCCATATCTTGTTGTTTGGCTTGGGTAAATAGACGGTTGTTGGCTACTTCGCCAAAGTTCCAGCCTTCACCGTAAAAGTAAGTATTAGGATCAATCGCCTGCACCGCTTCGCGGGCCGCTAAAATACCTTCTTTTGGATGATGCCCCATAATATCAAAGCGGAAATCATTAAAGCCAAAGTCCCGCGCCAGAATCACTAAAGAATCTTTGATAAATTTATCAAACATCTTATGTTCCGTTGCGGTATTTTCGCAGCAGGTAGAGCGCTCGATATTACCCGTAGTCTCGCTGTAGCGATGGTAATAACCCGGTACCAGTTTATCAAACACCGAGTTGTCGAATAAGCCAGAGCTACTGGTATGGTTATAAACCACGTCCAGTGCCACCCGCAGCCCCATATCATTTAGGGCTTTGATCATCGCTCTAACTTCTTTAACCCGGGCAATACCTTCCGGGTTAGAAGCATAACTGCCTTCTACCGCAATAAAGTGGTGCGGATCGTAACCCCAGTTAAAACCATCGATGCTGCGCATAGCTTGCACCAACGCCTGGGCTTTTGATTCATACGGCAGGTAGCTTTTCAGTACCGATTCGATAGTAGCATTAGCGTTTTCAATGCCACAAACCGGCGCTTGCGCGTTTAATTGGCATAAGCGGCCAATGGTATCGGTTAAGTTAATACGGCGGCTGGCATCTTCATTAATGTTGGCCTGATCATTTAATGGCAGTACGTGGAAATGGGTCAGACCATTTTCAGCAAGCTTTCTTAAATGGCGCACCGGCGCCGTATCCGCTTCCGCAAAGGCCAGATACTTACCACGATGCTGCGCCGGCGTGCTTTGATCGCGAATACTGAAATCACGCACATGACCTTCATAGATCACGATATCTGTTGGGTTGGCCACCACCGGCACCACCCGAGCATCCCAACCGGCAGGCTTGGTATCCTCGTCGGCTAAATCGACAAACTGGCTATAGCGGCCATTAGTAGACACATTTACCGAGTAGGGATCGGTTGCTTCGGTCATTTCTACTTTACGGGTTAACGGATGATAGACCTCTGCGGCAAAACGGTAGAACTGCCGATCTAAGGCGCTGCGCGCACCGGTGTAGTGCCAAACGCCCGTTTCAGCATTTAGCGTCATCGCATGGGTATTGGTTAAGGCTTTGCTGGCATTATAAACCTTCAGCTGCATACTGCGGGCCGTTGGTGCCCATACAGCAACCTTAATGTTGCTGCCCTCATAACTGATGCCTAAAGT
The DNA here is from genome assembly GCF_014653435.1 of Alishewanella longhuensis. Taxonomy (GTDB): domain Bacteria; phylum Pseudomonadota; class Gammaproteobacteria; order Enterobacterales; family Alteromonadaceae; genus Alishewanella; species Alishewanella longhuensis. Next base: position 334,255 of record NZ_BNAO01000001.1, on the reverse strand, counting down.
TTCAGCCAGGGCGCTGTTATCACCCTTGGCATAAAGATCATCTAGCACCTTCGCTACTTGCACATAAGAAGCACTAATCAACTCGTTATCACTGTTATAGGCAGCAAGGGCTAATTGGTTCTTCGCCATGGCCTTAGCATCACCTGCTGTAAAATCAGCACTAAAAGCCGCAGCATTACTTAAATGTGGCACCAACGCCCGCTGTTGCTCGTCTAACTCAACAGGCGTTAACTCAATACTGCTACCACCTTCTATTTGATCGTTATTATTTACCGTCAAACCGGCACTGGCTGAATAAAATAACTTAACGACAGGAGCGGTATCGGCAACCGGCGTATTCCAAACAAAGGTATTGGTATCTAACCAGTGCGCAGAAGCGCCTTGAATGCTGACGCCTAAAGAAACAATCGGAAATTCATAAATGCTGGTGATACCTGAGAATACCCAATTCATGCGAGCAAAGTCTGGATCGTCTTGTGATAACGGCATTTGCATATCCGGGCCAGGATCTTTACCTGCATCGTCGGTGCCGATATGGATAATAAAGTTACCACAGGCGCCTTCGGTGCCCGCGTAGCCGGGCTTTAAGTTTAAAATCCAGTAAGCGCCATAGTTTGGATCAATACCATTGAACTGCAGGCCATTGTCCCAAGACGGGGCTACTGATGAGGGTAAATACGCATCACAAGTTTCATTATTCCAGGTATGTAAACGATAACCTTCATAGGCGCCATCCTGCGGTCTTTTATAAAACAGCACCGCCTGATCGACACCAGCAACAACAACAGGTGCCGGCGCGTCAGGATCCTTGCCCACCTGACAACCATCATTAGTGGCATTAGGGAACTGCCCGGTTGGGCAGGAAAACGGTGGTGGATCAATACAGGCCGAATTGGTCGGATTAGGAATTTGCGGCAGGGTACAAGTGAGTAACGAGGTACCTGGACTGGTAGAGTCACCACCACCACATCCGTATAATAAGCTCGCCGCTAAGGCAAGCCCGCTCAGTTTGAGCATTTTAAGCAGATTTAACATTATGTGCTTACTCCAAAATTATGCTTGTCTGACCTGGAGCCAACTTACAAAAACAAGTCAGCCCGGGTCTTAATGAGTTCAGTTAGAATGAATACACTGCACCTAAGAAATACTGACGCCCAAAGTATTGCAGCGTGCCCGTCATGGCTTGTTGGCCAAAGTAACTCTTAGTGGGTTCATCCGTTAGGTTATTAACCTGAAACAACATTTTAAGGTTGTCGTTAAACTGATAACCAAATTGGAAATCCAACACTAACTCGCTATCAAAGTTGGTAATTTGCTCATTAATCCCGACCTGGCTAGACACAAAAGGCGAACGATAGCGGGCGTTTATGCGGGTATCTATCCCCTCATACTCCCAAAAAACCGTAGCATTAATCACGTTCTTGGATAGACCTTCAAAACTGGTTTCAAAAGGCTCGCCACCTAAACTATTAATTAACGATACTTCGCTTTCGGTATAGGAGTAGCTGAGCTGCGCTCCCAAGCCTGACAGAGCGCCAGGTAATTCTTTAAATACCTGAGTCCAGGCGATCTCAGCCCCCCGGATATAACCCCCATTACTGTTATTGACCGCAGTAAATAACGAGCCATTGCGGGTAGCTACTGGCACCCCAGACTCAATATCAGGAATAATAAAATCAGGCACCGGGAAACCTGCGCCTTTAAAATCAAACTCAGGTAACACATCGTCCTGAATAAAGGATTGAATATCTTTATAAAACAGTGCTAACGCTACTGCGCCCGTTCCAAAATAATATTCAAGCGAAACATCGTACTGATTGGCTTCAAATGGACGTAAGAAAGGACTATTGGAACTATTGCCTGTTATCTCACCGGTATCGCTAATATTAAAAGATGTGACAGAGGCTAACCGATTAATCGGAGCCCGTGACATGACTTTGGCAGAGGCAAAACGCAGTTGCCATTCCTCTGTCAAAGCTAAATTCAAATTCAGGCTAGGCAAATGTTTAGTGTACTTATCACCCACTATATCAAACGCATAACGGGTATTAATTAAGCCGGCCTGGTCAGCAATATTTTGCGCGCCGCGCAAAGGATCGCCACCGACATCTGACAAGTTGGTGGCGCTTTGATCGGTAGTTACCCGTCGCACACCTAAGTTGCCCGTTAACGGCAACCCAAACAGCTCGGTATCCAGATTTACCATCACGTAACTTGCCAGTACATCTTCATAAACACGGCCACTTTCTAACACCGACCAGGGAGTATTGACGTTAGAGTTGGGGTCACCATTGATAACATCGGGGTTACCCGCTCCCCAGGATTGCACAGGCTGTGGCACACCTTGTGGAAACCAGGCAGCCAGGGCTTTATCCAGATCTACCGCTAAATAACTCGGGTAAGCGGCAAAATCACCTTTAAAATTGACCACTTTGGTCATGTCATTCGTTAAACGTAATGGTGGCTGTGAGCTTAAGAAAGCACCGTCACTACCATATTCAAACACTGAGCGATCGTTCGAATAACGGCGCGCTGAATAACGCACACCCATTTCTAAAGAGCGTAACAACGGCAGTTCTAAGTCAAAGCTCAGATCAAGCCTTGCTGCATTAACTTCATCTGAATTTACAAACGGATAGATACCATATTTGCTCACCATTAAACGGTTTACATCCGAAAATGCCGCGGCCTGACTTAAACCAACAGCCGGTAAATTCATACCATTTAACAAATAGTTGATTGAAACATTAGGATCTAACACCGGGTTTGCAACCGTCGCATCCTCTGCTACAAGAGCCCACAATAGACCATTACGGAAATCACTGCTGGCGCGCGAATGCGAGACATCAAATACCAGATTAACCCTATCGTTGATATCCCAGTCCGCTTTTACGCCATAACTATGCACTTCATCGTAGTCGCGGTTGTCATCATTGACCACTTCTACCCGGGTAAAGCCGTTGCGAGCTTTGCCTATATTGCCGCCAATCACTGATGAGCCGTTATAAATAGGATTTGAAATGTTGGCGGTAGCCCCTTCGAACTTAACGCGGAAACCGCGGGCAAAGGCCTCTTTATCAAACTTAGAGATAAACACATCACCTTTTAGGCTAAAGGCGTCATGCGGTTGCCACTCCAGCGAACCTAGATAGCCATTACGGGTTTCCTCACCGCCTAAATGCTGAATTTCAAAACCTTCGCTAATATATTCGGGCCGGTTGTCGTTATTGAGGTCTCGGCTCACGTTATAAGCAAAACCGATAAACTGGGTTGCCACGCTTGGCTGATACAGACGGGCATAACCTAAAGCCACGCCAAGGGTGTCATCCAGATATTTGCCCTGATAAGACAAACTAAAACGATGCCCCATCTCTTCACCATCTGGCACTTCATTGGCTCTGTCGTTAAACATGCCACGTAAATTAGCGGTAAAAGTATGCTGCTGTTGATTACTTAATACACTGGCCGTTTGCAGCTCTACAGTACCGGCTACCCCCCCCTCAATCAAAGATGCTTTGGGTGACTTGTAAACCGCAGCAGAATTAATTAACTCAGAAGGGTATTGATCAAACTCAATATTACGCTTGCCGCTGGTTGATACCTGCTCGCGGCCGTTTAGCGTAGAAAAAACGAAGCCACCCGACATACCGCGAATATTGATCTCGGCAGCCTGACCTCCGGTGCGAACTGCCGAAATACCAGGAAGTCGTGTTAAGGCATCGGCGATCGAAACATCAGGTAAGGCTCCCAAATCATCTGCTGAAATAGTTTCCGATACCACATCGCCAAAACGCTTGGAGTCCAGTGAACGAAATAAGCTTTGAGCAAAGCCCCGAACCTGTATTACCTCGACCTGCTCTTCGGTGGTGGGTTCGTTTTGTTGTTGTTGCGCCAACCCCTGCGAGCTGGTGCCTGCCGCTAGCATAGCTAACGACAGCAGACTAAGCCTAAACATAGTCATACCTTTTTTCCCCGTCTTTGTGTTTATTGTGCTTACGCCAGCTAGCCTGCGCTAAAAGGTGCAAATTATTTGTTATCTGTTTAGTTATTAACCGGAATGGTTTTTTTCGCAATATGAATACGTATTCACAAGCCTATTGATGGTGCAAAGACTCATCAGGCAGCGTCTTTTTGGTGCAAACAATATTTTGCGTATAAGCGGCTTTGCAGCGCTCTTCGGGAATGCTATTTTGTGTTCTTGTTGAATTAAGTCGTCGTGGAGCTTTTTCTTGAACCTTGCTTTTGGCAAACAGGCCGTTTTTGTGCGTAATCTTGAGCAATTGCTGGCACATTTTTACCATCCACACCATGTCTGCTATTACGCTATGGCGCAGGAGTTCTTTAACCAGCAGCAGCAACAGCAACAAGCGCTCGATCTGGCTGAACAGAGCTGGCAAAAAGCTCAACATGAGCACGCCAAAGCAGAATTACTGCAAAAAGCACGTAAGACCTTTACCGATTTACAGTACGAAGATGAAAAACATCGAGTGGAACGCTGGACGGCTTTACGCCAACTGGCAGAAAATTTGCTGCAACTTAGCGAAGGCCTTCAGCCGTCTGAAACCTTGACTCTTAGTGCGCGCTTGTTTGGTAGTTTATTGATCACTGCCCTGGGTAAAAAACGGAAAACGGCGTTGTTAGAATATGCGTACAAACCCTGCTACCGCGCCTTATTAACACTGCGATTATTAGATGACTTGCTACAGCACAATATTATTAAAGAACCGCAATGGCGGTTGTGGCACCAGCAGCGTAACTTTAATGAACCAGAAAATTGCCCTTATCGCCAACAATTACAGCTGCCTCTTGTTATGGCATGTATTATTCAGCATATAGGGCAGCTAAACCTAAACGCTCAGAGCATCTTAGCCAAACAAGATAGTGCCAATCAAACAGAGCGGGCCTTGAGTGCAGCGGAGCGAGAGCAGTATTTAGCTTTTAGTCAGCAGGGGTGTATTGACTTTTTGCGGTTCGGTTTGGGGGATCTCCCGTATCGTGGCAATCATCGCGAACAGCGCGCGCAACACCAACAACAACAGCAGCAACTGGTCGCGTTGCTAAATCGCTTTATCACAGCGCCAGCAAATACTCTAATTGGCAGTTTATTTAAGGTGCCTCAAGCCTATACTTCTGTGATATTGCCAGGGCGGAGTCGTTATAACTATGACGCCTTACCCAAAGCCCCGTTACTGCTTAGAGAGGCGGTAAGGCGTACTGAGTATGATGGTCGGTTAGTCGACCGGATTTTTAGGATACTGGGGTTGTTTCCTCAGGGCTATGGTGTTGTTTATACCCCGCTGGGCGATGATGGGAAACCGCAACTAAGATACGAGTTCGCCATAGTCAATAGCCTATACCCGGAGAAGCCTGAACAACCGGGCTGCCGAGTGGTAAGTCGGAATCAGCATTATCGTAATACTGGCTATAATATTCACTTAAGCACTGAACTAAATTTATACTTTAAACCAGCACGTGACCGGTTAAAAACCTTGCCTGAAAAGCGCTTGCGCGAGCTGTTAAACGTGTTGTACCAAGATGGTGATGCGCAATATGCCCGAAAATTACTGCCACACTGCTGGCAACCTGATAATTTTTTCAGTCTGGCCGAAAATCAGAATTTATGGCACAGCGCTGAGCAGCGGCAGAATTAGCAAAGCCCTGACGGTTTGAGCAACGGCCAAGGCAGATACATTATCGTCACGGGCGCAACGTTAACTCGCCATAATTCGTCTTAAAAATTCATCATGACTGGGCAACTTAGCTAAAGGCTCTTGTTTAATACGACGGATCCCCTCTAGCATCTCTCTAAGTTGCTGTCCTTCAAAGTTATTGGCCATTGGATGGTAATCTTTCGGTTCTATACCTTGGCCAATCATCACCTGCAACCAAGAACTTTCCAGGAATAAATCGTTCTGGTCGCGGAACAAGGCTCCATTTTCTCTGAAAATAGCGATTTTATGCCGTAAACTATCTGGGATAGTAAGTTGCTGCAAATCACGCCAGAACTGGCTATCCTGGCGCTGATTCACATGATAATGCAGCACTAAAAAGTCGCGTATTTGGGTAAACTCAACTTCTGATTGCTTGTTGTATTCGGCTTGTAACCCAGCCGTGTTGCCGTGATGCGGGAACAGCTGAATTAATCTTACAATACCAGACTGGATTAAATGAATACTGGTTGACTCCAGCGGCTCAAGAAAGCCACTAGACAAACCGATACTCACCACATTGCGATACCACTGCTTACGCCGCCGCCCCGTTTTAAAACGGATCACGCGCGGTTCAGCCAAAGCCTTACTATCAAGATTTGACATCAACAGATCGGCTGCTTGCTGCTCACTATAGTGGGCACTACTGAACACTAAACCGTTGCCATTGCGATGCTGTAAGGGTATCCGCCATTGCCAGCCTGCGCTGTGGGCAATAGAACGAGTGTAAGGAAGGGTGTGCTCAAAACGTTCTGAAGGAACGGCAACTGCACGATCGCAAGGTAATAAATGACTCCAATCATCAAAGCCGGTATTCAAGGTGTCTTGAATGAGCAAACCTTTAAACCCTGAACAATCAATAAACAAATCAGCGCTAACTATTTTTGCCCCTTCCAGCACTAAATGTTTAACATCACCATTGGTGTACTGTTCGACACTGACAACTTTACCCTCAGTCCGAACTACGCCCATTCGCTCGCTATAAGTACGTAAAAAACGTGCATATAAACCGGCGTCAAAATGGTAGGCATAAGGTAGTTCTAAGATGGCATCTTTGCTGTTAATCGGTGCAAATTTACCGGCAAGTGCGCAAAGATAATTAAGATCGTATTCCCATAGACTGGGCTGCTCACCAAATTTTTTAGCCCGTTGCCACAAATGGTGAAAATGGCAGAAAGCTAAGCTGCGGCCTGGGGCACCAAAGGTATGAAAATAACTCTCTCCTTGGGTCTTCCAGTTTTCGAATTTGATTGCCAGCTTTACTGTAGCCTTGGTCTCCCGGAAAAAATCAGCCTCACTGATACCCAATACCTGATTAACCAAGCGAATGGGGGGGATAGTCGCTTCACCTACGCCTACTGTGCCGATATCATCCGATTCAACTAACTCTAGTTCGATCGCACTACCTAACACTTTTTTCAGTAACGCAGCTGCTAGCCAACCTGCCGTACCACCACCAAGAATAACAACCTTTTTAACAGCGTTCATGCCTTGCACCTTAGAAAACCCGGCCATAAGGCCGGGCTAATGCGTTAAAGGTAACCATTACCACTCTGCCACAGCAGAGTCGTCAGCCAAGTTAGAACTTATAGTTCAAGCCAAGCATATAGTTGGTACCAAAACTTTGGAACAGCGTGATCTGACGCGGATCAGAACCATTCGTCTGCACCGTCTTCTCATTGGTTATATTTTGTACTTGCAGCGTTACCCGTAAGCCCGATAACCAATCAATATTCGATTCGGTAAAATCGTAACCAATCTGCGCATCCCATAGCTCGGCACCACGGTCTACAACAGAATCTAACGCCAAGCTTAAGCCTCTGGTTTCTGTTAAGAAGGCATCACGCTTGGTTCCTGAAATACGGAACTCAAAACCCGCATATTCATAATAGGCGGTTAGGGAGTATATTTCTTCCGATAGACCTGGAATACGCTGACCATCGCTTAACTCTCCATCCATAAAGGTGGCGCTGGCAACAATACCAAAACCATATAACGACGGATGAAGGATTTCAAAAGGTACACTGGCTTGTAACTCATAACCACGAACAAAACCGGTTAAACCATCAGATACCACTGACAAACCACCCACAAATAAGGCTGGCGGCTGGAAGCCTGTTTCTTCTGATGAACGGTGAAAACCCGGAATATAAAATTCTGAGAAATCTGTTAAGACCGTTTCACTACGGTGCCAGTTGGTTAAATCTTTATAGAAGAAACTGGCAGCGAAGTAACCATTATCGTGATAATAGTTTTCATAAGATAAATCAAACTGATTTGCCTCAAGTGGCTTCAGACCAGTATTACCGGAATTACCGCCCCAAGGACTATTTTCAGGGTTAGTGCTCAGCACATTCGAGTCATTAAACTGGAAGGTTACCTGAGAATTCGGACGCATTTGGTCCATACGTGGCCGGCTCTGCACCTTTGACAATGAGGTACGCACATATTGCCGATTTGCCACCTCAACACTCACGTTTAAGCTAGGCAACACATCGGTGTACTTCGCATCACCAGATGCATTTAGAGCATTAGTAAAGCCTTGAGCGTTAGAGAAGGTATTATAACCAACACCACTCTGATCAGCCTGTACTATCCGCACCCCCACATTACCCTGCACTGGCATGTCGGAAATTTCAGTATTGATTTGCAGTAGACCATATAAGCTGGTTAGGGTTTCTGAAATCTTGTAAGTGTCACCAAAACGACCATTTTCCAGTAAAGCGGCATCAGTCTCGATATAAAAACCGCTGTTATAAAGCGCCAAGCTGTCATAGGCCAATACACCTGGAATACCAACGAAACTTAAGTCAGCTACGCCCAGTATGTTAGGAATAGCACCTGCAGAAGGCCAGGTATTGGCGGTTAAGAAAGCGCCTTTATTATTTTTGGTTTTAGAGCGTTTTTGGTAACTTACGCCGATCTCAGCACCAGTAAAAATACCCCAGTCAACTTCACCATCAAAACTTAAACTAACGCTATCTAACCCTTCAGAGAATACAGGTTGGTTTACAAAACCATCTTGCGCCGTATCAGGACCAAAGCCAGGAACGCCTTGGAAACGTTGAACTGGATTTAATGCACCACCCCAGCCTTGTGGACCCGCTAACAGTATTAAGCTCGGATCAGTTAAATCTACAGGTGCGATAGTTGGGTGGTTACTGTAACGAACACCGTTAGGCGTCATCTGCCAAGCACGTGCGGTAAGAGGGCGGTTTGCTGTACCAGCACGCCCAACACCAGAATAACTTTCAACATCAGTAATGGTTTTGTCTACTTTACCGGTTGACAGATCGAGGTTGGCAGTCCAGTAATCATTGATCTGATAATCAAGATTCACGCCATAGGTTTTCAATTTTGCATCTTGGCGACGCGAATCGTTGCGAACAACAGAATAAAAACCATCATGGAAACCAGAGGTCACTAAACCGTTTTCAACGCCAGTGATGGTGTAGGCACCTGTGCCCCACTCAGCGCCACCTTCCTCTAAACCACGACGCACATCTTGTTCAGTAAAGTCGATATACAAACCATCAAATTTTACAACGAGTCGATCATTCACAGCATACTCAACAATAGCGGCTATCGCATCACGCTCTAACATAGCTGAACGCGTAAATGAATCATGACCACCCAAAACCACAGTACCCGCAGGCACAGTTACGCCAGGTGCAGCACGATCCGGATTAGCGTCGGCATAACCCCAGCCACGGAACTGCTGTTCCTGACGTGGAGTTTCCATTGAAGAGACAACAAAGGCCAGGCCAAGCTTGTCATCAAGAAACTTATCTACAAAGTTAAAGGAAATACGATGTCCGTTGTTGTCATAATCGGGGTTGCCAGAGTCCTCAGCATTTTTTTCTAAGTTTAAATTTACTGCTCGAGTTGCTTCAGCTCGTAGTGGCGAAACGGTTTCCAAGTTAACGGTGCCACCAATGCCCTGCGCCACTAAAGATGCGTCTGGCGTTTTATATACAATGGCTGTTGACACAATTTCTGATGGGTATAAATCGTACTCAACGCCACGATTGTCACCCATCCCTAACAGCTCGCGACCATTTAACGAGGTTCCCACATAGTTTTCGTTAAAACCACGGACAGATAAACCACTGGTACGACCGTTACGACGCTCACCTGCCAAACCAGGAAGACGCGCCAGCGATTCTGCAATACTCGTATCAGGCAATTTACCGATATCTTCAGCTGACAACACTTCGACAACTGAGCTTTCACTCATTTTTACCGCTTGTGCACGCTGCAACGAACCACGAAAACCCGTTACAGAAATGACTTCTATAGCTTCTTCTTGTGCCTGTTGTGTTTGCGCATCAGCCGTTTCCTGCGCGAAAACCATTGAGCTGGTACCTGCCGCTGCTAATGCTAATGTCAGCATGCTAAGTTTAAATTTATTCATAACCCTATCTACCCCGGTCTGTTGTTGTTTTGCTACTGCAAATCCGTAAGTCTTGCTGAAAATGCTCAGCTTCGGTTTCGCCATGCTCATTTATTAAACTTATTCGTTCGCCAGCTCAATATGAATACGTATTCATAGCAAAAAAGACGCACAAACAGGGTGCAAAACATGACCAACCTGCACTATCGTTGTGCATACTGAGCTAAAACGCCGAAATAGCAAACATAGGCGCGGCCATTAAAGAACTACAGCCAAAGATTGCACCAAAAAAACTGCATACGTATGCAGCATGTTTCCTATTTGCAATAGGCTGTTTATGCTTGTCTCAGACAAGTGCAAACCAGAACAACAGCTGACCAGAACAATAGCTGGTCAAAATAGCAGGTGGTATATGGAACAACTTAAACAGCTCGCCAGCCTGGCTGGTTTGCAAAACAGCTATGTGCATGCTAACGGCCATACCGAGCATATTGCTCTGCCGGTGCAGCAAGCCATTCTGCGAGCCATGGGTTTTGACCTTAGCAGCGAACAAACTGTTGCAGCACATATTCAGCAATTGCAGCAGCGAGTCTGGCAAGAGCTTTTAGCACCTGTTTCCGTTAATACTGAAGGGGAACCATTAACTATTCGTCTGCAATTGGCTGCCAGCACGGCCAGCAGTAATTGGCACTGGCAAATCACCCTGGAAAATGCCGAGCAACTGCAAGGTGAATTGGTTTTGCAGCCAAAAGATATTGTGGCGGAATACTCACTTGGCTCGGATAAAATACTCGCCTTTGATCTTAATATTAACGCCGCTTTAGTAACTGGCTATCACCTATTACAGTTATCTGATGGCAAGCAACAGCTGCAGCAACAACTTATCGTCAGCCCGGCACGCTGTTTTCAGTTACATGACAGTGCCATCTTACACAAAACGATGGGCCCCGCGATTCAATTGTATGCCATTCGCTCAAGCCGCAATTGGGGTATGGGTGATTTTACCGATTTAAAAAATATGGTTGCCCCCTTGGCTGCACAAGGTAATGATTTTATTGGCCTAAACCCATTACATGCCTTATACCCGCTGTTGCCGCAAGATTGCAGCCCTTACAGCCCCAATAGCCGCTTGTGGCTCAATACGCTCTACGTAGCTTTAGACGATACGCCTGACTTTCATGCTTGCGCTGCGGCACAACAATTGTTTGCTTCTGCAGCATTTCAACAGCAGTTAACCGCTTGTCGCGCCGCATCTGATGTAGATTACCCCGCAGTAGCTAACTTAAAAACCCAGGTAGCGGCTCTGCTCTATCAACAGTTTAAACAAGACGAACTAGCACAAAACACCGCTCGGGCACAGGCATTTCAGCAATTTGTGCAAACCGGTGGCGCCAGTTTACAGCAAATGGCATTATTCAAAGTGTTGCAAGGCACGCTGTTTTGGCAAGATCACAGTATGGCGGCCTGGCAGCAATTCCCCGCGGAATACCAAAACCCGCAAAGCCCAGCAGTACAACAATTTGCCCAGCAACATGCCGAACAAATTAATCAACAACTTTACTTGCAATGGCTGGCCCAGCAACAACTGGCAGAGGTAAAGACAGAGTGCCGTAAACAAGGTATGGCCATTGGTTTATATTGCGATGTCGCCGTAGGTACCAGTCGCAGCAGCGCTGAAAGCTGGGCCGCACCAGAGGATTTCTTACTGGATTTAAGTGTAGGGGCACCACCTGATATTATGGCGCCTAAAGGGCAAAATTGGGGCTTACTCGCTTATAATCCCGTGACCTTAAGACAAAAAGCCTATCAGCCTTTTATTGAGCTTATCCGCGCGAATATGCGCAATGCCGGCGCTTTACGGCTGGACCATGTGATGGCACTTTTGCGGTTATGGTGCTGCCCATTGGGGGCTGATGCCACTCAAGGCGCTTACATTAGCATGCCTGCACAAGCGCTGTTTGCCATTTTAGCGCTAGAAAGTCAGCGCAATCATTGCGTGGTAATAGGCGAAGATTTAGGTACTGTACCGGTAGAGATTAGCGAGTTAATGCAGCGCTATCAGGTGCTTTCCTATCGGGTATTTATGCTGGAGCAAAAGCCTGGTAGTTATCAATATCGTGATCAAACCTATCCGCCACTGGCATTAGCTACCGTCACCACCCATGATATGCCAACCTTAATTGGGTTTTGGCGCGAACACGATCTCGCGCTGCGACATAAACTGGATCTGTTTCCAAGCCCGGCAGTAGCCGATAATTTGCATCAGCTGCGCCTGGATGAGAAGCAACTTATGCAACAGCAATTGGGCTTAACGACTGAGAGCACTGCCCAGTTAATTCGGGCTTGCCATTTATACACTGCCGCTACACCTGCCCAGTTATTTGCTTACCAGTTGGAAGATTTGGTGCAATTGGAAACCCCGGTTAATATCCCAGGCACCAGTACTGAATACCCTAACTGGCGACGAAAACTGCCGGAAAACATCGAAACTATTGTAACGCGGCAAGATGTGCAACAATTGATCAGTGAGATCAAACAAGCGCGAAGCCAGTAAGCTACACGCAAAACGCCGGTGATTAACCGGCGTTTTTTAGTGCTTTAGCTGTCATTTAACAACGATATCTTTCTAACGTTTACTCTGCTGAGCTATCTTCTACTTTGGCGTTCTTAACAAACTCATCCAGCCAATTAACCGTTTCCCACAGCATATGCAGCACTGACTCACGGGCACGATAACCATGTGATTCCAGTGGTAACATCACTAAACGGGTGGTGCCACCATTGCCTTTAATCGCCTGATATAAGCGCTCGCTTTGCATCGGGAAAGTACCTGAGTTGTTATCATCAGTACCGTGAATAAGCAGCAGCGGCGTTTTAATTTTCTCGGCATGGAAAAATGGCGACATCCTGGCATACAGCTCAGGATCATCCCATAAGGTACGCTGCTCGCGCTGAAAACCAAAAGGCGTTAGGGTACGATTATAAGCACCGCTACGGGCAATACCTGCTTTAAACAAATTGGTATGCGCCAGCAGGTTAGCCGTCATAAAGGCACCGTATGAATGGCCACCTATCGCCACGCGATTCGGATCCGTTACCCCAAGTTCAACACCGGCAGCAATCACCGCTTCGGCATTAAGCACTAACTGTTCAATAAAGCTGTCATTCGGTTCTTTCTCACCTTCACCCACTATTGGCATAGTGGCACTATCAAACACCGCATAGCCCTGAGTCGCTAAAAATTGTGGATTCCAGTAACCGATACGGTTAAAGCGATAAGGTGAGTCAGCTACTTGCCCCGCTGCTGCCGCACTGCGGAACTCCCGTGGATAGGCCCAGACAATCGTCGGTAAGGCGCCATCACGCGCTTTATCGTAACCTGCTGGCAGCAACAAGGTAGCCGACATAGGAATACCATCCGCCCGCTGATAGTTAATCAGTTCACGGCTAATACCCTGGGTATGCGGCATAGGATGCGGCGTTTGCGTTAACGCCGTGAGCGCGCCATTTTGTAAATTCCGTAAATAGAAATCTGGCGGTAAATCAGCCGATTCGCGCTGTGTTAACAACTTGCCAGACGGCAGTAAGGTAATAGGGTACTCATAGAAGGGGGCTTCTGCACGCCATAACCGCTGCGTTTCGCCTGTTGCCAGCTGCCGCTTATCAATAAAAGGCCTATTCCCTTCGGTTGAGGCGCCAACGGCGGTTAAATAGATAGCACCGTCTTCAACCCGTAATAAACGCTGACCATTGGCCGCGGTAGTAAGTAACGGCGTACCTGGATCATTGTAACGATCTTCAGAGGAGCGCTCCCATAACAATTGCGCACTGGCGCCAGCCGGCAAATACCAGACCTTTTCATTACGATCCTGCCACCAGTTCTCCCATACCATCAAACTGCCATCGGCTGCACCCAGCAGATAGCTAAAGCGGAAGCTCAGATCCAGCAACTTAGCAGGCTCAGCAGTAAAAGGTGCAGCCAGTTGAAATAACTGATCACGCACTGCGACCTTATTCGCTGGATCACCACCATCTGCCGCTTCTGCCCAGTACAAGGTAGCCGCCTGATCTGGCCGCCAGCCAATACTGCGCCGACCGGTACTGACTGCATCAAAAGCAATAGGTAAGTTATCCGCTACCGGTTGCTGTACTACCTGATACTGCAATTTACCTGCGTTGTCCCATACTTCGCTGGTGTAGGCAAAACGTGATACCGGCACGGCATACGAAAACGGCTGCTCGATGCGGCTAGCTAAAATAAAGTTATTGTCTGGCGAGACTTCGACACCACGGAAAATTTGCGGTTTTCCCAATATCTGTAGCTTGTTATTTAGGGTGATTTTTACCAACTGACTAGTAAAAAAGTGGCTAAACAAGGCTTCATCATGCTTATCTTTTAACAAATCTTGATAAGTACGGGCAGGTGCGGTGCGCCCCCGAGCCTCGGTAATGACCGGGCCCGTAGGTACTTTACTGGCCACTGGCTCAGCACCGCGTTTTACCGGAACCGTTAAAGCATACAAGGCTTTGCTATCGGCAGACCATTGTAAGCCACCGCCCCAAATGGCGTTAACGGCGACTTTGCCCCAGCGGCTGGCGCGGGCTTTTTCAATATCTATGCGCCATAATTGCGCTTCGTTAGCTTCTAATTGGATAAATGCCAAATAGCGGCTGTCGGGTGACCAGCTAAGATTAACCGCTTTTAACTGTTGTGGTAGACCACTAATACTGCGGCTTTGCTGGCTGGCGATATCCAGTAGCTGCATGCTGGCAATATAACGCGGCTGGGTTGGTCCGTTGTTAGCCGGGTTAAAACGCACCCCAGCTAACCGATACTCAGGCTCAGCTAAATCGGCAATGCTGGGTAAAGCTGGAAAGCCGGTGTTTAACATCAGCAAGCCATTAGGGCTTAAACTCGCACTAGGTGACGGTGCTGCATCCACTATCGCCACAATTTCGGCAGCGGGTTGTTGATACCCCAAATCAACCGCAGTGGCCAAGGCCAAACTGCCATGACATAACAGCGTCCCCAGCAGTAGGGTACTAAATAACTTTTTCATTTCATGCTTCCCTGTTACACAATTGTTTAACTTCTAACACGTTTCCCCTCTGTTCAGTTCAAGATTTCGGCAGTTATCTGAAAAGCTGAGACAAGCAGGTTACTTTAACCTGATAGACAGTTAACCCCTGTCCTATCAAGGGTGCTGTAACTGCAAAAGCGTTACTTGTCCATGCAAAGAGGGAGGCTATCGCCTCCCTCTTATTTTCGCACTAAAGCTATCTTTAGTAGCTGCCGGTTTTTACCAGATTTTCACCCGAACCTCTTCCTCGCGATACATACCATCGCCGGGTTTAACATCAAAGGCTTCATAAAACTCTGGCATATTCGACAACACGCCCAACACCCGGTACATACCTGGCGAGTGCGGGCCGGTGATCACTTGCTGCCGCAGGGCTTCATCACGGAATTTAATGCGCCATACTTGCGACCAACCAATAAAGAAACGCTGCTCTGGCGTAAAGCCGGCGATGGTCTGCTTAGGTTGATCTTTAGTGGCATTTTGGTAAGCACGGAAGGCCACGGTTAACCCGCCTAAATCGGCAATATTTTCCCCTAAACCTAAGGCGCCTTGTAAGTGCAGGTTATCGATAGGGTTAAAGGCATTGTATTGATCAATCATGCGCTGGGCACGTTCACTAAATTGCCGGGCATCTTCGGGGGTCCACCAATCGCGTAGATTACCGTCACCGTCTGAGCGGCGGCCCTGGTCATCAAAGCCGTGAGTAAATTCGTGACCAATTACCCCACCAATGGCACCGTAGTTAACCGCATCGTCTGCATCTACATTAAAGAAGGGGGGTTGCAAAATGGCCGCAGGAAACACAATTTCATTCATAGTAGAGCTGTAATAGGCATTCACGGTTTGGGGCGTCATACCCCACTCATCGCGATTTACCGGCTGGCCTAACCGGTTTACCATGCGCTGATATTCACATTCGCTGCTACGACGTAAATTGCCCAGCAAATCATTAGCATCAATGGTCAAGCAGTCATAATCGCGCCAGACATCCGGGTAACCAATTTTGGTATTAAACTTCGCCAGTTTGGCCTGGGCTTCTACCTTGGTTTCAGCACTCATCCACTCCAGCTCGTTAATAGCCTCTTTAAAAGCCGCGCGCAGATTTTCAATCATCTCATCCATACGCGCTTTGGCTTCGGGTTTAAAATGCCGCGCCACGTACTCTTTACCCACCATAAAACCTAAGCTGCCATCCACTAAGCTGACCGCGCGTTTCTCCCGACTGCGCTGTTCTTGCTGACCACTTAAGGTTTTACCGTAAAATTCGAAACTGGCTTGCGCAAACGGCTCGCTTAAATTTGCCGCATTGGCGCGCAATAAATGAAATGTTAAATAGGTTTGCCATTGGGCTACGGGTACCTGGGCTTGCAGCCTGGCAAAATCAGTAAAATAGCTAGGTTGACGAATTACCAGCGCATCAACTTTGCCTAAGTCCGCGGCTTGTAAAAAAGCTGACCAATCAAAACCTGGCGCTAATTGCTGCAGCTCAGGGATACTCAACTTGTTATAGGTGGCATTACGATCGCGGTTTTGAATCCGGCTCCACTGCGCTGCGGCGAGTTGTTTTTCCAGCGCTATAACCTGTTCAGCTGCCTGCTCTGGATTATCAAAACCCGCCAGTTGCCATAGCGTAGCGATAAAATCGGCATATTGCCCTAATAACTTGACGGAGCGCTCATCATCTTTTAAATAATAATCCCGATCAGGCAAACCTAAGCCACCCTGGCTGGCACCGGTAATATATTGATCGGACTGACGCTGATCCTGGCCAACAAACACCGCTACCGGCGTGCCAAAGCGGTAACGTTGTAGTTCGCCCCACAGCACAGCGAGTTCCTGATGATTGCGTACTTGCTGAATACGGGCAAGATCACCGCGTAATGGGTTTAATCCCAGGCTATTGATTAGTGATTCATTTAAAAAAGAGTTATATAAATCAGCAATTTTTTGCGCATCGGAGTTTTTCGCATGTTCGCCAGCGGCTAACTCACGGATAATCTCTAACACCTGCTGCTCAGCACTTTCTCTTAACTCGTCGAAACTTCCCCAGCGTACTTTGTCTGCAGGGATCTCGGTATTGCCCAGCCAGTTACCGTTTACAAAACGAAAAAAGTCTTGCTGCGGCGCCACGCTTTTATCAAAATTCTTTAGCGCAAAGCCAGCCTGTTGCTCAGCAGCAACGGTGGCAGCTTGCGTTTTTTCTGCAGTTGACTGGCTGGTACAGCCTGCCAAACCGATCGCCAGAGCAATGCCCAGCGCTAACAGTGTTGGTTTTCTCATTATGAACCCTTGGTAAGTTTTACCCTTATCGGGTATTGGTTTTTTGGACTTTTGCTTGAGTGTAAAAAAGCCTGCCAAAGCTGTCCAGCAAACAGGATATTAGCCCCGCCCAATGCGATAAACGTCGCTTGCTTTACGGTTTTACTTGAATTACGCGGTAAAGTTGCGCAGGATCAGGCTCTCACTTTGAAAAAGGACCTGAATATGTTAGATACTGCTTTAAGCTCGTTGGCTGGTTTACCGTCTTTTTTAGCCTATTTTGCGCTCGCAGTGGTGTCAGTGCTGGTGTTTATTCGCCTCTATAGCTGGGTAACGCCGCATGACGAGTTTGGCTTAATCCGCGCCAATAACCCTGCGGCAGCACTGGCCTTTGCCGGCGCTCTGATTGGTTTTGCTTTGCCATTATCCAGTGCCATCACCCACTCGATGTCGTTGCTCGATTGTGCTATTTGGGGCTTGGTTGCCACCGTAGTGCAAGTGCTCACCTTTTATGTTAGCCAATTAGCCCTAAAGCAATTACCACAACGTATAACCCAGGGTGACCTGGCTGCTGCTATTTTTTCAGCCGGTTGTTCTATTAGTGTTGGTATGCTCAATGCTGCCTGTATGAGTTATTAAGGAGCAGAAAATGCAACAAGCTAAATTTAAACGTAGCCGTAAAGCGGCTTTGATTTTTATGGTACCCGCAGCCACCTTAATGCTTAATGGCTGTGGCAGTGAAAAAACGGCCGAAGTACAAGTGTTTAGCACCCCTGATGAATGTGCAGCCTTTTACAATCCACCAGCAGAGTGTCAGGCCGCTTTTGCCGAAGCGCAAGCGCTGCACCCGGTGGTGGCACCACGTTATGCTAACAAGCAAGAATGCGAAGCCGATTTCGGCGTTGGCCAATGTGAAACAGCCCCTGCCCAACAACAGCAGCAAGCATCAGGCAGTTTCTTTATGCCGATGATGATGGGGTTTTTAGCCGGGCAAATGCTAAACCGTGGTGGCGGTATGGCGGCACCGCAACAGCAACAACAAAGCGCTGCAGCTGCGGGTGGTCGTAATACCGTGCCTAATCAGCCATTATATAAATCACGCGATGATCAGCGCACCTTCCGTACAGCAACCAATACGCCAGTAGCAGCACAATCTGGGCCAACGCAAATACGTCCGTCAGCCGTACAGCCTAAACCAGCAACTATGGCTCGGCGCGGTGGCTTTGGTGCCCAGGCCCAGCAACGTGCTGCTGCCGCACCACGTCAAACCACTATGGGCGGCTAGGCGATGAAGAAAGTCCCCATAGCACCGCGCCCGGGTTGGCAAGCTTTTGCTGAAAGTGTCGGCTTTCAATTTCATACTATTGATAATGAGCCCTATTGGGATGAATCGGCTTACTATCAGTTTAGTCTGGCGCAAATTGAAGACGATCTGGAAACACCAACCGAACAGCTACACCAGATGGCGTTAGATTTGGTACCTGATATTCTGCAAAGCGAAGAAAAGCTCAAGCAGTTAGGTATTCCGGAAACATTTTGGGATGCGGTGCGCTATAGCTGGGAAAATGGCGAACCACATCTATACGGCCGTATGGATTTTGCCTATGACGGCAAAGGCCCGGCTAAGTTATTAGAGCTCAATTACGACACCCCCACCTCGTTGTACGAAACGGGCTTCTTCCAATGGGTCTGGCTGGAAGATCAGCAAATGCGTGGCGCGCTGCCCACAGGCGCAGATCAGTTTAACTCGTTACAGGATAAACTGGAGCAAGCCTTTGCGGAACTGCCTCTGCCGCGGCCGTTCTATTTTAGTAGCGTTACCGAAAGCCAGGAAGATAAAGGCACCGTTGATTATCTAATGGATATTGCCCTGCAAGCAGGTTTAGATAGCCGTTATATTCAGTTGGAACAGCTTGGTGATATCGATGGTCAGTTAGTCGATTTAGAGGGCTTCCCTATCGAGGGCCTCTTTAAACTCTACCCCTGGGAGTTTATGCTGCAAGAGGAGTTTGCCAACACGCTAATTAGCTCCAATACCCGTTTTGTCGAACCGCTTTGGAAAATTTTATTATCAAACAAAGGGATCTTGCCGTTACTATGGCAAAAACATCAGGGTCATCCTAATTTATTACCCGCCTTTTTTGATGACGGTAAGCAACCCCTTAGCGCTGGCTGGGTTCGCAAGCCTTTATTTTCCCGCGAAGGCGCCAATATTGAGCTGATTACTGATAAGGGCGAACGGCTATTTCAACCCGGCCCTTATGATGATGCCGGTTATATCCGCCAGGCTTTTTCGCCCTTACCACGCTTTGGCGATAGCTATACGCTAATCGGTAGCTGGGTAGTTGGCGATTTGGCGGCCGGTATCGGGATACGGGAAGACAATAGTTTAATCACCAAAGATAGCTCACGCTTTTTACCACATATTATTTTGGATTAGCGAAGTGCTGTCTTAGTTATCCCCTTTATCCTTGACGCTGCAGTGGTGTTGGCTGCGACTTCACTGGTTTTGCTTGTCGAAGGCGAAAAACCCCAAAACAAAAAGAATAATTATGCACACTTTATGGATATAAAACCATGAGGTGTGCTATATTTAGCGTCACAAAACGTAGTTCTTTTCCTAAATAAGGTCTGGCGGTATGCCATAATTACTGCCAGACTTATCGCTAACTTGAGTTTAAGGATCCTTATAGCCCGTGCGTACTACTGAACTTGTCAGCGGTTTCCGCCAGTCTGCCCCTTATGTGAATGCCCACCGCGGTAAAACCTTCGTCATTATGTTAGGTGGCGAAGCCATTATGCAACCGGGTATTCGCAGCATTATTAATGATATTGCCCTGCTCAATAGCCTAGGTATTAAGGTTGTCCTGGTATACGGTGCCAGGCCACAAATTAATCAGGCACTCACGCAAGCAGGCTTAGAGCCGCAGTACCATAACAGGGTGCGGGTTACCGATGATGATTCCTTTAAACTGATTAAACAGGTGGCAGGCGCATTACAGCTGGATATTACTGCCCGCCTGTCGATGAGTTTAAGCAATACGCCAATGCAAGGTGCGCAAATTAACGTGGTAAGCGGTAACTTTGTTATTGCTCAACCGTTGGGCGTTGATGAGGGTATCGATTACTTCCATAGTGGCCGGGTAAGACGTATTGATACCACCGGTATTCGCCGTCAACTCGATAATAATGGCATAGTGCTGATGGGCCCTATTGCTGCCTCGGTAACCGGTGAGAGCTTTAATCTAACCGCAGAAGAAATTGCCACCCAGGTGGCCATTCGCCTTAAAGCTGACAAGATGATTGGTTTTAACGAAGTTGGTGGTATTACCGGTGACAATGGGGATATTACCGCCGAACTGATGCCAAATCGGGCGGAAGACATTATGCAGCAGTTAGAGCTGCAAGAGGATGCCTGTGTCGGCACTGTGGCATTTTTACGGGCAGCAGTCACAGCTTGTCGCTCCGGCGTGCCGCGCTGTCACTTAGTAAGCTATAGCGAAGATGGCTCCTTGTTACAAGAATTGTTCTCGCGCGATGGTATCGGTACTCAGGTGGTGACGGAATCGGCTGAGAAACTGCGTCGGGCGGTGATTAGCGATATAGGTGGTATTCTAGATCTTATCCGGCCGTTGGAGCAGCAAGGCTTATTAGTGCGCCGTTCGCGTGAACAACTGGAAATGGAAATAGACTACTTCACCCTGATTGAGCGTGATGGCTTAGTCATTGGTTGCGCGGCCTTATATCCTTTCCCGGAAGATAATGTGGGTGAGTTTGCGTGTTTAGCGGTGCATCCAGATTATCGGGATGCTGACCGCGGCACCACATTACTGCGCAGCGTGATCCAGCAAGCCCGGCAGCGCAAGTATGACAGGCTATTTGCCCTCACCACCCGCAGTATTCACTGGTTTTTAGAGCAGGGTTTTGAATTGGTAACAGTAGAAGACCTACCCGCTCAGAAAAAGCAGCTCTATAACTATCAGCGCCGCTCGAAAATTCTGGCGCTGGATCTGTAAAGCAGCGTTAATCGCCCAACAGCACTAAATCGTCACGATGCACTGCCACTTCGCTGGGACAATATCCCAGCAAGCTGGCAATCTGCTGACTTTTCGCCCCGGCGATTTTCCCCAGCTCCAGCGCACTATACTGGCTAATACCTTGCGCCAGTGTGTTCGCTGTGCTGCTCTTTAGCAATACGGCATCACCTTTTTCAAAATTACCTTCGGTACCGGTAATGCCCGACGGCAATAACGAGGCTCCACGTAATTGCAAAGCTTGTTCAGCGCCAGCATCTATTAAAATAGCACCGCGTGGTTTTAAGTTATGCCGTAACCAGTGCTTCTTCGCACTTAACCGCTCTTGCTGCCGTTGAAACAGCGTCCCCGCTGGCCGATTGGCCAATAATTCATCAAATGTTACTGCTTTTTGGCCATTGATTATCAGGGTGTCGATACCAGCGGCAGTGGCTTTATCAGCTGCCTGAATTTTAGTGGCCATCCCGCCAGTACCAATAGCATGGTGACTACCGCCCGCCATGGCATAAATCTCGGCGGTAATTTTTGCCACCAGCGGAATTAATTGTGCCTCCGGCACTGTCCTGGGATTCGCGGTATAAAGACCATCAATATCAGAACAAATCAGCAAGGCGTCAGCATCTGCCACTATCGCTACCATAGCCGCCAGGTTATCGTTATCCCCTACTTTTAGCTCTGCAGTGGCTACCGTATCGTTCTCGTTAACTATCGGCAGCACCTGATTAGCCAGTAAGGTCCGCAGCGTGTTGTCGATATTTAAATAACGGCGGCGATCTTTTAAATCATCATGCGTTAGCAAGATTTGCGCACAATCAAAATCAAATAATTGAGCCCAGCTGGCCATCATCCGGCTTTGCCCAACGGCAGCCATGGCTTGTTTTATATTAATGGGTAAAGGTAACTGTTTATAACTTATTGCATTGCGCCCGGCAGCCACACTGCCCGATGATACCAGCACAACTTCAGTACCCGCGGCGCGGCATTCGGCAATAAAACGCGCAATAGATAACAAATACCGGGTAGAGCACCCATCCGCAGTAGGTGCAATTAACGCACTACCCACTTTTAATACGATACGTTTCCAACCACGAACTGCCATTTGCTGTATCCTAGCCTGAATTGAACACCCACAGCTTAAAGTTTGGCAGTCTATATGTCTATACCAAAGTGACTTCAAGATGCGCCTTTCAGAGCCTTTGGGCTAGGCTAAAATCCGTATCTTGAAGTTAACTGGGTATATTCCTATTTGTTACTGGGGTGCTAAGTAGAATTCAGCTATGATTCAGCCTCTAACGTTAAGCTAATGCTTAATAATATATGTTTGCTACGGAGAGACGGCAATGAAAATAAAGGCCACAGTGGTTTTAATGATGTCAGCCAGCCTGGTTTTGGCCGGTTGTGCCACAACGGATAACCAAAATACTACCCGGGGAGCCGCTATTGGCGCCGTAGCGGGGGCAATTGCCGGTAAAGCAACGGGTAACCATAAGAATAAACGCCTGGTAATAGGTGCTGCGGTAGGTGCCTTAGCGGGTGCTGCTGTCGGTAGTTATATGGATAATCAGGAAAAAGCTTTACGCGAAGAGTTAAAAGGCTCAGGCGTAGGCGTAAACCGTGATGGCGACCGCCTGATCCTGGATATCCCGGCGCAGCTGACCTTTGACATTAACCGTTCTGATCTGCGGCCGAGTTTATATCCTGCGTTAAACGATATCGCCAAAGTATTACGCGAATATCCAAAAACTATGGTAGTGATTGCCGGTCATACCGATGATACAGGCCCGTATCAGTTTAATATGAACCTGTCGCGCGCCCGTGCCGAATCAGTACAAAGCTATTTAGTGGCTCAGGGCGTGCAGCCAGTTCGCCTGGAAACTATTGGCTATGGCCCAGATCGCCCTGCGTTCACGAATAACTCTGAAGCTAACCGGGCAAAAAACCGGCGCGTGGAAGTGCATATCGAGCCTGTAGTGGAATAACCGCTCAAATAAAAACGCCCGGACTTGCCGGGCGTATTCTTATACAGCCAAGTAACTAACGGCTTTGTGCAAAAGCTTTTTTGACGAAATTCGGTAAGGCTCCTGCCGCTTTATGCACCTCAACATTATAGTATTCCGTTTCAAATGGCGCAGCGACCGCATCCGCTTCACGGAAACCGTTAAAGTCACCGGTTTTCTTGGCTAAAGTACAGGTCCACCAGCCGGATGGATAAACCATTTGCGGGAAGTTTAGCGTTTGTAAGCTGGCAAAGCCGGCATCACTCATGGCCTGACGCATCGCAGTTAATAATGGCATATGAATCAGTGGCGATTCGCTTTGTTGTACCAAAATGCCGTCAGTGGCTAACGCCGCGACACAGCTGGCATAAAAAGCACGATTGAACAAACCTTCGCCCGGGCCGATCGGATCCGTGGAGTCCACAATAATCACATCGATGGAGCCTGGCGCAGCTTCGCGCATAAATTTAATGCCGTCTTCAAACTTTAAGGTGGCACGCGGGTCGTTATTTGAGGCACATAGCTCCGGAAAATACTTTTCGGCCATCCGGGTCACTTGCTCATCAATATCGATTTGTGTCACTTTTTCCACGCTAGGGTGTTTTAACACCTCACGTAAGGTGCCACAATCGCCCCCGCCGATAATAACAACGTTCTTCGGGTTAGGATGGGTAAACAGTACCGGGTGACTGAGCATTTCGTGGTATAAGAAGTTATCACGGCTGCTTAACATGATAACGTCATCAATCACCATTAAATTACCAAAATGGGTCGTTTCGTACATGGCAATCTTCTGAAATGGTGACTGCACTTCGTCCAGTTTCTTGGTAATGGCCAAACCAAAAACACTACCACTGTCGGCAAACACTTCGGTAAGCCACTTTTTGTCATCAAATACTGACATAATTACCCCCAGTAACGTATAAGGGCCGTATTTTGCCTGCGTTAGCGGCCACATACAAATATTTTGGCAATTTTGCTGCACCAAGGCGCTATAGGCTTTAAACTATAGCAGCATAATTTTTTGAGGAAATACCATGGCTGATTGGGGTTTTGAGAAAGCACGTTCTATTTATAACGTTGCTGTCTGGAGTGAAGGCTATTTTGATGTGAATAAGGACGGCGATCTGATTGCCTATCCTGATCAGGATCATAGTAAAGCCGGTATTAGCTTCCCGGAGCTCACCCAACGTTTTAAAGAAGAGGGACTAACTCTGCCGGTATTGGTACGCTTTACCGATATTCTGCAGCACCGGGTAGATACCTTGATTAAGTCTTTTCAGCGCGCAAAAGCCGAAAAAGAATATCAGGGCCAATATACGGCAGTTTACCCAATTAAAGTAAACCAACAGTTTTCTGTGGTTAAACGCCTAATTAGCCATGATAGCGGCAAAGTAGGTTTAGAAGCCGGTAGTAAGCCAGAATTGATGGCTATTTTAGGCGTGACCGAACAACCACTACAGATTGTCTGTAATGGTTATAAAGACAGTGAGTTTTTACGTTTAGCCACTATTGGCCAAATGATGGGCCATACCGTTTATGTGGTAGTGGAAAAACTGTCTGAACTGAAAACACTGTTACGCGAAATTGATAACCTGGGTACTGCACCGCGCATCGGTATCCGTATTCGCTTGAACTCGGTTGGTAAAGGCAAATGGCAAAACACTGGCGGTGAAAAAGGCAAGTTTGGCCTAACCGCCACCCAGGTTTTGCAAGCTATTGAAATTTTGCGCGCGGCTAACAAGCTCGATTTATTACAGCTGGTGCATTTCCATATTGGTTCACAGATTGCCAATATCCGCGATATCCATAACGCAATCCGTGAATGCGCCCGTCATTATGCTGAATTACGCACGCTAGGCGTACCTATCACTACCGTTGATGTCGGTGGTGGTTTAGGCGTCGACTACGAAGGCTCAAAATCGCGCTCAGCCTGCTCCATGAACTACACCATGATGGAATATGCCCGTAACGTCGTAAATGGCTTAAAAGAAGTCTGTGACGAGTATGACCTGCCACACCCGAATATTATTACCGAGTCTGGCCGAGCGATGACGGCACACCACGCCGTATTGGTAACCGATGCTATCGATATCGAGAGAGCGCCTGGCCTGGTTAATTTACCTGAGCCGAGTGAAGATTCACCTACGGTGATCTTAGGTTTATGGGAAGCCTATCAGAATGTAACACCTCGCTCTGCAGTAGAAGCGTACCATGATGCCATTCACTACTTTACCGATGCGCATGCTCAGTATGTACATGGCTTACTGACCTTGCAAGATTGGTCATTACTGGAGCAAATTTACTTTGCCACCATTAACAAAGTGAGAGCCAACCTAGACTTATCCGCCCGTTCGCATCGCGCCATTCACGATGAGCTGAATGAAAAACTGGCAGATAAACTCTTTGTTAACTTCTCGCTGTTCCAATCGATGCCGGATGCCTGGGGTATTGATCAGCTGTTCCCGGTGATGCCACTGGAGCGGATGAACGAATCACTGGAGCACCGTGCCATTATTCAGGATATTACCTGTGACTCTGATGGCATGTTAAAAAGCTATGCCGATGGTAATGGCATTGAATCCAGCTTACCGCTGCCCGAGTACAAAGAAGATAAGCAATACCTGTTGGGTATGTTTATGGTTGGTGCCTATCAGGAGATTTTGGGTGACTTACATAACCTGTTTGGCGACACCGACTCGGTGCATGTTGAACTGACCGAAGATGGTAGCTACAAGCTAACCAACATCATTAAAGGCGATACCGTTGCCGATGTATTAAAGTATGTGCAGTTTGATGCGAAGAAACTGATTGCTTCTTACACCAAGCAATTAGCCAAGCTAGACATGTTGGATGGTCGTAAAGATGAACTGCTGGATGAATTAAAAGCCGGCGTTTATGGTTATACCTATTTCGAAGATTAAGCTAAAATAAGCACTGATCGGAGGTGTTACCGGTAACACCTCCTCTATTTTTAACGGTGGCTTACCACCTGAAGATGAGATTAGTGCCTTATGCTACGATGGTTACCCAGCCCACTTAAGGGCACCCTATCCTTGCTACTCTACATCCTTAACACGCTATTCTGGTTTATTCCGTTAATGCTGCTGGCAGTACTTAAACTGCTGCCTATAACGCGCTGGCAAGCCTGGATGAGCTATCTGGTTGATGCAATAGCCGTAGCCTGGATTAGCATGAATAACTTAACTACCCGCATTTTTACCTCGATAAAGTGGCGAGTCAGCGGTTTAGAAACGCTTTCACGTAAAGACTGGTACTTAATTATTGCCAATCATCAATCCTGGGCAGATATTCTGATCCTGCAGAACATCTTTAATCGCAAAATTCCCTTTATAAAGTTCTTCTTAAAAAAAGAATTGCTCTATGTGCCCTTTATGGGCTTATGTTGGTGGGCGCTCGATTTTCCCTTTATGAAACGCTACAGCAAGCAGCTATTGAAGAAACGCCCTGAGTTAAAAGGTAAAGATATTGCAACTACCCGCAAAGCCTGCGAAAAGTTTCGCTATAAACCCGTTTCTATTATGAATTTTGTCGAAGGCACTCGCTTTACCCAAACAAAACACGACAAACAACTGTCACCTTTTCAACATTTACTAAAACCCAAAGCCGGTGGTACTGCCTTTGTATTGGGTACTATGGGTGAACAGTTACATAAATTATTGGATGTGACTATTCACTATCCGCAGGGAATTCCCTCTTTCTGGGATTACATTTCGGGCAAGGTTCATGCTATAACGGTAAACATAAAGGTGTTGCCAATAGGTAAAGATCTTATTGGTGACTATAATGATCAAGCTTATCGCGAGCGCTTCCAGCAGTGGCTTAATCAACTGTGGGTAGAGAAAGACCAACAGCTAGCGCTGCTCGAGAAAAACGCTGCCAAGTAACGGAGCTACCCAGGATGTTAAGCTTTTTGCCAGGTGTCTTACTATTACCCTTAAGTTTTAGTTTATTTGCATTAAATTTAGCATTTTGGGGTATTTTAGTT
Source organism: Alishewanella longhuensis (assembly GCF_014653435.1). GTDB lineage: Bacteria > Pseudomonadota > Gammaproteobacteria > Enterobacterales > Alteromonadaceae > Alishewanella > Alishewanella longhuensis. Next base: position 306,774 of record NZ_BNAO01000001.1, on the reverse strand, counting down.
ACCCCACTTGGGCTGTTAAAGCTGCTCTTACCCTTTGCCACTGTGCATCGATTGATTGCTGCTATTGGCCGGCGTTGTTACCGGGGCTGGACTGCCGTAAATACCTTCTTAATCAACATATTTAATAACGTAGAGTGGCAAATTAGCGGTGCCCAAACGCTGGATAAAGACAGCTGGTATTTATTGATTGCCAATCATAAAAGCTGGGTAGATATCCCAGTAGTAAGCACTTTTGCCTATCCACTGATCCCTGAACCGAAGTTTTTTTTAAAGGATCAACTGAAGTGGGTGCCGTTTTTGGGCACCGGTTGCTGGGCCTTAGATATGCCCTATATGAAACGCTATAGCGCAGCGACCTTAGCAAAAAAACCGCATTTAAAAGGCAAAGATATTGAAACAACTCGCAAATCTTGCGAAAAGTTTCTACACACACCAACTACCATCATAAACTTTGTTGAAGGCAGCCGCTGTACCAAACAAAAGCAGCAGCAACGGCACAGCCCTTTTGTCCATTTATTACCCCCGAAAGCTGGCGGCATTGCTTTTACCCTAGCCAGTATGGGGGAGCAATTTAATGCCATTTTAGACATTACGCTGATCTATCCTGAAAACCAGGGACACGTCGCCTTGGATATGCTGATGGGTCGCTTAACCAAGGTGGTGATCCATGCCGAGGTACTGGCGGTAAATGAGGCTGTTATTGGCGATTATTTTAATGATGCAGTGTTTCGTGAGCGTTTTCAGCAATGGTTAAACCAGCGTTGGCAGCTAAAAGATGCCTATATTAGCCAATACTACCAACAACAAACACAACCGGTACTGACTAACCAGCATTGCGAAAATTAGCCGTCTGGCGTTACACGCGGCATAGTGATCCAGAATCGACTGCCTTCGCCGGGCATACTTTCCAGGCGTAATTGCCCTTTCAAAATACCGGTTACCATATTATGTACCAGGCTCAGGCCCAACCCTGAGCCGCCCGTACCTAAACGGGTAGTAAAAAAAGGCTCAAAGATTTTTGTCTGTTGAGCAAATGGAATACCTTTACCATTATCTGCCACACTTAAAATAATCAGTTGATCCTGTTGGCTCACCGTTACTCTCACCTGGCCCGGCGCATCGTCGAAAGCGTGGATCAGGGCGTTTTGAATAAGATTAATTAATACCTGCTCTAGCGGGCCAGGGTAAGTGTCTAACAAGATGGGGAACTCAGGCTGCTGTACCGTCACCGAATGGCCACTTTTCCGAATACTGGGCTGCAGCATCAGTAGCACATCGTCTAAAATCTCGTGCAAGTAACTCGGCCTGCGCTGTAACGAGGTTTGATCAACCGCAACCTGTTTAAAGCTGCGAATTAACTCGGCGGCCCTTAATAAATTCCTATCCAGAATTTCGGTACTGTCATGACTTTGCACCAAAAAGTTTTCGAAATCACTTTTCGTTAAAGCGGTTTTAGCTTTTGTCGCCAATGTCCGGTAATCAGCTTTCAGCCGTGAAGCCGCCATTACGGCATTACCCACCGGCGTATTTAGCTCATGCGCAATCCCTGCCACCATATTACCCAATGCCGCCAGTTTTTCTGATTGAATTAGCTCTTTTTGGGTCTTTGCTAAGGTGCTAATAGTATCTTGTAACTCTTGGGTACGCTCCTGCACGCGCTGTTCCAATGCATCATTCACAGCCAATAGCTGACCTTGTAAGGCGTAGTGATCGCTAATATCGTCATATACCATTACCAATAAAGATCCGGCTTCAGTCGCAATCAGGGTAGCCGAGACTTCCGCCAGAAATTCGCGCTGCTCACGCTGCTTTAACCAAACAATAAAGTTCGTCACTTGGCCATCTTCGGTAATTTGCTGCATCAGCCGTGTTTTATCGGTCTCTGAACTCCATAACGCAATATCAGCAAAGGCTTCCTGCGCACTCTGCTTGTCGGCAAAACCAAACTTAGCTAACCAGGCCTGATTCACCTTCTGCAATCTAAAATTACCCTGCTCCAGATGCGCTACAGAAATCGGTGTGGGCGCGGCACGTAAAATCAGCTCTAATTCGGCTTGGCTTTGATTAAGCATTCGCTCACGCCGATGCAGATACTTCAGGGCAATCGCCATAGTGATTAATATCAGTGCGCCGGAACTTAAAATCAACATGGTCATATTACGCATGCTTAACTTAGTAAAGTCGGCTCTGGCTTGGGTAAATTCATTTAATAAAATATGCTGGGGGATTAACAACAGCATCTGCCAACGTTTATTAAGAATGTCTAACTGCAATCGCTCAACTAAATAATCTTGCCCGTTTTGGGTAAAGGTCCTTTGCTCCGACTCCACCAATAAACTAGTAATAGCTGAACTTACCTCTGATAACGACTCACCGACACGGCCAGGGTAATCATTAGAGGCCAGTAAGCGGGCATCCTCAGTTAGCAAGAAAAAACGTACATTGCCACCATATAGAGGACGGATAAAATCGGTAATACTAGCATTAAACTCTGGCATACTGAGGTCGACACCAGCTACGCCCAGCACGCTATCGCCAACGATGATAGGTAAAGTGACAGACATAAGCTGTACTTGTACGCCTTCTTCTAATTGCCACCAATATGGCGCAGTAATGCAACGCTGTCGTGTAATTGATGGGCAGAGGTACCATTCGGATTCACTTTGACCAAAAGCATCCGGTTGTTGCTGATACTTAAAATCCGGCTCAGGGGTAGCATAGAATTGTAAACCCGTTGGCTGCCTAACCCAATAGACTTCCAAAGTACCTTCGTTAGAACTATGCTGTAAATCGCCACGATGTAACGCATCCGCGCCGTCATAAACATTGGCTTCGAAGTGCATGTAAGCAGAATTTGCTACAGGGTTTGCTCTGAGGGCCTCAGCCACTAAGGTTTTAACTTGATTACGAGAAAGTTGCTCTGATTTTTCAACGGTTTTACTTGCCATCAAGGCGAGTAATTCAGGAGTTTCGATAGCACGCTGAATATGATTTCTAATATTATCGTGTATAGTTTCGGCATTCAGAAAGAGCTGAAACTCAATAGAACTTTGCGCTTGTGCCCAGGCGTCTTTGGCACTTTGTGTACTGGCTTGCTGCAGTAAATAAATGGCCAGCAGCAACATGCTACCAAAAGAGACTAGCAAAAATGCTGTTGAAATAATTAAGCTTTTCTTAAGCCGCCCAGCCATTCGCCTGCCTTTAAGATGGTTGCAACAGCGCTTTTATCGGCGACCACTCGACAAGCGCTTTTATCGTCATCGGCTTTGCCATTAGATACCCCTGACCTTCATCACAGCCCATAGCAATTAGCTTTTGTAACTGATTGTCATACTCAATACCTTCGGCCAACACCCGCATATTCAGCCTATGCCCTAAGGCTAAAACCGTTTGCGCTATGCGCAGCCCGGAGCCTGACTCCGCTATTTTATCTACAAAGCTCTTATCAATCTTCAAGCAGTTAGCCTGTAGTTTTTCTAAATAAGCTAGTGAGGAAAAACCGGTTCCAAAGTCATCAATTGCCAATGAAATGCCAGCTACACGAAGTTGCTGTAGTTTTTGCTCGGTATCTGCTGAAAAATCCATAGCCGCTGATTCGGTTAACTCAATTTCCAAATGCTCAGCGTTAAAATTAAAGTCCGCTAAGGCGGAGAAAACATGTTGTAAAAACTCTGGATGTTTAAACTGCATAGAGGAAACATTGACCGCAACACGGAAGTTTGGCAAGGCATCGCATAAAAACTTACAGTCCATCAAGGCTTTATTTAATACAATCTGCCCTAAACGGCTAATCAATCCCGCCTGCTCCGCCAGCTCAATAAACACCGCAGGCGACACATGACGACCACTATCATCCACCCAGCGCGCTAGAGCCTCAACACCAACAATTTGTTTGGTGGTTAGATTAAACTGAGGTTGATAAACCAGGTAAAGCTGATCATCTTCCATACCTTTACTTAATGAAGAGATTAAACCGACCCGCTCACGCAAGGCGTCGACCATGGCATCGTTAAATATTACGGTTTGGCCAATACCAGCGTTTTTGGCACGCTTCAACGCCATGTAGGCATGTGATAAGGTTTCAGATGGAGAGATCTCAGCGTGAGTACTGGCCACCCCTAAACAAAAGCTGACATCTTGCGTAACACCATCTACCGTAAGTGACTCTTTCGAGAGGGATTCACGACATAGCTGCTCGCTAAGGCTAATAGGAGCGGAGCTTAATAGCGCAAATTTATCGGCTGCCAATCTAGCCACCGTGATAGCTGAAGGCACCAGCTTTAAGCGCTTGGCCACTTCCTGCAAAAAGACATCGGCGAGTTCATTACCAAAACTATCATTTAGCATGGAGAAGTGATCTAGATCGAGCAGCAATAAAGTCTGAACTTGACCCGCAGCTACTGCAATTTCCATGGCTTTTAGTAAACCATTGCGATTGTGTAACCCCGTTAATTGATCTTCGAAGGCCAGTTGTTCTAATTGCGCCAGTTGCAAATAGCTTCTGGCTGCCGCCATTAAGCAGGTAAATAAACGCTCACGGGTTAGCTCAGTTTTTGTTTTATAATCATTGATATCAAAATTAGAGATGGTTTCCAGCTCAGGGGCATAACCTGGCTGGCCTGTGCGTAAGATAATGCGTAATTTTCTGCGATGCAGGGTTTCTCTGACGCGCTTAACCAAGCGCAGGCCTGCATCATCCGATTCCATCACGACATCAAGCAATAAAATCGCAATGTCTGCCTCTTGTTGCAAAATTTCAAACGCTTCTATGCTGCTATAGGCATGCAATAACTGTAAACGATAACCATCAAAACTCAGATCGCGCAGTAATAGCTCTGTCACGCTATGCACATCATGATCATCATCCACAACCAATAATTTTAAAACGGGTAGTTCGAGTTTATGAATTTTAGGCTCATCAGACTCTGCAGCAAATTGAAACAACTCATCCTGCATTTTCACACCTGTTGAAAAATCATTCTTATGATGAATTCAACATAGCATAGTCTTAATAGAAAAGCTTAAATTAGCGTACCTCTATACTCGGATTCATACCTCGAGTGGCTTGTAAACAGAAATTACGCGGCGTTAACTGATAATCACAAAAAGCAAACAGCTGCACCTGATAGCCTTGCTCTTGCAGAAATACGGCACGATCTAACACCAAATATAACTCTAGTGGTCGTCGAAAGAGATGCCTTACTGCATCAAGACGCTGCAGCAGCATATAGCGCTCGGCACCCATAGTTAAAAAGGGCGCTAAATCGGGCAGCTCAGGCAGTTCCAGTTGTTGTAAAGCAGCAGCATGAGCAACAAAATCCGCAAAGTGACCGCTAAACCAATGCTTAGCTAATGAGGGGAGTGGCTGGTATTGGCTAATACCTGTGAGTTTTTGTCGCAACATGTCATAAGCTAGACGCCAGGTCACTTCGGTTTGCCGTAAGCGAGCGATCCGCTCACCTGCAGTAACCTGGCCTTGCACTGCCATTTTTAAATCCTGCCGGCTTAATGTTAACCCTGTTCTCTGTGCTAACAAGGATAACGGCTGATATTGTTCATGTGGGATCAAATGATAGCAGCAAGGCACCAACTGCAGTGCCGCAGTGCCAACTTGCGTTGCCACCTCTAACAAACGCAGGTGTAACTGACCGCAGGCATGCAGAGCCAATACCTGCTGCTCTGCCTTTACCTGTTTTGCTGCATCAGCGCTGAACACATCGACTTGCACAAACTGCTGTGCCAACTGAAAGCGCTCAGCAAGCTGTTGGCCTTCTTCACACAAAGCTTGCTGCCACTCGATGCTGGTAACCTGACAGCCGCTGGCCGCAGTGTGTAAGCGTCCTAAATGGCCTTTACCTGCACACCATTCTAAAACGGGTAAATTACTCTGGGGCACAAAATGACAAAACTGCTGAATTTGCTCAAGCTTACGGCCATTGATGCCATTGGTTAACCAAAAAGGCCAGAGGTTATCATTGCCAACCTGGCTACTGGCATGCCAAAACAGCGGCAGTTGTATAAGTTCCGGGAAAAACTGGCCAAACTGCTGTAATTGCTGCTGCGGTGATTGATCCAGCGCCGCTAAATCGCTGGCTGAAAGACTTTGCAATAGCGTCGCCAATTCGGTTTGCCAGGGCAAAGCCTGGCAGTTCATCGGCGAGAACTGCCAATAAGCGCGGTAACGTTTAAGCAAGCCGCCCACTTGTGCCAGCAAGTCAGATACCGCGGCAGCAGTGAGGTAGTTGCCACTCGTGGCTGTTGTTAACATCCGACTATTTCTAGTACAACAGAGCGTACAGTCTACGCCGATATTGACTAGCTAATGCATCACCTTTAGGCAGTGCCGCTAAAATGTCCAGGTACAGTTTTTTGCTCTGACCAAAATTGAGATCTTGTTGCAAAATTTGTAGTAACAACGCCAGCGCCTCTTCAGACCGCAATACCGCCTGATATTGCACCGCAAGTTGCTCCTTTAACTGCATATCGTCTGGCGTAGCGGCAAGCTTGGCCTCTAACGCCTGAATTTCTGGGGTATTGCTGGCTTGTTGGGCTAACTCTAGCTTAGCCATTACCGATTTGAACAGGGCGTCTTGGTCTGCCAATTTAACTTCTGCTAATAGTTTCTCCGCTTGGGTAAGTTGTCCTAAAGCAATAGCGGTATCGGCCAACCAAAGTTTAACGTCTACCCGCTCTGGCGCTAGTGTTAAAGCTTGTGCTAACAAAGGATAAGCCTCTGCTGCCTGTCCTGCTGCCAGTAATTGCTGCGCTTTATTGATTAACTCATCTTCTGGCTTGGGTAAATAAGCACTTAACCGCTGCAGAATTTGTTGCTCACTCTCTGCGCCAGCAAAGCCGTCTATAGGTTGACCATCTTTAATGAACATGACCGTCGGTAAGGATTGCACCCCAAACTGCATTGCTAAATCTTGTTCTTTATCGCAATTCACTTTTGCAAGGCAAAGCTGCTGTGGATACTGCTGCACAATTTTTTCCAGCACTGCAGATAACTGCTGACAAGCGGCACTGCGCGCCGACCAGAACTGAAACAGCACCAGTTGCTGGGTGGAGCGTTCTAATACTTCCCGCGCATTCATCAAAGTAACATCAACAATAGGATTGAACATAACTAAAGAGTTCCAATAAGGGTTTTCAATATCATCTACTATGGTGGCGCTAACCACATTTATAAAGCGGTGCAGACGGCTAAAATCCTTAAAAAGGCATCGACATTCAGCAGCAGTTACCGTAAATTAAGCTAGCGCACTAAAAAAAGCCATTTAGAGCAATATACCAAAACATAGCGCCCGGAAAGTTGGTTTTACCATCTTCTGCAGACCACAGTCCACGTAGCATACCAAGCAGCCTAAACCGGCCGCTTGCAGTTTTTTTGCGGGTATTTATACCGGCAAAGCAGCTTTTAGCCTAGCAAACGATGAGACCACACTATGACAAGCCAATCCAAACAAGCCGAGATGTTATCGGGCGCTGCGATGATTATCCGCGCGCTGGCCGATGAAGGGGTTGAATACCTTTACGGCTATCCCGGTGGCGCGGTATTGCACATTTACGATGCCCTGTTTCAACAAACCAAAGTAAAACACGTACTGGTTCGCCACGAGCAAGCGGCAACCCATATGGCCGATGCTTATGCCCGTGCTACCGGTAAAGCCGGCGTGGTGCTCGTTACCTCTGGCCCTGGGGCAACTAATGCCGTTACCGGTATTGCCACTGCCTATATGGACTCTATCCCAATGGTCGTGCTGACCGGCCAGGTGATGAGCCATTTAATTGGTGAAGATGCCTTTCAGGAAACCGATATGCTGGGTATTTCCCGCCCTATCGTTAAACACAATATGTCGGTACGGCGGCCTGAAGATATCCCTTACCTGATTAAAAAAGCCTTTTATATCGCACAAAGTGGCAGACCCGGCCCGGTGGTGTTAGATATTCCAAAAGATATGACGATACCGAGCCAAAAGTTCCCTTACCATTATCCGGATGACGTGAAGTTACGCTCTTATCAGCCGAAATTAAAAGGCCATAGCGGTCAAATTAAAAAGGCAGTAACGGCATTGTTAGCCGCAAAAAAACCGATTTTATATGCCGGTGGTGGTGTTATTATGGGCGGCGCCTCAGAGGAGCTTACCGAGTTAGCGCGATATCTGAATTTACCTGTCACTAATACCCTTATGGGTTTAGGGGCTTATCCGGGTGGCGATAAACAATTTATCGGTATGTTAGGTATGCACGGTAGTTACGAAGCCAACCAAACCATGCATGGTGCTGACCTCATTTTAGCCGTAGGCGCACGCTTTGATGACAGGGTCACCAACAACACCAAAAAGTTCTGCCCGGATGCGACCATTATCCATATTGATATTGATCCGGCCAGTATCTCCAAAACCATTAATGCCCATATCCCTATTGTTGGCTTGGTGAAACCGGTATTAACCGAAATGCTGGACATTCTTAAACAGAAGAAGAAAAAACTGGATGCCGCAGCCCTGGAAAAATGGTGGCAACAGATTAACGAATGGCGCCAGGTGCATGGTGGCCGGTATGATACCGAAACACCGTTATTAAAGCCCCAGTACGTGATTGAGCAGGTAAGTAAGATCACCAAAGGCGACGCCTTTGTCTGTAGCGATGTGGGTCAACACCAGATGTTTGCCGCACAATACTATTCCTTTAATAAACCGAACCGCTGGATTAACTCTGGCGGCCTTGGCACCATGGGTTTTGGTTTACCTGCGGCCATGGGCGTTAAACTGAATTTCCCGGATGCCGATGTTGTCTGTGTCACGGGTGAAGGCTCTATTCAAATGAATATTCAGGAGTTGTCGACCTGCAAACAGTACGGCCTTGGCGTAAAAATCATTAACCTGAACAATGGTTATCTTGGCATGGTAAAACAATGGCAAGATATGAACTATGAATCGCGCTATGCCAGCTCTTATATGGACTCATTGCCAGACTTTATTAAACTGGCCGAAGCCTATGGTCATGTCGGTATTCGGGTTACCAAACCAGAAGAATTGCAACCTGCGTTAGAGCGCGCCTTTGTTGAGCATAAAGACCAATTGGTGTTTTTGGATATCCATATTGATCCGAAAGAGCACGTTTACCCGATGCAAATTCCGGGCGGCGCCATTAATGAAATGTTCTTAAGCAAAACAGAGAGGACCTAAAGATGCGACATATTATTTCTGTTTTGTTAGAAAACGAATCTGGCGCTTTGGCGCGTTTAGTGGGGTTATTCGCCCAGCGTGGCTATAACATAGATTCCTTAACAGTCGCGCCAACGGAAGATGCCACCTTGTCACGGCTCACCTTAGTTACCCATGGCAATGATCAGGTCATCGAACAAATCACCAAGCAGTTACATAAACTGATTGAAGTGGTAAAACTGACCGATTTAAGCGAATCGGCGCATATTGAGCGCGAGTTGATGCTGGTTAAGGTAAAAGCGGTTGGTGAGCAACGCGATGAAATCAAACGCTGTGCCGATATCTTTCGCGGCCAGATTGTCGATGTTTCAGCCACAACTTACACAGTGCAATTAGTTGGCACCAGCGATAAGTTGGATGCGTTTATTCAGGCGCTTACCGGCACGCCTATTTTGGAAGTCGTGCGCAGTGGTGTTTCGGGAATTTCCCGTGGCGATAAAACCCTGACGATGTAACGAATAGATTCTCACGGCGACTTAGGTCGCCGTTTTCTTTGCTTGATGCCGACCATAAACCCATTGAAAGAGTGGCGATGCCATCAAGGTAGTGACAATGGCCATTACCACCATAATCGAAAACAACCCTTGTTCAATCACGCCATAATTCAGTGCAATATTGATGATTATTAGCTCCATTAACCCGCGGGCATTCATTAAAGCGCCTACCGCCAGCGCAGTAGGATTGTCTGCACCATTCCAGCGAGCAGCAGCCCAACAGGCAACAAACTTGGCAAAAATAGAGCAAAATAATATCACTAGGGTGATAACCAGTAGATTAGTAGAACCTAACACATCCAGCCGGGTATTAAGCCCGGAGTAGGTAAAAAACATCGGGAGCAACAACAGAATAGTAATGCGCTCCAGCCGTTGTCGTAACAGCTCTGCTAATAATCCCCGTGGTATAGCAATACCTAATAGAAAGCCTCCAAAAACCGCATGCAGGCCTACCCAGTCCATACTCCAGGCCGATAACGCAAACAGCAGCATGATGATCATAAAAGGCCGTATGCCTAAACGCTGCTGGCGCGCTACCTGATTGGCCAACGGCTGCAACCAATGCCGCATTTTGGTAAGCATCAATATCGCATACAAGGCTCCGCCCATCAGCGCAGTAGCCAATAGCGAAACGCCACCACCAAAGCTCGCCAGTACTACTGCTAATACTAGCCAGGCTGCTGCATCATCAATAGCCCCTGCTGCCAGGGCCATGGTGCCAAGGGGGGTCCCCGCTAAGCCTCGCTCATAAATAATTCGGGCCAACATGGGAAAGGCGGTAATTGCAATGGCAGCCCCCAAAAATAATGCTGCGTTGAAGTAGCTAATCCCCTGGGTAAAAAGCCCTGGTTGTTCAATTAACCAAATACATAGGAATGCCGCCACAATAAAAGGCACTAACATACCGGCCAGTGATACCGATATCGCACTGCGGGCATGTTCTTTAAATAAGCGGGTATTAAACTCTAACCCCACTAAAAACATATAAAGGCCAACGCCAAGCTGCGCACCAAAATAAAGCCAGCTGCGGGTTTCACTGACAAAGATGCTTTGCTGTAATTCTGGTAAAAACCAGCCGAACAACGATGGACCTAAAGCGACCCCCGCGATCATCTCGCCGACCACCTTGGGTTGCCCAAGGTGCCGCGCCAAACGGCCAAACAACTGGGCAGCGCATAAGATACATGCCAATTGTAGTAAAAATAATAACACTAGTTGCCAAAGCGCCACAGCAGGCTCCCGAGAGAAATGATTAGCGGAGCAATCCCAGATACCAAGCCAAAAATACCAGCGCGAAACTTATCAGATAACTTAACCCCAACCAACTTAGGAATGTTAAGCCTTTTGACAATTTCGGCATCGCTTTACCGCGCATCAAGCTAAAGTTTAGCCAGGCAAACACGGGCGTCGTTAAAAAAGCCAGCGTCATGGCAAAGGTTAGCATGGGGCCTATAGCTGAGCGGAAAAACAAGATCACCGCCATACCACTCAACGCCTGCAGCACCAGCCAGCTATTTAAGCTAAACCTGTTATCAGCAGAATACCAGCCTAGTAAACGACCCGACTCATTCAAAGATCGGGCATAACCGTCTAATACCGTAATGGTGGTACCAAACATACATAAAAACGCAATCAGCGATACTAAAGGTTTGGCCCAGTCGCCAATGGTGCTGCCATACATCTGCACCAACTGCTGGGCAAAGGCAGCGCCAGCCAGCGCAATTGGCTGCTCACTACCGTATTGCACCAGTGCGCCTAAGGATACAAAAACCAGAGCCAGCGCGGCGGTAACCCAGTAACCTAAATTGAAGTCAAACAAACCTTGCTGCCGCGTTATAGGTTGCCGACGTTGTTTGGCTTTTAGCCAAAGTGAGCTAATAGCAGAAATTTCGATAGGCGCTGGCATCCAGCCCATTAACGCAACCAAAAATCCCAGCATCACCAATTGCCAGGGCGATTGCCCAACAAAATCGGCCGGAACCATAGCCCCGCGCTGCGCCGCAATTATGGCGGCGGCAACGGTCGTTACCGTCAGTAACAACATAATAATTTTTGCGACCTTATCCAGCGCCTGATAATGCCCTAGCAACAAAATCAGCAGGCAAACAGCCAAAATTACCCAGCATAATACCGTTATCGATAAACTCCAGGGCAAAGCATGTTGCAGTAAGGCCGCAGTTAAAATCAGTACCCCGGCGGTATTAACCACCGCAGCGACAACATTGAGCACCACAAAACAGAAAAAATAGCCTTTACCTTTTCGCTGATATCCTTCTATCAGCGATTCGTTTTGATCTAAGGTGTACTGCACACCAAAGCGGAAAAACGGATATTTTAAAATATTGACCAGTAAAATTAGCCATAATAATTGCCAGCCAAATAAGGCGCCGGCCTGGGTAGAAGCCACCAAATGCGAACCACCAATAGCAGCGGTTGCCATTAAAACCCCCGGACCCAATGCCTGCATCCGGCCACGCCAACCTGTTAAAACTTGTTGCATAAGCCATCTTGTTTGTTGTTATTTCCTGCGCGCTAGCTTAGCCTAAGCAACTTACGAATGCATCCCTAGGGCGTGCCCTAAAGCAGCTGATTTCGCAATCAACCAAGGCTATTACCATGCAAGAACACGAACTTACCGACCAGGAAACCTTAATAGAAGTGCTGGAGAACCAGCTTGCTGACAATTATCCCAAAGAAGTTACCGCCACGCTTATGCGACTGCGGATGACCGGGCATAGCCGTGAGGCCGCTTTAGAATTGATGGCTTGTGCTTTGGCACCAGAGATGTTTGCCGTAGTTGAGCAGCAGCAAAGTTTTAACCTGGAGCGCTATGTCGCACATTTAGCTCTGCTGCCAGAAACGCCCTGGTTGGATGAAGGGTTATGAACGACCTAGTGATAGAACATCAGGCTGAGCAACAGCGGTTTGTGTTAAGTGTAGGCAGCGCTACCGCGCTGCTGGAATACCAGCTAACTGGCCAACATATCGACTTTTATCATACTTATGTGCCACCCGAGTTTCGTGGCAAAGGCTTAGCAGAACAATTGGTCAAGCATGCTCTAAATTGGGCCAAGGCCGCTGGCTATCAGCCTAGCGCTTCTTGTTCATATGTAAAACGTTTTATCTAACCCCAGCGTGACCAACCGCTGGGGTTTAAAGAAGGCTGGCGGAAATACCAGCACTTCACTAAGGGTATTACAGCGTAAGCTCTATAATAGGTAAGTTCAGCTTTGCCAGCTCAGGCTTTAACTTGTCGGCTTCGCCAACCACCACAATGACCATCTCAGCTGGCGACAAATATTGACTAGCCAGCGCATTTAATTGCTCGAGTGACGTTTGCTGCAGTATTTGATTGCGCTCACGGGTAAATTCCGGCCCAACATTAAACTCCAACATCTGCGCCATAAAGCCCAATTTAGCATTAGGCGTTTCATAGCGCAGTGCTTCAGACTGGTTTACCGCGCTGCGCATAAAGCTTAACTCATCTGCTGTCATACCTGCTTGCTGGTAATTGTTAAGTTCTTTTAAAAACTCCTCGATAGACTCCCGTGTTACATCAGCACGAACGGCGGCACTGGCAGTAAAAATTCCCACATGTTGATCACCACCGAAACCGGTACGAGCGCCATAGGTATAACCTTTATCTTCGCGTAAGTTCAGGTTAATACGGCTATTAAAATTACCGCCAAGCGTAAAGTTCATTAAGCCTGCCCGGTAAAAATCGCCCGTTAGATCACGGGGTATCGCCCGGCGTACAATACGAATTTCTGACTGCGGAGATTGATCTTTATGCACCAGATAAATGGCTCCGGCCTGTACTTTAGGTGCCGGTAAATCCAGTTGCAGCTCAGGCGCCTTTCCTTGCCACTGCGGTGCTAATTGCGCTAATAGCGGCTGTAATTGCTGCTGTGGTAAATCAGATACCGCAACCAGCTGCGCACCTTCCGGTTTCACATAGGCATGATAGAAGGCTTGTACCTGCTCCAGCGTCATGGCTTGCAGGCTCTGTTCCGTGCCAATACCCGGTTGTCCGGCAACCGTATCGCCAAACATCAGCTTGCGTACTGCCTGGTCGGCTAAAAAGCCGGCATTTTTTTGTGCTTGTGCCAAAGATTGCAAACGTTGTTGTTTCAGGCGATTAAAGTCTTCTTCTTTAAAAGCGGGCCTTAGCAGCTTTTCTTGCACTAACTCTAAGGTTTGCGGCAAGTTACGGCTTAAACTGCTGATAAAAACATTGAGTTCATTGTCTGATGCACTAAAAGATACCGAACTACCCAATAGCTCCAGCGCCATACTCATTTGCTCAGTACTGTAGTTTTCCGTACTTTCATTCAATAACGAGGCCATCATGGCCGCCATGCCGACTTGTTCAACGGAGTTATGGAAGCTGCCCGCCGGTACTCTTAGCAAGATCGCCGTAGTGGGTGTTTCATCACTAATCGAGGCTAAAACCTGGATGCCGTTTGTCAGCTGCGTAGTCCAGGTATCAGGTAATAAAATAGCTGGATTCGCACCAGCAGCAGGTACCACTTTACGATCAAAGGTTTGCGCGGCATAACGCATAGGTAAAGGTTCAGACTCTGTCGCTGTGGCAGGATCAAACTGTTGCGGTGTAAAATTATCTGCTGCAGCAATTAACTCGCGTTTACCACGTGGCACTACGCTGCTAATCACGGCAGCTTTGTTCAGCACGTACTGTTGATAAACGCGCATCACATCTTCTGCCGTAACCGCATCAAACGCCGCTAACACGGTGGCTATACGATCGGGCTCACCAAAAAAGATTTCATTATACGCCAGCTGACTGACTTTACCGGCAACACTTTGTAAACCAAAGACACTCCGCGCTTCTATCCTGGCTTTGGCGCGGGCTAAATCTTCTGGCTTAACACCTCGCTCAGCAACCTGCTGCAAATTCTGCCGCAATAATTGCTCGATCTCGGCCAGATTTTTACCAGAGGCCGGATGCGGTAAGGCGCTCATACTAAAAGTACAGGCTAACTCCATGCAGCGATGACCGGCAGAGGCATTTACGGCAATTTGTGGCCGCACCAGGCTTTGGTACAGCAAGGAATTATTACCGTTACCTAAAATATCCGCCAAAATATTTAACGCAGGCTCATCTGGATGGCCGGCATAAACGGTTGGGAAAGTCATACTGACCAGCGGTAAATGTACATTGTCTTCCATTGAGACATAGCGATCGGCGGTAAGCTGCGCCGGTGCCTTAGCCATTTTTTCAACCTCTGGCCCTGCCGGAATAGTGCCAAAGTACTTTTGTACCATAGGCAGTATGTCCTCGGCTTTCACTGCACCACCAATAGTTAAGGTTGCATTATTAGGGCCATACCAGCGCAAAAAGAACTGCTTTAAGTCAGGCATAGTGGCGCGGTTTAGATCATCCATATGACCAATTACCGGCCAGGAGTAAGGGTGGCCATAAGGGTATAACGCTTGAGCCAGTTGCTCCCAGTAACGACCATAGGGCTGGTTATCAACCCGCTGTCCCCGCTCGTTTTTAACGGTAGATAACTGAATATCAAACTTTTCCTGGGTGACCGAGTCCAGAAAGTAGCCCATCCGGTCCGATTCTAACCACAGCATCTTCTCTAACTGATTAACTGGCACGGTTTGGAAGTAATTAGTGCGATCACTGTTGGTGGTGCCGTTTAAAGTACCACCGGCCTCGGTAACATATTTAAAATGCATCTCTGGACCAACATTATCTGAGCCCTGGAACATCATATGCTCAAAAAAATGCGCGAAACCTGATTTGCCTAATTCTTCACGGGCAGAGCCGACATGATAAGTCACATCGACATGCACTAAGGGATCAGAATGATCTTCGTGAATAATTACTGTTAGGCCATTGTCAAGTTGGTATTTTTTATATGGCAGACTAATTTCACTATCTTGTTGCGATTTGGTAGTGACCAGCTTTACACCCGCTGGCAAATTTGTTTGTGGTTGGCTAGTACAACCGGCGACGCCAAGCGCTACCAGTAATGCCAAAGAGAGGGCAGAATATTTCAAAACAAGCTCCTGAACTAAACAATTAACCTTAGGATTAAAACAGCTAGCACTATTAATGAAAACCTTACAGATGTAACAAAATATATCAAAATTAGTTGCTACGACCAAAGCCGCATAGCACTAAGTTATTGGCTAAAATAGACTTAATTTACAATTTAGTAGGAGACCTGTTATGTTTAATGCCTTAGTCATCGATAAAACACCAGATTATCACGCCAGTTTGCAACGGCTTGACAATAGCCAGCTGCCCGACGGCGAAGTGTTGGTGCAAGTAGCCTATTCAACCCTAAATTATAAAGATGCTCTGGCGATTACGGGTAAGGCACCCGTGGTACGCGAATTTCCATTAGTGCCCGGTATTGATTTGGCAGGTACCGTATTACGAAGTAAAAACCCTGCCTTCAAAGCTGGAGATCAGGTGTTACTCAATGGCTGGGGAGTCGGTGAAAAATATTGGGGGGGTCTGGCACAGCGCGCTGCTGTTCCAGCTTGCTGGTTACAACCTATTCCAGCACCACTTAACGCCAGGCAGGCAATGATTATTGGCACCGCAGGCTACACAGCTATGCTTTGTATCAGGGCCTTATTAAATCATCAGCTGACGCCAGCCTCCGGCCCAGTATTGGTCACCGGAGCCACTGGCGGTGTTGGCAGTTTTGCTGTGTTGTTATTAGCCCGCTTGGGCTTTCAGGTAACCGCTGCTACCGGCAAAGCCAGTGCTGCAGAGTATTTAATGCAGCTTGGTGCTAGCGAGATTATCAGCCGAGATAGCTTATCTGCACCAGGTAAACCCTTGGCAAAAGAACAATGGGCGGCTGTTGTCGACTCGGTTGGTAGCCACACATTGGCCAATGCCTGTGCGCAAACCCGCTATGGTGGTGTCGTTGCAGCCTGTGGCCTGGCGCAAGGTATGGATTTTCCCGCTTCGGTCGCGCCCTTTATTTTACGTGGCATAACACTCTGCGGTATTGATAGTGTTATGCAACCCATGCCTGCACGTATTGCGGCCTGGCAGCAATTAGCTGAGTTATTGCAAGAGCAAGACTTTGCTCAGCTTAGCCAGGAAATTGCGTTAGCCGATACTATTGCGCAGGCTCAAGCGCTATTGGCTGGCAAGGTTCAAGGGCGGTTGCTGGTCAATCTACACTCGGAATAACCTCACCTAACGACAGGTCTCCAGTTGCTGCAACTGAATTAGCAACTGCTGAGCCTGCTCGCGTAATGTTTGCAACTGTTCGTCAGGCCACGCTACCTGACAACGCAAAGCAGGCATCACGCCTGCTACTGGTACTTCCAGCGCTTTACCTGTTGCAGTTAATAGCACATTTTTTACCCGTTCATCACTAGCATCACTCACCCGCTGTAGCCAGCCTTTTTGTTCTAGTTTTTTCACCAAGGGGGTTAGCGTGCCAGAGTCAAACAAGGTCGTAGTACCAAGTTGGCCCAAGCTAATATTATCTTGCTGCCACAATGCCAACATGACTACGTATTGCGGATAGGTCAGGTCAAATGGCTGCAACAAAGGCCGATACAAACGCATCATGGCATTATTAGCGCTGTAAAGCGCAAAACAAACCTGTTGCGGCAAGGGTAAAGTTTTGGCGGTCATTAAACAGTATTCCTAAGCAGTAGAGAGATAAGTAACCAATACATTATAGCGGAAGCCTGCATCTGACGCACAACAATATTTCACACAATAATATTGCGCGCAAGATTAATTAGGTGTAGGATGTGCTGGAACTTAACGTTAATCGAAAAGAGGTAGCAAGATGGATATTATGTATAAAGCCGTAGTAACAGCAACCGGTGGCCGTGATGGTCAGGCAACGTCAGACGACGGTTTACTACAAACTAAACTGGCAGCGCCAGCGGCTCTGGGTGGCAAGGGCGATGCAACTAATCCTGAGCAATTATTTGCCGCAGGCTATGCTGCTTGTTTTATTGGTGCTTTAAAATTTGTTGCTGGCCAGAGCAAGCAAAGCCTGCCTGCAGATAGTGCTATTCGGGCAGAAGTGGGTATTGGCAAAATCGAGGGAGGTTTTGGACTGGATGTGGACCTGTTCGTTAGTTTGCCAGGTTTAGCTCAAGCAGCTGCTGAACAACTGGTTGCTGCCGCTCACCAGGTTTGTCCTTACTCCAATGCAACTCGCGGCAACATTGAAGTACGCTTACATACCAGCGTGTAACGGCCTATTACTCCGCAAATTAATAGCACAGCCATGGCCAACTAAGGTTACGGCTGTGCTATTACTAAAACCACTCAGGGTTTAAAAATGGGATTAAAGCCAGCGTTAAGGCCTGCTGATATACCCCACTGCGGCTAAGCCTTTTATGCGTTAACAAGCCAATAGCACCACCGGCTTGTTTAATATTCTGAGTTCCAAATAACTCGTCCATCACATCCCCCAGCTCTTGCCCTTGTTCCAGAGCCAACAACGCTGCTTTGGGCAGCATTAAACTGGCTGAGCGAGCCTTACCTAGTTTGCCGTTGTGCTCAATAAGCATCCAGGCAAAGGTCATTTCGCCATCTAAACCGGCTTCAATGGCGACATAGAAATCAGCCTTAGCTTGCTGTTTTAATGCCATTAACCGATTTTTTGCGCCAGCATAGGTTTCTTCACTACTGAGCGGCTGATCGGCCACACCAGAGGGGACACTGAGCCCACTTACTGTAATCGCCTGTGCTGGAAAATTAACCGCAAAGCATTGCTCTACTGCGCGGATTTTCGCAGGGTTAGCTGAGGCAACCAGAATTTGCCAACTCATGATTTAACCTTTCGACTTGGAATTTGCTAAAGTAATCTATCATAACACCATGCATAGCAGCATTGTTGGCTATTAATGCGCTTAGGCACAGCACCAGACTCGCGATAACTGAGGTAATAACCTTGCTGAAATATGTACTACCCTTCTGCTTGTTGCTTGGTTACAGCGCACTATCCGATGCCTGCGAGTTAAGCATGCAGGCGCAACACTTTCCACCTCGTTTTATTAAAGCCGCTGACAATAGCTGGACTGGCTATAATATAGAGCTTTTCCAAGCACTGGCAAAAGAGCTGGGCTGCAGTAGTCAGTTCTTGGAAACTCCGTGGGGGCGTTCTATGCAGTTGCTAGCCAGCGGCGAGTTAGATGCCATGAGCAATGTGTCTTATAATGAGCAGCGAGCCCAGTTTGCCTATTTTATTGGCCCACACCAACAAGAGCGGGTAAAGCTGGTAACTAACCTTCAACCTGCGCCGTCCAAAGCCTCATTAACCGATTTAATGAATAGCCAACATCTGATTGCTGCGATGCAAGGCATTTATTATGGTGCAGATTTTGAGCAAGCACTGGAAACACAACCCGCGTTCCGGCAACGCTTAATCTTTGTTACCCTAAATCAACAAAAACTTGCGCTATTTTTAAGTGGCAGAGTGCAATATATGTTGGAAGATCAGATTAATCTGCAACAACTTTACCTGAGTGATACTTTGGATCAACAGCAGCATCCAGCACTATTCACCCTTTATGAAAACCCGGTATTTTTTGCGTTTAGCAAACAGCGATTTAACCATCTTGGTCAGAAAACACTCGAAGATGCCTGGCAGCAACTTCTTGCCAAAGGAATTCAGCAAGAGTTACAGCAGAAATATTTTGCAGCCACGCCCACTGGCGAAAATTAACGATAGCAATTTTTGCGGAAAGTCTGCTAGCAGGCGATGGCCAAAACAAGCAGACTTTAGCGGTGCATCAACACAAACTACATAAATTGCTTTTTCATTTCAGCAGCGGGTTTGTAGTTTTGCGCTATGGCTTGTTCTAAAAACTGCATTCCTCTTTCCCGCTCACCTTCCAGAATTAAACGGCTACCTGCCCAAGCTAAAACTTCCGCATCTTGTTGTGCCAACAGATAGTCTTCCCACTGTCGATCATAGGCAGCCATAATACGCTGAGCATGCACATTGCCGTTTTTAGCCGACTGCTCCCACCAATATAAACCAGACATGGTTCGTGATGCTTCTACAGCAGGCGTGACACTCACGCCGCGATTTTGCAGATCACTGCGGCGATGCAAACGGTAAACGTCTGTTTCAATTTTACCTGTTAACGTTAAACCGACTAAGCTGGTCACTTCACTGCGCGCTTCAAACTCTGTTTTTAACTCTTCAGTAATAACGCCATCTGGATTAACTCGAACTTCGGCAAAGCCCCAGAAGCCATCAAAAGCGGGCTTGGGGTCGGCACGCTTTTTAAAGATGGAAAAGTCGGCTGCTGCAGTTAGCGGCAACTCAGGGTTATAGCGGAAACCATTACCACTTTGAATATCAACCAGTGAGAGCAGCATGCCCAGCGCTAGCTGATGCTGCGGTGAACCGGCGATAGCATAGGTCCATAAATTATGTTCCGCCACAGTTTGTTCCACTGCTGCGATGTTAACGCCGACTCCCAAGGAATAATCTAAGCGGACTGTCATTAAATGTTTTTGCCCGCTAGGTTCATAGCGCCATCTTTTAATAGCACGAATAGAGGATTTTTCAAATACACGCTGTGGATAAGCATCTATAGTATCAACAGCCGTTACCTTGCCTTGTTCATCCACTAAATAACGCAATTTTACGTAACCAAACTGACCACTTCTGGCAGCTTCTGCAGGATAGTCAGGATTTACCCGTCTGATAGGTTGTGGCAGGCTATCATTTCTTGGTTTATCAAGATCTGTGGCCACAATCACCACACCTTGTTTTAGCTGTTCAAAACGCTGATGAGCCTGCTCCACTTGCTGCTCAGAGGCATTCTGTAACAGCTTTTGCAGTAAGTCGTTCGCCTGAGTATGTTTAAGATCAGCTGCTAACATAAAGTAGGCGAGTGCCTCGGTCAGGTTAGGGGCTTGCCCCTCTCCCTGATAGGCCATGGCCCCCAGATTAAAAGCGGCGAGTTCGTTACCTAACGGGAGTAGCGCGGAGAATTGCTGCTGCGCTTGTGCAAAGTCTTTGTTCTCGTATGCTTTGAGCGCATCTAACATATCGGCATGAGCAAAACCGCAGGTAAATAAGGCGGCGATAAACCATTTTTTCATATCAACATCCTTTTAACGAAGTGGTTTATACTTTAACGAATAACAGATTATTTTCAACCTTTAAGGTTTATTTTTACTATATTGGCATCTTGTCTGGGCTAAAAACAACAAGGGCGTAATCTTTCGAAGTACGCCCTTTACGGTTGTAGGAACCTTTGCCCTTTTTCGCTTTCACCACCCTGGGTTGAAACAACTTGCTGGTGACTAGCGCTTTTAATGCATTGTCGCGAATTTCCCCGCGGCCATGCTCGGTTGCCGCTTGTTTACTCATCTATCTTCTCCTGTCTAAAAAACCTGCGAAGTCTACCTATTAGCTTAGTCAGTCGCAAGTCGTATTAGTTCCGTCACGTCTTGATACCTGCATACAATAAGGCAGTCCGGCACGGCGTATCGAGCCGGCTGCTTATATACACCCTAGCCCGCGGTTAAAAACGTTTGATAACTGCGGTTATTACTCACTTGCTGATACTGATAGCCTAACTTATCCAGATACGCTGCGATATCGTTATGGCTAGCTACTTCAAACCCCGCCAGCACATCGCCGGTGGCTGCGCCATGGTTACGATAATGAAACAGCGTAATATTCCAATGCTCGCCCAGGGTATTTAGAAAATTCATCAAGGCTCCAGGGTACTCCGGAAAGTTAAACTGATATACCTGCTCTTGTAACTCACGCGGCGGCATGCCGCCTACCATATGTCGCACATGCAGTTTTGCGAGTTCGTCATCAGATAAATCTTGATAATCATAACCAGCGTCACGTAATAGCTTGGTGACTGTATCTAGCTCTTGCTGGCCATGACGCAGTTTAATGCCAACAAAAATATGCGCTTTACGATCACTGGCATAACGGTAGTTAAATTCAGTAATAGCCCGGCCACCCAATGTCTGACAAAAACGGCGGAAACTGCCTTTCTCCTCTGGTATGGTAACGGCAAAAACCGCTTCTTTTTTCTCACCCAGCTCACAGCGCTCCGACACATAGCGAAGGGTATCAAAGTTTAAATTGGCACCACTTAACACCGCCGCATAACGCTGCGGTTTTGGTAGCGTGCTGTTATTCAGCCGCTGGCTATATTTTTTTAAGCCTGCCAAGGCCAGCGCACCGGCCGGCTCGGCTACGGCACGTAAATCATCAAAAATATCTTTGATGGCAGCACAGATTTCATCACTGCTAACAGTAACCACTTCATCGCAAAAGCGTTTAGCTAAATTAAAATTTTCGGTGCCAATCCGCTTTACGGCAACGCCATCGGCAAACAGCCCCACGCGTTCCAGCGTTACCGGCTCACCCGCTGCCAGTGCAGCTTTTAAACAGGCGGCATCTTCCGGCTCTACGCCAATCACTTTTACATGCGGTTGAATGGCTTTAATATACACCGCCATACCCGCCATTAAACCACCACCACCTACCGGAATAAACACCGCATCTAACTGATTATGCTGGCTTAATAGCTCCTTGGCTACCGTACCTTGCCCGGCAATTACATCGGCATCATCAAAAGGCGGAATATAAATCGCGCCCTCGGTTTGCGCTTTATTAATAGCAAAGCTGTTCGCTTCGTCAAAAGCCGTGCCATGCAGCACCACATTGCCACCCAGTGCCCTTACTGCCGCCACTTTGATCTCTGGCGTAGTAATTGGCATTACAATAGTCGCTTTTAACCCCAGCTTACTGGCAGACAGTGCCACGCCCTGCGCATGATTACCTGCCGAGGCACACACTACGCTGGCCTCGGGGCTTTGTAGCTTTACTTTATGCAGCTTATGAAAAGCACCGCGCAACTTAAACGAATACACCGGCTGCTTATCTTCGCGCTTTAACAGCACCTGATGCCCCAGCCGCTGGCTTAATTTCAGCATCTCATCCAACGGCGTTTCGACCGCCGCCTGATACACCGGCGACAGCAAGATTTCCCGCAGATACTGCTGCATCACCTCAGTATCGCTTTGTGCTGTTTGTGCTATTGCCAGGTTATTCATTGTTCATCCACTGCCTTTAGTCGTTATGCTTGTACCATCTGAAACACTGAAGTCGCTAGCGAAGACCAGAAACTGCTAAACAAGGCGTGTACG
This sequence comes from Alishewanella longhuensis, assembly GCF_014653435.1. GTDB lineage: Bacteria > Pseudomonadota > Gammaproteobacteria > Enterobacterales > Alteromonadaceae > Alishewanella > Alishewanella longhuensis. The sequence continues at coordinate 283,888 of NZ_BNAO01000001.1, read as the reverse complement.
GCATGGATGCCGGACAGGAGCCTACAAGGAAGTATTTACGGCGCCCTTGTGTGCAGTTTGTGGTCGAAGCTTTCAACTCGATCCTTGACGCTACTCTTCGAGTTTAGACACATCCCTTACCGCACCTTTATCCGCACTACTGGCTAATAACGCATACGCCTTTAATGCAGAACTTACCACCCGCTGCCGGTTCTCCGGCTTCCAGGCTTTGGCTCCTTTCGCTTGCATCGCGGCACGACGCACAGCCAGCTCTTCATCGCTTACTGCCACCGCAATTTTGCGGTTAGGTATATCAATCTCAATCCGATCGCCCTCAGCAATTAAGGCGATGGTGCCACCACTGGCCGCTTCAGGGGAAACGTGACCAATAGACAGGCCCGAAGTCCCGCCCGAAAAACGGCCATCGGTGATCAAGGCACAGGCTTTACCTAAACCCATCGATTTTAAGTAACTGGTGGGATACAACATTTCCTGCATACCCGGGCCGCCTTTCGGGCCTTCGTAGCGGATAATTACTGCATCACCTGCCACCACTTTACCGCCTAAAATCGCCGCTACCGCATCATCCTGGCTTTCAAACACCCGGGCGCGACCGGTGAATACCAGGTTTTCTTTTTCTACCCCGGCGGTTTTTACAATACAGCCATTGGGCGCTAAGTTACCAAACAACACCGCCAAACCACCGTCTTGCGAGTAGGCATTGGCTTTATCACGAATACAGCCCTCAGCGCGATCATCATCCAATGACGGATAACGGCAATTCTGTGAAAACGCCTGGGTAGTTCGGATACCGGCTGGGCCGGCCATATAAAACTGCCGCACATTTTCATCGGTCGTGGTTTTGATATCCCATTTTGCCAGCACTTCCGCTAAGGAATTACCCGACACATGCGGGGTATTGGCATTAAGTAAACCGGCGCGGTTTAGCTCAGCCAGAATGGCAATAACGCCACCGGCGCGATGCACATCTTCCATATGGTATTTTTGGGTAGAAGGCGCCACCTTACTTAAATGCGGCACAATGCGCGATAAGCGATCGATATCGGCCATGGTGAAATCGACTTCGGCTTCAATGGCTGCGGCTAACAAGTGCAGCACCGTATTGGTAGAGCCGCCCATGGCGATATCCAGCATCATGGCGTTTTCAAAGGCGGTTTTATTACCAATATTGCGCGGCAAGGCACTGGCATCATCGTTTTTATACCAGCGATTGCACAGCTCCATAATACGGTAGCCAGCTTGCACAAATAGCTCCTTACGATCGGCATGGGTCGCCAATAAAGAGCCGTTGCCTGGTTGCCCCAGGCCCAGGGCTTCTACTAGACAGTTCATGGAGTTGGCGGTAAACATGCCCGAGCAGCTACCACAGGTTGGGCAAGCACTTTTTTCAATTTGCTCACTGTCGCTATCACTGACTTTAGGATCGGCCGCCGACACCATCGCATCGACTAAGTCGAGCTTAATGATTTGATCCGATAATTTAGTTTTACCGGCTTCCATCGGGCCGCCAGAGACAAAAATAACCGGGATATTTAAGCGCATCGCGGCCATTAACATGCCGGGGGTGATTTTGTCGCAATTCGAGATACACACCATGGCATCGGCACAGTGTGCGTTGATCATATATTCAACCGAATCGGCAATCAGCTCGCGCGATGGCAGGCTATACAACATACCACCATGGCCCATCGCAATGCCGTCATCCACCGCTATGGTATTAAATTCTTTGGCAATACCGCCGGCTTCAACAATACTGGCAGCTACCAACTTACCCAGATCACGTAAATGCACATGGCCTGGCACAAATTCCACAAAAGAGTTTACTACAGCCACTATCGGCTTACCGAAGTCGGTGTCTTTTACGCCAGTGGCACGCCATAAGGCTCTGGCGCCTGCCATATTGCGGCCTTCGGTAACGGTTGCGGATCTTAACTTTGGCATGAAATCTGTCCTGTTTAATCTAATTTAAAATAAGTCTAGGCGCGCAGTACGGCCACATCAGCAGAAGCCAAGGCTAATTGCTGTACATCATAAAGTTTAGCTAATTGATTCGTTAGCAGCGTAATAGGCTTGTCGCTTTTTACTTTTAGCGTGATCTGCATACCGGCTCTGTCGGTTAACGGCGTTAACTCTAAACCGGCTAACTGATAACCGCGATAGCGGGTTACCTGTAATAAACGTTCAACTACGCTGGCTTCGTTGCTGGTGGTGATGGTTAGGGTATGCTGCATTAGTTAGTCTCCGTCAACATATCTTCATTCGCGGCACCTGGCGGTACTAATGGCCAGACGTTGTCTTTTTCATCAATTCTTACATGCAGTAAATAAGGGCCAGGCCAGGTAAACATGGCATCCAGCGCACTTTCTACTTCATCTTTACGGGTAATGGTGTGGCCCGGAATGGCAAAAGCAGCTGCCAGCGCCACAAAATCCGGGTTATCTGATAAATCGGTTTCACTATAGCGCTCATTAAAAAACAGCTGCTGCCATTGCTTTACCATGCCTAAGCGCTGGTTATCGACTATCACGATTTTAACCGGTAAGCGAAACCGCTTAATGGTACCCAGCTCCTGCACGTTCATCATAAAGGAGCCATCGCCACTCACCGCAATAACAGTATCTTGTGGCCGGGCTAACTTGGCACCAATGGCTGCGGGCAAACCAAAGCCCATAGTACCTAAGCCACCACTGGATAAGTGATTTCTAGGGCTATTAAAGCGCATATGCTGCGCTACCCACATTTGGTGCTGGCCCACATCACAACACACCACGCTGTTATCGGGCATACGATCGCTTAACTGTTTTAACATTAACGGGGCGTAGATGCGCTCGCCCGGATGATCATAGCGCCAGCCATATTGCTGCTTTAACTGCAGACAATGCGCTAACCAGTCCTCACACTGAGTTGGTGCGCTAATAGCTGGCAATATTTGCTTCATATCACCGATAAAGGCGCAGTCAGCAAAGCGCACTTTGTTGATTTCAGCCGGGTCGATATCTACATGAATAACTTTGGCATCAGGGGCAAACTTGGCTAAGTTGCCGGTCACTCTGTCATCAAAACGGGCACCTAAACAGATCAGCAAATCACACTGCTGCACCGCTAAATTAGCCGCTTGGGTGCCATGCATCCCTAACATACCTAAATAATGCGGGTTGGCCCGGGCTACCGAGCCCATGCCTTTTAACGTCGTTACGGAGGGCATAGCGCTCTCGGCTAAGAATGTCTGTAACTGCGCCAGCGCATCGGCCATCTGCACGCCACCACCGATATAAGCAATAGGTTTTTTGGCATCAGCAATTAACTGTCGGGCTTTAGCGGCATTAGCCAATGAGGTGGCAATACGGGGAGCGGGATACTCAGGCCACTCGGGCTCTACCGCAGGTGCCAGTTGAATGTCCTTGGGGATATCTACCAACACTGGACCTGGCCGGCCGCTTTGCGCCAAGCGAAAGGCCTCTTGCAAGGTGGCCGCCAGATCATTTACGTTGCGCACCATAAAGCTGTGCTTGGTCACACTTAAGCTTAAACCCAATACATCGACTTCCTGAAAAGCATCACTGCCCATGACCGCTTGTGACACCTGACCGGTAATCGCTACCAATGGCACAGAATCTAATAAGGCATCTGCCAGTGAGGTAATAAGGTTAGTGGCACCGGGGCCAGAAGTGGCTAAGCATACGCCCACTTTGCCAGAGGCACGGGCATAACCGATAGCCGAAAAGGCTCCACCCTGCTCATGCCGGCACAGATAGTGTTTTACCGTGCTGTGATAGATAGCATCGTAGATTGGCATAATAGCGCCGCCCGGGTAACCAAAGATGGTGTCTACCCCTTGCTGCTGTAATACCTTTAATACCAATTCTGCGCCGTTCATTTGTAACCTCTTGCCTTTATTAGGTTTTTGCTATTTTTTTTGTTCTCGCTTTAAGGTTTTTGTGGGTCTTAAAACGAGAAAACCCCCGGTCCTTGCGGAGCGGGGGTTTTGCTGGAAGTCGACTTAATGCGCTTTATCGTTCCAATACACCGCCCCCGCGGAGATTAATAATCACCACGACTACGAGGACAATAATGTTTAGAACTGACGCTAAACGCATGTTATTTACTCACTAACTCTAACGGTTAATTGGAGATGATTTGATTATTCAAACCAAGATGCATCTATTAATAGACGTCTATCAGTCTGGAGTCAACCGCTTTTTGCAGAAAAAGTGCTTTTAGGCGAAAATAATTAAAATTTGTACAAGTTGGCAGAAAAAACTACAGTAAAGAGAGTAGTAAAACGCTTAACAGCGGCCTAACGCAACAGGTACAACCTGTGATGGACCAACTAGAACTATTTGACATTGCCAACCCCTGCATTGGGGTGTGCCAAAGCAATAACCGTGGCTATTGCCTTGGCTGCTTGCGCTCGCGCGATGAGCGCTTTAACTGGCATCTAAAACCTGCCAGCGAACGGGCGCATATCTTACGCTTACTGGCACAGCGCAGGGCACGTTTAAAACAAAAACAGCAAAAAGAAGAATCTGCGGTAGATACCCCTTCCTCCTTAGAGCTATTTTAACGTTTAATCAAACTAATCAGAAACAACAGCACTACTGCCCCTACCGTCGCCATTATTAGCGAACCAATAAAACCAAAGGCCTGCAAGCCGAGGGCACTAAATAAAAAGCCGCCCAGGACCGAACCAACAATACCCACGATTATATTGCCTAACAGACCAAAACCGCGGCCTTTCATAATATTGCCAGCCAACCAACCGGCTAAAGCGCCCAGAATTAAAAAAACAATAAAACTCATAAATTTCCTTATTAAAATTCAAATGCTACTAGATAAGATTAGCCGCTGTTCTCGCTATACACAAGCGGCTACTTTCTTGCACAAAAATCGTATTTTTCGATGACAACACTACCAATAGTAACTAACGGCCAAACGCCCTTCTGTGCTTCGTTGTCTTTCTACAGCAACTCTTAGATCCCAACGCTGACTATTACCAAAACGCTGCTGCAACCGATACCAAACAAAATTCTCAGCAGCCGAACCTAGGTACGCCCGATAACCAAACTCCAGTTGGATACGCCATACAGTATCTAATTCGAATACAGTACCTAAACGGCTATCCGTAGATAAAACACCGCTATATTGTTGGTTCTGGTGTAACCGTCCATCTTGCATAACATAAAACATGGCATTGTTTACTTGCCACGCTTTCCCTATGCCACCGGTAAATTGCACAGTTTGACAGCGCCAACACGCCAAATTCTCGGCGGCATAACCAAAATTAACTTTCCAGGCTAACCCGCCATCTTCAGGTAAACCTGTCTGTGACAAATTCATATTCTCAATGTTGAGTAGTTCAAATCGATATAGCTGCAGGCTGTTGTTTTGCTGACGAAGGTGTAAATCAAACATCGACAATGCTGAAAACATCGCCTTATCCCGATTAGCGGTTAACAGATCATAGTATGTTGCCCTAAACCGAACTTCCAAAGCAGGCTTTTGCTCGGTTTCGATCCATGAAACTTGTAATAATGATGGATAAGTACTGAGGTGCGGAGCTGCATCATTAAATGCCAGGCGTGTTTGTGGACCGGGTGGTAACCGCAAGCGCGCCCTTAACAGCTGATTTTTTTGCTGAGTACGCTGCACAGAATCATCAGAAATGTTTAGAAACTCCAAATAATCAAACAGAATTTCTAATACCTGACTCTGCTCTGAAGTATTAAGGCTTTGAAACTCTTCTAAATCTAAGATGTAATTATTAACAATGATTGCAGCAACAGCCTGTTGCATCTTATCCGTTGCTTGCTGGTACCCTGCCACCAAGCGTTTTTGCCGGGAAGGATGCTGAATAATTTCAGCCACTAATGGTCTGCCATGATGTTTAATTTCCGCTAATCGATGAAAAACGCTGATAGGCATCGCATAGGGCTGGCGCTTGCTAATCAACCGTTGCTGAATCACTAACTCCAATAATTCAGCCATGCGATAAGCGCAATTTTCTTTTAAAAAATAATAAATATAGTCGCGACCAATTAACTCCCAGGCGTGAAAGAGCAGTTGTTGCATTTCGGCAGGAGTGAGAGCCAGCTTATATTCCCAAAGATCACGCAGTTCATTCTCACCGTAGGTTTGGGTGTTACGATAAAAATCACCATATGAAAACACCGCGTTGTAGCCACCGGCCAAACCCTTCACAATGTAGATTAGCGGGTTTTGATTATCAGGCACGGCTGCGCCGAAATTGATATTTTGCTGTTGTAACAAGGCACGCTTTTCAGCTGAACTATTGAACTTTAACAGTATGTGACCATAAAAGGATGCCGGGTTTCCCAAGTAACCACTGGCAAAAATTGCACTAACTGATTCAATCTGTTGGTGATCACTCCAGCGATTAAATAAGTCACATTGCACTTTAGGTAGCAAAATTGATAATTGCGGGAGCTGTTGCTGCAACCAGTGTGACCGAGCAATAAAGCGACATTGTGCATGCTCGTTTTCATCTGCTGCAACTGGTGCTAGTAATGCCGCTAGTGTAGCGGTTAACTCAGCTCGTGAGTCATCGGAACCAGATAAGAAAAAACCGGGGTCAATAATTTCACTATTCGACTTAACACTTGGCTTATGTAACAACGCTAGCCAATATGGATCGACAGCTAAGCGTTCAATATCAGCTTGCCACCTGAACAAATTATTACTCGCGGACCAGACTGGTGAAGCCAAAATACTTAGCAAGGCTATACAAAATAGCTTCATACAAAACTCAGACGTTAAAAAGTAAAAAAACCCGCAGAGCTGCGGGTTTTCTCAAAATTAAAAATATATTAGATAATCTGACACTGAGCAGCAAATTTGCTGGTGATAGTGCTATCTAGCTGTGAATAGTAGGCTTCTGCCTTGCTGGATTTATCAGCAACTGATACATCTAAATCAGCACGAACGTCCTGAATAATGGCAGAGTGCGCTGCAACTTCGCAACCCATTAAATTCAACATAGCAGTTAAATGCTGGCCTTCACCAATCACAGTTTCTTCTTCAATGTTGGTGATAGTGCTGTTAATAAACTCAGCAGCAGCTACCTTAAGGCCATTACAAGAATCTTGCGAACTTACGTTTGAAGACACCGCTGTTGTACCTAAGTCCCAAATTACGTTTGAAATAGCGGCGGCTGTGCCGTTATCATCAAAAATCATTGCGCCGATACCACATTGCTTCCATGGGTTTACTTTTTGCTGTGCCTGAACTGCAGGTGCAGTAACCATTGATAAAGTTAATGCTGATACAGCTAATAACGCTAATTTCATTTTTATCTCCATTTTGTGTATGCGTAGTTCCCGCGCAGAAAAACTAATGCAGAGGCAGTGCTCTCGTCAATAGCCATTTGCCTTAATAGTGAAATATATTTTGCGTTTGTTAGCTTTACCTAGCTATTTAACATTTTTAGCTCGACTGACGTTAACATCCGATACTCGCCTTCTGCCAAATCATCCGGCAATTGCAGCCCACCGATCCGCTCGCGGTGCAACTGCTCAACTTTATTTCCGATGGCCGCAAACATGCGCTTTACCTGATGATAACGCCCCTCGTGAATCGTCAGTAGCGCTTCATTTTCCGCAACCAAGGTTAATTCCGCAGGTTTAGTGGGGTCTTTTTCGCCGCGCAGCATAATGCCCTCGGCAAACTGACGGATAGCTTCAGTTGGAATAGGATCTGCCGTCCAAACCCGGTAGGTTTTCGGCACATGGTGCTTGGGTGAGGTTAAGCGATGTGACCATTGACCATCGTCGGTCAGTAATAACAATCCCGTAGTATCTAAATCCAGCCGGCCAACCGTGTGCAAGCGTTCTATCAGCGGTTCATCTAAAAGCGTGAATACGGTCTGATGATCGGGGTCATCATTGGCACATAAAAAGCCAGCAGGTTTATGTAACATAAAATAGCGTAAACCCACTAACTGCAGTTCATTGCCATCCATGACTACGGTATCAGTATCTGAAACTTGCCGTGCCGCTTGTTTTATCTGTTCACCATTAATAGTGACTAAACCCTGCCGCACACTTTTACCCGCTTGCGACCGAGTTAAACCGGTGCAATCACATATAAATTTATCTAAACGCATAAGTCACCTGTTGTTAGGAGGGCGTGTTAACGTTTACTGATTGCGTTCTCAGAAAACATCAACACGCCCTGCACTTAGTGTAACTAACTTTTGCGGTTTAGTCCTTAATTGCCGAAACGATAAAGTACGGATTTAGTAAATCCTCCCGTTGATAAACGGCTGCCGCTAATCCTTCAAAGCGCACAGTCGCACCGGCTTCAGTGGCAACAATATGGCCTGCGCCGGTGTCCCACTGCATAGTAGGACCAAAGCGCGGATAAATATCGGCAGCACCTTCGGCTACCAGGCAAAACTTTAGCGAGCTACCTACGGGCACCATTTCATGTTGTGCAAAGCGCGTTAAATAACTGGCTAAATCGGGGCTGGGATGGCTACGACTGCCAACAACTCTTACAACCTCTGGCGTTGGACTCACCTGAATAGGCTTTACTTCTGCGGCGGTTTTTAAAAAAGCGCCCTGCCCTTTTTCTGCATAGTAAGTTTTGCCCAGCACCGGCGCATGCACTACACCAAGGATCGGCTCGCCTTGCTCAATCAAGGCAATATTGACGGTAAACTCACCATTACGCTTAATAAATTCTTTGGTGCCATCTAACGGATCGACCAACCAATAACGCTGCCACTGCTGGCGAATCGCCCAGCTAATATCGGCCGCTTCTTCCGATAAAATGGGTGTCTCTGGGGTCAGTGCAGTTAAGGCTTTTACAATTAATTGATGGGCGGCTAAATCTGCCGCAGTCAGCGGCGAGGCATCGGCTTTATCGGTAATATTAAAGTTACTGCTGTCTTGTTGATAAACTTCTAAAATAGCCTGACCGGCTTGTTCGGCAATTTCAATAATACTGTTTAAAAATGGCATGGCGTTTTCCAATATTTATTATTTCGCAGACAAAAACACTAAGCTAGGTAGAGAGTTGCACTATGCAATAACACCTTTATTGACTAATAACGCTAGCAACTGCTCAACACTTTGCTCCAGCGTGCTCTCGGCAGTATTTAGCACCAGATCCGGTGCCAGCGGCGCTTCGTAAGGATCGGAAATGCCGGTAAACTGGCGAATTTCGCCTGCGCGGGCTTTTTTGTATAAGCCTTTAACATCGCGTTGCTCACAGACCTCTAAAGGTGTAGCGATATGAATTTCTAAAAATTTGCCTGGCGGAACCAGGCTTTTAACCAGTTCACGCTGGTTGCGATAAGGCGAGATAAAAGCGCTTAACACTAAAAGCCCGGCATCGACCATCAGACCTGCGACTGCACCAACCCGCCGTAAGTTTTCGTTGCGGTCGGCCTCGCTAAAGCCTAAGTCGGCACATAAACTATGGCGTACATTATCGCCATCCAGTAAATAGGTATGAATGCCTTTAGCCACTAAGGCTTGTTCCAAGGCATTGGCTACCGTGGATTTACCCGAGCCACTTAGGCCGGTAAACCATAACACCGTACTCTGATGGCCTTTGATTGCGGCACGTTTTGCTGCGTCAATTTGATATTCTTGCCATTTTATATGGCTATTATCGGGCAGTTGGCTCATTGTTCTTACCTAATTATTTTTCGCTAGCTTAGCGGCTAAACTATTTACAGTACAGGTCACAGTAAAGGCACTTAGGCCAAATTGGTTAATGGCTGGGCAAACACAGCGGCTTTGGGGCGTTGTCCAAACCAATGCAATTTTGACTGTAAACTCACTACCTCGCCAATCACTAATAACGCTGGCGATACCACTTGCTGTTGCTCTACCAGCAAGGCGAGTTCGGCCAAAGTACCGGTAACCACCCGTTGCTCACGCCGGGTGCCGTTCTCAATAATGGCTAACGGCGTCTCGGCGGCACGCCCCGCGGCCAATAATTGCTGCTGAATATCGGCGGCTTTAATAATGCCCATATAGATGACCAACGTTTGATTGGGCCTGCTCATACTATGCCAATCCGGTTCATCACCGGCTTTACGACAATGCCCCGTCACAAACTGCACACTTTGCGCATGATCACGATGCGTTAACGGAATACCGGCATAGGCAGCACAGCCTGCCGCTGCCGTAATACCTGGTACCACCTGAAACGGGATGTTCTCTGGTATCAGTGCTTCAATTTCTTCACCGCCACGGCCAAAAATAAAAGGGTCGCCGCCTTTTAAGCGACACACCTTTTTCCCTGCCTTGGCCAGTTGCACCAATAGCATATTGGTATCTTGCTGCGGCATGGAATGTGCTCCGGCTTTTTTCCCCACGCAAATGCGCTCGGCATCACGGCGTACCAGCTCCATAATTTGTGGCGACACCAGGTAATCATAAACTACCACATCAGCCTGCTGCATAAGCTGTAGGGCTTTTAAGGTTAATAGCTCTGGATCACCTGGCCCAGCACCGACAATCCACACCTCACCTTCACGGGCTGGCTGGGTTTCTAATAAATCAGCGAGGCGCTGCTCGGCAGCATCGGGGCGATTCGCTTCTAACTCCCGCACTACCTCTGAATCAAATACCCGCTCCCAAAATTGCCGCCGCGCCGCAAAGCCTTGAAACTTGGCTTTTACTTTGTCGCGAAAGCGGCCAACCAGCTCTGCCAATGGCCCTAAATGTTGCGGTAATAAGGTTTCTAGTTTCTCCCGTAACCGACGCGCCAGCACTGGCGCCGTGCCGAAACTGGAAATGGCAATCAGAATAGGGCTACGATCGATAATCGACGGGAAGATAAAACCACACTTGGGCTGATCATCTACCGTATTTACCAGCATATTGCGGGCAGTAGCTGCCTCATACACTGCCGCATTAACGGCGTCGTTATCGGTCGCCGCAATCACTAATAATTTACCGTCGAGTAACTGCGGTTCAAAGTAGCCAGCTAGTAATTCGGCTTTACCGTCAGCTTGCCAGGCTAAAAACTCAGGCGCAAAATCGGGAGACACCACGCTAAGCTTAGCGCCAGCACTGAGTAATGTGCCTGCTTTACGCAGCGCGACACTACCGCCACCCACAATCAGCACGGGTTTATCGGTGAGCTTAACGAATAAAGGTAAATACTGCACAGCCAGCGGCTCCAAAGCAAAATACAACGAATATGCTAATAGCTTAACCAGCTTGCTGCTAAAGCGGAAATAGTAATTCGCGCTCAGTTATAACCAAAGGCTATCAAAAAAATGTGTTACCCGTGTGAAGAGCATAAAAAAGGCGGCAACCAGAGGTGCCGCCAAAGGGGATGAGAGAGAGTATCCCACGCTATGAAACTGTTACATTAGTTACGGATCAGGTAATCAAAAGCCCCTAAAGACGCATTGGCACCGGCACCCATGGCAATAATAATTTGCTTAAAGGGTGCGGTAGTTGCATCACCAGCAGCAAACACACCTGGTAGTGAGGTTTGGCCACGCTCGTCGATAATAATCTCGCCGCGAGGTGATAATTCCACCGCACCACGCAACCACTCAGTATTGGGTACTAAACCAATCTGCACGAAGATACCCGCAAGTTCAACGTGTTTGGCTTCGCCAGTCTTACGATCGGTATAGTTAATACCATTGACCTTAGTGCCATCACCCGTTACTTCAGTGGTCTGAGCTTCGGTGATAATGGTAATATTGCCCATTGAATTGGCTTTTTTCACCAGTACTGCATCGGCACGCAGCTCGGCAGCGAACTCCAATACTGTTACATGTTCAACAATACCAGCCAGGTCAATCGCTGCTTCAATACCTGAGTTACCGCCACCAATTACCGCCACTTTTTTGCCTTTAAACAACGGGCCGTCACAGTGCGGACAATAGGCCACTCCTTTACCACGATATTCCTGCTCGCCAGGTACGTTCATTTCGCGCCAGCGGGCACCCGGGCTTAAAATAAGCGTTTTGCTTTTTAACACAGCGCCATTGGCCAGCTCTAATTCAATCTTATCTTTTTTGCTTAATTTAACCGCGCGCTGGTTATTCATAATATCAACGTCGTATTCACGAACGTGCGCTTCTAAGCCAGCGACCAGTTTTGGACCTTCGGTATATTTTACCGAGATAAAGTTTTCAATACCGACGGTATCAGCAACCTGACCACCAAAGCGCTCAGCCACGATACCGGTGTTTAAACCTTTACGGGCTGCATAAATGGATGCCGCGGCACCGGCTGGGCCACCACCGACGACTAACACATCAAAGTCAGCTTTGTTTTTCAGCGCTTCGGCTTGACGTTTTTCAGCGTTTACATCAATTTTTTGGATGATTTTCTCTAAGGTGATGGCACCTTGTGAGAATAGCTCGCCATTTAAATAAACCGACGGCACCGCCATAATGTTTTTCGCGGCCACTTCGTCCTGGAACATGGCGCCATCGATCATTACGTTAGTAATGTTCGGATTAATCGCCGACATAATATTCAGCGCTTGTACCACTTCCGGACAAGTCTGGCAGCTTAATGACACATAGGTCTCAAACTTAAAGCTGCCGCTGATGTTTTTGATCTGTTCAATAAGATCCGCTTCTACCTTAATCGGGTGACCGCCTGAATGCAGTAGGGCCAGAACTAAAGAGGTAAACTCGTGGCCTAGCGGTACACCGGCAAAAGTGATGTGGGTATTGTTCGCAACCGAGCGCACTAGCATGGCAGGCGCACGTTCTGCAGCACTGTCATCACGACGCAAAGTCACTAAATTTGATAGCTCGGCAATGTCAGTTGCCAATTGATTCACTTCGGCTGCTTTGGTGCTCTCGTCTAAAGATACTACCAGCTCAACCTCGGTTTTCAGGTTCTGCAGATAAGTTTTTAATTGTTGCTTCAGGTTAGTATCTAACATAACTCTTTCTTCCTCAAAAATTCGGGTTTTCGCATAGCAGCAAAGCAGGGGGGATCAGGCCGGCATTGGCGCCGGCCAGAAACCAAACTTACGTTTGGCAGTGTGAAGCTGGGTTACAGCTTCACGGAGAGACTGTAACTAGCTAATTACACTGCAGTTGCCTGCATGTTTTCGCAAAATTAGATTTTACCAACTAAGTCTAAAGACGGTGCTAAAGTCGCTTCACCTGGAGTCCATTTAGCTGGGCATACTTCGCCATCGTGGTTCGCAACATACTGTGCGGCTTGCACTTTACGGAACAGCTCAGCAGCTGAACGGCCGATACCTAAGTCGTGGATTTCACATACTTTGATAACGCCTTCTGGGTTGATGACGAAAGTACCACGCAGAGCTAAACCTTCTTCTTCAATCATTACACCGAAGTTGCGCGTGATAGCGCCAGTTGGATCAGCAATCATGGGGTAGTTGATTTTCTTGATGGTCTCAGACGCATCGTGCCATGCTTTGTGGGTGAAGTGCGTGTCTGTTGATACTGAGTAAACTTCTACACCAATTTCCTGAAACTTAGCATAAAAATCAGCCAGATCGCCCAGCTCAGTAGGACATACGAATGTGAAATCCGCTGGGTAGAACACAACAACAGACCATTTGCCTAGTAAGTCCTGATCCGTTACTGGAACGAATTTACCCTGATGGTATGCAGTAGCTTTGAACGGCTTGATTTTGGTATTGATAATAGAAGACATTGTCTTGCTCCTTTGGGTTAATAAAACATGTTGTGTTTCAACTGAGGCCAGTTTAACTAAGCCTGAATTACTTTTAAAACGAATAAAACAAATCATCTTAATCGCTTTAATTGATAATAGATATTGCTAGCTTATACGTTCTGCTGCCGAAAAAGACCATACTCGGCGGTAAAAGTTCGCCATAACCAGATGTCATGGAAATTAGGGCGCCGCATCAGTATTTCAATGATTTGTGACAATATTTCAGGAATGAATTTATTACTAGTGGTTAAGAAAGCGGTTAGAAAGCTGCTGAAACTCACCGTTACTGCGCAGCTCATCCAGTGCGGCTTGCAAGCGCACTCTGGTTTCAGGAGGTACAGCCAAGTTTAGTGCCAAATAGTTGTTCCCCACCTGAGAAAGATCAATGACCGGTTCAACCGCATCGGCACTATGTTGATGCTGCCCTAACCACACCGGCAAAATAAGCTCTGAGGCAATTAACAAATCAACTTTACCATGTAAGAATGGCAATACTGCATCTGACTTACTATTAAATCTCAATAAGTTAACATCAACCTCAAAACCCTGACTTTGCAAGTAAAGCTCGTACACATCACCGCGAGCCACAGCCACAATAAATTTTTTGGCTTCTTTTAAAGAGCGTGGAGCCTGCTCAGAGCGTGACTTTAACCAATACATTTGGGCATTAGAATGCGCTAATGGCCCAACCCATTGAAAGATATTCTCACGTAACGGATTTCTAGAGGTAGAAAACAAACCAGAATTACTGTCTTTTTGAGCTGCTTCATAAGCTCTGAGCCAGGGTAATAACTGAAACTCACAAGTTATTTTTGCCAGTTCACAGCTACGCCGCACGATCTCGGTATTCAATCCGGTGACTTGCTTGTTTTGCTCAAAACTATAAGGGGGAAAATGCTCAGTGTACAGAGTAAGCGTATCAGCCTTACTCTGCATAGAAACCCAGCATAAACTCATTACAAGCAGCCACTTCATCAATTCAGTCTATAATCAGTTGGTATTATATCAACTTACTATGGCTGATTTTTATACAGAGTGGTAGCTTTAGCCAAAAATTTTGTTAATTAATAACAGAAACAATCAAAATCAAATACCATCACCGTCAATATGTAAGCCACATTCACGGCCAAAGCCATTAAAACGGGTATCTTCTTCGCTCATGCCCGGTTCAAATTTGGCCGTAGAGTGAGTATCGCCGACCGACAGATAGCCTTGCTCCCACAATGGATGGTATGGCAGCTGATGTTCTTTTAAGTAGTAAAATATATCCTTACTGCTCCAATCGATAATCGGCTGCACTTTCACCACTCCGCGACTAATTTCGACAATGTCTTTATCGGCACGGGTACTGCTTTGACTTCGGCGCAAGCCAGTAAACCAAGTGCCAGCCTTAAGCTCACGTAGTGCGCGTTGCATTGGCTCAACTTTGTTTAACTGATTATATTGCTTAATTCCCTCAGCTGTTAACCATAGCTTACCGTAACGGGCTTCCTGCCACTGCGCTGAGATGGCCGCACGGTAAATTTGCAAATTCAAGCCTAATTGTTCGGTCAACTGGTCAATAAATTGGTACGTCTCCGGAAATAAATAACCGGTATCGGTTAGCACTACCGGCAGATCCGGTTGCTGCTGGGTTACCAGATGCAACATCACCGCAGCCTGGATGCCAAAGCTGGAGCTTAGTATCGGATTAACCGGTAAATGCGCCAACGCCCAGCGCACCCGCTCAGCAGCACTAAGCGGAGTTAATTGATGATTGATCTCCGCTAACCATTGCTGCTGCGTGGCCTTATCCTGTTGCAAAATAGTCTGATAATCTTCGGCTACAGCATTCATGTGCATTCTCCCCACCCTTTAGGCATGAAAATCAGTTTTCGAGATTTTCACTTCAGCGACAATGCCAACCCGCACCACAAAGTCACCAAAGCACTCGCCAGTGTCACGTTCTTTAGCCCAACGGCCAATTAACGCGTCTAACTGGCTGAGGATCTCGGCTTCAGCAACGTTGTCCAAAAATAGTTTAGGAATACGGGTGCCAACTTTGTTACCGCCTAAATACACATTATATTTGCCTGGTGCCCGCCCAACTAAGCCCACCTCCGCTAACATGGCGCGACCACAACCATTCGGGCAGCCCGTTACCCGCAGCACGATATGATCGTCTTCAACGCCGTTTTTGCTTAGCAAGGCTTCCACTTTCGTCACCAGCTCGGGCAGATAACGCTCTGCTTCGGCCATGGCCAGTGGACAGGTTGGAAAAGACACACAAGCCATGGAGTTTTTACGCTGTTCGCTATGCGTGTCATCCAATAAACCGTATTGACGCGCTAACTGTTCTATTTGCGCCTTTTGTGCCGTGGGTACACCAGCCACAATCAGGTTTTGATTCGCAGTCATCCGCAAATCGCCCTGATGAATTTTGGCAATTTCGGCTAAACCGGTTTTGAGTGGCTTGCCTGGGAAATCTAATACCCGGCCATTTTCAATAAATAGGGTTAAGTGATGCTTACCATCAATACCCTCTACCCAACCAAAACGATCGCCACGGGTAGTAAACTGGTAAGGCCGTACGGGTTCAAATGCCACGCCTACGCGTTTTTCTACTTCGCTACGGAAATTATCTACGCCAATCCTATCGATGGTGTATTTGGTTTTGGCATTTTTGCGGTTTACCCGGTCACCATAATCACGCTGCACCGTCACGACATGCTCAGCCACTTTTAACACGTGTTCCAAGCTGATAAAGCCCAGCTCTTCGGCACGGCGCGGGTAAGTAGAGGTATCGCCAAAGGTCATCGCCAAGCCGCCGCCCACCAACACGTTAAAGCCAATAAGCTGGCCGTTTTCGGCAATGGCGACAAAGTTTAGATCGTTGGCATGGACATCGACATCATTGTGCGGCGGGATCACTACCGTGGTTTTAAACTTACGCGGTAAATAATGCTCACCCAGCACTGGCTCAGTTTCAGTGGTTTCGACCTTTTCTTCATCCAGCCAGATCTCGGCATAAGCGCGGGTTTTTGGCAGTAAATGCTCACTGATTTTAATCGCCCATTGATAAGCTTCTTGATGCAGCGCACTTTCGACTGGGTTAGAGGTACACAACACATTACGGTTAACATCACCGGCGGTAGCGATAGAGTCGATACCAATCTGGTGTAAAAACTGGTGCATGGGTTTAATATTCGGCTTTAACACGCCATGAAATTGAAAGGTTTGCCGTGTCGTTAAACGGATACTGCCGTACATGGTTTGCTCACCGGCAAATTTATCAATGGCCAGCCATTGCTGCGGTGTAATAATACCGCCCGGCATCCGGGCACGTAGCATCACATTATGCAGCGGCTCTAATTTTTGCGCCGCGCGTTCTGCCCGGATATCGCGATCGTCTTGCTGATACATACCATGAAAGCGGATCAACATAAAGTTATCGCCGGTGAAGCCACCCGTGATTTCATCTTTCAGATCAGTAGTAATAGTACCGCGTAAATGCTCACTTTCCGCTTTTAAGCGCTCGTTGTCCGACAGTTTGCCCTGCGCGACAAAATCAGGATTAATTGGATACTGGCTCATTAATACACATCCTTCTGATAGCGCTTGGCTATACGTAACTGATCTAAATACTGCTGGGCAGCTTTTTCATCTTTGCCACCTTGCTGCTGAATAATGGTTAATAATGCCTGATGCACATCTTTAGCCATCCGGGCGCCATCACCGCAAATATACAGGTGCGCACCTTGCTCCAGCCATTGCCAAACTTCCGCAGCGTGTTTTAGCAGCTTATGCTGTACATACACTTTCTCGGCGGTATCACGGCTAAAGGCCACATCCAGCTTAGTCAGCAGACCTTGTTTTAAGTAATTTTGTAGCTCTACCTGATACAGGAAATCCTGGGTAAAGTGCGGGTTACCAAAGAACAGCCAGTTCTTACCGCTGGCGCCACGGGCATCGCGCTCTTGTAAAAAGGCACGAAACGGCGCTATACCGGTCCCTGGGCCAATCATAATCACTGGCGTTTCATCATTTTCAGGTAAGCGGAAGTTATTATTACTTTCCACAAACACCTTAATACTGCCACCTTCGGCTAAGCGCTCGGCTAAAAAGCCCGAGGCACCACCCAAATGCGGCTGACCAAAGGCGTCATAACGCACTACGCCTACGGTTAAATGCACTTCCTCCTCGACCTCAGCTTGCGATGAGGCAATAGAATACAGCCGAGGCTGTTGCTTACGCAGCGCCTCAATCAATTGCTGAGCATTTATTAATGCCGGATGCTCTCGCACGATATCAATTATTTGCCGGTCGGCCAGATACGCGCGTAAGGCCACTTTATCTGCCACTAAGGATAGCAATACTGCGTTTTGGCTTGCCTTGGCATATTTATCAATAAAGGCAGGATAAGACTGGGTCAACTCCAGTTCATCGGTTAATGCTTGGCTCACCGTTAACCGCTGGCCATTAAGCTCTACCGGAGTATCAGCCGCAATCCCGGTTAACAGTAACAGCTCGCGTACTAATGCTGGATCATTACTAAAATACACACCCAGTGCATCACCCGGCTGATAGCTTAAACCTGAATCCGCTAGCGAAATTTCGATATGCCGTACATCTTTAGTGGAATCTCGACCAGTGATTTTTTGGTTGGTATAAAGCTCCGCACTAAATGGCTGCTGTTTGCTATAGGTGCTCACCGCAGCGGCAGTTTGGGTAGCGCCTGGCCAGCTAATCACTTCCGCTGAAGCCGCAGGCGTTTTAGCAAACTCGGGCTCTAGGGTAGTAATCAGGTTTTGCTGCCAAGTTGCTGCTGCGGCGGCATAATCGACATCCAAATCGGCACGCGCAATCACGGCTTTTGCACCTAATTCGGCTAAACGCTGATCAAAATCTTGCGCCGTTTTGCAGAAAAACTCGTAGCTGGTATCGCCTAAGCCCAACACGGCATAGCGTAATTCTGGTAATTGTGGTGCTTTTTTACTAAACAAATAGTTATAAAAGCTAATAGCATTTTCTGGCGGCTCACCTTCACCATAAGTAGAGGTAACAATCACCAAATAGCGTTCATTTTTCAGATTAGCCGCTTTGTATTCTGCTAAATCCTGCACTTTAACGGCAAAGCCTTTGGCACTGGCGGCATCACCGATATCTTGCGCCACGTGCTTGGCATTGCCCGTTTGCGAGCCAAATAATATGGTAAAGGTGGCAGCAGGCGCGGCTACTGCAGTGGGTGCAGCCGCAACGCTTTGCCCAGCTAACTGGGCGCTGGCAGCAAGATAACCACTAACCCAGGCTTGCTGAATAGGATTAAGCTGACTGACTAACCCCTGCAATTGCGAGATTTGTTGCTCGGACAACGGACTCGCTTGCGCAATAAGTGAAGATAAAAGCATAAAATACCCTGCGATAATATATTGCGTCCATTTTAGCCATCCATATGGGTGTAGGTAAAAGAATGGATCTCTCTTCTTTATTCCAATAAGTAATTAAAAACCTCTTTATGTCCCTAATTAATCCCATCCAAGACCAATACCCAAGTCATAGCATGATGCGGCTACCAGGTAAGTAGTCTTTATAAATGCCAAACTGGTTTTAAAAAATTGACTAAAAAATAGCAATATTTGCTAAAAATCAAGCTCGACAGCTGCACAGCAAAATAATTAATCATTAAAAATCAAAATCTTAACTTTGGCATCACCTTTGCTTTAATTAGACGACTGAAACAGCAGTAATGACTATGTAAAGGACCATAAAATGAAAACATTATTTATTGCCTCCAGCTTACTTATTGCCAGCCAAGCGAACGCCAATTCTAGCTGTAACTTTAAGCTAGAACATGATTTGCTTATCAACAATCAGGTTGTCGCATTACAAAGCAACCAACAAGATTTATGGCGCATCGACAATAACGGCCAGCTTTGGTTAGCAGGTGAAAAACAAACTACCGATGCCGATACCAAAAAACTACTACGACAATATCAAGCAGGCGTGCGCCAACAAGCCACCTCTACTGTGGAGATTGTCGGCCAGGCTATGGTATTGGCAACCGATGCGCTTTCACAGGTTGTCTCCGAACTAACAGGTAAGCCCTTAACAGACTACCCGGCGATGCAACAGGTTTTCGCCAGAATTCAAGACACTACCGATAGCATTATTATACGAAATGATAAGACGCTGGAGTTAAAAGGTAGCCAGTTATCAAAATTAGATCAGGCGTTTGACGATGAGTTCAGTAGCGCAATTGAAAACTTAGTGCAGGACAGTATGGGCAATATTATGCTGCAAATGGGTAAAGCTATGATGAGTGGTCAAGGAAACTTTGAGCAGCGTATGGAAGCCTTCGGCCAGAAAATGGAACATTTTGGCAACGAACTTGAGCAAAGCCTGCAAGCCAAAGCTGAACGGTTAGAGCAAGATAGCGAAGCACTCTGTGCAGAGATGCAAAACCTGAATGCTATAGAGAGCAGCATACAACAACGGATACCGGCTATGGCTAAGTTTGACCTCTTTGCCGACAGTACTTTGGTAAATAACTAGCGGGCTCCTTAGCACCATAATGCAACGCCACACTACCCTGTAACTCCCAACCACAACCTTGGCGTACTGATTAATTTGACAGTACGCCCTTTTTACCTTTCTTATATTCTTGACAATACTTTGCTATCTTTGCACGGTTAACTCTAAAAAAGTGAGGTAGATATGAGCTTACAGCGGATTGATACAACCAGCCGTTATTCAGAAGCCGTCATTGTTAATGGCTTGATTTTCTGCGCCGGCATGGTGCCTGACACTGATGCCAACGACATTACAAGCCAAACTGAGAATGTATTAAAACAAGTCGATGCAGTACTGGAGCGTTGCTTTAGCGACAGGGGAAAACTGGTAGACGCCACCATCTTTTTAGCAGATTTGGCTGATTATGCCGCTATGAATCAGGTGTGGGATGCCTGGCTGCCGGTAGGTAAAGCACCAGCTCGGACAACTGTTGCGGCGAAGCTGGCCGATCCCCACTGGAAGATAGAAATTAAAATTGTTGCTGCGCAATGAGTTAGTCACTTCTGTATAAAACGGGTTATCATAAAGCGAGACGTTGAAAGGAAGTTGTTATGTTATTAAAGAAAAAACGCTTTGTAATACCCGCTTTATTGCTTATTTTAATCGCGCTTGCATACAGCATGCTAAAACCATTCTGGCTAGCTCAGCTCACTGAGCTGGAAGCTGAGCGTATCCGTTTAATCACACCAAATAGCGTGGCGCCAGCAACCTTAAACCGCATTAACAGTGAACAGATGATGGCAGATTTACGCTGGCTGGCTGATGCTGAACGCCAGGGCCGTGCACCAGGTACGCCCGGCGGTATTGCAGCCAGAGAATGGATAGCCGAACAATTTGCCGCTATTGGCCTGGAACCAGCGGGCACAGCAGGCTTTTTACATCCTTACAGCGTCACTGAGCATTTTTCATTAGGCCGCTGGCTTAGAGGCAAAAATGCCACTATTCCAGGCGTCGAAAATGCCGCTAATGTACTGGGCTTATTACCTGGTACAACACCAGACTTGAAACCCTTGGTAATTACCGCACACTATGATCACTTAGGCATGCATGGCGATAGCATTTTCTATGGTGCCGATGATAATGCCTCTGGTGTAGCCGCTATGTTAGAACTGGCGCGGTATCTCAAAGCGAAGCCTCTACAGCATCCGGTGCTATTTATCGCTTTGGATAGTGAAGAAAAAGGTTTGCAAGGTGCTGTTGCGCTATTTCGCACCGGTTTATTACAACCAGAACAACTTAGCTTTAATATTAATATTGATATGTTAAGCCGTGATACCCATCAGCTGTTGTTCGCTGTTGGCACTTACCATCACCCCTGGTTACTTCCCCTAATCGATCAGCTACAGCCCCAAAGCGCGGTAAAGCTTATCCCCGCTCACGATCGTCCTTGGTATTTAGCCGGCAATACTCAGGATTGGACACTGAGTTCAGACCATGGCGTATTTCATCAGCAAGGCGTACCTTTTATTTACTTCGGAGTAGCTGATCATGCCGACTACCATACGCCGAACGATACCGCCGATAAAGTCGACGTTGAGTTTTATCACCAAGTAGTTGAAACGGTTTTAAGTTTTTTACAGATATTAGACCAACAGCTAACAGCGAACTAAACTATACTTGCTTACACTTTTTGTAAATTAATGGTTAGCAAAGCTGTTGTTTAACGCTAAACTACTTTCAAAGAATGATGTTTACGGAGGTGATTTTGAGCACAGCAATGATTTGGATCATTATTGGTGTGGTACTTATCCTTACTGAACTGCTGGCCACCAGTATAGTGGCCGTCTTTCTGGGAGTAGGTGCCATTGTGGTCGGTATCCTATTACATTTCGGACTTATTGAGTCCGCCAGTGCCCAGTACACTATCTTTGGCCTGGTCAGCTTACTGCTGCTATTTACTGCCCGTGGGCGTTTTAAACGTTGGTTCGTTGGCTATACTGCAGACACGAATGAACAGCCCAGTACACTAAGTCAGGATATTGGCGATCGCGTTACGGTCTTGGTCGACTTTCAACAAGGTCAGGGCCGTGTGCTTTTGAATGGTGTGCAATGGGATGCGCATTCTACCGATGAGTTAAAAGCGGGCGAACTCGCCTGGGTTACTGCTAATCAGGGTATCCACTTACAGGTTGCCCGGGAAAAGCATCCACAATAACCAACAACAGAGGGACTAAAGATGGAACAATTGGATATTCAAACCGTATTAACGCTCGGCTTCGCCTTAGCCGTCGTAATCATTATTTTTAAATCTGCCCGTGTGGTGCCACAACGAAGTAACTATGTTGTTGAGCGTTTAGGTAAATATTCACGGACCCTGGATTCTGGCTTTCATATTCTTATCCCCTTTGTCGACAAAGTGGCTTATATCCATACTTTAAAAGAAGAGGTCATTGATGTACAACGCCAAACCTGCGTTACCAAAGACAACATTCAGGTCGGTATCGACGGTATTTTGTATATTCAGGTGATTGATCCACACAAAGCCAGTTATGGCATTAACAATTATCGCTATGCGGCTGCCCAGCTTGCGCAAACCACCATGCGCTCGGTAATAGGGCAAACAGATTTAGACAAAACCTTTGAAGAACGCGCCAAAATTAATGAAGAAGTGGTGAAAGCGTTAGATGAAGCCGCGGCTCCCTGGGGCGTCAAGGTTCTGCGCTATGAAATAGCCGATATTGAGTTACCACTGAGTATAAAAGATGCACTAGAGCAGCAAATGCGTGCCGAGCGTGAACGTCGTGCTGCCATTGCTAAATCAGAAGGTGAACGCCAGGCCATGATTAACGTTTCTGAAGGTCAAAAACAGGAAGTGATTAACCTGTCAGAAGGTGACAAGATGCGGCAAATTAACGAAGCCGAAGGTCGCGCCCGCGAAATCGAGCTGATTGCCATTGCCACCGCAGAAGGTATCCGGCAAATTGCCGAAGCCATTAATCATCCGGGCGGACAGGAAGCCGTGAGTCTTCGCGTTGCCGAACAATATGTTAAAGAGTTTGGTAACCTGGCGAAAACCAACAATACCATGATAGTCCCAGCCGAACTGGCCAATATCGGGGGGGCCGTAGCAGGACTCACCGAGATCTTAAAAGTCGCTCAGCCGAGGAAATAGCCCCTGTTTTCTACGTGTTTGTTAACTAACGCCAGCATCTTGCTGGCGTTAGTTATCGAAAAAACCACGGTCAACCCGATCTAAGATTAACCGAACTTATTTTTGATCAGACGAAGGCAACTCTGCTGTATCAAATTGCTGAATCTTCTCGCTCGCAGTGTTCTTTTCTGCCAACAGCACAGCCAATTGCTGTTCCATCTGCTCCACTTTTTCGCGAGTCCGCAACAATACCTGGCGCTGCACATCAAACTCCTCACGGCTGACAAAGTCTAAATCAGCAAGTTTGGCCTGCAATACCTGTTTTACTTTGGCTTCCACGTCATCGGCAAATTGTCTTACCTGTGGCGGAATGGCGTTACCAATTTGCTTGGCAATCTCTTCAATTTTTTTCGGATCGATCATCTTACTCTCCTTTATCGCATGAAGGCTATGCGGGCTTTAACTCAATCTTTACCGCTATTCTACCGCCAAAACCACAATCGCGAATGCTATTTAGCGCTAAATTTCGTTACAATACCAGCAACCCAGCGGCGAAAACTCTCAGTAATCGTCAATACGCCCAAAAGGTACGTTAATGAAGTTAAATCCACAGCAAGATGCGGCAGTAAAGTTTATCTCAGGGCCCTGTTTGGTGCTGGCAGGTGCCGGTAGCGGCAAAACCCGGGTGATTATCAATAAAATTGCTTATCTTATTCAGCAATGTGAAATGCCAGCACGGCATATTGCTGCGGTTACCTTCACCAATAAAGCCGCCCGGGAAATGCGCGAACGTATTAACGCTCAGCTACCTAAAACAGCTACCCGTGGCCTGACAATCTCGACCTTCCATACGCTGGGGCTAGATATTTTAAAAAAGGAATACCGTCAGCTGGGTTATAAAGCTAATTTTAGCTTGTTTGATGATCAAGATAGCTTCGGCTTGTTAAAGCAACTGACGGAAAATGACTATAACGGCGATAAAGATCTGCTTAAAGCGCTGCAAAGTAAAATCTCTAGTTGGAAAAATGATTTGACGCTACCTGCTCTAGCACTGCAGCAAGCCCAGGATGCCGATAGCATTAGCTTGGCGAATTACTACCAGCAATACAGTAATATGCTAAAAGCCTGCAACGCCTTTGATTTTGACGATTTAATTATGTTACCAACCTTACTGTTTCAACATCACAGCGAGACACGTGAGCGCTGGCAACAAAAAGTCCGTTATCTGCTGGTTGATGAATATCAGGATACCAATACCAGCCAATACGAGCTGGTAAAATGGCTGGTAGGGGAACGCCGCCGCTTTACCGTGGTGGGAGATGATGATCAATCTATCTATTCCTGGCGCGGCGCCCGACCGCAGAATCTGGTGTTGTTGAAAAAAGACTTCCCAGAACTTAACGTGATAAAGCTGGAGCAGAACTATCGCTCGGCCGAGCGGATCCTCAAAGCCGCTAATATTTTAATCGCCAATAACCCACACGAGTTTGAAAAAAAGCTTTTTAGTGTCAATGGCTATGGCGTACCCCTTAAAGTTTTGCCCTGTAAACATGAAGAGGACGAAGCCGAAAAAGTTGTTGCCGAAATTATCTCGCATCGTTTTACCAATCGCAGCCATTACCGCGACTATGCCATTTTGTACCGCGGCAATCATCAATCCCGGGTATTTGAAAAATCACTGATGACCAACCGAATTCCTTATCGGATCTCAGGCGGTACCTCGTTTTTCTCCCGCAGTGAAATCAAAGATATCATGGCCTATTTACGCTTATTGGTAAATCAGGATGATGACAATGCCCTACTACGTATTATCAATGTGCCACGGCGTGAGATTGGCCATGCCACCCTGGAAAAAGTCGGTAACCTGGCCAATCAGTTGCATATCAGCCTATTTGCTGCCTGCTGCCATCCAGAGCTGGCTAAGCATTTGCCAGCCCGAGGCTTACAAGCGGTACAGCAATTTGCACAGTGGATTGCACAACTGGCCGATAACGCACAGCGGGCTGAACCGGCAGAGGCTATTCGCGATTTAATCCGGCAAAGCCATTACGAAGCCTGGTTATTTGAAACCAGTCCCAGCCCCAAAGCCGCCGAAATGGCACTGAAAAACGTCAATGAATTATATCGCTGGATCACGGAAATGCTGGAAGGTAAAGATGACGAGCCAGCGCTGCCATTAACAGAGGTGGTCAGTAAGTTATGCTTGCGGGATATGTTAGAACGGCAAGAGCAGGAAGATAACGCCGATCAGGTGCAGCTACTGACCTTGCATGCCTCTAAAGGTCTGGAGTTTCCCTTTGTGTTTATGGTGGGCATGGAAGAAGGGATCTTGCCGCATCAAAGCAGCATTGATGAAGATAATGTTGAAGAGGAACGGCGCCTAGCTTACGTGGGCATTACCCGGGCACAACGCGAACTCATCTTTACCTATGCCAGAGAAAGACGCCAGTATGGTGAAACGATTCGGCCCGAACCGAGCCGCTTTCTGACTGAATTACCGCAGGATGATTTAGAGTGGCAAAAGCCGAATCAGCCAAAAACCGAAGAGCAGCGCCAACAAACGGGCCTGGCTAATATTGCCCGTTTGCGGCAAATGTTGAATAAAAACTAAAGGCAGCAGAGCATAACTAGCCGCCATTTAAGGCTTTTAACATCTGAGCGCGCATACCTGGCTGGAATACCGCATAACGGCCCCTTCCCAAAGCTTTAGCGTGGTACATTGCCGCATCCGCATCACGCAGCATCGCATCGGCGTGATGGTAATCCGGAAGATAAGGAGCTATACCGATGCTGACGCCAGCCTGCACCATATTGTTCTCCAAGTGGTACGGCTGCCGAAATTTCTCAATGATACGCTGGGCAATTTCTTCAGCATCTTGCTCAACTTGCAAATTAAGCAACATAACAACAAACTCATCCCCTCCGAACCGGGCAGCTAAATCATGCTCACGTACGGCACTCTGCAAGCGCTTGCTACTTTCTACCAAAAAGGCATCACCTACATGATGGCCCAGGGTGTCATTTATCAGCTTAAAGCGATCCAAATCGAGGAATAATAACGCCATACCCGTTTGTGGCTGCCGTTTATTCAAGGCAAATTGCTGTTTGAGTTGTTGCAGAAACATCTGTCGGTTCGCCAAACCGGTTAGCACATCGTGGTTAGCATCGTAAAATAGCTTTTGCTCAGCTTTCTTACGTTCCTCTACCTGCAAACGCAAAAACAAATTGGTTTGCCGTAGCTCACGCGTGCTTTCAAACACCTTGCGCTCCAGCTCCTCTTGATGCAGTTTTTGTTTTTCTGCGGTGAGTTTACGCTGAATCGCCACAGCAATATGTTGCGATACAAAACGCAAAATGGTGAGCTCTTGGTCCGAATACTGATAATCACTCTCGTATGACTGTACAGCAATCACCCCGATAACTTTTTGCTCAATTTTAAGTGGTGCGCCAAGCCAACTATTAGAATGACGACTCGGCTGATTTAAGCTACTCATACCGCGGCGGATTTCGCCTTGTTCGACCAAAACAGTAGCTTGCTCCGTATTAATTAAGCGAGCTTCGGCACAGCGAATAACATATTCAGTAAAGCCGCGGCTAAGAGGTCTGTCGCGAGCTGCAGGACTAAACTGGTCAACATAAAAAGGAAAGGTCAACTTAGTTTGTTCAGCATCGAGTAGTGCGATATAACAGTTTTCAGCAGCCATTAAACCGCACAACACCTTATGTATCGCTTTGTAAAAGGTGTGCATATCCTGACTACTGGCGGTTAACTCTGAAATTTTGTATAGCGCCGCTTGCAGTTGTTCACCATGGATACGTTCTTTGATTTCTTTTTGCAAAGAATCATTAATTTGCAGTAGTTGCTGCGTCCGTTCTTTTACCGTGCTTTCCAATAGCTCACGGCTTCTGACTCGATCTAAAGCAATTACCGTATGGGCACCTATACTACTAAACAACTTCAAATCTTGTTCATTATACCGGTATTGGCTATCGTAAGACTGAATAGCCATCACGCCGATGACTGTATCAGCCCGCCATAACGGTATCCCCATCCAATGCGCTGAAGGTGAGCCTTGCGCTTGTATCTCGCCACTATCAACTAAATCCCGGAACTGCTGTTCATCGCACAACAAGGGCTTTTGCTGACGAGCAACATAACCAGTTAAACCACGCGAGAATGCACTGGTTGGAACAGAGGCGATTAACTGTTGGTCTTTTTCATCTGAAAAATACTGCAAGCGGTAATCTTCTGTCACGCTGTCATATAGAACCACATAAAAATTCTCTGCATGTAATTGTTCAGAGACCATTTTATGAATGGCGGGATAAAAATCAGCCATATCGCTGATGTGGCTAGCCAGTTCAGACAGCTGTAGCAAAGCCCCCTGGATGGTATAGGCTTCTTTATAGCGATGCAGCAGTAATAGCAAACGTCTTATTTTGCTACCGGCTTGCTTTAATTGGTGCTGGAGTGTTTGTTGATTATTCAATCACGCTATTCCGTTGCGAAAAAAACACTGGTCTGAGCAATAGTTCAAAAGAACTATTATGCATAAAGTTTAGGCACATGGAAGGGCTAACAGAAAAAACATTAAATTAAATGGCAGGAAATGCTAATACCAACATTGTTGCTAAAATAAAAACACCGCGACAAGCGCGGTGTTTAATTAAAATACAAATGTTACACGCCGTCAGTCATAAAGCGAATAGCTGCGGCAATCTCATCTTCAGAACAGTTAGCACAGGTGCCCATAGCAGGCATATTGCGAATACCATCAATCGAGTGACGCAACAATACGTCAAAACCTTGCTCTAGTCGCGGTTTCCACTCAGCAGATTGTGGTTTAGGCGCATCTAAGGCTCCTGTGCCATGGCAAGCGAAACAAGCAGACTGATACACTTGCTCACCACTACGTGGGCCACTGTCCTGGGCTGCAGCGGCTGGCGCGGCCCCTGCCAAATAAACTTGACCCACTGGCGCGATACGTTTGGCGATAGCGTCAGTATCTTTGTCAGCACTGGCATTAACGCCGATGGTGGTCAGTAGCAGTGCCACTGCAAGTGTCAATTTCTTCATATTATCGATCCCATACTGAAAGCCATACTGATATTACGGCATTATAGCCTGCATCTGGACAGAAACGGAAGATCCATTGGTTATTGTTACAGCAGCAATTTGGCCGCCCCTAAAAGTCCAGCGCTAGCAAACCGATCCCCGCCAGCACTTGCCAGTTCTGCTATATGCCAAATACTGCAGACTTACCTCTTTTTTAAAGCGAAATTTTTTAAATTTTGCTCTGGGAAAATGCTCTAATTGTGGTAGTCTGTTCGACCTGCCAGATAATGCTCGGTGTTTTTCGGAACAAAATCTAGCGGACCAGTAAAGCGTTTTCCACATTACGCAATGCTAAAAAATAAGAATAAGGGCACTTGCTGTTTCCCCTGTTAGTTATTAGAAAACAACAACTTAAAAAATCACACCCCCTATTCAATGCAACATTGAGTAGCACTTAGTTATTACTTTTACACAAAGTTATCCACAGCTTGCTCCCATTTAATCTTAGGTTTTAAAACCTTGTTCAGCTAGCTGTAACTAGCTAGCTATGGCATGCTAATAGGTAAAGCCCTGTAGGAAAAAAAATCATGGTTTACATCCCAACAAATCCGTTAATTCTGGTTGACGGCTCCTCGTATTTATTCCGCGCTTATCATTCGCCACCGCATTTGACCAACTCTAAAGGCGAGGCTACAGGAGCGATTTACGGTGTAGTAAACATGCTAAAGAGCCTGTTGAAACAATATAAGCCAACGCAAATGGCTGTAGTGTTCGACGCCAAAGGACCGACTTTTCGCAATGAGATGTACAGCGAATACAAAGCGCATCGACCTCCAATGCCCGATGACCTGCGCAGCCAAATTGAACCTTTACATAAAATCATTCAGGCAATGGGCTTGCCCTTACTTTGTATCAGTGGAGTAGAAGCCGACGACGTAATTGGCACCTTAGCCCGTCAAGCTAGCGCTGCCGGCAGACACACCCTGATTTCGACCGGCGATAAAGATATGGCACAGTTGGTTGATCAACATGTCACTCTAATTAACACCATGACCAATACCCTGTTGGATCCCACATCGGTGGAAGAGAAATTTGGGGTGGCACCAGAGCTTATTGTCGATTACCTGGCACTGATGGGTGACAAAGTTGATAACATTCCCGGCTTACCAGGTGTGGGTGAAAAAACCGCAGCAGCCTTATTGCAAGGCTTAGGCTCCATAGAACAGATTTACCAACAACTAGACCAGGTTGCCACACTGAGCTTTCGCGGCGCCAAAACCATGCCTGCCAAATTAGCGGAACATAAAGAACAGTTGATCCTGTCCTATCAACTGGCAACCATCAAGTGTGACGTCGCTTTACCTTATCAGTTGGATGATTTAAATATTAAAGAGGTAGATCGCCAATTACTCGCCGAGCTATATCGTGAATGTGAATTTAAACGCTGGCTAGCGGAAGTGCTAAGTGCAGAACCCAACCCGGCCACAGCAACACCAGCAGCGAGCAGTGAAACTGCAGAGACCGAGGCATCAACGGATGAGGTACGGCAAGTTCTCGATCGTAGTCAGTATCAAACCGTGCTGAACGAAACAGATTTTCAGGCGTTATTACAGCAATTAGACCAGGCAGAGCTCACCGCTTTTGATACCGAGACAACCAGCCTGGATTATATGCAAGCTGAATTAGTGGGTTTGTCCTTCGCAATTGAAGCGGGCAAAGCTTGGTACTTACCCGTCGCGCATGATTATCTGGGAGCACCTCAACAACTAGAGCGCACTGAAGTATTAACGCAGTTAAAGCCTTGGCTAGAAAATCCAAATAAAGCCAAAGTTGGCCAAAACATGAAATACGATCAAAGTGTTTTGGCTCGTTATCAGATTAATCTACAGGGGGTACGTTTTGATACCATGTTGGAGTCGTACGTACTAAACTCTACTGCAGGCCGCCATGATATGGATAGCCTGGCATTAAAATATCTCGGACACAGTACTATTAGCTTTGAAGAACTTGCCGGTAAAGGTGCTAAGCAACTTACCTTCAACCAGATCGAGTTAGAAAAGGCTGCTGAATATGCTGCTGAAGATGCGGATGTCACCTTACGTTTGCACCAAACACTCTGGCCACAACTAACACAGACCGGCGTTTTAGCTAAAGTCTTAACCGATATCGAGTTGCCACTGGTCAACATCTTATCAACCATTGAGCGTCATGGCGTGCTGATAAACTGTAACTTACTGGCAAAGCAAAGCGAGCAACTAAGTCTACGCATTAAAGAACTAGAGCAAGCGGCTTATGCAGCGGCAGGTAAAGAATTTAATCTAGCCTCACCCAAACAGCTGCAAGAAATCCTGTTTGAACAAATGAAATTACCGGTATTGAAAAAAACCCCTAGCGGCACTCCCTCTACAGCTGAAGAAGTACTGGCAGAATTGGCCCTGGAATACGAATTCCCCAAACTGATTACCGAGCATCGTGGCTTAAGTAAGCTACGCTCAACCTATACCGATAAACTGCCGAAAATGGTTAATCCCGCCACTGGTCGGGTACACACCTCCTATCATCAGGCGGTTGCTGCGACAGGCCGATTAAGCTCTACCGAGCCTAATCTGCAAAATATTCCAATCCGCACTGAAGAAGGCCGCCGCATTCGTCAGGCTTTTATCGCGCCGCCCGGAAAACTCATAATGGCCATTGACTACTCGCAGATTGAGCTGCGCATTATGGCGCATTTGTCTGCCGATAAAGCGCTATTGGATGCCTTTGCCAAAGGTCTTGATGTCCATAAAGCCACCGCAGCAGAAGTATTTGGTATAACAGTAGATGAAGTGAGCAGTGAGCAACGGCGGCGCGCTAAAGCCGTGAACTTTGGTTTAATTTATGGCATGTCAGCTTTCGGCCTGGCTAAACAGTTAGGTATAGCCCGCCATGAAGCACAACACTATGTTGATCTGTACTTCGAACGCTTTCCCGGCGTATTGAACTATATGGAACGCACCCGTAAACAAGCGCACGAGCAAGGCTATGTTGAAACGCTATTTGGCCGCCGTTTATATTTGCCGGATATCAATACCCGTAATATGGCCAGGCAAAAAGCTGCGGAGCGCGCCGCTATAAATGCCCCTATGCAAGGCACTGCTGCCGACATCATCAAACTGGCGATGATTAAAGTGCAAGCATGGATAGAGCAACATGCCAGTGATAAAGTTGCCATGATTATGCAAGTGCACGATGAACTGGTGTTTGAGGTCAACGAAACAGATGTCGTGGATGTTTGCCATGAACTCAAAAATATTATGGCCAGCGCCGCTAAATTAGATGTTCCCTTACTGGCAGAAGCAGGTTACGGCAATAATTGGGATGAAGCGCATTAATGCCAACAACGGTAAGAAAATTACACAAAACGATGAAAAAGCAACTTATTCGCGATTTTTTGTAGTTTTATTACATAAAAACTTGCAATCGCTCAGAAAATAGCTAAAATTTGTGTTGTAGGGTACAGAGGTAAGATATTCTATCTTTCAAATCAGTGCGCTTATATGCCGTTGATTGTATGAAAGTAGGCTTTATTTAGCCGCCCCGCTGCTTGCAGCGGGGCGTTTTTTTATTTTGGGGCACGGCAAGAGGATAAAGAAGTACAAAAAGCAAACAAATGAAACTTTTCAGATATTTTTTAGAGTAAATACTTCAAACAAACAAAGCTTGCTGTTATAATAGCCACGTCTTAGCAATAAGACACCCTGTTGATTTGATTTATATAGCTTCTCCCCGATTGCTATGACCGACCCACTAAGGGTCGGTTTTTTTTTGCGGTACTGGCCAATGCATGCTTAGCCATGTCTTAGTGGTTTACCTTACTCAGCTGCGCTATTAAACCACTCATCTAACACTTGTTCGAATTCAGCTAAACCAAATTTATTCAGTGAGCTAAAAGCTTGTACCCGTACATCGCCCATAAAGGCCATGGCCGCTTCACGAACCTCAAGCACAATTTTGTTCCGCGCTCCTGGCCCCAGCTTATCGGATTTCGTTAATAGAATTAGCACTGGCAAATTACTTTGCACCGCCCAAAAAATAAGTTGTTGATCAAGATCTTTTAGCGGATGACGAATATCCATCAATACCACTATACCTTTTAAGCTTTGCCGCTTTTCAAGATATTCAGATAAAGATTTTTGCCACTTTTCCTTTACAGCCAGTGGCACTTTAGCAAAACCGTAGCCGGGTAAATCAATCAGTCTTTTATTCTCAGCCAAGGTAAAAGTATTAATAAGCTGAGTACGACCAGGCGTTTTACTGATCCTCGCTAAACTATTTTGTCGGGTTAGCGTATTTAATGCACTAGATTTACCTGCATTGGAGCGACCGGCAAAGGCGACTTCAATACCGGTATCCGCTGGTAAAGCGGTAATATCCGGCGCGCTGGTAAGAAAACTGACTTGTTGATAATTAAATTTTGTATAAGACACGGCCTGCTCCGGCAGTTGATTTGGTGTTATTGTAGCGGATCACGAGGATCGGAAGAAGCATTTGCCACGCTTTTGACTAAAGGATGGGATTTTACTTTAGGCAGTTTCGTGTAAAATAGGCAAAAACACCTTAAATATAATTCATTGCTGCCAGGATACTGGCTTTTCAATGCGGACTGAGACGGATCAAACATGAAAAAACTCATTTTACCTCTGACGCTGTTATTCGGTTTAGTCGGTACAGCTAATGCTTTTGATGGTGACGCCGAAGCAGGCAAAGCAAAATCAGCAACCTGTGCTGCCTGTCATGGCCCGGATGGTAACAGCCCGCTGGCAATATATCCTAAACTGGCTGGCCAGCATGCCCAGTATTTATATAAACAACTTACTGATTATAAACTAGGCATGACGACTGGCGGTCAACAAGGCCGTGCCAACGCGATAATGTACGGTATGGTTGCAGCATTATCTGATCAAGATATGAAAGATCTGGCAGCTTATTTTGCCTCACAACGTATTACAGCCGGTACCACACCAGAAGATGTGGTTGAAGCAGGTCAGAAATTATATCGCGGTGGTGATGCTGAGCGCGGTATTGCAGCTTGTATTGCTTGTCATGGCCCACGTGGTGCCGGTACCAGTTTAGCAGGCTTCCCACGTATCGGTTTTCAAAACGCGGATTATGTAAAGCTTACTCTGGAAGAATTCCGTGCCGGTACTCGCGCTAATGATATGAACGGCATGATGCGTGACGTTGCGAAGAAGCTTACTGACGAAGATATTCGGGTTCTGTCACAATATCTTGGCGGCCTACATTAATTTACACTGTTAACGACAATAAAAAGCCGACTTAATAGTCGGTTTTTTATTGTCCGAAATGTCTTACATGCACTGTAGGACATCGACTCAAACTTATTTTTATTGAACTTTTTTTCATTCTTGATAATTAGCGTAAACCAATGAAAATTATGAAAGTTTAGACTAAAGTCGAATATTCTTTCATAATTCATTGCATTTTTGACTTGCCATCTCAAAATATCGGAGTAAATTAAGGACGTCGCTTCGGCGACACAACAATATGGATAATTAGGTTAAGGAAGCTATCTGCACGCTAAGTGCGCTGTGTTTTAGGATGCCCGGACGGTGTCAGGCGCGAAATGCGCACAAGGATGATTACTAAAGTATCAGGACGATCGCGAATAAAAAAAGCTAAGCACGGACAGCGTTTAATAATATACGGATAATTTGCAACATGGTGTTGACTGCGCATCAGGATGAATTAAGCAAATCGAGAGAAGTGTTGACCTCTAGGCACGAATAAACAGGGCGATAAGGTAATCTTATCGCCCTTTGTTTTATGTACAAAAAGTAAGAAATCCTATGCCCAACGCTGTATGCCCACTGTGCCAAAATACCCAAACCGAAATATTTAGCCAGGACCCCCAACGGCTCTATCTGCAATGCCAGCGTTGCCAGCTGGTTTTTGTTGCCAGGCAACACTTATTGACGGCAGAACAGGAACGACAGCATTACCTGCTACATAATAATGATCTGCAGGATCCTGGATATCGGCAATTTCTCAGTAAACTAGCTAAACCACTGCTGGCAATGCTAGGTAAGGGTGCAAAGCAAGGTTTAGATTTCGGCTGTGGTCCAGGCCCACTGTTAGCACAGATGCTCACTGAAGCCGGACACCAGATGCAGCTTTGGGATCCTTTCTTTGCCAACAACCCGGCGGCATTACAACAACAATATGACTTTATTAGTTGTACCGAGGCCATAGAGCACTTTGTTAACCCGGCAACCGAATGGCAGCTTTGGTTACAATTACTACGGCCTGCTGGTATGCTGGCAATTATGACCAAGTGTTATCCGGACGCCACGGCCTTTAGCAGCTGGCATTATAAGCGCGATCCGACACATATCAGCTTCTTTAGTGAGCAGACTTTTTACTGGCTGGCGCAGCACTATAATTTACAATTAGCTTTTCCGACGAATGATGTGGTGATTTTCCGTAAAGCTGGTTAAAATGTGCGCCCTTTTTTACAGGTAGCAAATTTACTATGACGCGTCAAAAAAAATCCCGTAACGCCGGCAACAATGGTCAACGCCATCTGCCAGCCAGTGAGATCCGTAAAGTTCGGGAGCACAAGGATGAGTCCAAGAAAAAGGGCGCGGGCTTAAAATCCGGTAACCGCAATAGTATGCAAGACGCTAACGTGGTGAATGCCAATAAGCAGCATACCGCGAACAAAGACCCTCGCATAGGCAGCAAAAAACCTATTCCATTAGGTGCTGATGCCGCTACAGAACAACAGCATACGCCATTATTGATGTCGCAAGAGCCAAAAGCACTGTTAAAAGCGGTTAAAATTGTTTCCTTAACACCTGAACAGGAGCTGGCCGAAATTGAAGCGGATACTCGGCTGCAAGCCTTGCTGGAACGGGTGGAACGCGACGAAATCCTTACTGGTAAAGATGCTAAGTACTTTAATAGCAAAACCGCACGGTTAACAGAACTGCTGGAGTTATTAGGTTTAACAGAAGCCGAAACAGCTGACGACAGTGCTGAAACCGAAGAGGACGAGGATCCATTAGCCCGCTTCGAGCGTACTGATTGGCGTAAAACCTTATTGGGCGACGAGGATTAAGTGTGACCATACTCTGGGCATTCGTATTATTACTGGGTAGTGCCATTATTGCTGGCCTGGCTTTTTATGCTGGTAAGTTGTTGTGGCTGTTGAAACAGCAAAATACTCGCCAGCAACAAGAACACCAGGTTCAGCAAGAGAAAGTGCTGGAGAAAAAACGCTATTTGCAAGAAAGCATTGTGCTTATCAGTCGTGCTATGCAAGAGCAGCAATGTGAACTGTCAGAAGGTGCCTTGCGCTTGTGGGTTTTGTTAGACCATTGGCCGCAAGAGAATAAACCAGATGCTAGTCAGAGCTACCCTGGGTTATACCAAATGTATCTGGTAGTAAAAGATATGCCGACACATCAGGCCCGCAAAGAACAAGATAAAAAGCTTACCCGCCAGCAAGATAAAGTACGACAACAAGCAGAAATTGATTTGCGCGAGCTGATTCAGGCCGATATCGTCAAGCTATTACAACGTTTTCAGCAGGCGTAATGCCTGCTAAAAACACCTAGCTACATAATCACTGTTTGTATACTTTGCCTGCTTTCATTACAAAGTTAACTTGGCCCATTAAATGGATATCCTGCAGCGGATCGCCCGGTACTGCAATTATATCGGCGATTTTACCAGCCCGGATTGAGCCCAGCTCTTGCTCCACGCCCAATAACTTCGCCCCTTCAATAGTCGCAGCTTGAATGGCGGCCATCGCAGGCATTCCGGCTTCGGTCATATAGACAAACTCGCGCCAATTCTCACCATGCTCGCCAACCCCGGCATCCGTACCAAAGGCAATCTTCACCCCAGCCTGATAAGCCTGCGCAAAAGTTTGCTGAATTAAAGGCCCGATAGTCGCCGCCTTTGGGCGTACTAATTCAGGAAAGAAACCATCAATTTTCGCTTTGTCCTGTACCCATTTACCGGCACTAATTGTTGGTACATAGTAGGTACCGTGTTTTTTCATCAACGCCATGGTTTCCTTATCCATATAGGTACCATGCTCCACTGAATCAACACCGGCTTTAATTGCCCGCTCCATACCCTCTTTACCGTGGGCATGCACAGCCACCTTAAAGCCGTAGTCACGCGCAGTGCTAACAATAGCCTCTAGCTCCTCACTGGTAAACTGCGGGTTCATGCCGCTTTTTGCGACACTCAGTACTCCACCTGTGGCGGTGATTTTAATTAAATCTGCGCCTTCTTTATAACGTTGCCGTACGGCTTTACGAGCTTCATCAGCCCCATTAATAACGCCTTGCTTCGGGCCGGGATCACCTAGCAATGCATAGGCTAAGCCATTGGTGGGATCGGCATGACCGCCGGTAGTCGCCAGCGATTTACCCGCCGCATAAATCCGTGGACCTTTTACATAGCCTTGGGCAATAGCTTTGCGCAGCGCCACGCTAATATGATGGCTATCACCCAGCTCACGCACTGTAGTAAAACCGGCCATTAGCGTTTTTTCTGCAAAAACAGCGCCTCTTAAGGCGAAATCAGCTTCATTTAAGCGCTGCGCCTCACCATAAGAACTGGCGCTAATTTGGGTCGAGAAATGCGTGTGCATATCCATTAGCCCCGGCAACACAGTGTTATTACGCAAATCTATTAGCGTATCAGTAGCCGCCGGGCTAAGGTATCCGGCCCTCACCTCAGTAATCTTGTCGTCGACCACAATAATGGTTTGCTCGGTTAGTGGCTGTTTATGTTCTGCTGTAATTAATTTGCCGGCATGGATATAGATAGTATTGGCCAGCGCTGCATTGGGTAGCGCAAGCCAGGTAGCCAGCGCCAAGGTAGAGAGTCTTATCATAGTTATATTCCTCTGGGATCATGGTTTAGACTATGAGCCTGAAGTTTGACCAGAGCAATGCTATTGCGGTAATTGGTGGGATTTAGCCGTCAGGTATCTGAAGCAGAAAGCTTTTCTTCAGCCAACAAAAACCTTTGGCCGGCGCTTTGTATAGTGCAGCGCAGATGAATAGCGCCAGGCAATCCATCCTCTTGTTGGATCTGATTTTCTTTTAATTCAGCTTCTTCAAGTAGCTGATAATACAAATTACGATGTAAGCGAGCCTGTATACCACGCCAAAGCTGGACATAAGGCAATACTTGACCGGAAAAGGGACGCAGAACCAAGGGATAAGTCGCCGATAAGGGTATCGTATCGCCCAAATTTGTCGTTAACCAAAGCTCTGGCCCTGCCTCGCCCTGCTGCCACTGACTTTGAGTAATTAAGAACGGGACATCCGCCACCTGGATCCGTACTTTTTCTACCGGAGTTTGTAAAAAGTACTCCTGCCCCTGACATAACAAAACACTGGCAAAAAGCTTTACCAAAGGTAAGCGCTCAATTTTACTGTCTTGGTAATACCAATGACCATCAACATCTATGCGTACGGGTAAATCACCGCAAAAAGTCGGGTTCCAGCTCTCTACAGGCGAGAGCTCAGGGTGCTGTAGTTGCTGCTGTAAGCGCGATAAGTCCATAATATCTGGCATCCGGGGAGTCTATAACCTATAGCGTAGTGGCTAAATGCCAAAATGCCCAACAAAGTGCATTCAGAGCAAGTTCAGGATAAACGCTTTCTAATAGCGCCGGATTTTTCCGTAAGCACTAACGGGCAGAGTAAATGGGTAAAAGCAGGTAAGAAGTGGGGTGACTGATGGGGCTCGAACCCACGACAACCGGAATCACAATCCGGGGCTCTACCAACTGAGCTACAGTCACCACTAAGACAACACTATTTTAACCAAAAACCTGGCTGGCAACCAAGTCTTTTTTAACAATAGCGTCAAACTGTCAATTTATCAGCAAAGCTGAAAATGCTATGCTGTGCCAGCCTACTGACGTTTCAAACTGATTTCGGGTGCGTTATGACCTGGGTTGGCCTGGTCAACATGTCTTACCTAAATACTGTTTCACAGGAGTGATAAATGGAACAAATAACCGAGTTATTCCAGCAAAATCACGAGTTTTTGCTAGGCCTTCTGTTGCAGCTTATTGCGGCAATAGTAATATTTTATATTGGCCGGATGATGGCCCGCGGCATTTCAGGATTGCTAGAACGAGGCTTATTGTCACGCAATATTGATAAAGCTGTGGTGTCTTTTTTAAGTAGTATTGTTTATGCCATTTTAATGATTGCGACTGCCTTGATGGCATTATCGCAAGTCGGTGTACAAACAACGTCTTTTATCGCTATTTTGGGCGCTGCAGGTTTGGCTGTTGGATTAGCACTGCAGGGGTCACTGGCAAATTTTGCTTCTGGCGTGCTGATTATTCTGTTTCGGCCGTTTAAATCGGGCGATTTTATCGATGCCGGTGGCATAACCGGTACTGTAGATAAAATTGAAATTTTCCAAACTACGATGAAAACGCCCGACAATAAGCGCGTTATTGTGCCTAATGCCAAAATTACTGGTGGGCACATTACCAACTTTTCATCAGAAAGCACCCGCCGGGTAGACTTGGTTATTGGCATTAGCTACGACTCAGATTTGCTTAAAGCGAAAAACATTCTGCAAGAGATTATCACTAGTGATGAACGTGTTCTGCCAGAACCCGCCCCCAATATCCGGGTATCGGAACTCGCCGATTCATCGGTGAATATTATTGTACGTCCCTGGGTTAAAACTGAAGATTACTGGGGCGTTTACTGGGATACGCTGGAGCGGGTAAAGCTGGCATTCGACGCACAAGGCATCGGCATTCCGTTTCCGCAAATGGATGTTCATATCAAGAAAGAAGCACAGGAGTAAGCATGAAAGTATTCACCCTGGCCGCCACTGCCGGCCTGCTTTTAGTTAGCCAAGCTCAGGCTACCGAACAAAAAGTTTGGAACACCTCTGCCGAGTTAGGTGCTATTACTACCACTGGTAATACAGCGGGTACCTCTATTACCGGTAAAATTGATGCTAAGCAGGAATTGGAACAATGGAGTAATCATTATATCTTCAGTGCTTTTTTCAAAGAAGATGAAAAAACAGACGCTGATGGTAATAGAAACCGCGAACGTTCCGCAGAGCGTTATTTGGTTTCCGCCAAAGGCGCCTATAAGTTAACCGAAGAGTTCGATAATTTGTTTGTCCTCGGCTCGTACACGGATGATAAGTTCGGTGCCTATACGCAATACACCACCGTTGCAGCGGGTTATGGTACTCGGTTATTAAATCTTGAAAATAAATCACTGGATGTAGAGATCGGTCCGGGTTACTACAATGCGAAACGCTCTACTAACGAGACAGAGAATGGTCTCTTAGCCCGTGGCGCAGCAGCTTTTAAGTGGGTACTAAGCGAGTCAGCCACCTTTACCCAAACCTTTAGTGTGGAATACAGCGACGACAATACCCGTACTGTTGCAGAAACGGCATTAAGCGCCCGTATTAACGGCGCCATGCAAATGAAAGCCGCATTTTTAGTACAGAATGACTCTGATGTACCGGTAGATAAAAAGAGTACCGATACGCAAACATCACTGACGTTGGTGTACTCTTTCTAACTAGACGCTTAGTTTTATTTGTAAACTTGCGGGCCGATATTGGCCCGTTTTTTTATTCCTGCTTTAAACAATTTATTAAAGTCCGCTATGCTTATGCTGTAAGTTTTTTTATTTTTATGGAAAAACATGGAATTAGCATGAGCAAGCCAAAATTAACGTTTAACAAATGGCACTATTATCCCCTGCTGGGCGCCGCCATCTATCTGTTATTTGGGATTATTTGGATAAGTTTTAGCGACAGCTTGCTCGTTGCGCTGGTTACAGAACCTGCAGCGCTGATGCGTTATCAAACCTACAAAGGGTTTGCCTATATTATTATCACCGCTATTATTGCCTGGTTTTTGCTAAAACAACGCTATCATTTTGCCAACTCGCTAGCCGACTCCGAACAGCTGTTAGATTTAACCTTTGAACATGCCGCGGCAGGTATGGCCTATGTTGCAACCAATGGTAGCTTTGTGCAACTTAATAAAGAGTTCTGTAATATTTTAGGCTATTCCGCCGCAGAACTGCGGCAAATGTCGTTTCAACAAATTACTCACCCAATGGACCTTTCTAAAGATGAAACGTTATTACAACGCACCCTGGCTGGGGAACTGCAACGCTATTCCTTAGAAAAACGCTATTTACATAAAAATGGGCATGTCGTTTGGGCCAGACTTTCTGTGGCACTCTTACCGAAAGATCATAATAGTACGGCACGCTTTCTCTCTGTTATTCAGGATATTTCTGCGGTAGCTCTGGCACAGCAGCAATTGCAGGAAAGCGAACTACGATTCCGCGCGCTGTTAGACAAAATGCCTAACATTTCAGTACAGGGCTATAACGAAACAGGTACAACCCTTTACTGGAATAAAGGTAGTGAATTAATTTATGGTTATAGCCGTCAGGAAGCGCTGGGGAATAATTTACTGGATCTGATTATTCCCCAGCGGATGCACGAGGGCGTAAAAGAAGCGATTAGCTTAATGGCAAGCAGCGGTCAGCCGCGCGCCGCAGAGGAGCTGACGTTACAACGTAAAGATGGCAGTCCGGTAACGGTATATTCTTCACATGCCGTCATTATTTTACCCGATAAAAAACCGCAAATTTATTGTATCGACATTGATTTAACCGAACGCAAACAGCAAGAAGCGAAACTTGCTTTCTTGGCTGAATATGATCCGCTAACCCATTTACCGAATCGGCACCTCTTCGCGACTAAACTGGAACAGGCCTTAAAGGTAGCACGCCGCGAACACTTGCAACTTGCGGTATTAATTCTTGATTTAGACAACTTTAAAACAATAAACGATTCCTATGGCCACAATGCAGGCGATTTACTGTTAAAACGTATTGCCGAAAAACTTCAGCTTTGCTGTGGTGAAAATGAAACGCTGGCCCGCTTAGGTGGCGATGAATTTGCGATCTTAGTTGAACACCTACCGCATCCAGAAGATGCCGCACGTTTTGCTATGGAGCTGCTTAAATCATTGCAGCAGCCTATGGTATTGCAATTTGATATTGAAGTAACTAGCTCCGCCTCTATCGGTATTAGCCTGTTTCCACAACATACCGACAAG
The DNA here is from genome assembly GCF_014653435.1 of Alishewanella longhuensis. GTDB lineage: Bacteria > Pseudomonadota > Gammaproteobacteria > Enterobacterales > Alteromonadaceae > Alishewanella > Alishewanella longhuensis. The sequence continues at coordinate 242,369 of NZ_BNAO01000001.1, read as the reverse complement.
GTAGAAGCCTTATTACAAGGTGCCGATGCTGCGCTGTATAAAGCCAAAGCCGATGGCAGAAACACCTACAGCTATTACACGGATCAGCTTACCGCAATGGCTCGGGAAAGGCTGATCTTAGAGGCGAAATTGCGTCATGCCCTCAAGCATGAGCAACTGGAATGCTATTATCAAGCGCAAATAAATCTTACCACTAACCAGATTATTGGTGCTGAATTACTGATCCGCTGGTTTGACGCAGAGCGCGGTTATATCGCCCCCGATCAATTTATCCCGGTAGCAGAATCCTGTGGCTTAATTCAGGAGATAGGACAATTCGTGTTAAAACAAGCTTGCACTCAGGGCCAGGCCTGGTTAAAACAAGGGTTACCACAGATCAGATTAGCGGTAAATGTGTCGACACATCAGTTTAGCAAAGGTGATCTGCAGCAACACGTTAGCAGGGTGCTGCAACAGACTGGCTTTCCAGCCCAGCTTCTCGAGCTGGAAGTGACAGAGAGCGCCTTAATGGAAGACAAAGATAGGGTGATTCACACTATGCAGCAACTGCGTGCAGCTGGTATTCGCCTGGCGATTGACGATTTTGGTACGGGTTATTCGTCTCTGGCTTATCTACAACAATTGCCTTTAGATGTGTTAAAGGTGGATCGGCGCTTTATTGATAGGATTACCGATAATGAAGACGACAGGCAAATTAGCAGAGCCATTATTGAACTAGGTCATACCTTACGTTTTGAGGTACTGGCAGAGGGCGTGGAAACGGCTGAGCAATTGGCCTTATTAAAAGACATGGCCTGTGACTACTATCAGGGGTATTATTACAGCAAACCGCTACCGGCAGAGGCGTTTCGGCAATTGTTACTAGCACAGTCGGCAATGCAGCAACAACAATAACCGCCAAAAACAGGGATCCCTTTTGAAACTGCTTCACACCTCAGACTGGCACCTGGGCCAGAGTTTTTTTACCAAAACCCGTAAAGATGAGCATCAAGCCTTTATTAACTGGCTATTGCAGCAAGTGCGCAGCGAACAGGTCGATGCCGTTATTATTGCGGGCGATATTTTCGATACCGGCACCCCACCCAGCTATGCGCGAGAGCTCTATAACTACTTCGTGGTGGAATTACAAAAGCTTAACTGCAGCTTGCTGGTCTTGGGTGGTAATCATGATGCAGTGGCCGTGTTAAATGAATCACGTCAACTGCTGGCCTGTCTTAATACTTATGTGGTGGCCAGTACTGATCTGCCCCTCTCAGAGCAGGTGTTACTGCTGCCCGATAAAAGTGGAGCCGTCGGCGCTATCGTCTGTGCTGTGCCTTTTATCCGGGCCAAAGATGTATTGCAAAGCACAGCTGGTGCCAGCGGGCTGGAAAAACGCCAGGCTCTGGGAGACGCTATTACAGCACACTATCAACAGCTGTTTCAGCTGGCCGTCAAGACACGGCAGCAACAGCAATTAGAGGTGCCTATTATTGCCACCGGCCATTTAACCGCGTTGGGCGTTAGCCAGTCAGAAAGTGTACGCGATATCTATATAGGTACACTGGATGGCTTTGCCGCCGAGGGCTTTCCGCCAGCAGACTATATTGCGCTGGGGCATATTCACCGGCCACAGAAGGTCGCCAAAACAGAGCACATCCGCTATAGCGGCTCGCCGATACCGCTCAGTTTTGATGAGCTTAACACCGAAAAACAAGTGGTGCTGGTCGAGTTTACCGGCCGCGAATGCCAACAAATCAGGCCTATTGCTGTACCGCTATTTCAGCCAATGCAGGTACTGCGCGGTGATTTAGCCACTCTCACCACTGCCATACCCCAAGTGGCCGCAGCTCACCCAGAGCATAGTGTTTGGTTATGTCTGGAAGTGGCAACCGAAGACTATCTGCCCGATCTGCAGCAACGGGTACAAAACCTGGTGGCAGATTTAAATGTCGATGTGTTGCAATTGCGCCGCTTACGTAATCCAAAGCGTCAGGCCTTAACAGCAGAACAGCAAGAAACCCTGGCCGAACTCACACCGCAGCAAGTTTTTGCTAAACGCCTGCAAATGGAAGACTTTGATGATGAGGCGGCACAAGCCAGGCTAAGCCGCATACAGCAACACTTTGACCAGTTGTTGTTGGAACTTGAGCTGGAGCGCAAGGCATGAAAATACTCACGCTGCGCCTGAAAAACCTGAACTCGTTAAAAGGCGAGTGGAAAATTGATTTTAGCCAATCACCCTTTGCCGAAAACGGGCTTTTTGCCATCACTGGCCCCACCGGGGCCGGTAAAACCACCCTGTTAGATGCGATATGCTTGGCCTTGTACCACCAAACACCACGTTTAGGTGCCATCTCGACCTCCGCCAATGAAATCATGACCCGCGGCAGCGCCGAGTGCCTGGCCGAAGTTGAGTTTGAAGTAAAAGGTACGGCTTACCGGGCGTTCTGGAGCATGCGCCGCGCCAGGGGTAACCCAGAGGGTAATTTACAGCAAGCCGATGTCGAACTATCAGAAGTAGCCAGCGGCAAAGTGCTGGCCAATCAGGTAAGGCAAAAAAGCGAAGAAATAGAACAGATCACCGGGCTGGATTTTGGCCGCTTTACCAAGTCAATGTTGCTATCACAAGGCGATTTTGCTGCTTTTTTAAATGCCAATGATGCTGAACGCGCAGAATTACTGGAAGAGCTAACCGGTACTGAAATTTATGGGCAGTTATCAAAACGGGTGCATGAACAGTTTACCGAAGCCAAACAAACCCTGCGGGAGCTTAGTGCCAAAGCCGATGGCTTTCAGCTACTCAGCCCTGAGCAGTTGGCTGCGTTGGCAACAGAGCAAACGCAGCTAGAACAGCAGCAACAGCTTTTGCAACAACAACTGAGCAAGACACAAGCACATAGCCAGTGGTGGGAAAAACTCACCACGGCCCAACAACAACAGCAACAAGCCAGCAGCCACTATAGCGCTGTGCGGCAACAACAAGCAGCTGCCGCAGCGGAGTTACAACGCCTTAGCCAAAGTGAACCCGCCGAACGGCTGCGCATGCCCTTTACCCTTTATCAAAATAGCCAACGCGATTTAGCGCAGCGTAACGCTGAATTAAACCAGCAACAGCAAGCCAGACAAGCGTTAAGCACACAGCTTAGCAACAGTAGCGCAACACTAGATCAGGCGGTGCAAAGTCTGACGCAAAGTCGCCAGCACTACCAGCAACAAGAAACACTGATTACTGAACAGGTGCTGCCGCTAGATCAACACATTCATAGCCTGCAGCTAAAACATACTGAACAACAGCAAAACGTCCAGCAACTGCAACAACAGACCACACAACAGGCAGAATACCAGCAACAACTCAGTGGCGAACTGCAGGATTTACAACAACAGCTGGCCAGCGAACAAGCTTATCTGGACCAGCATCAAGCCGATGCCAACGCCGCCGCACTGCTAACCGGCTGGGCGCAGCAACTCACTCAGCTGAGTAAAGATCAGCAAAATATCCGCACAATAAACAGCGAACTGACCAGCCTGCAGCAACACAGCACAGCGCAAAGTGCGCAATACCAGCAGCAAGTCGCACAAGTGGAACACCAGCAGCGGCAAGTACAACAGTTACAGCAAAACAGCAGTAACATGCAGCAGCAATGGCAGCAATTATTAGCCCAGGCAGACGAGCAAACACTGGAACAACAGCTTGCAACCCTGAACCAGCGCTGGCCGTTGTTTCATCAGGCCCAGGCGCTGCAAGAACACTACCAGCAACGGCAACAAGAACAACAGCGACTGCAAAATACAGTACAGCAGTTGCACGCCAGCCAACAACAACTAAGCCAGCAGCGCACGGCCCTGGCCGAACAATATAAAAGTGCCCAGCAGCAACTCAAAGACTTAAACCAGCTACTCAGTCAGGAAGAGCAGTTAGCACATTTTCGCCAGCAATTACAGCCAGACACCGCCTGCCCGCTCTGCGGTGCTACCGAACATCCAATATTGGCGGGTGCCGCACTCGATATTCCGGAAACGCTAAGCCGCAAGCAAGCCGCCAGCGCGTTATTGGAGCAGACCAGTGAGCAAGGGCAGCAGTGTCGGGAAGCGCTAGATAGCTGTACTAAGCAAGTGGCCGAAAGTACTGAGCGTTTAAGCAGCCTGGCCCAGCAGCAAACAGCGGCAAGCGCGCAATGGCAGCAACTTATACCGCAGCTTAATAGCACAGCGCTGCTTGATGATGTGCAGGCACTGACCGCGCTGCATGGACAAATGCAACAGCAAGCCGATACCCTGGCGTTACAATTAAAAGCCCTACGTCAGGCCGAGAAGGCCGCCCAGCAGGCAGAACAAGAGCGGATCACCGCCGAGCGTGCCCTGGATAAGCAACACAGTGAACTTACGCTCTTACAACAACAATTGCAAAGTAACGAGCAACAGCAGGCAGAACGCAAGGCACAGCTCGAGCAATTACAGCAACACTGCCAGCAGCAGCAACAGGCGTTATTAGCAGAGATCCAACAACAAGGCTATGCCGCACCCAGTACCGACCTGGCAGTTTGGTTACAGCAAAAACAGCAGGATGTTAACCAGTATCAACAACATCAACAGCAGCGGCAATATTTACAGCAACAGCATATTGCCAAAGATACCGAACTAAAGGGCCTTAACCAGCAGGCGCTAAAGTTAGCCGAACAGCTGACACAGCAGCAACAGCACTTGGCTAAGCAAAGCACTCAGCTTACTGAGCTGCAACAGCAACGCTTGCAGTTGTTTGGGGCACGTCAGGTAGCTGAGGTGCGACAACAAGCTCAGGCTGCACTTAACCAGGCAGAGCAGGTCGTTGCAACACAGCAGCAACAGCACCAGCAGTTGCTGCAAACAGCAAGTGAACTGTCGGCCATTATCACCACCTTGCAACAACAAGCGCAAAGCTTGACCGAAAACACCGCGGCATTGCAGCAAGATTGGCAGCAACAATTAGCAGCGAGTCCTTTTCAAGATGAGCTGGAGTTTAACGCCGCCCTTTTACCGGAAGCAGAACGCAGCCGTTTAAATGCCCTAAAGCAGCAATTAGAGCAACAGATCCAACACAGCCGCTCTTTGCTGCAACAGGCCGAGCAACAACTCGCGGCACTGCTGGGATTACCTGAGGCGGCAGAGTGGCAGTTTATCAGTGCCGAACAGGTTACGGCTAAACTTGCCACTATCCAAACCGAACAGGCACAGCTACACAGCAGGCTGGGGCAGATTAGCCAGCAATTGCAGCAGCAACAACACGAAACCACGCGTCAGCAAGCATTACTACAACACATCCGTGTGCAACAGCAACACTATGATGATCTAAGCTATTTACATGCACTGATAGGCTCAGCCAGTGGCGATAAATTCCGCCGCTTTGCGCAGGGGTTAACGCTGGATAATCTGGTTTATCTGGCCAATAAACAGTTAGAGCGCTTACATGGCCGCTACTTATTAAAACGCAAAGATGCAGAAGGCCTGGCGCTGAGCGTGTTGGATACCTGGCAAGGCGATACCGAACGCGATACCAAAACCTTGTCTGGCGGCGAGAGCTTTTTAGTCAGCCTGGCGCTGGCCTTAGCCCTCTCAGATCTCGTCAGCCATAAAACCAGTATTGACTCGCTTTTCTTAGATGAAGGCTTTGGTACCCTGGACGCAGAAACGCTGGATATTGCCCTGGATGCCCTGGATAACCTGAATGCCTCGGGCAAAATGATTGGCGTGATTAGTCATATTGAAGCCATGAAAGAGCGCATTCCAACGCAATTGCGGGTAATGAAAAAAAGTGGTTTAGGCGTGAGTCAGTTGGATAGCCGCTATCGTGTTGCGGAATAACCCGGCTAGCGCCGGGTATTTTTGTATAACGGAGATAAGTCAGGTAAAGGCTTAGTTAGGTACCACTGACAACTTATCAATAACCCGGCTTACATCAGTGGTATTTCTGGCGATAGCGATGGCCAAATCTCTTTCTGCACGGGTATCTACGTCACCTTCTAAGGTCACCACCCCGTTGTCGGCATCAACCTTAATTGAGGTACCGCTAACTTCAGACTCCATCAGTAATCGGGTTTTCACTACCGTGGCAATCTTGGCGTCTGTGAGCGCACTGCCTTGCTCCTGATGTTTCATGGCGGCAGATTCAACTACGGTAAGTTTATTATCTACCCTTACCACACCGTCTAGGCCTTCAATCAACTCGCCCGCCAGAGCTTTGTCGACTTCGCTGTCCACTTTGCCGGTGAGCAGCACTACACCCTCTTTAACATCGGTATTAATTTTAAACGAATTCAGGTTGCCATTCAGCAATAAGGTCGTTTCCGCCTTACCATCAATCCACGCATCTTTCGCGCTGTCTTTCCAATCATTCGCTGCAACTGCAGTGGTAGTAAAGGCTAAGGTTATCAGCATAGCTAAAGTGGTACGTTTCATGTTGTCACTCCTTTTTTGTGAGACGCAGTACCTAATGCCAATTTGATGCCAAAACTTAAAACATTGAAAAATAACAACTAATAAATAATATTAAGTCAGTGTTAATTTGCTCTCTTTTCCTTTTTGCCTGGTTTACCGGTAAAAATTACCGACTTTTCTGGCAAATTTACCCCGGTTAACCGGCAATTCAGCAAGCTATGCCTAAAGTTTTACCAAGGCAATGGCTGTTAGGATGAAAGCATGCAACCCCGGTTATTTTTACATCTACAGGATTTTGAATTAGAAACCAGGCTGCTAAACGCCACTGAAACCAGGCGTTTTACGCTGGTAAGAAGCCATGAGCAAGAAAACTGGCCAGAACAATTGCAACAGGCAAACTGCCCACTGGCTCTGGTACAAACCAGCACGCTATCGCAGCAAGAGTACCAATTTATGGTGCAGCAAAACCTGCTGAGTCAAACCGATGTGATTTTTATCAGTAACGGCCATACTGATCCTTTATTAGAACAGTTGTTGCAGCAATATGCCTGCTACCATTTATGTTGGCCTATCGCAGCCGAGGCCATCACAACAATATTGGCCGACAGCTACCAACAGCTCCATATACCCGCCCCCCTTTGTACAGCACCTTTAAGTACCTTGGACCAATTTGGACTGTTGCGTGGTTCTTCGACTGTAATGCGCGAACTCTATCGCACCTTACGACGGGTGGCACTTACCGACAGTAGTGTGCTTATTGTGGGCGAAAGTGGTTCAGGCAAAGAACTGGTGGCCAATACGCTGCATTTAGCCAGCCCACGCTCAGCACAGCCCTTTATTGCGTTGAACTGCGGGGCATTAAGCCCGGAACTAACCGACAGTGAACTTTTTGGGCATGCTAAAGGGGCTTTTACCGGTGCTTTACGCGATCATCAGGGGGTGTTTGCACAAGCCGAAGGCGGCACCTTGTTTCTGGATGAAGTAACCGAAATGCCGCTAGAGCAGCAGGTGAAATTACTGCGGGTACTGGAGTCTGCCGAATACCGGCCAGTAGGCAGTGATCAGCTGATGCATACCAACGTCCGCATTATTGCCGCCACTAACCGAGAACCACAGCAAGCCATTGCCGAGGGGCTGTTGCGGGAAGATCTTTATTTTAGACTGGCGCAGTTTCCGGTGCAGTTGCCTCCGCTACGTGAGCGAGCGGAAGATATTAGCGGCCTGGCCCAGCATTTTCTGCAAAACTGCAATGCCGCCACCGGTCAGCAAAAGGTATTTTCAGAGGACGCGCTAACCTCGATCACTGGCTACAGCTGGCCTGGCAATGTCCGCGAACTTAAAAATCAGGTCGAGCGCGCCTGGATCTTGGCCGATCGGGAAATCAGTACCGATTATCTCCAACTTCGCCCGCAAACCGACATAACAGCGAACACCGGCTTACAACTACCGACCGGTATTACCTTAGCCGAATTAGAGCAGGCGGCTATCACTCACACACTCAACCAGGTGCAAGGGAATAAAACCGCTGCCGCGTCACAGCTTGGCATCAGTGTCAAAACGCTCTACAACAAGCTGCTGCAATATCAACAGTAGTCTATGCCAAGTAACGTCAAGATACGGCTGGCGGCAGTAGCCCTCTTACCGGGCTACCGGTGTTTTAACCTGATTCTTCGCACGGCTGCGTAGCCGTATTTTACTGATGAGTAAGTACACTGCTGGCGTGGTGTACAGGGTTAATAATTGACTGACCAATAAGCCGCCAACAATCGTAATACCGAGTGGCTGCCGCAGCTCTGAGCCTTCGCCTACCCCTAACAGCAGGGGTAACGCCCCCAGCAGCGCGGCAAAATTGGTCATAAGAATCGGTCTTAACCGTTGTTGCGCGGCCAACGCCACCGCTTCTTTAGCGGATAAACCCTGCTGCCGCTCTGCTGCTAAGGCAAAATCCACCAGCAAAATGGCATTTTTCATCACGATACCAATTAATAAAAACAGCCCCAGCAAGGCGATCAAGTTAAAATCGGTCTTGGTTAAATATAACGCCAGCAAGGCGCCGACGCTGGCACAAGGTAAAGTCGATAAGATGGTTATGGGTTGCAGTAAACTCTCGTACAGCACCCCTAGCAGCAAATACACCGCGACGATGACCGCAATAATCAGCCAGGTTTGATCGCTGGTGGCAAACATGGCATTACGCTGGTTCTCACCACTGATCGCGACAATAGCGCTGGGCAGCATAATGTCGGCCAAGGCTCGATCAATGGCTGCAGAAGCCTGCTCCATGCTAATATCTGGCGCTAAGCCATAACCAATATTCACCGCCGCAAATTGACCTTCATGTCGCACCCGATCATTCACTAAACCATATTGGTAGCTGGCAATGGTCGCTAGCGGTACCTGCCGGCCATCCGCAGTAATAATTTGCAGTTGCTGCAAAACCTCGGGCTGTGCGGTATACCCCGGCAGCAACTCCATCACAATCCGGTACTGGTTTTGCTGATCGTACAAGGTTGCCACCTGGCGCTGCGAGAACGAATTATTCAGCATACTGGCCACAGTACGCATATCCACACCCAGTCGCTGCGCCGCCTCCCGATCAATGGTCAGCACAATTTGCTGCGCATCTTCGCCCCCTGGTGTGTCCACATCCACCAACTCGGGTAAATCCTGCAACTTTTCGCCCACGACTTTGCCCCAGCGACGCAGTAAACCGAGATCATCAGATAACAACTGCACTTCATAATCGCTACGACCAAAAGGCGAGGATAAGCGAATATCCTGATCAACATTCATAAACAAAATGCCACCCGGCACCCTAGGTGCATTCGCCCGTAACCGATCGACCACTGCCCGCGCCGACACCTGCCGCTCCGCCAAAGGCTTTAGGCGCACCCGCATCCAGGAATTACTGACACCAGTGTTACCACCGGCAGAGCCCGTGAGATCGGCGACAGCCGGATCTTGCAGCACATATTGCCTAAATGCCTCAATCTTTGGCACCATCATTTGATAAGAGGCGCCATCATCACCGCGCACAAAACCGTTTAATTGGCCGGTATCTTGCTCGGGTAGCAGGCCCGAAGGTACCTTACTGTACAACCAGGTACTGGCAGCAAACAGCAACACCATTAACACCAGTAACCAACGATAATGCCGCAGCGAGACATCAATACTGCGCCGATAGCCCTGCTGCAGTTGCCAAAAGAAGCCGTGCTCGCCACTTTGCGCCGACGGTTTACGCAGCATTAATGCCGACATACTGGGGGTTAAGGTCAGTGAAATCAGTAACGAAATCACCATCGCCGCCACCAGCGTAATAGAAAACTCACGGAACAACCGCTCAACTAAGCCGCCCATAAACAAGATGGACAAGAAAATCATAATGAGTGCTAAGTTCATCGCCACCAGCGTAAAACCGACCTCGGCCACACCTTGCCGTGCCGCCTGCAGCGGTGTTAAGCCACGCTCTAAATGTCGCCGAATATTTTCCACCACCACTATCGCATCATCGACCACCAAGCCTGCTGCAACAATTAAAGCCATTACCGATAAATTATTGAGCGAAAAGCCCAGTAGATACATCACACTAAAGGCACCAATTAAGGAGACCGGTATGGTGACGCTGGGAATAAGTGCGCTACGAAAATTACCTAAAAAGGCCCACACCACTAACACCACCAGCACCACCGCCAAGGCTAAACTAAGCTGAGCCTCTGTTAAGGTCGCCCGAATCACCGGGCTACGGTCCATCACCACGGCTAAATCCGCACCGGCGGGGGTTAAGGCTTGTAACAAGGGTAATTGCGCATAAATCGCATCAATGGTCGCCACAATATTGGCGCCAGTACGGCGGCTAATCATTAGGATCACCGCATCTTTATCGTTATGAAAACCTGAACTGTAACGGTTTTCTGTGGAATCGGTGACCAAGGCCACATCCGCTAAACGAATAGGCGCGCCATTGCTATATTTGATGATTAAATCTTGATAATCGGCCGCGCGACGCAAGGTTTCGCTGGTGGCAATTTGCCAGCGATGCGTATCGCTTTCTAACACACCTAATGGCACTGAGGCATTAATGGTGCTGATAGCCATGCGAACTTCATCTAGCGCCACACCGTAATTGGCCAGCATGCCAGGATTCAATTGAATGCGTACTGCCGGTAATGACGAGCCAGTCACCTCGACTTCGCCCACCCCAGTAATTTGTGCCAATTTTTGCGCCAACACGGTGGAGGCATTGTCGTACAACACGCTGCCGGCCAAATGCTCAGAACTAAGCGCCAAGGCCATAATAGGCGCTTGCGATGGATTAAACTTACGATAGACCGGGTTGCCCGGCATGCCAGAGGGCAATTGGCCACGGGCGGCATTGATGGCCGCCTGCACTTCGCGCGCAGCCGCATCGACATTACGATCCAATTCAAACTCTAAGCGTACTTGCGTCGAGCCCTGACTGCTGGACGAGCTAATGCGGCGGATCCCAGAAATACTGCCCAAGGCCCGCTCCAGCGGTGTCGCAACAGTAGCGGCCATACTCTCTGGGCTTGCCCCCGGCAAGCTGGCACTGACCACGATCATCGGGAAATCAATGGCCGGTAAGGGCGATACCGGCAATAAGCGCCAGCTTAATAACCCCAGCAATAAAATGGCGGTGGCAATCAGGCCACTGGCTACCGGCCGCTGAATAAAAGGTTGAGCCAGGTTCATACTGACGCCGCCTCGACCGCTAATGGCGGGCGCTTTTTCACTAATTTATCAAACCATAAGTACACCACCGGAGTGGTAAACAGGGTTAGCACCTGACTAACCAGTAAACCGCCTACCATTACTAAACCCAACGGCTGCCGCAGCTCCGCTCCCGAGCCGGTCGATAGCATTAACGGTATCGCGCCAAATAAGGCGGCAAGGGTGGTCATTAGTATTGGGCGAAAACGCATTAAGGCGGCCTGATAGATAGCATCAGCCGGTGTCATGCCTTGATTGCGCTGCGCATCCAGCGCAAAGTCGACCATCATAATGCCGTTTTTCTTCACCAGACCAATCAACAATACAATGCCAATAACTGCGATCAAATCCAGCGGTTGCTGGGTGAGCAATAAGGCCAGCAAGGCGCCCACAGTAGCCGAAGGTAAGGTAGAAAGAATGGTTAGCGGGTGAATTAAGCTCTCATATAAAATGCCCAGCACAATATACATGGTTAAAATAGCAGCAAAAATCAGCCATAAGGTATTACTTAACGAGGCGCGGAAGGCTTCGGCTGCACCTTGAAAGGTTAACTCGACTTCTGGTGGTAGTTGTAATTGTTGCTGCACCTGCTCAATGGCCGCCACCGCTTCGCCCAGCGAATAGCCTGCCGCCAAGTTGAACGACAGCGTCACGGCCGGAAATTGCCCTTGCTGATTAATCAGTAACCGCGTTGGCCGCTGACTGACCGTGGCCACGGCCGATAAAGGCACCGTTGCCCCACTACTGCTGGTCAAATACAGTTTATCCAGTGCCGCAACACCCTGCACTTGTTCCGGATCGACCTCTAGCACCACCCGATACTGATTCGATTGGGTAAATAAGGTCGAAATTTGCCGCTGACTATAAGCACTTTGCAACACCGAGCTAATCTGCGCCACACTCAGCCCCAAACGCGCTGCCGCATTACGATCAATATCGATATAGGCTTGTAAACCTTGCTCCTGCAGATCATGCGCCACTTCCGATAACGCCGGCTGCTCGGCTAAAGCCGCCATTAACTCCGGCAACCATTGCCCCAGCACCTCGTAATCCGGCGTGCTTAAGGTAAACTGGTACTGGGTGCGACTGACCCGATCTTCAATACTCAGCTCTTGCACCGGTTGAAACCAGCCTTTGATGCCGGGCACAGTGGCAACCTGCTGCTCTAATTCACGAATAATCTCGACGGCCGTTTGGCTGCGCGCATTATGCGGCTTTAGGTTAATCAGAATACGGCCGCTATTAATACTGCTATTGCTACCATCAACGCCAATAAAGGACGATAAGCTAACCACTTCGGGATGCGCTAATAGCTGCGCCGCTAATTGTTGTTGCCGCTCCGCCATAGCTTGGAAAGAAATATCCTGCGGCGCTTCGGTGATCACTTGGATCACGCCACTATCTTGGATGGGGAAAAAGCCTTTTGGTACCGCCAGATAGAGCCCAGCCGTTAAAGCGATCGTGCCGACCATGGTCGCCATGGCCAAGCGTTGATGACGCAATACCCATTGCAACATCAAGCCATAGCGCTTAATCACCCGCGTAATAACATCATCCGGCTTATCATGGGCGGGCATCGCCGTAAGCATGCGCGCGCACATCATCGGCGTTAAAGTTAGGGATACCACCAGCGAAATCGAAATCGCCACCGCCAGCGTGACCGCAAATTCATAGAATAAGCGACCGACCACATCGGCCATAAACAACAACGGAATTAATACCGCAATCAGGGATACCGTGAGTGAAATCAGCGTAAAACCAATTTCTTTGGCCCCTTTTAAGGCCGCCTCCATCGGTGAAGCCCCTTGCTCGCGGTGCCGCGCAATGTTCTCTAACATAACGATGGCATCGTCGACCACAAAGCCGGTCGCAATGGTCAGCGCCATCAGCGTTAAGTTATTGACCGAAAAGTCGAGCCAGAGCATCACGGCAAAGGTTGCCACTATGGATAAGGGCACCGCTAGGCTAGGAATAATGGTCGCAGGGATAGTTTTTAAAAAGGCAAAGGTGACTAAAATCACCAAACAGATCGCAAAAACCAGCTCTTTTTGCACGTCACGTACCGAGGCGCGAATGCTGTGGGTACGATCGGTTAAGATCACGACATCCACCGCAGCCGGCATGGTGGCCGTTAATTGTGGTAACAGCTCACGTACCCGATCGGCCACTTCAATCACATTGGCCCCCGGTTGACGTTGAATATTCAGTAACACCGCAGGTTGCTGATTGGCCCAAGCAGCTAAAAAGCGATCTTCGGCTCCCTGCTCTACCTGTGCGACATCACGCAGCCTGACCGGAGCGTTATCACGCCACGCGATAATTAAATCCTGATATTCTGCGATATCGCGAATTTGATCATTCGCATCCAACATTGTGGAGCGAAAAGGCCCATCGAAACTGCCTTTGGGCTGATTGGTATTGGCCGCGGCAATGGCACTACGCAAATTTTCTAAACTGAGATTCATATTAGCCAAAGCGCCGGGATTAGCTTTTACCCGAATCGCCGGGCGTTGACCACCGGCTAAACTGACCATCCCTACCCCAGGCAACTGAGCCAGTTTTTGCGCCATCCGAGTATCAACTAAATCATACACTTGCGGTAAGCGCAGCGTGTCCGAGCTAATGGCTAACGTCAGGATAGGCGCATCGGCCGGATTCACCTTACGGTAAATAGGCGGTGTCGGCATATCAGAGGGCAGCAATGAGGACGCCGTATTAATGGCCGCTTGCACTTCTTGTTCCGCCACGCCCATATCGACTACTAAAGCAAACTGCAAGGTAATGACTGAGGCACCGGCCGAGCTATTGGAGGTCATTTGCTTCAGCCCCGGGATCTGCCCGAGGCGTCGCTCCAGCGGGGCAGTAACCGTGCGCGCCATAATATCGGGGCTGGCACCGGGATTAAAACTAAACACCTGAATTATTGGGTAATCGACTTGTGGCAAGGCGGCCACAGGTAATTGCCGCCAACTTAAAATACCGGCAATCAATAGCGCCAGCATTAATAACGAGGTCGCAACCGGCCTTAAAATAAAGGGTTGGGAGATATTCATTACCCGCTCCTTAGTTAACCGCTGCCGGCTCGTCAGCAATCACTTCTACCGCACGACCCGGTCTTAAGCGATCTAAGCCCTCGAGTGCCACTTGGGTACCGGCTTCCAGCCCGCTTAATATTGCCACTAAACCATTATCTACCGCACCTAGCTGCACTTGACGGATTTGCGCTTTGTTATTTTCAATCACGTACACATAGGTCCCGGCCGAGCCATATTGCACCGCATCCTGCGGAATCGTTACCGCACCTTGTTTTACCGCGACGTTAAGCCGCACATTCACAAACTGGTTTGGAAACAGCTCTTCTTGCTCATTGGTAAATTCGGCTTTTAAGCGTAAGGTGCCGGTAGCCGCATCAATTTGGTTATCCAGCGTGGTTAAAGCACCGACACTCAGTAATTCACGCTCGGCCCGATCCCAGGCTTCCACGGTCAGTGATTCGCCTGAGCGAAAGGCGGTTCTCACCTGCTGTAACTGGCTTTCTGGAATGGCAAATACCACCGTGATCGGCGAGCTTTGGGTGATAGTAACTAACCCCGTACTATTATTTGCTTGGATAAGGTTACCTGCATCGACTCGACGTAAACCTAAGCGACCACTGATTGGCGCATGAATGTTGGTATAGGAAAGTTGTAATTTGGCAGCATCTAGCTGCGCTTGATTACTCTTTAAGCTACCTTTTAGTTGGGCCACTAAGGCCACTTGATTGTTGTATTGCTGCGCAGAAATAGAGCTTTGTTCACGTAAGCGGCTGTACAGCGCCAGATCGGCTTCGGCATTTTTTAACTGCGCCAGATTTTGCTCTAACTGCCCTTGGGCCTGTGCCAGCTGCACTTGATAATCCGCAGTATCAATTTCCGCTAATAATTGCCCCTGCTCAACCTTATCGCCCTCATTAAAATGCAGTTTCTGCAACGGGCCTGAGACTCGGCTTTGTACGACAACAGTGTTAAGCGGCGTCACAGTACCGATCGCTTTTACTTGTACCCGTAAGTCGCTTGGCGCAGCGGTAATCACTCTCACCGGCACCGGCATGGCCCAAGGGCTCATTTGCCGCTGTGCGGCCGCGGGTGGGGTGGGTTTTGGCCAAAAGCCATAAGCGACGGCTGCCACTACCGCTACTGTCATTGCCGCTAATACTGCCTTTTTCTGCCATGCCATCTTATTTTATCCTTTTGCCCTGATGCTGTCTTAACATGGCTGAGTCAGTCATGTTAACTGGTTATGCTAAATGAAGAATGCGTAATGGGCGCCAACTATAAAGCGCAGTTGGCGATCCCTCAATGCTCGTTACGTCAAGATTTGGTAAAGATGGCAAGGCTTTCGATAAAGCGCGGTATTACAGCGGCAAGTCGCGCCGAAACACTGCTGCATTGATTGTTATGCCAACACTCTATCCAGGCACTATTGCCGATTAGTTTGTATACCCCCTTGAAAGTAAGACTGGTCGTACCAACTGTGGTAACACTTGCCATACTCAGGAGCAAAAGATGTCAAACACACTGGAACTACTAAACTGGCGCTATGCCACCAAAAAAATGCAAAGCGATGCCACGGTTCCGGCCGACAAGCTGGAGATTATTTTAGAAGCGATCCGCCTAAGCGCCAGCTCGAGCGGCCTACAGCCTTATCAGGTATTGGTTATTACTGATCCGGCCATTAAACAACAGATCCGCGAAGTGGCCTGGAATCAGTCACAGGTAACCGACTGCTCGCACCTATTGGTGTTTGCCGCCTGGGATAATTACACCACCGAGCGTATCAATATGATGTTCGATTTAGTCAACGAGCAACGCGGCTTTAAAAACGAAGGTTGGGAAGCCTATCGGCAAAAGTTGCTGGCCTATTACCCGCAGCGCCCAGCCGAACAGAATTTTGAGCATGCGGCCCGTCAAGCTTATATTGGTTTAGGTTCGGCACTGATTGCCGCTGCCGAACAGCAGGTCGATACCACCCCGATGGAAGGCTTTGAACCAGAGCATGTGGATAAGATTCTTAACTTAGCAGAGCTGGGGTTAAAATCGGTGCTATTGCTGCCGTTAGGCTACCGGCAAACAGATGGCGACTGGCTGGTTAACCTGAAAAAGGTGCGTCGGGCTAAAGAAGATTTTGTGCTGCAGCGCTAATATCACGGCAGCGGTGTACTCCTTTACACCGCTGCCGTTTTAGCCACAAACAATACTAAATGACAAGTTCTAGCCAAAAGCTTCCATCGCCATACACGCTGAGGCACTAGAAGCCATAACTAAGCCGGAATGTCAGCAAACGCGGATCACCATAATAAGCCGAAACAATAGGAAAACCACTATCACGCAAATCATACCCGGTAGTGCGATAATGCTTGTCGGCCAGGTTTTTGCCTTCCAGCGCAATACGCCAGCGGCTATCTGCCGGGGCAAACATCAGGCTAGCCTGCCATATCCCAAAAGCGCCCTGCTGTAGTAAATCACTCTGGTTCGTTACCGGCTGCACCTTATCACGCCAGCTAAAGCCAAAATTGGCCGTTAGTTCACCGGCGGCTAGCGGCCAAAGATACCAGGCGTTTAAACTGGCGGCCAGTTTAGGGGTATCGGTAAAGTCGCGTTCCGCAGCCAAATTAACCCCACCTGACAGGTACTGTTGATAGCTGGCATCTAAGTAGGCCGCATTGCCGGAAAAGCGCAGCGCCTTAGTGGCAGCCCAGCTAAACTCAAGCTCTGCGCCCTGAATACGGCCTTTACCTGCATTGGTAAAATCACCAAAAAATGCATCATTAATACCATCACCATCGGTATCGATACCGGTAAAAATACTCAGCTGAATATCCCGATATTGGCTGTAAAATAATGCCATACTCAGTTGCAACCTATTGCCAAAGCTGGGTTTAGCCCCCAACTCATAGGTAACTACGGTTTCCGGATCATAAGCCTCTGCCGAACGCGGTACCTGCACTGTGTTGGCTCTGACATTAAAACCACCACTTTTAAAACCACGGGATACCGAGCCATAAAGCAGCAGATCATCACTGGCTTTGTAATCCAGCGACAATCGCGGTGACAAGTCCGTCCACGACTTGCTATTACGAAAATCTGAACTGACGACACCACTCGGTTGGCTAAAACTGTCATCGGTATATCCCTGATTGAGCACATCGGCGGTTTTCTTCTCGCGGCTGGCACGCAAACCAGCACTTAAGCGCCAGGCATCCGCTAACTGCCAGCTGGCGTCGGCATACATAGCCAGCGCCTGGGTATCAACCTGGCCAGCACTCACACCAAACTGGCGGAAGATAGGCCCAGGGATCAGTTGAGGAGGAGCAAGACCTAGCGCGGCTAGCGGCAAGCCAAAGCGATTACGCACTGTACCACCGGCTTCGCTATCCAGTAGATAAACACCAAATACCGCCTGCCAAACATCACTATGATAGTTTAACTGCAGCTCCTGGCTCAGTTGCTTATCAAAGTAATCGGCATCAACATCAGCAATGGCATAGGGGCCCATATCAAAATCGATACTGCCTCTCGTATCTCCGTCGCGCCAGGCACTGATCGCTTTAAACTGCCAATTGGCACCCCCATCCCACGTCAGGGTAACAGAGGCCCCTCTGCTGTCGGTTTGCCCGGGTAATTGGTAGCCGTTGTCAGTATCGTACCGATGCGCACTAACAGGTAAGGCTGGCTGACCCGTAAAGTAAGGCTCAAATTGATTAACGAGCATCCGCTGCGCGCCCCGCACATCAGAGTTATCGCGGGTTTGGTCCGCTGCCAGCTCAATATCCAGACTGTCATTCACCAGCCATAACAAACTGGCCCGGCCGGTAACTAAGTCTTTATTACTCACATCGGCCCCGCTTTGCAGATTGCGGCCAAAGCCATCACGCGTAAAGCTGCCCAGTGCCAGGCTGCCTAATAAGGTATGTTCCAGTAAAGGGCCCGATATCGCCAGCCGTCCGTTACGCTGCTGATAATTACCGGTAGCAATATCAGCCCGTACGCTAAGTTCATTAGTTGGCCGGCGGCTAATATATTTGATGGCGCCACCCACAGTGTTACGACCATATAAGGTGCCCTGGGGACCACGTAAAACTTCTATCCGATCGACATCCAACATATCCAGTAGCGCCGCTTGCGGCCGCGCCAGATAAACATCGTTCAGATAAATGCCTACTCCCGGCTCTACGCCCCATAGCGGATCGGACTGACCCACACCGCGAATATAGGCGGTTGCGGTCGAGCTGGTGCCCCGCGCAGCATAGATCGTTAATGACGGCGTTTGCGCCTGAATGTCGGCCAGGGTGCTAATCGCATTGCGCGCTATCGCCGCTTGATCTAGCGCCGTAACTGCCAGCGGAATATCTTGTAGTGTTTCAGCCCTTTTGCGGGCCGTTACTATAATAACTTCTATTTCCGGTTCAGCCTCTGCTACCGGCTCTGTTTGCTGCGCTAGGGCCGAGCCGTAAAATGCCGCCGCGCCTAGGCTTAATGCTGTGAATGATAATGTTTTAGACATGTTGATCTCCCCCGGAGACTTGCGTGTTGTCGGTGACACTCAAGCCGGGTTTAACCACTTTTGCCAGAAACGTTAGCAGTTGTTGATTCAACGCTTCAGGCTGGTCTAATGGTGTTGCATGGCGAGAGTTCGGAATAACAATTAATGCAGCATCAGGCAAAAGGCTGACATAAGCAGCTTTAGTGGCCACCGGGCTATAATCCTGATCGGCGGCAATCACCAGAACCGGTAATTGTAAGTGAGATAATTGCGACTGCACCGAAAAGTGGGCAATGGCATTTAGGGTGTGACGGTAGCTAGCCTGATCCATGCTGGCCATCTGTTGCGCAAATAACTCAAGCAATGGTTTTTGCTCTTCATCAGGAAACAACTTGGCACCAATAATCTGCCCTAGCTTACGCATACCTAACAAGCGAATCACCGCTAGTCGAAAGCCAAGTTGTAATTTCAGGCGCCAGCCCTGGATTGCCAAGTACGGACCGGAATTAATAATCACTAAACTTTGCACACACTGCGGCGCTAGCAACGCCAGTTCGAAGGCCACCATCCCGCCGAGTGAAAAGCCGACAACCTGACAACGCTTAATCTCTAAATGCGTTAACAACGCCAGCATATCGGCCGCCAGTTGTTGCATGGTAAAGGGTTGGGCGCTCGGGCTACTTTGACCATGCCCGCGAAAATCGGCGGCAATCACCTGATAATCTGCACTTAGCGCCTGCATTTGTAACCACCAGTGTTCAGCACAAGAGCCCAGGCCATGTAACAACAACACAGCTTCGCCCTCTCCTTGCTGCAGATAATGCAAACAGCGGTTTTGATATTGAAATAGCGGCATACAGGCTCACCTTTCGGAATCGGTATATCTATTCCGATTTAGCATATGGAACAATGATTCCGATTTCAAGCTTTTTGTGTAAAAAATATACGGCGTTAAGGCGGCGACAATAAAAAGACAGCTAAAACAGAGATAAGTAACTGGCGGAAAAAACTGTACTGTTAATCATGAATATCAAGATAGGCGAGTAAAATGCGGCTTAGCTCTTCTGCCACTTCGTTGCTGCTAAGGTGGCCCAGATTACCGGTAATGGTATGTTGATTCAGCGCACCCAGCACAATATGCACGGCGGCTTGCATCGCTTTACGAGGCTGAGGATGATGCACTTCGCGTTGATGATGTTGAAACACCGCAACAATGCGTACCGCGATATACTCGTTCAGCTGATGCACCTTGTCACGAAAAACTGCATCACGCGAGGCTCGTAAGATCAGCGCCCTTAAGACACCCCGTCGCCCCTGGTATACCTCAACCAACTTAACCGTAAGGCTTTGCACAAAATCAGCCAGCGGCTTAGCAGCCCACTGCTCCGGCTCGGTCAGTTGCTCCACCAGGCCAACCGTACTTTGAAAAAAGCGTTGTAACAGCAATAACGATAAGGTGTCTTTATCGCCCAGTACCCGATAAAAGGTACCCACAGACGACGACGCTAATTCGGCAATTTGCATCACGCTGGCTTCTTCAAAGGCATTGCTGGCCAGCAATTGTTCCCCGGCATCTAATAAGCGCTGTAACGCTTGCTGGCTGCGGCGCTGTGTCGGCTCCGGCAAGGTAGTGAGTTGGGTAAAGCTTAGAAGGGTTGCAGGTATCATTACAGGTGCCCGGTTCGGTGCCATGTTTTAAACGGAATCATGCTTCCATTTAACCACGAGCTACCACTAAAACCAAGCATTGATCTTGTAGTCTCGCTTTCCCTTTAGGGCTAGCTGCCGATAAGCTCTGCAGCTATCTGGTAACTGTTTTGCCGTGCTTGCGGATCATGCATCATGCTGGTGAGCATTAGCTCGTCCGGGTTATGTTTGGCAATAAAGTCTTTAATACCTTGCTGCACCTCTGCAGCATCGCCTACCACAGAGCAGGCAAGTGCAGTTTGCACATAGGCTTTTTCATGCGATTGCCAGATCCCGTCCATGCTATCCACCGGCGCAGGCAGTAAGCCGGGTGTACCCCGCGTTAAATTAACAAACTGCTGTTGCAGTGAGCTAAACAGCCGTTTGGCTTCCGTGGTTGTCTCTGCGGCAAACACATTTAGCGCCAGCATCAGGTAGGGTTTATCCAGCTGCGCCGAGGGTTTAAATTCGCGCCGGTACAGCTCAGCGGCCTGTGTCAGCATGCCCGGTGCAAAGTGCGAGGCAAAGGCATAGGGCAGCCCCAGCTGCGCGGCTAGTTGCGCACCATATAAACTCGAGCCTAAGATCCATAACGGCACATGCAGCCCTTGCCCCGGCACGGCCTGCACCAGCTGATTCGGTCTGGCGGCGGCAAAGTACTGCTGCAACTCGGCGATATCGGCCGGGAACTGCGCTTCGGTTTCTACTTTATGTCGGCGCAACGCCCGTGCTGTGGCCTGATCACTACCCGGTGCCCGGCCTAAGCCTAAGTCGATACGGTTGGGATACAAGGTTGCCAGCGTGCCAAATTGTTCTGCGATAACCAACGGCGAATGATTGGGCAGCATAATGCCCCCGGCACCTAACCGAATATGCGAAGTTGCCGCTGCTAAATGGCTGATTAATAATGAGGTGGCCGCGCTGGCAATGCCTGGCATATTGTGGTGTTCGGCCAGCCAATAGCGGTGATAACCCAGCGACTCGGCATGTTGTGCCAACGCTTTGCTCGCAGCAAAACTATCAGCTACGGTACTGCCTGCTGCAACAGGGGCTAAATCTAAAATGGATAAAGGAATCATCAGGGCTCCGCTATGTTATAAAAACACCAATTACATACCAAATGGTATAAAACTAGAAGGGTAATGGGGATCAACCGCTGCGGTTTCAAGAACTGGAGGTAATTTACGCTGTTTTTTACTGGGCCCTACTTTATTGAAGGACTTTAGGTTACGAGACTTGGTGTAAAAAAGCCTCTGTATTCAGAGGCTTTTTTGCAAAAATCGTTGCTTGATAAAACGCACTTTTAAAACGGAATATCGTCATCAAAGTCGATTGGCGGTTCCATCGGTGCGCGCTGTTGTGGCTGCGCCGGTTGCTGATAGTTACCTTGTGGCTGAGCAGGCTTCTGATAACCACCTTGCTGCGGTTGCTGGTAGTTTTGCTGCGGTGCCTGTTGATAGGCTGGTGCGGCTTGCTGTGGGGCATTTTGCTGTGGTGCGCGCGGCTGATAACCACCTTGCTGACCACCGCCCATACCGCCACCCACGCCGCCTTGCTGGCCTTCGCCACGACCATCTAACATTTGCAGCTCGTTGGCCACAATTTCAGTGGTGTAGCGCTCTACGCCGTCTTTGTCGGTCCACTTGCGGGTTTTTAATTTACCTTCAATGTAGACCTTTGAGCCTTTGCGTAAGTACTCGCCGGCGATTTCGGCCAAGCGTTGATAAATAACCACACGGTGCCATTCGGTTTGTTCTTTGCGCTCGTTAGTGGCCTTATCGGTCCAGCTTTCTGAGGTGGCAATGGTCATATTGGCCACAGCGCCGCCCTGCGGCATATAACGCACTTCTGGATCGGCACCCAGATTACCAATTAAGATGACTTTATTAATTCCACGCGCCATGCGTATATCTCCTACAAAAAATGTTACTGGTTGCCGACGGCAACCAAAGACTGAGCCTGCGCTAATTCAAACTGCTGCGCGCTAACCTTTAAATAGCAACGCTGATCGGCCAGCAGTATCGTTACTTCTTGTACCCCGGCTAACGCCGCCAGTTTTGCGGCAAGTGCTGCCGCTTGCTGTTCTGTTGTCACCGCAACCGGCAACGACAAGCGCTGTGCGCGACTGGGTACTTGCATGGTGCTGGCAATTGCCAACCATACTAAACCAATTCCGGCCAACACCGCAAATATGGCGACAAAACCAAACTGCTGTGCCACTGCGCCGCCTAGTAGGCCACCTAAAAAGGCCCCAAAAAATTGGCTACTGGAATAAATGCCCATAGCACTACCACGTTGCCCGGCTGGAGCCACCCGCGATACCATGGCTGGCAAACTGGCTTCTAAAAAATTAAAGCCGATAAAAAACACCAACAGCGCCAGTACCAGGCCCCACAGTGTTGTTGCCTGCCAGCAAATTAACATTGCTATAACCAATAATAGAACATTAATTAAAAAATAGCGTTTTTCTTGCTGACGACGCATAGCAATAATCATCATCGGCACCATAAACAAAAAAGAGCCCAGCAATACCGGTAAATACACTTGCCAGTGCCGCTCGGCTGCCAAGTGTTGCTGATTGAGTAACGCAGGTAAGGCAACAAACATGGCGGTAAGCATTAAATGCAGGATCAACACGCCTGCATCTAAGCGCAACAGCTGACCATGCTTTAACATCGCCGCCAAACTTTGCGGCAAGGCCAGCGTTTCGGCCATCGGTGCTTTGCTAACACTTTTTGGCACTAAAAACGCTACTATCAACATCGCGCAAACGGCCAGCACTGCAGTAAACCAAAATACGCCACTGAGCCCAGCCCAGCGCGCCAGTAAGGGCCCTGCCACCATCGCCACAGCAAAAGATAAACCGATGCTGGCACCAATAATGGCCATGACTTTTGGCCGCTGCTCTTCGCGGGTTAAGTCTGCCGCTAACGCCAGCACCGCACCGGCAATAGCACCGGCGCCTTGCAGTACCCGGCCCAGCGTAACCATATACACGCTTTCTGCCAAGGCAGCGACCACCGAGCCCAGTACAAATAGCGATAACCCCAGCAACATCACTTTATGCCGGCCAATTTTGTCCGACAGCCAACCAAACGGAATTTGTAATATCGCCTGAGTTAAACCATAGGCACCTATCGCCAGGCCAATCCACAGTGGCGAAAAGCCGACAAGCTGCTCGCCATAAAGCGCAAATACCGGCAATAGCATAAAAAGCCCGAGCATACGGGTAGAAAATACCAACGCCAGGGCAATTGCAGCGCGCTTTTCCAGAGAATTTAGTTGATGCATTCCGGTATGAGCAAGGAGTCTGTTTAACAAGGGCGGCAGTTTAGCATAAAATCCACAGCAAACGGCAGACCTAAGTATTTACCGCGCGGCCAGACCAAAGTGGTTTCTGTTACGTAATGCTGGCATTACAAATAGCCGCAGCGCTTATCACTAACTGAAATCCGCCTCTTGCAGTTGCTTGGGTATATCAAATAGAGCACACCAGTGAGGCCAGGCAAATGCCATAAGATTCAGTATGGCAATCGCACCCATACATAGTGTATATTTGTACAGCACAGCGTCAGCCTTTAGCTACCGGAAGCCGTAATGGACAAAATTGATATTCGGGGTGCCCGCACCCACAACTTAAAAAACATTTCGCTGCAAATACCACGCGATAAACTGATTGTGATCACCGGCTTATCTGGCTCAGGCAAATCATCGCTGGCTTTTGATACCTTGTATGCAGAAGGCCAGCGCCGCTATGTTGAATCGCTGTCGGCCTATGCCAGGCAGTTTTTAAGTTTGATGGAAAAACCCGATGTCGATCATATTGAAGGCTTATCGCCTGCTATCTCCATTGAACAAAAATCTACCTCGCATAACCCGCGCTCTACTGTGGGCACCATTACCGAAATTTACGATTATCTGCGGCTGTTATTTGCGCGGGTGGGCGAGCCACGTTGTCCAGAGCACGATTTACCGCTAGCGGCACAAACCATTAGTGAAATGGTGGATAAAGCCACGGCCTTCCCAGAAGGCACCAAACTGATGGTGTTAGCGCCGGTAGTGCAAGAGCGTAAAGGCGAGCATATTAAAACGCTGGAAGGTTTGGCAGCACAGGGCTATGTGCGGGCCCGTATCGACGGCGAGATTTGGGATTTATCTGACCCACCAAAGCTCGATTTACAGAAAAAACATACCATTGAAGTGGTGGTAGACCGCATTAAGGTACGGGATGATATCAAGCTGCGTTTAGCCGAGTCCTTTGAAACCGCGCTGCAGCTCTCCGGTGGTGTGGCTCGCGTGGCGCTAATGGACGAACCGAATGCGGAAGAGTTGGTATTTTCAGCCAACTATGCCTGCCCGACGTGCGGCTATTCGATGACCGAACTGGAACCCCGGCTATTTTCCTTTAATAACCCGGCCGGAGCTTGCCCCAGTTGCGATGGCTTAGGCGTTAAGCAGTTTTTCGATCCAAAAAAAGTGATTGTCAGCGATGAACTTAGCCTGGCCGGTGGTGCTATTCGCGGCTGGGACAAACGCAATTTCTATTATTTTCAAATGCTCAAAGCCCTCTCTGAGCACTATGGCTTTCAACTGGATGTACCCTTTAATAGCCTGACCAAAAAACATCAGGATGCCATCTTATATGGCAGCGGCACTAAGGTGATTGATTTTAAATACCTCAATGATCGCGGCGATATCGTGCAGCGCAGCCATCCGTTTGAGGGTATCTTACCCAATATGGAGCGGCGCTACCGCGAAACCGAGTCAAACTCGGTGCGGGAAGAGCTCAGTAAATATCTGGCCAGCCAACCCTGCCCAAGTTGTCATGGCACCCGCCTGCGCACCGAAGCGCGACATGTGTTTATTGGTAAAACCAACTTGCCGCAAGTGGTCGAGTTAGCCATTGGTGATTGCTTAGCCTTTTTCCAACAGCTGCAACTGACCGGCCAGCGCGCCAAAATTGCTGAGAAAGTGCTAAAAGAAATTCAGGATAGGCTGCAGTTTTTGGTTAATGTTGGCCTGAATTATCTTAACTTGTCACGCAGTGCTGAAACCCTCTCTGGCGGCGAAGCGCAGCGCATCCGGCTGGCTAGCCAAATTGGTGCTGGCTTAGTGGGCGTAATGTATGTGTTGGACGAACCCTCTATTGGTCTGCACCAGCGTGATAATGATCGCTTACTGGGTACTCTTACCCATCTACGCGATCTGGGTAATACGGTGATCGTAGTAGAACATGATGAAGACGCCGTGCGCATGGCCGACCATATTATTGATATTGGCCCCGGTGCAGGCGTGCATGGCGGCCATATTGTCGCGCAGGGCAGCTTAAAGCAAATTATGGCAGAACCCGAATCGCTAACTGGCCAATATATGGCCGGCACCCGCAAAATTGCCGTGCCAGCAACGCGCACCCCGCTTACCGATAAATGGCTAGAAGTATTAGGCGCCACCGGTAATAACCTGAAAAATGTCGATATGGCCATCCCCTTTGGTGTGATGACCTGTATTACCGGCGTCTCCGGTTCGGGTAAATCGACCCTGATCAACGATACGCTATTTCGTGTTGCGCACAGAGTTCTGAATAAAGGCGAAGGCAGCGATCCGGCACCGCATAAGGCCATTAAAGGGCTGGAGCACTTCGATAAAGTCATCGATATCGACCAAAGCCCGATTGGCCGTACGCCACGCTCTAACGCTGCCACCTATACCGGCATTTTTACCGCGGTACGGGAAATGTTTGCTGGTACTCAAGAAGCGCGTTCGCGCGGTTATCAGGTGGGCCGCTTTAGTTTTAACGTGAAAGGCGGCCGCTGCGAAGCCTGTCAGGGCGATGGCGTGTTAAAAGTCGAAATGCACTTTTTACCCGACGTTTACGTGCCCTGCGATGTCTGTAAAGGCAAACGCTACAACCGCGAAACACTGGAAATTAAATACAAAGGCAAAAATATCCACGAAGTACTGGATATGACAGTAGAAGATGCGCTGACATTCTTTGAAGCCATCCCTGCGATTAAACGCAAAGTACAAACCTTAATGGATGTGGGCCTTAGCTACATTAAGCTGGGGCAATCAGCCACCACGCTTTCTGGCGGTGAAGCACAACGGGTAAAACTGGCGCGCGAACTCAGTAAACGTGATACCGGCAAAACCCTTTACATTCTGGACGAACCGACCACCGGCCTGCACTTTTACGATATCCAGCAACTGCTCAATGTACTGCACCGGCTGCGCGATCACGGCAACACCATAGTGGTGATTGAGCATAACCTCGATGTCGTAAAAACCGCAGATTGGGTGATCGATTTAGGCCCAGAAGGCGGCAGCGGCGGCGGGGAAATCTTAGTCGCCGGTACTCCCGAGCAGGTAGCCGCTTGTGAGAAGTCGTATACCGGTAAGTATTTAAAGCCGATGTTGGGATAGTTTTATTTTGTCTACAAATTAGACAAAGCACGCCCCGACAGTTATCATATAAGATAACAAGCGAGTAATAATGAACTGGAAAATTGATTTTTATCATGGAGTAGATGAGCAAATTCTAGCAATGCCGCCGAAGATCCAAGCCAGAATGCTCAAATTACTGGAGCTTATGGAAAAACATGGAGCAAACCTTGGAACACCTCACACCGAAGCGATGGGAGGTGGTTTATTTGAAATTAGGGCAAAAGCACAAGAAGGGATCGGGCGAGGACTATTTTGCTATTTACAAGGCAAACATATTTACGTTTTACATGCCTTTGTTAAAAAGTCACAGAAGACGCCAACGGCCGATTTAGCACTGGCTCGGCAGAGACAAAAAGAGGTGCAACAGGTATGAGTTTAGAGCAGTTAAAACAGCGAGCCTTATCCAATCCGGAAGTAAAAACAGAGTATGAGCAATTAGAAGGCGAATTCAAACTTATTGATCAGCTCATTACCATGCGAACTGATGCAGGGCTTACGCAAGCTCAACTTGCTGAGATCATGCACACCCAAAAGAGCAATATCAGCCGTTTAGAAAGAGGTAATGCCAATCCCAGTTGGAGCACCCTGACCAAATATGCACAAGCCTGTGGTTTTGAGTTAACACTGAAACCAAATAAGTTATCAGACCATAGACGTTAAGCTGGTTGCTTCGCCAGATACACTATAACCAAACTTCTGCAGCAAATGGTGTTCCTCAGGTTTAATCTGAAATCGAGTTATATACAACACGAATAATGGCAATAACGCCAACGCCAGCAAACTCTGTAAGTAACAGGCATAGCCCGTAAGTATTAGGAAAAACCCCAAGTACATCGGGTTGCGGCTGTAACGGTAAATACCAACGATAACCAAACTGGCACTTTGTTGTGGCAACCGCGGATCGACAGTGGTATTAGCTCGGCTAAAGGCCAATACCCCCGCCAGTGCCACAGCAATACCGGTAATTGTCAAACAGAGCGCCAGCACTGTGGTATATAGCGCTAGTTGCGCAGAGAGTGGCGCGGTAAGTGGCGCCAATAACCACATCGCCAGTGCAAATAACAACATTAAAAGCAGCGGTGGGAGTTTAAGTTCTAAAGCTTGCATCAGAGAGTTCCTGCTCTACTTGCCAAGGCATCATAAGAGCAATCTTATACTCTAAGCATGCCAACTTCTGTAACTAATCTCTGCATCTCGGCTGTGATTATTCGCTCTATCGCACTTTTAGGCGCAGAAAAGTGTGGAAAATTGCATTTTTCTGCGCACAAGATTCAGATATGCAAACGAAAATGTTAAACCACTACTGCTGGCAATTCTGCGAAACTATTACCTGCATGCAGCCAGTCTGAAATATTAGATACTAATTGATCCGGTGGCCGCTTATTTTTCCCTTTTAACGCGCACTCCCAAATTAGCAACACCCGCCAGCCCAGCTCAAGTAACTTGTCCTGCACTACTTCGTCGCGCGCACGGTTGGCACTGATTTTCTGCCGCCACCACTCCACTCGGGTTTTCGGCCAGTGAAGCATGGTGCACTGGTGCTGATGCCAGAAACAGCCTTGCACAAAGATCACGGCTTTATGGCGCGGAAATACCAGATCTGGCTTACCGGGTAACGCAGCCACATGCAGTCGTTATCGAAAGCCAGCTTTGTGTGCAGTGTTCTGCATACCAGCAGTTCAGGCATGGTACTACGTCCTTTGATTGAAGACATGTTTTAACTTCTTACGGCCCTCGTGTGGATATCTGTCATGTTAATCCTGATTGAATTCAGCCATTTTCCCTCAACATACAAGAAACTAGATTGTTTCTAAATTCGGTGTTAGGTTATAGAGCTTAGTACTTAAGACAAGCTTAACTAGGATAAATCTCTCGATTAAATGGAAGTTGGGACGGTCTTTCGGAGTTATAAATGGAATTAGTGACTGATTCAGAATACCAAGTAAGAGAAATTCAGGCTGCACCCTATGCATCCTCACTTATTGAGGGGCACAGAGATTTTGGTTACAGCCTTGAAACCGCATTAGCTGATATAGTAGATAACTCAATTACGGCGGGCGCATCAGAGATAAGAATTACGGCAATCACTTCCTCAGATTCACCTTATATCGCGATAGTTGACAATGGCAGTGGTATGGCCGAAGCCGAGCTTGTGGAGGCCATGAAGCTTGGAGCTAAAAACCCTACGCACGCAAGGTTACGAAAAGATCTTGGCCGCTTTGGTCTCGGTATGAAAAGCGCCAGTTTCTCACAGTGCAGACAACTTACAGTAATTAGCCGCAAAGATGGTAAAGATACCTGTGCCAGGTGGGATCTTGATCACGTTGCATTTAGAAACGACTGGACACTAACCATCATAGACAATCCAGAGAAACTGACTCATTACCAACTATTAACTTCAAATGGGACTGCTGTTATTTGGGAAAAGCTAGACAGACTTCTTGGTGAGACAAGTCTGCCTCAGGGTAAATCTATTGAACATGCAAACGCCGAGCTTGTTAAATCAGAAAGGCATTTATGCCAGGTTTTTCATCGTTTTCTGGAAGGCACTAAACCACGGTTGTCTTTATACCTTAATAATCGAAAACTTAAACCACT
The DNA here is from genome assembly GCF_014653435.1 of Alishewanella longhuensis. Taxonomy (GTDB): domain Bacteria; phylum Pseudomonadota; class Gammaproteobacteria; order Enterobacterales; family Alteromonadaceae; genus Alishewanella; species Alishewanella longhuensis. Next base: position 213,002 of record NZ_BNAO01000001.1, on the reverse strand, counting down.
TGATCCACTTTGTAGTGACCACCCGGCAACACAAAAAGATCCTGAAGAGGTAATCCCACTTAGTAAAGGGTATGTCAGAATTCGCTGCCATACATTACCACATCATAGAAAAATGGATTCTGATTACTGGGATGCATTAGCTGGGCCCGAGGGCCATGTTAAGTCACAGGGGCTCTATATCTATCGTGAGGACAGACTTATCATTGCCGGTGGTTGGCTTGGCCTTACAAAACAAACAGAACTTACTAAGCTCTGCAGAATCGCAATCGACATCCCCAACACTATGGATTCAGAGTGGAAGATTGATGTTAAAAAAGCCTCCGCTCAGTTACCGCCTCAAGTACGCGAGCGATTAAAGCGGATTATTGAGCGTTTTGTTGGCACATCAAAAAGAACCTACAGTGCCAGAGGTAAAAAGTTAGTTGATGAGGATTTGCACCCCCTATGGAATCGCGTAATCGCCAACGGTCAAATAAGCTTTAAGCCCAATCTCGACCACCCGGTATTTAGCTCTTATGCCAATCAATTGCCCGAAGATCTTAAAGATGGCTTTTATCGCTGTCTGCGTCTGGTAGGTTCAGGCTTACCTATCGATACACTTCATGCCGAATTAGTAGGCAACCCGGAAGCTGTAGTATCAGCTGAGGCGGAAATAGAAGATTTACGGGATCTTGTGTATTCACTTGCAGAAACCTTATTAAAAAATGGTGTTAGCACTGACGTCATTAAAAACGTCATGCAAGCTAACCCGTATCTTCGTGACCGCTGGGAATCAGCGAATGAATTACTTTTAGAGTTTTTAGGGAAGAAATCATGAATTCGATTTTTGATACTGTTAAAGATATGGTGGAAATGGGGCTATTCAGCCAACCTAGAAAATCCGAATCTGAGCTACGTGAGTTTATTAAAAGTGTAGCGACTGTTTTTCCGCCAGGATTGAATGACGAAGAGCTAGAAAAGCTAGCAAAGGAGATAGAGTTTAAGCAGGGCATCAAGGCAGGGCTGGGAGCGGTTGTCGATGGAGAGGGGTTCGAGCCGTGGTTGGATGATGCGAAAGCTTCGATAACGCCATATTACTGGTCAAGATATGAAAAACTGCTACTTCAAAATGGCTTACCTAAGGACGTAATTCGAACCACTGACAAAGTCACAGACACTATTCTAAGCCGATTGGGAAATCCTTACCTAGAAAAACAATGGGATCGTCGTGGCATGGTTGTTGGGCATGTTCAGAGCGGAAAAACAGCGAATTACACAGGATTGATTTGTAAAGCAGCAGATGCTGGTTATCGCTTAATCATTATTATTGCTGGTATCCATACAAACCTTAGAAATCAGACTCAGGAAAGAATAGATGAAGGTTTTATTGGGTTCGACTCAGGTAAAGAGTGGGGGCGTGTGGTTGGTGGCAGAAAGTATGTTATTGGAGCAGGCAATTTTGGTGCAGAAAGGAGGCCAGTAACGCTAACTACAAGAATACATGACTTTAATAAAAGCAGAGCTGATAGTGACCGCAGTCAAATTGGTGATTATGTCGAACCAGTTGTTTTAGTGATCAAAAAGAATCATCGTACCCTGCAGAACTTGCTTGATTGGTTAAAAGACAATAGTGCTTCTGGTGACCAGCAAATGATAGAACAGCCTATGCTGTTGATTGACGATGAAGCTGATAACGCAAGTATTAATACTAAATATGGAAAGAAGCTCATAACGACAATAAACGGTCAAATCCGTGACCTTCTTAAGCTTTTTCATCGAAGCTGTTATGTCGCATACACTGCAACACCTTTCGCAAATATCTTTATAGATCCTGACCAAGACGATGATATGCATGGTGAGGATTTATTTCCTGCAGATTTTATTATTGGCTTAGATGCACCAGATAACTACTTTGGGGCTACTAAAGTGTTTATTGATGGTCTTCCTGATGACGACGAGCCGCAATGGCTTCGAACCATACAAGACAACGAAGACATTCTCCCGATAAACCACAAACAGGATTTTATTTTAAATGATGTACCTAATTCACTTATAAAAGCAGTGCGATCTTTTTTGCTTGCAAGAACTATTCGTAATCTAAGGGGAGAGGAGCACAAACACTGCTCAATGTTAATAAACGCAAGTTGGAGAAACCCTATACAGAAACAGATAAGAAACAGAGTCCATGATGTCGTTGAGACAATTAAGAACTCTGTAAGGCTAAATGCATCGTTAGGTGAGGCGGCTCTAAGCGACCCAGAAATATTCTCTTTAAAGCAAGTATGGGAAGAGGAATTTGCAGATAATTTTGCTGATTGGTCAAAAATCCAAGCACAGTTACATGATGCTATAGCTGCAACTTCTGTTGTTGTGGTTAACAAAGACTCCGGATTCCTAGAATACCCAAAAGAGAAAAGCGGTTCAAAAGGGAAGTCATATATCGCAGTTGGGGGATATGCTCTATCACGCGGCTTAACACTGGAAGGTCTCACAATAACGTGGTTTTTACGTAACACTATGATGTACGACACGTTGATGCAGATGGGACGTTGGTTTGGCTATCGTACAGGGTATGAAGATCTCTGTCGTATATGGATGCCTGACGAAGCAATTGGCTGGTACAGCTTTATAGCTAATGCTACAAATGAGTTACATGATGAACTCAAAGATATGGAAAAGGCAAAAGCTACTCCAGAACAATTTGGTCTAGCCGTGAGGAGTCACCCTGCTTCCTTATTGGTTACGGCAAGAAACAAAATGGGCTCAGGAAGAAAAATAATTTCTTCTGTAGGCCTATCAAACGAATTTATTGAGACTTCAAAAGTATCAATTGCTCCGAAAAGTATTGAAAATAATATACGTTTAGCTAGAGAGCTAATAGCAAAATGCTTTGACGGCGAATTCCATAAAGAATCTTGTAAATGGGGCCAACTATTTGTTGGGATTGACTTTGATGTTGTTGATTATTTTTTATCGGGTTGGGACAACGCCGAACAAAGCATCCTAACAAAAACCGAACCGGTAAGAGCCTACCTACGTCCAAGAAAAGATGATGAGGTTTCTAAATGGGATGTCCTAATCGTAAGCTTGAACAAAGGGACTTTTGACGATTCTCTTGGAGTTGAGATAATACCCATTCAACGTTATGTGTGCCTAGATGACTTGAAGCATAACTTCATGTCCTTCAGTGGCAAAAAAATGCGAGTTGCCAGCCGAGGAGTTGAGAAAGCTGGTGTCGATCCAATAAAGGCCGAAAAGGCGGAAGAAGAGTACCGCAGAAACAACCAGAAAACCCCAACTGAAAAATTAAACTACCCCGATGGTATATATCGAAAGGTTAGAGACCGCCCACTTCTAATTATTTATTATGTTCAAGCAACCCCACCTAAAGGTCAAGAAAGTGATCCAAAGGCTGAACGGATTCCATCGTCACCAGTGGTGGCTTGGGGTATGAGCTTACCTGTATCAAATAAACCATCTGATAAAGTTGAATATTTAGTTAATACGATACGGTATCAAGAGATGTTTGGAGAGTATCAAGAAGACGAGGATTTATTAGCTGATGATCATATCTGAGAGTCCTTGGAATAAGCTAAGTGAGGATGAGGCATTAAGGGTAAAAGCCGACGGTAAATTTGATTTTTTCTGGGTAAGACCAGAAACCGGTGTGCCCGGCTTAATGCTTCGTTTATTGGAGAAACCCGATCCTTTACCTCGCTTGCCCAAACTTAAAAACTTAACTGCAAATTTCAGAAGCGTCAGTTCAGGCTATGCTTTTGTTCTTACCCTTAAAGATCAGAGTCAAATTGATGTATTCGAAACACTTTGCCGCGATGTGGTAGATGCAGGCGAGTCAGCGGACAATATCAATGAAGCGTTGTCACGAACAATACAAAGAACATATCGATGGCATCACTTGCTTCGAGGCGGTAAACCGAACGGCTTAACCCTTGAAGAACAGCGAGGCCTCGTTGGTGAGCTTGCGTACTTACGTAAATTAGTTGAAAAGCTTGGTCCCGATATGGCCATTGAAGGATGGACAGGACCTGGCGGAGCAACTCGGGATTTCGAGTTCATAAATACCTGCATCGAAGTTAAAACTAAAAGAGCCGCTGCCAAGCCCTATGTCTCTATTTCATCGGCAGAACAGTTAGCAGATATCAAAGATTGTCGCCTTTTTCTTAATGTGCAAAACGTGGCATCAGCTGTCAGCCCTGATGGGCTGACTTTGCATGACCACGTAGTATTGACTGCCAAGTTGTTTCAAAACTCAACGAATGCTTTTGATAAGTGGGAAGATTTGCTTTATTCGACCGGCTATGACCCCGCAAATGATTACGAAGAGCGCCGCTGGCATTTATTTGCAGATGAAACCTATGAAGTAAAGGACGGTTTCCCACGTATTATGCCCCCTCTGTTGCTGGGCGTAGAAATGGTGAGGTACTCAATAGCACTGGATGCCTGCGGTGACTTTATAACAGACCAGGATCCTACAAGCCTGATTCTTGAGAGTGATGCTAATGAGTGAATTGATAGAATTTCACCGGGAGCTGATTGCGGATATCCAGGGTGATGCAGACGTTCAGGGGTTGATCACCGCAGAAGCTTTTTTTGAGAAAGTAAATGACTTACTTACCGAGACCGGTGAGATAGATGAGGCTAACAGAGCCTATTATGAGGGTTCATTTGGTAGGTACAGCCTGAAAGTTGATGGGTATGGAGGTGACCCGGTAGAAAACGCCAACATACTCACTTTGATTCTTTGCGATTTTGCCATTACTAGTGAAGTCAGAGCGATAAATAAAGCTGATGTAGAGAGCTTTCAGAAAAGGTTATATCGCTTCCTGGAAGCCAGTTTAGATGCAAACTTCAGAAATTCTCTGGAGGAGAGCAGTAACGGATTCAGTCTGGCTCAATTGATCAGTGTTAGATGGCAAAATATTGAAAAAATTAAATTTATCGTTGCCACTAATGCAAGTTTCAATGCTCACTCTGATGCCGAACCGCTGGCGCCACTGGATGATAAACCAATTAGCCTGAGCGTTTGGGATCTTAAGCGACTCAAGCAGTTTGTTGAACAAGGACAGGCAAGAGCAGACCTGGTAATAAACTTCGCCGACGATTTTGGCGGCAGCGTACCGGTTCTTAGAGCCTCGACTGGCGGTGATACCTTTGAGAGTTATCTGGCCGTTATACCTGGCTGGCAGCTGGCAAACATTTATGAAAAATGGGGGCCAAGACTACTTGAAGCAAATGTCAGAAGCTTTCTGCAGGCGCGCGGTAAGGTAAACAAAGGCATCAGAGATACTATCAGAGACGAGCCCCATATGTTCTTTGCCTATAACAATGGCTTAAGTGCGACAGCGGATAGTATTGAACTGGAAAAAACTGAACAAGGCTTTGTACTTTCAAACGCCACCAACCTTCAGATTGTAAATGGAGGCCAAACCACAGCATCTTTACATGCGGCAAGAAAGCTGTTTGAACAGCAACTAAAAAACGTGCATGTACAAATGAAACTAACCATAGTGCCAAACTTGCTCACTGAGCAAGTAGTTCCAAGAATTTCTGAATACGCCAACAGCCAAAATAAAGTTAACGCAGCTGATTTCTTCTCTAACCACCCTTTCCACGTAAAAGTGGAAGAACTATCGCGTAAATTATTGGCGCCAGCAGGCGAATTAGGATACCGCGAGACTAAGTGGTTTTATGAGCGGGCAAGAGGACAATATGCTGACGAACGTGCCAGAAGAACTATTGCTGAACGCAAAAAATTTGACGCTGAGTTTCCAAAAAATCAGTTTTTCACCAAAACTGATCTGGCAAAAATTGAAAATACCTTTAGTTGCTTGCCACATATTGTGAGTTTGGGCGCACAGAAAAACTTCACTGAGTTTGCAAAGAATATAGGCAAGACATGGGGAAGTAACGGCGACTCTTTTGATGAACTGTGGTTTAAAAGACTTATAGCAAGGATTATTTTATTCCGCGCTATGGAGAAGCTTGTGTCAAATGCTGACTGGTATCAAGGTGGTTACCGGGCGAATATTGTTACATTTGGCCTAGCTAAAGTCGTTTATGATCTTAACCGTCTTAATAAAGTTATTGATTTTGACTTGATTTGGAAAAATCAGACGCTGCCTGTCCAATTAAATCTCGCTTTACTGGAAGCGGGGGAAATTGCGCAGGAAGTTATCACATCACCACCCAAGGGTATCCAGAACGCCAGTGAGTGGGCGAAAAAAGAAATATGTTGGAAATGGGTCGCAGAGAAAACTGCAGATTACATGGCGAAACCAGACAAAATTAGTATTTCTAAAGAAATGGCCATAAGTAGAGTAAAAGATGCTAAACGTTCAGCGGAACTTGACCAGAGCGTAAACGCAGAGATAGAAGTTTTTAAATTGGGCTCAGAACTATGGCGCTCCGCTTTGGCATGGGGAATCAGTAAAGATCTTCTTAGCCCAAAAGAACGAGGTATACTTGAGACCTGCACTGCAATACCCAGAAAGATACCGACTGACAAACAATGTGCCATAGCTCTGACAACTTTGAATAAGTTAAAAGAAACGGGTTTTGGAATTTAACCTGCGCCCTCGCCGTTAATGTAATCCAATACAATAGCGGCAATTTGATTTGCAAGTAATGGCGGCACAGCATTACCAACCTGATGAAACTGTTCAGTCCTGGGCCCCTGGAAAAAGTAATTATCCGGGAAGGTTTGTAGGCGCGCAGCTTCACGTACAGTCAAGCTGCGACATTGCGCCGGATCGTAATGAATAAAGTAATGGCCGTCTTTTGATATATGGCTGGTGATGGTACTTGAAGGGCCGTTTCGGGTTTGCACCCGGAAGCGGTCTGAAAACTTACCGCTTTCCCAGTTTTTATGCGCTGGTGCTAAGCCGGGTAACAAAAACTCAGCATGTCCTTTTGGTGATTTATTGTGCTGTTCGGCAAATACAGCGGCATAAGCATAACGGCCTAAATCGTCGATGCGATGTGAGCGACTTTCATGGTTTAACCAGACGGAAAGATTCTTATCCATCAACCAAGCATCTAATTGCTCAGAACCTGTCTCAGCATCATATTTTTTGGGGTAAACATTTGCACCGTGATCAAAATGCTTTTTTAAGCTTCCTGCTGCCTGCTTTAAACCAGTTGCAATATCTTGCATGGAGTAGTCAACAGCACTGTCGGCCAGTTCATCTAACAATATACCTAAATTGTCTGCCCATAACTCGGGAGAATCAGGCTGTTTGCTTAAACGGCTGCGAAGCTTTGGTAGCTCATCAATCGCATCTTCAACACTCACTTCCTCCTGCTTTTCAAGATTAGGTATGGGGCCTGATACCATATCTTCCCTTACCCCTACCAGAATCACACGATGACGAGCCTGCGGAATACCATAATCTTCCGCTTTAATGATAAAAGAGTTGGCGTCCAATTTGGCCGGGTCATCCTCAGCTGAGAAAGATTGGTCTGACACCATAGAAAAGATTTTATACCGCACGCCATTACAAACGCCTTCAATCGCCCGCTCCGGACAGGCGAGGTCGCGTAAAATTTCGTGAAAAATAAGGCTATCATTCACTTTGGCAGACAATAGCCCTTTAACATTTTCCATTACAAACAACGCTGGCCGGTATCTTTGAATGATACGCAGGTACTCTTTGTATAAGAAATGCCTGTTGTCACCCTCAGCTTTATAGTCTGCTTTACCCTTATTGCGTGCTCTGCCAACCAGTGAATAAGCCTGGCATGGCGGGCCACCGATTAATACCCAAGGAATATTAGGTGTGCTGCAAAGCGCAGATGTTATAGCTTTGTCTAACTCGGCATTACCTTCTTCAGTGCCGAGTTCAATGCACAATGCTTCTTGGCCAGCTCTTTTCCATAAATCTTCGGAAGCTTCGCTGTAAGGCTCGGTTGTTTCGCCGTGGCAGTAGGAGTAATAGTCTGAAAGCAGCTCAGGTCGTTCCGACCGCAATAAACGATAAAACGCCCGAAGTCTTAAGGTTTTATGAGCAATAGGATCTTTTTCAGCGGATACGACAATATGAAACGACTTGCCGTCATTAAACGCAGAGAAACCCTCGCCTAACCCCCCCGGACCGGCGAATAGATCAACAACAGGAATTGAATTCCGTTTCATAAGCCTCAAAAAATAACATCAGACATACAACTAAGTGCAAGATTATATTCGGATAGCCAACGAGTTAACAGCTTTAAAATTCCCCTTAAGCTCTACGCTGACATCGTCAACTTCGTAAAAAGCTCACTAACGCATCAATAGCATTATTCGCGCTGCCAATTGCATCAGTCACATCGAATGCCAGCCCTGAATCCAACTCAGCACCATCTATACATACCGACCAGACAAAACCGCCACGCCAATGGTCAGGATTAACGTCAATAAAAATGGTGTAGCCGTTTACCTCTTCTTCATAAGGCAGGTGGATTTTCTCATTCTCAACAAACTTATGCATGACATTTCTCCCGGTTATTTCGGTAGCTTGATTATTTAACAACAAACAGGCTAAGGCCACGGACGATAAGTCACATCGAGGGAAAACTTACAGATAAAACCAACCAGTAAGATGCAGTTTGATTAAGGCATTTTCAATAGCGGTGTACGGAACGGAAAACTACCCCGCCAAATACCGCCTTAATGTCTCCACCCGCTTTGGGCGGTTAAACAGGGCGTACAGTTCTAGCCAGTCGCTGGCGGGCATAAAGCAAATATTGTTTTGCCAGTAGCAGCGCTCTGGATGAAAAGTCCATTCAACTCGTTTGCCTTGCTGCAATACGGCAATGCCAGCCATCAGGTCAATATTCAGCGCTCCTGGTTGGCTAAAACAGGCGAATTGTCGGGTGACAAAGTTGGGGTTTAAGGGTGCCGGCTCTGTCTGATAGGTTTTGGCCAGCAAGTTAGCAATGGCAGCAAAGTCTTCTTCAAGGCACACAAGATCAATATCACCGGGATTAGCTTCTAAACCCAAATGCCAGAGTAAGCAACTACCGCCAATGCCAAACGGGTAGTGTTTCAATAAGGTTGAAAGCTGCTGTAACTGTGCTGCTAAATTCATACAACCTATCCTCTCACTCTTTGCACAAAGCTTAATTAAGATAAAAGCCAGTTTTATTACAGCCAGGTATTTATTTACATCTCGACATTCACCTACTATACTTTTTACAATTTATAAACAAGGATGTCATATGCAGACTTCAAGCACTAGCTCCGCCTTGTTATTTGCAAGAAAACGTCAATTGATCCCTGGCTGGTTTAAGTTTTTTTGTTCACTTGCTTTAATATTTTATAGTCTGAGTTACCTTGTTGTCAGCAGCTATTGGTTTGCCAGTACCCTACCCGACTTTATCACTATCAATGTAAAGCGAACGCCAACATACTTTCTAATCATGAGCCTGTTTTTTGTACCTTTTATCGTAAGCTTTTATGGCCTGTTGCAAGGAAGGAATTGGGGATTATATGGCTGTTTAATACTAAGCTATCTTGCTGGGGCGGAGCACCTTTATAACCTTGTAATTACAGGATATTTTGGCCTAGGGTTGATGATTACCGTGGTGGTGCTGGTACAACTGCATAAAATAAAAGCGGCATGGGCTGAGGCAGTCGCGGCTGAAGTATCCGACGCGAGATCTACAACTGCGCAATAAGCTTTACTAGATAGCCAATTTTCTCATTGTTAAGCTGCCGATAATCAAAGTAAGGGCACACCAACACACGGTTGTGGTTATCAATAGCAAATTCGGCATTTAACCAGTTAAGCTGTAGCGGCAAACCTTGTTCTAATAAGGCTTTGGCGTAGGTGCGGCCCGCAATAATATGTATGGTGTTGCTGGTGGAATTGAGCGGTGGCGGGCTAAAGAGCAAAGCGGTGTTGCTGCTGGCTTGCAGTAAAAAACTGTCGCGATATACCTGCCAACTGCTGGCTTGTTGCAAGAAGCCAAAACTGGCAGGTAAAGCAAACAGCAGTTTGGCGTAGACATTAAACAGCTTACGCCAACCGTTGCCACAGGCCTGATTAATCAGCGCTATTTCACCCTGTAGCAGTGGCTGCATTGCAGGTAAATAGGCGTATTCCTGCATCGGCGGGCGTTTGGCAACATATACCCTGATCTGTGCATGTTCGTCACCAAAGCCTGCTGCTATCCTCATTATTCTCTCTCTCAATACCCATCTTGCCCGACATTTTGCTTAAGCAATATAGCGCCCTGGCCGGAAATTCATAGCAATAATCAAATTAAGCACTATGGCACCGCCAATTGAAGCGAGCAGTATTGACCAACTAACCACAAATAACGAGGCAATCACGATGCTTAAGTCTACTGCCATTTGCAGTTTACCCGCGCGAATGCCGTAACGCTCCTGCAGATAAAGCGCCAGAATATTTACCCCACCCAAACTGCCTCTATGCCGGAACAGCACGATTAGACCTAAGCCAATCAATAAACTACCAAATAAGGTGGCATACACCGGGTTTAGTTGTTCAAAATGAATAAATTGCTGATGCATATCAGAAAATACTGAGACCAAACTAATGGCAGTAAAGGTTTTCAGGGTAAAACGCCAGCCCATACGGCGGATAGCCAAATAATAGAATGGCAGGTTAATCAGGAAAAAGAGTACGCCGAAAGACCAACCACTAAGGTAGTGGATGAGAAAAGCTAAGCCTACGGTACCACCGGTCAAGGCACCGGCTTGCCGGATCAGGATAACAGCAAAGGAAATCATCAGGGTACTGATGAGAATAGCTAACATATCTTCCAGCCAGCTATGCGGCATAGCCTCGACTGCAGCGGCGTTTTGCATGATGATAACTCTTGGGTTTTAATAATGACAAGCTATGCCAAAGCGGCACACTGAGGCTGCCTATTATAACAAACCACGACAGAATTACTGCCAGCTAAAGCCGCATTCCTTTGACTTAGCGCAGCCGATTAGCAAAAACCGGCTGCGTGTTCGCGCGGTTATTCGCTTTGTTGTAACAGATAATCGGCTAACGCCTGCCAAGCTGGCAGCGACATTGCATCATTGGCCGCATTTCCGACTAATGTGCAAACTGCTGCGGCAAAATCCAAAGAGATCCTTGCTGATTATGCTAACATCTGGGCAGAAATCTAAGAAAAACCCTGACAACCCGGAGTCGTATAATGAGAAAACTACAGCTATTGCTGTTGTTTGTTTTGCTGCCTGTGATGGCATTTGCAACTTACGCAGCAACAAACACAGAAGATAAAAGTTTAAGTATTGAGCGCATGTGGCAACTCGAGCGCATTGGCTCGCCTACTGCCTCCGCAGATGGCAAATTTATTGTTGCCCCTGTTACCCGTTTTGATGTAAAAGCCGATCAAGGCCATACCCGCTTATGGTTATTTAGTGCCGATGGCAAACAACAGCGCCCGTTAACGGCCGATGGTATGCGTGCCAGCGAAGCCACCTTTTCGCCCGATGGCAAAACCCTGGCCTTTATTAGCCAGCGCCATAAAGACGATGCAGGCCAGATTTATCTGCTGCCATTAACCACCCCGGGCGAAGCACAGCGCTTAACCGAAGTGCCGACCGGCGTATATGGCATTAAATGGGTAGGCGAGCACCTGTACTTTATCAGCCGCGTTTGGCCTGGTAAAACCTGGGAAGAAATGGCGACTCAGCTAAAAGCCAATAAAGATAAAAAAATGTCGGCCTGGCAGTGGAATGCCTTACCCTATTCACATTTTGACCACTGGATTGACGAAAACCGCCAAGCACATGTGTTTCGTATTGCGGCGAAAGGGGGCGAAGTTCAGCCTGTTACCCAACCACTGGGTTTAGAATTACCGCGCTCAAGCCAGAGCGCCGGCAGCTACGATATTCATCCGCAAGAGCGCTATATCGCCTTTAATGCCAATGGCTCAAGCAATACCGTTGATCCGAAAATCGATATTTTCTTAGCGGCCATTGGTAGCGATAAAGCCGACAATATCACCCCGGATAACCAGGCACCGGATAGCAACCCAACCTTTAGCCCGGATGGCAAAAGCCTAGCGTTTAGCCGGCAGCGTATCCACGGCTTCTATGCTGATACCGCCCGTTTAATGGTATATGACTTAGCGGCCAAAACGACCCGCGAGCTCACCACTAACTGGGATCGCTCGGTTAATAACTTTATCTGGAGTGCAGACAGCCGCGGTTTTTATGCCAGCGTAGATGACGCTGCCACCAGCCGTTTGTATCATATCGAGGCCCGCAATGGTAAGCACCGTGCTATTACCAAAGATACCAGCTTTGGTAGCCCTGCTTTAGCCGGTAATAATACGCTGGTCACCACCAATGAAAGCTTTTTATACCCAGCCCGCTTAGTTGCTGTTGATACCCGTAACGGTAAAACCAGCCGTTTAGATAGCTTTAACGATGAGCTACTAGCGCAAACTGAGCTGGGTACTTATGAATCGGTAACTTATAAAGGCGCCGACGGTAACGATATTCAAATGTGGGTGCATTACCCAGCGGGCTTTGATAAGAGCAAAAAATACCCATTATTCCTGTTAATTCATGGTGGCCCGCACAATGCCATTGGCGACAGCTTTAGCTATCGTTGGAATGCGCAAACCTTTGCTTCTTGGGGTTATGTGACGGCTTGGCCAAACTTCCATGGCTCTAGTGGCTTTGGGCAGGACTTTGCCGATGCCATTAATCCAGACTGGCGCACTAAGCCTCTGGCCGATATACAAGCAGCGACCGCCTGGTTCCAGAACCAGCCGTGGATTGATAGTGATCGTATGGTTGCCGGTGGTGCCAGTTACGGTGGTTATTTAACTTCTATTTTATTAGGCACTGAGCATCCGTTTAAAGCGCTGCTGATCCATGCTGCGGTATACAATATGTATTCACAGATGTCAGCTGACTTTGCCGTGCACTCAACCCGCTTTGGTAATTACTGGGATAACCCAGAAATTTATAAAAGCATTTCGCCACATTATTTTGCTGGTAACTTTAATACGCCAACGCTGGTGATCCATGGTCAGCTAGACTATCGCGTGCCGGTAGGTCAGGGTTTTGAGCTATTCCGCACCCTGCAAAGCCGTGGTGTAGAATCGCGGATGATTTACTTCCCGGATGAAAACCACTGGATCTTAAAACCGAATAATTCTATTTATTGGTATAACCAAGTAAAAGACTGGATGATCCGCTTTGCTGAGCCGGGCGCACGTTAAACTTAAGCGTTAACTACAGTTTTGAAAAACGCAGCATTTGGCTGCGTTTTTTATTGCTTTTCGGCCACTGCCGGTTAAAAATCGATCGTCAGTTATACTTATCTTAGGAACTCATATGTTGAAGCCGTTACTACTTAGCGCAGCACTTTTAGTATGCTCCCCATTACTTGCCGCCAATATCACCTTTGGCGATACGGTAAACAAACAGCAAGTTACCGCCGTTGCTCAAATACTGACTAAACCGGCAGATTACCTGGAACAGACAGTAACCGTTGTGGGTGAAGTGACTGGCGTCTGCAGCAAGCAAAATTGTTGGATGACACTGGCGACTGCCGAAGATGAACCACGCTTTCGGATCAAGGTACGTGATGGCGATATGCTGTTTCCATTAAGCGCTAAGGGCAAAACGGCTTATGCGACAGGTGTGGTAAAAGTATGGTCGCAAGGTGAAGGCAATGCTGATGCTTATCAGTTAGTACCTACCGCAGTAGAAATTGCCGAATAAGTCCAGTTAGCATCGCACGGATTAAAGCGGTAACCATAAAAAACCCCGGGTAATATTGCCCAGGGTTTTCTTAGCTTATCATTTACTTGGTTTATTAGTTACTTGGTTTGTTGGTTACGGCGCTTATTAGCGCCGTAACTTGCTTAGTCTTTAGCCAATAAAAACTCTACCAGTTCCTGCAGCTCTTTTTGCATATTACGTGGGTTTAAACCATCGTTCAAAATTTTATATTTACCGTTAACCACCAGCATAGGTACGCCAGTTAATACCCGGCTGTTGCTCAGCTCTTCTTGCTCTTTGGCCATTTGCCCTACCGCACCACGCACCGCAAAGCTGCGCATCGCACGATCAAAAGCCTCAGCCTCGATATCGTTGATCAGTGCTAAACTACGCACATCGGCTTCTGATCTAAAGGGAACGCGATTGCGGTGGATCTGATTAAAGATGGCGTTGGCCATCTCATCACCTTTACCTAGATTTTTGGCAGATATATAGGCCCGCGCCAGGGCATTTTGAATCTCAGGGGCGGCAGCGCGAATAAAATCGACATGCACCGGCTTAAACTCAGTACCCTCTGGTAAGCTACGCGCTAGGCTTTGCGCCAACGGTTCGAAGGCATAACAGCCTCCGCAGTAGAAAGAAAAATATTTTTTCACTTCCGGGCTGGCAGACTTTTGGCTGGCAATCACTTCATAGTGTTTACCCTGCTGAAAATTATTTGCCATTGCTGACAGTGGCAACATCACGGCGGCAAGCGCAGCCACTAACCATTTGTTCATTTATTATCCTCAATTCCACAAAATAGCGCGTTTAAAATTGGTACTTAACGCATTGTTCGTTTGAGCAGCACAGCAATGTGCTGCCTTAGGTAAATTAGCTTAGCAAAGTGTCAGTAGTCTGGCACTAAACTTAGCGCAGGCTGTTGTAAAAACGCCAACTGCTCTTTTAACGCCAGGCACTGTTGTTCCCAGTATTTGTCTGTTGCAAACCATGGAAAGTTCATTACAAACGCCTGATCTTGCCAACGGCGAGCCAACCACGCCATGTAGTGCACCATACGCATAGCACGTAGTGGCTCGATCAGTTTTAATTCCGCTAAATCAAAGCTGCAATACTGTTCATACTCTTCAAGCATCAGCTCTAAGGTCAGCCGCTGCTGCTGGCGATCGCCCGAAAGCATCATCCAGATATCCTGCATGGCCGGGCCGTTGCGGCAATCGTCTAAATCTACAAAGAACGGGCTTTCACCGGTATAAAACAGATTACCAGCATGGCAATCACCGTGTAGCCGGATTAGACGAGAGGGCTTATATTGGCGACTGGCTTCAGCTATGACTTGTTGTAAAGCCGAGTCAAAGGCCGGTCGTAAATACTGTGGGATCAAATCAAGGGTTGCCAACACCTGTTGGCTTTGCTGCAGATGGCTGTGAATACTAAACTCAGGGCGCTCCACAAAGGGCTTCTTTTGCCCTACCAGGTGCATCCGCCCTAAAAAGCGACCGAGTAAGGCTAATTGATCATCATTATCAATTTCCAGGGTACGGCCACCACGGCTAGGAAAAACCGTAAACAAAAAGCCCTGATATTCGAGCAAGCTACTACCGGCAAACAACAAAGGGGCAACGACCGGGATCTCGGCCTCGACCAATTCAAAGGCAAATTGATGTTCTTCATTAATTTGTGCTGCCGTCCAGCGCTCAGGCCGATAAAACTTTACCACCAGTTTTTGTGGCAGACTGGCACCATCCCGATAAGCACTAAACTGGTAGACCCGATTCTCGTAGCTATTAAGTGGCAACAAACCTGAACTCACGTCCAGGCCATAATGATGCAAGGCATCAAGAATAAGATCGGGCTGCAGCGTTGAGAAATCAAAACGCTGCGTACTATCAACGGCCAGCAAAGAATTTATTCCCTTGCGAAACACTTATTTCCGGTGCCGCAGTATCGCTAATACTAAAGGTAAGATCCAGTACCGGTTTACTCGCATAGTATGGATCTAACGACAAGCTAATCACCACATTACGGCTTTCGCCTCCTGCCAGCGTTACCTGTTCAGGGCCAATCCAGTTAATGTTATCTACGCCAGTTACCGCCAAAGCAAAGGTTTTTTCTTGCTGCGATTTATTAATAATACTGAGTGTGTAGGTGTTTTCAATTAAGCCCTCTGGTGTTTCCCGGTACAGAGCACCACGATCGCGGATAATATCCAACTCCAGCGGTTTACGGATAGACAAGTTAACCACAAAAGCCACACAGACAATCACCAACACTAAAAAGTAACCAACCAGTTTCGGGCGAAACACTTTGGCAGGCCGGCCTTGCAACGTATGCTCGGTGGTATAGCTAATCAGGCCTTTCGGATAGCCCATTTTTTCCATGGTGTCGTCACAGGCATCAATACAGGCGCCACAGTTAATGCATTCGTATTGTAAGCCATTGCGGATATCAATACCGGTAGGGCAAACATGCACGCAAAGGTTACAGTCGATACAATCACCTAGTCCCTTCTCTTTGTACTGCACATCCTTTTTGCTACGCGGGCCACGGTTCTCGCCGCGCTTTTCGTCATAGGTAACGGTATAGGTGTCTTTATCAAACATCGCTGACTGGAAACGCGCGTAAGGGCAAATGTGGGTGCACATAATTTCGCGCATCCAACCAGCATTACCATAAGTACAGACGGTAAAAAACAGCACCGACAACACCGCCCAAAAACCGGCTTGCAGTGTAAAGAAATCCATAAACAGCGGCGCTATTGGCGTGAAGTAACCAACAAAAATTAGCGACGTAAATAACGCAAAGGCCAGCCAACAAAAATGTGTTAGCGCCTTTTTCCAGAATTTCTTAACACTCATTGGTTCCTGATCCAGCTTCATACGCTGGTTCCGGGTGCCTTGAATTTTCTCTTCAAACCACATAAAGATAAAGGTCCATACTGACTGCGGACATAAATAACCGCACCAGACCCGGCCATAAAAGGTGGTGACAAAAAAGAGTGCATAGGCAGCAATCATAAAGATCCAGGCCAGCAGGGTAAAATCTTGCGGCCATAGAGTGAGCCCAAAAATATTAAATTTTTGCTCGAAAATGTCTAACAAAATAGCCTGATGGCCGTTGTATTGGATCCAGGGCAGCACAAAAAACAGCGCCATAAAAACAAAGCCCATATTGCGGCGTAAGCTCTGGTGCAGGCCTTTCACAGCACGAACATAGATACGGTCACGGGAAGCATATTTGGCGGTAGTGCTGCCATCAGGGCGATGAACTTGAACCTCTACCGGGATATTTTTTACATCAATTTTTTGCTTATCCACGATAATTCCTCAAAGAAAACTTTTTGCCGGCTTGGATGTGGAGAGAGTTATAGTATACCAGTCTTGGACCAAAATTATTTGATATAAAATAACCCTAATATTCAAAGGATGCGGAAAACTCTGAATTCCGCTAGAATAGCCATAATGACCTCTGCTATGAGCGACAAGCGAAGTAAATGAAAAAATTTTTTTGGTTTACCTTTGTGGTACTACTCGTTATTACCTTCTCCGGCAAAGAACCTATCAAGCCATATCGGGACACGCTATATGAGCATGTACTCGAGATGGTACCTGACAGTTGGCAAAGTGACAGTCAGGCCCTTAGCACTATTCAGCGCAAATTCTCAGAACTGGGGAAAACATTAGGGCAAGGCCAGCAAGAATTACTATCCAAAGCGTCGGCTGATAAGGCAAGCATTGTGCAATTTCGGCAACGTTACTGTATTGATAAAGATTTTAACCCAGTATTGTTTGGTGAGCCTTTGCATAAAAGCTGCGCTATTGTTGAAGAATACTATTCCCGCTTAATGGGCAACTAACAGGAAACTTAATTTATGCGCGTTTGCGGTATCGAAATTAAAGGCAGTGAAGCAATTTTGTGTTTAATGAGCAAAGACCAAGGTTTATTCGCCCTGCCCGATTGCCGACTAAACCGGTTAGCATTAACACAAGATTACGATGCAGAAAGCGTCCGCAAATTCCAATTTGCGATGAAAAAGCTGATTGAAGACTATAAGATTGAACATTTGATCATTAAAGAGCGGCCACAAAAAGGTAAGTTTGCTGGTGGTGCGGTAGGCTTTAAGATTGAAGCGGCACTGCAACTTATTGATACTTGCCCAACCACTATTATGTCGGGTACAGCGCAAAAAGAACAAATAAAACGCCACCCGTTACCGGTGGATTTTAAAGCTACTGGCTTAAAAGCCTTTCAGGAAACAGCTTATATAACCGCTTATGCGTTTTTAACCCGCTAATTTGTTAACGGCTTGGCTTCTTAGGCGCAACCTGAGCCAAATCAATTTGCACCGCTTGGGTTGCACGCAAAATAAGTTTGCGAATTAACTTTGACTTAGGCTCTCCCGTTAGGGCGCTGAGCTCAGTTAATGCCAAAATAGCTTCTTCGCTCAAGGTAAAGGTGGCGTGCCGCATCGGTAACTTGGCAGCATCATCTTCCGACGCGAGCAGCGGCCGCAAACTGACAATTTGCGGCAGCCCCAGGGCATAATTGTTTGCATCATCAATAAACTCTTCAGCATTAAAGCTGGGTTTATTTGACGGCAAAGACTTTTTCTTCAGGTCGCTTAGCGCCATCTTCTTGTATCGCCTTCATCGACAACAACTCTTCAATAATAGCCCGAATTTCAGACGATGCTTTACCATCATTATCGACATCCATCACCGATAAACCTTTTTCTTCGCTATCATCGTAAATATTGCGGCTGTACGTAATATTTTCCAAAACCCGCAGATTAAAACTTTTACACACTTCTTTCGCATCTAAAATACGATTTGCCTGATTAGGTAAAGACGGGCATTGTGTTAGTACGCACCCGACAATCATCTCAGGATTTACTACATTACAGGCACTGACTAAATCTTCCAAATGTTCTAGTGTTTTTAAATCGCGTCTTTTGGGCCTTAATGGAAATAACACGTGACTGGCGACAACCATCGCTGAACGTAACGCTACGCTGTCCTGCCCACCACAGTCAACCACTACAATATCATAATGCATTTCCAGGCTTTTTAACTCGTAGCGGATTTTACCGTACATTTGCACGCAGTTAAGCCAAGGCAGATTAGGATTCATATGGCGCTCTTGCACCCAGTCAGATGTGGTGCGCTGCGGATCACAGTCTACCAACATTACATTGGCATTTTTATCTCTAGAAAAATAAACCGCAATATTTTGTGCTAGACAACTTTTGCCGCTGCCGCCTTTTTCACCACCAACTAACAAAATCATTTGTGCACCCTCTATGTTGGATCTCAGCATCAGCTGTCTGATCTGACGTTACACCTGTTAAGTGTAGGCGATGTTTGCAATATCTCTAGGGCAGAACAGCAAGAAGATAACTACGGCCCTTAGCACCCACCTTAGATAAGCATAGGTTAAATCAGAATATCCGGAAATACGGCTAAGCTTATTTTGCCGCAAGCCTCACTCTATCTCGCTTTTCATAGGGAGAAGTGTTTTTTCTATAGCCCTTTCGGGTTATTCGACGTTTTGCTCGCCCTGCGCTTAATGTTTGGCCTTGTGGCAACCCCTCAGGCACAGATTGCCCTGCTTGCACTATCATTTGTTGCAAGCTTTCCAATAGCGGTGCCATAAATTGCTGGTAGCTCTGCTGACGCTGGCTAATCGCGGTGAGTGCGGCTTCCCACTGTGCCGTCATGTCGGGTAAGGCGGCGCTTTCAGGTAAAGCGGCAATCAGCGCTTTACCTGTTAATGTTGCTAAAATCTGCTTACCTTGTCGCTGTATGTAACCACGCTTAAACAATAACTCTATAATACCTGCCCGGGTAGCCTCAGTGCCTAAGCCATCAGTTTCTTTTAGCACCTTGCGTATAGCCGGATCAGTCACATAGCGCGCTATACCCGTCATTGCAGCAAGTAAGGTAGCATCGGTGAAGTGTTTAGGTGGCTGGGTTTGTTTTTCTAATAATTCGCCTTGCAAGGAGCGCAGCGTCTGCCCAACGATTAAAGCCGGTAACGATGTTTGCACGGCGACATCCGTATTGTCGTCTGTTACTTTCGCTCCCTTGCTGTTACTCACCTCTTCTTTACGAAACAACACCCTCCAACCCGCAACGCGTTCGGTGTTGGCCAGCGCTTTAAATACCCCTTTGGCAATCATGATAGTGGCACGCACTTCGTCAGTAATAGCATCAGCATAAAATTGTGCCAAGTATTGAGTGGCAATCAGCTGATAGATTTTTTGTTCAGTCGCCGTCAGTCGACTCAGTGCTACCTGTTTTACGGTAGGAATAATAGCGTGGTGGGCCTCTACTTTGCTGTCATCCCAAGCCTTGGAGCGACGGTTAAGATCAGCAGCTTGCACCGCACCTTGTAACTCGGGTTGATTTACCGCTATCGCCTGGCTAACTTTAGTGGCATCAGCGAAATGTGCTACTGGTAAATAACGGTTATCAGAACGTGGGTAAGTAATTAATTGATGTTGTTCATATAATTGCTGGCAACAATCTAGTACCTGCTGGGCACTTAAACCAAAACGGCGCGCTGCGTCAATTTGCAACGTTGATAAGTTATAGGGCAATGGTGGCGCCTGCTTTTTTTGTTTCCGCTCTACCGCCTCGACCTGGGCAGGTTGGTTAGTGATTTTGCGCTGTACCATTGCAGCTAGTTCGCGTACCAATACCCTACCATCTTCATCCTGATAAGGTTCACAGGCTATACTGGGCTGCCACAAAGCGGTAAAGGGCTCACCTGTTTCAGTTTGCAAATGTGCCAAAACTTGATAGAAAGATTTACTAACAAAGTCGGCAATGTCGTTATCGCGGCGCACCACTAGCCCCAATACGGGGGTTTGTACCCGCCCCACCGATAATACGCCTTTATAACCCCCTTTTTGCCCTTGTAAGGTATAAGCCCTGGTCAGATTTAGCCCGTAAAGCCAATCCGCCCGGCTGCGTGCCAGGGCGGATACCGACAACGGTTTAAAGTCATTATTCGGTTTCATTTGCGCTAACGCCCGACTCACCGCGGCGGGGTTTAAGTCGTTAATCAGTAGTCGCTGTGTGGCGGCTATTTTAGCGTGACTGGCGCCAGCCCATGCCAACACTTCGTCTACCAACAATTGCCCTTCGCGATCAGGATCGCCAGCGTGCACCAATTGGTCAGCTTGCTTAATAAGTTGTTTTAATAGTTTTAGTTGGGTTGTGCAGCCCTTACGCGCTTTTAACTGCCACTGCTCCGGCACTATCGGCAGATGAGCTGCCTGCCACTTTTTAAATTGCGGATCATAGTCTTCTGGCTCTGCTTGCTCCAATAAGTGGCCAATGCACCAACTCACTACATCGCCGTTCGCCAACCGGATACAACCTTGCTCTTTGTGTTGTGGTTTAGGCATCACGGCAGCAATAGCGCGCCCTAAGCTAGGTTTTTCTGCGATATATAACATCATGGATACAAACCCGATAACACTGTACAAATCCTCAGTTAATTTAACCTGCCAAGGCGATAAAAGCAAAGCGTTTCGAGGACACCGATTTACTAACTTAGCTATTACTAATACCTAATGGTTAGGACCTGTATATTTAGCACTTAAAACTTCAACAATAATTTTCATTCTAAATAGAATTTAGTCATTAATTTCATAATGTTAAAAATTTCTACTTTTCCCAGACACCTACTGTGTATTTTTTAAGCGCTCACTAATTGCTGATATCTCTGGTATTCCCTAAGCTTTGGATCCCGGATATTTGGTACCAGGCTGGTTTTCATTATTATTAACAGGATCAAACAAAATGTCGCAATATACTGATGTGAAAAGGATCTGTGATGATTTAGAGAGCTCAGGCAAAGCCGTTTCTCTGGATTATTTGCTATCTAAAGTATCAGACGCTCAAACCAGCGTTGTGTCGCATTACAAAAAATGGCGCAACGAACAGGTACAGCCGCGACAGCAAGACAACCTGACTGGTTTCAGTGATGAGTTTATTGCCGCCTTTAAGCAAGAAGCGCTAAAACAAACACAACAACAAACAGAACAACTTAATAAGCAGCTGTCTGAAGCGATTCATGCTGAAGTAAAGGCGGTAGAGCAGTTACAGCATGTGCAACAAAGCTTACGGCAAGTAGAGCAACGTAAAAGCGAGCTTGAGCATAACCTGGTGGCACAGCAGCAACAATTAGCGCAACAAGCAGAGCATTTTGCAGAGCTAACTAACGAGCGCAATCAGTTGCAGCAAGAATTACAGCAACTGCAGCAACAGCTAAAGACCCAACAGCTGTCCTTACAGCAAGCACAACAGGCACTCACCGCAGCTCAAGCCGCAGAGCAGGCCAGTGAGCAAGCATTGCAGTTACAAGCGGCTGAGCTTACCAAGCAACAAGAACACTATGCCGCCATAGAGCAGCAACATTTAGCCGGGCAGCAACAATTAAAACAACTGTCAGAAGAGTTTGAGCAACTCCGTAAACGCGCAACCGATCAGCAGCGCCAGTATTTTGAATCCAACAAACAAATCCACCAGCAATTAGCAACCTACGCTGAGCAATGCGCTGAACTGACGACAGAGCGTGATGCTCTGCAACAACAGTTGCAGCAACGCTTATCTGTGTCAACGGGCTCAGCAGAGCAAGCGCTGCAACAACAGCTCAAACAATTACAACGGGAAAACGAGCAGCTGCAGGCCGATTTATCAACGCAAGCAAGCAGTAATGCCTTACAAACAGCACAACTTGCCCAAGCACAACAGCAACTTGCGCAACTGCAGCAACAAAGTGTAACGGACAGTGCCGATACCGAGACATTAGAACTGGCAGCAGTGAAAGCAGAACGGGACGAAGCTATCGCTAAAATGACTGAGCAAGCGGCCCAAACGGCCTTGTTAGAACAAGAATTACGGCAATTCAAAGCATTGTTAGAGCAACCGGCTCATGAACATTCAGACAACATAGAACAGCTAAGAACTAATATCGCTCTACTTAAACACCAAAGTGCCCTTACTGCTAATCATCAGGCCGAGCAACGTGAAACCATTAAGCTGTTGCGGGAAGAAATAACACAACAGCAAGAAATAGTGCAGAAAGTACAAGTTGAACGCTATCAATGGGCTAAACAAAAGCTACAGCTGGAAGAGCAGGTGAATTTTGTTAAAAGTAATTCTGCTGCCACTATCGAACGCTTAACCCGATACCGTGAACAGGCACAAGAGCGTATCGAGCAACTTGAACAGAAACTTCGTCAAATTCAATGAAGCAAAGATTAAGCGCAATAGCTCTACTAGGCTAAGCCTCTGGCACGCAACCTGTCAGAGGCTTCTGTTGTATTTGCAGCGGCGTAAGCGCGTATATACGCATAGCCTGCTCGGTCTCTGGAGTTAAGGCTGGGTTTTTTAGAATCAATAACCGGCGCTGTTCACACTGCACTTGCTTAATTAAAGACCCATAATGTGTAGCAAAATGCTGCGCCATAAAACCACTGTGCCAGGCGTGTTCCAAACCTAATAGCAAACGTCTTGCCAACTCAGGCTGATTAGGGGCAACAAACAACATAGCGGGCTGCGGATAGAATAATAGTAATTTTGATTCAAGTTGCAAACCTGCGCTCTCTGGCAGCGCTAATTCATAATTGATTTCATTAATACCCCGTGCATAGCAATCAAACCGCTGTTGCCGCAGCATCTCAAATAGCAAAGCAGGTAGCGGATTGGTAGTAACCTGCAGGTTATTTGCCCGAAGCACCTCTACATCTGGCCAATTTGCTCCTTGGCCTATTAGAATTTCGGCTTTAATCCAATCATCTACGCTATGAATTTTGTCGAATTTCTGTTGCTGGCCTTGGTTGATTAAACAAACACGAAAGCCGAGTAAACCACGACTAAGAGGAAAGTAAACGGGCAACAGCGTTTTTTCCCGCTGTAGATTTGGCGCAAAAACAGCGAGATCCAGTAGCTCCCCGGCTCTTAGTAATTGTTCTACCCGTCCTTGCGTTGTTGCCTCAACAAAAACCAGGGTAGCCGCGCCAAAATCTTGTGCTGTTACCTGCAGGGCATATTCTACCAGTTCACGGTGTGGGCTGTTTTGTAGCTCATAAATTGTTTTAATTTGCTGCACAGCGGCAAAACTATTAAACCCGCAAAGCAATATAAAGCAACCAAAAATTCGCAACATCTTGTACCTTTTTATAGCAGGCGGCTCCAGCCTTATCACTAATTATAGCTGTTTTACTAACTGCTTAGCTAAAGCGCGCGCTGTAGTCCATTTGCCCCCTGATACGGTAATAATGTTACCCTGATGAGCAAATTGATACTCCCGACTAGCTTTATACGCCGCGTCGCTGCCACTTAATAGCGGCCGAACGCCAGCGAATTCGCCCAGCACCTGTTGCGCTGAACAAGCTGGCTGAAAATACCGATTATATACTGCCAGCAAGTAATCTCTTTCCGCAGCGGAGCATACAATAGGCTCATTCAATTGCTGCCGCACCTCAGTGGTTCCCAGCAAAGTATTCCCCTGGTAGGGCAACACAAACACGATACGCGACTCAGCAGGCACTTCCAGCATATGACCATAACGACTAATGTGCGGTAATAATAAATGACTGCCTCTAACCAAATCCAGCGGCGTAGCAGGTAGGGCCGATTGCTGCAATAAAGCGGCGCTCCAGGGGCCAGCCACGTTGATAATACGATCAAACCGCTGCCAGCCTTGCGCTAATAATAGACTGCCATCGGTTTTCACTTGCAGCACCGGACTATCTTCACAAAGGGTAACACCGGCTTTTTCACATTGCCCGGCCATCCATAAACCCAATTTCTGATCATCCATTTGGCCATCGAAGAATAAATAGGCTCCCAGCAATTGCTCTGATTTTAACGCGGCAGAACAGCGCAAAGTTTGTGCTACATTCAGCCAACGGTGGCGGCCAATACCCTTTTTACCGGCAAAGGCATCGTATAGCCACAGGCCAATTTTTAACTGCCAGCGCGAACGCCTTGAATGGCGGTAAATAGGATACAAAATGGGCAAACGGCGGGTTAGCTGCGGCGCTTTTTTTAGCCACCATCGCCGCTCTTGCAAGGCCTCGCGCACTAAGCGAAATTCGCCCTGTTCCAGATAGCGTAAGCCGCCATGCAACAGCTTGGATGAAGCGGCACTGGTGGCCTGCATCAATTTATCGCGTTCAAATAGCGTAACCTGATGCCCTGCGAGCGCGAGCTGCCAGGCACTACTTAAGCCATTAATGCCACCACCAACTACCGCTATTTTCATGCTGGCTCCGTTACGCTTATAAGGTTAATTTAAGTATCAGCCACTTTTAACTATACTTAGCTTGGGCAAGCTTGTGTAGGTTTTGCCAAAAGTTGCTCGGGTGGCAAAGCGTATTTTTGCAAAGCCTGTCGGCTTTGTTCGCTTAACGAAGGGTTCTCCAATTTAATAATTCGTCGCTGCTGACAGCGCGTTTTTTCGATAAAATCGCCATAGTGCCGCTGAAAATGCTGTTGTACCAAACCGCGTTGCCAAGCCAGAGCTAACCCTTTATCTAAACGCTCCGCGAGCTGTGGAAAGCTACGTGATACGAAAATCATTGATAGCTGGGGATAGTGCAGTAGTAATTGTTGCTCAGCCACCAAGTCTGTGGCATGGGCGCTTTGTAAATCCCGATTTAATTCATCCAGGCTGCGGGCAAAGCAATCAAAACGTTGTTGACGCACCATTTCAAATAACAATGTATAGATAGGATTGGTCACCACGGTAATATTGTTATGGCGCAAAATCGTGACATCTGGCCAATGTGTCGCTTGCCCGATACTTAAATCGGCGTTTCGCCAACCTTGCAAAGAGTTGATCAGATCGAACCTACTTTGCTGCCCATAGGCAATAATACAGACCCGGTAGCCTAGTAAGCCTTGGCTGAGTGGAAAATAGACCGGCAACAAATCTCGCTCGCGCTCTGGTGAGGGAGCAAATACCGCTAGGTGCAGACGTTTACCTTCTTTCAGTTCTTGTTCAGCGCGCCCTTGTACCATGACTCCGCTAAAAGTAAGCACAACTGGGCCATATTCGGCTGCGGTCAGGTTAAGCGCTAACTCAATTAATTCACGATGCGGCGAGGTTTCCAAATAGTCTGCCGCAATCACCTCTGTGGCAGCATAAAGTTGATGCCATGGCCAAAGATAGCAACAGACAATAATGATGGCGCTCTTCAAAGTTCGCATAACATCCCCTGCTGCGTGATGGGGTTCAGGCCAGGTTGCATCCAAATTCACATATTCTCAATCGAGAACTAACTTAACATAAGCCGAAAGCAGGCACCAATGGGTTGCTGCACATACTCTAACTCACCACCCTGCGCCTGCATTAACATGCGAGCTAAGCTTAAACCAATGCCGGATCCCTGTGCTTTAGTGCTGTAAAAGGGAATAAACAATTTATCAATGGCTGTTTGCGCAACGCCCGGACCATTGTCACAAATATCCAGCAGCCAACCTTGTTGCTTGTACAACTGCAGCGTAATGCTCGCCGCTGGTGTGGCTACCAGTGCCTCCACGGCGTTTTTTAATACATTAATCAGCACTTGTTCGGTTAACGCCGGATCAAGCCACAGCCTGGGAACAGACTGCGGTAGTACTAGGTGCACCTGGATCGTGGCAAGTTGCGGCTTTAAAAGCTGGCATACCCGGGTCAGTAACTCGCTGATATCAAGCGGCTGTAGTTGTGTGCTCACCGGGGTACTAAGCTGCTTAAACGCGGCAATAAATTGGCTTAAATGCACCCCGCGCTGCGCAATAGTATCTGTTGCAAGCAGCAGATCATCGTAGGTGTCTGCGGTCATCAAGGTGTCTGGTTCGGGTAATAAGGCCTTACTGCTTTGGGCTAACGACACCATAGGGGTCAGTGAATTGGCAATTTCATGGGTCAGCACTCGGGTTAATTGCTGATAAGCCTGCACTTCCTGTTGCAACAATTGCTGCCGAATACTTTGTAATGTCAGCAACTTACGTGGCTTACCCAGAATATAGCTTTGTACCAGGCTAAAAGCCAGGCGATCTTGCATACCTTGCTGTTGCCATGGCAATTCCCCCTGTTGCACTGGCAGCGGATGCTGTAATTTCTGCCACAGCAAGGACAAAGGCGCGGCATCTTGCGCGCTAACGCCCTGCTTTAATTGCAACAGCACGGCATTGCCAAGTAAACGCTCTGCCGCCGGGTTTGCTTGTAATAGTCTATTGTCCTGATCAAACTCTAATACCGCTATGTCCAGTTGTAGCAGCAAGGCTGCCAAGTAGTCCGCTTTTGCAGCAGCGTCCTGACGGCTTTGACTAAGTTGCTGCTGTACTTGCGTTAACAGGACCTGTAACTCTGGCTGCTGCCACAAGCGAAAACTGACATCCTGATTGGCCAGGGCTTTTAATACCAAGGCAGTTTGGCGTTGCTGCAGCTTTAACTGCTTATTGATCACCACTGCCGCTGCCAACACCAGTAGCAGTAACAGGCATTTTGTGAGGGTAAACACCTGCCAATCCGAGGCGCCCAACAACACACTGCAGCCGCTTAACAGCGCAATTGCCGCCCATAATGGCCAACGGCTCATAGCTGGTATTTCTCCATACGGCGATATAAAGCGGCCCGGGTTAATCCCAGAGCTTTGGCAGCCTGACTGATATTACCCTGATAATACTGCAGCGCCTGGGCTATGGTTTTTTGTTCGACGTAATCCAGAGTAAAATCCTGCTCTGTCGCACTACCCGCTGTCTCGTAGGCAAGGCCACTGCTGTTACTCGCCGCTACAGTAAAGAGCTGACTAAAATCTGCTATCCCTCCCTCTGCCAAAACCACGGCCCGCTCTACCGCATGCGCCAGCTGCCGCACATTACCTGGCCAATCGTACTGACAAAGCAGCTTAAGATCACCAGGTGTAATACGCAGGCCAGTTTGCTGATATTTTTCGCAGTAATGCTGCAGATACCAATTCAGCAATAGCGAAATGTCTTCACGGCGTTGCCGCAATGGCGGTAAGGTAATTTCAATAGTATTAATGCGGTACAACAGATCCTGACGGAACTCACCGCTTTGTACCTTTTGCGCTAAATTATCGTTAGTAGCACAGATCAAGCGGGCATCAAAGGGTTGTGGTTGACTGCTACCCACCGCCACCACGGTACGATTTTGCAATGCAGTGAGCAGCTTAGCTTGCTGCGCCAGCGGCAGATTACCTAACTCATCTAAAAACAGGGTGCCGCCACTGGCTTGCATTAAGCGGCCGCTATAATCACTTTTGGCATCGGTAAAAGCGCCTTTTTTATGGCCAAACAATTCGCTCTCAAACAAACTGCTATGTATTGCCCCCATATCTACGGTAATGAGCGGGCCCAAACTGCGCGCCGAAGCCGCATGAATCGCCTGGGCAGCTAAGGCTTTACCGGTACCACTTTCACCACTTAATAAAATATTGGCCTCGGTAGCCGCCGCTTTGCTAATAAGATGCTGCACCTGCTGCATAGCAGGGCTTTCACCAAGCATCGGTAAGCTGTCTACCGCTGCTGTCACTGGCACATGGCTAGCGGCTTTCGTTACCAATTGCTGCTGCAAGGTGCGCAGCAGCTGTTCGTTTTGCCAGGGTTTGGCAATGAAATCACTGGCACCCAATTGCATCGCCCGCACCGCCAGCGGCAACTCGGCGTAGGCCGTCATCATCACCACTTTTAAATCCGGCTGCGTATTGAGTGCCTGCTTTAAATAAAAAATCCCTTCTTCACCACTACTGGCGTCACGCTGAAAATTCATATCCAGCAATAAAATATCTACCCGCTGCTGTGTCAGCGCCGTTAATAGCTCGGCCGGTTCACTCAGCAGCAATACCTGTTGAAAGTGCGGCTTTAAACACAGCCGGGCAGCAGTAAGCAGGTCTAAATTATCGTCCAGGATCAGGACAGTCGCCGGATATTTCATAAAAACAGTATGTTAAATAAAAGTAGCTCTACCCTAACCAAAACGGCGAAATGACGCAAGCAGAGAACTCTTAGCAACTACATCAGGCTATTAAAGCCCAGGTCTGTCTTTGTAATGGGATGCCCTGCCTTGGCTTAGCCAGAAACGTATTAGGTGTCCGAAAATGAACAGTCAACTGTATCACCAGCGAACACCTCCTCTAACAAAAATAAAATAAGCAACTGAATTAAATCAAATTAATTCTTGGCATGCCACTTGTTTATAAATAAGCATCGGCAAGAAAAAAATTCCGGAGCTATTATGGATAAGCGCATTACAAAGAAAGTCCCCAAGCTAAAGTTCGCTATTGCTGCAGGTGTCAGCCTGTGCCTGCTGGCACTACTAGCCAGTCGCTGGCAAGCCAGTGCCAGCGTAAGTGTGTTGTTGCCGGTTAGCTCTGTTTCCACTGCCGTGGTTATGCAACAACCGATGCAAGAAAGCATTGCGCTGCGGGGCAATGTACTGCCGCAGCAAACCGTGTTTTTAGATGTGATCGAAGGTGGCCGGGTTGAACAGCGTTTAGTGGAACAAGGCAGCTTTGTTGAGCAAGGTCAGCCGCTGGTGCAACTGACTAACACCAATCTGCAATTAGATTTAATTAGCCGCGAAGCGCAAGTTACCGAGCAAATGAATTTTTTGCGTAATACGCAAATGACCATTGAAACCAATCGCCTAAATTTGCAACGCGATGTGCTGGATATTGAATTTCGTATTACGACTTTAAGCCGCAATCTGGCACAAAGCGCACCGCTGGTAAAAAGTGGCGTGCTGGCACAGGAGCAATTGCTTAACTTGCAACAGGAGCTGGACTATCAACAGCAACGGCTGGCACTGACCAAAGAGCGGCAAGCACAGGAAGAGAGCATCCGGCAACTGCAGTTACAACAATTATCAGAAAGTGTGGCGATGCTCAGCAAAAACCTGGAATTTGCCCGGCAGAACGTGCAAAACCTACTAGTACGGGCGCCGGTCAGCGGCTATTTAAGCGAATTTAACGTGGAAACCGGCGAATCACGCGCGCCGGGTAGCCGGCTGGGGCAAATTGATATCCCCGATGCCTATAAGCTGGTGGCTAATGTTGATGAGTTTTATTTAAGCCGCGTCAACCGGGGTATGCAAGCCAACGCCCAACTTAATCAGCAAAACGTTGTACTGAACGTAAGCCGCATTGACAGCCGGGTGGTTAATAACCAGTTTCAGTTGGAATTTACCCTACCAACAAACACCAGCGTCAAACGCGGTCAGTCAGTTAACTTAACGCTGTTGTTCGAAGCCACCCAAAACCCTGCGCTGGTGCTACCCCGTGGTGCCTACTTGGCCGATAGCGCCGGCCAATATGTTTATGTGTTAGACAGCCACACCGCCGTTGCCCGCAAACAAGCCGTTACCCTTGGCCGGCAAAGCGCCAACCAAATTGAAATTGTCAGCGGCCTGAACGCCGGTGACACCGTGATCATTTCAGGCTATCGCGATTTTGCACAAGCCGATACTATTCAACTACAACAATAAGGATAATTTTATGATTCAGCTCCAGCAATTAAACCGGGTATTCCGCACTGCCGAGTTAGAAACGACTGCACTTAACCAGATTGATTTACAGCTTGCTAAAGGTGATTTTGTTGCCATTATGGGCCCGTCAGGCTGCGGTAAATCGACCTTGCTGAGTATTCTGGGGATGTTGGATAGTCCCAGCTCCGGCGCCTATTTATTTGAGGGTACTGACATTGCAAAGTACAGTGAAAAACAGCTGGCACAACTGCGTAAAACTAAACTGGGCTTTGTATTTCAAAGCTTTAACCTGATTGATGAATTATCTGTATTTCAAAATGTTGAGCTACCGCTGCAATATCAGGGCGTACCAACAGCTGAGCGTAAACAGCGGGTAGAAGCCATTTTAAAACGGATGCAAATTGATCACCGCGCCGATCACTTACCGCTGCAATTATCTGGCGGCCAGCAACAACGGGTGGCCGTAGCCCGTGCCCTGGTAATCAACCCGGCACTGATCTTAGCCGATGAACCCACCGGTAACCTGGATTCAAAAAACAGCGAAGAAGTGATGCAGATGCTGCGCCAGCTGAATCAGGATGGCACTACGGTAGTCATGGTTACCCACTCAGAGCACGAAGCCCGCTACGCCAGCCGTATCGTGCGGATGCTGGATGGCCAGATTATTACCGAGCGTGCTATGGCCAGCAAGCTGGAGGTGAAATATGCATAATTCATCGACACTTAGCTCATTGACCATGTTAGGTAACTACCTCACCACCGGCGTGCGGGCTGTGCTTAGGCATAAAACCCATTTAGCGCTAAACTTGCTGGGTTTAACTGTTGGTCTGGCATCAGCATTACTGATTCTGCTGTATGTTAGCTACGAACGCGGCTTCGATAAAATGCACCCTAATGCCGCCACTACCTACCGGCTGGAGCAATTTTTTATTCCAATGAATCAGCGCTTTCCCGTGTCCAGCCCAGCGATGAAAGATCTACTGCAAAACTATGATGACCGTATTCAGGTAACCCGCATCAACACCGGCGCACCGGCGCTGCGCCTGGCCGGTTCCAGCCAACAATTAACCTTAGAGTGGCCACAGTCGGTAGAGGCAAATATCACAGATTTTTTCCATATCGACGTACTGCAAGGCGATTTAGCGACAGCCTTAACGCAACCCAATCAGATCGCGCTATCTGAGCGCGAAGCATTACGTTTATTTGGTAATAGCACTGCTGTAGGGCAGCAAATACAATTGGCGGAGCAGCGTTATACGGTAAGTGCCATCTATCGTTTACCTGAGCAAAGCCATTTTCAGGCAGGTTCGCTACGCCGGATCAGCGATGAAGTCGCCAACAGCGGTTTGGCGATGAATAATGTTTATAGTTACGTTGCGTTGCCTGCCGATCTCAATCAACAGGAATTATTACAACAGCTTACCCGCCAGTTAAATGAACAAGCCTATGGCGATCAGAAAATTTCTGAGCTGCAATTACGCGCGCTCACCGATATTCATCTTCGCTCTAATCTGGCCTATGAAGTTAAAGTTAATGGCTCTGCCGGTACGGTCAATATCTGTTTATTGCTGGCCGCTTTGCTACTGCTGATTGCCGCCATCAACTTTATCAATATGAGCACCGCCCGCGCCGCTATGCGCGCCAAAGAGGTGGGCGTGCGTAAGGCATTGGGCGCCAGCCGAAGCCAGCTGTTTGTGCAGTTTATGCTGGAGTCAGTACTAATTGCCAGTTGTGCTGGTTTATTGGCCGCCGTATTAGTCGAACTGGTATTGCCACAGTTTAATTTATTGGTTAACCGGCCTTTGCAACTTGAATATCTGGGCAGTTTTGGTTGGATTTTACTCGGCTCTACCCTCAGTGTCGGCCTGCTGGCTGGCGTGTATCCGGCCGTCTTTATTTCGGCTTTTGATGCCAAAAAAGTATTAAGTGGTGACTTTCAGCGCGGCAATACCGCCATTTGGCTGCGCAAAGGCTTATTAGTGTTACAGGGCGCCATTACCATAGGTTTGTTAGTGGGCACTGTGGTGTTACAGCAACAACTGCATTTATTACAAAATCAACCTACAGGGTACGATAGACAGGCCAGGTTAATGGTAAACGGCATTGCCAATGAACAGCTATTTTGGGCAGAAAACCAGAGTCTATTGCAAAGCTTGCAACAACTGCCCGGTGTCGAAGCGGTGTCAAAAATGGATATGCAGTTTACCAATACCATCTCGCAAGCCGGTCAATTGCAGGTGCCAGGTCAGACCGAGCTGTCGATGGTCTCAGAAATTGGCGCAGGCTTTGATATCGTGCAGGCAGCGGGTTTAACCTTGCTGGCAGGCCGGGATTTTAGTGAGCAATATCAAAGTGATAAGTATCAACATGATGCCGAACAGTTAAGTGCTGCCGTAATTATTACCGAATCACTGGCGAAACGCACCGGCTATGCCAGTGTTCAGGATGCGGTTGGCCAGCAATGGTTGATGCCCGGTCCAAATCCATTGCAGTTAACTGTGGTGGGTGTCGTGGCCGATGTGCAAATTGGTTCGGCGCTAAAGCAACAAGAACCGCTGATGTTTATCTGTGGCCGTTCAGCCATGAACTATGGCAACATCATTCTAAATTTGACGCCGGCGCTGGCCGCGGCGACCCGGGAAAAAGTACAGCAATTACTCAGCGAACGCTTACAGCGCCAGGATCTGGACATCAGCTGGTTAGATGACGATTACACCGCGATGTACCAAAACCAGCGGCGTCAGAGCAAGGTTATCGCTATCTTTGCCGCTCTGGCTATCGCCCTCACCTGTATCGGTTTATTTGGCCTGGCCGCCTTTAGCGCTGAGCAACGCTCACGCGAAGTGGCGATGCGTAAAATATTAGGTGCGGGCCGTTTTAATCTGGTGAACCTACTGGCCAGCGAATATATCAGGCTAATGGCCATCAGTGCCGTGCTGGCGATACCGGCTACCTTTTGGGCGCTGGATAGCTGGCTGGCGGCATTTAGCGCCCGCATCAACCAAAGCCCGCTCTGGTACCTGCTGGCCGCAGCTGTCACCTTTGCCATCTGTTGGTGTACTGTAGCCTTATTGGCCTGGCAGGTTGCAGGGCGTAAACCCGCTATGGTATTAAGACAGCAATAACTGGAAAAAATAATGATCAATAAAGGACGATTAATGAAATTGACACTCCTCTCATCAGGATTGCTGCTTAGCAGCGTCCTGCTGCTAAATGCCTGTAGTTCGCCCAATCAGGTATCTCAGCACATCACGGCCGATGCCGTTATAGAGCAAGTGGCAGAGGGTAAGCACCAGGGCATGTACCGCAATACTTATCGTTTGCCATTAGGTACACGGCAATATCCGGCAACCTGCGAAAGCGATTGTTATCCGGCGCATCCGGCCGTGGTGTGTAAAACGCCCGGGCAAGATTGCCAGTACGCCGGCCCAAAACAAGCGCCAGCCCTCAATACCGGCTTTAGCTTGCAATGGCTAGGACATGCCAGCTTTTTGGTGCATACACCTGACGGCCAGCAACTGCTATTTGATCCGGTATTCGGCCAGTTTGACTGGCCAATAAACTGGGCACAGCATCTGGTCGGCATTATTAAACGACCTTACACCCCAAGCCTTACCCCTGAACAATTAGCGGCAACCGATGCGGTGCTGTATTCACACCTGCATTATGATCATTTTAGCCATGCTAGTATCCGTCAGATAGGTACTACACCAACCTATTATCTGCCGTTGGGGATGGCCAATTATATGCCCAAGGGGGGCTATAACATTATTGAACAAGCCTGGTATAGCCAAAGCCAGCAAGGCGAGCTAAATGTGCACCTGGTACCGGCACATCATTTTAATAGCCGCAAACTCTTTAATGACGATAACCGCGCACTGTGGGGCGGCTGGCTGCTGGAACATAATGGCAAAACGCTGCTTTTTGCCGGTGATACCGGCTATTCCGAGCACTTTAGCGATATTCAGCAACGTTATGGTGATATTGATATCTGTTTAATTCCTATCGCCTCCTACCATAGTGACGAAGAACAAAACTGGTACCGCTATGTCCATACCACGCCGGAAGATGCCCTGGTTGCAGCCGATGAACTCGGCTGTAAAGTGATGATCCCCTGGGGTTATGGCAATGCCAGTTGGCAGATGGGCGATCTTAGCTCACACTCACCTTTGCTACGTATGCTACATATGCAGCAACAGCTAAATAGTCAGGTACCGCTGCTGATTTTAAATGAAGGGGATAGCGTTAAGCTATGACGGTATCGGGTGCGAGCGTCCAATCTTCAAGACGGTGCCGCACCCGGATGATATAAATACCGTTATCTGCTGTTACTTGATAAATAATAAGATGTGAGCCCACCGGGTGTAGATGTACCGGCGGGCTAATTTCCGTTCTAATGGGTGCCGCCAACGGATTCGAGGCTAAGAAATCAAATGTTGCTGCTAATTGTTTGTGATACCGCCTGGCTTGCTGCTCACCAAACTGTGTTGCACCACTGATAAAGATATTAATAATATCCTCTTCAGCCAGCTTACTTAGCTGATAGGCCATATTAAGCGCCCATTCGGGCCATAGCTTCTGCGGCTAGCTGCGCCATAGTCCGCTCTCCAGTACCGCTGGCAAGCCCTTCGCTAACCCGCTGCTGTAACTGAGCAATTTTGGCCGCTTGTTCCTGATCGCGCCGAATTAAATCTCTAACATAATCACTGGCGTTACTATAACGACCATCCTTTGCCTGCAATTCAACCCATTGCTTCATGTTGTCAGGTAAAGACACATTCATCGTTGCCATTTATCTACCCCTGCGACTATAGATGCTTTCTAGCATAATAGAGTATGGCAAACTTTGCCAAGAAATCAAAATCAAACTGATTACTGCGTTATGATAAGTTAATTAAAGGATTGCGCCCACAACAGGCCAGCTGGCAGGCGCAATCAATCTTAGATAATCGACTTCAGGCAACCGGCTTTAAACGGGCTTTTGCTGCGAGCTTGTCGCCTAATTTTCCTGTTACCGCCCAAACAATTAACGCGCCCCAGGCAATCACCGAAAAGCCAGCCGGTACATTTAACAAGGCAATTTTTCCAAGGTGGCGACGGTTAAACAGCAGCGCCAGCAGGCTGGGTAAAAACCATACTGCTAGGAAAAACAAGCCAAATAGCACCAGAAAAACCCAATCTGCTTCTTGCCAGGCGTTGCTAAATGTCGCCAGATACTGTTGTAACGTTTCCATATGTTGCTCCTCGTACATTAGTAGTGAGTAAAAAAATCTATCGAAATCCAACCGGTATAATCCAGAGCAAAGTGCTCACCTAATTACCGTGTTTGTAAGAGAAGTCGTGACGACTTTGTAAACTGTTACAGATTATTTTTTAATTTTTTTGTGTAACACTTTGGCTAATGCGGCAGACTTAACGGAAGAACACAGGGATAGCTTTGTGCGCTATAAAAAAATAATAGAGAACATAGCGAGGATTTTTTGCCATTTTTCAAACACAGTGCTAACACACCAGAGCAGTTTTTACTGCAGCTCTGGCAGCAAAATCAAGGGGCCATTAGCCGCACCTTGTTGGCCTCGGAAGCTGATCCGACGGCGCGCCAGGATTTAAAACAGGATATTTTTTTAGCGTTGCATCAATCGGCTGCCCGTATTCAGGCAGCAGAAATGCCAAGGGCCTATTTATTTCGTATTGTGCATAACGTCACGGTAGATCATATTGCCCGCGCCAAGCGCCAGCAGTGGCAAGTTCTGGATGAAGAAAGTGAGCGGCAATTCGTTCAAGATTGTCCTTCAGCTGAGGTGGGCGAACAGCAACAAAGCCAGCAATTAATGCAGGCAGTGCGGTGCTTATCACCAGCCAATCGTCAGGTCATTTTGCTGGCGATGGAGGATTTAGCTGCCCCGGAGATCGCAGAGATTCTGCAAATCAGTCAGGGGGCGGTACGGGTGCGCTTAAACCGCGCCAAAACAGAACTAATGGAGTTAATGCAACATGGCAGATAACTTTGATTTTGCTGCGCTAACCAAAAGCTGGCAACAACAAACTACACCGAACGAACAGGTTCCAAGCGCTGAGGATTTAACCCGGGCTAGCCAGCGACAACAGCAGCAACGCTTTATTATGTATGGCGAATTGCTAGGCGCTTTGGTAATGATTATAGCGGCTTATCTATTTCTGCAGGATATGCAAGGTTGGCTGCGTTACCTTACCGCGAGCTTTTTGCTTATAGGGGCGATAAGCACCCTCTATGTTAGCTGGCAAGTGCATAAGCCAATAGTTGCTTATGACAACTGGAGCAGCAATGGCTTACTACAATTTCGTCTGCGCAGTTGTAAGCTCAGTTTAAAATACTATCGGTATAATCAGTTTTCTTTTGCTGCACTGATCTTATTTAGCGCCTTACTCTGGCTGGGTAATTGGTGGCAAGCAGGTAGCATAGCGACAAACTTACTGCTGATTTATGCTTTAGTGATATCACCACTCTCGGTGCTGGGTATTTACTGGTTACAACGTAAAGTACAGCAAAAAACCACAGAGCTGCAGCATCTTAGCAAACTCGTCGCTGACTTTCGGCAGAACGAATAACTCAATAATAAAGCAGTAACTATCGCAGTTTTAAGCTGCCGGCGAATACCGGCAGCGATCAACAAGGCAACACTGGCCTAAAGTAACTTGCTTAACCTTAGAGCTAACAACACGCTCGGGTTAGACGATGAAAGCAAACCCATACCTTGGTATAGATGTCGCTTAAAAGCGCCAGCTAATGCCAAAATCCCAGGCATACTCAGAATCAGAGACGTCTTCTAAACCTATACTGGCGTGCAGTTTTAATTGTGGGGTAACAAACCAACTGCTACGCAAACCAGCGCGATTGGTATAAATTATGTAATTTTCCGGGATATCGTCACTGATAAAAGCACCGACCGAAAATGCCTTATTAAAATAATAATCTAAGGCTAAAGCAAAACCATCACCGCGAATCTTTTCATGATTAAGATAAGCCGCACTTAAACTTAAAAAACTCCCCGACTCAAAAGCCCAGATTTTCTCAGTGCTAATGCCATAGTGCCAATAATTACCTAAATGACCTGCTTTTTCTTGTTGAACATCCAATTTTACCAACCAGTTAGGTTGAAAATAGTAGCCCAGGCTGCTTTTGATTTTGTGGCTAGGGAAGGCATTTAAATTTAAGTAATCTAGCGAGAAATACCAATCATGTTCCGTAGCTTGATAAATACCACCGAGTTGCCAAGCATTGAAATCTATAGATTCGTTTATATTCCCAAGCGAAACTTTAGATTCAGAACGCATATAGTTCATTGCCACCGAGCTACGGCGACCAAACTGTTTGCTGGCGGCATAGGGCAGCTGCGCGCCGGCATTACTCTCGGTTAAATATAAACGGTATCCCAGATTATTACTGGAAAAACTGGAATTGCTGAAGCCATCGTAAATAATTCTTGTCTTTGAATCAAAGCGGCTAAACGATAGCTCAGAAGAAAAGGTCTCTGCTGCCAGAGTGCTGGTACTCAAGGCTAATAGTGAACCTATAGCTAGGGTGAGTTTCATTTAAAATCCTTATTAAAAATAGCAATATCTACCTGTAGCATGATGTTTGCAGTTAAACACCTGCGCACGCGGTTGTTAGCGGGGGGCAGCCGCAGCACTAAAGTAATAAAACTGACATACGACCAGCCGGGCTATTTGACCTTAGCAACCACACAAGTTCAACAAAAATTCACAAAATTAACAACCCAGCGCCAAAACTAACAACAAAAACCGGCAGCGACCAATAATGAAATTCTCGCCATAAACCGGGTTGTTTGCTAAGCCGTAATGCGATCAGGTTGGCTAGAGAACCTATAGCCAGGCCAAAACCGCCGACACTGACGCCCCAACTTAAGGCGCGCCAATCATCGGTAAAGTGCTGTAGAAATATAGCAGCCGGCACATTAGAAATAAGCTGTGATAAAAGCGCTGCGCCGGTGTAACTGCCTGCTGGCAGTTCAATAAGGGTTATCGCAAACTGCTGCATTAGTGGCAACTGTGCCAATAAACCGAGATCGATAAACATTAGGCTAAAGACCAGTAGCAAGAGCCAATCGATACCGCTAACCACGCTGCGCTTGAAGACTAAATACGCTGCTAGCACTACCGCTGCCGCATAAGGTGCTAATTGGTACTCCATGGCCAGAATAAACAACGGATAGCCAGCTAAAGACCAGCCAAATAATTGCCGGCTGTCGGCACTGTTTTGGTGTGGCACCGCCAAAGTTAGTTTCGTCTTTGCGAAGGCCCAATAACTTAGCAGCAAGATAAGTAGTAATAAGCTTAACGCCAGTGGCGCCATCATTAGGGTAAATTGCCAAAAACTATAGCCAGAAGCTTGCCATAGCAGCAGATTTTGCGGGTTGCCAATGGGCGTAAGCGCCGAGCCGGCATTAACCGCCAGCGCCAGAAAGATAATTAAACGCCCGACGGCTACCCCGGTAAGGCGGCCAATACTCAGCGTAATAGGGATTAAGCTAAATAAGGCGACATCATTAGTAACAATAGCGGCCAATAAGGCTGCAAACAGCAATAACAGTGCTGCCAGATCGCGCTCAGCATGACAACGCGCCAGCAACCAGGCAGCAAAACGGGCTAAATAGCCACTATCTTCCAGCGCCCGGCTCAGTAACATTAACCCAGCCAGCGCGCACACAGTCTGCCAATCAACCAGCGCTAGCAGGCTAGCTGGTGTTGTAGGGCTAAACCATAATAAAAGCGGCAGCAGTAACAATAACGCTAGTAGTAAATAATCTTCGGAAAGGCGGGATAATACCCGGCGTAGCTGCAACATGTTAACTAGGCAAGTAAATAGCAATTAGCGGCTATTCTAGCGCGAATGGCACACGACAATACAAGATCAGTTGTTTACCGTTGTTGCACTTAAAAGAGTTGCTAAAATGACATCAAGCATAAACTCAATAGAAGGGGCCGAGTCTGTTTGTTTAGTGCTTAAATTCATAGTGAAAGACCGGGCTGGTAATTTAACGGATGCTGCTCATAAAAACCTAGATTGCTTATTAAAAAAGAAAATTTTCTACTGCTTTTACAATATCGACGCTCACTCGTTTAATGCTCTGGCATAACAAAACTACGCGTTAAAAATGTTACATTAGGTGAACCCCATGCATGACTATCCTCATGAATAGTATATAGTGCGGTATGCCTTATTTGCTGTCGCAGGATAGGGCCGAAGTTTCTGGAGTCCCAGCTATTACGCTGATTATCGCCTAACACAAAGAACTCATTTTCACCCAGTAAATAACGGCTGCGCTGGCTGTTGCATCGTTTAGCAGGATCAAACGCAACGGGCTGCCAATTGTTTTCTAGTGAAAAATGATAGTTATTAACGTAGGTTACGCCGTCACAGACTAAAATACTATCGCCGGGTATGCCATGCACACGCTTACGTATAAAATCATAGGCAGTAGGCTGCCAAGTATCAAAACTAACCATCTCACCTCTTGTTAGCGCATTTTTAGCAACCCTAGCCACAACCAAGTCTCCTGGCTGGATGGTTGGGAAATTGGAAGCGCCCTCAGAGCCTGAGAATTCATAACCAGGCATAATGCGTACAAAGATAAACAATAAAAGTGGGCCTAAGAGCAAATAGCCTATTGCTTGCCGCAGATTGTGCTTAATAAAGCTGATAATCACCGTAACAGGGATTAACCCAAGCCCTATCCATAACCAAATTATAAAAGCCCGTGGCGCTGCCACAAGATCAAACACGATCAGCGCCAAAAAGTAACAGGCATACCCCAGTAAAACAAAACCCAATAACCGCATCTAACAATCCCTTGGCAAATTCGCTACAAGACGGTAATGTAAGCGAATTGTAACAACCATAACAAGCGCAAATATGACTAAATTACTATGCTGTGCCCTGCTTACCCTTGCCTCTTTACCCGTATTCGCAATGACAGATGTGGATAGCGTATTGCATTTCACGCCCACGCCTTTTAAAGGCGTAGATCTTAATTGTGAACAGGATAAACATATCACCCCGAAACGTGGTGATTTGATTTTGGAAAATTATGCGCTAATGGCAGCGAATAATGGTGATCGGGTAGCACTGATCACCATACGTAATGGCGCTAATGGCCAGCGGATTTTTAATCAGGAGCATATCGTAGCAATACTGGGAGATTGCAGCCGTATACTGCCACAAGCGTTTGAACTACGCCTGAGTGGCCGCGAGCAACGTTCGCTGCAAATTTATTTTGGGCAGCAACAGCAACCTATTTTGCAATTGTTAGGCGGTAACTAACACGCCGCTTAATCGACTAACAGTGGCTTCTGCTGGTCATTAAGCGCAATAGTATAGCTCGCACGCTCCGGTAACTGTTGCCAGCTCGCCGCGGTTAAACGTTGAAAGGGCAACATAAAACGCGCCAACTGCGTTCTACTCATACCTTGGCCGCGCTGCTGCCATAACTGCTGTTCCTGCCTGGCGCGCCACTGGCAAATACTGTCCCAACTGGGCGCTTTTAGCCAAATAAGAGGGCTTAGAAAGGCAAAATACTGCTGATAACCGCCAGCTAATTGCTGATTAACATAATGCCGCCAGAGCCCTGCGGCATCCTCTTCTGCCTCTAAGCTATTTACAGGCGAGATCAGTTCCGCTTCGCTTTGCGCACTTAAGCCTAAACACCAGCCCTCTACAATAAGCAGCTGTAATCGTTGTTTGGGCTGATCGGCAAGACGATCATCCAGGGCTTTATCAAATACCGGCAAAGCAACAGCCAGCCCAGCTAATACCTGCTGGGCATCGGCAATAGCGCGTTGGATATCATGGGTGCCGGGCACACCGCGCTGCGAAAACAACGGATGTATCTTGGCAGCAAGCTGCTGCCGCTCAGCTGCAGCTAAGTAATAATCATCCAACGATACCGCAGCACAGCAGAGCCCCCGACTGGTTAGCTCAGTGACTAACAGTTGAGCAAGGGTACTTTTACCCGTGCCCTGAGCACCACTAATGCCAATAATGGCCGGTAGCGGTAGTTGCGAGATATCGGCACTTAACCTAAGCAAAAGCTGCTGATAAGCCTCCATATTGCTTGCGCACAAGTTCAGGCGCTGCAAATCCTGCGTGGTTTGTGGGCTAAGTACCATAATAAGCTCCAGGTAAATGTTGGAAATATGCTTATGCAACGCCAGAATTCTCACACTATTAAGCGAACGTTGCCATATTTGATTGAAAGGTTTCGCAAGCACAGCGTATCAGGTTACATTTTCTAAGCTGCTATTTGAACTAAGCCCAAACTGGGTAATCTTATCAATTTTGGTAAGGCGCGCCCTACAGACTTAAGCTGTAGAAATCCCACAATAGTGCAGCTACAGCGCTTTTCATTGGCAATATTGTGGGGAAACAAGTATGGTAGAGGCGTTATTTGTCGTCGCTTACCCTAAGCGGATTAGATGTAAGATGGAACCTGGAATGA
Source organism: Alishewanella longhuensis (assembly GCF_014653435.1). Classification (GTDB taxonomy): domain Bacteria; phylum Pseudomonadota; class Gammaproteobacteria; order Enterobacterales; family Alteromonadaceae; genus Alishewanella; species Alishewanella longhuensis. Next base: position 171,299 of record NZ_BNAO01000001.1, on the reverse strand, counting down.
AAACAAAAAAATCGTTGTTATGCGCGCTGGCTATGATGGGCGCTACCTTATCACTTTCTGTGCAAGCCACTATCGTTGAGTTTAAAACCTCGCTGGGCACCTTTGAAGTCAATCTATTTGATGAAACCACGCCTGAAACGGTAGCCAACTTTTTAAAATATGTTGAGGCGGAAAGCTATCACAATAGTGTTATTCATCGACTGGAACCGGACTTTGTCATTCAAGGCGGCGGCTTTAGCTATACCGGCCAGCTACCACTGAAAGCAATAGCAGCACTACCTGCAGTTAAAAACGAGCCTAAGTGGTCAAATCGCCGAGGCACTATTGCGATGGCAAAAATCGGCGGCTTACCTGACAGCGCTACTAATCAATGGTTTTTTAACATAAAAGATAACCATACCGGCGCCACAGGCCTGGATGCACAAAATGGCGGCTTTACCGTATTTGGCCAGGTATCAGCGCAGGGTTTAGAAATTCTGGACGAGATAGCCAAACTAAAACGCTTTAATATGGGTGGTGCAGCCACCAGTATCCCGTTACGTAATTACACCACGGCCGATGCCAACGTTGGTAAAGTGGTTACTGATGACAACTTTGTTATGGTTGAAAGTGTCACTGTGGTTGACGCCCGCCCTGATACAGCAGCAGGCTTATCGCCTATTGCCAATACCACACCACCAGCACCAGGTGAAGGCTCCGATTCAGGCTCCAGCTCTGGTTCGGTAAATTGGTTAGTGTTACTGCTGTTACCCTTAGCGCTATTACGCAGAAAGTGGGCAAAGGCAGCGTTTTAAGCTAACGTACGGCGCTTGATAGAAAGCACCTTGGCCCTAACCTCTTTAGCGGGTTTAACCTGTTAAATCCGCTAAAGTCTCATACCAACATCTCCTATGCTGACACTGCAACAGCTCTGCTTACAACGTGGCCAGATTAGCGTTTTTCAAAACTATTCGCTTAGCTTAACCGGCACACGTAACTGTATTATTGGTGCCAATGGTAGCGGTAAATCCAGCTTATTGGCTGCTGTTGCCGGGTTAATTCCTTATCAAGGGCAAATTAGTTGGCAAGGCGCACCGCTAAGCTTGCCGCGCCAGCAGATTGCGCTAGCTTCTGATAGCATTATCTTTCCTGAGTTTTTAACTGCCACTGACTTAATTAATTTGCAGCAAAAGATGTGGTGCACTGCCACACCAGCCGCCCTGATTGAGCGTTTTGCCTTTGCGCCACAACTTGGCAAGACGGTTGCTAGTCTGTCTACCGGCAATCATAAAAAGCTGCAACTTATCTTAGCCTTTATGCGCCAACCCGATTTACTGCTGTTGGACGAGCCGAATATTGCGTTAGATACGGCCGCCTGCACGGCGTTATTTGCGTTAATTAGCCAGTATGCTGGCCATATAGTAGTGGCAACCAACGAGCCAGAGCGTTTTGCCAAGCAACAATTTACGCTTACCTCGTTACAACATGTGTAAGCAAGCATCCTTATTTTACCCTTACTTTAGGTTAAGGCTAAACTGCCTGAAACAGCAACTGCAAGCACTGCTGCAACAAGTACAACAATTATTACTTTGGCTGGTAGTGCTACTGGGCCCTGCGACGTTAGGGCTAGTGTTTATGATTTTGCTGTTGATTGGCCAGCTGTACAATCCCAAACTCAGTGTTACGCAATGGCTGCTGGTCTGTTGGTGTTTGTTAGCCATGCAAAGCTTGCTGGTTTGGCTTTGCCAAACCGCCATTTTACAACCGCGCTATGGTTTATTTTGGCAATCTTTACCCTATTCCGCCGTCAGCCATAAGTTAGCCGAGCTGTTACTACTTAGCTGTTGTTTGCCGATATTTTGGTTACACATGCTGATTGTAGCGAATGCCAATTTTAGCCAGTGGCAAAGCGTACTACCGCAGCTAGCCTTTCTAGGCTTGCAGCTAACAAGTGCCGTGCTGGTTTTATATCGCCCCCAACGCAGTGTGCTGGCTTTACTATTGGCCTTACCGGTGGTGTTTTACAGTCCTTCTGCCTGGTATGGCTTGGCGTTACTCAGTTTGGCGATGTTCGTTATGCCGCTAGTGCCCGCAGCCAGAAAACCCAAAGGCCTGGGTGTTCGCAATAGCCTGACGTTGTGGCTTACCCTTATTATGCAGCTACCCGCGCAGTGGCTTAGTCGTATTCTGCTGCTTGGGCTTGTTACCCTATTAGGGCAAATTACGCTTGGGCAGCGTCCGGATCTGGCCGTGCCAGTACACACTATTTGCGCTGCAGTATTGATGCTGATTAGCTGTAGTATGCAATTAAACAATAACCGGCTTTACCAACATTACCTGCTATTCTTTCAGCAATTTGCCAAACATCACCAATATTGGCAATATCTGGCCCCAATGGGCTTGGCCGTTATTTCCTTTGGCCTGTTACTCTATTTAAAGGCCACAATAGGGCTATTAATGCTAGCTGGCATGCTGTTTCTGCCAAGCTTATTTATTGCCAAAAAACATCCAACACAACTGGTGCCGCTTTGGTTTATCTTTAGCGTTATCCTGGCTTGCCTAAGCTGGCTGCTGCAGCACTTTCTCTAAATTAAATGCCTAACCAGCGATTAAAGTCGCCGGTGCGGCTTTGGCTGGTTTTTAGCTGCACATTATTGGCTAAATACAGCGTGAGCGTATTTTTGCAATAACGCTCTAAACGCACAATATGTTGGCTTTGTACCATTTCACTGCGATTAATCCGAAAGAATCGCTCTGGATCCAGCACGGCCTCCACTGCCTGTAAGCTGTTATAAGGCAAATAATGCCTTTTTCCCTGTTCATCAAACGCCATAATTAAGCTACCATCGGCTTGAATATAAACAATATCCGCTACCTGTAAAAAGTAGATCTGCTGTTGCTGGCGAATAGCCAGGCGGCTGGTATAGCTGGTTTTTGGCGCAGGCAAGGTTTGCAATAATTGTTGTAACTGGTTAACTAACAAAGGCTCGGTATCAGGCTGGCGACTCAGCTGACGAAACTTATGCCAGGCTTGCTGCAGCTTGTCGCTGCTATAAGGTTTTAATAAATAGCCAATACCAAAGTTATCAAAGGCTTTCAGCATAAAATCGTCATAGGCGGTAATAAAAATCACCGGGCAAGGTGGCGGTTGCTGTTGGTAGCTTTGAAACACATTGCCATCGCTTAACTCAATATCCGAGAAAATCAGATCAACCTCATTCGGTTGCGCCAACCAGGCGCTGACTTCAGCAACACTGCTCAATTCTGCCGTTATGTTGATTTCATCTGATAAGTCCATTAATAAGCGCTTTAACTTACTGCGCGCCAGCGGCTCATCCTCAATAATAATGACCTTAAACATGCTGCTTCCTTGTATCCTCAACAGTCTTGGGGATCAGCGGCAAGCTGACGCTAAATTGCGCGGCGCTTTGCTTAACCTCAATATTGTGACCGGTTAAAAACAAAAACTGTTTTGCCAGGTTTGCTAACCCTATGCCATTCCCCTTAGCCGCAGAGTGTTTTGCCTGGTACGGATTGGTTACCACTAATTTGGCTTGTTGCTGCGTAATCGTTATAACTAAGGGCGCTATTGCTGTTGCCTGATTATGTAATAACGCATTTTCCAATAACAGTTGCAGGGTGAAAGGCGGCAGTAACAATGCCGCCGCCTCAGACGTATCCACGGCGATTTGTAACTGATAATGCTCACCTAACCGCTGCTGCATTAAGCTAAAGTAATGACGGGCAAAGGCTAACTCCTGCGCTAACGACACCACTTGTTGCTGACTATTGTGTAGCGATAAACGATATAGATCGGCAAAGTCGTTTAAGTAGTCGCTAGCACGTGCTGGAGCAACACTAATCAGCTCATCCAAGGTATTCAATGAGTTAAATACAAAATGCGGGTTAAGCTGCGCTTTTAATTGTTGAATTTTTAACTCAGCTAATTCGGCATTATAGTCAGCCAACTGCTGCCGGTATGCCGCGGCCTGTTTACTGTGGATATACGCTAGATACATGCCGGCATAAAGCGCTAAATCAACCATATAGCCTAAATTCGCTTGCAGCAGGATAGCGCTGTTAAAGTTCTTGCTGATATTGCCAAAGAGCGCGGCAATTAAAAAACCGATGCCATTGTTAAATAACAAATAACAAAGCAAGGCTAGCAGTAAAATACGGGCATAATCCGCTAAAGATAGCGGCTGCTGCTGTGCCGCTTTATGGCGGTTTAACCAAAAGCGTAGCACGCAAAAAATTAGCAACGCCGCCAAAAACTGCATTAACGGTCCTTCCGGGGTAAAGGTATACCAAGACAGCATCCCGGCTTTCACTCTGTTGCTGATCACTAAGAAATAGCTAAATAAAAACACCAGCAATATAAAGGTCCGGTCGACCTGTAAGTAGGCGAGCAAGCGTTGCAGCATAATGTTGGTATATTCCTAAGAAGAAAGGCGCCAGTTGGCGCCTTGAAGTTGCGTCACATCCTACTTTGTGGCACCAGACCAAGTATGGGTGACTTCACCTTTGCTATTCATAAACTGTAACTGCACTTCGTCGTGCTCGTCTACATAAAACATCGCCCGCGGTGAGCCATCTTTGGCAAACAGAAACAAGCCATTATTCTGTTCAGCAGTTTTACCCAGCAAAATACGTGGTGCGCCGCCAATTAGACCCTGCTGTTCATACTCGGCAATTTTTTTATGACGCTCGGCTCTATCAGCAATTTGTGCCAATTCACGCATAATTTCGCGGGTTTTATCCTGAGTTTCAAATTCCGGGCGATCATTAAAGGCTAAACCAGAACGAATAACCCTTTTATCACCGCGCTTCTCATCAACGGTAAGCAGCTGCATCACCTGATCGCCATCATATTTATCGAAAGTTAACGACATGCCGGCACTATGGCCACGCGCGTTTTTACTACCATCGTAAATAAAGCCGCCCGCTTCAATACCTTCTTCGTTAAAGAACAACATGCCAGCGCGCTTTTTCCGATCTTCATTTAGTACTTTGCCGTTTACTTCTTCGGTGGTAGGAAAACGTGCTGTATTGGTAAGCAACATTTTTACCGTGCCGTCGGCTTCAATAATATTAATACGCTCAACCGAAAGGGTTTCAAAACGGGCATCATTGTTGGCCTTCATACCGGTAGTCAGGATCACTGCTGATAAGGCTAAGCTTGCAATAACAGCACCGCGTAATAGTTTGATTTCTTTTTCAATTTTCATAAAATTTGCTCGCTAATTGTTGAAGTCACAATCAGTATTAGCGAGCGGCGCAGCATACTCAAAGCTGTTTTGATAAGCTAAGGAACCCCGCTGCCAAACTACGGAAAATCTCGGAAGAATTTGAACTTTACAGCAAACTCAGCAAAGTTTTTTTACAATGGCAGATACTCACCTAAAAGTACGTTAACACCACGCTGATGATCACCCCGCTGATCAGTAACTGCATTAAGCAAAACCCCATAATGTCTTTGGCTTTTAAGCCCGCTATCGCCAACACCGGCAGCGCCCAAAAGGGTTGAATCATATTGGTCCAGGCATCGCCCCACGCCACCGCCATGGCTACCCGGCTTACATCGGCACCTAACTCTAACGCCGCAGGTAACATAACCGGTGCTTGCACCGCCCACTGCCCACCACCCGACGGCACAAAAATATTCACAATACCGGCACTAATAAAGCTCCAAAATGGCAAACTTTGCGCGCTGGCAAAACTGACAAACCACTCAGACATACTTTGCGCTAAACCCGATTGAATCATCACGGCCATAATGCCGGCATAAAATGGAAACTGAATAACAATACCGGCGCCCCCCTGAATAGCCTGCTGTAAACTATGCAGTAGTCGGCGTGGTGTGCCATGTAGCACTATGGCTAAAAAGATAAATAAATAATTAACGATGTTCAGATTAAGGCTGCCACCTTTTAAAAAGTATTGCACCAGATAAGCGATACCGGCAAAGCCAACCAGCAATGCTAACACCATACTATTTTCAAGTTTATCTGCGGGGCGCTCACTGCTGCTTACTGGCGGTGGCTCGTCTTGTAATTTAGCCGGATCCACATAAACACTGTCCGCCGCTTTTGGCAGCATCAAACGGTTAACCAGCGGTACCACAACAAACAACACCCCTAGCAGAAAAAGATTAAACCCCGCGAAAATGGTATTACTGCTAGGGATAACGCCAATTAAATTTTCCGAAAAATGTCCCGGCGTAGCGATAGTGAGGGGTACTGAACCGGCTAAGCCACCATGCCAGACAATAAACCCTGAATACGCACTAGCTACTAATAAGCGATAATCGACTTTAATTTGCCGCGCCAATGCTTTAGCAAACAAGGCACCAACCACTAAACCAAAGCCCCAGTTAAGCCAACTGGCCAGTAACGACACCACGGTGACCAACACAATGGCCTGACCTGCCGTTTTTGCTAATCTCGCTAAGCGATCCAGTAACCCTTTAACCAGCGGCGTACTGGCCAACATATAGCCGGCCACTAACACCAGTAGCATTTGCATCGAAAAGCTGAGTAAGCCCCAAAAGCCGTCGCCCCACTGAGTAATAACTGCCAAGGGCGTTTGCTGCTCAAATAATATCGCGGCAGCAAACACCACCAGTGTTAACAGCAGCACAAAGATATAGGGATCGGGCAGGTAACGCTCTACCAATTTTACAAAAGGCTTTGCAGCAGTATTTAGCATAATAAACTCTTGATCTTATTGCTGACTAATAGCATGACATTAAGCATACTTTTATTTATTGCCTAAAAATAGGAGAAAGATAGCCACGCTGCAATGCGACTTTGGTGCAGCGCCATTACCACCCAGTCCCTATTACCTGTTGCGCCATCCACTGTGCCAAAGCCCTTTCGCTATAGCGCTCACTTTGCGATAACGCCGCAAATACCCCTTGCTGGTCGGCCTGGCTACGCTGTTGCCCCAGCTTTACTTTACCGGCCAGCTCGCTGATTGTTACTTTTACCCCAACAATACTGGCTGCCAGTTGCTGTAAATAGGCGGCGGGCATTTTTTCGGCTCGTAACGCCGCAGAGGTTTCGTACTGCAACAATTGCTCTTGTACTGCCCATAGTGTGTCGGCGGCATCAAGCAGCTGTACCTGCCCGATGACCTGCACCACGGCATAATTCCAGGTAGGTACCGCTTTGGCAGCGGCATAATAGCGCGGAGAAATATACGCATGTGGCCCGGTAAAGGTAATCAATACTTGCTGGGCTGTCGCTTGTGCTGCGGCTTGCTCAGCTAGCTGCCGCAATTGCGGATTTTGCCGAGCTAAATGCCCATACAATACGCCTTTTTCGCCTTCCTGCCGCTTTAGCTGCCACGGCAGGTAGGAGCAAAAAAACGGGTACGACACCAAACAGCCAAAGGGTTCTTGCTCAATAAAATCCAGCATGGCAGCAGTATCTTTAAAGGCCAGATTTGGCGGGCAATACAACATTTACCAACTCTCCCGTGCTATTACAAAGGCATTCTGGCATAGGGTAAAACCAACCTTCGGATAATAATCCATTGCCGTTGGCGCACTGTGCAAATAATACTGAGACTGCGGGCCAACCAGTCGCCGAACCTCGGCCAGCAACTGGCGGCCAATTCCTTGCTGCTGCACGCGTTGATCCACCAGCAAGTCTGCGATATAGGTCACCCAGCTATAATCGGTCAGGCAGCGTGCCAGCCCGATTAGCTGCCCATTGGCTCTGGCGGTAACCAGTAGGTTAGCCTGTTGTAGCATCGCCGCCATGCGTGGCTCGTCGGTAGTCGGCCGACTTATCCCGGACGCCCGATATAAGGTTAGCGCCTCCGGCAACGCTAAAGTGGATTCTTGCTGATATTCAATAAGCATAAGTAACTCCTGAAGGCACACCAACCCGGTTTGCCATAACGCTCATTACAGCGCTAAACTGGTTTGCTTAAAATAACCAGTTTGCAAATAAGGAGCAGACCAGTTGTTGCTAACATCACAGTCAAACACTCTGCTGCGGCTTAGCACATCGGCGCTAAGCCTAAGCGGAGAAGGGGAATTGCACCGGCAACTGTACCAGGGTATTCGGCAACTGGTGTTGGCCGGTAGCTGGCCGCGTGGTGCGCTTTTACCCTCGGAGCGGCAACTGGCACAGGATCTGCACATTAGCCGTAGTACCGTACAACAGGGCTTGCAGCAACTGTGCGCTGAGGGCTATATCGAGGCACAGCAGGGTCGCGGTTATCAAATTGTGGCTAAGCTGCCAGAGCACTTTTTTACCGCAGCCGCCACAGTAGCGCAGCCACAACCCTCCTTGCCCTTTAACAGTTATGGTCTGCGCAATAAACAGGGTAAGGCGCAAGGTGCCTTGCAACCCGGCACAACCGACAGTCGCCTTTTCCCCTGGCGGACTTGGCAACAACTGCTGCAACAGCATAGCGGACGCCCGGTGTTGCACGGCATGGCCGATGCGCTGGGTTACCTGCCATTGCGCCAGACGCTGGTGCAATACTTACGACAGTATCGGCAATTGCACTGTAGCGAACAGCATATTTTAATTACTGCAGGGGCGCAGCAAGCGCTGTATATCGCCGCCAGGCTGGTGGCACAACCCCAGCAGCAGGTGCTGATGGAATCGCCCGGTTATCCCAGACTACAACAAGCCTTGCAACTGGCGGGCTTACAGATCAACTATCTACCAGCGGCCGGGGCACAGGGTGTGGATATTAGTGCTTTACCCGGCACTCCAGATTGTCAGGCGCTATTTGTGACACCGTCGCACCAGTATCCCTGCGGCGGCATTATGCCGCTTAACCAGCGGTTAGCACTGCTACAGTGGGCGCAACAACAGCGCTGCTGGTTAGTAGAAGATGATTACGACAGCGAGTTTCAATATCTGCATCAGCCCGTAGCCAGTTTGCAAGGCCTGGCCGAAGGTAAGGGTGTTATCTTTGTTGGCTCTTTTAGCAAAACCTTGTTTCCTGCACTGCGGCTGGGCTATCTGGTAGCCGAGCCGCAACTCATTGCCAGCGCAGCCGCCCTGCAACAAGCACTGCATGGTGATGTGCCCTTGCTAATGCAGGCAACGCTGGCCGATTTTATCCACGAAGGGCACTTTGCCCGGCATTTACGCAAAATGCGCCAGCATTATCAGCAACAGAAAAACTTGGCGGTAACGCTGCTACAGCAACACTTACCCTGTTGCCGCATTTTGGCCACGCAGGCCGGGCTGCATTTAACGGTATTACTGCCTGAGCTAGAGGATGATTTAGCACTGGCTAACCGCCTACAACAGCAGAATTTTAAAGTACAGCCCTACAGCCGCTACTGCTTTTTAAATGAACCTGAGCGCGGCTTGGTTATTGGCATTGCTGACGCAGATGATGCCTGTTTATTAAAGCTAATCACTCTAATAAAGTTATTACTGGCTAAACTTAACTAGCGGGAGTTTTCACAAACCGCTACGCAATACTTTGTGGTCCGGCTAGATGTCGAAACCGTAATTAGCCCTAAGGCATAATTGCGCCTTCGCAGCAATAAAGAGGCATATTCAATGTACTGGTCACGGCTATTTTGTTTGATATTGTTTTTCTTTAGTTACAGCAGCCTCGCAGCAGCTGACAAAATGTCAGTGCAATTAGACACTGTAGTCCTAGGCGCTGGCTGCTTCTGGGGTGTGGAGAAGCGCTTTGAAGCTATCGAAGGCGTCACCGATGTGGTATCTGGCTATGCGGGTGGGGAAGGTGTTAAGCCGCGCTATCGGGATATTACTCATCCACGTAATAAGTTTAACCCGAAAAATCATGCCGAAGTGGTGCAGATTAGCTATGAGCCAGCGCGGGTTAGCCTGGAAACGCTGCTACAGCATTTCTATGAAATGCATGATCCGACCCAGCAAAACCGCCAGGGCAATGATATTGGTACCCAGTATCGCTCAATTATTCTATTCAATAGTGACGCCCAGGCCTCGGCTGCCAAAGCGGTAACTGCACGTTATCAACCCTTACTAACAGCAGCGGGTTTTGGGCAAATTCAAACGCAAATCCAGCCTTTAACGCAGTTTTATCCGGCAGAGGCGTTTCATCAGGATTATCTGGCGAAAAACCCCAATGGTTATTGCCCCGATCATGCTACCGGTGTGCGTTTTTCCGGTGAGCCTGCGCAAATGGCGAGTGTCGACAATAGCGGCTTACTACAAGGTAAGCATATTGTGATGTTGGATGCACCGGATTGCCCTTATTGCGAGAAATTTAAAACCGATGTGGTAAAAAACTATCAGGGGAAAACTCCCCTGCATTTACGCCGGGCTAATGAGTTATCAGGCCTGCAAATTAGCTCCCCCACCTGGGCTACCCCAACCCTGCTTTTTTTAGAAAACGGTAAAGAAGTACTAGGAGTGCAAGGCTATATGGCACCTGCTGACTTTTATAAGGTACTGGGACATTTTAGCCTGGGTGAACAAAGCGAAGCTTTTAAAGTGGCGTTTCAAAGCGGCACCGACCGGCCATTTTGTCAGCAGTATGAGCAGTTTAAAAATACCCCCGATGGCGTCTTTATCGATGCGCTAAGCGGTGCGCCACTCTTTGATACCCACGATCGTTTTAACTCGGGTACCGGTTGGCTTTCTTTTAGCAAGCCCGTGGCAGGCGCAGTGACCACCAAACCCGATTATAGCCACGGTATGGTGCGCACCGAGGTGCTGGCTGCAGTATCTGGCATCCATTTAGGCCACGTCTTTAACGATGGCCCTAATGGCAGCACCCGTTACTGTATTAACGCCACGGTATTAGAGTTTGTAGCGCGCTAGGTAAGATGTTCTCTTTACTTTTCAAATCCAAGAAATAATTTTGTGTATTGAAAAAAACCAGGTTTGGCATAACGCAATAAAGGCTCTCGATGCACTTTTCTGCCATAAAGATAAATGTCTGAAACTTGTGTGGATTGGCTTAAATCGTCAAAAATCGTTTTATTCTGCAGAGTAAAATGCGCTGGCGCGCCTACGGCCAGCCCCCAATCTAAGTCAAGAAACTGATAAGCCTTATGGGTTGCACCAGCAACAATATCCCAGGGCGACATTCCCATTTTTTGTAAAAAGAACATTTCTCTGTGAAAGCCGACACCTTGAAACATAGCAAAGTTAGCCGCATCAGAACCGACCAGTATATCGACACCAGCTTGATCTAATTTAAGCAGTGCATTTTCCATTTCGGAAAACGCATTTTCTGCTTTTAACTTAGCGAGCCAATCATAATGATTTTTATGACGTTCCATTACCGGATAATCTTTTAATAGTTTTTCCTTAACTAAAGCACCGGTCATTGGAATAGATAGCACAGATGCTGATAACTCCTCTGGGCTTGGGTTATGTAAAAACAACAGCTCAGCGATGATAGCTACGGTAGGAATAAACGCGGTACCCTGCTGTTTCATTAATAGTGGCAGATCATCTGGCATCTTTTGCCACGGAAGATGCGTGACAGCATTGGCGCCAAACTCCGTTGCCACTCTAACGTCCTCCCAAGAACCGACATGCACTACCGATTTGATATTCAATCGTTTAGCTTCACTTAAAAAGGCTTTTAAAGTCGGTTTATCGACTGTTGGTCTTTTGCTTGGGGTATCAAAGACAATCTTAACCACATTGGGTTTTGCTTTGCTCAAGTCTCTAAGTTCATTAATTGCTTGTTCTGGAGAGCTTATTAGGCGGGTATCACCTGTATCACAATGCCCTTTAGGTGCAGTAAAACAAGGTCCAGCAGCGAAAACAAAGGCTTCATCTCGCTGCAAAGGAAATTGCCTTTCCCGATACCTCAAGATAGCTTTTTCCTTACTATAAAGATCGAGCCAACCATGCACCCCGGCATAAAGCATGGCATTCGCGGTACCGCGAATGCCTATATATTGATAATCGCTTCTATCTAACGAGCTATTTCCCATGCTGTGTGAGTGCATATCAAGCAGTGCGGGCATCATCACTTTACCTTGCCCGTCACGGGTATCCAGATGATGTAGGTTTATATGCACATCAACAATTTGCTTAATCTTGCCATTAGCTATCTCGACATTAACGGGGGTTAACTGGCGCGTCTCAAAATCTGGCAACAACACGTTATTTAATACGAAGCTGCTTGCACTACTCGGAAAACTCAGCAGTAAAATAAGGTATATCAACAGTGTTTTCATACAAATTTCCTTTTTTTGGGGTGTACAAACTCGCACCAAGCTAATGGTGTAAAAATTTATTGAAGGTTTAGATCTTAAAGTGCTTTTTTATTGCCAAAGCGCCACGTCGGCTTGTTGTGACAGTGCCGCCTATATTCTCGAAGCGAAGTAAAAAAGTCCCGTTGTGCCACTTCTCTATTTGACTGATAAGCCTGGTATTGACAATGCAGTTACGGTGGACTCGCAGGAAAGATAACGGCAGTTGCTGAGCCAGAGACTCCAGGCTTGTGTCTAAGTGATAATCTCTTTTAAGACACTGCGCCACAGAGATACCCTGTACTGAACTCACAAAATGAATATCTGATGTTTGTAAGATATGCATCTTGTCTCCCACTTTTGCGATCAGCTGTGTATCACTCTGCGCTGTACTTGGGATATGAGGTATCACCAAACGTGACAAGGCTTGGCGCAAACGGTTCAGGTCAAATGGCTTTAACAGATAATCAAGCGCTTTTTTTTCAAACGCTTTCACCGCATGGTGGCTATAAGCGGTGGTAAAAATTATATGGCAAGGCGGCGTGATCGCTTCAAGCACATCAAAGCCAGATAACTCCCCAAGTTCAATATCCAAAAAAACGAGATCTGGCTGCTGTGCATTGATAGTCTCAATCGCTTTAACGGGATCGGCGCATTCGGCAATTAACAAAATATCCGCAAGCTGCTGTAACTGCATTTTTAGCTTTAATCTTGCCGGCGCTTCGTCTTCAACAATGATCACCCGCAGTGGTGTATCGGTAGGCTGATTTTGCAAACTGCTCCTCCCTGGTTATAAAGTGCTAAGGTACCACCGACCAGAGCGACACGTTTTTTAACGATATCCAGCCCATGGCCGTTCTGCTTTTTTTCGCTTAACACTGACTCAGCAAAGCCTTTACCGTCGTCCTGTATCAAGAAAATCAGATAGTGGTCGTTCAGGCCTATTGTAATATCAAGCACGATCGGTCGGGTTTTTACATGCTTTACGACATTTTCAATCAGGGGCTGTAATAACATTGGAGGCACTTTATACAAAGCAGGATTTAACGCTTTATCCATTTGCCAATTGATAATTAAGCTATCGGTAAAGCGCGCCTGTTCAATACTTAAATAGGTACGACAAATCGTTAGTTCGTCTTCAAGCGCCACCCATTGGTTTTGTTGCTCAACCGAATAACGCAAAATATCAGCCAGCTTGTGCAATACTTCATCCGCTTTTTGTGGCGAGGTATAAATTAATGCCGATATGGTATTGAGAGAGTTAAACAGAAAGTGAGGATTCAACCTGTTGGTCAGGTTCAGCCATTGAGTTTCTTTTCGAAGCTTTTGCTCCAACACCAGACGTAAATATAAGAGATACATTTGCGCCATAGAAAATATAAATACCCCCCACAATATTGCAGATGCCAACTGCTCTGCCGCGGAAAATCGATAATGTGGAAAAGCCAACACATGCAACGCCCCTACCAGGTATGCCCCCGCGAACATAATGATCACATAAATGGCCCCTTGCATAAAAACATTAAGACCACTGACAAAGGTCGTTTTTTGCAACAGGTAGAACAGCCAGAATGGCCCGATGTAAAAAAATACCAGCCAAATAGGTAGACTTACTACGATGATTGGCAAGTGGCCATCGGCGTGCTGCAGCCACTCCAAACTTGCCGGAATAAGATACAAAAATCCGAGCAACAAAGAGATAACGAGCTTTTCTTTACGATTAAATGTCATAAAAACTTTTTTTAGTGCTGTTGTCGCTACGCTAGCGCAGCCATTATAAAGTTACAATCATGGGTTGGCTGAATAACCAAACTTAGTGGGTCAATAGCCAAAACCTAACCTTGAATGACATTAGCTGCGCTATAACAGCAAGGTGAGCGCTAAAGGCGTCACAATAATAAGCCCCAGCGCATACCCTAAACGCTGCTGCCATTGGCTAAAAACATGAGTGGTTTTTAAGCCCACTAAAGCAGCGCACCAAGGCAGATACCAAAACACCCCGACAAACACTACTGAGGCGACAAGCGTGAAAAGCAACACTAATGCCGCCTCCAGTGCACCACCCAGCTGAAAGGGCGTTAAGTACAGTGCCGCGATAATGATGGCACTTTGATGCACCAAATAAATAGGAAATACCGTCCTATTGGCAACGTTGAGATAACGATGCGGCTTGTTAAGATAGCGCTCGGCCAACGCCAGTAACCACCACACCATAAGCGCAGCTTGCAGTACAAAACTGCCCAGTAAGCAGATTTGCAGCAGGGGTTGCAGCGCTGAGGGCAGCAGCGCCGGTTGGGTATAAAAATAATATAAACCGCACAGCAGCAGATAATTGCCGAAACACCCCCAACCAAGCCAGGATCGCGCCTCGGCTAACTTTTGCCAAAAGGGCGGTTGCCCCACCAGCAAGGCGCCCAACAAAAAGTAGCCAAAGCCTTGCACATCACGCCTGGCATCGCCTTCCAGCCAATAACGGCTTATAAATAAAAACAGGCAGCAGCCTAGCAACTGCCAGCACAGCGGCAAAGCAAAAAAACGGCTAAGGCGTTGCTGTACTGGTGACCAATAGAGCAACGGGGCCAATAGCAGCAAGACTAAGGTAAACTTCCACAGCGAGCGTAAATACCAAAGATGATTTACATCAACATGCGGCCAGACGCCACGCCGATAATCATTAAAAAGGGGATGAGACAGATCAAAAAACGCCTGATAGAACTGCCAATAGCTTAGAGTTAAGCCGTCTTTTTGTACCATCTCCGCATATAATTGCGGCGGCACAATAAGCCATAGACCCACCATTAACGGCAATAGCAACACCACGGTACGCGTTAACGCCAGTTTACTGTATTGCCGCCAGTGGTTTAGCCGCCGCAATACCGAACCAAAGGCATAACCCGAGATAAGCCAAATTAATAGCATCCGCCAGGGGGAGGAGGCTAACATCAGATATTCCAAAGTACTGCTGAGATACTGACTTTTATAATGAAATCCCCAGCGCTCCACATACAACATGCCCGTGTGGTAAAAAATCAATAGCGCAAACGCCAATACTCTTAACCAATCTAATTCATAGCGCCTTGCTAGTTGCCCTGCGTCAGTCATCTTGCATCCTGTTATAATTTAAGTCATTGTCAGTCTTGCTGTTGTTTAGATATCAGTATGCATAGCGCATTACCATAGCGATATTTGGCGATAGCTAAACGGTGGAAATAAGGGATAACAGGTGGGACAACAGTGACGAAAAACGTCAAAGTGACACTAGAGGCAAAGTTACGGCAACACCCTGTTGCCTGTGCCTATGTAGTCTTATCGCTATTTTTATTGATTAACGCAACGGTAAACGCCAGTTCAGCCTGGACCGATTTACAACGCGCGGCCGTAACGGGTACCGCCCTATGGGAGCCGTTTTTATGGGAATACAGCAGCGCGCTGAGCACCCTATTATGGTGCCCACTACTGTTTTGGTGGTTTACCCGCTATCCGCTACGGTTAGCGCAATTTGGCCGGCAACTGCTTTGCCATTTGGCGGCGTCCCTGATGTATGCCTTACTGCATATCATTACGATGATTGTATTACGCCAACCCATTTATCACTTGCTAGGTGGCCACTATGGCTTTGAGCCACTTACCGCAGACTTTCTTTACGAATATCGCAAAGATGCCTGGGCCTATGTGTTTTTTCTCTGTTGTTTTTATATCGCGCGATTTATTCATTCCCGGTTAACCGGTGAAGCCCATACTCTCGATCAGGCTGAAAACACTATCCCGGCTAGCCTAACAGAGGATCGGCAACCAGCTCCAAATTATTACCTGGTGAAAAAACTGGATAAAGAGTTCTTGCTGGCCACAACAGATATAGAGTGGTTAGAAGCCAATGGCAACTATGTGAATTTACATAGTCAGGGCCGTATTTATCCACTGCGCGCCACACTGAGTGCGACTATACTGCAACTGGCACCAATAGGGTTTTGCCGCATCCACCGCAGCCTGGCGGTTAATGTGAATAAAGTGGTCAGTGTACAATATCAAAGCAGTGGTGATGGTGAAGTGCATTTGCAATCCGCTGCGAAAATAAGCTTATCACGCCGTTATAAAGAGGACTTTAAACGGCAATGGCAAATCGGGTAATCCCGGGGGTGGCGACGCTTGCTGAATGCAAGCCACCCAGCGGCAAAGATAATCAGCAAACGACAACACGCCCTAATACAACAAGGAAATACTATGAAAAAAGTAGCTGTTTTAGCAATAATCTCCTTAGCACTAATGACCGGTTGCGCTCCGGAAGTCGGCTCTGAGAAATGGTGCAAAGCGATGGACGCCAAACCCAAAGGTGACTGGACCGCCAATGAGGTAAAAGACTACGCCAAACACTGCGTGTTTAAAACTAACGATTAACCCTTGCAACACCTCTAAGTCCTGCTCTGATAGCGGCCAATAGCGCCGCTTTTTTATTTATCTCTGTTTGATTGCCTAAAAATGCCTTTGCTGCTTGACTCTGGAGTTAGCTCAAGGGTTTATACTAAGGGCAATAGAGGAGTTTTCTGATGAAAATTGGCGACTTAGTAAAACAGCACGGGGTCAGCGTAGATACCATCCGCTTTTATGAAAAGCAGCAGTTATTAACACCCAGTGCTCGATCGGAAGGCGGTTATCGCTTATATAGCCATGCAGATAACCAGCGTCTTAGCTTTATTCTACGGGCAAAAAGTGTCGGCTTTAGTCTGCAGCAAATTCGCGAGCTGCTACAGATTGAAGATAATAAAAGCCAGTGGCAATGCAGCGATGTCAAAGACAAGGTGCAGCACAAGATGACTGAAATAGCTGAACAAATCAGTGAGCTACAACGCTTTTATCAAGCATTGGCGCAACTGGATCAGGCTTGCTGTGGTGGCAGTGTTAGCGCTACTGAGTGCTCTATTCTTACCGCCTTAGAGCAAGGACAACCTGTGCTTGCAGAGCAACATATTCCGAAACAGGAGTGCGCAAAATGCTAAGTTTTATTGAGAATTTCTGGCAACTCTTTGTGCTATCCGCGCCCTGGTTATTGGTGGGGCTTTTGGTCGCGGCCATTATGAAAACCTGGATCCCGATGGACTGGCTGCAAAAACAACTAGGCGGCGATGGGGTGAAACCCGTGATTAAAGGTGCTTTGTTTGGTGCCCCTTTACCCTTGTGTAGTTGTGGCGTGATTCCGGCAGCGATGCAACTGCATCGTGGTGGTGCCAGCAAAGGGGCTACCGTGGCGTTTTTAAGCGCCACGCCAGAAACCGGTGTTGATTCCATCTCGGTATCTTATGTATTGCTGGGGCCGGTAATGGCGATAGTGCGCCCTCTTGCCGCCATTAGCAGTGCTATTGTCTCTGGCTTATTAGTTGGCCGCACAGACAATACTATGGCCAAAACAAACGAAACCAGCCAGAACAGCGCAGAAACTGGCGCAGCCAAAAACTGCTGCCCCAGCAAAACTAGCATCACGGCACCAGCAGAGCCTGTAGCAGCATCTTGCTGCCCGAGTAAAACGCAAGCTGAGGTCGACGTTACAACCACTAAAACCAGCTGCTGCCCAAGTAAAACGGCTATAACAGCACCAGCTGAGCCTGCAGCTGCCTCTTGCTGCCCGAGTAAAGCGCAAGCTGAAGTTGAAGTTTCAGCCGCTAAAACCAGCTGCTGCCCTAGCAAGACCTCCGCAGCCGCTGCCAATACCAAACCCAGCTTTTTACAGCAAGCCAAAGCCGGGCTGGCATACAGTACGGGCAAGCTATTAAGCGATTTTTATCTGTGGTTGTTAATCGGCTTATTTTTTGCGGCCTTAGTACAAACGCTGGTGCCAATGGATGCCTTAGCGCAATACGGCAGCAGTATATGGATGATGCTGTTAATGGTGTTAATTTCAGTGCCCATGTATGTCTGTGCTACCGCATCAACCCCGATAGCAGCAGCGCTAATGCTGATGGGGATATCGCCGGGCGCGGCGCTGGTGTTTATGCAAGCTGGCCCTGCCACCAATATTGCCACCATTAGCGTGGTCTATAAAGAACTGGGCAAACGCGCGCTGGGGGCGTATTTATTTGGCGTTATCGTGATGTCGGTGTTTTTTGGCTGGCTGTTAGATGTGGCGCTGAACTACTTTGATATCTCAGTACAAGGCGCCATGCAACATCAGCACTCGGTATTACCGGGCTGGCTGGAATTGGCCGCAGCCTTGTTATTGGTAGCGCTGATTGTACGAATTGTGGCTAAGCAACTAACGCAAAAATGGCTGATGGCTAAGGCAGCGTAAACTGTAAAAAGGATGCAGTAGCAGAACGCTTTAACCGCAAAAAATACACTATAACCTCATTCGCGTATCACAACGCGAGTGAGGTTAAAGCACTACACCATTACTAACGAAACGCAGCCCCTTCATGCGCCAGCAACCAGGCTTTTTTATCCAGCCCCCCCGCATAACCGGTTAGGGTACCATTCGCCCCAATAATTCGATGGCACGGCACAATAATCGCAATCGGATTTTTGCCATTGGCCAGCCCTACCGCCCGAACACCCTTAGGGTTATTAATGGCTTTAGCAATATCCCCATAACTGGCAGTTTGACCATAAGGGACTGTGGTTAATGCCTGCCAAACCTGCTGCTGAAATACCGTACCCGTAGCGGCCAGTGGTAAGTCGAATTCGCTAAGCTCTTGCGCAAAATAAGCGATAAGTTGTCGTTTTGCTTCCTGTACAAGTCGCTGTGGCTGCACTGGCTGGCGCGGCATATCGCAAAAAGTGACAGCGACCACCCCCTGCTCAGAGGCGGTCACTTCAACTAATCCCAGTGGACTGGCCAGGTAATCGTAATAAAGCATCAGTGATTCTCCAGTAAATTGCTTTGAGCAGCGCTTGTCTGCGGCGCCGTTGGCTTAGCCGTAGCGGCCAATAACTGCCACAGCTGCAAAGTTAAATAGCTGCGCCACGGTCGGCCAGCCTCTGCGCTAAAACTGATAGCCCCGTGCTTTAACGCATTTTTCACGCCGGCATCACCCGCCAGCCAAATATCAGGATCACTCAGGCCGCGCATACGGGCGTACTGACAGGTCCAGGGACCTATGCCTTTTAAGGCTTGCCAGGCGCTAATATCCTCCAACGCCTTACTATGCTGCATATGCCGGCTAAAACCGCGCAAGGTATCGCGCCGTGCCTGCGGCATCTTTAAAAACGTCAGCTCACTGTCGGCAATAGCCTGCGGTGTAGGAAACAAGCGCTGTCCGGCAACCTGATCGCCTAATTGCTGCACCAGTTGCTGCACTAGCTGATGTGCGGCTCTAACCGTAACCTGCTGCCCAAGAATAGCCCTGACACCCGCTTCAAACGGATCCCAGAGCCCGGGTAAGCGCAGCCCGGTCACCGTACTGCTTAGTTGCGCAAGCTGCGGCGCTAAATCTTGCTCAACCTGAGTGATATCCACATCCAAGTCGAAAATACGGCGAATATTTTGTAATACCGGCTGTAGCATAGCGAGCTTATCAAGTTGCAGTTCGAGCCGAAAACGATACTGCTGCGGCTGATGGTACAACGTAAAGGTGCCTACCGCCTGCTGATAACGAAAGGTGCGACCATAGTAATCCTCACCACTCCATTCTAATTCAGGTATTTGCCGTTGCCGTAAAAAATCCCGCAGTGGCTGCCAGGCATAAGGTGGCCGGTAGCAAAGGTACAGCTCAATGGCAGATGACGGTGCCTGTTGTCGCTTACGGATCTCGCCGGGAGTGAGCTTTAACACCGTTTTACACTGCGCATTAAAGCTGCGAATGCTTTGAAAACCGCTAGCCAGCGCCACACTGCTAATGGGCAAGGCGCTGCTTTGTAATAATTGTTTCGCCAGCAATAGTTGTTGTAATAGCGCATAGCGTTTTGGCGCTATGCCTAGTTCTGCGCTAAATAACTGGCGTAAGTAGCGCTCGGACACCCCCAACCGCGCAGCTAATTGCGGCAAGCCAGCTTGCTGTAACGCCCCCTGCTCGATCAAGCTTAACGCACGTTTTACCGTCGCATCAGTGCCTCGCCAGGCGGGGGAACCCGGCGCGCTATCTGGTCGGCAGCGTAAGCAAGGGCGAAAACCTGCGGCCAGCGCACTGACGGCTGAAGGGTAATACTGCACATTTTGCTCTTTCGGGGCAGGTGCCGGGCAAATATTACGACAAAAAATGCCGGTGCTGGTAACTGCCACAAAAAAACGACCATCAAAGCGTGCATCGCGACTTAAGCGTGCGCGTTGATAAATGTCTGGCGTTATTTCTGCTGTTAACGGCTGGCAGGGCATGCGGCACTCCTGTTGGTTTTCCTGCCAAGTATAACCAGAATGGCCGCCTTGTCTGGCAGTTTTCGGCACTCAATGCCCCGCTGATGCGTTTGCCGATTAACGCGGATAACCGGTGATCTCCCGAATTTTTTGGTACAGCGGCTTTAACTGCCGGTACATCTTTAAGTATACCTCGCGATATAAACGCTGATACTGAGCAGCAACAGCAGGCTCTGGCAGAAAACGTTCGCCGGGATGACTCATGGCGGCCAACGCCTCGGCATAGTTGGCAAAACGCCCTAAACCCACCATGGCACTAATTGCCGCGCCTAGGGCAGAGGTTTCGCTGGTATGTGGCCGCTCGACCGGCAGATTAAACACATTAGCGGTAAGCTGCAGAATCTGCGCGCTTTGGGCACCGCCACCCGATACCCGTAGGCGCTGCATTTTTATTCCATTGCGCCGCTCTAACCGCTGCCGCCCTTCTTGCAGGGCATAAGCCAAGCCCTCAATTAACGCCCGGTAGACATGAGCGCGCTGGTGCACATCACCAAAGCCAATCATGGCGCCCTTAGCTTCGGGCCCAGGTTCTCGAATACCGGGTGACCAATAGGGTTGTAGCATTAATCCCATACTGCCAGGCGGCACCGCTTTTAACAGTTCATCAAACAATTGCTCTGGGGCAATACCCAGCAAAGCAGCTTCTTGCTGCTCCTGCAAACCAAACTGCTCTTTAAACCAGCTTACCAACCAAAAACCGCGATAAATCATCACTTCCGTATTATAAAAACCGGGCTGCGCCGCGGGGTAAGCTGGCAGCCAAGGGCTTGGCTCGATATAACGCCGGTTAGCGGTACTAATGGTGGCGGTTGTACCATAGCTCATACAGCCGGTTTGCGGCGTTAACCCGCCAGAGCCCAGCACCTCACAGGCCTTATCTGAACCCGCAGCAATAAGTGGTAGCCCCGCTGGTAACCCCAGTGCTAACGCAGCCTGTGCCGTGATTTTGCCAAGCTCAGCCCCGGGTGGTTTTAAGGGTAAAAGCTGTGTGGGTGTGAGCGATAACGCCCGCCATTTCCAGCTTACCTTGCTCGCCCATCGCTGCTGTTGAAAATCAAAAGGCAAATACCCCACCTGCGCAGCGCTGCAATCTACCAGCTCACCGGTCAGTTGTAAGGTCAGATAGCCAGAGAGCAACATATAATGTGCAGTATCCCGCCACCGCTGCGGTTCATATTCTGCCAACCAATTTGATGGGGCGCGGCGCTGAAAGCGTTCAACAATAGCGGTAACACCCACTACCCTAAATAGGTGGCGCCAGCGGCCTAAACCCGGCAGCACTGTAGCTTCACGCTGATCCAGCCAGATAATAGCTGGCCTGAGTGGTTTTTTGTGCTTATCCAAGCAAAAAACGGTGCCGCGCTGGGTAGTGAGCGTCACCGCGCTGATCGCGTCTGCGGCAATAGGGCTTTGTTGCCATAAGCTGGTACAAGCTTGCATCAGGGCTTGCCAGTATACCTCTGCGGGCAATTCGGCATAACCTGGCTCTGCCGAGTGATAGGCAGGCAGCCGCTGCTGGCCTTTGGCTATAAGGGTACCGCTACCATCAAAAATAATAGCGCGCACACTTTGGGTGCCAAAATCGATACTTAATACATAGCTAGGTTTTGCGGTTTGCATAGTGATTGTTATTATTCTGCCGCTTTGTCATAGCACTGTAACTAAGCACTGCAGCAGCGTCAAATTCACCGCTTGCCCTTGAATTTCTATCAGGGCAGCCGGATATCCATTAATCCTACCTTTTTAAATACGTTTTGGAGCTATAGCATGCAGCATATTGTAATTACCGGCGGCAACAAAGGCATTGGCTTGGCACTGGTGCAGCAGCAATTAGCTATGGGCAATCAGGTCACGGTGTTGTGCCGCAATACTTCTGCCGAGCTAGCGCAAACTGATGCCACAGTGCATAGCGGTGTTGAGCTGAGCGATCTTGCGCAAATTCAGCAGCTTGCCAGCACCTTCTCGGCAAAGAGCATTGATGTACTTATTAACAATGCCGGTATTTTTAGCAATGAAACACTGGCTGATTTTGATCTTGCCCGTATTCAGCTGCAGTTTCAGGTCGATGCGCTAGCACCGCTCGCCCTAAGTCAGGCACTGTTACCCGCGTTAAAAGAGGGCGCGAAAATAGCCATGATTACCAGCCGTATGGGTTCAATCAGCGATAACGGGTCGGGCGCCTACTATGGTTACCGGATGGCTAAAGCAGCACTTAATGCCGGTAGCGTATCATTGGCCCGCGATGTAGCACCGCGGAATATCCATGTGGGCATTTACCACCCAGGTTTTGTGCAAACGCAGATGGTCGGTTTTGCTGGTGATATTAGCCCAGATGAAGCCGCCAGCCGGATTATCCAGCGTATTAGTGAGCTAGACGCCAGCCGCAGCGGTAAGTTTTATCATAGCAATGGCAGCGAATTGCCTTGGTAAGCAGGGCATGATCAAAAAAGGTTGCTGAATTAAAACAAGCTGTTAAGGTAATGTCTTTGGGTAAACAAGGACGCTTATGGCCACAAAAAACCCCAACAGCGCCTTAGCCGAGGCGATAGCGCAATTTAACCAGCAGCTGCCTCAGATCGGCAATAAAGCTGAGCTGCTGCGGCTATTAGATAAGCTGGCACTCTTGCCACAGCCTATTCGTTACCACTATAAACAGCGCTGGTACCTGTGCAGTGCTGGCTTGCTGCTAAGCATACTGGTAGCCGTTTTAACCTATCAGCTGCATGCAGACACTCTGCTGTATTATATCGCAGCGGCAATGGCATTGATTAGCCTAATCCCGCTGCTTATTGCCTTGCATCACATTCATCAACTTAACAAGTTTACCAAGCAACTTTATTGGCAAAATGCCTTACTGGATAATCAGTTAACCTTATTAAAAAAAGCCGATTGGCCGCCAACCGCTCACTGGCTACAGCAATTTGCCGAGTTTAAACGGGGTAACTATAAACGTGAGTTTAAACAGCTTATTCAGGGCCAATTTACCGGCTCCGAGCATAGCTTTGCGTATCATTATTGGCATTTTCATTATGTAAACCGGCGCACCGAAGTCTCGACCAATAGCAAAGGGCAAGTGACTACCCGGGTGGTGTACGATCATTTCGATCGCTATGGTTTAATTCTACCCTTTGCTTATTGCCGCAACCTGTTTATTACTGCCTTTGCCGCCGAGGGCATTAAGGGCGAACGTTATAGCAGTGATTCGGGCCGCTTTAATAAACTTTTTCAGGTGCGCGCAGCCGACACCATGCAAGCCGCCCGCTTTTTAAAGCCAGCCATTATCATTGCGCTGGAAGAGCAAGCTGCTGCCTTAAAGCAGCTTAATCTGGCGTTTAGTGAGCAGGGCGAGCTTTGTATCAGCTTTGCTGACAAAAACGTGTTGGATAGCCAGCCGGCTTATGGGCTGGATCAACTGGCGCTTTTCCGGCAAAGTATTGAGCAACCCACAGCATTACCGAAATTACAGCAGCTGCTCAATACCGTGCATCAATTGCTACGGCATTCGGATAGCAATTTTTAGCAAGATAACAACTCAGATAGCAACGCTTACAAAAACAAGGAGTAACAGATGGAATTAGGTATTTTATTAGGGTTAGCCGCCTTAATACTGGTTGTGGTGGTAATGATTTATAACGGCATTATTACCCGCATGAACGCAGTAGAGCGCGGCTGGGCCAACGTGATTACCCAAGAGCGGCAAAAAAATAAGATGATCCCGCATCTGGAGCAGGTTACCGAGCAATTTAAACAGCATGAAATGGGCTTACAAAGCAGTATAGCCGAACTGCGCTCGGGTTTAGCCCGCTTACAACCCGGCACAATCGACACCGCTGCCTTACAACAAGTAGAGGGTAGCACCCAAAAACTGATGCAAGGCCTCACGATTGCCGTAGAAGCCTACCCAGAGTTAAAAGCCTCTGAAATTTTTAATAACCTAATGCGGGAAATTGCCGAGCAGCAAGAAAATATCGGCGCCGCCATCCGCATTTTTAACCAAAATGTCGAAGACTTTAACAATGGTATCGAAGTGTTCCCGAACTCATTGGTGAACAGCTTACTTAACAAGAAAACACGGGTAACGCCGTTTCACGATAGTGAAGCCGAAGCAGGGTTTGAGTATAAATTAAGATGATGTTACCCACTAAAAGAGAAATCATCACGGGGCTGATACTCTCTGCTATTGGCGGCTTAATTGTGGCTCTTTCAGCTGACTTTGCAAGGTTTGGCTGGTATCTGATGCTTCTGGGCATCGCAGTTTATCTGCTGCCAGGCCCACAAATCAGGCATTTTTTTCCGACAAAGGTACGTTTACGGCAAAACGCCCGAAAAGCCAGTATCCAGGGTTTAAGCTGGTGGTTGTCACCTTTACCCTGGATGACTGTTCTGGTTTTATTAGTTTTGTTTTTCAGCATCACTCACTGAGACACCTGATTACTTTAGATGCCTGTATATAATGAGAATTACGCATTTTCTCCAGTCAGGCGTTTAAATGACCAAACTGCGACCATCGCCAGCAGTATGCTACTGAGGGTAAGCAGTAACAGATGAATCGAGAGCGCATGCCCCTGATCCATGCCGATCACTTTTAATCCTACTTGCGACAAATGATAACTGGGCCAAATCCAGCTGGCTTGCTGCAGCAGCGAAGGCAGCATATGGATGGGCAACCATAAGCCGGATAACAGCGCCATCGGCAAATACACCAGATTCACCACCGCAGGTGCCGCTTTATCACTGAGTGTTAAGCCCAAGATCAGACCAACGAGCGCAAAGGGTAAGGTACCCAGTAGTAACACCACAGCCAGTAGTACCCATTGCCAAAGATCTAACCGCACCTCGGCAAACACCGCGGCAATGGTAAACAGCAGCGCAACAATCACCAGCGAAAATACCAAGGCTGTCGTAAATTTTGCCAATAAATAGGCCAGGACCGGCATTGGCGACAGGCGCTTTAAGGTTAGCCAGCCGTGAGCGCGGTCACTGGCAATATTCATGGCGAAATTAAACATTGCCGGACCCATAATGCCAAAGCAGCCATAGGTCACCAACATATAGGCGCTGGCACCACCGCTGTTAAACATCACACCGAAAAATACATAAAACACCACGGGAAAGGCCAACGAGGGAATGACAAAACCAGGTGTGCGCAAGATACTCAGCAGATCGTACCAAGCTTCTTTTCGATAAATAACAGCGGTATTCATGCGGCTTGCTCCTGTTGCGTATTAGGGTTTTGGGTAAGGTGTAAAAAGGCTTGCTCTAAGGCAACGGGCCGTACTTCTAAATCGGTAGCCTGCTGATCTGCATGCAATAAAGCGCGCACTGTTTGCTCAGCATGGCGGGTTTGCAAGGTGATCAGTTGTTGCTCACGGCTAAGGTGCAATACAGCTGGCAAAGCCGTCAGCTCGGCATCCGTTAAGCAGCTGCGACAGCGCACCACTTTGTACTGCATTAAAGCTTTTAACTCGTCTGGGCTACCCTTGGCCACAATTCGCCCCTGATGCAACACCGCAATGCGATCGGCTAATTGCTCGGCTTCTTCCAAATAGTGAGTGGTTAATACCACAGCGACGCCTTGCTGCCTAAGCTGTTTAACCTGCTGCCATAGTGCCTGACGTGCCTCCACATCCATACCTAAGGTCGGCTCATCCAAAAAGATTAAGCGCGGTTTGCCTGCTAAGGCTAAAGCAAATAATAAACGCTGTTTCTCCCCGCCTGATAAGCGACCAAAGCGTTGTTTCGCATGCTCTGCTAGCCCCGCCAGTTGCACCAATTCGGCCGCGCTATAACCTTGTGCATAATAGCTACTAAACAGATCGCACTGTTCATACACACTCAGGTTGGCACTTAAGCTACCGATTTGCATCATCACCCCCAGCTGCAAGCGTAAAGCCAGGCTACGCGTGGCGCCTTGTTGCTGTTCGCCAAAAAACCAAATCTCTCCGCTATCTGCGTTGACCAAACCTAACAGAGCAGAGATTAAGGTGGTTTTACCGGCGCCATTGGGGCCTAGCACACAGAGTACCTCACCGGCTGCCAGCGTGAGATCCACGCCAGCCAGCACCGCGTTCGCTGCATAGGCTTTATATAAACCGTTAACTGCAAGTGCGAACATCATTATTACTCCCCACGAACAAAGTTAGTGTGTAGGAACTGACTGATCTGTTGGTTCAGCCACTCAGGGGCATCCGCCATAATAAAGTGTTTAGAATCAGCGGTGAAGGCAAAGCTATGGAACTGTGCCGGTGCATTGGCTAATTGCTTTTCATAATTGGCCTGCACTTCAGCCTGCGTGCTGTATGGTGCGCCATGTTGCAAGGCGCCCAGCGTCAGTACCGGCACGCGAAGATTCGCCAATTGTGGTCTTAAGTCAGCTTGCATCAATTCGCCCATGACACGGCCAGAGGTCATACCATCGGAGCGGAACATGTCGTTGACAATACGCTGATGCCAGCTTTCATTGTTTGCCATGCCTTTGGCCATCAGCATCGGGTCAAAACTAGCGGGCGCCGCTTGTTGTGTTCCGGTGTTACGGGCAGCATTTTCTGCAAACAGCACACCCAGGGCCGGTAAGCCGTCGACATTAATGGCGCCGCCAATTTGTTCTGGTGCACTTGCCGCTAAGGCTAAAGCCAGATAACCACCTAAAGAATGGCCTACCACTATCGGTTTAGTTAATTGTTGGCGCAGGATGTAATCTAAAATCGCCTGCTGCTGAGTAAGTAAATAGCTCCGGCCCCATTTTTCAGCAGAAAGGGGTTGTACACCAGCAAAACCCGCTAGCGTGAAGATATGCAGCTGGTAGTTGTCTTTTAGCGCATCTACTGTACTTTGCCAGACATCTGCTGAAGACGCTAAGCCAGGGATCAGTATTACTGCTGGGCCTTGGCCTACTACAGTAACCTCAAAACAGGCGCAGGCGTGTTGTTGCTGTTCGCTAGCTACGGCAACCGCAAAAGTTGGGAAACTTAAGGTCGCGCTGCTCAAACCCAGTTGCAGTAATAAGGCACAGGCGGTCATTTTCGTGGAGGTTTTGCGGTGTTTTAAGATTTTAGACATGTTCATAAGATGCTCCAGTGAGGTTGTTTAATTTAGACTTGTCATTACAAGCTGATGACGACCAGTTTAGGAGAGGAACGGCAAGAGCACAGGTAACGCTTGTCAGCAAAATGCGGTGACAATCGCCACCAGAAAAGATGACCTTTGTCACTTTCGCTTTCAACCGAAAAATGGCTACACTGCGCCCTTGAGTTTTGCGGCTTAACCTGCAGAAAATGACATCCGTCTTTGGGTTAAGCTTTTGAGCTAAACCGCAGGAATGAGTAATAAAGGTGGGAACACGCATATGACACAACAAGATGATCAGTTGCAAAAGAAACTCAGTTGGGTGTATTTGTTTAACCTGGTGTTCTATGTTATCCCGCTGTTTACGGTTAAGTTTATCTGGTGGCAATATCTGTTAATGGCGCTGGCACTTATTGGCTTTCTTTACTGCTATTTCTGGGCCTATAGCTGCAGCCGCCAGCAAATGTCTAAGCCCATCCTTGGTATTATTACGATAGCCAGCCTGATCACGCCGATTAATCCCGGTTCTATTGCCATGTTTTCTTACGCCGGTTTTTTTATCGGTTATGCCAATCCCTTAAAACGCTACCTGCCGAAGGTGCTTGGCTTAGTCACACTCTTAGTTGCCCTGAACGCTGTCCTGACGATTCACTGGCCACATTTCCTACATATTGGTATTCCGATTGTGCTCGGCGTCAGTTTTTTAGGTTGGGTTGAACAGCAAACCATGCTGAAACGCTTAAGCCAGCGACAAAGTGCCGATGAAATTAAGCAATTAGCAGCCATGGTAGAACGCGAACGCATAGGCCGTGATTTGCATGATATTTTAGGCCATACCTTATCGAGCATCATCTTAAAGGCTGATTTAGCAGAAAAACTGCTGGCACGCCAGCAAACAGCGGCAGCACAGCAGCAACTGACGGAACTCAGTACCATTGCCCGCAATGCCTTAAGTCAGGTGCGACAGAGCGTCTCGGGGTTTAAACATCAGGGCTTAATCGCAGAAGTGGCTAAATTACTGTCGCGCTTACGCGATGCCGGTTTTCAGGTAGAGCTTAGCGGTGAGATCCCACAACTGGATAGCCGCCGTGAAACCACATTAATTTTAGCCTTGACCGAGCTGGTAACCAATATTATGCGCCATAGCCAGGGCGATAGCTGTCAGTTGCGTTTTATGAGCAGCGACCAGCTCGTGCAACTGGAATTAACCGACAACGGCAAGGCAACAGAATTTAAGGAAGGCAATGGTTTGACAGGCCTGCGCGAGCGGCTCTCGGCCATTGGTGCACATTTAACCGTTCAACAAGACCAAGGCTTTACCGCCACAATTGCTTTACCGCTAACGGAGCCGTTATGAATATTTTACTGGCCGAAGATCAGGCCATGGTGCGCACCGCGCTGGCCGCACTGCTGCGTTTAGAGGCGGATATAAAGGTAACAGAAGCGGCCGATGGCACAGTGGCCTTACAGCAGTTAAAACAGCACAGCTTTGATTTACTGCTAACCGATATTGAAATGCCCGGCGCCAGCGGTATTGAACTGGTGCAATATGTACAGCAACAGAAACTGCCCACTAAGGTGGTGGTAATAACCACCTTTGGCCGCGCTGGCTATGTAAAACGGGCAATGGACGCCGGTGTTGGCGGTTTTTTATTAAAAGATGCACCGGTAGCGCAGCTGGTGCAGGCGATGCAGCAGGTAATGGCCGGAAAAAAAGTGGTCGACAGTGAACTGTTATTAAACTCATTGGGCCAGCAAGATCCGTTAACCGAAAAAGAGCGGCAGGCTTTACGTTTGGCAGCAGAGGGCAAAAGCACCGGCGAGATAGCCAGCGCCCTCTATATTGCAGAGGGGACGGCTCGTAACTATTTATCGGAAGCCATTAGCAAGCTAAATGCCGCTAACCGTATTGATGCGGCACGCATTGCGAAACAAAAAGGTTGGCTTTAAAGCCGGTCTTGCTGCTTGCGGCTAATATTGCTGACTTTACCATCGGTAAATTCAATGCTCAGCAAAAAATCGCCGCCCATATCCGCTTTCGTTTTGTAAGACCACACTTCAACACTTTGGCCGCGCTCCACACTGTTGGTACTCACGCCCAGCGTTAACTGCTCTTTTAACAAGGGTTGGCCAAGGCGGTCTAACACCTCGATACCCGCCATCCCGCAGCGCAGTAATTTACCATCGGCTAATCTAAAACTACACTCTGCCATAGCGGGCAGGCTGAAGCCGAGCCCCAACATAAAAACCCAGTGCTTTAACCGCATATGCAATTCTCCTTTTCACAATTTTCCTATATGGTGCCTATACCCAAG
Source organism: Alishewanella longhuensis (assembly GCF_014653435.1). Lineage (GTDB taxonomy): Bacteria > Pseudomonadota > Gammaproteobacteria > Enterobacterales > Alteromonadaceae > Alishewanella > Alishewanella longhuensis. Next base: position 141,418 of record NZ_BNAO01000001.1, on the reverse strand, counting down.
TAAGGTCAGGCTACAAGCTTTAGCGCCTTGGGTGATAGACCTAGCTTAGCCTGCTTTAGTTCCTTTTGCTGCAACAATGTTAATTTTTAGGAGTGTAACGGTGTTTCAAGCGGTTATTTTTGATATGGATGGCGTTTTAATTGACTCGGAACCCCTATGGCATCAAGCCGAGCAACATATCCTCGGCGGTCTGGGCATCGACTTTAACAAACCGCCGTTGCTACAAAGCACCGGCTTAACCACTGCAGCAGTGATTGCCCACTGGTATCAGCATCAACCCTGGCCAGGCCCCAGCACCGAGCAAGTGCATCACGCCATTATCGATTTTGTAGCCAGTGGCGTCGCTGCCCATGGCGAGCCGAAAATCGGTTTATTGGCTTTGTTGGAGAGTATCGCCAAGCAGCAATTAAAGATTGCTGTAGCGACTAACTCCCCTAAAGTCTTGCTGGAGACGACCTTAGCACGGCTAAATATTACGGATTATTTTCAGTCACGATGCCACATAGAATTGGTGAGTAAAGGTAAACCAGATCCCGAAATCTATCTGCTGGCAGCCAGCAAACTGGGCGTGAAACCTGAGCATTGCCTGGTATTTGAAGATTCCTTTGCTGGCGTTACTGCCGCCAAAGCCGCCGGTATGACGGTGGTCGCGATACCGGCAGAGCATGAATGGCAGCATAGCAAGTTTGCCATTGCCGATTATAAAATTCGCTGTTTTAGCGAGTTTGACTGGCAGCGGCTTGGTTAAGGGTTGCACGGATTTGCTCTAGTACCAAACGACAACGCGCGTTTAGTGGCCATTCAGCGCGATAAATTGCCCATAATTTATCTATTACCGGCTGGCCACATTGCAATACAGCAATTTGCTGCTGCGCAGCAAAAGCCTGCCGCGCATAGCGTGGCACCACGGTAAAGCCCAGACCAAGTGCCACCGGCTGCAATAGCAAACTCACCTGATTGCTATAGCCTTTGCAGGGTAAGGTTGCCACCCCCGGGTTACCCGGAAAATGCCGGCTTAACAGCCGGGTTGCCATGGCTTTACCGTCGGGATGGTTGATAAACCCAAGTTGTTGTAAGTCTTGCCAGCTGGAAATACGGCTGCCAGCCGGGTAAACCAACTCTAGAGGCTCTTCGGCAATTTCTTCTGCATGTAATCGCGGATCGTCTGGTTTAAAGGTTAACAGCCCCAAGTGGTAGCTATTATCCAGTACCGCTTGCTGCACTTCGGCCCCTGGCGCAAAGCGATGGCGGATAATAAGTCCAGGTTGGCGTACTTGCAGCGCCAGTAAATGCGCGTATAACAACAAACCACTGCTACCTGGCGTCACTAAACCGACATCGCCCTTTAAGCTGTCATTAGCTTGCAGGCGCTGCTGCAAGCATTCATTCGCGGCGGTAATTTCATCGGCGTAGCGCAATAATAGTTGGCCAGTTGGTGTTAGGGTAAGTGGCCGCGCCGTGCGTAGTACCACGCCGCCATAGTTATCTTCTAACTGTCGGATATGCTGACTTACCGCAGCTTGCGTTAATCCTAATTGCGCTGCCGCCCGGGTAAAGCTGCCGGTGTGTGCAATGGCTTGTAAGCTTTGCAGCCAATTTAAATTAATCATAATGATAATTTATAGATCACATAAGTTTATATGTATTCTTATTATACTTGGCCTGCTCTAGAATTGCCGCACTATTTATATCTCTGGGCTGACAATGCCCGCCGCTGTTCTAACAGGAAATACTATGAGCGCCTTATTTAGCCCCTTTAATTTAAAAAGCGTGACTCTGCGTAACCGCATTGCCATTCCTCCCATGTGCCAGTACAGCGCCGTTGATGGCTTTACTACCGACTGGCATTTAGCGCACTACACCGCATTAGCGCGTGGCGGTGCTGGTTTAGTCATTGTTGAAGCTACCGGCGTTGCCGCGGAAGGACGCATTACCCCGGGCTGTACCGGTCTATGGCAAGACGAGCAGCAAGCCGGCATGGCAGCCATTGCCAAAGCCATTAAAGACGCGGGCAGTGTACCGGGCATTCAGCTCGCCCATGCTGGCCGTAAGGCCAGTGCCAATAAACCCTGGGAAGGCGATGATCATATTGCCGCTGACGATAGCCGTGGCTGGCAAACCATCGCGCCTTCGGCAATTGCCTTTGGCCATCATTTACCCAAAGTGCCAGAGGCCATGACCATTGCCGATATCAAGCGCGTGCAAGCCGCTTATGTCGCCGCAGCAAAACGGGCTCTGGCCGCTGGCTTTGAATGGTTAGAATTACACTTTGCCCATGGCTACTTGGCGCAAAGCTTCTTCTCCAAACATAGTAACCAACGTACGGACGAATACGGCGGTGACCTTGCAGGTCGTAGCCGCTTTATCTTAGAAACACTTGCTGCAGTACGTGCAGTATGGCCAGAACATCTGCCGTTAACGGCACGTTTTGGTGTGATTGAATTTGACGGCAACGACGAGCAAACGCTGCAAGAGTCGATTGAGCTAACACGGCAAATGAAAGCGTTGGGGCTGGATATGCTAAATGTTAGCGTCGGCTTTACTATCGCCGAAACCACTATTCCCTGGGGCCCTGCATTTTTAGGCCCAATCGCCCAGCAAATAAAACAGCAAGCCGAGTTACCGGTCGCCTCCTCCTGGGGCATAGATACTCCGCAACTGGCCGAAAATGCGGTGGCCAGCGGTCAGATGGATTTAGTGATGATAGGCCGGGCGCATTTAGCTAACCCGCATTGGAGTTATCAGGCAGCGCAGCAGCTGCAAAAACCTGAAGCAGCCTGGGTACTACCGGCACCTTATGCACATTGGTTAGCACGTTACAAACCGAACGCCAGTTAACCTTAAGCCTTGGCTGCTGCCCGGCGCAGCAGCCAACCACTAAGCCAATTTAGGGCAGTTGCAACTGCTGCAATAGGGTATCGAGTGCCCGTTTTATTTGTTCTGGCTGCTGGAACATCAACAAATGGTCGGCATCCTGTAGTGCTATATACTGGCCATGCGACAATTCAGCCTGCAACCGACTCCATTCGCTACCTTCTTGCAGCCATAACAACAGGCTTTCAGCGTTTTCTGGATCTGCAGCAATATCGGCTTTTTCAAAATCGGTATCAATTACCGATACCGGAATTGCTGTTAGCCACGCTAACTGGGCATAGGCGTCTAAATCGGCCGCATAACTGGCAATTTCTCTGGCCCGCCCTTGCTGGTGTCCCGTAAGTAAACGTTGCTGACTAGCAAGATCAAAATAGGACCAATCCATCAGCGACTGATACTGTGCCGGCACTAATTGCTGCACCTGCTCCCGCTCCAGCTGCAGCTTGGCTAAGGTCCGCTCAGTCCAGCCGCCATTGGCTAAATGCGGTAATAAGGCCGGCAAATTGGCCTGATACCAATCTGCCGGATACCCTTTATACAAGCTTAGCGAATGTGGCAGCGGAATGTCGGGATCGATCCAGAGCATCGCCTTAATATCAAAGGCGTTGGCATAGTCTTCATAAAATAATCGGGCGCTGATGCTGGCACTGGAAAATGCTACCAGTATCACTTGCTGCTCCTGCAACTGCTGCAACACAGCGGCCAGATCATGGGCAAAGCGCCGGTAAGAAGGCGTTTCGATGCTGTCACTCCAGCCATTGCTTAACCTGTCAATCACATGCACGCGATGGTGTTTCGCTAGCAACGGCTGCAATAAGGCAAACCAGGCACTGTCACTATGATAGTTAGTGTTGGGTCCAGCCATTAAGATGATAGCAGGGCCATTATGTTGTTGCCCCATAGAGCGCACGTGAAATGCCTGCTGCTCCACCCTCACTCTGGCCGAGCCAACCGGTAAGGTAGGCTCAGTTAAACCAGCAAAAAAACTCAGGATCTCTTTTGAGCTATCAAAGGCCTTAAAGCTCCAAAAGTGTCCACCCTGAGTAATTGCATAAAGCTCGGCTTTTTGTGCACCGTTACTATAAGCGGTCAGCTCTACCTGACCTTCTGCCAGGGTTTTACGAATGGGTAAGGCCGGACTTTTATTTAAACGAGCAAATAAAGCGATGGCAGCTTCTGCGGAAATTAAACCAAAATTAGCATGATCATAGCCGTTATAGGGTAAAACATTATCCTGCTTGCCCATCGCCATCATAATAGAAACGGGTTGAGTGGGCTTACAACTGGCTGCCAGCTGAACCGACATCGGTGCCGCCACCACTGCCACCGCTTTAAAAACCTCGCTGCGATTACAGGCTAAATTTTGGCTAAACAGCGCCCCCTGCGAAAACCCAGCCGCATAAACTTCCCCCGGCATTAACCTATAGCGAAGGGCAATATCGGCAATAACCTGGTCGACAAAACCTAAATCATCGGCGCCAAGTCGATGGGCGATATTACAATCACATCCTTCATTCCATTCCACCTGCTCAGATTGCGGATAGGCCACAATATAGTCGCTCGACAGTGTTTCAAAAGCCGCTAACTGCTGCATGCCTGCGCTGTCGCCGCCTGAGCCATGAAACACCAATAATAATTTGTAGGTTCGTTCGCTTTGAAAATCTTTCGGTAATGCCAGTAAATAGCTGCGCGTTCCCAGTTTTACCTGAGTACCAACCGGCACCTCACCCCTTGGATTATCGTGGTGCTCCTGATAATTATTGTCACTGCTGCTACCACAGTTGCTTAAGATGAATACTAACGGCAGGCATGTAAACCAGATGCACAACCGATAAAAATATTGCATAGTAACCTCCACTTCATTAAGTCGGTTACCAGCATAGGTAGCGGCCTGAACAGACAACAGCAGCTAAGCTGATTTTTATATGATGAAAAGCTTACGATCAGCGTAAAGCGCACAGGGACCCGTGTTAATGAGCAATACCGAGGTAAAATATTGGCGTATAGGGGCAGTGATTTTTGACTGCAGCCGCAGAGAGTTGCGCTGTGGTGAGCAACGCTTTTATCTGGAACCCAAACTCTTTGCCTTATTGCAGCTGTTACTCACAAGCGAACAGCAGCAGGTAAGCCGCGAACAACTTATTGCTGAAGTATGGCAAGGTCGGGTCGTTGGCGAAGGCGCCATTAACCGGGTGATCTCGTTACTCCGTAAAGGCTTTGCCAGCCTGGATACCACAGAACATTATATAGAAACCCTACCGAAAGTTGGCTACCGTTTAGCCGCTAAGGTTTGTGTCCTGAGCGCACTCCCAGACACCGGCCGCAACAGCGCCCGCAGTCGCAGCTACACCTTACCTATCTTAGCCGGATTACTTATGGTAGCCGTTCTACTGGGCTGGCATGCGACTCGCGCCAGCCCAAACTGGCTAAAGATTCACTCAGCGCCAGCGGCGATTACGCATTTAGCCGGGGCCGAGTTTGGGATCAGTAACAGCGCAGAGGCTTTGTTGTTTCATCATCTGGATACTAATAATTTTAGTCAGCTCTGGCTATTAGCGGACGGCCAACCAACCCCTTTAACACAGGAACCTCAGCAACACAGAGGTGGACAACTCAGCCACGATGGCTCTCAGGTTGTGTTCGCAGTCTATAAAGAAAACAGCTGCCAGATTCAACACCTAAACCTGAGGACTAACCAGCAGCAGGCGTTATTTGCTTGCCCGGCAGATAGTGCCTTTCAAGCAAGCTGGCTGGCAGATAATAGTGGCTTTTACTACCGGCAACGCCGCGACAAAACCCAGCCTTATGCCTTATACCGCTATAGCATTGCTACCGGGCAGCAACAACAGCTTACCGCGCCTGCGACCGATAATCTGCCTGGTGAGCTATTATTGGCGGCTGCACCGTTTAGCCTGCTAGCAGATACGTCACCCCGTGTAGCACAACTGCGCTATATCAATCAGCATCATACCGAACTCAGTCTTTTACAAGGGCCGCATTGGCAGGCTACCATCACACAACAACTGCCCTTTAACGTCAGTCATATGCTTTGGGTAAGGGACGATCTGCTGTTGCTTAGCAGTGACAAGATGTTGTATCAATACCATCTGCCCAGTGCAACCTTACAGCCGTTGTATCAAGCCACACACAGCATTAATTCATTCGCTGTGCGGGACCAGCATTTATTTATCGCCGAACAACAGCTAAATACCACGATCTGGCGCTACGACAATACCAGTGGTATCACAGAGCCAGTGGTGCGCGGGCAAGGCATCAATTCAATGCCTCGGGTGAGTTTAGATGAGCAGCAGCTGTTCTTTCTGAGTAACCGTTCTGGCCACTATCAAATTTGGCAACAACAACCTATTAGCCAGCCAAAGATGCTCACTGAGCTCCCGGTAAGCAGCACCTTTACCCGCTTAAGTCTGGACAGTGATCAGCAAAGTCTGGTTTTTAGCCAGGACGGCGCTGTGTATCAGGTCACGCTACCCGATGCTAACTTACAGCAAATACTGCCAAGTTCCGCCAAAGCCAATGTGGTGAATTTACATAGCAATAGCCTGATCTTTAGCAGCGATCGTAGCGGCGATTGGCAATTATGGCGCTATGATCTTGTTAGTACGGCTTTAGAGCAACTGACAAGCAACGGTGGATACAGTGGCATAGTGCACAACAATCAATTGTATTACAGCCGCTACCATCAAGCTGGCTTATGGCAAAAAGACCTGACATCAGGCCAAGAGCAATTGTTGCTCGCCGATTTCGACATCATCAATTGGTTAAATTGGCAGCTGGTTAATGAGGCTATTTATTATTTTCAACCGCAGTCGGGTATTTGGCGCTATCCGCTAACCAAGGAGCCCGCCGAACTGCTGCTGCCGATTAGCCGTGACTTTGTGCATCATTTTAGTGTTAGCGCCCACGGCATTTACTTTGTTCGCCGCAACGAAACACAGGGTAATATCCTGCTGCTGCAGCTAAGCGATGAGTAAGCTCTAAAGGTTACTGGCGACAACCGAATCGCGCACAATTAAATGCGGCTCAAACAATTGCTGCACCTTGATATTGTTGCATTGGTACACCTCGCGTAGCACCCAGCGCGCGGCCATTTTGCCCATAGCACTGATCGGGTAATCGATGGTAGAAAGCTTAGGATAGGTGTAATAAGCAAAATTAACATTATCAAAACCCACTACCGAGAAATGATCTGGCACAGCCAAGCCCTGCTCGCGGGCTGCAGTTAGCGCACCAGAGGCCATTTCATCGTTGGCACAAACAACAGCAGTAAAGGGTAGTTTGGTCGCAAGCAAGGCGCTTAGTCCGTCACTGCCGCCAGTTTCCCGAAAGTCACCTTCAAAAAATAACTTAGGATTAGCTTGCAGCTGATATTCAGCCAGTGCGCGCTGGTGCCCCTGATAACGTGCCTTAGCATCGGTTTTCCACATAGGACCGGCAATATAAGCAATTTGCCGATGCCCTTGCTGCAATAAATGCTGCGTCGCAAGATAGCCGCCAAGCTCATTATTTAAACTAATACAACGCTCGGCAATCGCCGGTATATGCCGGTTTAATAACACAAAAGGCGTTTCTGCCGCAGCAAGTTCAATTAAATACTGATCAGACACCGCCTCTACGTGCAAAATCAGCGCATCACAATTACGGCTTTTTAAAAATTCGATACCTTCTTGCTCGGTTGCCAGGTCACTGTGACCTGCCGTGATAATCACATGCTTGCCCGCTGCCCGAAACTCCGCTTCGATACCGGTAAGCATTTCACCGTAAAAAGGACCATGCAGCTCAGACACCAAAATACCAATACTATTTGAGCGATTTGAAGCTAACGATTGGGCAATACTATTCGGCCGGTAGCCTAGTTGCTCCATGGCCGCCAACACCTTTTTGCGGGTGGATTCGCGTACCGGCGTATTGTTATTGATCACTCTGGATACCGTTGCCAGCGATACACCAGCCAATTCCGATACCTCATAAATAGTCGCCATCTGTGTTTTAGATCCTTGTTAAATCACACTGCATTATACTGGTTTTGCCTGACGCTCTGCCAATTCATTAGCAATTTGTTGCACCTTGCCCTGCGTTAGTGGATAACGCGCCATCACCATCGCCACCAATACCGACGCCAAAGCGGGTAGCAAGGTAAAGCACAATAAAATACCTTGTTGGGTTTCTATCGTTTGTACCATATTGGGTTGGTACTGATAATAAGCCAATAACCAGCCAGCAAAGGCACCGCCCAGCGCTAAACCAAGCTTAATAAAAAAGACCACCGAAGAATACACCAAACCGGTCACTCTCATGCCACTTTGCCACTGGCCGTAATCGACCACATCTGCCATCTTCGCCCATAATATGGGTGTGGCCATTTGTAAAAAGAAACACCAGGCAAAATGCATAGCGGTTGCCAGCCAAAGTTGATCGGGTTGTACCAAAAAGCCCGCCGCGCATATGACTGCAGCAATGAGCTGTAAAGCGATATAGGCTTTTAACTTGTCGACGCGGGCGGCAACAAACTGTGCACTGGCGCAGCCTAAAATATTGCCGATCATACCAATGGTCATAAAGGTGGTAACAAAATCATCCTGTTGCAGGTAGTACTTTACGTAGTAGATGGCCAGGGTATTGCGCAGCACCATGCCAATTAGCAGCAGCAAAGCCGCTAAGCTTAGCACCCGCCAGGCGTTGTTTTGCCATAGGGTTTGTAAGCCACTTTTGAGCGTTAATGTTTGGTTCGGGGGGCAGGCTACCCGCTCACGGGTGCCTAAAAAGCACAGGACAAATAGCACCACACCCAACAAACTCATCGCGGCAATGGTCAACTGGTAACCTTTCGCCTGATCGCCTTGCCCAAACCACGCCACCAAAGGCAAGGTGCAGGCAGTCACTAATAAGCCGCCCAGCATACCAAATACAAAACGATAAGATTGCACCGACACCCGCTCGTTAGGATCGGCCGTTAAGGCCCCGCCCAACGCAGAATACGGGATATTAATAGCGGTATAAGCCAGCATCAGTAAGGTATAGGTAGTAAAGGCATACCAGACTTTACCGGTTGGGGTTAAATCGGGTGTGGTAAAGGCCAAGACACTTATTAAGCCAAATGGCAGCGCCAGATACAGTAAATAGGGCCGATATTGGCCAAAGCGGCTTTGGGTTTTATCGGCCAGGGCGCCCATTAGCGGATCGGTAATCGCATCCACAATACGCACCACCAAAAACAGCGTGCCTACTACAGCTGGCGAAATACCAAAGATATCGGTATAAAAAAACGTTAGAAATAACATCACCGTTTGAAAGATGATGTTACTGGCGGTATCCCCAAGGCCGTAGGCCACTTTCTCTTTTTTTGTCAGCATTATTGCTTACCCTGTTGCGGTATCTTTATTATTTTTTAAAGCGGTTACGCCACAACGCTTGCAAAGCTAAACCACTGGCTTTAATGGTGCGTTGCTGACTTTGGTAATCAACATACACTATGCCAAAACGTTTCGCATAGCCTTCGGCCCATTCAAAGTTATCTAACAAACTCCAGGCAAAGTAACCGCGCACATCCACCCCAGCGCGAATGGCAGCATCCGTAGCCAATAAATGCTGTTGGTAATAAGCCAAACGATCAGCGTCTGCCACTTTACCCTGCTGTAGAGTATCCACCATAGCAGCGCCATTTTCGGTAATATAGATGGGAGGTAAAGCATAACGCTGCAGCAACTGCACTAACATCTCTGTTAAGCCTTGTGGGTAAATCTCCCAGCCCATATCGGTTAGGGGCGTGATGCTGGGTTTAACATCAGAAAACCAACCATCTTCGCGGGCAGTGAATACGGTACGGGTATAATAATTTACCCCTAAAAAGTCCAGCGGCTGGGCAATAATGGCTAAATCGCCGGCCTCAGTGCGCGGTAAATCAGTAGTCGCTAACTGCCCACTTAAATCGGGGTAGCAGCCTTCAAGTAACGGCTGTAAGTACCAGTGATTATGATACTGATCGGCTAATTTCGCTGCCCTGCGATCCGCCTCGCTGTCACTCGCGGCAAAGCAAGGACTAAAGTTTAAAACAATACCGGTGAGTGCCGTAGGGCAATTACGGCGTAATACCGGCATGGCTAAGCCATGCGCCAGTAATAAGTGATGCGCCGCCTGCCGGCCGGCCTGACGGTTTTGCTCGCCAGGTGCATGAATACCCGCCTCATAACCAAGATAGGCGCTGCAAAAAGGCTCGTTTAAAGTGGCATAGGAATACACCCGATCACCAAAAGCCTTACTAACTACCTCAGCATAGTCGGCAAAACGATAGGCCGTATCACGGTTTAGCCAACCACCTTTATCTTGCAAATACTGTGGCAAATCCCAGTGATAGAGGGTGACATAAGCTTTGATATTACGCGCGCGTAATTCGTCTAGTAAGCCAATATAAAATGCTAAACCTTGTTCGTTTACCGAGCCATCAGCTCGAATGACCCGCCCCCAGGCAATGGAAAAACGATAGGCATCTACCCCTAAACTGGCAATCAATGCAATATCTTCGCGCCAGCGGTTAAAGTGATCACAGGCTACCAGTCCATTAGAGCCATCTTTTATCCGGCCAGGTTCGGCACAAAAGGTATCCCAAATGCAGGGTTCACGTTCTGCTGCCGCACCTTCAATTTGAAAAGCCGCGGTGGCAACACCAAAAGTAAAGCTTTGCTGCAGTAGCGCAGAGTCTGTCGGTAATAAGATTGGTTTCATATCAATGTTCTTTTGCCTTGTTCTTGTGCCCAGATGCTGAAAAATATTGCGATCAGCTGTCAGTATGCTATAAATGAAAGCGCTTACATTAATACTAGACGCGGCTTGCACGAACGTCAATTAAAACAGAAATGACAGGGGAACCGAGATGGCATCAATACCTATTACCTCGCCGGTGGCTGGCGAACAACCAGGCGGACCAAATAATTATCGCTTTGCGCTCACCGCGCTCACCTCACTATTTTTTATGTGGGGCTTTATTACCTGCCTTAATGACATTTTGATCCCCTACCTAAAACTACTGTTCGATTTAAACTATACCCAAGCCATGCTGATCCAATTTTGCTTTTTCAGCGCCTACTTTGTGGTGTCGGTACCGGCAGGCATGCTGGTTAGCCGTATTGGCTATAAATCGGGCATTGTCACCGGCCTGCTGATTGCCGGTGCCGGCTGTTTACTCTTCGTGCCAGCTGCCGCTATGCATGTGTATGGGATGTTTTTATTCGCACTCTTTGTCTTAGCGTCTGGCATTACCATTTTACAGGTCGCGGCTAACCCCTACGTGAGCGTGATGGGCAAGCCGGAAACGGCTTCTAGCCGCTTGACCATGACTCAGGCCTTTAACTCTTTAGGCACTACCGTAGCGCCGTTTTTTGGTGCCTGGCTAATTTTTGGCGGCATGAATGCGCCACAACCGGTGGCGGGTGAAATTACCGAGTCCACAGTGCAAATTCCCTATTTAATTCTGGCAGCCAGTTTAATCGTACTGGCCATTATCTTTGCCTGGTTAAAATTACCGGCCATGGGTAAAAAAGATGCCTCAGAGGCGCTGCCGATAGGCGGTGAAGCCTGGAAACAACGGCATTTGGTATTGGGCGCTTTAGGTATTTTTGTTTATGTGGGTGCCGAAGTTGGTATTGGTAGCTTTTTAGCTATTTATCTGTCGATGCCGGAAATTGGTGGAATGACAGCCGCCGCCGCTTCGCATTATATTTCCTGGTATTTTGGTGGCGCCATGGTGGGCCGCTTTATTGGCGCTGCGGTAATGCAGAAGCTGAACCCAGGCAAAGTATTAGCCTTTAATGCCTTGATGGCGGTATTGCTGCTGGCGCTGACTATTCTGTCTTCTGGCAAGCTGGCTATGTGGTCTTTATTGCTGGTCGGTTTATGTAACTCTATTATGTTCCCTACTATTTTTAGTTTAGCCATTGCTGGCCTGAAGCAATACACCAGCCAGGGCTCTGGCATTTTATGTCTGGCCATTGTGGGGGGCGCTATTCTGCCATTACTGCAAGGCATGCTGGCCGATCAAATTGGTGTGCAGCTGGCATTTATCCTGCCATTAGTCTGTTATTTGTATATTGCCTTTTATGGTTTAAAAGGCTGCATCCCGCAAGCAACTATTACTTCAAAGGAATAAGCGGATGAGATTAAAGAAAACCGTTATGGCCATGATTATTTCAGCAAGCACTTTTACGCTAGGTAGCTGCGGTAAGGCGCCGGAGCCAGTAAGCCAAGCTTCTGTGTGGCCGGTATTGCAACTGCCGGTTAAGCAAGAGCCGGCGATGGAGCAAGCCATTTCCGAGCTATTAGCCAAAATGACGCTGGAGCAAAAAATTGCCCAGATGATCCAACCGGAAATCCGCGATATCACGGTAGAGGATATGCGCAAATATGGTTTTGGCTCTTACTTAAATGGTGGCGGTGCCTTTCCGAATGATAACAAGTACGCCACCCCCGCCGATTGGATAGCCTTAGCCGAAGCCATGTATCAGGCGTCGATGGATGCCAGCTTAGATGGTATTGCTATTCCTACTATGTGGGGTACCGATGCGGTACATGGTCATAATAATGTAATTGGCGCGACCATTTTCCCACACAATATCGGTTTAGGGGCAGCGAATAACCCGGCATTAATTGAACAAATTGCTGAAGCCACTGCGCGCGAAGTAATGGCAACCGGTATTGACTGGGTCTTTGCGCCCACCGTTGCCGTAGTGCGTGATGATCGCTGGGGCCGCACCTACGAGAGTTACTCAGAGAACCCACAAATTGTGCACGACTACGCGGCGGCCATAGTTCGTGGCTTACAAGGCGCGGCAGATCAAGATTTTTTAAGTGAGCGTCGGGTTATCAGCACAGTAAAACACTTTGTTGGCGATGGCGGTACTACCGGTGGTGTTGACCAGGGCAATACCGAAGTCAGTGAAGCTGAGTTATTTGAAATTCATGCCCAGGGTTACGTCGGTGGCTTGCAAGCCGGCGCCCAGACGGTAATGGCTTCTTTTAACAGCTGGAATGGCAGTAAAATTCATGGCGATCGTTATCTGTTAACCGATGTACTGAAAGATCGCATGGGCTTTGATGGCTTTGTAGTGGGCGATTGGAATGGCCACGGGCAAATTCCCGGCTGTACCAACGATAATTGCGTCCAGGCCGCCAATGCCGGCTTAGATGTGTATATGGTGCCCACCGCCGCCTGGAAACCGCTGTATTACAACCTGATTGAACAAGTAAAACAGGGCGCCATCCCGGAAGAGCGCATTAACGATGCAGTACGCCGTATTTTGCGGGTGAAAAAACGCGCAGGCCTGTTTGAAAAACCCAGCCCGGCAAAGCGGCCCTTAGCGGGCAGAACCGAGCTGATTGGTGCAGCTGAACACCGGGCCGTAGCGCGTGATGCCGTGCGCCAATCGCTGGTGCTGCTAAAAAATAATCAGCAATTACTGCCACTAAATCCGCAGCAGCGTATTTTGGTAACCGGGCCAGGTGCCGATAATATTGGTCAACAAGCCGGTGGCTGGACTATTAGTTGGCAGGGTACGGGCAATACCAATGCCGACTTCCCTGGCGGCACCTCCATTTATGGCGGTATTGCCCGCCAGGTACGAGCCGCAGGCGGTAGCGTAGAGCTATCAAACGATGGCAGCTTTAACGAAAAACCCGATGTGGCCATTGTCGTTTTCGGTGAAGAACCTTACGCCGAAGGTAATGGCGACTTGGATAATCTGGAATTCCAGCGCGGTAATAAAGCCGATCTGGCCTTGCTGCAACAGCTAAAAGCCCAGGGGATCCCAGTAGTGTCGCTATTTATTAGCGGCCGGCCGATGTGGGTTAACCCCGAGCTAAATGCCTCGGATGCCTTCGTTGCAGTATGGCTACCGGGTAGCGAAGGCGAAGGCGTCGCCGATGTCATTCTGCGCGACAGTACAGGTGCCATTCAACACGACTTTACCGGTAAACTGTCTTTCTCCTGGCCAGCCACACCGCAGCAAGCAACTGTGAATATGGGTGATGCCAATTATCAACCGTTATTGCCCTATGGCTTTGGCTTGCGCTACGGCGAAGCAGACCAACTACCGGGTACTTTATCGGAAGACAGTGGCGATGCCGCAGGCAGCGCTGAGCAAGTGATTTTTGAACGCGCACCGCGCTCGCCCTGGCAATTACAATTGTTAAGCGACAACGAGCGTATCGCAGTAACCAGCAGCGTGCAGGAGTTTGGCGCTATCCGTAGCCGTACCTTTGATAATCAGGTGCAGGAAGATGCCCGTCGTTTTGAATTCAGTGGTACGGCCAATGCGGGCTTTAGCTTTAGCAGCACCTTCCCCAGAGATTTACGCACCTTTGTCGGCGCTGAAAGCCAACTCGCGGTGAAGTTAATGCGTAATGGCCCGGTACCCGATAGTGTGCTGTTAGGGATGAACTGCGGTGCTGAGTGTCAGGCCAGCCAGAATATTGCTGCTGCACTGGCAGCCATGCCGGAAGGCGAGTGGCAAACGCTGCAGATCAGCTTAAGCTGCCTGCAAGAGCAAGGCCTTAACCTAACGCAGGTATTAAACGTCTTTACTATTCAAAGCGAGGGCGCACTTAACCTGAGCCTGGCTGATGCCCGCCTGCTGGCGACTAGCACTGCAACCGCGCTGGCTTGCCAGTAAGCAGCTTAGGAATAAGGCGCCTAACAGCGCCTTATTCCTTTCCAAAACAAATGCTTAACTTCAGCGCTATAACGATTTACTCTTACTCTGAAATATTAGAGCCCTTAGAGGAATCATAGTCATACAGATTAAAATGCTCAAAAGTAAAATGACGCTATCAGTTCTCAAGTAGCTCGCCCTTAGCTACTTTTAGTTGAATTTGTTCAAATGCATTCAATCCAAGCAAGGGATTTACTGCCAAAACCAGAAAATCTGCTTGATATCCCTCAATAAGTTTACCAAGCTTTTCGTCAGGCCATATAGCCTGAACTGTAGCCGTAACGGCCATGTGTAATAGTTCTTCTCTGGAAAAGACGCCCAAACTCTCAAGATAGTACAGCTCGGAACGAACATCACTATCAAATCTATCAGAGCCTACTAGAATTGGCACTCCCGCAGCTTTAAGACGCTGAAGATTGGATTTCTGGATAGAAATGATCTCTTCTTTTCTTTCCGGAGTGTGGTTGAATAACGCCGTTACCCCAGCCGTTGCAATTACTTTAGTGCCAGATTGACCAGCTAACGCAATCACTTCTTTATCTAGCAAATAAGTGTCGGCTCTGTATGACTCTGGCCAGTTATAACCTGGTAAATGCGCAATAATATCCACTCCTGCTTTTACTGCAAGTGCAAAATCAGCAGCTGAATCGACATGGGCGGCGACTCGTAGCCCATTTTCATGTAAAAATGCGGTAAGTGGCGATATGACTTCAGGTTTTAGCCCGTTAATCCCAAAAAATCTTTTATTTCCCCGACGACTTTCATCTTCGCTATTAACTAACATCAGCTTCACGATATCAGGGCGAGACGCCTCAATCAAAGGCCATTTTAGTAAAATATCATCAATATCATCGATCACAATGTAAGATTTATCATATATTTCAATCGGTAACGGCACAGGCTGCCCCTCCTCTACCGTCAATGCCATGCGTAACGGATGGCCATCAGAACTTGAGATACATGCACTAGCAAAAGCTACCTTAAGGTTTGTAGATGCCAGAATATTCCGACTAGCCTCAGTGGCATCTTTATTTCCGCACATCATCAAGCCGTAGAAGATCCCAGATTGAATATACTGGTTACTAAAGCGCTCCGCCAACCAGGGATTCTGTAGGTTATGATTATGTGCCTCCGCCAGCGGCGGTACTACAAAGCCTCCACGTAAATCTACTACTTTGCTGATACTTGCGCTCGGATGCTTAACAAAGACACTATTCTCAACATACATTGTTTGCTTAACAAAATGGGAATCTTGGTACCAGTGACCATTAATAAAAGCAGTAGCGGCATTAACTTTATCACTCGAAAAAAACATGATCACAAGCAAAGTAGAGAGAAGCATTTTAATCATGTACAACTTCCTTGATTGATTGCGATGCAAGTATTACTTGAGCAAGTTCTATCATTAAAGGCTTAAACTCTTTGAATTCAACTTCTGAAAAATTGTAATGTTCTGGACGTCTTAGCTGACGAACACCAATCAGTTTCAGCTCAGGAACCACCATGATGTATTGGCCAAGATACCCTTGAGCATAATACAACCAATATGTTTGACCATTTGGAGCAAAGAACGATTGGCGCCACCATAGCAACCCTAAGTTCTCTCTTAATGGCTGGCTCTGACCTAGCATTTCCTCAACGTAAGCTTGGGTTACCAACGGCTCTCCTTGCCACAGTCCAAAATCAGCTACCAATTGGCCGAGCTTCACCACATCAGACGCTTTGAGCTCTAATCCAGCCATTGCATGTGGATTACCGGCGGCATCATAGTAAAATTTATACTCGGTAATCTCTAAAGGGGTAAACAACTCTTGTACTAAAAACTTGTCCATCCGCATACCAGATGCTCTCATAATTACGCCAGCAAGCAAATTTACAGCCTTATTATTATATCTGGCAGCAGCACCTGGCTCGTCAGATAACTCAGCGGCGAGTGCTAGTTGAATGACGTCCGGACTAGGATAAATTTCTTCACCAGCATTATTTACATTCTGCAGGCCAGATGTGTGGTTAAGCAAATGCCTAACCGTAATTTCGGCTTTGCGACCTTGCCTCCACTCTGGATAAAAATGATGCACCGGTATATCTAATGAAGATAGCTGCTCGTTAATTAATAACCTACCTATCGCCAATGCAACAATTGATTTATAAGCTGACATGAGCTCTATTGGCTGCTCTACTTCCGATAACTTGTATGATAGTAATGGCTTACCATCACGAACAACGAATACCCTATCAGACTTCTGCTCTATGGCTTTAACTTCAATTTTCTGCAACAAGTTTGTCACTTCACCTTGCGAAGCTAGGAGAGTGGCCGAATGAAAATTCATCAAAATTAAGCCAAATACTATTAATGTCTTTAAATTCATAGAAATCTTCCGTCATACTTAATTAGTCGTAATTGTTATCCTAGTACTTTCGCGCCCGTAACCCGTAATTAAAATTTATTAATTTTAATTACGGGCAAAATCAATTTGCCTTGGAGTATTGGTCAGGCGATTTTAAAAACGATATAACTAACAAGACCTTAGTGAACAGGTGGTATGTTTATAAAGAGGAAATCATCTGGCAGCCGAAAGTGTATCTCGTTTAAATCGGATGTTTTGAAATAGCTGACTAGCTTTTTCAATAGGAGTAAGACGACTAATCACCAACGAAGAACTGACCAATCTCGGGATCAATTTGCCGTTTTTGTCGATACGACAGATATCTGACGTACATTAGCTGCCACGCTCTTGCGTAATTTAATTCATTTCAATTAGCGAAATTCATGGTTAGCGTTAGTCAGCAGGTGAATCAAGGCCAGCTCATTAAACTTTGTGATTTTTCAGATCACTCCAAAGATCCCACGCTGTATTTCATGCCTTAAAAAACACCTAACACATTAAATTATATAACTATCTATCAAAATTGAGAATTATGACGCGTTAATTAAAGGTGATTTGATGAGAGGTTAATTTTTATTAAATTCCATAAAATGCAGATTTAACTTGTGATCAACTCAGGCAGTGAGACATCCTCAAAATCACAAGTGTTACCTCGAATTAGATTTTATATTACCAAGTAAATCAGGAGAACGACGATGTTAAAGAAACTCTTGCTTATTTTGATACTGATTGTTTTTATCATGCTGCTTATATTGGCATCAACCATGGCTAAAGCTAACAGTTACCCACTCGACATTGTGCAACAAAACTTTAAAGCACAAAGCGACGGCCTTGCGTTAGATGGATATATTTTACGAAATCGACATATAACTAAACCTCAACCAATAATAGTGTTTGTGGTGGGTTCAGGTGTAGGTTCAACTATGGCCAATTACAAACGTACAACTGAATTTTTTTTCGATAATCAGTTGTTGGAACAAGGATTTGCCATTGCTTATTTTGACAAAAGAGGCCTTGGCGCCTCAGAGGGCGTTTGGTACACAACCACCTTTGAACAACGTGCATTGGACGCGCGCAACGTTGCCCTGCATATTCGTGATTACGACTTTGTTGACCCCGAAAGAATATTTATCGTTGGCCACAGTCAAGGCGGCTGGATTGTACAAATTGCTTTGGCAGAGTATCCCGAGATTTTTGCTGGTGGAATAAGTATGGCAGGCCCAACTTTTAGTGTCAGAAAACAGATGATAAATGATGCAGCCAGCAAAATCGCCTGTGAAGATGGTTTAGACGAGATAGCCGCCTTCAAAAAAGCCAGCCGAAAAGTGCAAAGAGATCTGTTTTTTATTTCATTAGTTGGCTGGAAAGGCAACCTGCGACAACTTAATTTAATAAAGGATTTCGATCCAGAGTCTTATCTAAAAAGCATTAACAAACCTCTGCTTATGTTGTTTGGGGAAAATGACCCTTTAGTCAGTGTACGTTTAAGCCTTGAAGCCCTGGACCGTATTTTCTCAGGGAATTTACCGCAGAATTTCGAATACTTTATTGGAGCGGGGGAGGAGCACTCCTTTAAAATTGCTCCAAAGTGTTTCCAGGGGAAGTGGAGTGAACTCGCATTCTCTGAATCAACAAGACAAAAAATAAGTGAGTGGCTCAATGTACAAGCCAGCATTAACTTAAAACACTAGCATTAAGGTAGATAAACTTATAAGAATACCTGCAGATCTAAAGCTAAATGCGATATCTTTTAAGGACCAAAACTCAGGAATCGGAATTGGCAGGCAAGTTACCTTCAACGGTCCGACAAAAGAGGAAGTGAAACAAACGTTATTGTTTAATTTAAAAACATCTCTAATCATTAAGCATTTTTATCCAGCTTTCAAAAGGCTTACTATTATGTATCGAGGTATAAATTTGGTCATAACCCGCCCATAACAGAGGCAGCTGCCTCTGTTTGACTGCCTGCTCAAAATAATGTTCTGCAGTTGGATCTTCAGCAACAAGCGCGTATCTTGCCCAAGACAAGGGTGGTAAATAATGTCCAATATCACCATCAAACTTAACATCCAGCAAGTATTGGTATACAGCTTTCAATCCAGAGGAATTAAAGATCTCTCTTACTGTAATAACATGTGGCATTCCTTTGTCCGTATTCTCCAGCAACCATAATAATGACTTGAATCCCTCCTCATCATAACCAAGCTGTTGACTAATCCTTACAGCAGAACAATGCCATGGGTATGAGTCAATTTCAGTCTGTTTAATACGTTGCAGCTCTAACCACCCCCTTTCTGGCTTGCCGCTTAATTGATATACCCATGCCAAACCCGGAAACGCAAATAGGTTAGGCATCTTTAACCTGACCTGAGCGGCTAGCTCAAAAACCTGGTCAAACTTACCTTGTGCTACCAACAATTCACTATACTGAATAATATAGCGCGGATCTTCTTTCAGGCTAATAGCCTTTAGCAGGTGCGACTCTGCGGTAGAGAAATCCAATTTATGCCAAAAATATAAGTTGCCGAGCCAATACCAAGCGTCAGCATTTGTTTTATCGTACTCAAGCGTTTTTTTTAGTAATGCACTTAGCTCATCAAAATGCTTGATGCGCTCTCCAATCCAAGGTCCCAAAAGCTCAATTTTTAACTTAGCCAAATACCAATAGGCAAGAGTCTGCTCAGGATTACGTTGCAGTTCACTATGCCAAGCTTGAATAAGAACTGCTAAATCGTCTATGTCCGCGTTCTCTGAATTGGCAATCAACTGCTCAAGTTCTGAAACATTTGCGCTTTGCTCAATAGGGAGCGCTTGAGAAGCTTGGTTGTAGTGGCCAAAGTTGAGGATAAACCAAGCTGCAATGAAAACGACAATACAGGTCGAAAAAATGGGGAGCAAAAGATTAAACTTGTCAGCTCTCAAAACTTTCTCTAAGGGCGCCTGCGCTACGCTTGCAACAAACTGATAACCCTTGCCAGGTATTGTTTTGATCACCTCGGGTTGTTTAGAGTTGTCAGAGAAATGTTTACGTAACTTACTTACAGCTACGGTAAGATTCTCGTCATTAACAACCTTTCCTGGCCAATTATCTTTTAATAACTGCTCTTTAGAAAGAATTTGTTGCTGGTTAGTTATAAAGTAAACTAATAGTACAACCAGTTGATGCTCAAGCTCATAAGAACGTTCGTCACTATTGTGCTTTAGTAAGTTACGCTTTGGATCAAAATGCCAACTGTCATTAATGATAAAACTTATTAAATCGCTGTATTTTTCTTCAGAACTCATCAAAACTATACCTAGCTTTCGTTATCTTAAGCATCGTGATCAATTTTTAGGAACCGCTGCTTTATACACTATTCATTATAATTAGTTTAGCGGCTTTTTCGACCAAGCACCCAACTTCGCAATCAAAACCATCCCGTTCAAACCTCATTTACAGGCTTTAGTCTCTATTTTTATTACACTCAAATAAAAGTAGCTACCTAATAATTACGTTTTTAAAAACGATAGAAACACCCTTTATTAATTTCAATAAAATGACTAACTGTCACCACAGCCAGCAGCCCAGTTAAAGCCCCTGCCGAATATCATCACTTTAATTGCATTGGCGTCAAATCAATGGAAGGCAAGCGCGAGTATGAAATATGCTCGATTTGGAGAGATTAGCTCTTCAAAAAATAACAAACATATCAATCCAAGGAGAGAAAATGAAGGTTAACAAAGTTACTACCAATCTTCGTTCAATACTATACGCATTACCTCTAACAGTAATTGGCACTTCCGCTATTGCAAACGAGTCAACGGAAGCTCGAAATGTTGAAAGAATTGAAGTTACAGGCTCCCGTATAAAAAGGATAGGCGAACTGTCCCCTTCACCTGTTACAGTAATTACTGGTGATAGTTTAGTAGAAGCTGGCGTCGTGAACGTTGCAGATCTCCTACACAAAATGCCTTCTACCTTAGTGGGTTTATCGCCAGAAACAAGTAACAATTTTATTTTTGCCAGTGGTTTAAATACTACAGATTTACGAGGTTTGGGAGAAAGTAGGACTTTAGTACTCGTCAATGGCCGACGGTTTGTTGCTGGCGCACCAGGCTCATCAGCAGTTGACCTAAACAATATACCCACTGCGATTATTGAACGGGTTGAAATTACCACTGGCGGAGCTTCGGCAGTTTATGGTTCAGATGCAGTTGCTGGTGTGGTAAATATCATTACAAAAAAATCCTATGATGGTGTTACGGTCGATCTTTCAACCAGCAGACCTTCCCAAAAAGGCGGTGAAGAGGAATATGCTTCATTTACTTTTGGTTCGTCAGCAGGTAAAGCAAGCTTTATTAGTAATCTGAGCTTCGCCCGGCAAAAACAAATTAGCTTTATGGACCGAGACTTTCTGCGTGACGCACCTATCGTTGTTCGCAATACAAGTAATATTATCGGTGAGCCGGCTCAGATATTTTGGGGGCTGGGCCGCCAAGTTCGCCCAGGGTTCACAAATACTGGCTCTTTCGTTTCAAATGGTAAACGATATACGTTTGATGCTTCAGGAAAAGTAAGAGAACAAATTCTGGGAGAAGAGCTACCTACGCTACCAAGCGGTCACAAAGATTATTTGGGTGGCGAGGGATATAACTTTGCTGAAGTCTCATTTATGCGAACTCCGTTAGATCGTATTAATTTTGTTAGCAATATGAATTACGAGCTTAGCAATGCCCACCAGTTAACTATGGAAGTAAACTATTCCAGAACTAAAGCATATGGAGAAAGCTCGCCGGCCTTCCTTGGCTTTTCGTTAAAAGCTGATAATGCTTTTTTATCGCCTGAAGCTGCTGAACTGGTAAGAAACGCAAACGAAGATGCCAGCGTAAGTGTCGGTTATCTAGCAAACGATTTTGGCAATAGGCAATATTTTCAGGAACGCACTCTTGCCAGGTTTGCTCTTGGTTTAGAAGGTGAAATCTCAGAGAATTGGAACTATCAAACCTATATTACAAGCGGACATGTACAAGCTGATTCGATTTGGAAAGGAGAAATGTTTGAGCAACGTTTCTACCAGGCGGTTGACGCAATAAAAAATTCCGATGGCGAAATCGTTTGTCGCGATGCTACAGCCAGAGCTAATGGTTGCGTACCATTAAATGTCTTTGGCCGGGAGCTTTACGACCAAAGAGCATATGATTGGGTTTCTACTGATGCTATCAGACGCTCCTCAATCCAACAACATGTTGCTGGTATAAGTGTCAGCGGCGATATTCTGGAGTTACCTGCAGGATGGCTATCATCGGCACTAAGCGCAGAATACCGTAAGGAAATTGCAAGCACCCTGCCAGATCCTGCGATGCGTTCAGGTCAATTATTTAATAATAAGTCGGATCCGCTGTATGGAAAGTTTGACGTCAGCGAATTATCTGCTGAATTTTCAGTCCCACTGATCTCAGATATAGTGTTGGCCAAAAATGTTACTCTGGAAGTCGCTGGTCGCTATATGGACTACTCTGTTACCGGAAGTGATACAGCTTGGAAACTTGGTCTTAACTGGGAGGTTTATGATGACCTGAGAGTGCGTTTGAATAAATCTAAATCTGTTAGAGCCCCGAATATTGGGGAGCTGTTTAACCCACCAGGACAAACATTCCGGCGGCTAGTTGATCCATGTGCGGTAAGCAGTCGCGCAGGTTTAAATGAAACCTACCGGCAGAATATCCTTAATAACTGTGCAGCACAGGGAATCCCCGAAGACTTTGAGCCTACAGCCGATTGGTTTAGCTCAACAAGGCCAGGTTTTATTATCGGCAATACTGAGTTAAGCAATGAAGTAGCAAAAGATATTACCGTTGGCTTTGTATTTACTCCAAGCACAGTAAAAGGCTTGAGTTTAACTATGGATTACTGGGCTTTTGATATGTCTGACGTCATTAACCGCTTCCAAGGCCCTGATGTCGTCAACTATTGTTACCAGTCTTCCAGCCTCGATAATCCGTTTTGCCCTCTTATTGAACGAGATCCAGAGACTTTTGATATCATTAATTATTTCGAAAAACCAATAAATTCAGCACTTAGCAAAACAGCGGGTGTTGATACAGAGTTGAACTACCGTTTTGATACAGATATTGGCGCTTTTGGTTTTAGAATGATTTCAACTTATCTGCAAACACGTAAGTTTAATGCTACTGGTTTTGCAGAGGATGAAGTAGATAATACAGGCGAGCAACTAAGACCTCGTTGGAAACATCGATTCATCACGGATTACAGTTTCGGCAATCTAAGTGCGGCATTAACGGTAAACCATCGTTCTGCTTCGGTGTTAAGTAATAGATGGACTCCGAATCAGAACAATTTCAATGATGTTCCCTCATACACAACCTTTGATCTAACATCGCGTTACCGATACAGCGATGCATTGGAGTTACGCTTGGGACTGCTCAATATGTTTGATAAAACACCGCCGCGTCGCCCCTTTATGTATAACCAAGGTGGCGCGTATGACATGATTGGTCAACGTTTAACAGTGGGTATCAGTTACGATTTCTAATTAATGACATGTTAGTTAACTATGCTGTCATTTCTGGTGGCATAGTTAACTTTTTAAATTTGCTAACAAAATCAAACCCGAGACATTAGAGCTTAAAGTTTTACTAAGTAAACGATAAGCAAACTAAGATTAGTACGAACTTAAAATCCCTTATCCGCTTAATGAAATCGCTCAGCACCAGCACTAAACCCAAGGGATATAAGTGCTCACAGAACATTGCTCCTTAAACACATGTATCTAACCTAAGACTAATTTTTATTAAGAAGCAAAATTAATCCCATCTTCAGGATTTTTAATATCCCCCATAACACACTTGCCTCACACAGCGACTATCAGAGGAACCTTTATGAAGCCGTCTTACTTCTTAATCGGATTTGACACTGAAACTGCAAGCACATTACATAGCTTTCTGACAACAATTAATAATTACAAGCATTGTGCATCAGTATGCAAAATGACTGACATCATCAGCTATCCAGAATTTCAACAACCTGTGCTG
Organism: Alishewanella longhuensis; assembly: GCF_014653435.1. Taxonomy (GTDB): domain Bacteria; phylum Pseudomonadota; class Gammaproteobacteria; order Enterobacterales; family Alteromonadaceae; genus Alishewanella; species Alishewanella longhuensis. The sequence goes on along the minus strand of NZ_BNAO01000001.1, from coordinate 117,408 downwards.
TTATTCTGTGATATGGACAACCTAAGTATCAGAGAAGTTGAAACTGTCGTAGCCACGGCAGCTTTGCCGGGCTTGGTATTGTTCTCTTCTCGATTACGTCATGGTATCACTGCTCTCAAGCTGGGGGCTTTGGATTTAATTATCAAACCCATTACGCTAAAGCGGTTATCATTGATGCTCACTAAGCTCACCGCCTTTCAAGTTAACCAGCAATACAATCAACGCCCTGAAAGCTCTGATTATCCAACCCGGCTCACGATCAGAGAGCCAGGTCGCTTGAAAATTATTAACATTGACGATATTTGCCGCATAAGCAGCGCTGGTAACTACGTTGAAATTCATGTGTACCCACAAAACAAAGTGTATCTGCAACGAAATACCTTGTCGGCCGTTATGGAGAAATTGGACCCAACCATCTTCGCTAGGATTCACCGGACATCGATAGTACGTAAAGATGATATTGTCGAACTAAGGCCTGGATACCAAGGGGATGCCGAAGTGCTTCTTCGCTGCGGAACAAAGCTGATTATGTCTCGCCGTTATCGACATACACTCTTTGATTTTTTTGAACAAGCAAGTTGAACAAAGTGAGGACATGAAAATGAATTTTTTTAAGGCAGCATTGCGCCGCTTTATAACCCTTAATTGGTTATGCACTTTTGTTATTGCAATCTCATTTTGCAGCATGCAAACAATAGCTAATGACAGCCTGCGTTTTCGAAGTAATACATTCAACAATCCCACTGCGCTTCCTGTTACGGTAGAGCAATTAACCTATGCTGCATCCTTAAAACTACCAACTACGGTAGCCAGCTCTCCTATTGTAAATGATGGAATAGCTTTTATTGCCGCTGAAAATGGCAATTTATACGCCATTGAGCTGGAAACCATGGCAATAAAATGGATTTTCGTAGCCCAAGAGGCTTTGAGTTCTACACCGGCGATAGCAGACGGACAACTGTTTGTCTTGAGTATGGATGGGCATCTGTACGCACTTGATATTGCGCATGGCACAGTAAATTGGTCATTTAAAACAGGCGGTGAGCAGCGGTTCGCAGCACCGAGACTGTATGGCGTTACGCAAACTGACCAACCCGTAACAGACCCCTGGGATTTCTGGTTGTCTTCACCATTGGTTGCCAACGATACTGTTTTCTTCGGCAGTAGTGATAATCGCGTTTACGCTCTAGCCACATCCAATGGCAAACTAAAATGGTCGTTTAAAACAGGTGGTGTAGTCCACTCATCACCAGCGTTGACAGACAATATCTTGCTAATAGGCAGCTGGGACGGTGCGCTTTATGCTTTGGAGGCAGACTCCGGTAAGGAAAAATGGCGTTATCAAACGGAGACTGAACAAGAGTTTAGCACTTGGTTGGGTATTCAATCCTCGCCAGTAGTAGATGGCAACACCGTATTTTTGGGTTCACGCGATGGGTATTTATATTCGATTCAATTGGAAAACGGCACGCTAAACTGGCGCTATGATGTCAAGCGTTCGTGGGTTGTTCCTACTCCTCTCGTCGATGAGCATCAAATTTATTTCGGTACTTCCGATACAGGACAATTTATCGCTTTAAATAAACAAACTGGTGAGGAAAAATGGCGGATTGATACCAAAGTCTGGACCTACAGTTCCCCCCTCCACTCAGATAATGCTGTGATGGTAGGCAATATGGCGGGAAACTTTTACGTTATCAATAAAAAGGATGGCCAGATCTTAACGAAAATTCGCAGCCGTGGCGCAGAAGAAAACAGATTCGGTGCCATCGCCAAAAGTACAGGACGCTTTGATTACAAAGGGATGGCAACCTCAGGCTGGTACAACAACTTATATAGTAGTATGCAGCGGATTCTGCATAGCGGGGGCTTTCTTAGCTCACCGCTTTGGTATCAGGATAAGCTGATTCTTGTCACAACCGACGGCGAGCTGATGGTCTACGCAGTTAAGTAATATAATGCGAGAGGGTCTTATGCAAAAAATCGTTTACTTTAATAAAACACGTTATTTCCAGGTGGATCATCAGGCACTAGAGATGTTGCTCAGTAAGGAGCAAGCTAATGGCTGGCGGGTTTATCAACTATTGCCGCATAGCAGCTTTTGGCATAGCGGTGTATATGCCTACACTATTTTATTTGAGCGTGCTTGAAAGCGGCTAGCTTTATAGTCCTGAGCCAAGCCCCAAATTCGGGGCTTTCACTTATTGGTTGATAAACAGGATCAACCGCAGCCCAAAGCAATGGAGCCTGCCTTTGTTCCATTGCTTGCTTAAAGTAAACTAATGCCAGAGAGTCATCACCGGCCAGAATAGCGTAACGTGCCCAAGACAACGGGGGAACGTAATGACCGATATCAGGTTCAAATCGCTGCGATAATAAAAATTGATAAACTGCCGGCAAACCTTGTGTCTGGTAAATACTGTCGGTACTGACGAGCAGAGCTTTACCTTGTTCAGTCTGCTGCAACAACCACTGCATCGAGCGATAACTCTCGTCTGGCAACCCCATAGCATCGCTGATTCTCAGCGCCGAAATATGCCAGATTCGATCCAGGATACCGGTAGCACGAATTCGTTGTAGCTCTCTCCAAGCGTCCTCGGTTCTGCCACTAAGCTGATAAGCCCAAGCTAATCTGGGAAAAGTGTAGTGATGCGGTTTGGATTGCCTGGCGCTTTCAATACATTGATTAGCCTCGTTGAATCGACCTTGAGCCAACAACATTTCAGCGTAAGCATAAAAGGTTTCTGCTGTCGGTTGCCATTTAAGTGCCTCCCGAAAATAAGCTTCAGCAACAGCGTAATCGGACTTGTGCCAGAAATATAATCTGGCCAACCAAGACCAAGCCTCCGCCTGTTCTGTATCAAACGCAATTGCCTTATGTAGCAAGCTGGTTACTTCAGAAAGGCGGATAGTATCGGTTGCCTCCATCCAACTCAAAGCGCTTATTTCCAGCTTTGCCAGTTGTAAGTGCGCCTCAGCATGCTCAGGAAACTGTCCTACGTAGCTTTGCCATTTTCTTATCAGCTGTTCGGTATCTTCAGGAGCCACAGCACGTGACTGCGCAACAAGTGCGTCATAAGTTTGCGTTATCGATTCAGATGCAATGCTTGAAAATGCGGTATGTGAGATATAACTATGTATTTTCGGTGCTACGGTCATTGCCACTAATAATATTACCGCAAAATAGTGTCTTTTGTAGTAACTGCCCTTGTTACGCTTTAGAGCCGACTCCTCTGTAATAGATGAAGCGACAGTGGCCACAAATTGATAACCCACGGTGGGTATAGTTTTTATATATTCCGGACAGCGCGGGTTATCGTCGAAAACTTTACGTAATCTACTTATGGCGACAGTAAGATTCTCCTCACTTACTACTCGACCTTGCCAGTTGTCTTCAAGTAAGTTCTCTTTACTTAACACCTGATGATGATGCTTTACCAGATAAACTAACAGTATGGCGTGCTGCTTTTCCAATGTTACAAACTTAGCGCCACAACTGAGCGTCCGCTGCTCTGCATCAAAGTACCATTTGTCATTTATTACAAACTTATTTGAACCAAACACTTCTTAATCCTTAGAAAGGGCATGAGCTACCGTTACCTGACCTTTACTTATCAAGGCCAGGCTTCTGAGTTTAAAGATTTATTTTTGGAGCGAGATATTCCTGCCCCCCTTGAATCAGCTTAAGGTGACTGACGCCGCCATGCTCATCTTTCGCAAAGACAAATTCAGCGTTATCATGCGGAGCGAACAAGTGTAGTGGTGAATAGGCTAGCACCTCCCCCGCATTCTGCCCGGTTCCCTGTATAAAAATCCGACCATCCTCTGCAAAGACAGTAAGATTAAAGCTCTCTGCTAGCTGATATGTACCAGCTATCAAACTAAGATGCTCTTGGTTAAGCTTCTGAGTTACAATAGGTTTAACGTCTGAGCTTAACTTAACCGAACGAGATGAAACGCCTTCTCTCTGATGCAACTCAAGCGTCTTACCATCGTCAGATAAAGCGAGATAACTTAAACCTTGTTCATAATGCAGGTATCCAGCTCTACTCAGTTTTAGGGGCCACCGCTGTCCATTACCGCGCCGGATATAGAGGGAGTTATCCAACAAACCTATGGTACGTTCGATGTTATTTTCATCGCGATAAACGCCAACCCATTGTTCAGCGATATCAGTGGAAGTTTCGATATAATCTGCCTTAGGAAAAGGCAACTTCATTGCTGTGGCAGCTGCTTTTACTGCCAACTCCCTGGGATCAAGCTTTCGGCTGTTGGTCAAAATGACAACTAAGATGTTTTCATCAGGCACCGTCAGCATTGCACTAAAATAGCCATACATATAGCCGCCGTGTTCATAAGAACTTTTGCCCCTGATAGATTTCAGTTCCCAACCAAAACCATAATCACTAAGTTCGTTATTATTTAATTGGTAACTACTCAGCGCTTCTCGTAATAATGATTCATTGATAATCGCACCATTAAATAAGGCTTTATTCCAATTCGACAAATCTTGAACAGTGCTAGCTAATGACCCAGGACCAACCATGTGTGTCATACTGACAAAGTCTGCCAATCGGTTACCTGTACCATGAGGAATGTATCCTCTGGGCATATTCTTATAGACAGTAAAGTTATCCAATTGAACACTATTTGGCATGCTGGCTGGTTCAAACAGATATTTACCCACAAAGTCGGCGTAGCTCATTCCTGATACCGCTTCTATGATTTCCGCCAGCAGCAAATAGCCAGAATTGCTGTAATCAAACTGTTGTCCTGGCGCAAACTTTAATGGGTAGTGAACATAGTGCTGTCGCATATCTTTTAGCGAAAAATCGTTTCGCCAATGCTGACGCCACTCCTGACGGGCGATATAGTTTTCCAAGCCAGATGTATGAGTGAGTAAATGCCGGATGGTAATGGTATGACTAAGATCTGGAAAGTCTGGCAAATAGTGAGAGACTGCGTTATCTAGGTTTATTTTCTCTTGTTCAACCAACTTTAAGATTGCTACTGCGGTAAATTGTTTACTGATAGAGCCGATTGGGAACAACATATTATTACCCATATCAACATCGAGACCTAAGTCTGCTTTCCCGAATGCTTGCTGATAAATCACTTCGTTATTCTTCATAACCAGGACGTTTGCACCTGGCTCGTCCTTTGCGAAGTGCGCAGTGAAAATCGCGTCGTAACTTTCTGTTGCCATTGCAGACCCAGCCATCGCCGAACCCACAAGTAATAGTATTAAATGTAACTTTGATTTCATAATTCCTCCTAGCTTAGGCAGTATGTTGAGAAAGCAAATCCCCTGCCAATAAAAATACTCAATAATAACAAGTGCATAAGCTAATCATTACAACTCAAACCAGCCAGGTTTCGCAAAATTGACCAATAAATGGCTGTATAGGCGAAACTTATGCTCATATCACAGCGCAGTGTGATGAAAAGCAGAAAGCAGGCAAGTTAAGCCACATTAAAATTGAAAAATTTATAATTCTTAACCTCACGATCTACAGGCAACTAATTACTATTGGTAGATGAAGTAGAGAGAACATTTCCTCGAACTATAGGAGTGAATTCATGCGACTAATAAAACGAGTCTTCCTGCGCTCTATAAAGAAGGAGAAAGGCGGCAACTTTGGGGAACAGGTATAACTGGCAACGCTCCTCTTAAGTTAGAGGCTTTTAAATTAAATGCAAAGTACCGCCCACGTGAGCGCTAGATTTTGCTCAGTGAAGAATTACATCACCCAAGCTCACAGGATATGCAATGGCAATAAGACTCGCGCAATCTACAGAATACGATCTTCTGAGCAGGATCTGGTTGCAAGCATCCTTGAAATCGCATTATTTCATACCGGCAACATACTGGCTGGCTAATCAAAAACTAATGAAAGAACTGTATCTGCCTGCAGCTGAAAATTATCTATATCAGAGTGCTCAAGGCATCGCAGGCTTTGTATCTTTAATGGACGATACCATTGCTGCGCTCTTCATCGCACCAGAGCAGCAGGGTAAAGGCATAGGCAAACAACTTTTAAACCATGTTAAAACACTGAGAACCCAACTACGGCTAAATGTATTTTTACAGAATCATCAGGCTAAAGCTTTCTACCAAAAACAGGGTTTTTCAATCGTTAACAAAGGGCTGGATTCGGCAACTGACGAATGGCAGCTAACCATGATATATCCCCAATTACAGGCAGATAAAGCATGAACCTCTATACTTTCACTACCCAATCAGGCGAGACGCTGTCAATACAATTGTTCGATTTCGCCCCGTTTGCAGCTATTGCAAAGGACCAACCCCACTTTCTGGAGCTCGTAAGAGCAGAGATGGCTCGGATCAATGAAGAAAAGTTACAAAATGCGGGGTTACTTAATCAGACAACAGTAGCTGTCACGATGGAAAATACACCAGAAGAACTCACCGTGCAACACGATCCCGATTTATTGCTTAAATTACTGGAGGGCAGTTTCAAGCAAAGGCTTGCAATTGACCAGGATGCGTTGAATAAAATAGAGCAGCAAATTCTCGAACTCACCAGCAAGCCTGAACTTACCGAGGCGGACAAAAAGCGACTAGAACTTCTTGAGAAAGCAAAAGCCCGGATATTAAAAAAGAATGCGCTACGAGGCTCGGATGAACCAGAAATGGAAGATTTAGAATAATTATACGAATCAATTGCTTAATTATTTTTTACAACAATTAATGAGATAAACCAACTACCTTAATCTTATCATCTCGACGCCTTACCGGCTGTAGCAATACAACCGTTGTAAGGCATTCAATGATTAATGATGAGGTATATAGTAATGAAACAAATTGGTGTCATCACCCTTCTGGCAATCCAATTAGGCCTGTTCGCCAGCCTGCCAACTGCCCAGGCTGCTGAATTTGAGCTGGGCGTCGCTGCAGTAAATTATGGCTCGCCATACAAAGGTATTGCTTCAGAAAACCTGATGCTGCCTTGGATCTCATATCGGGGCGAACGCTTTAGTTTAAATGGTCTTGATATAAGTTATCAGTTATATCAGCGTGATAACTTAAATTTCTCATTCAAGCTGGCGCCAGCAGCTAGCTACTTAGATCCAAATAAATCGCGGGACCTAGCGATTTCAAAATTGGATAAAAGACAATTTACTGCCTTGGCTGGAGCAGAACTCAAATATCAACTTAACGCTTACTTCTTAAAAGCAAATTTATTGCGGGATATTACAGGCAAACATAACGGCATCGCTTCTTCCGCCACTGTAGGCCGGCCTTTCCATACAGCAGGAATCATAGTGATACCTGAGATCGGCTTACATTATTGGGATAGCAAAATCAGTAATTACTACTACGGCGTGAGCTCAGCTGAGTCCGAGCGCTCAGGATTAACAGAGTTTCAATCGTCCGCTAAGTTTCGCGTCCAGTCAGGCTTAACAGTAATTAAGCAGCTGTCACCGAATAACAAAATCTTCTTTAACACAAGTTTCGGCCGATTTATCGGTGCTTATGACAGTCCTGTGTTGAATAAGAACACTATGTACACCGGCTTAGTCGGTTGGTCCTATACCTTCTGATGGAGCTTGCCGTGATTCTCTGGTCCTCAGTCGCCGCACTAATAGGTGGCGGCTTCATTTTAGCTCGTTATCTGATATCGCCCTGCCCTGCTTGGCTATAGCGTGATTTTTAGAAGAAACCTTTATTAAACCATTGCCGCCTTTATCCGGTGCCACTTAAAGAACCATTGCACATGAAGATAACGATATACAAAAAATGGCTCGCTGCGAGCATTGTAGTTTTAATATTAGCCGCAAGGTTGGTTTATGCCGAGCGCTATAGCAGCGCTTCGGATTCTCCCCCTGCCGGGGTCGCGGAGCCTATTAGCTTATCTCGTGTTCAAACCCGTTTATCTGAAGCTCAGGATTACCGGACTCAGTTAACACTCCAGGGTCAATTAATCCCATGGCATGATTTAGAAATTAAAGCTCTGGAAACCGGCATAGTTACCAATCTCTTTAAAACCGAGGGGGATCAGGTTAACGCTGACGAGAGCCTGTTACAGCTTAGTGATGAAGGCAGAAGTGCCAGACTGGCGCAGGCAACTGCATTGCTCGAGCTACGACGTAGTGAACTAGCCGGCGCTCAGACTCTTAAACAACGCCAGCTGATTTCAGATACCGAATTATCCCGTGTTCGTAATGAGCTTAAACTGGCAGAAAATATCTTTATTGAAGCGCAGCTTTCAATAGACCATAGCCTACCTAAAGCACCTTTTAATGGCATCCTGGCAAGACGATTTGTCGAACCCGGTGAATTAGTCCAAAAAGGTACCCGCCTGTTTCAGTTGGTTGCTATTGATAAACTCAGGGCTCAGGCTCAGGTTCCTCAACAGCAGGTTGGGCAGCTTAGGTTAGGCCAGCAAGTCACAATAACACTACTCGATGGTAGTGTACTTACAGGTATTCTGAGCTTTATCAGCCCAACGGCTGACAGTGCAACCAGAAGTTATCTCATCGAGGCAGAGGTACAAAACCCGAATTTTTTACCCCTTTCAGGTGCCAGTGCTAGCTTACAGGTGCATCTGGAATCAATCCCTGCGCATGCCATTTCACCAGCACTGTTGAAACTGGATAAGCGAGGCAAGCTGGGCGTTTATGCCGTCCGGGAAAACCTGGTCACTTTCTACCCAGTCGCAATTGCAGACACCAACGATAATGTCGCCTGGGTTACAGGCCTACCCAGACAAGTCGAGCTTATCACCTTAGGGGCAGGCTTTGTAAACCCAGATCAGTTTGTAACTGTGACTCGCGAGGGTGCAGAATGAAAGCGTTAATTAGCTTCGCGATAGCGCGCAGTCGCGCGACATTGGCGTTACTCTTTATCTTATTTTTGGCTGGGATCAATGCCTACTTAGCGATCCCGAAAGAGGCCAACCCGGATATTGCTATTCCTATCATTTATGTGGCGCTGTCGCTGGACGGGATCAGCCCTGAAGATAGTGAACGTCTCTTGCTACGCCCGATGGAACATGAGCTCAAATCACTTGAGGGTGTTAAAAAAATGACCTCAGTCGCAAGTGAAGGTCACGCTTCAGTTATGTTGGAATTCGATGCCGGTTTTGAAGCCGACAAAGCTTTAGCAAATGTAAGGGTTAAGGTAGATGCTGCACGGGCAAAGCTGCCAAGAGATGCGGATGAACCGACCGTCAACGAAGTGAACGTCGGGTTGTTCCCAGTCTTGACGATAGGCCTCTCGGGTCCATTGTCCGAAGAAACGCTAGTTTCCACAGCACGAAGTTTAAAGCAGAAAATTGAGGGGCTGCCTGAAGTGCTTGAGGTAGACATTGGCGGTGATCGGGAAGATGTGCTCGAAATCATTATTGATCCGCTTGTTTTGCAAAGTTACGACTTAAATTACCTGCAGCTGGCAAATCTGGTTTCAAAAAATAATCATTTGATTGCTGCCGGTAGCATGGATACCGGCGCTGGCCGCATGGCTCTTAAGATTCCGGGTGTTATCGAAAGTCTGAATGATGTTCTGGCAATACCTGTTAAAACTCATGCGGGTAAGGTAGTTACCTTCGCTGATATCGCGACAATCAATCCGGGGTTTAAAGATCCGCAAAGTTTCGCGCGAATAAATGGTCAGCCTGCTGTGGTGCTGGAGGTAAAGAAACGCTCCGGAGCGAATGTCATCTCCACCATAGAACAAACCAAATTGTTACTAGAAACTGTACGTTCTGAGCTCCCTGCTGGCTTAGAGATCAACTACATCATGGATCAGTCCAGAGAAGTTGAGAATATGCTTTCAGACTTGCTCAATAATGTGTTAACAGCGGTTGCTCTGGTACTGATTCTGATTATCGCAACCATGGGTATGCGCTCAGCCGTTCTGGTTGGTATTACTATCCCGGGCGCATTCCTGCTTGGCATCTTGATGATTTGGCTGCTTGGTTTCACCATGAATATTATCGTCCTGTTTTCGCTGATTTTAGTTGCAGGAATGCTGGTTGATGGTGCCATTGTTGTTACTGAGCTTGCAGATCGCTATATAGCGGAAGGTCAGTCCCCAACATCGGCTTGGCTAAGTGCTGCAGATCGTATGGCCTGGCCAGTCATTACCTCGACTTGCACCACCCTATCCGTATTTCTACCGCTCTTATTCTGGCCTGGCGTAGTCGGTCAGTTTATGAAGTATCTCCCTGCTACAGTCATCATTTGTTTATTAGCTTCATTGCTAATGGCGTTGATTTTTCTGCCGGCTATGGGCTCTGCAACTGCACGCAAGAGCGTAACAATTACGCCAGAGCCAAAAGCGAATGTATTAACCAATATTTACCGTACTTTGCTGGCAAAACTATTAAGGCATCCGCTGCTAACTCTGGGCAGCACCCTAACTGGTGTCGCCTTCATCTTTTTTGCTTACGCAAAGTTTAATCATGGCATTGAATTCTTTCCGTCGGTTGAGCCGGAATCAGCACAAGTATGGGTTCGTACCCGCGGCGACTATTCAATTCATGAAAAGGACGCGTTTTTAAAAGAAGTAGAGAAGAGATTACTGGGCATGACGGAGGTAAAGGCCATGTATGCCCGAAGCTTTGCCGCCGCACCCGGTGAACTCACTCCTGACGTAGTTGGCATCCTACAATTTCAATTTATTGACTGGCATCAACGCCGCCCGGCAGCCGTTATCCTGCAGGAAATGCGGGAGCGAACCCAAGACCTCTCAGGGTTGGTGCTAACGTTCCGCGAACAGCAAGAAGGCCCCGGGAGCGATAAACCAATCGAGTTACAGATAAGTGCTTCTGATCCAAAACACCTCGATGACACTATCAGCCAGATTGTGGCTCTTATGCAACAGCTTGGCGGCTTTGTTGATATTGAAGATGACCGCAGTTTACCCGGTATTGAATGGCGCATCGAAGTCAATCGTGCCGAAGCAGCAAGATATGACGCTGATCTTATCAGTATAGGAAATACCGTCCAACTGCTCAGTAACGGCTTGCTATTAGCCAAATTCAGGCCTGAGTATGCGCGCGACGAAGTCGATATTCGGATACGCCTGCCTTATATCTCACGTACGCTAAGTCAGTTGGACCGTTTAACTGTCGCGACAAGTTACGGCCAAATACCCATCATTAACTTTGTTACTGTATTGCCCGCAGAAAAAACCAGCATTGTCCGTCGCATTAATGGCAGTCGCACCGTAACGGTTAAAAGCGGTTTGGCCCCCGGCTATCAGGTTACTGAAAGGTTAGACGCTCTGAAAATTTCAGCGATGGATTTACCCGAGGGTATTTCAATCAGAACCGCCGGCGAAGACGCGGATCAACAAGAAACCATGCATTTCCTGGGTGTTGCCTTTTTATGTGCCATTTTCTTAATGCTGATGATCTTGTTAGTACAGTTTAACAGCTGGTATCAATCGCTACTCATCTTGTCAGCTGTTGCCCTCTCCACCGCCGGAGTTTTATTAGGCTTGTTAATTACCGCCCAACCCTTTGGTCTGGTTATGGTTGGTATGGGGATCATTGGTTTAGCCGGTATCGTCGTCAATAATAATATTGTCCTGATTGATACTTACAACCATTTCCGCAGGCAGGGCCTCGATTACCAACTTGCTGCGCTTGAAACGGGTACCCTTCGCCTACGTCCAGTACTACTTACTTCGGCGACCACCATTCTTGGGTTAATCCCTATGGTTTTGGCCGTCAACGTTAACTTAATTGAGCCTAGCCTCGGATTTGGCGCACCTTCTACGATGTGGTGGACTCAGCTCTCAAGTGCTATTGCTGGCGGCTTAAGCTTCGCGACACTGCTCACACTTTTTCTAACACCATCATTACTGGTACTTGGTGACAAGCTCCGAAATAAATAGCCGGATATTAAATTACTGTTTATAGCAATTTTATTTAGGTTTATGTATTGAATTTGGAATAGGTAGAAAATGAATAACCAAGACAACAGCTTTAGAAAAAAAACTATCGAAAATGCATTGAAGCTATTAATTGTAATAACTGTCATTACAGTATCCGCTGTAACAATAATGGGTAGAAAATCTTACAATCATGCATTAGCCCTTGATGTCACTATAAAAAATGTTTCTGAATTCAATAAGGAGTTGTCTTTTGCAAAGTCAAAAACCATTCAACCAATACATGATAATAACACTGTAGCTACTGCGCAAAACGCTTTAAATAGGCTTCGTACAAACTGGGCAGGGCTACCTCATCTAGTAGGTAGCGACTTTGAAGGAAGAATAATATCGCTGAGTACGAATCTGGACAAGATCCTTAAGGCGGAGCTGGAACGGCTAAATTTATTGGCTAATGCAGAAAAACTTATTTTAACCAGTATTTATGAGTCGAATAGTTATATTTCAACCATGACGGGAAATCTTGCAGAGGGCTATAGTGCATCAGAACTGGAAGTGGTCAGTATTCTATCCGCCAATATCAATACTGATGTTATGCACAAGATTAATATGTTGCTATACCGCTTTTATCTGGATAGCTCGCTCGCAAAAGAACTGTTTTCACTATTAGACGACACTATCGCCAATGCAGAAAAAGCAGCTGTTCTGCTTGCTGAGACTCCCTTAGCTGAAAGTCCAAGAAGAGCAGTTGCAGTTAACAAACAACTCGTCGAAATCGCAAATAGCATGCTTAATAACCTAACCGAGCTGTCGAGACAGAAAGATGCTGTAATGCAACTGCTTGACGAAATTTCACGCGACCTTGAAAGCAAACTAGAACACTCCACCGCTTTAAGCTTAGAAAATTCAAAGCGGGCCAACATAATGATGTCGCTATCTTCGTTATTCTTATCAGTTATCAGTATTGCCTTGGCAGTGTATTTATTCAGAATAATTATCAATCCAATTAGACACCTGGTAAAAATCTCTGATGACATGGCTGATGGGAAAGGTGATCTTAGACATGAAATATTAGTAACCGGCAAAGGAGAGATAAGTTTACTGTCAAATAACTTTAATAATTTTATTAAAGCACTTAGAACTATTATTCAAAATATTTCTGCATCATCACAAACCCTAATAAAACAGGGCGAAGTTGCTGAGTCCCAAGTCAAGGATCTTAGTACACAATTAAATCAACAACAGCGCGAGATCGACTCTGTCGCTACCGCAATTACTGAAATGACAGTGGCAATTACTGAAGTATCTCACAATGCTCATGATACTTCCGGATTCACGGATACAACTTCAAAAGCAGCCATGGATGGCATTCAAACTGTTAACGCCAGTATAAGAACTATTAGTCAGGCAGAAGACAATTTGCAGCAACTGGTCACTACTATGCAGTCTCTTACGCAAAGCTCCAGCGAAATTGCCGGTATCGCCGATATCATCCGCGCAATTTCAGACCAAATAAATTTACTGGCTTTGAATGCGGCTATCGAAGCCGCAAGAGCTGGTGAGCATGGACGAGGTTTTAGCGTTGTCGCTGACGAAGTGAGAACTCTCGCTGAGAAAGCGAGAAAATCCGCGAATAGTATACAAGATATGGTTGAAAAGTTTTCCGTCGTCACTAAAGCAGCGGAAAGCAGCGCGCACGAAGGCGCTAACCTTACTAAAAGTGCATCCCTTTTGGCTAAAAAAGTTGGAGAAGAAATCCATACTATCGTTAAGCAAATTAAAGAGATTTCAGAGCGAAATATTCAAATTGCAACGTCCGTTGAAGAGCAATCTGGTGTAGCTGAGCATTTAAACGACCTGGTGATATCAATTAAAACCCGAAGCGAAGAGTCTTATTCATACAGTGAACGTGTTCTTCAGTCTACCGCTATTGTTCAAAACCAGGGTAAGGCGCTTGCAGAACAAGTAATGTACTTCAAGGTTTAAATTATCCAGTAGCAGAAGTAACGATTTCTTCAAACATTAAAACCGAAAGTAAGATTCAATTTTTTATAAAACGTAGGAGCCTTTATGTTAAACCGTTTTTTGATTGCTGCAGCATTTTGCTGGGCTAGCCATACCGCTTTCGCGGCCTCGCCATTACCTGATGCAGAAAATGTAAGTGCGTTTACTGAACAATTATTACGGCAACATGTATCCGATCAGTCTGGTCCTGGGCTAGCTGTATTAGTAGCCCGGGGAGATGAACTGCTTTTTAATAATGCCTTTGGTCTGGCCAACATTGAGCTTGGTGTTCTATTACAGCCAGAGCACAAATTTCGTATTGGCTCGGTCACTAAACAAGTGGCTGCTGTAGCCTTGTTGCATTTAGTCGATGAAGGGAAAGCCAATCTGCAAGACCCGCTTTCTAAATACCTGCCAGATTACCCTAACGGTGATGCCATTACTCTGCAACATTTACTGAACCATACATCAGGTATAAAGAGTTACACCAGCATTCCCGGTTATATGCATAATGACATACGCCGCGAATTAACTACTGATGAACTAATCGCTGTGTTTAAAAATTTACCGGTCGATTTTTTACCAGGTACTGAGTTTCGCTACAATAACTCTGGGTATGTTTTAGTTGGTGCAGTCATTGAAGCCATAAGTGGAAAAAGTTGGCACCAATATATCGCGGATGCATTACTAAAACCCAATCAGCTCAATAATATGCTCTACCCTGCCGAACGCCTATTGTTAGCGGGCATGGTCTCTGGTTACAGTTTAAGCCCTGGCCAGCCAATTAAGCTTGCAGCACAACTCAGCATGACTCAACCACACGCCGCCGGAGCACTGGTTGCTGATACACTCGCCTTGTGGCATTGGAATAGACTATTACATGGTAATAAACTGCTCAAAGAGGCGACGTACCAGCAAATGATTACGCCCTCAGGAGCCGCCGCCAATAACCAAGGCAATTATGGCTTTGGTATAGTTCGCGGTACATTACGAGGTATGCCGGAGTTGCAGCATGGCGGAGGTATTCATGGCTTTGCATCTCTGTTGGTATATTTACCAGATTCAGAGATTAGCATCGTGATGCTAAGAAACAGCGATGGTCCAGGCCCGGATCTTCATTATTTGAGCCGCAAAATAGGCGCCTTTACAGCTGGTAAGCCTTATCCAGAATATCCAACAGTGACTCTGACACCGGAGCAGCTGCAAAGTGTCTCCGGTATCTATCGCAAAGGCACAGAAAGTCGTAAGTTGGAAGTTCGCAATGGCCAACTGTTCTCTACACGTGCGGGCGGCCAGCCATTCCCAGTAATTCCTCAGGGTAATAACAGTTTCGGCTTTAAAGACAGTGTAAGTCGTATTGTTATCAAGCGCGATGCCGCTGGCATTGCCACCGGTTTGGATCTTTTTTATGACGGCGATGGTGACGCAGAGCACTGGCTGCGCACCAGTGACCTGACCGTAAAGCCTGAAGTTAGTTTAAATGAACCACAACAACTAGCGTTGGTAGGTAACTATGCTTCTGAACAATTACAGCTAAGAATCTTTCAAAACAGCCAGGGAGACGGATTATTGGTACAGGTAACAGGCCAACCTGCGTTAGAGTTAAAGGCTGCCAGCCCGCGGAGTCTTTATCTTACAGTAGTTGATGCCAGTCTGGATTTCTTTCCAGCAGAAGGACAAGCGCAGCAAGTTATTTTGCAACAAGGTGCCGGACGCTTTGTATTAACAAGACAGTAATATAGTAAGGGGGCAAATAGAGGCAAAAGTTTGTTAGGTTCAAACTTCTGTCTCTTCCTAATTACGGATACCTTGATAGTTAAAATTCTTAAAGTCTCGAAATATCTACCCTGAAATACCGCTGAGATTATTAATCTTCAAATTCCTAAATACGATTAACGCGACAACTATAGCACCCTGGTTTCGCATTATGAATATAGCTCACCAGTGTATTCTCCAATATTGATTCACTTGAAATTAACCAAGCTTATCTTAGTTATATCCTTGATATTGCTGCTTTCCGGAATTTAGTAAAATATAATTAAGTGGAAATAATATTCTGTTCCAATTGTTTCTTATTGAACCTTTAAGCTTTTATCAATCCCTTCAAAGCAAAGATACTCTCGACACCCTCATCTAAATAAGTCGTATCTATACTTGTCAAGTCCCAGTCAGGTTTCGAATTACAGTATAGGTGTAATTTTAATTTACTCTCAGTACATGTCGAAAGCAGGCCGGCAGGAATCCAGTACAGACCGGTACTTCTGATTTCATTTGGTACTGGGCTACCACAGTTTTTACAAAAACAAGTTGTATAACCTGTCGGAAGCTGAAAGGAGTTGACTAACTCCATACCTGTTAACCAGTGAATCTGATTTCCCTCGACGACCAATGCTGCGGAGTTTGATGATCCAGTGTTCATTCTACATAACGAGCAATGGCATTTATAAATATCCCCTAATAAACCAATTAATTCAAAAGAAATGCTGCCGCACAAACACTGACATTTCATGGTAACTCCTTATTTTCATAATAGCTCTAACAAGCGATCTCAATAAAAAAAGCCCGAAGAACTCTTCGGGCGAGCTGCAGCGGCAGCAATTGGACGCAAGTGATAAGATTCACTTCGTGTCCAGGGACCAATAAAAATTATCAACAGCCAGGAAAAATCAGTTTTTATCTTTAGGAATCTAACACCTTATAAAAAACGATGAGGTTCATCTTCATTTATAAATGCATCCGTACTTCTTCTACAAAAAACACCGTCGCTTCTTTTATAAAAAATGACAGGATCTAATATTTTCTCAGAGAACCCAAGGCAAGATTTATTTAAAAACAAACTCTCATAGCCTTTTATTTTAAAGTATCTTGATCCGGCCACCTCTAATATAGAGACCACATCTTTAATACTGACCACTTTTAGTACTCCATTGACGCAGACAAAAACATACTTTATATAAGCTGCCGACCGACCCTCACTAACCAATCCAGCTTTAAAAATTAAACGCCTCCTTGCTTTAGAAAGCGAAATATTCAATCTATTTATTGATATAGGTTTACCTATAAAATCTAAAGCATCCAAGTGATATGCAGGGAGTGCGTACCTGCTGTTTTCTGAAAAAAATATTATCTCACTAAAAAATTTCAGCGTGCTTAAATCAATAAAGTCCTTGTAGTTAAAACCATCTAAGTCGCATAGGATTAAGTCTGGAGAAAATAATGCAAGCTCACCATCTAAGAGAGGTTCACCAGAAAATATTTCACCGTAAAAATCTGAAAAAAAACCATTTAAAAAGATTTTATTCTTCGATGAGAAACCTATCAAACAATACCTATAAAGCGCCATACACACCTTGCTTGCGGCAAAATTGTCAAATGATCTTATGATTTCTAGACCATTCATTATTTTATTGCTCAGCAATAAGTAAACATCTTAGTTAAAACCAATTATTTTATGAAAATACTTCCTCTCAGAATGCTAATCTACTCTTTTGACATAGAAGCAATTAAATTAGTGATAAAAAATAGTATTTGCCAAAAAAGATTTGCTCAAATGAAATAGGGAGAGGTAAAAGCAGGATGGATGATTTATGTCATATTCTTAAAAAAATGCCCGCTAAGCGGGCATTAATCAACAGGTAGGTAGATCGCTGATTAGAAGCGGTAGCGCGCGCCTAAGATATAACGCGGGCCATACTGGCGGGCAAATAAGAATTGCTCTTCGTAACGGCCATAACCTTGCTCGGTTTCGTTGGTCAGGTTGATCCCTTCAAAGAACACGGTAAAGTTTGGTGTTACGTCGTAATTAACGCTTAAATCCCACTGCGCATAAGCTTTAGCAAATTGCGGTGGCGCATCTGATGAGCCCTGACCCTGGCCAACGCCAATCAGATAACTATCACGCCAAGCATAAGTCAGTTTGATCGACCAGCCATAATCTTCATAGAACAACTGCAAGTTAGCTGAGTTACTTAATCCCACTAACGGCGTCTGTTGCGTGAGGCTTTCAACATCAAACTTAACATCACCGCTAACGATAGTGCCGTTGATACCAAAACCGAAACCGGTCTCACCCAGCATGTGCTGCCATGCCGCTTCAATACCGTCTACCGTTTTGGTGTCAGGGCTATTTTGTGGTTGGCTGATACTCCACAAAATCAAGGGATCAGCACTACTCGGGGCTATTTCACCATTAGCATCGCCATGGCCATTAGCCAACATCTGATTATAAATCGCCGTATCCGTTGGCTGTTCCCCACGCGCCACTATGTCTGCTACCGCTTGTTGGTAACGAGGGCCATTTTGGATGTCGTGCAAACCCTCAATAGTGATATCTGTGATGCTATTACCAATGAAGTTTTTCACACTCTTACGATAGTAACCGATAGCTGCATAACTACCTGGGGCATAGTAATATTCCAAGCTTAAATCAAGGTTAGTCGATTCGTAAGGTTGTAAATTGGTATTACCCTGACCACCACTGCGCGCGCCTGGTTTAGGACTGCCACTTAAGCTGCGGCCACCACCCAGAGCACCTAAAGGTGCACGAGTAATACTTTTACCAACAGAAAAACGGCTTACCAAGTCGTCGGTCAAATCTACCCGTAAATCCATCATGGGCAACAAGACATTATGCGAGCCGGTTAAGGTTAGGAAATTAATATCGCCACTCTCATACTTCATAATCCACTCAGACGGACTGACCCAGTTCACTTGCTTTTCAACATCTTGTCGTACTGAACTGGTCACATCGGTTTTTTCATACCGCGCCCCAACATTTAACTGCACGGGGAAGTTAGCAACATCAAATTCCCAGGCTGATTGCAGGTAGAGACTGTTTGTCACTTCCTGCACCGAGCTTTGTCCCACAGTACCATAAACATTGTAAGGATCAGGCAAATAAGCATTGGGCCCCATCAAGGTTTCGGTTAGGTAAGCTGTTTGCCTTGCTACGGCTTCGTCATAACTGTAGGTGTAGTAATAATTCGAAACTAAACCATTACCGCCGCCTGCGAATTGATCAAGGAAATTACCGGTATCTCTGCGGGTAAACATGCTATCCGGGAAAATAAAGGTAAAGCTTGGGTTGAAGCCCGGGCCACCGCGCAAACCACTCCAGGCATTGGTGCCACTCATCGTTTGCTCAGTGCGCGCCACGCCCCCTTTAATAGACACCAGAGGGATATTAAACACCGAGTTATGCCAGGTACTGTCTAGCTTGAACTGCTGCACTTCTGACTCGCCTGGCGAATGGAAAAACTGGCTAAAGTTAGAGTCAATCTCGCTTGGTCGCAGTTCATTGGTACCGTTTCGCCATAAAATATAGGCCTGTGGGATCTCACCAGTACGATAATCATAAAACTTAGTAATAAGCTGATCAGAACCTAAAATAATTTGTCCCGAATTGCCGCTGCCTTTATCCGCACCATTATCCGCTTTGTTATTTGAATCATGAGCGTCGAAGCTCACTTGCCAATTGTCGGTAAGCTGCCATGCCATATTAAAACCGATAGAAGCTGCTTTAACCTCGGTTGTGCCTTTGCTGGCACTAAAAGAGCCATCATCACCACTAATATCAGCGAACAAGGCCGTACCGCGCTCGTCCAACTCGTAGGCATTGATATTATCGCCAAAGTTGTTCCAAATCCCCCAGCCAATGCCTTGGCTGCCCACAAGGGCTCGACTGCCGGTATAGTCCAGGGTGAAAGTGATATCATCGGTTGCCGCATATTGTAATGTTAGCTGACCGGTGGTTCTTTCCCGTTGAAAATCAGTAATGCCATAGTTCATATCTTTCGGAAAAAAATAGTTACCGGTAGGCAAACCATCGGCGCCCACCGGACGTCGATCAATAACATGAGTGGGATTGCTTGGCAGCGGCACATTGGCTTGCCAGCCTTGTATATTGGCATTCTGAATTTGGAAATCACGCCGCGCTTGCGAAAACGAGAGAGCCACACCGAAACGATCATCGGCAAAGGTATTGCTGTAGAGTGCAGCAAGCTCGGGCGTAACGTCTTTTCCCTTCTCATTGGAGCTATCGTGTACGCCTTTACCCATTAGCGCAAATTTTTGCCCGGGGCTCGATAACGGTTTGGAAGTGACAATATTAACTGTCGCACCTAAACCACCGCTGGGGTTTTCAGCCCGCGCGGTTTTATATAATTCTAAGGCGCTAACACCTTCAGAAGACAAGTTTTCCAAATTAAATGAACGGGTATAGCCTGTACCTGGCATTTGCCGGCCGTTTAAGGTAATCAGGTTAAACTCAGGGCCAAAGCCACGCACGGTAATTTGGCTACCCTCACCATTGACCCGACTTACCGATACACCCGTAATGCGTTGTAATGATTCGGCTAAGTTGGTATCCGGGAACTTACCCATTTCCTCAGAAGAAATGGCATCGACCACCCCTGACGACTCACGCTTAACATCCATTGAGCGCGCTAAACTACCGCGAATACCGCGAACTTCAATGATTTCAACTTTAGGTTCAGCCTCAGGCGTTGCAGTTTCTTGAGCTTGCAATGGCAGCATCATACCGGCGCTCAGCACGACAGATACTGCTGTGGCGACCCGGCTTTTTGTAAATGTTGTTGTTTTCATAATTATCCTACTCTTGTCGCCCTGCATTAATTATTAGAAATTTCAACGTTATCAATTTGATAAACTGCGCCAAGGCCCGTGCCCCATGCAGGGAACACCATCAGCACATTGATATCACTAATATCCAGACCTGCATCAAACAGGCTTTGCAGCGAAAAACGATAGCGTTGCCATTCGCCGGTAACCGGTGCCTGACCGTTATTACCTGCAGCAAGTGGCAGTTCTACTGCAGTAGCAGCACCACTGGATTCAATTTTAAAGAACCAACTGCTCGCCGTATTAGCTGGCGGTGATACCACACGCATGTCAAAACTTACGCTACCATTGGCCAATAACGCAGTAGCATCAAACGCCATATCTTCTTTTGCTAAAAACCCTAACACCGTCTCTGGCCAGCCTAAAATTTCAAACTGGGCTACCTTGCCATAAGGCGCTTCAGCATCAACCACTTTAGGTACCGAGCCAGCACAGCAGTCCCATAAGGTCCAATCGGCATTTACCGCATCGCGGAAAATGGTCAGCTGATCATTATTGGCATTAGGATTAAAGATACGTACATCGTGCATACGGAACACCGCACCTGCGCCGGTATCCCAAGCCGGAAACACCATTAACACATCAATAGCGCTGATATCTAAGCCAGCATCAAATAACGATTGCAAACTAAAGGTGTAAGTAGTCCATTGGCCGGTTACCGGTGCCTGACCCGCATTACCGACACTTAGTGGCAGCTCTACCGCTGAATCGCCACCCGCAGCTTCAATTTTAAACATCCAGGTAGAGTTAGGGTTGGCCGGGGCATCAACTACTTTCACCGCAAACTGCACAACACCATCTGCCAGCAACGCAGAGGCATCAAAGGCATTACCGCCACCTAAGGGTGCGCGATTGAAGAAACCTAACACTGTTGGTGCTGCGCCGACACTAAACTCGGCCGTTAAAGTGTTTAACTCTTCGTCCAGCACTTCTAATGGCGTACTGCCACCACAACAATCCCACATCGGCCAATCCGGATTAGCGCCATTGTTAAACATCACCAGCTCGGGGAACTGCGCTGGCTGGGCAATTTTCATATTGGTCACCCGATATACCGCGCCATTACCGGTATCCCAAGCAGGGAAAATCATCACTACATCAATGGCGGATAAGTCTAAACCTGCGGCATCCAGCATACTCAGCGGGAAAGTATAGCTTTGCCATTGTCCGGTAACCGGCGCTACACCTTCACTGCTAGCTGTGATAGGCAGCTCGACAAAGGTGGTGTTTTCGTTGCTTTCTACCTTAACCAACCAGGTCGAAGCCGGGTTGCTTGGCGGTGAAACCACTTGCATATCAAAACTTAAACTACCACGCTCAATAAGTGGCGAAGCATCAAAAGGCGAGGGTGTACCTGCAGGATCGGTAATGAACGCTGAGCGGGTAATAAAACCATTTACCGTTGGTTGTGGCCCTACTACAAATTCATAAACCTGACCGCGCGTTTCATCTTGCACTAAGCTTGGAGTAGAACCACCGCAGCAATCCCACGCAGCCCAATTTGGATTAGGGGTACCATCAAAAATCGTCAGATTTTGTGGCACACCAGTAGATGGCGGCGAAGGAATTGGTGCCTGACCGGTCACCAGGGTTTCACTGTCTAGATAACCTGCGCGAATAGTTTCACAGCCTTTACCATTAATAGGGTTAGCCTGGCATTCATACACCCGCACCCAATCCACTTCAAAGGTTTGGCCATTGGCAAAGGCTTCTGCATCAATACCCAGATTATTAACATTTTCTGGCCAGTTGCCGCCAACCGCCAGGTTCAGAATTAAATAAAACCGCTGATCAAACGGAGCGGCGTTCCACTGGGTTTCTAATTTTCCGGTAACCTGGTTAAAGTACTCGGCAAACCATCCACGATGACTTAAGCCAATTAACTCACCCCGGCTGTTGGTACGCACTCGGGAGGCTTGTTGAGTTTGATAGAGGTAGTCGTTTACATACCAACGGATCTCACCTTCTTGCCATTCAATGGCGTAGGTATTAAAGCTATCAGCGGGGTTAGCACCGTTTGGTAGTGTGTAAGCTTTACCGCTGTTTGAGTTATTTGGCCACTCACGACCATAGTGCAAAGTACCGTATACTTTGGCTTCTACGTTGCCCTCTGCATCAACCGTTTTCAGGTTAACGGCTTCAAAAATATCGATTTCGCCAGACTTTGGCCAGCCGCCGTACACTTCGTCTGTTGGCATCATCCAAATAGCCGGCCAAGAACCCTGACCAGATGGGGCTTTAGCCCGAACTTCTATCCGGCCATATTTCCAGTCACCCTGATACTTAGTATTGAGGCGCGCAGACGTATACGGCAAGGGCGAACCTTCTGGTGCCGGCTTAGCAACAATTTTCAGGGTACCGTCTGAGACAAACGCATTCTCTGGGCTATCGGTGTAACATTGCTTTTCTTGGTTACCGCCGCCACGACAATCAATTTCAAAGGTCCACTTGCGCCGGTCAATGCTGGTACCGGTGAAGTCATCGCTCCATACCAGCTTCCAGTCACTAACTGGCTGGCTTGGATTTACCGACGTAAAATCTGAGTTGGTGTTTACGTCGCCACCACAGCCGCTGAGCCCTACCGCCACTAATAGCGCGGCCAGGGGTTTCGCTTTTATCGTTATATTAGTCATACCCTGAGTTCCTGTTTAATGCCTTGTCACGCCTGCGATGGCGAAAATGCTCACCGCCCAACAAAATGTAAGCGCTTACATAAGGTAGAACAATAAAAGTTTGCCGTCAATGTAGCAAACCCAAAAAGGCGAAAATTTATACGCTACAAGTGTTGCTATCCGATTACATCTCTAAATTATGCAGTAGCAATAATTACTTATCATTGCTGGTCGTCTTTCAGCATAACCGCCTCAGACTGGTGATAGTGCGCTATAGCTTGGTTTAGAGCCGCCATAAAGTTGGGTTCTAACGCTAAAAAAGACTTACTAATGTATATAGCAAAGGGCAACTCCCGCTCTACCTTAAACTGATAATTGGCTCTGGCGTAGTTATTATCGCTTATAACGGTTAGCGCGGTTTGTTCTGGCAACATAATGGCATCTACCCGGCGCGCGTTAAGTAAGCGAAACAGATCGCGAATATTATTAGGGCCACCTGCGACCTGATAGCCTTGCTGCCGTAACCAAAGATAAATATTACTGTTTAGCTGCGCAGATACCACGGCATCATCATGAAATCTGGGGCTGTCAGGTCGCAGTTGAGTATTGTCAGTTAACCAAACCCAGGTCCAGCGGGTAACACTAACAGGATCGGAGAATACCGCCATGCTATTACGCTCGGCATTTTCCGAGGCGAGAAAGAGGCCATCAATCAGATTGTTTTGTAAATCGGTAACCGCACGACCATAGTTGGGGACCAGCAGAATTTCAAACTCCCGCTGCAAATGCCGCATAATAAACACAAAGGCATCATAGCCCTCACCTTGATACTGCCCATCCTGCACATAGGTGTAAGGTGGGTATTCGGGCATCGCCATCCGTAACACAGGCTTAACCTCTGCCCAAGCGGCATCGGCGAGCAACGCCAGCATCATTACCCCGCCTGAAAATAACTGCCGTATCAAGTCGCCTCCTGCTAGAACACTCAGTAGTTTAGAAAATCGATACAAGCGAGTGTAGTTGATAAACCTCCGTACAGAAAGTTATCTCTTCGCACTCCTGTGTTAGGCCGGCGGCAATAGCTCTGGCGCACTAATGACAAAACCCGCACCACACATCTTACATGCGGCACTAAACTAATTAGCTAACCCATGCTATGTTGTTCCTTAATTAGCCGATACTAACCCAAAATTAACTATGAGTAACATTTTCTTCTTTGGCGAGTGGCAGGTTGACTCTGCCGCCAATACCTTAAGGCAAGGTAAACAGGTACAGCAAATCGAACCCAAAGCCATGGCAGTATTGCTATTGCTTTGCCAGCATGCCAACGAAGTAGTGAGTACCGATGCGATTGTTAACCATTGCTGGCCCAATACCGAAACCGGCGATAATCCGCTACATAAAACGCTGGCGCAGCTACGTAAAGCCCTGGGCGACAGCGCTACCGATCCCCGCTATATCGAAACGATACGTAAAAGCGGCTACCGCGCCATTGCTGAGGTGCGTTATCCGCTGGGCCAGGAGCAAAGTTTAAGCGAGCAAAGCTGGCAGCACGGCTCACCCTTTCCAGGCTTGCAAGCCTATGACGAGCGCTATGCCAGTGTGTTTTTTGGCCGTGGTACCCAAATTTCCACCTTACTGGAACGTGTTGCGCAACAGGTAAAATATGGCCGGGCTTTTTGCTTATTACTAGGCCCCAGTGGCAGTGGTAAATCGTCGCTGGTTAATGCCGGTATTTTGCCAAATTTAATGCAAAACGGCGGTTATCACGGTATTGAGGTACTCAGCTATACCAGTTTGGATTTAGCCGACGTCGCCCCGCAGCAACTGCTGCTTAATTTAGCCAGTGCCTTGTTAGACTGGGAACTACAGGATGAGCCAGTACTCACCGGCTATAGTGCTGAGCAACTGGCCGCAGAGCTGATCAGTGCCCCGCAAAGCATTATTGCCAAGCTGAGTGCGGCGTTAAGTAACGGCCGGCAGAACCTAAAATGCTTCGCGCTCTTTGTCGACAGGCTAGAAGTATTGCTATCTTCACCGCTGTTTAACGAAGAAGAGCGCAGCCAATTTGTTGCCCTATTAGAGCAATTAGCCTGCAGCCATGCCGTCTTGGTGCTCAGCGCCTGCCGTAATGAGTTTTATCCTTTATTAGTCAATTACCCGACCTTAATGGCGGGCAAAGCCAAGGGCGCCCATTTTGACTTAGCCGCCCCCAACCGCACCGACTTACTGCAAATGATCCGCTTGCCGGCACTGACTGCCGGGCTGAGCTTTGATATCGATCCCGACACCGCCGTACCTTTAGATGAAACACTGTGCAGCGAAGCGGCCAGTAACCCCGATGCCTTACCCATGCTGCAGTACACCTTGCAGCAGCTGTATTTGCAACGCAGCAGCGACAATAAGCTGTTGGTCGCAGTCTATAAAAAGCTCGGCGGTATCGAAGGGGCTATTGGTAAAAATGCGGAACAAGCGATCAGGACCTTAACCACAACCGAGCAAGCCAGCTTACCTGCGGTGCTCTCATTGTTGGTGACATTGCGTGAAGATGAGCAAAGTATTACCAGCCGCAGCGCCCGCTTTAGCCAGCTAAATACCGATGCCGAGCGCGCTTTGGTGCAAACCCTGGTAGAACAGCGCTTATTTGTGTCGCACTTACAACAAGGCGACCCCTGCTTTAGCGTGGCGCACGAAGCCCTGCTGCGGCGCTGGCCGCGCGCCACTGCCTGGATTAGCGAACACCACGATAGCCTAAGCATTAAAAGCCGCCTGCTGCATTTACAACAACGCTGGCAGGCCGAACAGCAAAACAGCGCCTATTTACTGGCACCCGGCAAACCACTACAAGAGGCTTTACAACTTAAGCATAACCCCTTATTTCAGCTAGATGCCGCCGAGCTGGCCTTTATTGACGCTTCAACCAACAAAGCCAGGCAGAAACGCTGGTTGCGTCATGGCACTATCGCCACCCTGTGCTTATTAACGGTGATGGCGCTGACCATGAGCATTAAAAGTTATAATGCCGAACAACAAGCGCAGCAAAAACGCCTGGCCGCCGAAAACCTGCTGGGGTTTATGGTCGGCGAATTTGCCGACAAGCTACGCAGTATCGGCCGTATGGATTTACTGGATGGTATTAGCAATAAAGCCCTGGAATACTTTACCGACTTTAACAATAGCAGCACCTTACAAAGCACCGAAGCCATGCTACAACACGGCCAAACCCTCACCGCCATGGGCGAGGTAGCCTATTCACGCGGCAAAATAGACGAAGCCAGCGCCGCCCTAAACGCCGGCCGCAGCCAGTTAGAAGCCGTATTAGAACTGCAACCGACGAATCTGGAGCTATTAAAAACCCTTGGCG
The DNA here is from genome assembly GCF_014653435.1 of Alishewanella longhuensis. Classification (GTDB taxonomy): domain Bacteria; phylum Pseudomonadota; class Gammaproteobacteria; order Enterobacterales; family Alteromonadaceae; genus Alishewanella; species Alishewanella longhuensis. The sequence continues at coordinate 90,926 of NZ_BNAO01000001.1, read as the reverse complement.
CCAATGCCTTTTGGCTCGGGCAAATACAATACGGCGCCAGCAACTGGCAGGGTACCCAACCCGAGTTTGAACGTTACTACCATTATAGTGAACAAATGTATGAGCTAGCCCCGGATAATCTCGATGCCATTATGGAGCTATCCTACGCCACAAATTCTTTGGGCTCGTTGGCGATGAAACAGCAGCAGTTTGCTGTAGCAAGGGAAAACTTTGAAGAATCGCTAAAACTGAAATTATTGGCGCAGGCAAAACAACCAGATAACAACCAACTACTGACCGATATTGCCGATACTCGCTCCTGGCTGGCCAGCGCAACACTTTCTGAGGGAAATCTGCTCTCAGCAATCTCAATCCATAAAGCGTTACAACATGATCTCGTACTTGCTGAAGTGAAAGAACCCTATTTATTAGATGTGCTATCCAGTAGTTATCAAATTCTTGCCGATTTTCTTAGTTATCAAGGAAATGTTGAAAATGCACATACATTTTATTTGGAAGGATACAAAGCATTAGCAAAGGCAATTGAACAAGATCCTGAAAATAGTCGCTGGCAGAGAAGGAAACTTCATCTGGATATTAACGCCTTAGCATTTTTAGTCAGCAACGATTTTAACGCCATACAACAGCATATAGAGCAAATTAAGGATAGTTTAACTTCAACGCAATTTGTGTTGTCTGACTCACAACGCCAGGAGCTTTTTGCTAAGTTATGGCTTACTGGTGGGATGAAATTACAACAAGTTAAGCAGTGGACACTTAGCCAGAACTATATAGACCTGGCTGTTTCTGGTTATACTGGGCTTAATGAGAAATCCCCTCAAAATCAATCATATTATGTTGCATTAGTCGAAAGCCAATTACTTAAAGCTAAAGCACTATCTATGTTAGACGAGCATGAGCAAGCAATAACGATCTGCAAGAGCATCAAAGATAGGCTCATTGACGGTATCAAAAACAATAAAGAACCGCGCCATCTAATTAGCTATACAAAAGCGTTAGACTGTTTGAATGAACTTAATGAACATCCAACACTGACGACCTTGTTGCAACAAAATGGCATAACCAATTTCAATTTTTAATTAAAACCTCTAAGGGAGATACTATGCCTAACTCGAATGCCTCACTCATGATCAATGTCATTGTTACTTTGGTTCAAGGAGAACCCACTTTTAGTTACCAAAGCATTAGTGGTGATCCTTTACCCAGCGGTGATATTACTGTTACCCAAGCGAGTACCATTACATACAGACTTATAGATAATACTGGCAAAGGTTTAAAATTTATCGGTGCCGGTTTTAGCACGCCATTTGATGGTGTAGTTGATGCCGTTACCGTTAGCAGTGATGGTCAATATCTCCAGCTACTAGATACTGACCAAACGGCGGGCGAGACAAAGTTTCAGTTTGTGTTATCAAATACAACAAACTCATTATTCTTGTTGAGTCCAGATCCACAAGTTAGAAATGAGCCGGATTAATAGGCTTAATAAAGCCAACCTCAACCCTTTACCAAGCCCCAATCGGGGCTTTTCATATTAATGCTATCACCACAACTTTTTAAGTCGTAAGCAGCAAAACTAACAACCATACTTCAAGCCTATGCAACAGCCAGTGCCTAATTTGCGCTACATACTTCCTTACCCTGCTTGAAAAATAAAAATATTATTAAATAAAATCATAAGCTTAAAAAGTAAGGTTACCGAAAGGTTCTAGCACAACTAACGCTCTATAGTGAGTCATAACAAAACTCACTAGCCTGGAGCAACAAGATGAGCGCAGCCCCTTTTAAAAGCACCTTACAACCCGAAGCGCTGAATGACGATCATAATGGGTTAGCCGCCGGTAGTGAGGACCATACGGCAGACTTCAATATCAGTCGCTTTATCCAATATCTGGCTGAGGCGGTGTTGATAGTCAACACCGACGGGGTAATTGAGTGCGCCAATGCCAAAGCCGCCCTATTACTAAACAGTATCGATCGACCATTAATCGGTGAACGTTGGCCAGCTTTTTTACACGAGCGCTGCCTAAAGCAATATCAAGGGCTGGTAAAAATTGTCGCGAAACAAGTGCTGTCGCTGCAAGCAGGGCCAACAGAAATGGTGCTGCATTGTGCCAATGGTGAGCTAAAAGATATTGAGTTATCGGTATCTTTTTTACCGGAGCCAGAAGCCCGGCTGATACTTATTTTACGCGATCTGACCCGGCAAAAAGCCGAGTTTGAACAGCTAAAGCGCCAGGCGGCAACAGACGCCTTAACCGGCCTGGCGAATCGTCGCAGCTTTGATGAACAACTGCTACAAAACTGGCTACAGTGCACCGCAGCAAAAAGGCCGCTAAGCGTGATCATTATTGATATCGACTTTTTTAAACAATTTAACGACAGTTACGGCCATATTCAGGGCGATGCCTGCCTGCGTAAAGTGGCCCGGGCCATATTGCAAGCGATGCCCTTAGATGCTCAGCTGGCTGCCCGCTATGGCGGCGAAGAGTTTGCACTAATTCTACCGCACTATAATGAAATTAAAGCCTTAGCCGTGGCCAGAGAAGTGCAACAGGCCGTACGGCAATTGCAGTTTACCGACGCGGGCTTACCGGCCTCTGTTGGCATTACCGTAAGCCAGGGCATAGCCACTGAAATTAATGGCCAGTTCCGTACCAGCATGGCGTTACTTTGTGCTGCCGACACCGCCTTATACCGCGCCAAAGCGGACGGCCGCGATTGCATTAACACCAGCTGTTAAGCTGGCGACGTGACCGCAAAGTGCTGCCGGTAACTGGCAACACTAAATTTTGTGCCTAAGTAAAGCGCCAGCACACTGCTGGCGGCCAACAGCAACCAGGCCAGGGTAAAGCTCTGTAAGCTGTCGCGCAGCCCGCCAGCGATCCACGGGGTAAAGGCCGCCATAATATAACCAACACCTTGCACAAAGGCTGTTAAGCGCCCAGCCTGTACCGGATTATCCAGATGATCCATGGTAATAATAATGGCCAATGGAAAGATGCCACCAATCCCTAAACCAATCATGGCAACCCACAGCAACAACGCCGTATCAGGCAATAATGCTAAACCGCTAAACCCCAATAATTGCAGCACGCAAAGGATGGCAATAACTTGGCGCTTATCGCGACTACGCATAGCTAACCACGGGAAGAATAAGCCCGCTACCACTTCGCAGCTGGTTAAAAACCCTAGCAATAAGCCGGCTTGTTTAGCAGTTAAGCCTTGCTCTATGGCATAAGGCGCCAGCCAAGCCAGCACCGAGACATAACAGCTGGTGCCCAGCGCAAAAAATACTGCCAATTGCCAGCTACGTTTATTACGCCAAAACGAAAACGCCGGTGCTGGCGCTATAGCCTGACTGGCGGCTTTAGGCGCTTTTAATTGCCAGCACCAAATAAGCAGCGCGAACAGTGCCAATAACACCCAGCTACCTAAACTCATTCGCCAGCTTAAGCTGCTGGCCAGCAGTGGTGTGCTAATAGCTGCAATAGCCGCACCCGACATAATGGCCGTAACATAAAAACCCATAATTAGCGGCGTTTTCTCGGCAAAACGCGCTTTAATAATGGCGGGTAATAGGGTTTGGATCATGGCAATCGCCATACCGGCTAACAAAGCAGTGCTTATTAATAAACCGGCATTAGGTGCCCAAAAACGCAGTGCCGTGGCCATTGCCAGCACCACTAAAGCAGCCGCTACAGTGCGTTCTAACCCCAGTGGCGTAGCTAAACGAAAGCCGACAAAGCTAAATAAGCCCATGGCCAACACGGGTAAGGTAGTTAACAAGGAAGCCGCACTAAAACTTAAGCTGATATCGCCCTGAATCGCCTGCAACAAAGGACCTATTGCCGCCAAAGCAGGCCGCAGATTTAACGCCACCAGCACTATTGCCAGTAAACATAACCATTGTGCTGCGCTTAAAGCGCTGGCACTGGCACTGGCCAGCTTACCAATAGGCTGGACAGTTGCGGTAGCCGAATTAGCCAGTTCACCATTTGCAACGGTGGCCGTGGTCGCTGCACTGTTGGCGCTGGAAGAGGAGATAGACATAAAAACCCTTAAAGAATCTTCTTAAAAAGTATCTTTACATAAAGATATTTATATTCTGCCTATTCTTGGTTAAGCTGTAAAGCGATTATCTAAACCAAGCCCACAAACTGCCATGAATGACGATTTAGACCATATTACCGCCCAGTGGCAACGCCAGGGTATTACCGATGAACTGTTAGCCATGCAGTTACTCGGCCGCTTTGCTCGCCTCAATAAAACGCTGGAATTAGCCTTTTTGCACTGCTACGAGCAGCATGGTTTAAAACAGGGAGAGTTTGATGTATTAGCCACGCTTAGACGCGCCGGCGAGCCTTATTCATTATCTCCATCGCAGCTCTATCAAAGTATGTTACTGAGTTCTGGCGCCATGAGTACTCGGCTAGATAAGCTAGAACAACGAGAGCTAATACAGCGCCGTCACTGCACAGAAGACAGACGCGTAGTGCATGTTAGCCTAACCGAGCAAGGCAAAGCACTGATTGAGCAAGTACTGCCCGAGCATATCGCCCTGCAGCAACGGCTAATGGGCAATTTAACGATGGAGCAACAGCAGCAGCTAAGTGCTCTATTAAAGGTGTGGTTGGCAGGGTTTAATAAAGCGACTGCAGACGCTTAAATAATTAGTCATTAACAAAACTAAAGCCGGCTGCTGCCGGCTTTAGTTTGCCAAAGTAGATGTTAGCATCGGAATAACGCTTTCATCCCATAGCCTTATTCCACCGTGACACTCTTCGCCAAATTCCGCGGCTGATCCACATCAGTCCCTTTAATTATCGCCACATAATAGCTAAGCAGCTGCAGTGGGATGGTATAGATAATCGGCGCTATGAGCGGGTGCACGTGCGGTACGTTCACTACGCGCTGGGTAGCGTCGGACTTAAAGTGGGCGTCGATATCGGCGAACACATATAAAATACCGCCGCGGGCGCGTACTTCTTCCACGTTAGATTGTAGTTTTTCTAATAGCTCGTTATTGGGTGCTACCACAATAATCGGCATATCGGCGTCAATCAGCGCCAGCGGGCCGTGTTTTAACTCACCTGCAGCGTAGGCTTCGGCGTGGATATAAGAGATTTCTTTTAGCTTTAATGCCCCTTCCATCGCGATAGGATACTGATCGCCACGGCCTAAAAACAGCGAGTGATGCTTATCGGCAAACTCTTCGGCCAGGGTTTCAATGCTGCTGGCCAGCTTTAAAGTTTCTTCCAGCTTAGCGGGTAAAGATTTCAGCGCCGTCACCATGTCTTGTTGCTGTGCCGCGGTTAAGCCATTGTATTTACCAATAGCCAGCGTCAGCATCGCTAAACCCACTAACTGGGTAGTAAAGGCTTTGGTAGAGGCAACACCAATTTCCGCGCCAGCACGAGTCATAAAGGCCAGATCGGATTCGCGTACTAAAGACGAACCAGCGACGTTACAAATGGTTAGGCTGCCAATATAACCGGCTTCTTTGGCCATCCGCAGTGCGGCTAAGGTATCGGCCGTTTCGCCGGATTGCGAAATACTGACCAGTAAGCTGTTTGGCTGTACAAAGGATTTGCGATAACGGAATTCTGAGGCAATTTCGACATTACAGGAAATGCCGCCTAAGGATTCTAACCAGTAACGCGCCACCATGCCGGAATGATACGAGGTACCGCAGGCCACAATTTGCACATGCTTTACTTTTTGAAACAGCTCAGCGGCACCATTACCGAAAGTTTCATCCAACACGCTGTCGCTACTTAGGCGGCCTTCCAGCGTATTGTTAATAGCCGAGGGCTGCTCATAAATTTCTTTTAGCATAAAGTGCCGGTACTGGCCTTTGTCACCGGCATCATAACTGGCGTTAGACTCAGTAATAGCGCGCTCAACTTGCTGACCATTTTTATCATATACCGTTACACTGTGGCGGGTAATTTCAGCCACATCGCCTTCTTCTAAAAACATAAAGCGGCGGGTTACTGGTAATAAGGCCAGTTGATCCGAGGCAATAAAGTTTTCGCCAATACCAAAACCGATCACCAGCGGGCTGCCAGAGCGGGCGACCACTAAATGCGAAGGATCGGTTTTATCCATCAGTACAGTGCCATAAGCACCGCTAAATTGTTTAACGGCTTTTTGCACTGCCGCCAACAAGGAACCTGCGGTTTTTAGCTCTTCCTCTACCAGGTGGGCAATAACTTCGGTGTCCGTATCAGAGTTAAACACATAGCCTTTGGCTTTTAAGGCGTCACGCAAAGGGCCGTGGTTTTCAATAATGCCGTTATGTACTACGGTAATTTTGCCAGAAACATGGGGGTGGGCATTGCGCTCGCTCGGTTCACCATGCGTAGCCCAACGGGTATGGGCAATACCGGTACCGCCAGGCACCGGCTGAGCCGCTACCGCATCGGCCAGCTCTTTTACTTTGCCTAAGCGGCGCAGCCGTTGTAAGTTGCCGCTACTATTGACGACCGCAACACCGGCCGAGTCATAGCCACGGTATTCTAAACGGCGTAAACCTTCTACTAAAATATCTACCACGTCCCGCTGTGCTACTGCACCAACAATGCCACACATAGTGTTACTCCAATTACCTAAAATAGTTTATTTAACATACAGAAAGCAGGTTAATCAGGCCTGAACCCGGATCACCGTGACGCCTTGCTGCTCAATTTGTTTGGCTGCGTCTTCTGCCAGCCCAGTGTCGGTAACTAATACTTTTACCATCGACCAGGGCAGCTCTAAATTATGAATTTTGCGCCCAAGCTTGTCCGATTCCAGCATTACGATAACTTCGCGCGCCACTTCCGCCATCACCCGGCTTAGGCTATACAACTCATTGTAGGTGGTGGTACCACGGCTTAAATCGATACCATCAGCCCCAATAAACAGCTGATCAAAATCGTAATTACGCAACATTTGCTCGGCTAATTGCCCCTGAAACGCTTCGGATTGCGGATCCCAGGTACCACCGGTCATCAATAAGGTCGGTTCGTTCTCTAGCTCACGTAGCGCATTGGCTATCGCTAGCGAATTGGTCATTACCACTAAGCCGCGCTTTTGCGCCAGCTCTGGCAATAAGGCGGCGGTGGTGCGGCCGCTATCAATAATAATGCGATAATGATCTTTGATCAGGCCGGCGGCAGCCTTAGCAATAGCTAACTTTCGTTCTGAAACCTTCTCTAAACTGCTGTCTGAAACAAAATCCTGCGGCACCGGCACAGCGCCACCATAGCGGCGCAGCAATAAGCCGGCAGTTTCTAATACGGTAAGATCTTTGCGAATGGTCACTTCAGATGTTTGAAACTGCGCGGCCAGCTGCTCTACCGTGACTTCACCCTGTTGTTGCAGCTGCGCCACAATAAGATGGCGACGTTGCTGGGTATTACGTTTATTCATCTTTCACCAAAAGTTTCGATTTGAAAGATATTCTAGCGAAAAGAAAGTTTTTAGCAAGCATCTAACGGTAAAGTAATCCGATAATATAACCCTTCGTTTGGTTCGCTACGCACAGTAATTTGTCCTTTCAAACGCGCTGTAATGAGATTAAACACGATATGCGCGCCTAGGCCTGTGCCACCGGCCGATCTTTTGGTGGTATAAAAAGGCTCAAATAGCATGCCCAGAGTCTCTGCCGGCATACCACAGCCATTATCATAATAGTCAAACTGCAGCTGGCGCCCTTGCTGGCTAATATGCAAGCTAATCAATGGCTCTGGCTGCTCGCTAAAAGCATGCTTAACGCTGTTCATCACTAAATTGGTCACTATCTGTGCCACAGCACCGGCATCGGTAAACCAATATATGTCCTCCGGGCAAGTTAACTGGAATTGGCAATTAATGGTTTTAAGCTGCGGCTTTAATGATAACAACACATCTTTCAGATAACCGGCTAACTCGATTTCCCGGGCTTCGTTAGCTGATTGGTCTACCGACACTTTTTTAAAGCTTTGTACTAAGGTCGCTGCACGCTCGGTATTTACTTCCAATATCTTTAAGGCATCCGCTAATTGCAGTAAGAATTTACTAAATTGAGACTGTTGCAGTGTTTTTTCATCAAAAGCGCGCTTTACTTGGGCAAACTCTGCTTTTAAGAAACTGGTGGCGGTAACACAGATACCAAGCGGGGTATTAATTTCATGTGCCACCCCGGCCACCAAGCCACCTAGCGAGGCCATTTTTTCCTGCGTCACCAATTGCTGTTGGGTTTGTTGCAAACGGGTGAAAGTATCAGCATTGACTACCGCTATGGCGATAGAGCTGGATAAAGTACGTAGTAAGTTAAGTTGGGATGTGCTGTAAGCATACGTTTTAGGGCTTTGTACTGAGAAAACACCCACCACTTGCTGATTAAGCATTAAAGGAATATACACCACGGACTCGACTGGCTTACCACACAAGGGCTGTGGCAGCGCGGTGAAATACCTGGCAAATTCGGCATACTGATTTACTATTATTTCTTCGCCTCGCATAAAACAAAGTGAAGCAGGCGCTTTGCCATCATTGGCCGCTATCGTAAAACTCGACTCCGCTTGCTGATCTTCAAGCCAGAATACAAACTCAATCTCGTTCGTTAGAGGCCGATATAAACCGATAACCATAACGTGTACATCAATGATTTCACTTAACATTTGATGACAACGAGAAAGTACCTGCCCTAAGTCCAGTGAACCGGTAATTTCCCGGCCAATCTGTTGTAACAACATTAAGTCTTTATTAGACGCCTCTAGTGCATCATGATTTTCTTTTAACTCCTGAGTACGTTCAGCAACTTGTTGCTGTAGCTGCAGGCGCATCTGTCGCTCAGCACGGGTTTTTAAATGCAGCCAGCCCCAAATAGCTAAAAGTAACGCCACCACAATTAATGTCCTAAACCACCAAGTCATCCACCATGGCGGTAAAATTTTAATACTCAGCACTGATGGCGGTTGCCACTCTCCTTGGCGAACGCGCACTGAAACTTCAAACACATAGTCACCTGGTGGAATACGGGTGTAGGTCGCCAGGCGCTCTTGATTAGTGACCAATAACCAATCTCGATCAAAGCCTTGTAAACGATAACGATACTCCAATTGTGAGCTAAGCAGTAAATCTGGCGCAGCAAAGCGTAAACTAAATACGTCCTCGGCATACTGTAGTGTTAGCTGTGACAGACGGTTTAATGCATGTGGCAATATGGAACTACCCGCAGCGACTTGCTGATTAAATAACGCAAAAGACGTTAACTTTACTTTGGGAGCAGCTAAGGTATCGGGTAACTCGTCAGGTCTGAAAATATCCAGGCCCTGGCTACCACCACGGTACAACCAACCATCGTAAGCTGCCCAGGCACCTATCCAGGTGGTCTCTTGCATACCTTGCGTTACCCCCAGCTCAATCATGGTCTGTAAATCAGTTAGCCAAAGCTGCCGGTACAGCAATCTGAACCAGGTTGCCGCAGCAAGTTTGTCGTCACCTTGCAAGGGTTGATACACCACGAACTCCGGCGCAGCGGTCTCCCGTATTTTTAACCACCTATGATTAACGTTACCGGCCCGGACCCAAATATCTGAGTTTTCTTCGTACAACATCTGAATGCCATTAAATAATAAACCGTGCTTACTGTTGGCACTTTGTAGCCAGTAGGCTGTTTCCGCGCTCTGCTCATGGTAACGCCACAAGCCGCTGTCGGGAGAGCCGACCCAGAGATTATCATCAGAATCAAACAACAAAGCTGAAACACTACTAAAAGGCAGTACGATGTTGGTATAGGGGGCAAAATGTTGTCGTAGCTGACGCTGACTATCCAGCATTAATAAACCCGAGCCACGGGTACCTAACCATAGCCGGTTATATTTGTCGGCTAAAATAACACCAACACTGGTTTTTCGGACCTGTTCGGGGAGTATTGTATTGAGCTGCCACTCGCCGGAAATCGGATCTAATAAATATAAACCACGATCAGTACCAACCCATACCACCGTTGGCTCGGCATAAATAGCTCGGGCTAAGGTAGGCCCCTCTGGTGACTCTGGTAGCGGGAAACGACGCATCTGGCCGGTTAATTGATTATAGAGCACCACACCTGCCTCACGATTTGCTAACCAAACTGCGTCTTTAGCCAGCACCGAGATCCCTAAAACATTAGCACTGGGTAGCAATGGTGCGCTTGAGCCAGCTGGCAGGCTATAGACCTCTCTGGCTAACTCACCAAAAATTGAAAAACCCGATGGCGTGACTAACCACAAAGTATTTTGATGATCCAAATAGATATGATGAAGTGAATTAGTGCGTAAACTAAAAGGCACCTCAGGGTGAGCGAGAAAAACCTGCCAAACAGCCGAAGTTTGGTGCCACAAGCCTTCACCAGAAGTGCTTACCCAGAGCTCACCAGCCTTATCCTGCAACATAGCCGTAATATGCGCTTTAGCTAGGGCAGCGGGTTGCTCATAGCTGATGGGCTCTGTGGCATTGGCTTTAAATACCCAAATCCCTTTATTAAAGGTGCCGAGTAAGATGTCATGATCTACCTGTAACAGTGTAGTCACTGAATTCACTGCAAAATTGCTATTACCTTGATGCCAACCCTGCCCCTTTTGCTCACTGATCTGCCACCTTATTAAGCCACCTACCGCTTGGCCTTTACTGCGAAGAGGGCCATCACCCACAGTTAACCAGAGTATTTGCTCATCTTTAAGCAGTATGTCGGTTATGTAGGTTGTATCAATGTCGTTAATAGTTGCAGGTAGCGGAAAAGCGGCCAACTGCTGTAGCTCTTCCGACCAACGTAATAAGCCTTCACCATAGGCCGAGACCCAAATAACACCTGTTGCATCCTGATAAATTTTAGCAATATTTAGCCTGCTGGCGTCTAACGTGCCGGCGGCTCTGATCCGCTCAAAACGTTCGGTATTAGGGTTAAACCGATTTAGCCCGGCATAACGAGTGCCTATCCAAACATAACCCTGTTGATCTACTAGTAGGGCAGTAATCCAATCGGCTGAGAGGCTATCAGATTGCTCAGGCACAGCACGGAAGTTTTTTAACTCTGCGCCGTCGAAGCGGTACAATCCATGCTGAGTACCCAACCAATAAAAACCGTCTTGGTCCTGAACTGCAGTAGTAGTATGTTGCGACAATGAAAAGACATCTGCCAGATGCAACATGCGCCCAAAACGCTGCTGCACTTCGCTTGCGCTAGCAACAGACCACAGCCAGTAACTGCAGCTGAGCAAAATAACGGTAAACAACTTGAATAGTAACCGCAGCTGCATATAAAAGAGCCCTGAGCTATTTTTTTAAGTATTGCATTTTTCTTTAATATCGCAACTTGGTTGGTATTATCACATCACGCAAAAATATTAACGATAATCATTTGCATTAGCAAAAAAGCCGTGTATAGTGGCTGCTGTCGAGGGATTGTAGATGGGCCTAGGCTCAGAAATGGATTTTCTGGTCGTTGTGAAATTTGTCCTGCATTGACGGGGAGCTTCGGCTCCCCGATTTTTTCTATGCTTTTTTCAAGAAACGCGGTAAGCGCATTAGATACTGTAAACCCTGTCCTGGTTCGCTGCTCACTTTAATATCACCCTGTAGTCGCACAGTAACTAAGTTAAAGACAATATGCGCTCCCAAGCCACTACCGCCTTGATTGCGTTTAGTTGTAAAAAAGGGATCAAACAACTGGCGTAAATTTTCTTCTGGCATGCCAATACCATTATCAACAAAGAGGATTTGTACCAGCTCGGGTTCTTCCGTCACCACCAAGCGGATCACAGGTGCACTATGATGTTCTAAGCCATGCAGTAAAGCGTTTATCACCAGGTTAGTAATAATTTGTGCCAAGGCGCCAGGATCAGAAAACATGGTAAGCTCACCAGGGCATTCCAGTTGTAGCTGGCAGTTTTGTTTTTTGAGCCGGGCACTTAAAGATAAAATAACGTCATTAAGATAATTAGCCAGATTAAACTCTCGATAAGTGTCGCGACTCTGATCTACCGATACCTGCTTAAAGCTATTTACCAGTTCTGCAGCCCTTAAGGTATTAACCTGCAGAATTTTTAACCCATCCGTTAAATGCTGCAAAAAGCGTTCAAATTGTCGCTGTTGTAAAGTGCGGTTACTAAAGGCTTCCGCCACTTTTTGTTGTTCAGCTTGCAGATGACTACTGGCCGTAACACAAATCCCCAACGGCGTATTAATTTCATGTGCAACGCCCGCCACCAGCCCACCAAGAGAAGCCATTTTTTCCTGGGTTATTAGTTGCTGCTGCGTTTGTTGAAGTTGTCGGTACGAGAGCTCCAACGCCTGATTTTGTTCTGCCAACTCATTGGTTCGTTGCGCAACTAATTGCTCCAATCTATGACGAACCTGATACTCCTGCTGCAACTTCCAACGGACTATCAATGTAAGCAACAAAATAATACTGACTAGCATGGTTAATCTAAACCACCAGGTTAGCCACCAGGGCGGCAGTACCTCTATTACCAGACTCGTGCTGGGTAACCATTCTCCACCGGGTAAACTTGCTGACACTTCAAATAAATAAGTTGCAGGAGGCAAGCGGGTATAAGTAGCAACCGGACTTTTAGCGGTACTTTGGATCCAGTCGCGATCAAAACCATTTAAACGATAACGATATTGAATGAGCTGAGATTGCTTAAAATCCGGTGATGCAAACCTTAAACTAAACATATCCTGATGGTAACTGAGTTGAAGCTTTGCTTTATAAGCCAGCGCTTGGGGTAATTCAGCGCTACCGGGACGAACAGGCTGGTTAAAGAGCGAAAAACTGGTAAGTTGCACCGGATTAAGCGCCACTTTACGTGGTAGCTCAGAGATATCAAAATAATCAAAACCTTTGGCACCGCCCCGATAAATCACCTTGTTGTGCACATCCCAAGCGCCAATCCAGGTAACACTTTGCATCCCATGAGCTTCGTTTAATTCTAAATAAGTATTTTGTTCTGGCAGCCAATGCAAGCGGTAGAGTAGCCTGAACACTTCTGCCTGTTGTAAAAACTCGTCTGCCTCTTTAAGTTGCAAGTACGGCTGAAATACCCTAGTTGCTTCGGGTAATTTACCATCGAATACTACCCGATGATTAACATTACCGGCTCTTAACCACAGCTGTTTGCTAGCATCTTCTGTAATTAACTGAATACCATTCATTTGCAAGCCATGTTCACTACCGGCATGTTGTAACCAATAATTAAACTGTTTTGTCTGCGGATCAAATCGCGCAACGCCTTGATCGGTTGAGCCTATCCAAATAGCCCCGTGCTGATCTTCAAAAATATTATTCACATCACCAAAACGCAGATACGGAGCGTCATTTTTTGTATCGTGATAATGAATGACTCGACTTCTTGCAGCATTAACTTGAAACAACCCCTGACCACGGGTACCTATCCACAAGTTTTGCTGACGATCTAAATAGATTCCATTTATAAAGGGCTCAACTTGCAGCGACAGTGGGAATAATTGCCAGCGATCTTCTGCACTATCTAACAAATATAACCCTTCGTTAGTACCCACCCAGAGTTGTTGCTGTGCATCTTGTTTAATGGCCTGTGCCGATTTAAGCTGCGGTAGTGTGGCAGGAAAAGGCCAGTGACGTACCGTTGAATCCTGTGGATTAAACAGTACAACCCCAGCTTCGCGGTTAGCTAGCCATACCTCGCTATGAGATATCGCATCAATACCTAATACATTAGGTGCCGGTAACAGGCCTGCTTTCGATAAGCCTGGAGGTACTGTTTTTATCGCTTTAGCAAAACGGCTTAACCCTCTAACGCCCGCCTGACTAATAGTCCATAAAATACCTTGATGGTCGGCAAAAAGCCCCATTAAATCGGCTCTGGCTAAACCTTCGGTAAATTCACTGGCAAAAGGATAGTGGCGCCACTCACCGTTAGCTCCGTGATACCAAAGCCCACCACTAAAATCAGTGTTGTAACTACTCAGCCAGAGGTTTTGATCAGTGTCCAGCCAGATGTCTGTCAGTAGCGCCTTGGTTAAAGCCTTAGGTTGCAGTGCGGCAATAAAATGCTGCTTACTGTCGTCAAAGACAAAAAGTCCGTGACCGTAAGTGGTCGCGAGTATTTTGCCGGCGGCGGTCTTGCGAATCCGAGTCACAGATACCGCATCACCATCTTTAGTGACAAAAGGTAATAATTGCCAGTCACGATAAGGAGCTGCGCGATACAGCACGCCCCCCGCTTGTTGACCCATAGTACGGATTGGCGCATCCCCAAGCGCTAGCCAACTTCCACCTTGTCCATCAAAATACAGCTCGTTGATAAAATTAACTGCGGTTTTGCCTAAATTATCGGGTAATGACTCTGCTACCAATACATCGTTGATCAGTCGAAACAAGCCTGCACCGTAAGTGGCTACCCATAAAATACCGTTAGCATCGAATTTTAGTGAAGCAATTTCAGCCGATTGCAAACCGGAAGAGGCAGGAAGATCATAGCGAACAAACCGCTCAGTTGCCGGATCAAAGCGGTTTAAACCACCATAGCGAGTGCCAACCCATAACCAGCCGGCCGGATCTACCGCTAACGCCGAAACCCAACTGGCTGACAAATTCCCTGGTATGCTGGGATCAGCTTTAAACTCCAGAATTTCAGTACCGTCATGGCGAAATAACCCATGTTGGGTACCGAGCCAAAGAAAGCCCTGTTGGTCTTGTGCCATGACAGTTGGCACAGGTAAGGTTCTGTCAGGTGCACTGAGGGTAATAAAACGGCTATATACAGGTTTGGCGTATGGCAATAAATCAGGCTGGTCAGACGATGCCTGTAGGGGCGACACGAAGCACAGCAGGCACCATAACAAAACCAGAAAAAAATACGGCACGTCTTACTTCTTCAGTTACTTAATATTACAAAAGTATTATGCCAAGTTGCTTAATGCGCAAGTTTAAATAAAACAAGATTATATCAGCCCCATTCAAACCAGATATCAACAGCAATTTTTACCGATACCTTCTGGGCTGACCAAAACATAACCTGCCCAAAAGTATTATCTCTACCAGGATACAAATCGGTTTAACGCGACTTCGCTGCTGGCGAAAACACAATTCTACCTTGCTGCACCGCCATATTTACTGGCATAGCCGTGAGTAATTTAACGGTAGGATCAGTGGTGTCTAACCGATATACCGGATTTGTGGCCAAAAACTGGTTAACTAACTGCAACAGCTCATTAGTAACAGGAGTCAGGTTACCGCGATAGCCAGAGGCTTCAATAGACGAATTTAGTAACTTTACTGAACGGACAAATACCGCTTTTTGCTCGGCATCGTAATAGGGAGCACCTTCAACCTGCAGCTGTAAGCTCGCCGGATAAGTTAAGCCAAATAAGCTTAGCGTAGCGCTGGCCGCCGTATTGATACGAACTACATCACTGTTATCTGGGCCAATTTGCACCGCCATGGTATCTACCGCCATTTTTAATGGGATACCGGCAACATTGGCCTGCTGCGTCAGCTTAGGCACCTGCTTACTAATCATTTGTTCCAATTGCCCTTCAGACACGGAATACATCGACATCTGACCTATTTGGCTACAACTGCTTAGCAATATCATAAAGATGACACCCACCGCTATTCGCATAATTTTTATCCTGTAAGTTATTTCGGTACTTTTGCCTACCGTTGCGGCAGTTTTTCACGCGGTAACATAGCAACTTAAGCTTAGTATAAGCTGAATAACCTAGGTTAACCGCTAAAGTATCTTAGTATTGCATGAAATACTGAAACTTTGATTAGGCTGTGGTGATGATAATTAATGTGTTTTTTACACAGCATGCTTGCACAGCACTCAATACTGTATTAGTGTATTAATACAGTTATTTTTGGAGATAGGGATATGCCCAACAATTTGCCTAGCATAGTACAAATATCGCAGTTAACCCGGTGTTATGGCCAACACACCATTTTGGACAATATTACTGCTAGTGTGCAACAAGGCGATGTTATTGCTTTGCTTGGTAAAAATGGCGCTGGCAAAACCACTTTATTAGAAACGATTTTGGGGTTTGCCTTACCTGACGAGGGTGAGGTACGGTTATTCGGCACCCTGCATCACGACATTGATGCGAAAGAAAAGCAACGCATTGGCTTTGTACCGCAGCAAGATGAATTACTTGAACAAATTAACCCACATGAGCACCTTGCCATGTTTGCCCGTTTTCAACCAAACTGGGATCAAGCACTCTGCGACCGGCTATGCCATAGCTGGGAGATCCCGCTAATCACCCGCATTAGTAAGCTTTCTTTAGGGCAAAGACAAAAACTTTCCATTATTTTAGCGCTGTGTCATAAACCGCAATTACTGGTGTTAGATGAGCCAGTAGCCAGTTTAGATCCGATAGCACGCCGCCAGTTTTTAGCCGAGTTAATCAATATTGCCGTTGATCAGCAAACAGCGATTATTTTCTCTTCACACATTGTTACCGATATGGAACGGGTCGCTAATAAAGTGTGGGTACTAAAAGATCACAGACTATGCTGGCAAGGTGAATTAGATACGCTAAAAGAAAGTGTGGTGCGCTTACATATCACTGCAACGGGTGCCTTGCCGGAGCAACTGCAGATCGCCAATACTGTGCGCGAAGTTCGCCACGGTAAAACGGCTATGGTCACGGTAAGCCATTGGCAAACAGCTTTATTACCCACCCTGGAGGAACAGCTGCAAGCGCAGATCCGGGTAGAGCAACTTAATCTGGAAGATATTTTCCTAGAGTTACATGCATGAACGCCATGCTAAGCCTGGCGGGCAGGCTATTGTGGCCCAGCATACCAATGAAAATACTCTGGCTCTTACTTGTCGGCGCCTGCTTACTGAGTTTATTAAGCGCAGAACCAAAACTTGTGCTGTTACCTTTAAGTTGCTTATCATTACTGGTGTTTTGTATACCCTTACAGTTTATGCAATTGCGCCATAAACAAAGCTGGTTGCTACTGCCTTATTTTAAACCACATGCGCGCATCTTATTATTACTGGTAACGCTACTGGTGGGTATGCTTGGTGGCAGTATTATGTATCTTGCCTCACAGCCCTTTTGGCTTGGTTTGCACCTTAGCATCCTGGCATTTGCTACCTTGGTGCTGCCGTGCTTGGTGTTAGGTAGTTTAAAACCGTTAATTATTAGCTGCGCCGTGTTTATCTTGCTGATGCAATCTCCACTATCTTTACCCGCACAGCCTGACTTAGCGCTTTTTACGCTGCTAACCGTTGTTAATGTCGCCTTATTAAGCTGGTTTAATCTACATTGGCTAAAAACCGCGAACACCAAATTACCCGCGCGCCCAAAAACCTGTAACTCTTTCACCAGCTGGCTACTACAATTTACCCGCAAACCAGCAACGTTAGCGGGCACCTTATTGCTTGGACAAGGTGATAGCTGGCAAGCCCGGTTTTTACGCAACCTGGCTTATTGTTGGTATCTACCGGCGTTTATGTTGTTAGGTTCGCTGTTTTTGGGTTTCTCAGGCATGCCAGAAGAAACCTTTTTGCGGGCGATGTTTATTATCTTCCCAGGCTTTTTACTCACCAGCCAACTAACGAATGTCTTGCGTCGGGTGCGCAGAGCCTGGTTGCAACTCGCCGTAACCCGTCAGCAACTCTTTACAATGTTAGAGCAATTGGCGCTGAAAGAACTCATGACTGCCGCTATTGTTATTGCCCCGCTAATCTACGGCCTACTGCCAGCCAAAACTGCCGTGGCACTCGTGCTATTTTGGCCTGCGTTAATGTTGTTTAGTCTATATCTGGGCTGGCGTTTAATAAATGTCAGTATGTTTTGGTCAGGTACTGCTATGGCAAGCTTAACTTTGCTCGCTGTTGCGCTACTCACCTTATGCTGGCAACAACCTGGTTATTTGATCCTGGCTGCCGCTTTTCTAGCCAGCACCGCCTTATCGTTGCGCCGCCAGCTAAAAGGTCTTTGCCAGCGGCAAGATTGGGCGAAATTAAAGCTACTAAAAGCAGCGCAGCTTAATACCGGGTTATGATCATGTTTACTACAACTAAATTACTGTTAAAGCAGCTATATAGATTACTTACCTTGCTAGAGATGAGCTTTCTTTGGTGGGTGTTTATCGCCTTCTTTTGGTTACTGGGGCTAGCCAGTCCTGCCAGTTTTGGCATAGCTAACTTTATCTTACTCACCTACTACTATCTCGGATTATTACCGGTGATCAGCCGGTTCCTCACCAGTAGCTATGGTCAGTATTTTTGTAGTAAAAATGAGCTTAAGTTACTGCCGCACTTACTGGTGTTAAGCATTAGCATCCTGACATTACCGGGTATAGCACATTACTTTAGCCTAGCTTATAGCATGGCGTTTTTTGCTGGGCTTGGCGTACACCTTATTTTGCACGCTATCTGGTTACGCCAAGCATCTACCATTAATAAAACGCTGCAATTTATCTTGGTATGGCTGCTTATTTTAAGCCCATTCTGGATGGAAAAAGCACAGCAATTTCTGGCCACCCCAAGGCTTTCGGAGTTTGCTATTGCCGGTTTAATCGTTGCGGCCATTTTTGCTGCGCTAAGCCTCAGCACTAGTGTCAGTCAGCGCCAAAAGTCATCGCGCCTACCCGCCCAGCAATTTAACTTGTCCTGGCGCAGTAAGCCGAAATATCAACCTTCTTTAGCTGCCAGTTACCTATTTCAATATAATGCCAAACCGCTGGCGCGTTTACTGCTGTATTGCGGGATCTGTACTTTGGTGCCAGTAGCGCAAACGCTGACTTATTTCTGGTTTAACTCCGAATGGCACTGGTTTCCTGAGCTGGGTTGGAAGCTTTTAGACAACTCGTTATTTGCCATACCTTTTTTCTATTGGTTGTATATTTTGGAAAGCGCTCTAGGCCGGGTAAAAAGTGCCTGGCTGTTTCTGCCGCAAGGCCGTAACGCTTTATTTAGCTTTTTAGAGCGGCAATTTTTAACGCAGTTAATACTGTTAAGCTTGCCCTTGCTGGTACTGCTCTATTGCTGGCGACCAGAAAACCCGGTTTACCTGTTAAGTGCGTTAATGCTGTGTAGCCTGTTGCTCTTATTAACTTACTTAGTGCTTTGCTTCCCCAAAAGCACTATTGCGATTATTAGCATAGTAATTAGTTTTATTAACCTTGGCCCGGACATACTGCTCTTAGCCAAGACAACAACGCAGCTTTATGCGATAAGTAGTGCAATGCTTTCGACTTTATTTCTACGCTACTTTGCCTTGCGACTTTGGCAAAAACGAGACTACACCAAAGCCGCAACCTTTTTAGGGCGGCAGCATGTTTAGCATTAACCCCAATAGTGGCGATCCGATCTATCGGCAACTTACCGAACAAATCAAGCGGATGGTAGCGGGCGGACAACTAAAAGCCGGTGACGAGCTCCCCTCGGTGCGCGAACTGGCCGCGCAATATGCGGTAAACCCGATGACCATCTCTAAAGCCTACAGTTTATTGGAAACTGAGGGTATTTTAGCGCGCCAGCGCGGTAAACCTATGACGATAGCTGCGCAAAGCTTACCCGCCCATAGCGAAGCAGCCAGACTGGCGCAACTATTACCGCACCTTACACAGTTAACACTTGCAGCAAAACAGTTGCAATTACCAAAGCAAACCGTATTATTGGCGTTAACAAAGCACCTAGAGCAAGCCTTGGATGACGAATCATAACCTTGTGTGGTACAAAAAAGTTTATGCTGCAGCAAAAGCACAGCCCTGGCGTATTGTGCTCGCTTTATTGCTCTTGGTTATCGCCATTTATTACTTTATACAGCCGGATATTTTTCTAGGGCTGCTTGCCCTCAATGCGGCTCTACAAGCCTTATATCTGGGTGTGTTTCCACAAAAACAGTTTGAGCAAGAGTTCGTTCCCGATGTCATGGCAGAGTTAAAAATTGAGCAAGATTGGCTTCATGTGAAACAACGCCAATTTAAAGTTGCGGACATTAAAAGCGTTGCACTGGATCAGCTTGATAATGAAAATGCCTTTATCGACTTTCCCTTTAATGTTTATCGTGCCGCCGCCATGCGTTTCCCAGCGTCACAATTACCGACAGTCAAAGCCTGGGTGCAGCAGCATTTGCCGCAAGCCGAGATTATTCGTTAACCCTGCTTTCTGTTAACGTCCTACCGTTAAACAACCCAGTCTAAACACCACAAGCCGTTTGTCAGCAGCAAACTGTTTGTTCCTTTTTTAAAAAGAAACATTTAGCAATAATTAGTTACTGTTTTTCGATAAAAAATAATTGATAATCATCTTTTTCTTGGCTATAAATACTTCTGCCACTTATCGGCGCCGGAGAAAAATATGCACTTAGTAAAAAACCACATCATCTCTGCCGTGCTCTTTTTTTGCTTTGCCAGCCTAATGCTGGGCTATGAGCTTGGCATGGGTATCGCTCAGGGCTGGCGCTTTAATGGCCTACTTATTATTGCCACCTGCTGTTTTTTATATGGTTGCCGCTTGCTGGAAACCGGGTTTAAACAGACAGCACTACGACACCAATAACGAAAAGGAATTTTTATGTTATTACAACATTACGCCAACCATTTATACCATCGCAGCCGTTTCCTGCTATGGGCCCTGGCGCTGTTTTCCGCTGTGCATCTGTTCGCCATAGTGCCAGATCTGATCATTCCGCCAGAGAACCTAGTAAAAGCACAGCAACGGGCGCTTTGGTTTAGCCAGTTATTTACCGCCTGGCTAATCGGTTTACGTGTTCAGTCTTTATTGCAGCAAGCCGCAGCAGGCAAGCTATTTCAGCCCGATACACGTAAAAATTGGCAGCAGTTAGCAGCTGTTTGTTTAGCTGCAGCGGTATTTCCGGCGGCGTTACTCTGTAGTTTGCTACTGTATTGGGGAGAAAAAGTGCATCTGCTTAATTTACTGGCCTATTTAAATCTGCCGTTACTCGGTTTGGGATTATTGCTGCCTTTTATCACGGGTTTATTAAAGCTAAGTGCGCAACTAGAAGATGAGCAAAATCTTACTATCTAACCTTGACCAGTGCATACCGGGAGCCTGCGATGGCAATAACCATTAATTTAGATGTAATGCTGGCCATGCGCAAAATGAAGTCGAATGAGTTAGCAGAGCAAATTGGCATTACGCCACAAAACTTGAGCGTATTACGCAGTGGCCGGGCGAAAGCGATTCGTTTTAGCACCCTAAATGCCATTTGCCGGGTACTTAATTGTCAACCTGGTGACATTTTAGCTTACCACTTTACTGATGATGCTGAGCAGGAGCTAGCAGATGAACTTTAACCACAGTATTACCGAACAAATCGCACAATATGACGTTACCGTTAACTACAACAGTTTAACCGGCCGGGAGATTATTCTGGTCAATGGTGAGCAAAAATATAATCGTTTAAATTGGACGTCAACGAAAAGCGCGTATTTATTGCAGCTGGACGAGCAGCAGCACATCCGGATCCAACTTACTCTGACGCTGGATAGCACCCTTGAGGTAAGCTTTTTACGTGGCGGTAAAGTGTTAGCCAGCCATAACGTGACGCTATATAGCCAACCCAGTAGTAAAATATTAGAAGAGCCGGAAAACGCAACCTGGCTGGCAGAGTTAATGTTACCTAAACGTCTGCTGCTGTTGTTACCGCTGTCTGTCTTGCTCCTGATGCTGACATCGCTTTTTAATAGTATGCTGCTAACGGGCATCGCCATGCTGCTCTTAAGCTTACTCTGTTTAGCCTTTATGCTTAAACCTGTCAGCCCAAAACAAGTCAAACAGCCTGACTTTACCAAAGGTATTTTAAAGGTTGGTTTTGCTAAAGGCTTAATCTATGGCGCCAGTTTTGGCGGTGTTATTGGTTATAGTGCAAGTATTTTAACCAGCACGGCAGCCCGCTTATTACTAAATAGCTAGCCTAAGTAGCTTAAGCGTAAAGGGGGTAATCCAACAGGCAAGACCAGCAAGCACAGGCCAACCCTAACAACTTATGGTATGCTGCCGGCGGTTTATACCTAATATGCACCGCCTCTCACGCTGGTGCTGAGCTTGATACCCCGGCCAGTATGTTCACAATGCGGCAGGGTATTGATAATAATGAGAAGATGCTATGTTATTAATTCTAAAGTTAATTGCCGGTATTTTGCTGGGTATGATGCTGGGGCTCTATGCACCGCATTGGCTTACACAAATACTGATCACCTTTAAAGCCCTATTTGGTCAGCTGCTGTTTTTTACCATTCCGCTACTCATTCTGTTTTTTATCACCAGCGGTATCGCCGCCTTACCGCGTAATTCCGGTAAGCTGCTGGGCCGTACTTTGGGTATTGCATATCTTTCTACTATTGCTGCCGGTACCTTTGCTTTTTTAATTGCCGCCGCCGTGATCCCTATGCTGGCGCCAGCTGCAGCCGATTTAGCCAGCACCCAGGGCGTTAATTTAACGCCTTATATCGAGATGAATATTCCGCCGGTATTTAATGTGATGACGGCCTTAGCCCTGGCTTTTATTTTTGGCTTAGGTATTGCCAGCACAGGCGCCAGCTCCCTTAAACAATTATCTGATCAAGGGCGCGATATTATTCAATTGCTACTCACCAAGATCATTATCCCATTTTTACCGCTGTATATTGCCGGTGTTTTCGCGCAGATGGCGGCGGCAGGCAGTGTTTTTGTTACCTTACAAACCTTCGGTATCGTACTGGTTATGGCGCTGCTGCTACATTGGCTGTGGATTATCGCCCTCTTTGTTATCGCCGGTTTTAAAGCCGGTAAATCGCCTCTTGGCCTGATTAAAAATATGCTCCCGGCCTATTTTACTGCCTTAGGTACCATGTCGAGTGCCGCTACAATTCCGGTATCGCTGCAAGCGACCAAAAATAATGGCGTTAAAGAAGACGTGGCTAACTTTACCGTGCCACTTTGCGCGACGACTCACTTAGCAGGCTCTACTATTACGATCGTTAGCTGCGCTGTAGCCGTGATGATGATGAAAAATAATCTGGATATACCGTCACTCTTTACCATGTTGCCTTTTATTTTAACGCTAGGCGTAGTGATGTTAGCCGCACCGGGCGTACCGGGTGGCGCGGTAATGTCAGCCGTTGGCTTACTGGGCACTATGCTAGGCTTTGGCGAAGGCGCTATCGCGCTGATGATTGCGCTCTATATGGCACAAGATAGCTTTGGAACCGCCTGTAACGTTACTGGTGATGGCGCTATCGCCGTATTAGTTGACAAGAGTTAAAGTTGATAAGAGTTAAAGTTGATAAGCGTTAATCGGGCAAGGCCGCTCAGTTGTTGGGCGGCCTATCGCCGATGGCTTTTGGCAGACAACAGCTATCATCGTTAGGACTAGTAATAACCATGATTGAATCCCCCTGTGTCGCCTGCTGTAAACTAGACGAGCACAAAGTCTGTGTGGGCTGCTATCGGCATATCAACGAAATTGTTGACTGGAACCGGCGCTCAGAAGCCGAGCTGACCGCTATTATGCAGCAGGTAGCGTTGCGCAAAACGACCTACGAACAGCAAGATATCTCCACTGTCCCCACTAGTCCTATCACTCAGGCAGAGTGGCAGGCAGCAAAACAAGCGCGGCGCCAGTAAACATTAACGTGCGCGAATAGTTACTGCCGAAGTAAAAGCTTTAGTGATGCTTTACTACTCTGCTTTCCCAATAACCAGTTGATAAGTCTCGCCGTACAAGGATTCATAATCGAGGACGATTTGCATCCGGCTCAGCATTGCCATCAGCTCAGCCTCAGTTTTGCTGCAGGTTTTATTTAAGGTACGAAAAACGATCTGCTGATCCGACACTTTATAAAAGCGGCCAATATTACCTCTAACAAAACACTCTGGTTGTTCACCCAACGCTTTTAGAAATTCATCCCGATTGGGATGTACCGTTCCATCTACTTTGTATTGCACATCAGTAACCTGAGCGGGTCCAAGTCCCTGGTTATGAATAAAGAGCTCCCAACTTCCATCTTCATTAAAGTTGAATTCCATTTCCAGATAAGGCCGCAGCGACAGTTTATTGTGCTGCTGTATGCTATAACTTTGCCAGATAGAAATGGCCAATGCTAATACCGCCACCAGCATCGAACTTAGCGCGGTGTATTTTTCCCAGTTAATTGGTTTCTTCATTTAAATCTATCTTGCTGATGATGAGTAATAAGTATCTTGCGTTATCCAGAGCCCCAAAATCAACATAAAATTAACCCCACGACTTGGTGGGGTTAATAACAACACTTATTTTTTAATTTTTACCGGCCTTTGCCAGTCTGCGATATGCCGCTGTTTAGCACGGGCAACCACCAGCTCACCATCGGCGGCATCGCGGGTAAGTACTGACCCGGCACCGACTGTGGCATTAACGCCAACCGTTACCGGCGCCACCAGGGCACTATTGGAGCCAATAAAGGCACCATCTTTAATGGTGGTAACAAATTTATTGACGCCATCGTAGTTGCAGGTAATGGTACCGGCACCGACATTCACTTTATCGCCAATCACCGCATCGCCCAGATAAGTTAAATGGTTGGCTTTGGAGCCTTTACCGAGCGTGGTTTTTTTCATCTCAACAAAGTTGCCGACGTGGCTGTCGTCCAGCATCACGCTATCTGGCCGCAGGCGGGCATAAGGGCCCACTGAACAGTTTGCGCCAACCACCGATTTTTCAATCATCGAATTAGGTTTAATTTCGGTGTTATCGCCGATAGCACAATCTTTTAAGATGCAGTTGGCACCAACAGTTACACCTTTACCCAACACCACCTTGCCTTCAAAAATAACGTTGATATCGATCATCACGTCATTGCCAACCTCGACCACACCGCGCACATCAATCCGCGCCGGATCGCGCAGGTTAGCGCCAGCCAGCATTAATTCTTCGGCTTTACGCTGCTGATAAGCGCGCTCTAAGGCGGCCAGTTGTACGCGATTATTGGCGCCTTCTACTTCCATTGGGTTTTGCGGCTGAGCTGTGGCAATGTCAACACCTTCGCTATGCGCCATGGCAATCACATCCGTTAAATAGTATTCGCCCTGGGCATTACTATTCGATAAACGACCTAGCCAGCTTTTCAGCTGTTTCCCCGGCAGCGCCATAATGCCACTGTTTACTTCCTGAATTTTCAGCTGTTCTGGCGTGGCATCTTTTTGCTCGACAATACCCACGACCTTGCCGTTTTCGCGCACAATACGGCCATACCCCGTAGGATTGGAGAGATTTACCGTTAAAATCGCCAAACCATTGATTGGTTTGGCGGCTAGTAATTGCTGTAAGGTTTCAAGGCGGGTTAACGGCACATCGCCATATAACACTAATACGGTATCATCATCAGCAATGTTCGGAATAGCCTGCGCCACCGCGTGGCCGGTACCAAGCTGCTCAGCCTGCAATACCCAATGCAGTGGCTGCTCACCCATGGCGGTTTTTAACGCTTCTGCGCCATAGCCATAGACAAGTTGAGGCTTGTCGGCGCCAAGCGCGCGGGCAGTATCAACTACATGTTGCACCATCGGTCGCTCTGCTACCTTATGCAGCACCTTGGGTAAATCCGATTTCATCCGCGTGCCTTTACCGGCAGCTAAAATCACTACATTTAATGCCATTGTGGTTTATCCGTTACTTGGTAATACCAACATTCTACCTGATTTTGTTGCAGATAAAAGGTCAGGCCTTGCTGCCATAAACTAAAGCCGCCGGTGATACCGGCGGCTTTAGTGCTATACAAGAGCGATACAAACCTTTAGCTAATGCCCAAAAATACAATCAACACACACGCAACAAAGTTATTCACCGCATGCATCGCCATGGGCACATACACCGAGCCGGTTTTTTCCCGAGCCAAACCTAACAGTACACTAAAGCAAAATAGCATGCCTAATACCAGCATTGGATATTGCCCCATATGTACCAGAGTGAACAATACTGAAGTCACAATGGTGGTGCCCCATAGCCCTAACCAACTGTTACGCCAAGCTTGGAAAAAGTACCCTCTAAATACCAATTCTTCCACTATAGGGGCTAAGAATACCATGATAAAAAACAAGCCAAGATGTTGCGTATTCTGAATAGAAGCGACAAAGTCGCCGCCATCGATTTCTGCGATATAGCTAACTAAACTGGCCAAAGCATAGTAGATAGCGAATAAACCTAACCAGGGTAAATAACGGCGAAATGCCACCTTATGCATAGCCAGAGTTTTAAACCAGGTTTGTTGTGGAAAGCTGGCAGCTTTGTATAAAACCAGCATAACAGTAATAAAAATAACAATATAAGAACCCGTTAAACCATTGGGGCTCATAATATGTGCCGTAATAAAATCGGCACCATCAGCTTGCATTAACTCTGGCTGAGTTACACCATAGTAAATGCCTGCCGCTATTGCATATAAAAAGGCAGCGCAGAAGTAGGTGACGGCTATTGCCAACAACCACGCCAAAGAACGACCAAAGCTGGTTTTAGTATGACTTGGTTCGACTTGTGCTGTTGCTACAGCAGCATCGCTTGAATTTAAAATTTCTGTACTCATAAAAGCCTTCCTTAGTTAACTATTGTTGTCTGTTAAACACCGCATTGACCTTTGATTAAAGTTAAAAATATTAACCTCACAAGATCTTTTTCGCAAACAATTTAACAATTGAATAAATGTAAATGTCGTTATGGTTTAACCTAGTGTAACGACTAGATACTGCTAACACTGGGTGGCTACCCTAGGCTTAAAATTAATTAAACTTAGGGTAACCAAAAACACTTATTAATGATCTGGGTTTAACAGCGACAAATCGGCAACAGGGGTAAAGCCGGGCAGCGGTTTAAAATCTTGCCCTTTGCCTTGACCTTGTAAGGTAATTTGTAAGGTTGCCGCTTGCGCAGAGAGCGCAGTTTGCTGATAAAACTGCTGCATGTCAGCGAGAGTCAGGGCTTGCACTGCTGCAATCAACTGCTGCTTATTGTTAAAGCTCAGGCGATTACGCAGCCAATCATTACTGGTTGCTTGAAATTCTTCTTCTAAATTTGTCGGTACACGTTGTAGCTCCAATAATTGCGCTTGCTTTAACTGGGCAAACCCCTCTTCGTTTAGTGCAGCCAATTGCGTAGCATATTGTTGTAAGAAACTGTCTACCCGTAATTGCAATTGTTGTGCAGAAAGCGCCGGACTTTGAATCACCAGCATAAAACCTGCATGCTCATTAAGCGGCATATCCATAGCTTGAACCACATAACCCAACTGCTCTTCAGTACGTAGCTGGTTAAAAAACGCCTGATGTAAGTGGCCAGACAATACTTTAGCCGCCGCTTTGCCGGCATAGTCACCCTTAGGTAGCACTTGTAACCGAAACACAGTGCTATCTGTTTGCGGGTTATTGCGCATTACTGATAGGCGCTGCCCGGGCTGAGGCTGCCAGGTTTTAAAAAGCTGATAGTCTCTATTAGCACCGGCTGTACCTGCCAAGGCTTTGGCGATAACCGTTACATCTGCTTCGTTATAGTTACCTTGCGCCAGCAGGCGTAATTGGCTTTTTGCTAAGGTTTGTTGAATGTAGCTGTTTAGCTCTTCCAATGTTACCTGCTGTGCAGCGGCAAGCACTTCAGCCAATTCAAAACGACCTGAAAATAGCGCGGCTTTTAACAACTCACCCGCCTGTTGAAACTGCATTTGTTGCTCAACAGAACGTAAACTGCGTTGCAGCAAATCCATATTTTGACTAAATTGCTGCGCGGTCAGTGGCGTAGCGATAATCTCGGCAATCTGACTGACTAAAGTAGGTTGTTTATCGGTAAAACCTGTTAACTTTACTACCAAATCATATTCATCGGCCTCTGGCTGAATTTGCATACCAGCAGCGCTGGCCTCTTGCCATAAAGCTTGATGGTTTAATAAAAAGGCCATTTGCCATAAACCGTGCATCACTGCTTCTTTTGCCGTTTGCTTAGCCGTAGGTTGATGCCACTGCATGAACAGCTGACCACGCGGCTGATCAGCAAAATGGCTGCTGCCCATTAACCAGGCTTCAACTGCATCCTGCTTGATGATTTGTGTTGGCTGGGTGAAAGCACTATGTTTTATAGCAAAGCTCTCTGGCTGAAAACGGTTAAGCGCCGGCAAGGCCAGTGGAATTAACGGTTGTTGCCAGGCACTAAGTTCTTGCTGATTAATCTCGGTTACCGAGTATTTGCCAGTAAAATACTGCAAACTCTCGGTTGCTGGCTCACGCTGGCTGATATGCCAAACAGTTAAGCGCGCTGGTACCAGTTGGCCAAGCAAGGCGTTAATGGCTGACGCATCAAACTGATCATATTGGAAGGGCGCGCTGACTACCGACTGCACCGGATAATACTGCATTGCGGCACTGAGCTGAGCTGCATAGTTAAAGCCATCGGTTTTTTCTAAGAAATTAAATTGGTTCTGTAGTGACGTGCGAATTTCCTGATAGTATTTCTCACTAACACCTTGCTCACGGATCAGCGCCAAATACTGCATTAAGATAGCGGTAATGGCCTCACGCTGCTGCATGCCCGCCTCGGTTAATACTGCTATTATTTGCAACTGACCGTAATTACCATACCATTTCGGATCATAATCTACCGCCAACACATCGAGTAACCCCATGGCTTTTAATTGCTGAGCTGGGGTACCGGGCATCTCTGAACTGAGTAAATGCGCTAAAAACTCATTCGGTTTACTGGCAAAATCGTTAATATTATTATCAACGGTAAACTCTAACGTTAGCAGTTGCATCTCACTGTTAGGAACATAATGCACTCGTTGTGGTGTGCGGTTTGCAAAGTCAAGCTGTGCTGTCGGCCTCGGTGTTTCCAGTTGCTTGTTTTCGATATCAGCAAAAAAACGCTGCGCCAATAGCTGCATTTGTGGTAACGGATCTGAACTAATTAATACCAGTTTCATCCGATTAGCCGAGTAGTAGCGTTGATAAAACGCCACTAACTCGTCATGCAGTTTGCTACCCTCTTTATCGCTTAAGCTGTCTAAATTACCAACCCAAAATTGGTTAGCCGGATGCGCGTCAAGCAGCTGAGCAGATAGTGCACGCTGCGCCCAGCCATCCTGATTTTGTAACATTGACCATTCTGAATGAACCGCATGCCGTTCTTTATCAACATAATCTGGCAGTAAGAGTGGTGCTTTAAAAAAGTCGGCAAAACGATCTAAAGCTTCCTCGTAATGGCTATGATTAATTTCAAACATATAGTTGGTTAGCTGGTTGGTAAAAGCATTAGTAGTGCCCCCGTGCTGGCGCATAAAGTTGCCGTAGCCATCAGGATCAGGATAACGCGCTGTCCCCATAAACAGCATATGCTCCAAAAAGTGCGCCAAACCTTGCTGTGATGCCGGATCATTTAACCAACCCACATCTACACTTAATGCTGCTGATGATTTTTCTGCAGTGTGATCAGATACTAAAACCACTTGTAACTGATTTGGCAAGGTTATGCTTTGGTATTGCCGGGCATCATTTGGACTAACTTGTATGCTCTGCCCCGGCTGTTGTTGTGTTTTATTGGCTGTAATGGACCCATCATTGCTACTACAACCCACTAACATTGTCGTTGAACCAAAGGCCGCTAACATCGCTAAGCTTAATGTTTTTACTAAAAATGTATTCTTTTTCATATCTGTTCCCCTAAGTATTATTAATGTGGTTTTTTAAAACGTAAATTTACTAATGGTGTACCAATGCAATGTCAGCCAACCACCAAACCAAAAGGTGCTCCAACCTAAGGTACATAAGGTTTCTTTAGTGGCTATGCGATTTAACATTGCTCTCACCCTCGCTCAGGTTAATTTGCTCGATGTGGTAGCCAGCCTTAGCGAGTAAGGCTAATAAACTGTCATCCCCAGCAAGATGGCCAACACTTACCAGCACGAATTCACGCTGTGAGTTACCAAATAGCTGTTCAATTTTCGGCAACCAGTTTTGATGACGTTGAACAAACATTGCTTGATAAACTTGCGGGTAAAGTGCTTGAGTGGGTTTAATAATCAATTCATCCAGCTTTGCTAAATCACCGCTACGCCAAGCGATAAGCGTTGCTTTAAATAGCTGCTCAAATTGGGTGATTTGGTCAAGCTGAGTGCGGATAAAATCGTCTTCGTAGCCTTCCCCTAAGCTGGCAAGCAGCTGCAGTTGAAAGACTAACTCCTCCAGATAAGCAGTTTCTTTACCATCGTCGGCGGCTTTAGCGGCAAAATAATGGTCCACGCCCATGCCAGCCATATTGGCTTGCATGGCTGCCAGTACGGTTAGTTGAATCGTAATAAAGCCAGGGCGAAATGCGTTTAGTTGTTCTATCGGTATGCCAAAACCCGCAAAATACTGACGTAACAACTGGTAAACTTCCGCAGATAATAGCTGTTCAAGCGACGTATCATCCTGATAGCGAAATGCCATTAACATTGTCTGCTGAAACTGCTTGTCTGCCGGATCTGGAATGGTGGTTTCCAAAACCAGCATATCGGTTTGCTGGTAAGCAAACTCAAATTCTACCGGTAGCGGAAAGGCAGACTCTGGTAATAAATGCGCTGTTCCGCCAAGATAAAGATAATCTTCACCTTTACTCACTTTCCATACCGCACTTTCTGCCAAGGCCGATACCGACATCAGATTTAGTGCCAGTAAAGATGCTCTCACTGAGAAGCGTAATAGCGCACGTAATTTCATTATGATCTCCCTGCTAATTAAGTATGGAAAGATCAAGATTGGTGATGCTTTGCTTCACCTGACCTTCAATATCAAGCTGCAGCTGTTGGCTATATTTCATTAGCTGATTTTGAAAATCTGATTCAAAGTCAGCAAATAGTGTCTCTGTATAAGCTTTCGCCGGTGGTACCTGATGTTCTATCAAAGTCTCCGTAGATTGCTGTGCTGCAACAACACTACTTTGTGCAATAAAGACCAGTGCTAACATTAACGTTGTAGCTTTCATTTGTTGCCTCCTGTGGCGTATTGAGTTAACGAGGCTAAGCGTAAGGTAGCAGGCAGGGTTATTCGATAACGCAGCAGTGACTTTGGCGTGATAAAGCGAAAACCTTGGTTATAACTTAGTTATAACCAGCTAAATATTTGATTAATTTTGTTTTTATTAAATTTAAGTGGCGTCACAGAAAGGGAGTTTTAATGTTTATTTCGTCGAAAAAGCAACAGCGTGAAAAATGAGGATGGCGAACAGAGGAAAATGAACGGTAGTTTAAAATTAACTCGATGCTAAACCACTCTGCATTAGTACAAGGGCACGCCTGTTGTAAAGCGGCCCCTTTTTGGAAGTAATAAAAAGGGGCTGTAACAGCCCCTGTCTAATTAAAATAACGCTAGTTTGCTACGCGGCTCTCGCCAATATACTTGTCAAAGAAGGCCAACATTTTTTGCCAGCGTTCCACGTTATTTTCTGGCTTATAAAAACCATGCCCTTCTTTTTCTTTAACCATCCACTCGAAGGGGTGATTACGTTTTTCCAGTTCGGCTCTTAAGCGATCAGCATGGATAATAGGTACCCGCTGATCTTCCTTACCGTGAATAATAAAGACCGGTGCTTTAAGCTTATCTAAATGCTTAATCGGTGATTGCGCATCAAGCCGTTCTTTATCACGGCCAACAGCCATTTCTAAATAATTAATACCAGCCTTACGCTGTGGAATATCGCCATCGGTATAAAGTAAGTTTAAATCAAAAACACCAACAAAGCCTACAGTACACTTATAAAGATCTGGCTCACGTACTGCACTCATTAAGGCCGCGTAACCACCATAGGAAGCGCCATAAGCACATACCCTATTTTTATCGACAATCCCCTGATTAACCAAATGCATTACGCCGTCAGTCATATCATCAATCATGGTGGTACCCCAATTTTGGTAGCCCAGTTGCAGAAATTCACGACCAAAACCGCCAGAACCGCGGAAGTTAGGTTGTAAAACGGCATAGCCATGCTGTGCCAACACTTTAGCATCACGATCCATCACCAAATTATCACGCACACCATGAGGTCCACCGTGAGGTAACATAATTAACGGTAGATTTTTAGCTTCTTTATCTTTAGGTAACGTAAGAATACCGTGTATCTCTAAGCCGTCGCGGCTCTTATAAAACACTGACTGAGTTTGCGCTAACTGTTCTGCTTTTAACCAAGGTGTTGAATTAAGCAAGTAATTCAATTTTCTATTTTTAAGATCGTATATATAGAACTCTACAGGGTGGTTCGCGGAACGAACAGATAGTATGGCTAAACTGTTGTCGCGGGTGCCTGATGAAATCGTTAACCGCCGCTCTGGAAAAGCAGATCTTAGCCCTTGTAGATGACTACTAAACTCTTTATCTTCAATATCAGCGAAGAAAACCTCATCATAAATATCATATTCAAAGGCGGCACCAATAATTTCACTCACCAAACCATTTCTAAAACTGACGATA
Source organism: Alishewanella longhuensis (assembly GCF_014653435.1). Lineage (GTDB taxonomy): Bacteria > Pseudomonadota > Gammaproteobacteria > Enterobacterales > Alteromonadaceae > Alishewanella > Alishewanella longhuensis. The sequence continues at coordinate 58,503 of NZ_BNAO01000001.1, read as the reverse complement.
GGATCCACATCTACCTTTGGATGATGGGCTATTATCTCTTCTTTACCGGTTTCAGGATTAAAAATACTGATGGCTTTAGTATTAGTTTGGGTATCACTCAAACCTAAAATACGCAGATTATCCGGCATAAAAGCCAAGGGTTGGAAGTTACCGTCGCGTTGACCATAGCGACGCAAAGTTTGCCAGTCACTACGCTCGTCTTTACGGTACATTAGCACCATTTCATTATCGTTATTTTGGTCTTCACCCACCGCGATACGCGCCACGCCATTGTTATCTGTAATCATACCTGACGAACGCATAGGTGCCCGGGCAATTTGCCGGGTGCGGCCATTATCGATATTAAGGCGCTTAATTAAGCTAAAAGACCCTAAGCGGTTTGGCGTGGCAGTAACAATCAGGACAAACTTATCGTCTTCTGGTAAGTAGTTAATAACTGTCGCCGCATCTTTTTCGGTGTCAGACCGATAACCAGTGAGCATGCGAGCATTAGTGCCATCAGCATTAACGGCAAAAATTTCTCCGGTAGGCACCGGGCTTTCTAAAGCACCGATATCTCTAACCAAAGTAATCAGCAAGCGCTCTGCATTGGCCCAGTTAATAGTGCCGATAGAATCACGCCCGGTAAAATGACGCACACTGATTATCTGGTTAGTTTTAATATCGATAACCTGTAAATAGATATTGCCTTCTTCGCCACGGGTGGTGGCAGCTAAATACTTACCAGTAGGTGAAATTTTTATCTCTAGAAACTGTGGTTGCCGCGCATAGTCTTCCAAGGTAAGACTTTGGGCCGTTACGCTAAATTGGCATAACAGCAATAGGATGCAAAATAGCAAACGCATAATATTTGTCCTGTATTGTAATTATTAGTTTTTAACTCGCTAATTAAATATAAATAGCTTTTCGAATTGAAACAAGTTGTAAACGCCATTTAACGTAAATAAAGAAAGTTAAGTTAGTATTATGACTATCCGCGCTATTCTGGGCGAAAAAAAAGCCACCCTAGGGTGGCCTTTTTAGATACGTTAACTTACTTTTTGCGCATTTTCTGAATAATACGCAGCTGGGCAATGGCCTCGGCCAATTGTGCTGCAGCTTCGGCGTAATTAAAGTCAGCGCTGGCATGCTGCATGGCTTCTTCTGCCTGTTTTTGGGCGTCTAAAGCAGCTTGCTCATCTAAGTCTTCGCCACGTACCGCAACGTCGGCTAGCACGGTAATCGCATCTGGTTGTACTTCAATTACACCACCAGCTACATATACCAAATGTTCTTCGCCAAACTGTTTAACGATACGGACCATGCCAGGTTTCAGGGTGGTCAGTAACGGGGCGTGAAAAGGTAAAATACCCAACTCGCCCTCACTGCCTGTGACCTGCACGGATTCGACAAGGCCGGAGAAGATTTTTTCTTCGGCACTTACTACATCCAGTTGCACTGTCATCGCCATGTCGCTCTCCTAAAGCCTGAACTTATAGTTTCTTCGCTTTTTCGATCGCTTCGTCGATAGAACCAACCATGTAAAACGCTTGTTCTGGCATATGGTCGTATTCACCGGCCAAAATGCCTTTAAAGCCACGGATCGTTTCTTTCAGCGGTACGTATTTGCCTGGTGAACCAGTAAATACTTCAGCAACGAAGAACGGCTGCGACAAGAAGCGCTGAATTTTACGCGCCCGGTATACGGTAGTACGGTCTTCATCAGACAGTTCGTCCATACCCAGAATGGCGATAATATCTTTCAGCTCTTTGTAACGCTGCAGTACAGTTTGTACGCCACGTGCTACTTCGTAGTGCTCTTTACCGATAACCTGTGGATCTAACTGACGAGAGGTAGAATCCAGTGGATCGATTGCCGGGTAGATACCTAAAGACGCGATATTACGGCTCAGTACTACCGTTGCATCTAAGTGCGAGAAGGTAGTGGCTGGTGACGGGTCAGTTAAGTCATCCGCAGGAACGTAAACGGCCTGGATTGACGTGATTGAGCCTGTCTTTGTTGAAGTAATACGCTCTTGCAGCACACCCATCTCTTCGGCCAGCGTTGGCTGGTAACCTACTGCTGATGGCATACGGCCCAGAAGTGCTGATACTTCAGTACCGGCTAGGGTGTAACGGTAGATGTTATCTACGAAGAACAGTACGTCACGGCCTTCATCACGGAATTTTTCCGCCATGGTTAAGCCGGTTAACGCAACGCGTAAACGGTTGCCTGGTGGCTCGTTCATCTGACCGTATACTAACGATACTTTATCCAGTACGTTAGAGTCTTTCATTTCGTGATAGAAGTCGTTACCTTCACGGGTACGCTCACCGACACCGGCGAATACAGAGTAACCGCTGTGCTCGATCGCGATGTTCCGGATCAGCTCCATCATGTTTACGGTTTTACCTACACCGGCACCACCGAACAGACCTACTTTACCACCTTTAGCGAAGGGGCAAACTAAGTCGATAACTTTAATACCGGTTTCCAACAGGGCGTTTGATGCGGCTTGATCTTCGTATGAAGGGGCGGCGCGATGGATTGACCAGCGCTCTTCTTCACCTATAGGACCAGCTTCATCAATCGGGTTACCTAATACGTCCATAATACGACCTAAAGTCGCTTTACCAACAGGTACCTGAATGGCTTTACCAGAATTTCCAACTAAGGTACCACGACGTAAACCGTCTGTAGTGCCCATTGCGATAGCACGTACTGTACCGCCACCCAGCTGCTGCTGTACTTCCAGCACCAAACCAGCCAGATCGCCGTCGGTAACGTTTAACGCGTCATAGATACCAGGTACCGCATCTTGTGGAAAATCGATATCCACAACGGCGCCAATGATTTGGACGACCTTACCTTGACTCATGATGTTTCCTCAATTTTGCAAAACTTAAAACCTTAGCCTACCGCTGCTGCACCCGCGACAATTTCGCTTAATTCTTGGGTAATAGCAGCCTGACGTGCTTTGTTGTAAACCAGCTTCAGGTCATCCATCAGGTTACCTGCGTTGTCGGTAGCTGCTTTCATCGCCACCATACGGGCGGCTTGTTCGCTGGCTAAATTCTCAACAACACCTTGATAAACCTGTGATTCCATATAACGAGTCAGTAACATATCCAAAATAGGTTGTGGATCTGGCTCGTAAATATAGTCCCAGCTGTGCTCACGCTTCGCGAGGTCTGTTTTAGGCAAAGGTAGCAATTGATCGATCACTGGCTCTTGCTTCATAGTGTTAACAAATTTGTTATACACCAGGAATAAGCGGTCAATCCGGCCTTCGTCGAATGCTTTAAGCATGACTTGCACCGAACCAATCACGTTGGCCAACCTTGGTACATCACCTGAACCTGCCTGGGCAGCAACAACTTTACCACCGAAACGCTTAAAGAAGGCAGTTGCTTTGTTACCGATAACGGCAAACTCAGCAGTAACGCCTTGGTCTTTCCAACGTTTTAGATCAACGGCAATTTTTTTAAATTCGTTGGTATTCAGGCCACCACAAAGACCACGGTCGGTAGAGATGACGATATAGCCAACCCGCTTTACCTCACGATCCGCTAAATACGGATGGCGGTATTCCAGGTTACCATTGGCAACGTTACCGATCACTTTGCGCATACCTTCAGCGTATGGGCGAGTTGCAGCCACGCGGTCTTGCGCTTTGCGCATTTTACTGACCGCAACTTTTTCCATAGCACTGGTGATCTTGCGAGTATTATTAATACTCCCAATCTTACTTTTTATCTCTTTACCACCGGCCATGACTGTATCTCCGATTTATTCAACGAATGGGGTGGCTAAGCCACCCGCATTGCTTACCAGGTCTGCGTTGCCTTGAATTTCTCAATAGCGGCTTTAAACGTAGACTCGATTTGATCGTTGTAGTTACCGGTTTTGTCGATATCAGCCATCAGCTCAGCGTGTTCAGCTTTCATGTAAGAAATTAAGCCGGCTTCAAAATCCAGGATTTTGGCTACGTCTACATCTTTCATAAAACCTTTTTCAATAGCGAAAATAGAGATACCCATTTCGGCTACTGACATTGGGCTATATTGTAACTGCTTCATCAGCTCAGTAACTTTTTGACCGTGCTCTAACTGAGCGCGGGTCGCATCGTCCAGGTCAGAAGCAAACTGCGCGAACGCTGCAAGTTCTGAGTACTGTGCTAAAGCTAAACGGATACCACCACCCAGCTTTTTGATGATTTTCGTTTGCGCTGCACCACCAACCCGCGATACCGAAATACCAGCGTTAACCGCAGGACGGATACCGGCGTTAAATAAGTCAGTTTCTAAGAAGATCTGACCATCGGTAATCGAAATTACGTTAGTGGGTACGAATGCTGATACGTCACCCGCTTGCGTTTCGATAATTGGTAAGGCCGTTAAAGAACCGGTTTTACCTGTTACCGCACCTTTAGTGTAACGCTCTACATAGTCAGCATTAACACGAGATGCACGCTCTAGTAAGCGAGAGTGTAAATAGAATACGTCACCTGGGTAAGCTTCACGGCCCGGTGGACGACGTAACAGTAACGAGATTTGACGGTAAGCAACAGCTTGCTTAGACAAATCATCGTATACGATCAGCGCATCTTCACCGTTGTCACGGAAGTATTCACCCATAGTACAACCAGAGTACGGTGCTAAGAACTGCAGAGCAGCCGCTTCAGAAGCAGAGGCGACAACCACAATAGTGTGTGCTAAAGCGCCGTGCTCTTCCAGTTTACGTACCACGTTAGCAATAGTAGAGGCCTTTTGGCCAATCGCTACGTATACGCACTTAACACCAGTACCTTTCTGATTGATGATGGCATCGATAGCCAGTGCTGTTTTACCAGTCTGACGGTCACCGATTAATAATTCCCGCTGGCCACGGCCGATTGGAATCATTGCATCAACAGATTTGTAACCGGTTTGCATTGGCTGATCTACCGATTGACGGTCGATTACACCTGGTGCAATTTTTTCAACAGGTTCATAACCTGCTGCTTCTACCGGACCTTTACCATCAATAGGTGCACCCAAGGTGTTAACCACACGACCTAACAGGCCTGGGCCTACTGGTACTTCAAGGATACGGCCAGTACTTTTAACTTTGGTGCCTTCTGTTAAGTCGGCATATGGACCCATTACTACCGCACCCACTGAGTTACGCTCTAAGTTCAGTGCGATTGCATAACGGCTGCCAGGAAGCTCAATCATTTCGCCTTGCATACAGTCTGCCAGGCCATTGATACGAATGATACCGTCAGTTACCTGAACGATAGTTCCTTCGTTACGAGCTTCACTGACCACGTCAAACTGAGCAATACGACTTTTGATCAGTTCAGATATTTCTGTGGAATTCAGTTGCATTCTCTGTTCCCCATTACGACTGCAGCGCAGTTGCTAAACGATCCAGCTTACCGCGGACCGAGCCATCAATTACCATGTCACCTGCACGGATCAGCATACCGCCTACCACGTCAGGATTAACGCTACAGTTCAATTTAACCTTGCGTTGTAAACGTTTCGAAAGTGCAGCGATCAACTTATCTTGTTGTGCAGCATTCAGTACTGAAGCAGAAGTCACATCAACGGTAACTTCTTTTTCATACTCGGCTTTATGCTCAACAAAGGTCGCTAACACTTCTGGCAACGCCAACAAGCGGTGATTTTCTGCCATTACTTTAATAAAGTTTTGGCCATGTGCATTAAGTTGCTCACCACATACCTGGATAAAAAGGTTGGCTTGCTCTTCAGCAATACCTGTAGTTCGAAGTAGCGCTGCTACCTGGTCGTTTTTCGCAACCTCGGCAGCAAACACTAACATCTCTAGCCAAGTTGCCAAGGCATTTTGCTCAACAGCAAAATCAAAGGCGGCTTTGGCATATGGACGAGCAATATTCGTCAAATCAGACATAGCTCATCCTCTTTACAGTTCTTGTACCAGTTTTTCCAGAATGTCTGCATGCGCAGCTTCATCAATTGAACGTTGCAGGATCTTCTCTGCACCGGCAATCGCCAGAGCAGCAACCTGTTTGCGTAAATCTTCACGTAAACGGTTACGCTCAGCTTCAACCTCGGCTTTTGCTTGTGCCAAAATAACATCACGTTCGGCATTCGCTTTCGCAACGGCTTCGTCAATCAACTTAGCTTCGCGCTTACGCGCTTGGTCAATGATTTCTGCGGCTTTCGCTTTGGCATCTTTTAGCTGATCTTTAGCTTTGTCCTGCGCTAACATCAGGTCTTTTTCAGCTCTGTCTGAAGCCGATAAACCATCCGCGATTTTCTTTTGACGCGCTTCAATCGCGTTCATCAGCGGTGGCCAAATGTACTTCATACAGAACAGCACGAAGACTGCAAATGCAATCATCTGTCCAATTATAGTCAGAGTCAGATTCACGTCCGCTCCTCCTTAGTTAAGTTAGTTCTTGGTTTAGCTAAACGTCAGAGAATTAACTAACGAACAGGATGTACATTGCAATACCAACCGCGATCATAGAGATCGCATCGATCAGACCTGCAAGGATGAACATTTTAACTTGTAAAGATGGGGCTAATTCTGGCTGACGAGCACAAGATTCTAAGAACTTACCACCCATGTTAGCGAAACCCAGTGCAGTACCGATAGCACCGAAACCAATCAACAGGGCAACAGCGATCAGTTTTACCGCTTCTACAACTGCTTCTGGCATAGTTAAGATATTTTCCATGTTTTACTCCGATAGTTTAAAGTTAAAGTTAAGTTAAAAATAAAGCTAAAAATTAATGGTTATCTGCGCTGGCCATGCTCAGGTAAACAATGGTCAACATCATAAACACGAACGCCTGTAACACGATAACCAGGATATGGAATACTGCCCAGATAAAGTGTAAAGGCAATTGTAACAAGCCAATAATACCGATCAGGATAAAGATCATCTCACCAGCATACAGGTTTCCGTACAATCGTAGTGCCAGCGAGAACGGTTTAGTGATCAATGCTAACACTTCAAGTAACAAGTTGAACGGCACTAACAGCGCCTGCACAAAGACATTTTTGGTGTGGAAAGGGTGCAGGGTCAGTTCTTTGATAAAACCTACTACGCCTTTAATTTTAATTGAGTACCCGATCATCAATACAAAGACGCCTAAGGCTAGCGCCACAGTGGTATTGATATCGGTGGTAGGTACGATCTTCATATAAACATCATGTGAGTCCATACCAAAGAAGGTGGCGCCAACCCAGCCAGCAAATGCAGGTAGCACGTCAACCGGTACCAAATCCATCAGGTTCATTAAGAAAACCCAGACAAAGATGGTCAGTGCCAGTGGCGCAATTAGTTTGCTTTTCCCATGGAAGGTACTTTTCACGTTGCTTTCAACAAATTCAATCAGTATTTCCACGAAACACTGAAATTTGCCTGGAACAGCAAGTTGATCAGAGCTGGCTTTTACCGCAGCTTTGCGGAATAACCATAAGAAAAGAATACCTAAGCCGATAGACCAAGCTAAGGAGTCGATATGTAATACCCAGAAACCAGCCTCGCTACATGCTTTATTAAATGCGACACTGCCATCGACAGTACACATTTTTGCATTAGTAAGGTGGTGCTGAATATGACTTGAAACGGTAAGTTCACCTGCAGCCATGTTTCATCCCAATAATCAATGTTTAAAGAAAATTGCTGTTGACCATTGTGCCAGTAATGTCAGGATAAAACCGAGCATCAGAGGACCTGCCGCGATTTCCTGTTGCATAACTACTGCGAACAACACTATGGTCAAAATTATTTTCAACGAATGACCGCGCATCATCGCCGTCTTCGCTTGTTCTACGCTGCCACGACCTAAGGTCCAAAAAGCGATCAGCGCAAACACAAAATTTGGTACTGCTGCAATAAGCCCGCCTTTAAAGGCAGATTTTGCCGCTAATTCATCACTGGTAACGGCAAAATATAATGCGGTTAAAGCAGCAACGACAACCTGAAAAGCGACCAATTTGTAGGCTGAAATTCGAACCTGTCGCGGATTCGGTTGCATTACATCTCCACTTTCAGTCAATGCCTACAAACTTAGGCAAAAAAACAGCCGCAAGTATACTTAACCTGCCTTCTTTTGCAACAAAAAGCGGTTGCAACTATAGTCTTGTAGCTGATTTGAAAACAGAAATCTCCGCTTAGTTTTCACCTAGCTGCAATTTGTCTAAAATACCATCCAGTTCGCTTAGGCTGCTGTAGTTTATGACTAAACTGCCTTTACCTTTTTTGTTGTAATCAATATGTACTTGAGCAGCAAAATGCTCAGCTAAGCGTTGTTCTAACGCAGCAACATCTGGGTCTTTTTGTTTTTCTGATTTTTGCGGTGCTGGCTCAAGAATTTTTCTTACCAGATTTTCGGTATCACGCACGGTTAATTGTTTTGCTGCTACTAACCTGGCGGCGTCCGATTGGCTATTACCCTCGAGTGCTAACAAGGCGCGGGCATGGCCCATTTCAATATCGCCATGTTCCAACAACAGTTTTACATCATCATTTAATTGATTAAGGCGCAGTAAATTGCTGACACTAGCCCGCGATTTACCCACCGCATCAGCCACTTGCTGATGTGTTAACTCAAATTCTGATAATAAGCGCTGCAAAGCAACGGCTTCTTCCATGGCGTTTAAATCTTCGCGCTGAATATTTTCAATTAAGGCGATAGCAACAGCGGCTTCGTCTGGTACATTTTTGATTAAACACGGCACTTCTGCCAGCTGCGCTATTTGTGCAGCGCGCCAACGACGTTCGCCGGCAATAATCTCATAGCTATCTTCAGCCAGTGAACGAACGACTATTGGTTGAATAACACCTTGTGCTTTAATAGAACTCGCCAAATCTTCCAGCGCATCTTGCGACATATCTTTGCGTGGCTGATACTTACCAGGTCTTAAAAATTCTACAGGGATCGTCTGTAACTCTGACAATGGTAAAGCAGAAGCTGAGTTAGCGGGTTTGCTGGCGGTAAGCAGAGCATCAAGCCCTCTACCTAAGCCACGTTTTTTTAAAGACATGCTCGATCGAATTCCTTAATTTGTATTATTGGGCTAAGGTACTACTGTTACTCGCTTTTTTTTCTGAGCGTCGCAACATTTCACCAGCTAAAGCTAAATAAGCTTTGGCTCCGCTTGAGCTCTTATCATAATACATCACAGGTGTTCCAAAACTTGGAGCTTCAGCTAAGCGAACATTGCGAGGGATTACGGCACGGTAGACTTTATCGCCAAAATGCTGTTTTAATTGATCAGATACGTCATTAGCCAATCGATTGCGTGGATCGTACATAGTACGTAGCACCCCTTCGATCTTAAGATCCGCGTTTACCACTGCTGCTAATTTATTAATAGTATCAACCAGTGCAGTTAAGCCTTCTAAAGCAAAATATTCACACTGCATCGGCACTAATACACTGTCTGCAGCAGCCATAGCATTTACTGTTAGCATATTGAGTGAAGGAGGGCAGTCAATAAAAATAAAATCGTAGCTACTTTTGTAAGCTTTCAGGGCATTACGCAGACGGAGTTCCCGGGCAAATACATCCATTAAACGCACTTCGGCGGCAGTAACGTCAGAGTTTGCCCCAATTAAATGGTAGCCACCGGTGGTTTCTTTAACCACTACTTCAGATAGCGGCTTTTCATCAATTAATAACTCATAAGCGCTAGCAGCTAACTCGTATTTATCTACGCCACTGCCCATAGTAGCATTGCCTTGTGGATCCAGATCAATAAGCAACACTTTGCGTTTGGTTGCCGCCATAGAGGCTGCTAAATTCACCGCTGTGGTTGTTTTACCCACGCCGCCTTTTTGGTTAGCTATTGCGATGATTTTACCCACGTGATCCCTCTTGATGATTAAACTTTTGCCAGTATAACCAGATGTCGCTGGGCATCCAGCTCTGGTACCTGTAAGTTTTTAATAGCCATTACTTTAACAAAATCCGGCAAAGCTGCAATTTCTTCTTGCACTGCAGCCCCTTTCATGGCGAAAAACTGGCCATTTACCGCTGGTAAATGCTTACACCATGCAAGCATATCATTAAGAGACGCAAAAGCCCGACTTATTACACCATCATAGCCTTGTTCAGGTTGGTGATCTTCAACCCGGCTTTGCAGTGGAGTCACATTTTGCAGGTTTAATTGTAATTTAACCTGATTTAAAAAGCGGATCCTCTTACCCAGGCTATCGAGTAAGGTAAAGTGTTTGTCTGGGTAATAGATCGCCAACAATATGCCAGGCAAACCTGGCCCGGTACCGACATCGATAAAATTGTTACCCGTGAGATGTGGTGCTACCACCAAGCTATCCAGTACATGCTTCATTAGCATTTCCTTTGGATCGCGCACTGAAGTTAGGTTATAAGCGCTATTCCATTTGTCTAATAATGAGACATAGGCTATGCATTGTTTTAGCTGGGTTTCAGATAGTTCTAAAGACGTTTGCGCGACAAGATCGCGCAAACGGGATAACAAATCAAGCATAAGGGTCCTTTAAGCGCTTTTTCGCAGCAAACCTTGTTTTTTCAGATAAACCAGCAATAAGGATATCGCAGCCGGCGTAATACCGGAGATCCTGGATGCTTGACCAACAGTTTCCGGCTGGGTTTGATTTAATTTCAACACAACTTCATTGGATAAACCTTTCACTTGGCTGTAATCGAAGCTGGCAGGTAATTTGCTGGCTTCATTGCGTTGTTGTTTAGCAATTTCATCTTGTTGTCGGTTAATGTAGCCTTCGTACTTAATTTGGATCTCAACTTGTTCAGCAGCTATAGGATCGGTTAAACCAGGCCCTAAATCGCTAATTTGCAATAATTGCTGGTAAGTCATTTCTGGCCGGCGAATTAGTTCTTCCAAGCTGGCTTCACGGCTTAACGGTGTTTTTAGTAATAAATTTACTTCGTGTAATGCGCTATGCTGTGGATGGATCCAACTTTGCCTTAAGCGTTGCCGTTCTAGTTCAATTTGTTCCATTTTTTCATTAAATGCTGCCCAGCGGATATCATCAACTAAACCAAACTCGCGGCCTTTAGCCGTTAAGCGGGCATCAGCGTTATCTTCACGCAGCATTAGCCGATATTCAGCACGGCTGGTAAACATACGATAAGGCTCTTTGGTACCTAAGGTGGTGAGATCATCAACTAATACACCTAAGTAGGCTTGATCCCGACTCGGTGACCAGCCTGCTAGATCTTGAGCGTACAATGCGGCATTTAATCCTGCCAATAAGCCTTGAGCACCGGCTTCTTCGTAACCGGTAGTGCCGTTGATCTGGCCAGCAAAAAATAGGCCTTTAATAAACTTGGTTTCAAGCGTTGCTTTTAGATCGCGTGGATCGAAGAAATCATATTCTATGGCATAGCCTGGTCGTGTGATGTAAGCGTTTTCCATTCCTTTTATTGAGCGAACAATACTTAACTGTACGTCAAAGGGCAGGCTGGTGGAGATGCCATTTGGGTAAAGCTCATGTGTCGTTAAGCCTTCGGGTTCGATAAAGATCTGGTGTTTATCTTTATCAGCAAAACGCATGACTTTATCTTCAATAGACGGGCAATAACGTGGGCCAATACCTTCAATTACCCCTGTGTACATAGGTGAGCGATCCAGATTGCTGCGGATCACATCATGGGTTTGTTCATTGGTATAGGTAATAAAACAGGGGATCTGAGTAGGATGATCGCTCTGTTTGCCTAAAAACGAAAATACTGGTGTTGGTGTATCACCAGGCTGTGCTTGCATAACGGAAAAATCAACCGTTCTGGCGTCGATCCGGGGAGGCGTACCTGTTTTTAAGCGATCTACTCTAAATGGTAATTCGCGTAAACGTTTCGCCAAAGCAATAGATGGCGGGTCGCCTGCTCTACCACCAGAAAATTGTTCTAAACCAATATGGATTTGACCACCCAAAAAGGTTCCGACAGTAAGCACGACGCTTTTACTGCGGAATTTTAAGCCCATTTGGGTTACTACACCTTTCACCTGATCCTGTTCGACGATGATATCATCACAGGCTTGTTGAAAAATTTTAAGGTTTGGCTGGTTTTCTAGAATATGTCGAATGGCAGCACGATAAAGTTGCCGATCGGCTTGCGCCCTTGTGGCTCTAACTGCCGGGCCTTTAGAGCTGTTTAGCGTGCGAAATTGAATACCGCCTTTATCAGCAGCTATTGCCATAGCGCCACCAAGAGCATCGATTTCTTTAACTAAATGGCCTTTGCCAATACCACCAATAGCGGGGTTACACGACATCTGACCGAGGGTTTCAATGTTATGCGTTAGTAATAGGGTATTTTGTCCAGCACGGGCAGCAGCTAGAGCAGCTTCCGTTCCAGCATGACCACCGCCTACTACGATCACATCAAAAGTTTCTTGAAACAGCATTATTGCCTCGAATCAGTTAGCAAGTTTAAACAGGGTGCATATTGTAGCTTGATCTGACCACGAGTGAAATGCCTAAGTCTGATCAGGATCCTGCTTAATATATATAGGATCTTTTTAAGATCTTTTCTGTTATTACTTCTATTACTGAGGCTGTTTTGCGTGGATAAGTTGTTTTTATAAAAGAGGATCAAGCAATTAGAGTAGATCAGATCCTGTGATCAAGCTTGGATCTGATCGCTTTAAAGCGGTGCGTAAGATCCACAGTTATACACAGACTCCTTAGAATATTTTTTTATAAATTGGATAAATACAGCTTAATCACCGGTAAAAGCTATTGTTATACACAAATCGTTTAGTAAAGATGGGATATTGTGGGTAAGGTGAGGATAACAAGATCATAAGATCCTGCGAGTCATTGTAATTATGGGTTTGCCGGATCCAGTAACAGGATCCGGCTTAAAGTTATCCCGATCTGGATCAGGATAAACTGTGTATAAGTTTCGGTAACCATGCTAACGCTAGATCTTCAGGTAAATCTGCTGCTAGCACATCAATATCTAAGCCAGGAAGTAAGGTTTTTGCTCCCTTTTTCTGTAGTAACTCGGCTATTTTTTTACCTGCAAGACAAAAAGTATCGTAACTGGAGTCACCTAAAGTGATCACGGCGTAAGAAAGTGTGGTAAGATAGCCTTGATCTTGTGCTAATTGATCCGCAAAGGGTTGAATATTATCAGGCAGATCTCCTGCGCCATAGGTGGATGTAATCACTAACCAGATATTATGCTGGTTTAGCTGATTGAGTTTGGGTTTCAGATGAATGTTAACTTCATAACCCGCTTGTACCAGTGCTTCAGCAACTTGTTCTGCCACATATTCCGCTGCGCCCATTTGGCTGCCGACGAGGATTTCGATCATTTTTGCCTCTCGCTTGTTAAATGATTGGCTATACTACTGGAATAAAATTGAGTAAGGCTATCGATACTTGCTCGATTTCGCGTTTTTACTGCTTTGCAGGCAAAGTAAAAGCGACAATTGCACTACCACTGCGCCTGCGTGTTATTGAGGTTTAAACAACGTATGTCTGACACTGTGTCATTTTCCCAGCTAATGCTGCCTGAAGCTATTGTTCGTGCTGTTACTGAACTTGGCTATGAAACGCCGTCGCCTATCCAGGCTGCTGCTATCCCTAAACTATTAGCTGGCGAAGATGTATTAGGCCAGGCGCAAACCGGTACTGGTAAAACTGGTGCTTTCGCGCTGCCTTTATTAGCGCGGCTTGACCCTGCCCAAAACGATCCACAAATTTTGGTTTTAGCGCCAACGCGTGAGCTTGCTATTCAGGTAGCAGAAGCCTTTCAAGCGTATGCCCGTTATATGCCTGCTTTTCATGTTCTGCCTTTATACGGTGGTCAAAGCTATACCAATCAGTTGAAATCACTGAAGCGCGGTTCACAGGTTATCGTAGGTACGCCGGGTCGTATCCTTGATCACTTAGAGCGCGGCACCTTAAAGCTGGATAAACTGCGCGCTATCGTGTTGGATGAAGCCGACGAAATGTTGCGGATGGGCTTTATCGATGATGTGCAAACCATTATGGACGCCACCCCACCGGGTCGTCAGGTGGCGATGTTCTCCGCTACCATGCCTGCGCCTATCCGCGCCATTGCGCAGAAGCATTTAAAAAATGCTGAAGAAATTAAAATCGCCTCTAAAACCAGTACTGTTGAGCGAATCACTCAGCGTTACGTAATGTTAGACGGTAACCAAAAGCTGGATGCCTTAACCCGGTTATTAGAAGGCGAAGAATACGATGCCAGCATCGTGTTTGTGCGTACCAAAAGTGCCACAGAAGAGATTGCTGAGAAATTGGGTGCCCGTGGTTACGCTGTTGCCTGTTTAAATGGTGATATGAACCAGGCACACCGTGAGCAAACCATTCGTCGTATGAAGGCTAGCCAACTCGATATTATCGTGGCTACCGATGTTGCCGCCCGTGGTCTGGATGTTGAACGCATCAGCTTAGTCGTTAACTATGATATACCTTACGATAGTGAAGCCTATGTTCACCGCATCGGTCGTACTGGCCGCGCTGGTCGTGAAGGTAAAGCAATATTATTTGTTTCACCTCGTGAGCGTCGTTTACTGCGTACCATTGAACATGCGACTAAGCAACCCATTGAACAAATGAGTTTGCCAACAGGTCAGGTGATTGAACAGCGTCGTATTGAATCATTCCGTGAGCAGTTAGCGCAGACCATTGAAACACAAAATTTAAGTTTCTTTGAAACGCTGATTACTGATTGGCGCGAGAAACTGGAAACGACGGATGCAGATTTAGCTGCAGCCTTGTTGTACTTAGCACAAAAAGATCAGCCGTTGAATGTAGCGAAGCAATTCCCTGAATTACGTCAACCACATGCACGTGCCGAGCGCAATGAGCGTAGTGACCGTGGCAGTGAACGCCGTGATCGTCCTGAGCGTGGTGAACGTTCTGCCGGAGATCGTGCAGAGCGTGGCCCGCGTCAGCGCCGTGAAATGCAAGGTGATTACAATACTTACCGTATAGAAGTCGGTAAGGAGCACGGTGTGCGTGCTGGTGATATCGTGGGTGCTATTGCTAACGAAGCCAATATCGACAGCCAGTTTATCGGTAATATCAAGTTGTTTGATCATTTCAGTACGGTAGAATTGCCAGCAACTATTCCGAATGAAATTTTTCAGCACCTGAAAAAAGTCTATGTGCGTAAGCAGAAATTGAATATCACAGTTGATACTGGCTCTGCGCCAGCGGGCGAGCGTCGTCCATCCGCGCCGAGTTCTGGTCCTGGTCCACGGCCGGGTGCCGCGCCTCGCGCACCACGTAAACCACGCGATTAATGCTGCCCGATCAGCAATAAACTTGCTGTAACGGTATTATCGATAAAAAAGCCCCGGGTCCGGGGCTTTTTCATTGCTAAATTTAGGCGGTATTTTGTTTAAGCTGCTTTTCATATCTTATGTTGTTTTGTTATCGCCGACTTTTATCAAAAATGGTCGTCCCCCCTTTAAAGTTGTTATCTAATGCCATAGATCACTGTTATCTTAAACTATAGGATTAGCCTGATGATTGTTGCTTGCCCACACTGCTCTGCTTTGAATAGGTTACCAGCAGCGCGAGAGGCCACCGCGGCGAACTGTGGTAAATGTAAAAAGCCACTTTTTATGGCCGTGCCGCTAGAACTTACTAGTGCAAATTTTGCGGCTCACGCCGAGAAAGCTGAGCTACCCTTGGTAATTGATTTTTGGGCTAGCTGGTGTGGACCTTGTCGTAGTTTTGCCCCGGTATTTAATCAGGCAGCGGCAGAGTTAGAGCCCAGGTTTCGTTTTGGTAAAATAGACACTGAGCAGCAGCAAGCGCTGGCTGCCCGGTTTGCCATACGTTCTATCCCCACCTTAATGGTGATTAAGCAGGGTAGCATATTGGCACAGCAGGCCGGTGCTTTACCCAAGGCGCAATTTTATCAATGGCTGAATACGCTAGCTTGATGTAAGTATTTACTTACTTTAGTGCATAGGCGTTTTATCTGATTATCTTGAACGGCAGTTAACTGCAACCTAAGGTAAACATATACTAGTTACCCGGGAGTGAAACATGAGCAAAGCAAATTTCGTTTTAACCAGCCCAGATTTAACTGAAGGGCACTTTATGGCCAAAGCACAGGAGTTTGATGGTTTTGGCTGCAACGGCCAGAATATTTCGCCTGAATTAAATTGGCAAAATGCGCCAGCGGGCACCAAAAGTTTCGCAGTAACGGTATTTGATCCAGATGCACCAACTTGCTCTGGTTTTTGGCATTGGTTGGTGACCGACATTCCGGCGGCTGCTACAGGTTTAGCGCAGGGGGCTGGTAAGGGTAGCTTACCGCCTGGGAGCCGCACTTTTACCAATGATTATGGCAGCAAAGAATTCGGTGGTGCCTGCCCGCCAGAAGGCCATGGCATGCATCGTTATCAATTTACTGTTTGGGCCTTGCCGGAAGAGGCTTTACCGGCACCCGATGGCGCCAGCGCGGCGGTGGTGGGCTTTATGTTGAATGCGATGGCACTGGGTAAAGCTACCCTAACCGCAACCTATGCCCGCTAATTAGCTTAACCCTACTATAGGCGCATAGCTTAGTGCGCTGTTCTGTTTTAAGCTGGGTTTCTTGATAGTGATAACCCAGCTTATTTATGCCGCCTTCAATAAGGTTTAAAGTTTTACTTGCCGGTTTTTTTAGTCAGCTCCTTTGTTTAGGCGTGGCGCGCTTCGCCTATACGCCATTATTACCCTTAATGCAGCAACAAAACCTGCTAACAGACGCCAGCAGTGGTTATTTAGCTGCAGTAAATTATTTAGGCTATATGGCGGGTGCTTTACTAGCTGCCAGCCTTAGTAATTTGCAGTTAAAAGATCGCTTATATAGGCTGGGTTTGATTGTGGCAATAGTCAGCACCCTTGGCATGGCGTTAACAGAAAATCTGTATCTATGGTCCTTTTGGCGCTTTATGGCCGGGTTAAGCAGTGCTGGCTCTATGCTTATTGCTTCTGGCCTGATAATGCATTGGCTGATCAGCCATGGGCAACGTGCGGAACTGGGGGTGCATTTTGCTGGTTTAGGGCTGGGTATCGCGATGTCCGCTATTCTGGTCGAAGTTATGCTGCAACTGCAATTTAGCTGGCAGAGCCAATGGTTATCTTTGGCGGCTATAGGGGGGATACTGGCGATACCCGCCTGGTGCTGGTTACCAAGACCTGCCTTACCTGTGCTGCAATCGCAGCAAAGCGTTAGCGACGTGCCACCCAGTAAGCATTTTCTTCGTTTAATGTTACTAAGTTACTTTTGCGCCGGTTATGGCTATGTACTGAGTGCGACCTTTATCGTTACTATCGTTGAGCGCATGCCGGGGTTAGGTGGTAGTGGCAATTTGAGTTTTGTGGTGCTCGGTTTGGCGGCAGTACCTGCGGTGCTGTTGTGGGACTTGATTGCCCGTAAAACCGGCTATCTATACGCAATAATGTTAGCCCTGTTACTGCAATTAGTGGCGATTATAGTGCCACTTTCGTTTGCGTCACTGTCAGTGGTGCTGATAAGCGCGGCGCTTTTTGGTGCGACCTTTATTGGTGTCGTCAGTTTAGTGCTGACCATGGCTGGACGCTTATATCCGAGTAAACCAGCAAAGCTGATGGGAAAAATGACGTTAGCTTATGGCTTTGCACAAGTTATAGCCCCTGCTATCACGGGAGTTATCGCTGAGAAAACCGGATCTTTTGCACCAGGACTTTATTTAGCTGCAGCCTTACTTGGTTTGGCGGTACTACTGCTTTACTGGCTTAGTCGTTCTGATCAAAGCGCAAAACAATTCTTTTAACTGCCTTAGCTGTGGCCTAATCCAGGCTCTCTGCTGCTTATTTATCCTTTTTCAAAATTTCGCTGTTTTCTTAATGTCGATCATAAAGTGCTGCCGGCTGTTATGGCATGCTGCTGCCAAATTGGACAATACCTAAAACTTGGTAATTTGCCAGCATAGTGGAAATAACAGCAGGTGGAGCAGGGGATGAAAATGTGGTGGTCCGGGTTATCGCTCAGATTTAAAGTTAACGTAGTGTTGTTACTGGTGTTGTTGACGGTGATGGTGTTATCTATGCTCTTTACCGCCCAAAGTGAGCGACAATTAGTGGAGCAAACGGTAGAACAGCATGTATTGGATTCAGCAGACTCCTACCTGGATACGCTTAACATTATGATGTTAACCGGCACTCTGGCACAGTACCGCGAGGTGCACCGGCAAAAGGTGCTGGAGCAGCCTAATATGCTGGAAGCCAGAGTGTTGCGCGGCGAACAGGTGCGGAAGTTTTTTGGCGCCGGTGCAGAGTTGGATCAACCGCAGGATGATCTGGATCAGCGGGCCTTGCAGGGGGAGCAGATCCAATTGATCCAACAAACTGAACAAGGACGGGTACTGACGGTGATCCGGCCGGTGCTTAACCACGCCAACTATCGTGGGACGAATTGTATTATGTGTCATCAAGGCAAAGAAGATGAAGTGCTCGGCGCTATTCGCTTAAGTTATTCTCTGGCCGCACAAGATCAGCAAATTCGTAGTAATTTACTACAATTGGGCGCTATACAGTTACTTTGCTTTGTAGTGGGTATTGCCCTTATTTCATGGGTTATTTTTAAATTAGTATTGGCGCCACTGCGCCAATTACGTTCTTCCATGTTGCAAGCCGAACGTAATGCTGATCTTACTGTTACGGCTCAGGTAACCAGTGACGATGAAACGGGTCAGTTAGCCAAGGCCTTTAATAGTATGCTTCAGCAGTTTGCTGCCAGTTTAGGGCGTGTGGCGAAAAATTCCGCTACTTTACAGCAATCGGCTGAGGTGATTGCTGCGGTTGCGGATACTACACAGCAAGCGGTAGTGCAGCAAAATCAGCAAACGGCGGCGATGATTGCGGCTATTACGGAATTGGAGCACAGTGTTAAGCTCAGTGAGCAAGGCGTGGTTGATAGTGCTGCAGCAGCGGCAGAAGCTGAGACAGAAGCCTATACCAGTCGTAACCTGACCGAAAGCAGCATCAGCTTAATTCGCCAGTTAGCTGCGCAGTTACAACAGGCTACCGCCGTTATCACTAGCCTGGATAATTATAGCAATGATGTTGGGAAGGTTTTAGAGCTTATTTCCGGTATTGCCGGGCAGACTAATTTACTGGCTCTTAATGCCGCTATTGAGGCTGCCAGGGCGGGAGAAAGCGGCAGAGGTTTTGCTGTGGTAGCAGACGAAGTACGGGCCTTGGCAAATAGGACACATCAGGCGACGGCAGAAGTACAGCAAACCATTGCGCAGTTACAGCAAGAAGCTAAAGGCGCAGTGACTATGATGCAACAAGCACAAACGGGTTCAGCCGATTGTGTTAGTGCTGTAGACCAGGTGGGGCAGTCGTTACACACTATTGCCTCTGCCATTAGCCGTATTAATCAGCTTACTACTGCCATGGAAGCCACAGCGTTAACTCAGCAACAATTAACCCGCCGGGTGCAGCAGCAGGTCAATAGCGTGACGGCTATTGCCGATACCACCGCCGAGGATGCTAAACGGGTAACAGAAGTTACCCATGAGCTGGTAACGCTGGCGGATGATCAGCAGCGCTTAGTGGGGGAATTTAGATTGCAGTAAAGGGGTGAAGCAGCCGGTAACCAATGTATTTACCGGCTTTGGTGCTAACTTAGAGCTTACTTACCGATACAAAACGAGCTAAAAATCCTACCCAGCAAATCATCTGAGCTAAATTCGCCGGTAATTTCATTTAGGTGTTGTTGTGTCAACCGCAGCTCTTCGGCAAGAATTTCGCCAGCAATATAGCTATGTAGCTGTTCCTGGCCAATACTCAAGTGTTCGGCGGCGCGATCCAGCGCATCGAGGTGACGGCGGCGGGCCAGAAAGCTGCCTTCGGTACTGGCATCAAACCCTATACATTGCTTTAAATGTTCGCGCAGTGCGTCAATACCGGCACCGGTTTTCGCGGATAAACGGTAAACAGGGGTGTTGCTATTAAGATCCGGCGTCATAGGTTCACCGGTAAGATCGGCTTTATTACGAATTACTGTTACGCCCAAATTAGCCGGTAAGCGGTCGATAAAATCAGGCCAGATCGCATGTGGGTCGGTAGCTTCTGTGGTGGTGCCATCGACCATAAACAGCACCCGATCGGCCTGGGCGATTTCTTGCCAGGCACGTTCAATACCAATTTGTTCAACCTGGTCGGTGGCTTCACGCAGCCCGGCAGTATCAATAATATGCAGCGGCATACCATCGATATGAATATGTTCACGCAGTACATCGCGGGTGGTACCGGCAATATCGGTAACAATTGCAGCTTCCCGGCCAGCCAGAGCATTAAGTAAGCTGGATTTACCAGCGTTAGGCCGCCCGGCGATCACAACTTTCATCCCTTCGCGCAGTATGCTGCCTTGAGTCGCTTGTTTTTTAACGGTAGCCAGATAGTCGATAATTTCCGCTAAATCGGCAGCCACTTTACCGTCGGATAAAAAATCAATTTCTTCATCCGGGAAATCTATGGCGGCCTCCACGTACATGCGCAGGTGAATCACTTTTTCGACCAGTTCATGGATGCGGCGTGAGAACTCGCCTTGCAGTGATTGCATAGCACTACGGGCCGCCTGTTCGCTACTGGCATCAATTAAATCGGCGATGGCTTCTGCTTGTGCCAGGTCGAGTTTATCGTTTAAAAAAGCCCGCTCTGAGAATTCACCCGGGCGGGCGATACGGACATTAGGTTGTGCTAACACTTGTTTTAGCAACATATCCAGCAGCACTGGACCACCATGGCCTTGTAGCTCAAGGATATCTTCGCCGGTAAAGGAGTTCGGCCCCGGGAAGAAGATAGCGATACCCTGATCGAGTATCTGTTTATCGGCGGCATAAAAAGGCAGATAGTCAGCGTAACGGGGTCTAGGGAGCTTGTGCAAAATAGCTTGTGCTACGGCTTTGGTTGCTGGGCCGGAGATCCGAATTATACCGACACCGGCGCGGCCGGGGGCAGTAGCTAACGCAGCGATGGTATCGGTATTAAACATATTAACCTCAATAGGGTAAAAGCTGTTAAGCAAAAAGCCTGCTGCGCGAGGCAAACAGGCTTAATGTGTACTATTTAACTAATTTAAATAGCGTCTTAGGCTTTGCGAGTGTGCAAACCCTTTTTCTCCATACCACGATAGATATAGAGCATCTGTGCCAAGGAGATCAGGTTACTAACAAACCAATACAGCACCAGACCACTTGGGAACCACAGGAAGAACACCGAAAATGCTACCGGCATCCACATCATTAACTTCTGCTGAAGTGGGTCTGTAACCTGCATAGGCGTCAGCTTTTGCATCAAGAACATACTGATACCAAATAACACAGGTAAAACGTAGTAGGGATCTTGTGCAGATAAGTCGGTGATCCACAGCATAAAGGGGGCATGCCGTAATTCAACGCTTTCTACAAATACCCAATAAAGTGCCAGGAAAATCGGCATTTGAATCAGCATTGGTAAACAGCCACCCATAGGGTTAACTTTTTCTTTGCGATACAGTTCCATCATCGCCGGGCCCATTTTCTGGCGATCATCTTTGTAGCGTGCCTGTAATTCTTCAATTTTCGGCTTTAAGTTCCGCATTTTCGCCATAGATTCGTATTGGATCTTGGTCAGCGGGAACATCGCGCCTTTTACTATTAGCGTAATACAGATAATGGCTAGACCCCAGTTGGAAACTACCAGCTGGATTTTAGTTAATAACCAGAATAAAAATTGCGAGATAAACCATAGGAAGCCGTAATCTACGGTAAGGTCTAAGCCATTAGCCAGCTCGGCTAACTTGTCCTGTATTTTTGGACCTGCATAAAAAGTTGAGCCTAAGGTTACGCTTTGGCCTGGGTCGATATCAACTACCGGCCCCAGTGCACCAATAACGCCTTTATTGCCACCGGTAATACGGCTATATAACTGATTACTTGCTTGCTGATCAGGGATCCAGGCAGAAACAAAATAGTGCTCTAACATCGCCACCCAACCGGCTTGAGTGCTGACATTTAGATTATTCTTTTGCATATCGCTAAAGTCGTACTTTTTATAGCGCTCTTCGCTGCTACCAAAGGCTGCACCGCGGTATATCGGCATAAACATACTGCTGCTTTCGCCGTTATCAATATTTTGGCGCAAGTGTTGGAAGGGTTGCACGGTTTTAACTTCGGTACTGTTATTAACAATATAATGTTCTACCCGGACATCATATTTACCAGCAGTGAAAATAAAACGTTTTTCTATCTGCATGCCATTATGTTCAAGGCGCAGCGGAACCGTTAGGGTACCGTCACCACTTAAACGATATTCGGTATTAGTGGCCTGATATAACGGGCTCTCAGTGCGATCCGGGCCATCGCGCGCAATTAGACCAGATTGTGCGACATACTCAAAGCCGGCTAATTGCCGCATTAGTACATAAGGTTCAGCACTGTCTTTGGTTAGAGCATATTGTGGTAATTTCAAACTAACAATATTGCCACCGCGGGTGTCAATTTGTAGCTCCAGCGTGTCGGTTATTACTTTTACCAGCTGACTACTGGCGGTGGCTGCTTGTACTGCGGCAGTTTCTGGGCTCTCTAACTGTAATGAAGCCATGCCGCCATCAGCAGTACCTGTGCTGGATGCAGAAACTTGTGTGGGGGCTACCGCTGGTTGCGGGCCATAATCTTTTTGCCATTCCTGCCAGAGGAAGAAACTGACGATTGCCAGGGCAATTATTAGAAAACTGCGTTGTGAATCCATGGGTTAGCTTTTCTCATTATGCTTTTCAGGAACGGGATCTTCACCACCTGGGTGAAACGGATGACATTTTAATATGCGTTTGCCGGCTAACCAAGCCCCTTTTACTGCGCCAAAGCGGCCAATGGCCTCAATAGCATAGTGAGAGCAAGTGGGATGGAAACGGCAGCGCGGCCCCAGTAGTGGGCTTATCAATAGCTGATAACCTCGGACTAAGCCGAGCATTAACCAGATGATAAAGCGATGTACTGGCGAGCGATCTTCTGCCATAGCCGTTCCAGTTGTTTCAGTAATTCATCATTAGGGGTGTTGCTTATGTCCCCTTTTACCATGAGTACCAGATCCACACCGGGAAGCTGATGCTGATGCAAACGAAAGCTGTCACGCACACAACGTTTGATACGATTGCGTTGCACGGCTAATTTAACACGTTTTTTGGCGATAGTAAGGCCAATTCGCGGATGAGTTAACTGATTGGGTTTTGCCAGGATGGTAAATAGGGGGGAAGCGACCCGAAACGGGTTTTGAAATACGTTATCAAACTGACTGGGAGTTAACAGCCTTAACTCCCGGCCGAATCTGAAGCTGACCACGCAGCGTTTAACCGCCAGCTTAGGCAGTTAAACGTTTGCGGCCTTTAGCACGACGACGTGCTAATACCTGACGACCGTTTTTAGTGGCCATACGGGCACGGAAACCGTGGTTACGCTTGCGCTTTAATACGCTGGGTTGAAACGTTCTTTTACTCATAATTTCATCCGTCCGGTCGAAATATTTACTAAGGTTACCTGTGTTTTAGCAAATACACCAAAACGCAGCTGACAAAAATGAGCGCGAATTTTAAGTAGTTCGGGCTCTAAAGTCAATGCGATCCTTGCTTTAATTATGATCCAAAGACAAGTTAAAGGTATTATTCGCTGAGTTTTCCACAGCTTCGCTGATCCTTTGCGGATAAATTGTGAGTTAAATGCTTTTTAAGCCAGATTTCGGGGTGTTTTCGGTTCAGTATTCTGAAATAGAATAAAGGTAATAAACTAATAATAAACAGATGCTTAGGTTATTTTTTGTTTAAATAAAATTTTTTTTAAAAAGTCAATCTTGAAGTTGTGGATAAGATAGTACGATAATGACCCTCTGGCATTTTACACCAGCCTTTAACTTAAATCATAACTCAGGCTTCAGGAGATTCGGTGTACCAGTCCGTTTGGCAAAATTGTTTGCAAGCTTTGCAAGCAGAACTTCCCGCACAGCACTTTAGTATGTGGATCCGGCCGCTACAGGCCGATAGTTCGGCAGATGCTTTGACGCTTTATGCGCCAAATCGTTTTGTGCTGGATTGGGTACGTGAAAAGTATTTAAATCGGATCCTGGAGCTGATCCGGGATTACTGCGGTGATAATGCACCGCGCTTGCGCTTTGATGTGGGAACTAGCCAACAAGCTACTGCCAGCTCTCCGAGCCCGCAGATAAATCACAGACCGGCGCAAATTGCGCCCGTTGCCCCTGAAGTACCAGAGCCTGCGCCTAAAACAATAGTGCGTTCTAATGTTCGTGCTAATTACACCTTTACTAACTTTGTTGAGGGTAAATCAAACCAGTTAGCGCGCGCGGCCGCTTCACAGGTTGCAGACAATCCAGGTACGGCTTATAACCCATTATTTATTTATGGCGGTACCGGTTTAGGTAAAACACATTTATTGCATGCTGTTGGCAATGGTATCCTAGCGAAAAAGCCTGATGCAAAAGTAATCTATATGCATTCCGAGCGCTTTGTGCAGGATATGGTAAAAGCCTTACAGAACAATGCCATAGAGGAGTTTAAGCGTTATTATCGCTCAGTAGACGCCTTGCTTATCGATGACATTCAATTCTTTGCTAATAAAGAACGCTCGCAGGAAGAGTTTTTCCATACTTTTAATGCGCTGTTGGAAGGTAATCAGCAGATCATCTTAACCAGCGATCGTTACCCTAAAGAAATTGATGGGGTTGAAGATCGTTTAAAATCACGTTTTGGCTGGGGTTTAACTATCGCGATCGAACCACCGGAGTTAGAAACTCGGGTGGCGATCTTGATGCGTAAGGCACAAGAGAACCAGATCCGCTTGCCGGAAGAAGTGGCCTTTTTCGTAGCAAAACGGTTGCGATCCAATGTGCGGGAGTTGGAAGGGGCGCTAAACCGGGTGATTGCCAATGCTAACTTCACTGGTAGGCCAATCACTATCGATTTTGTGCGTGAAGCGCTGCGTGATTTATTAGCTTTGCAAGACAAACTGGTGACGATAGAGAATATTCAGAAGACCGTTGCCGAGTATTATAAAATTCGGGTGGCGGATTTATTGTCAAAGCGTCGTTCACGTTCAGTAGCTCGGCCACGGCAAATGGCCATGGCCTTGGCAAAAGAATTAACTAACCATAGTTTACCAGAAATTGGTGACGCTTTTGGTGGGCGCGATCATACAACAGTGTTACATGCCTGTCGTAAAATTGAATCACTGAAAGAAGAAACGCATGAAATTAAAGAAGATTTCCAGAATCTTATTCGTACTTTGTCGTCTTAACAGGGTTTTGTTATGCAATTTGTTATTAACCGTGACGCCTTACTAAAACCGCTGCAAATGGTTTCGGGTGCTATCGAGAGGCGGCATAATCTGCCAATCTTATCGAATGTATTGTTGGATGTTAGCGGCGATACCTTGTCGCTTACCGGCACCGATTTAGAAGTAGAATTAGTGGCAAGTACGGTGCAGTTGCAGGTGCAAACCCCTGGGCGCATTACGGTACCGGCTAAAAAACTGCTGGATATCTGCCGTAGTTTGCCAGAGAGCAGCGATATAGCTGTGCAGATGCAAGGTGAGAGCTGTATTCTTTCTTGTGGTAAAACGAAGTTTACCTTATCTACGCTTAGTGCCGCCGAGTACCCTAATTTAGAAAGTTGGCAGGGCGAAGTAGAGTTAAAACTGAGCCGCCAACAGCTGCGTAAGCTATTAGACGACACTGCTTTTTCCATGGCAAACCAAGACGTTCGCTATTATCTGAATGGTTTGTTATTTGAAGTAGATAACGGCACCTTGACTGCTGTTGCCACCGATGGCCACCGCTTGGCAATGAGTACTTTACCGTTACCCGCTGTTGCCGGACAACAAAAGCAAATTATTATCCCACGCAAAGGGGTATTAGAGATTATGCGTTTGTTGGCGAATGATGAACAATTGGTTAGCCTAAGTTTAGGGCAGAACCATATTCGGCTAAGCGATAGTAGTTTTAGTTTTAGCAGTAAATTAATTGATGGTCGTTTCCCTGACTATCGCCGAGTGCTACCACGTAACAGTACTAAGCTGGTTACTGCTCACCGTTCTGTATTAAAAGATGCCTGCACCCGCGCTTCTATTTTATCAAATGAGAAATATCGTGGAGTGCGCTTTACCTTAAGCCCTTCTGAGTTACAGATTGTGGCAAATAACCCTGAACATGAACAGGCAGAAGAAGTTATCGAAGTTGAGTATCAAGGTGATAATCTCGAAATCGGCTTTAACGTCGGCTACCTGTTAGATGTCTTAAATTCGTTAAGTACTGATTTGGTTATTTTGCATTTAAACGATAGTAACTCTAGTGCTTTGTTGGAAGGGGTAGGTAACGAAGGTGCAGCTTACGTTGTTATGCCAATGCGTTTATAGTGTAACAACCAGACTGTTGTTGATATGTCCTTAGCCTCATTGCAGTTAAAGCAGTTTCGAAATTTTTCGGAACTGCAATTTCATGTTAACACGGCATTTAATTTAATTTGTGGTGAAAACGGTAGCGGTAAGACTAGTCTGCTTGAAGCTATTTATTACTTAGCGCACGGCCGCTCCTTTCGTACCAGTAAGCACCAACGTCTAATTCAAGATGAGCACGAGCATTTTGTTTTGCATGCTAAAGTTGACTATGGTGAACAAACTTTTAGTCTAGGTCTGCAACGTGATCGCCAGGCTGAGTTGTTATTGCGGTTAAACGGTTCTAGTAGTTGTAAGTTGGCCGATTTCGCCACCTTGTTGCCGGTACAGCTACTTACGCCAGATAGCTTTAAGTTGTTTTTCGGTGGCCCCAAAGAGCGGCGACAGTTTTTTGATATGGGTGTGTTCCACGTGGAACAACAGTTTTTCCCGGTATGGCAGCAATTTAGCCGGGTATTAAAGCAGCGCAATGCCCTACTAAAGCAGAGTCGGCGTTATGATCAGCAATTCGAATACTGGGATCAGCAATTTGTTACGCTGGCCTGGCAATTACAAAATCTGCGACAAGACTATATTGCTAAATTAACTGCTGCCTATCAACAGCTAACCACGGACAATGCGCTATTGGCTGACATTAGTATGCAATTGCAAGCTGGATGGCCTGAGAAAATTCAACAGCCAGCGGAACTACAGCAATTGCTTGAACAAAACTTTCAGCAAGACTTAAGGCAAGGCTTTACGTTGTATGGGCCGCAAAAAGCCGATCTAAAGCTAAGGAAAGCCCAGTTAACAGTTGAAGAAGTATTATCCCGTGGGCAGCTAAAAGTGTTATTATTTGCCCTCAAGGTCGCACAGAATAATGTGATAGGTAACAGTGGTAAGAAACAGCCATTATTGCTGATTGATGATTTAGCGTCTGAACTAGACGCGGGTTCAACCCAAACGGTTTTTAATTATTTAACCAATATTAATTCACAGGTTTTTATAACTGCAATTAATGCTGATCAGGTTTCACCTTATATACCGGCTGCTAGCCGGCAATTGTTTCACGTGGAACACGGTCAGATAACAAGCACGGACAGATAAAGATGGCCGAAGAGCATAATTACGATTCCTCAAGTATTAAAGTTTTAAAAGGTCTGGATGCGGTACGCAAAAGACCCGGTATGTACATCGGTGATACGGATGATGGCACCGGTTTGCACCATATGGTATTCGAGGTGGTCGATAACTCCATCGACGAAACCTTAGCCGGCTACTGTACTGATATCTGGGTAACTATCCATAGTGATGGCTCGGTCTCTGTTCGTGATAATGGCCGTGGCGTGCCGACTGACATGCACGAAGAGGGGGTATCCGCTGCCGAAGTCATTATGACGGTACTGCACGCAGGCGGTAAGTTCGATGATAACTCTTATAAAGTGTCTGGCGGTTTGCACGGCGTAGGTGTATCGGTAGTAAATGCCTTGTCTGATAAGCTTGAGCTAACCATCCGCCGTAAAGGCAAAGTGCATAGCCAAATTTACCACCTGGGCGTACCGCAAGCGCCATTAGCCATTATTGGTGAAACAGAAGGCACTGGTACCGCTATTCGTTTTTGGCCAAGCCCAACCATCTTTTCTGATATCAATTACCATTACGATATTTTAGCAAAGCGGCTACGCGAGCTATCATTCCTGAACTCGGGTGTCAGCATTATTCTGACTGATGAGCGTACGGATAAATCAGATCACTTTAAGTATGAAGGTGGCATTGAAGCCTTTGTACAATATTTGAATCGCAGCAAAACCAGTATTCACCCGAAAGCATTCTATTTTAGCGATCAGCGTGAAGATGGCATTTCGGTTGAAGTGGCGATGCAGTGGAACGATTCTTATCAAGAAAACGTTTTTTGCTTTACTAACAACATTCCGCAGCGCGATGGTGGCACCCACTTAGCCGGTTTCCGTTCAGCATTAACCCGGGTGCTTAATACCTATATTGAGCAAGAAGGTTATGCCAAAAAAATGAAGGTGTCGGCTACCGGTGATGATGCCCGGGAAGGTTTGACAGCGGTAGTTAGCGTTAAGGTACCTGATCCGAAATTTAGCTCGCAAACTAAAGATAAATTGGTATCAAGCGAAGTTAAATCAGCAGTAGAAAGTGTGATGCACGAGCGTCTGAACGAGTATTTGCTGGAAAGCCCTGGTGATGCCAAGATTATTGTCGGTAAAATTGTTGATGCTGCCCGGGCCCGTGAAGCGGCGCGTAAAGCTCGTGAAATGACTCGGCGGAAAGGGGCGCTGGATATTGCTGGCTTGCCAGGTAAATTGGCCGACTGTCAGGAAAAAGATCCAGCATTATCTGAACTTTACATTGTAGAGGGTGACTCTGCGGGTGGTTCAGCTAAGCAGGGCCGTAACCGCAAAAACCAAGCGATTTTGCCATTAAAGGGTAAAATCCTAAACGTTGAAAAAGCCCGTTTCGACAAGATGTTGTCATCACAAGAAGTGGGTACGCTAATTACTGCGCTGGGCTGTGGTATTGGCCGTGAAGAATATAATCCAGATAAAACCCGCTACCATAGCATAGTACTGATGACCGACGCCGACGTCGATGGTTCGCACATCCGTACTTTGTTATTAACCTTCTTCTACCGGCAAATGCCAGAGTTGATTGAACGTGGTTATATCTATATTGCGCAGCCGCCATTATTTAAAGTGAAAAAAGGCAAGCAAGAGCAATATATTAAAGATGAGCCTTCGTTAGTTGAATATTTGACTACACTGGCCTTAGACGAAGCTTACCTACATGTTAATGAAAGTGCGCCAGGCATCGGTGGTGAAGCGTTAGAAAAGATTGTGCGGCAGTATCATAAAGTCACTGCAGTTATCCAACGTTTAAGCCGCAAGATACCGCAGAACTTATTAACTGAACTGATTTACATTGCTGGCTTAACTACCGAGACGATGAAAGATCAGGCAGCGGTAGCAGAATGGGTAAAAACGCTTGCCAAACGTTTGGATGAAAAAGAAGGTGATGGCTCAATCTACAAATACGATGTGGTAGAAGATCGTGAGCGCCAACTGTTTCAACCGAAAGTCATCATTCGCCAGCACGGTATTGATAACGAATACTTACTGCATCATGATTTTATCACGTCACGTGATTATCTAAGCTTAACGTCCTTGGGTGATGAAATACGTGATCTGATTGAAGACGGCGGTTATATCCGTCGTGGCGAGAAAGTGAAGCCGGTAGCGAATTTCCGAGAAGCTTTGGAATGGCTAATGGCAGAATCCAAACGCGGCTTGTATATCCAGCGCTATAAAGGGCTAGGTGAAATGAACCCGGATCAGCTGTGGGAAACTACCATGGATCCGCAAAATCGCCGCATGTTGCAGGTTACCATCGAAGACGCCATTGGCGCAGATTTGTTGTTTGCCACATTGATGGGTGATCATGTAGAGCCACGGCGAGCCTTTATTGAAGAGAATGCCTTATACGTTGCTAACTTAGACGTATAAGCAAAGTTAAACAAAGTAGGGGCTTTTAAGCCCCTCAGTTATTTTAGTGAGTTAGCAACGCATGCATAAATACGATATCAAAACCTTTCAGGGCCTTATTTTAGCCCTGCAAGATTACTGGGCACGCCAAGGCTGCGTTATCGTGCAGCCACTGGACTTAGAAGTCGGTGCTGGTACTTTCCATCCTATGACCTTTTTACGCTCGTTAGGGCCTGAACCAACCAATGTAGCTTATGTACAGCCTTGCCGTCGTCCTACAGATGGTCGCTACGGCGAAAACCCTAATCGCTTACAGCATTATTATCAATTCCAGGTCATCTTAAAGCCATCACCCGATAATATTCAGCAGCTTTATTTAGGCTCGTTAGAAGAGTTGGGCTTAGATACGCTGGTGCATGATATTCGCTTTGTAGAAGATAACTGGGAATCGCCGACACTGGGTGCCTGGGGTCTGGGTTGGGAAGTGTGGTTGAACGGCATGGAAGTGACCCAGTTCACTTATTTTCAGCAAGTAGGTGGCTTAGAATGTCGCCCAGTTACCGGTGAAATTACCTATGGTTTAGAGCGCCTGGCCATGTATATTCAAGGCGTCGACTCTATCTATGATCTGGTTTGGACCGATGGACCTTTAGGCCGTGTTACCTACGGCGATGTGTTTCATCAAAACGAAGTAGAGCAGTCTACCTATAACTTTGAGCATGCCGATGTCGCTGCGCTCTTTACCTATTTTGATCAGTGCGAAAAAGAAAGCCAGTATCTGATTGAGCAAGGCTTGGCATTACCCGCGTACGAAAAAGTGATGAAAGCCTCGCATGCGTTTAACCTGTTAGATGCCCGCCATGCCATTTCGGTTACCGAGCGCCAGCGCTATATTCTGCGGGTTCGCACCTTAGCCAAAGCCTGCGCACAGGCCTACTATGATGCACGGGAAAAACTGGGTTTCCCGCTTTGTAAAATTAAGCCAGTGCAGTCGGAGGCTAACTAATGAGCGCACAGGATTTTCTGGTTGAAATTGGAACCGAAGAGCTACCACCAAAAGCATTAAAAGCCTTGGCCACAGCACTGGCAGATAATTTAGTAGCAGAGCTGGCGAAACAAGAACTAAGCCATGGCACTGTTGCTTGGTATGCCGCACCACGGCGTTTAGCTGTGCGTATTAACCAACTGGCAGCAGCGCAAGCCGATAAAGTAGTAGAAAAGCGCGGCCCTGCCATCAGCGCTGCTTTTGATGCTGCAGGCCAGCCGACCAAGGCCGCACAAGGTTGGGCCGCAGGTTGTGGTATCACCGTTGAGCAAGCTGAGCGTTTAGAAACGGATAAAGGTGCCTGGTTACTTTGCCGGCAACAGCAGCAAGGGCAAGCTACCGTCACGCTATTACCTGATATGCTCAGTATAGCGTTAAGTAAACTACCTATTGCCAAACCCATGCGTTGGGGCAATTCAGATGCCGAATTTATCCGGCCTGTGCATACCATCATTATGTTATACGGCGAGACAGTGGTGCCTGCGACGATTTTAGGGCGCACCGCCGGTAATCAAACCTATGGTCACCGTTTCCATGCACCAGCACTGGTTAGTATTAAAAATGCCGATGCGTATTTGCCAACACTAGAGCAGGCTTTTGTCATTGCCGATTATGCCAAGCGTAAAGCTTATATTGCTGAACAGGTTGCTATTACTGCAGCAGGGTTAGGGGCACAGGTAAAACCGGACGATGCGCTGTTAGAAGAAGTCACTTCGTTAGTCGAATGGCCTGCGGTGTTAGTCGGTAGCTTTGAAGAAAGCTTCCTGCAAGTACCTGCTGAACCGCTAATTTCAACCATGAAAGATAATCAAAAGTACTTCCCGCTGTTAGATAGTGCTGGCAAACTGATGAATAAGTTTATCTTTGTGGCGAATATCAGCAGTAAAGATCCGCAGCAAATTATCTCAGGCAACGAGAAAGTGGTGCGGCCACGTTTGGCCGATGCGCAATTTTTCTTTAATACTGATCGTAAAGTTAAATTAGTGGATCGATTAGATAGCCTGAAAACGGTATTGTTCCAGCAGCAGCTAGGTACTCTAGCTGAGAAGTCAGAGCGCATTAGTCAGGTAGCAGGCTTTATCGCCAGTAAAATTGGCGTCGATGAACAGGCTGCCGCGCGCGCGGGTTTGCTGTCAAAAACCGATTTAATGACCAATATGGTGGGTGAATTCCCAGAAGTGCAGGGCATTATGGGCATGCACTACGCGCGCTTAGACGGCGAAGCTGAAGCCGTGGCTTTGGCGCTAAACGAGCAATATATGCCACGCTTTGCGGGCGACGAATTACCGAGTCGTTTAGAAGGCGCAGCGGTAGCTATTGCCGATAAACTGGATTCATTGGTAGGCATTTTTGGGATTGGTCAGATTCCAAAAGGCGATAAAGACCCGTTCGCGCTGCGCCGTGCTGCTATTGGTGCTTTACGCATTATGGTTGAAAAGCAATTGCCACTTGACTTGGTTGAGCTAATTGCTTTTAGTCAGCAAACCTTTGGCGACAAGCTTAGTAATGCTAAGGTAGCCGATGAGGTGCTCGACTTTCTGTTAGGCCGCTTCCGCGCTTGGTATCAGGATGAAGGTTACAGTGTCGATGTGATTCAAGCAGTACTAGCCCGTCGTCCAACTAACCCTGCTGACTTTGATCGCAGAGTAAAAGCTGTGGCGGCGTTCCGTAAGCTAGAAGCGGCAACAGCGCTGGCGGCCGCCAATAAGCGGGTAGCTAATATCCTGGCAAAGGTAGAAGGCGATATTGCTGCTACCATCAACACCGAATTGCTGCAAGATGCTGCTGAAAAGGCGTTGTACACGGCGATTACCGCAGAGCAGGCATATCAGGTGAAAGTAGCCGACTATAGCGAAGCGTTAACGCACCTTGCCGCGTTACGTGAGGTTATTGACAGCTTCTTTGATCAGGTTATGGTCAATGCTGATGACCTGGCCGTGCGGGCTAACCGTCTTGCCTTACTTAAGCAGTTACGTGATTTATTCTTACAGGTAGCGGATATTTCCGTGTTGCAGTAGGCGTACTAGCATCCGATAAAGCCAGCCACGTGCTGGCTTTTTTAGTTATATACCTAAACAGCAGGGGATTTACCTATGTGGCAAAGTAGCTTTAACATCAGGCTAATTATTTGTATAGTGCTTAACCTTATTGTTATTAACTGTTATGCCGACAGCAGAACGAGCGAACTGCCCTGGCAAGAAAGGCCAGAGTGGCAGCAAATTTTTTCGGCGCAGCAAGCGAATGGTACTATCGTTATCGCCGATCTGCGGCAAGCACAGTTGTTGGTGTATAACGCTGCGCGCGCAGCACAGCGTTATACACCTGCCTCTACTTATAAAATCCCGCATACCCTAATGGCGCTGGATGCTGGCATGATTAGCTCAGCAGAGCAGCTATTTCGTTGGGATGGCACTGAGCATAGTTTTAAGTTACATAACCAGGATCAAACGCTTAGCAGCGCCATGCGTTACTCTGCGGTATGGGTATATCGTGAACTGGCAGACGTTATTGGCGCGGCCCGCGCTGGCCAGTACTTAGCTAAGTTGGCCTATGGTAATGCTTCTGTAGCAACGACTGAGGGCGATTACTGGATTGACGGCGAACTGGCGATCTCCGCTTTTGAACAGGTTAAATTTTTACAAGACTTGTACGCTGAGCGTTTGCCTTTTAGTATGGCGCATCAACAACTGGTAAAAACCCTGCTCGTTAACGAGCAGGGTGAAGATTGGCAGCTATATGCTAAAACTGGCTGGCAGGGTAAATACGGCTGGTGGGTGGGTTGGGTAGCGCTGCCGGCTGGGCCGGTATTCTTTGCGCTGAATATCGATACACCTAATCGCTTAGATGATTTACCAAAACGGGAGTTGATTGGACGTGCAGTATTGCGTGCTATTAATGCATTACCCGAAGATCAGAATCAGCGTTAATCAGCAACAGATGCTAAAGCCATCCAGCAATACTTAATCTTATATCATACGCTGTTTGGCTTTGGTTATTAACGCTAAGCGGTATAACGCCAAGCCAATAGCAGGCTGGTTTTCTGCCCTTGCTGCATTTTTATTTGCCGAATGTCGATGGGGCCAGACATTTTGGCTTGCTGAATGAGCTGGGCAACTAATAGTTTATGGTGCTTCTGCTGCGAGACTAAGCTGCTAAACCATCCAACTTGCTTGGCATAGGCTTGGCTTTCAATAATCATCTTGCTGATAAACGTAAGTTCGCCGCCTTCGCACCATAGTTCACTGTTGCTGCCGGCAAAGTTGCGCCCCTGGTTAGCTTTACCTAGCTTCTGCCACTTTTGTTGATTAACTGCTTGTGCTTCTGCCGCTGAGCCATAAAAAGGCGGATTGCAAACGATAAGGTCGAAATAGTCATCTGCTAAAATAATACCGGTCAACAACTGCTTGGCATCATGTTGTTGGCGCAGTTTGACCAGGCCTTTTAAAGCTGGATTGGCGTTGACAATCGTTTGCGCAATAGCCTGTGCTTGAGTATCCACCTCACTACCGACCACTTGCCAACCAAAGCTGCGAGCTGCCAGAATGGGGTAGATGCAATTAGCGCCACAACCAATATCCAGCATCCGAATGTGCTTACCTTGAGGGACCTTATCAACATCGTTATGTAACTCTGCAATCAGATCGGCGGCATAGTGCAAATAGTCTGCCCGCCCTGGAATGGGCGGGCAGAGATAGCCGTCGGGCAGTTGCCAAAACTTAATTTGATAATAGCTGGCAAGCAAAGCTGCATTTAATGCCTGCACCGCAGCTGCCTGTGTAAAGTCGATACTTTGTTCACCGCCAGGGGTGAGTACAATAAAATTAGTCAAAGCAGGGTAATGCTTGCACAGCAGGCTCAGATCATAACGACCCTGATGTGGATTTCTGGGATGCAAAGCCTTTGTTTTTTGCGGCATGGCTAACCTGTAATATGAAAAGAGAGGCTGCGGATAGCCTTGCTTAATGCTATCGGCTACAAGAATGCTTAGTGCTCTAGCAGTTTATATAACAACTGCTTTACGGACTGTGGCTCAAAAGGTTTATCACATAGCGCATTAACACCGCTTTGGGCGATATTAGCTAAATGCGTGTCGTTGGCTTCACTGGTCACCATCAACACGGGTATATGAGATAGGGTGCTGTGCTCACGGATAAACTCGGTTAGCTCCTGGCCGTTTATTTCTGGCATGTTATAGTCAGTCACGACCAAATCAAACATCTGTTGTTGCAAAATGGCAATAGCTTCTTTGCCGTCTTCGGCCTCAGTAATATGCTGCATCCCCAAATTGACTAATACGCGTTTGATATGATTCCTGGCAAGGCGGCTGTCATCAACAATCAGCACCCGCACATCATGCACGTCAAATAATGTTAGCTCTAATTCTGCTGGGCTAAGCAGATCGACAGCAGCATTTAAAGCCTTGCCAAGTTGCATTGCGTCGAACGGTTTTGGCAAAATCGCCACCACTCCCGATTGTTTGAATGCTTCCAAGTGCGCTTTACGGCTTTCGCTGGAAACTAGCATAAAAGGAATATCAGCGGTATCAACGTTAGATTTTAGCTGTTGTAATAATTGTTCACCCGTACCATCAGCGAAATGCAGGGCGCAAGCAATAGCATCAGGTTTTTGCTGCTTAATCAGCTCTAGGGCCTGTTGGAGTGTAGCGGCTTCGATAACCTGAGTTACATGTTCTTCGGCAAGTCGCTTTTTTATAATTTTTCTTTGTACATCAGAGGGTTCAACCAATAAGATGTGTAAATCAGTGGCAGAAAGTTGCATAGCATAGTCCGTATCGTGACACAGACTGCAGTATAAACCCAAATAATAGCAATATGCGAGCCTCCTTAACCAACTGCTAATTGCTAAAAAACAAACAATAACCTAGTGCGAGGCTAGCCCTTAAAGGCTGTTTTTAGTGCCGTGGCGGGTAAGTTGCGGCTAAGCCACTCAACCAAAGCGGTATATTGTGCAACCGGAAATTTGTAGCGCACTACGCTATACGCATTCAGTGAGAAATCCAGATAGCCATACTGGTCCTGTTGCCACAATTCTATCTGCGTAATATCTTTGATTGTCCCACTATCCATGCCAACGCGTAATTTTTTACCTTCGATATGTAATAGTTTAAAAATATCTTTGCTATAAACATATTCGATGGAGTTTAAGGTTGCTGAGCGAAACAATACCAGCTCTAAGGCAAACAGCAGGACAAAAAATGCCATGCTAAGCCAACCCGCCAACCAAAACGCTAGCGCGATAGCAGCCACCAGTAGAAATTGTCTAGGGATAGAGTCTTTAACGATTGACCATAACATGCAATAAGGACTACCTAAGTTGTTTTACGAAATTCACAATAAAGCAACTTAGACAACGGGTCAATTAAAAGGCTATTGGCTCTCAATGAGATCTGCTTCCGCTTTTAAGACCTCTTCACGAAATTGTTTTGCGTAAAGGGTAATTAGCTGCCTGATTTTCTAATCAGGTAATGAAAGGGTAAAACAGAGGTATCGCTTGCCAGCAGTTCATGGTCCATAAAGCGACAAAATGCCGGGATGTCGCGGGTAGTAGCAGGATCGTCGGCGATAATCAGTAAGGTTTCACCGGCCTGCATTTTGCGGATTTGCAAACGTACCATCATTACCGGCTCTGGGCAGCGTAGCCCTAGGGCGTCAAGGGTGTGGTTGGCACTATTAAACAACGCTTCCATCTTTACTCCGGTTATTACTGTACTGGCCAGGCTATCGATAAACTTGTTATAGCTTGCTGCTGAGTCTTAAACAAAAGGGCCGTAAAACGGCCCTTATTCTAAGTGATTATTGCGGGTGCGGCTAGCTTAGGGACGCTCAAATACGGTAGCGATACCCTGACCTAAACCAATACACATAGTGGCTAAGCCGAACTTGCCACCTTTGTCTTCCATTACGTTAATCAAGGTGGTGCTGATGCGCGAGCCAGAGCAGCCCAGCGGGTGGCCCAGAGCAATAGCGCCACCGTTTAGGTTCACTTTCTGATCGGCAACTTCTAGCAAGCCTAAGTCTTTCATTACTGGCAGTGCCTGCGCCGCAAAGGCTTCGTTAAGCTCGGCATAATCCAGATCAGCTACGGTAATACCGGCCATCTTTAAGGCTTTCTTCGAGGCTGGTACTGGGCCGTAACCCATGATAGAAGGATCACAACCTGCAACGCCCATACCGCGTACGTAAGCACGAATAGGCAAGCCTAAGGCTTTGGCTTTGTCTTCGCTCATCACCAACATACCGGAAGCGCCATCAGACAGTGCTGACGAGGTACCTGCCGTTACTGTACCATTGGCTGGGTCGAATACCGGACGCAGTTGACTTAATGCTTCTACGGTGGTTTCTGGACGAATGACTTCATCGTAATCGAATACCCGTAGTACGCCGTCAGCGTCGTGGCCTTCGGTAGGGATAATTTCGTTTTTAAAGCGGCCTTGAACTGAGGCTTCTTGTGCTAAACGGTGTGAGCGGGCACCAAATTCATCTTGTTGTTGGCGGCTAATGCCATGTAGCTTACCCAGCAATTCAGCGGTTAAGCCCATCATACCGGCAGCTTTGGCAACAGAGGTTGATAAACCCGGATGGAAATCCACACCATGGTTCATTGGTACATGGCCCATATGCTCCACGCCACCTATCAAATACACTTCGCCCATGCCGGTTTGAATGGCGCGTACAGCGTCGTGCAAGGCTTGCATAGAAGAACCACAAAGGCGGTTTACAGTCACTGCGGGTACTGAGTGCGGAATACCCGCTAACAGCGCCGCGTTGCGAGCTACGTTAAAACCTTGTTCTAAGGTTTGTTGCACACAACCCCAAATAATATCGTCGATATCGCTCGGGTTAAGCGCGGGATTGCGGGCCACTAACGAGGCCATGACATGCGCGGACAATTGCTCGGCGCGCACATTACGGTACATACCGGCCTTTGAACGGCCCATTGGGGTACGAATACAATCTACAATTACGGCGTTTTTCATAATACTGTGCTCCTGCGCTTAAACCGGGAAGAAACGCTGGCCATTAGCAGCCATAGCGCGGGTGTTGTCTGTTACCTGATAAATCTCGCCCAAGTGGGCGTATTTATCTGCCAATGCTACAAAATTAGCTAGGCCAATGGTGTCAACATAACGCAATGGGCCACCGCGGAACGGCGGGAAACCTAAACCGTAGACTAAGCCCATATCGGCTTCAGCAGCACTGGCTACTATGCCCTCTTCCAGGCAGCGAATAGTTTCGTTAATCATTGGCACCATCACACGGGCAATAATCTCGTCAGCGCTAAAGTCTTGCTTATTGGCAGCAATGCCGGCTAAAAGTTCTAAGCTGGCAGCATCGATATCTTTCTTTGGTTTACCTTTAGCATCTTTGCTGTAGGCATAGAAACCTAAACCGTTTTTCTGGCCGTAGCGATTAGCGTTGAACATAGCGGCAACCGGATCTTTTTCCAGTTTAGCCATCCGCGTTGGGAAGCCTGCAGCCATCACATCAGTACAGTGATAAGCGGTATCTAAACCAACCACATCTAGCAAGTACGCTGGGCCCATCGGCCAACCGAATTGCTTCTCCATAACTTTATCAACCTGGGCGAAGTCGGCGCCATCTAATACCAATTTGCTAAAACCGGCAAAGTAGGGGAACAGCACGCGGTTAACAAAGAACCCTGGGCAATCGTTAACAACGATAGGTGATTTACCCATTTTCGCAGCATAAGCTACTACTGCGGCAACGGTTTCTTCGCTGGTGTCTTTACCACGAATCACCTCTACCAGCGGCATACGGTGTACCGGATTAAAGAAATGCATGCCACAGAAGTTTTGTGGCCGGCTTAAGTTCGCGGCTAATTGGTCGATTGAAATAGTTGAGGTATTAGAAGTTAAAATAGCGTCTTCGGCGATCAGGCCTTCTACTTCCTTTAATACGGCGCCTTTGATTTTCGGGTTTTCTACTACCGCTTCAACCACGATATCAACGCCGGCAACTTGCTCGTTACTGAGTGTTGGGGTAATAGAAGCAATCACTTTCGCCATACCCACCGCATCCAGCTTTTTACGCTCGACTTGTTTGGCTAGCAGTTTAGTGGCTTCGCTCATACCAAGCTCTAAGGCTTTATCTGCAATGTCTTTCATCACTACCGGCACGCCTTTAAAGGCCGACTGATAGGCAATACCACCGCCCATAATGCCTGCGCCCAGTACGGCGGCTTTTTTCACTGCTTTAGTGGCGGTTTTAGCAGCCTTCTTCGCTTTACCTTTAATCACCTGATCATTTAAGAACAGGCCAATTTGTGCGGTAGCCGCATCGGTTTTTGCCAATTTCGCAAAGCCAGCGTTTTCCAGTGCAATAGCGCCTGCGCGATCCAGTGTTGCTGCGGCTTCAATGGTCTGTACCGCAACCATAGGTGCTGGGTAGTGTTTACCGGCAGTAGCAAACACCATACCTTTAGCAGTGCTAAAGCTCATGGTCGCTTCGGTTTTATTTAGCTTAAGTGGCTGTAGTTTTACCGCACGTTTTTTCTGCCAGTTTAATTTACCGGCAATAGCATCTTCCAACATGCTAAGGCCCGCTGCTTGCAGTTTTTCCGGCGCAACAACGGCGTCAATCAGACCTTCTTTTTGTGCTTGTTCTGCACCACGGTCTTTACCGGTGGTGATCCATTCCATGGCGTTATCCGCACCAATAATTCGCGGTAAGCGCACTGTGCCACCAAAGCCAGGCATTAAGCCCAGTTTCACTTCAGGTAAACCAATACGGGTGGTGGTGTCAGCAACGCGGTAGTCACAGGCCAGGGTCCATTCACAACCACCGCCCAATGCAAAACCTTTAATGGCAACCACAGTTGGAACTGGTAGGTCTTCGCAATAGTCGAAGATATCTGAAGCGATCTTAATCCAGGGGATTAACTCGGCTTCTGGCCGTTCAAAGGTGGTAAGAAATTCAGTAATGTCGGCGCCAACAATAAAATTATCTTTGCCACTGACAAAAAGCACGCCTTTTAATGCCGGATCCGCGTGCAGCTTGGTTAAAGCTGCCTTACAATCGGCTAGAGTTTGTTGATCAAATTTGTTGACCGAACCTTGGGCGTTAAACGTAAACTGGGCAATACCAGGTTTTATATACTCAACCTGAATGCTGTTACTCTGGTGAATCATAAATATGCTCCTTGGTCGCGTTAGCTATATGATTATTCGCAACTGGTACGATGAGGGTATCTTAATCAGTGTGTCGTGCTTTAATGAAAATATCAACAGTTATTTAAACGGGTGTTTGAATTTTTGCTGGTGGAATCGTACAAAGTGTAAACCGTAGTAAACTATAGACGGGATTCTCCCGGCTAGGTGTTATTTGGAGTTATCTTGTGAAGCGCCTGACTATTTTTCTTGGTATTTTTCTTTTTAGTGGGGCTGCGGTAAGTGCCAGCATAGATGAGCAGCTGGAGCAACAGCGAAAATTATTTTTGCAAGTGGAGCGGCAGGTGAGCTCTGCTCCCCGCGCTCAAGTTGAGATTTGGTTGGAGCAGTTGCGGGGCTATCCGTTACATCCTTACATTCAGCAACGCTGGTTACAGCGTCGTTTAAATGATCATGACGAAATAAAAACCTTTTTAACTACGCATCAAGGCTCACCTATGGATTGGCCTTTGCGTAGGCCTTGGTTGATGAATTTAGCGAGTTCGCAGCAAGCGGAGCTTTTCCTAACGCATTTTCCGGGAAGCTCTGATGCAGAGCTAAGTTGCACGGCATTGCAACAACAGTTGCGCACTAAAGCTGCTGATAAAAAACTGATCTGGCGTGAAGTAGAAGCACTTTGGACAGTAGGTAAATCGCAACCGAAAAGTTGTGATCCGCTTTTTAGCCAGTGGCGCCAGGCTGAGCCGTTAAGGGCAGAGGTGGTGCTCAGACGTATTCAGTTATCTGCAGAGGGAGGTGATGTTGGCTTAATTCGTTACCTTAAAACCTTATTACCTGCCGATAGACAGTATCTGGCGGATATGTGGCAGCAAGTAAGAACGAATCCCGCTGTGATCGCCCAGCCGCGGTTCTTCCCCGGCAAGCAGGTAATAGAGCGCGATATACTGGCGTATGGTTTAAAGGGTTTAGTGTGGCGCTCACCGGATCAGGCCATCCAAACCTGGCAGCGCTTCGCTAGCGATCCTTATTTTACAAAAGCCCAGCGATTGGATGTACAGCGACAGTTTGCTATTGCGTTGGCCAGTAAGGGTGATAGCCGCACCGATGACTGGATGCGGCAATTGCCGGCAGACTCGCTGGATAGTAGCTTGGCACAGTGGCAGGTCGGGCATGCATTACGCGAGCTAAATTGGCCCAAAGTGCAGCAAGTTATTGAGAACTTTCCACCAGCGCTGGCAGCAGATGTAAATTGGCGGTACTGGTTAGCTCGCGCGCTGGAAGAACAAGATCAAAAAGCAGCTGCTGAAGCTATTTTTCGTGAAGTTGCACAGCGGCGGCACTTTTATGGCTTTATGGCTGCGGCTAAATTAGGGTTGCCGCCCAGTTTGGCGCATAATCCTGTGCCGGTATCTGATGAAGAGCTGGTATTAATTCAGCAGCATCCGGCGGTGCAGCGGGCACAAGAATGGCTAGCATTAGGGCGCTTGACCGAAGCGCGCCGTGAGTGGAATCACTTACAACGTTCGGTTACTGAGCCACAAAAACTGGCGGCAGCAAAACTGGCCGGTAAGCTCGAATGGCATGAGCGGGCTATTTTTACTTTAGCCGATGCCGGTTATTGGGATGACGTAGAGTTGCGTTTTCCATTGGCCTACAAAGAAGAAATCCAGCGTTTTGCTAGTAATGCTAAAGTGGATTCCGGCTGGGCCATGGCGATTGCCCGGCGCGAAAGCTCTTTTATGCCTGACGCTAACTCGCCGGTGGGGGCCCGGGGGTTGATGCAAATTATGCCAGACACCGCCAATTACATTGCAAAGAAAAGGGTGCAGGCATCTACGCTATACAACCCTATTACCAATATTGATTACGGTACTGACTATCTTAATTACTTAATGCGGCGCAATGACGGCAATTTAATTATGGCTACAGCGGCTTACAACGCGGGTTACAGCCGGGTGCGGCAGTGGATCCCGCAGGGCCAGCCGTTACCTGTCGATGTCTGGGTGGAAACCATCCCATTTCGAGAAACCCGTGAATACGTCAAAGCTGTTATGGCGTATTATCAAATTTACAATATTCGGCTGAATGAACCTATAGATGTGTTTCAGCCGCTATTGGGCATGCAGATTGGGACTGCAGGCAAATAATGTTATTATCGACTCCCCTTAACAGCAAAGAATAAGGTATTTATGAACCCTACTTATCAGCAACTGTACAAGGAACATATTGCAGAGCTGCAATTACGCACCAGGCAACTGCTGGCGCGCGAGAATTTAGATGCGCTGGTGATTCATTCCGGGCAAGCTAAGCGCAAGTTTCTGGATGATATGGACTATCCATTCAAAGCCAATCCGCATTTTAAAGCCTGGTTGCCAGTGGTAGATAATCCACATTGTTGGTTGCTGGTAGACGGCGTGAATAAACCTAAACTGATCTTTTACCGGCCAAAAGACTTCTGGCATAAAGTACCTGACGAGCCGAGTGATTTTTGGGCAGACTTCTTTGATATTCAGCTATTGGAAAAAGCTAATACAGTTGAAACGCTGCTGCCTTATGATAAGGCGCGGTTAGCCTATCTGGGTGAATATTTGGAAGTGGCTAAGGCGTTAGGCTTTACTGAAATAAATCCTGAGCCGGTAATGAATTATTTGCATTATCATCGCGCTTATAAAACGGCTTATGAGCATGCTTGCATGCGTATTGCGAATCAGATGGCGGTGGCAGGGCATCGCGCTGCTGCGGCTGCTTTCTATGCAGGTGGTAGCGAGTTTGATATTCAGTTAGCTTATTTAGCGGCGGTAGGGCAAAGTGAAAATGAAGTGCCGTACGGCAATATTATTGGCCTAAATGAGCATGCGGCTATATTGCATTACACCGCACTAGAGCGGCAAAAGCCGGCACAGCATCATTCTTTTTTAATTGATGCGGGTGCTGAGTTCCATGGCTATGCCGCTGATATTACTCGTACTTACAGCTTTGAGCAAAACAATGAGTTTGCCAGTTTAATCAAAGCGGTAGAGCGGGTACATTTGCAGGTTGTTGATGCCATTAAACCAGGTATTAAGTACACCGAGTTACAATTTTTAACTCATCATCTACTGGCACAGGTGCTGATCGATTTCGATTTTGTGCGCGACAGTGTCGAGAGT
This sequence comes from Alishewanella longhuensis, assembly GCF_014653435.1. GTDB lineage: Bacteria > Pseudomonadota > Gammaproteobacteria > Enterobacterales > Alteromonadaceae > Alishewanella > Alishewanella longhuensis. Next base: position 15,239 of record NZ_BNAO01000001.1, on the reverse strand, counting down.
ATTGTCGATACCGGTATTAGTAGTACCTTCTTTCCACACGGCGTTGGGCATCACCTCGGGTTACAGGTGCATGACGTAGGTGGCTTTATGGCCGACGAGCGTGGTACCCATATCGCTGCGCCAGAGCAGCATCCGTTTTTACGTTGTACCCGGCTAATTGAACCGTCTATGGTATTTACCATTGAGCCAGGCCTATATTTTATTGAGAGCTTGTTAACTGATTTAAAGCAAACGCCGCAGAGTAAAGTGTTAAACTGGCAAAAAATCGATGCTTTCCGTCGTTTTGGCGGTATTCGTATCGAAGACAATATTATTGTGCATCGTGAGCGCAATGAAAATATGACCCGCGAGCTGCAACTGCCTTAATTGGCACTGAAAAGGACACTATGCAATATCGCTCTATTATCCGTATATTGGGGATGCTGATTGCGATTTTCAGCATCACTATGGTGCCGCCCGCGTTGGTGGCTTATTGGTATAAAGACGGCGCTGGTGTCCCTTTTATCCTGTCATTTCTGCTTTGCTTGGCCATAGGTTTTGTTATTTGGTATCCAAATCGGCAATACCGTGATGAACTGAAAGTCCGTGACGGTTTTTTAATTGTCGTATTGTTCTGGACGGTACTGGGAGCTGTAGGTGGCATTCCCTTTGTGCTGGCCGAACACCCGAATATGGGTTTGGCTTCGGCCATGTTTGAAGCCTTTTCTGGTTTAACCACCACAGGTGCCACAGTGCTAACTGGCATCGAACTGTTGCCAAAGGCTATTCTTTATTACCGCCAGCAACTGCAATGGTTGGGGGGGATGGGAATTATCGTCTTGGCCGTTGCCATCTTGCCTTTATTAGGGGTAGGGGGCATGCAGCTATACCGCGCTGAGACACCTGGGCCGGTAAAGGATAATAAGATGACCCCGCGTATTGCCGATACGGCTAAGCATCTTTGGTATATTTACTTAGCTATCACGGTAGCGTGCGCGCTGGCTTTTTATCTGGCTGGCATGTCTTTTTTTGATGCTATTTGCCATGCCTTTTCCACAGTGGCAATAGGCGGATTCTCTACTTATGATGCCAGTATAGGGCATTTTGATAGTGCTACTATTAATGCCATTTGCGTGCTGTTTTTATTGATTAGTGCGGTTAATTTTCCACTGCACTTTGCAGTTATCCGTGGTAAAAGTGTCAGCACTTATTTTCGGGATCCTGAATTTAAAACTTTCTTGGGTATTCAGGCCGCGCTGGTGCTGATTTGTTTCCTGGTGTTGTTACATACCAGTGTCTATGAAAGTGGTTTAACGGCGCTTAATCATGCTGCCTTCCAGGCGGTGTCTATTTCTACTACAGCGGGCTTTGCTACTGACGGTTTCTCTGCCTGGCCATTGTTCTTACCTATTTTACTCATCTTTTCTAGTTTTATTGGTGGCTGTGCCGGCTCTACCGGCGGTGGTATGAAGGTGGTACGGGTTTTACTGTTATTCAAACAAGGCGCGCGGGAACTCAATCGTTTGGTACATCCTCGCGCTATCTATGCCATTAAATTAGGGCGTCGCCCGGTTGAAGATCGCATAGTGCAGGCTGTTTGGGGCTTTTTTGCGGCTTATGCGCTGGTATTTGTAGTGATCATGCTGGCACTGATCTTTACTGGGTTGGATAATATTACCGCATTTTCTGCTACTGCGGCTTGCTTAAATAATCTGGGTCCTGGCTTGGGAGAAGTGGCAGCACACTTTGGGAATATCCCGGATGCTAGTAAGTGGATTCTCATTATCGCAATGGTATTTGGCCGCCTTGAGATTTTTACCTTATTGGTATTATTTACTCCGGCTTTTTGGAAAGATTAAGGCTTGCCAGGCAAGCCTTAAATCGATAAAGAGATTAATAGCCTAGATAAAAATTGCGCTGACTTGGAACAGCTTTTCCACTTCAACGATGTGCTTTTTATCGACCATAAACAGAATGATATGATCATCCGTTTCAATCCTGGTGTTATCGTGCGCTATTAATACTTCTTCTGCGCGAACAATAGCACCTATGGTAGTACCCGGCGGCAGCTTAATTTCACCAATGGTTTTACCTACTACCTTGCTGGTGCTACTGTCGCCATGGGCGATAGCCTCTATAGCTTCTGCGGCGCCGCGGCGAAGTGAGTACACATTAACTATATCACCGCGCCTAATATGCGTTAGCAAAGCCGAGATGGTGGCTTGCTGCGGCGATACAGCAATATCAACTTCTCCGCCCTGTAATAAGTCGACGTAGGCGCCGCGTTTAATCAACACCATGGTTTTTTGCGCGCCCATCCGTTTCGCTAACATGGCCGACATGATATTGGCTTCATCATCGTTGGTTACGGCAATAAAAACGTCAATTTGCTCAATATTTTCTTCTTCCAGTAACTCAGGATCTGAGGCATCGCCAACATAAACTACGGTGTTATCCAGGCCGCTGGATAAAAACTCCGCCCGCTCTTTGCTGCGTTCAATCAGTTTGACACTGTGCGTTTTTTCAAGTGCTCTGGCTAAACCAAAACCGACGTTACCGCCGCCGGCAATCATAATGCGCCGGTAGCTGCGCTCCAGCTTTTGTAGCTCGCTCATCACCGCCCGGATATGTTTAGTGGCTGCCACAAAGAACACTTCATCATCGGCTTCAATAATGGTGGTACCTAAGGGCTTGATGGCGGTACCACGGCGATAAATAGCAGCAACCCGGGTTTCGATATGTGGCATATGCTCTTTTAGCGCCGACAAAGCATGGCCAACCAGCAAGCCACCATAGTAGGCCCTTACTGCGACTAAACTGACTTTCCCTTCGGCAAACTCCACCACCTGTAAAGCACCCGGATAATCAATTAAACGGCGGATATAATTGGTCACCAGCGCTTCCGGGGCAATAAAGTGATCCACCGGCATATCGTCTTTGTGGAACAGTTCATCCCGATATTTCAGGTATTGGTTGGTGCGAATACGGGCGATTTTAAGTGGCGTATTAAACATACTGTAGGCCACCTGACAGGCCACAATATTCACTTCATCGCTATTGGTTACCGCCACCACCATATCAGCATCTTCGGCACCGGCTTTGCGTAATATGTCTGGGTGAGAACCATGGCCATAAATCACCTGCAAATCAAACCGATCTTGTAAAGCCCGCAATTTATCAAGGTTGGTGTCTACAATAGTGATATCGTTCTGCTCGCCCACTAAGTTTTCTGCCAGGGTGGCACCGACTTGTCCAGCACCCAGAATAATGATTTTCATATTGCGCCTTAGTCTCTGGTTTTCTTATGCAGTAGTGCGAAGAAAAATCCATCTTGTTCTTGCTCGCCCGGTAATATTTGCCAGGTTGTCGCACCGCTGGCAATTGCAATGGGCAACAATTGGGCATCGTCTTGTTGCGCCAGAAAATGGCTGATCTGCTCGCTGTTCTCAGCAGGTAAAATACTACAAGTGGCATAGAGCAGGGTGCCACCAGGTTTTAACAGCTGCCAGGCTTGTTGCAATATTTGTTGTTGCAACGCTACTAACGGCGCAATATCAGATTTTTTACGCAGCCAGCGAATATCTGGATGGCGACGAATCACTCCAGTAGCCGAGCAGGGCACATCTAATAAAATTCGATCGAACAACTCACCTTGCCACCAATTATCGGTATCCAGAATATCGGCAGCAACCACCCGGGCGTTGAGTTTTAACCGCTCCAGATTGTGGTAAACGCGTTCCAAGCGCTTAGCATCACGATCCAGTGCAGTCAGTATTAACTCAGGGGTTTGCTCCAGTATATGGCAAGTCTTGCCGCCGGGCGCGCAGCAGGCATCTAGCACGTTATCACCGGGTTGGGCATTAAGTAATAGCGCGGCGTGCTGCGCGGCAGCATCTTGTACTGAAAACCAGCCAGCTTCATAGCCTGGTAGAGCAGTTACATCACGAGCCTGTTCCAGTTTTATCGCCACGGGTAAATAACTGAAAGGCTGGCTACAAGCTATCTCTGCTTGGGTTAACTCAGAGACAAATTCAGCAGGGCTAATTTGTTGTTGGTTAACACGCAGCCAAAGTGGCGCTTTCTGTTGGTTGGCGGCTAAGATATCTTGCCAATATTCTGGATATGCCTGTTGCACCGCTGCAATAATCCAGCCTGGGTGATTAAATTTAACGGCATCACTGGCAGCAGAAAAATCAAACAACGCTGGCTGGCGCTGGACGTTACGTAGTACGCCATTGATTAGCTTGGTCAGGCTCTGGCCTTTTAAACTACGTGCCGCCTCTACGGTTTCGCTAATGGCTGCGTGGTCAGGAATGCGCATAAATTGCAGCTGGTAAATACCGACATAGATTAAAAACTGCAAAGGTCGCAATTGCTTAATCAGCGGTTTACTCATCAGTTGCTGACAAACCGTTTCCAATTGCGGTAGTGTGCGCATCACGCCAAAACAGATTTCTTGTAATAAGGCTTTATCTGGTGCAGAAATGAGTTTTTGTTGGGCCTTGGGCAAGACGTCAGAGAGTGATTTACCCTGGTCAACGACCTGAAAACAGGTTTCTGCTGCAAAAGCGCGAAGTTGTGCACTCATAATTGCTGCCCTGGTACCAGCCAATCAGCGCGGCCATTTAAAAAATCCGCAGCAGACATGGGTTTTTTACCGGGCGGTTGCAGTTGTGTAATCACCAGGGTTTGCTGTTGACAGGCAATGTAGATGCCGGTTTTATCGGCCTTAATAATTTGCCCTGCAGCGGCGGAATGCTGCTCAGAGCTTACTTCTGCTTGCCATACTTTAACTGTGCCCTGTGCTAAATCTAAATAACTTGTTGGCCAGGGATTAAAGGCGCGAATTTCCCTTTCTAAAGCCATCGCACTCTTTGTGAAATCGAGCTTTGCCTCGTCTTTGTGCAATTTTTCGGCGTAATTTGCTTCTGCATCGTTTTGCACTGTCGCTTCTCGCTGCAGTTCAGGTAACTGTTCTAATGCTGCCAACAAGGCTTTCGGCCCTAGCTCCGCCAGTTTGCCGTAAAGTGAGGTACTGGTATCTTCTGGGGCAATAGTGCAGCTGGTTTTACTTAACATAGCGCCGGTATCCAGACCTTCATCCATCTGCATAATGGTAACGCCCGTTACGGCATCGCCCGCCCAAATAGCTCTTTGGATAGGCGCAGCACCGCGCCAGCGAGGCAATAGCGAGCCATGCACATTAATACAGCCCAGGCGTGGTGCAGTGAGTACGGCTTTAGGTAAGATTAAGCCATAAGCTACCACAATCATTAAATCAGCATTCAGGGCGGCTAGCTCTTGCTGGGCCGGGGCTTTCTTTAACGATTTTGGTTGATATACCGGGATTTGCTGGGCAAGAGCCAATTGTTTTACCGGGCTGGGTTGTAGTTTATGGCCACGGCCTGCAGGTCTGTCGGGCTGGGTATACACAGCGACCACCTGATGGTTGCTGTCAAGTAACGCCTGCAAATGGCGGGCAGCAAAATCCGGTGTACCGGCAAAGATTATTCGAAGAGGTTGTGTCACTTTAATTCCTGTTTATAGCGCGTGGCGCTCTGCCAGTTTGGCTTCTTTTTCTAATTTTTTGCGAATTCTGTCGCGTTTTAATGGCGATAAATAATCGATAAAGAGTTTACCAATTAAATGGTCTAACTCATGTTGTAGACAGATAGCTAATAGACCGTCGGCGTTCAATTCGAACCAGTTGCCATCTTGATCTTGGGCTTTTACCGTGACATTTTTTGCCCGTGATACCGACGCGTAGTTCTGAGGAACAGACAAACAGCCCTCTTCGTAGCTGGTTTCGCCATCATGTGCGATAATCTCTGGGTTAATTAACACCAAGGGGTTATTGCGGTCGTCTGATAGGTCAATAACCACGACGCGTAGATGGACATTAACTTGCGTGGCTGCTAAGCCGATGCCGTTTTCATCGTACATCGTATCGAGCATATCATTCACCAGTTGCTTTATTTCTGGTGTTACTGCGGGTACTGGCTTGGCGATAGTGCGCAAGCGCTCATCGGGATAATGTAAAACTTTTAAAACTGTCATAACACCTACAAAAGTATGCTTTAATTAGTTCGCTGTGGTATGTTTTAATTTTAGCCATTATTACGCAGCAATAACAGCTTAGTATGTAATAATTACAAAAGAGTATAGGTTTAAAGGATGCTGGCATGCTGAAAAAAACGATATTGATACTGGCGGCCTCACTATGTTTGTTTACTACCTCGGTTTTTGCAGACGTGTTAAAACTACGCCCGAATGCGCCGGCAACCTATATAGTGAAACCCGGAGACACGTTATGGGATATTTCCGGGCTTTATCTGGAACATCCTTGGCTATGGCCTGAGCTGTGGCAAGTTAATCCACAAGTTGAGAATCCGCATCTGATTTACCCAGGTGATGTATTGTCTTTGACTTACGATAGCGAAGGGCGTCCGCGCTTGGCAATAAATAAACGTATTGTTCGTTTATCACCGCAAAGTCGCACTAATCATAAAGCGCCTGATGCGATTACCACCTTACCACTGGGCATTATTAGACCCTTCTTAACTTATGAACAGGCTTTATCACAAGCTCAAATTGATGCTCTGCCTTATATTCTGGGCAGTGATACCGCTTCGAAGAGTGCAGCCGAAACCCATACTTTGTACGTAAATAGCCAGTTACAAGAGGGCGCTGGTTATGCAATCTATCGGCAAGGGCGTCCTTATGTGGATCCTGAGAGCGGCGAGACCCTTGGTTTTGAAACCAAGTTGATTGCCAGCGCCAGAGCGTTTCGCAGTGGGCAGGCTGCAACCGCAGATACCCAGCTGGTACCTGCTTCCTTAAAAGTGCTTAGTGTGATCCGGGAAATTAGACAAGGTGATAGGGTTATCCCAGCCTATGACAATCAATTACTACCTGCTCATTTTTTAATGACTAAACCGGAGCAACCGGTAGAGGGGCGTATTATTGCTACTACCTCGGATTTGCGAGAATTTGCGAAAATGGACATTGTTGTTTTAAATCGCGGAGAACAAGAATTAAATCCAGGTCATGTGCTCGCCATCTATCGCCAGTCGCCCGCTGTAGTCGATGGTCGTAATGGTCCGGTATATTTAGAAGATGCCACAAAATTACAAAAGGTAATGCGTGATTTTGGCGGCGATGCCATAACGATGCCGCAGGAAAAAGTGGGTGAGTTAATGGTATTTAAAGTCTCTGAAAAAGTCAGTTTTGCTATTGTTACCCAGACTTCACGCCCAATAAGGGTTGGAGACTATATCGGTAATTTATAGCCGTTAACATGGAGCTAGTGTGCTATGGATACGTTGCACAACTGGCTCGCTATAGCGAGTGTTGGTCTTGGTGGCCAGCGGTACCTGCAGCTAAGTGAGCATATGAGTTTGGCTGAGCTGGTCGCTTTACCTGCCAGTACGTTACAGCAAATTGGTTTTACCCAACGACAAGCTCAATTACTTTGTTATGAGGCTTCAAGTTGGGTTGACCAAGCACTACAGTGGCAAGCCGAAGCGCCAGACCATCATATTATTCCTTTTGACCATCAACTTTACCCACCGCTATTAAAAGAAACCCGTCAGCCACCCTTGGTACTATTTGTTAAAGGCGCTGCCGAGCTATTATGCCAACCACAGATGGCGATGGTGGGGAGTCGATCGCCTTCACCTACAGGGCGTAAGGTTGCCAGACAGTTAGCCGCAGAGTTAACCCAGACCGGTATCCTGGTCACGAGTGGTATGGCGCGGGGCATTGATAGTGAGTGCCATCAGGGTGCGCTGCAGGCGGGTGGAAAGACGTTAGCGGTGTTAGGGCATGGTTTACGGCAGGTATACCCCAGCAGCAATAAAAGATTAGCCGCTGATATTGTGCAAGCCGGAGCACTTGTTTCTGAATATTTTCCAAATATTCGGGCCCGAGCTGAATTTTTTCCGCAACGAAACCGTATAGTAGTAGGTCTAAGTATTGGGACAGTGGTAGTTGAAGCGGCTTTAAAAAGTGGCTCACTCATTAGTGCGCAGCTGGCAGTTGATTACAATAGAGAGGTGTTTGCGGTAGCGGGGGCCTTTTATAATCCTCAGGCCGCAGGTTGTCATTACCTGATCCAACAAGGGGCTAAACTTGTTACCAGCGTGGCCGATATCTTGGAAGAGCGAGCGCTATTTGTGGATAATGGCCTGTTAAATCAGTCGGAAAAAAATATTACATTAGACTTGTGCAGTAAGCAGTTGTTAGATAACTTAGATGAACAGCCGATACCAGCAGATTTATTAGCTGAGAGGGTTGGCATAACAGTGACAGACGTATCCATTGCCTTACTAGAGCTAGAACTAGCAGGTAAGGTGGCAGCAGTACCCGGTGGTTACATTATAGTGAGGAGTACCTGATTATGTTTGATATCCTCGTTTATCTGTTCGAAAACTATATTCACAATGAAGCTGATATTTACGTTAACCATGCTGACTTAACTAAAGAGTTAAGCAAAGCGGGTTTTCATGATAATGACATCTTCCGTGCGCTTAAATGGTTAGACCGTTTATCTGCGTTACAGGAAAATCAAACTAAACCCTATTTATCCAAAGCAACCAGCAATGCTACCCGCATTCTTACTCTAGAAGAATACCGGAAAATTGATACTGAAGGTCAGGGCTTCCTGATGTTTCTGGAGCAGATCAATGTGCTTGACGCCACTACACGTGAGATGGTTATCGATCGTGTGATGGATTTAGATAGTAATAGCATCAGTCTGGAAGATTTAAAGTGGGTGGTGCTAATGGTATTGTTTAATGTACCTGGTCGTGAAAACGCCTACGCCCAAATGGAAGATCTGCTGTTTGATGAACCCGAAGGTCCACTGCATTAGTAGTGTGTATACTTTGGTAAACCTGAGTCTATATTGCATACGCTTAAAAATTTGCGCTTAGATTTTAGTACAAACTAACCGCATTATACCCGAAATCATTGTGTTCTCAGGTGGGCGACTGGGAAGTAAATTCGCTCCACCTGCAATGATGACGGGTATAATTAAGCAAAGGTAATAAAGCTGTTATGACAGACCATTCACCCTTATTCTCGCTGGCACCACAGACTGAGCCATGTCCGTTGTGCCAGCAGCCTTTGGTTATTCGCTCTGGCAAAAACGGCCCTTTTTTAGGTTGCAGTGCTTATCCTAAGTGCCAGTATATTAAAGCGCTACACCAGCACGAAAATACCATAGTTAAAGTGTTAGAGCAGGAACCTTGTCCAGAGTGTACTGCACCACTGGCAGTAAAGAATGGTCGCTACGGTATGTTTATTGGCTGTACTAATTATCCGGCGTGTCATTTTATTGTGCATGATGAGCCTGAATCTGTTAATACGGTTAAATGCCCTAAATGTAAAACGGGTCAACTTACTGAGCGTTTGAGTAAGTACGGTAAAACCTTCTGGGGTTGTGATAAATATCCAGATTGTAAGTTCTTATTAAATGATACGCCGGTAGCGGGCACATGCGAACACTGTGCTTTTCCGTTATTAGTGCAGAAAAAGTCGGGATTATACTGTGCGGCTAAGGCGTGTCAGCGTAAACAGTCGGCAACGATAGTAGCCGACTGACGCTTATTGAGCTTGAAGATGCAACAGCCTTTGCTGCATCCTCATCTGGTTATACTTAGGTTGTGCTTAAATGCGTTCTAGCATTTGCTCCAATTCAGGAAAGGCAGTAGCTGGCAGTTGATCAATCAACTTCGCAAACACAGCTTTAAGCTCTGCGCTGCTATTTGCTGACAAGTTGATATGCCCCATTTTGCGACCGGCTCTTTTGGTTTTTCCGTACCAATGCAACCCTAAAGCTGGCAGCGTAAGGATGGATGCGGGTATGGCATCTTCGCCTAAAATATTTACCATCAAGGTAGGCCTAACTAACGCCGTGCTACCTAAAGGTAAACCACAGACTGCCCGTAAATGATTAGCAAACTGACAGCAGTCGGCTCCTTGTTGCGTCCAATGGCCCGAGTTATGCACTCTTGGCGCGATCTCATTAACCAGCAGAGTGCCTTGAACCTCAAAATATTCAATTGCCAGCACGCCAACATAGTTCAGGCTATTTGCTACCGCAGTAAACATTTTTTCCGCTTGTAATTGTAATGCCTGAGTAACTGGCCGAGCCAAAGAGACGCTAAGTACGCCATTGACATGATGGTTTTCAGTCAGCGGGTAAACTTTGACTTCACCATTACTGCTGCGTGCGCCCACTAAAGAAACTTCGCGCTCAAAGCGAATAAATTGTTCAGCGACAATTGCCTGCTTACTATCGGTAGCTAAGAAAGCGGCCATTTGTTGCCAAACCGCTTTGGCATCGTCTGCCGATTTTAAACGCCACTGGCCTTTGCCATCGTAGCCAGCCAGAGCGCTTTTAAACACTAAGGGTAAGCCGAGCTCTGCAATGGCAGTGTTAAAATCGGTTTCTGAGTTAATAATGCGATAAGCAGCGCTGGCTACACCGGCGCTTTGTAACAATGCCTTTTCTAAGCGTCGATCACCACCAGCTTTTATGGCCTCGGCACCCGGTAAAAACTTACCGCTTTGCTGACATTGTTCTAATACAGGCAAAGGAATATGTTCAAACTCAGCGGTTACCACATCGGCCGCTGCCAGTGCCTGTGCCAAACCACTGCCGAGTTGTGCTTGGGTTAATGGATGCACAATAGTGTCAGTATTGACATCATAGGCACTGATATTGATATTAAGTGGTGCACCAGCCAGCGCCATCATTCTGGCCAGTTGTCCGGCACCGAGAACTAATACATTCATAGCGTTACCTGTGATGGATCGGGCTGACTTAAGACTGTTTCAGTTTGAGTAGCACGAAACGCATCAATTTTCGTCAATAAGTCTGCATTACTGGTCGCCAAAATTTGTGCTGCTAATAAGCCGGCATTAGCTGCTCCGGCGTCACCAATAGCTAAGGTGCCTACTGCAACACCTTTAGGCATTTGGACGATAGAGAGGAGCGAGTCCAATCCTTTTAACGCCTTAGATTGTACCGGAACGCCCAATACAGGTAGGCTAGTAAAAGCGGCGGCCATACCTGGCAGGTGAGCTGCACCTCCGGCACCGGCAATAATAACTTTTAAACCACGAGAGGCGGCCGCTGAGGCATAATCAGCTAAAAGTTGTGGGGTGCGGTGAGCAGAAACCACTTTTGTTTCATAGGCAATGCCAAAACGGTCCAGCATATCTGCTGCATGTTTCATGGTAGGCCAATCTGACGTTGAACCCATGATAATACCAACCTGCATAGTGGTTTCCTTTGTGAACTTGATGAAGTCGAGGGTTTAAAGGGTTATTATAACGCTCATCGGGTTATGAATAAACGTTTAGTCATTAACACAAAGACGACGGATAGGAAAAAATGACATCCATAGCAAACGCAATTGAGCAGCTCAATGCTGGTGAGGTTATTGCTTATCCCACAGAAGCCGTATATGGCTTAGGTTGTGACCCCGACAATGAGCAAGCAGTATTAAAGTTGCTTGCTATTAAGCGGCGCCCTCTAGAAAAGGGCTTAATCTTGGTGGCGGCTACGTATTCACAATTATTGCCCTATATAAATGATAAGGCGATCCCGTTAGAGCGCCGTTACCAGATTTTTTCCAGTTGGCCAGGGCATATCAGTTGGGTTTTGCCTGCCAGTGCTGGCGCACCGGCTTGGATCACCGGTAAATTCGAGACGATAGCGGTGCGGGTAAGCGCGCATCCTTTAGTGCAGCAACTTTGCCAGGTTTATGGCAAACCTATGGTCTCCACCAGTGCTAATTTGGCCGGTGAGCCTGCCATTACCGATTATCAGCAACTGTTAACCAGCATCGGCCTTAAGGTAGCTGTGATAGTTGAAGGCGCTTTAGGCGGCGCCTCTCAGCCCAGTCAAATTCGTGATGGTGTGAGCGGCGAAATACTCAGGAGTTAAGATGGCAAAGCATTCAGAACAATTGCAGCAGGTGCAAGCCTTTCTTATGGCATTGCAGGACAGTATTTGCCAGCAGTTAGAGCAAGCTGATGGTGGCGCACACTTTGTAGAAGATGCCTGGCAACGGGCGGAAGGCGGTGGTGGCCGTAGTAGAGTTTTGACTGCAGGCAGCGTATTTGAACAGGCGGGGGTAAATTACTCTCATGTCTATGGTGCGCAAATGCCCGCGTCTGCTACCGCTCATCGCCCCGAATTAGCTGGGCGTAACTTTAATGCGTGCGGTGTATCGCTGGTGATTCATCCGCATAACCCGTATTTGCCGACCACCCATGCCAATGTCCGTTTTTTTATTGCTGAAAAAGAAGGTGAAGCTCCCGTATGGTGGTTTGGTGGTGGTTTTGACTTAACGCCATTCTACCCGTTTGAAGAAGATGTCATTCATTGGCATCAAACCGCAAAGGATGCGGTTGAGCCTTTTGGTGCGGAGTACTATCCACACTATAAAAAATGGTGTGACGACTATTTCTATTTAAAACACCGCAATGAAACCCGTGGTGTAGGTGGTTTATTTTTTGATGATTTAAATGCGCCAGGTTTTGAGCAAAGCTTTGCGTTAATGCGAGCGGTGGGTGAGGCCTTTTGCCAGGCTTATTTACCTATAGTAGCTAAACGCAAAGACATGCCCTACGGCGAGCGCGAGCGACAATTTCAGTTATATCGCCGTGGGCGTTATGTCGAGTTTAACTTGGTGTATGACCGTGGCACCCTGTTTGGCTTACAAAGTGGCGGTCGTACTGAGTCCATTCTCATGTCGATGCCGCCATTGGTGCGCTGGCAGTATGGTTATCAACCCGAGCCGGGCAGTGCTGAAGCGCTCCTATACGAGCGTTATCTAAAACCGCAAGACTGGCTGTTACAGCAAGCCGATTAACAGTTAATCATATGGCTCGCCAGTTGCCCAATCGACTGGCGAATGCCTTCCCGTAGCAGCTTATCTGTTACGACTTCATCCAGCGCCTTATTCATACAAAACATCCACTCATCGCGTAGTTGTTCATTCACGGTAAAAGGCATGTGTCGAGCCCGTAATCTGGGATGACCATATTTTTCTTCAAATAACGCAGGGCCACCTAGCCAACCGGATAAAAACTCGAAGAATTTTTGTCGAATAGCATCTAAAGGCAGAGGGTGAATAGCATACAGCGCTTTCGCTTCTGGCGCGGTTTCCATAATATCGTAAAACCGATTGGCAAGGGCTCTTACCGCCGTTTCGCCGCCCATCAATTGATAGGGCGTCTGTTCTGGTGTCGGATGTGCCTTGCTATTTGTGGTACTTTTATTAAAAATCATCTGCACTAACTTCTTAAAAGGCATTATTGTGGACCGTTACGCTGTGTTTGGTAATCCGATAGGGCACTCAAAGTCCCCTTATATTCATCAGCAGTTTGCATTGCAAACCGCTGAGTCATTGAGCTATGAGGCTATTCTAGCACCGGTAGCGGGTTTTGCCGACAGCTGGCGTACCTTTGTTAGCGAGGGTGGCAAAGGCGCTAATGTTACCGTGCCGTTTAAAGAGCAAGCTTTTGCACTGGCCGAGATTTTATCTGAGCGAGCGCAACAAGCCGGCGCGGTTAATACTCTTTATATAAATAGTGAAGGTAAGTTAGTAGGTGATAACACTGATGGTATTGGCTTGGTGCAGGATCTTGAGCGCCTTGGAGCAAAACTTACTAATGCCGCTATATTATTGCTCGGTGCGGGTGGCGCAAGTCGCGGTGTCGTGGGGCCACTATTACAGGCAGGGGTTGCGAAAATCGTTATCGCAAACCGCACAGTGGAAAAGGCGCAAGCTATCGCTGCCAGTTTTCCTGCATCGGTAATAGCCGCTAGCCTGGATGCTATTCCTGAGCAGCCGTATCATCTGGTGATCAATGCCACCTCGTCAGGTTTAACTAACGAGCGTCCTGAATTTGGCAGTAAACATCTAAGACACTGCCAATTGGCGTATGACATGCTATATGGTGCTAAACCAACGGCATTTTTAAGCTGGTGTAAAGAGCAGGGTGTACCTGTGCAGGCAGATGGTTTGGGTATGTTAGTTGCACAAGCTGCAGCAGCCTTTTTTATTTGGCGTGGTAAACAGCCAGACATTACCCCCGTACTTACACAATTAAAGGCGCAGCTTAGTCAATGAACCAACAATTAATTTTTAATAACGACTTTTACTACGCTGTAGATAGAAACGCCGTCGGTTTTAGCTGTCTGGTAGCGGGGTTAAAGGTCGATTGTTTTATTCCTCTCCCGGTTCAGGATAAAGCAGAGCAGTTCTTATTGCAGGTAAAAGCTGAGGCTTTTACCTGGGAAGATAAAGCAGAGTTAGCTATCGCGACAGATAGCTATAATGGAAAAGGTGAGATCTGGCTTTAAACTTCTGCCAGATACTCATCTTTGAGTTGGACATAATTCACAGCCGACTCTTTAAGAAAGGCAAACTCAGCTTCTGTTAATGCTCTGGCTTGCTTAGCGGGGCTGCCCACATATAAGTAGCCGCTCGCTAATCTTTTACCTGGCGGCACCAAACTACCGGCACCGATGATAACGTCGTCTTCTACTATTACATCATCCATGACAATAGCACCCATACCAATCAAGATCCTATTCCCTAGCGTGCAACCATGTAGCATGACTTTATGCCCCACAGTAACGTCCTCTCCGATAATAAGTGGCGAACCAGCTGGTTTACCTTTACTCGGGCGAGATAAGTGCAGCACAGAACCATCTTGTATATTAGTTCGTGCGCCTATGCGTATATAGTTAACATCGCCGCGAGCGGCTACTAAAGGCCAGATGCTAACATCTGCGGCTAATTCGATATCACCCACTAACACGCTGGAAGCATCAATATAGACTCCGGCGCCCAGCTTTGGCGCTATCCCTTTATAAGTACGTAACGTCATATAATCCTCCTGTGTCGACATATTATGCAGCAAACGTGGGAAAAAGCTGCACTTCGCTGAAATTTTCTGCTAACGATATAAAATAATAGGTTTTTATTAAAAAGAGGCTTGCACCAATTCTAAAACGCCCTATAATGCGCGCCATGCCACGGGGCGCTGCGCTAAACGAGAGTGAAGCCGGTAACCGGGTGAGAGCAAAAATCTTTTAAAAAGACGCTTGACAGCAAGTTTAAAATCACTAAAATGGCCGCCTCGCTTCAGGGCGCTAATGAAAGCCTCGAAAAGCAGAGTGAAGCAAGAAGTGAAGTAAAAAGTAGAGTCGAACGTGACGAAGAGTTTTAAAAAGA